>VRUL01000005.1 GCA_019456145.1 Planctomycetota bacterium
TGCTGTCACAGCATCATGGCATAGGCCAGTCTGATACGGCATTTCACCAGATAGCCGGTGGCTCCGATCAAAAACCAGGCAAAAGGGAAAAGGCCAAAGCAAATAAAGTTACCGCAAAGACTAAAGCGGAAAAGGCCATTCCACTTGATGACGGTACAGGCACTGGTGATGATCTGGAAGAGTTCAACAGCTAATCTCTGATTGTTAGATTTTACTCCGGGCGGGCAAGGCGAAATCCTTACCCGCCTTTTTTTATTTTCCGATAATCTGCATATCATAAAATCAGGTACTTTCCGAAATTGACTTGTGTCTTGAAATTGACGAAAAAAAGTGAATAGACTGAATTCTATTGGCGTGGAATGTGTATCGAAAACGACAGAAAAGCAGTTAATGATGTCCGATATGCGGGACAGATTGTTCCTGACCGGGCTTAATTTCTTACTCTGCTTGTTCAGGGTGGGATTTAAAGCAGAGCGGAAGAAAAGCTGATGGCTAATAAAGAGAAATTTAGCGATTTAATCAAAGCCAAAGTAAGGGATTATTCATCCGATCGTTTGTTAACCATATCCAGGGTATGGCTGCACGTAGGGGATGTAATGAGCAGAGATGTGGTTACCATATCCTCTGACCAAACAGCTTCTTCAGCGGCTAAGATAATGGCCGACAATAAGATTTCCTGCATAATCGTTGTAGACAATGAAGCTGTAGTAGGCATCCTTACCGAGACAGACTTCCTCAGAAGGGCTGTGGCCATGCAGAAGGATTTCGATAAGATCAAGGTTGCCGAAGTAATGTCTTGCCCGGTGGAGAGTATATCGCCTGATTTTTCTATCCTTGAGGCCGGTAAAGTTGCGGTGGAAAAACAAATCAAAAGGCTGCCTGTACAAAAAGACAAGGAATTGATCGGGATTGTCACGCAAACCGACCTTATTCGAGCTTTAACGTCCTATGGGATGTGTTGGAATGTTTCAGATATGATGAAATCGGATGTTGCTGGGATACAAGGCAAAGCGACTGTAGCCGAAGCGACGAAGGTTATGATATCCCGAAATATATCATGCATCATAGTCCTTCAGGACGATGAGGTGGTGGGCGTTTTCACCGAGAGAGACCTCGTTAAAAGAGTCGTTGCACAAGGTGAAGATCCTGCCTGCATCACAATTGAGAAAGTGATGTCTTCTCCCGTAATAAGTGTACCACCTGATTGTTCCATTTACAGTTGCTGCAGGATTATGGAGAAAATGGACATTCGGCGGCTGACCGTTATGGAGGGCAAACGGCTGTGCGGGATTATCACTCAAACAGATGTCTTTATGGCCGTAAGGAGTAAGCTGCAAACCGAAGGAGAAAAAAATATCCAGATACTAATCATAGATGACGACCAACTGGATGCCAAGGCATTGCAGCGTCATTTAAGCCGCTGTCAAAGACACACTATTAAAAGTGAATATGCAGCGGATTTAGATCAGGCTTTAGAGAAATTAAGCTGCAGGCACTTTGACCTGGTCTTTTTGGACAACAGGCTCGGTGGCGGAATGACAGCCCGGGAAGTTGTAGAGAAGTTTCACAAGGAAAATATCGATGTTCCGGTTATAATTGTTACCGGCCAGGGTGATGAGCAAACGGCTGTGGAGTTGATGAAAATAGGGGCATATGATTATATCACAAAAGACAAACTTGCTCCGGAGCTAATTGAAACTATCATTTTTAACACAGCCGAGCAGCATGTATTAAAAGTCATGCAGAAACGTTCCGAAGAGATATTACGAGAGAGTGAGGAACGCTATCGTCGCATTACAAATGCAGTGACTGATTATATTTACACGGTTCATCTTGAAAATGGCTGCCCTGCGGAGACTATCCATAGCAACGCCTGTGTTGCAGTAACCGGCTACGTCTCGGAAGAATTCAAATCTGATCCATACTTGTGGATCAATATGGTACATCCTGAAGACCGGAATGCGGTTCATGAGCAGGTTTTACACTGCGTATCCGGCCAGGATTGCGAATCTGTGGAGCATCGAATTATCCGCAAGGATGGCACTATCCGGTGGCTCAAAAGTACTTTGGTGTGTCACTACGATCCTCAAGGTAAACTTTTGTCTTATGATGGTTTATTACAGGATGTTACTGAACGTAGGCATATCCAGGAACAACTCGACCGGAAGCAAAGAAATCTGGAGGCAATATTTGACGCAGCGCCAGTCGGTATGCTGTTAGTCGACGAAAACCTGATTGCCAAACGCGTCAATAAAGCTATCAAGGAAATGGTTTGTAAAGACTATTCACAAATTATTAACCAGCATGTTTGTGATTCGATAGGGTGTATCAAAAGTACTTCCGATGAGGGAGAGTGTGGGGATAGTCAAGCTTGTGCAACATGTCTGCTGCAAAAGACCATCAAAAGCGCGTTAGATTTGCACAAATCTGTTAATGGGATTGAATTTCATCCTACGCTTAAAGTCGACGGCAAAGAAATTACACCATGGCTTAGTATCAGTGCTGAACCGACAATAATAGATGGTTGTATGTGCGTGGTTGTAGCTGTTAATGACATTACCAAGCGAAAGCATGCCGAAGAAGAACTCGAACAAGCCAATCGCCAACTTGAAGACTCGGTTGAACGAGCCAATATGATGGCAGAGGAAGCGGTTGTGGCGGATTTGGCAAAGAGTCAATTTCTGGCTAATATGAGCCACGAAATCCGTACGCCAATGAATGCCATTATAGGTTTTAGTGAAGTGCTGGCCGAAGAAGGGCTGTCGAATGAGCAGAAGCATCATGTCGATATTATTCGAGAAAGCGCAGAAAATCTTCTGGAACTCATCAATGATATTTTGGATTTTTCCAAGATCGCGGCCGGCAAACTCAATATCGAGATTACTGACTGTTCACTGGAACATCTGTTTGCGGTTGTTGAATCATTGATGCGGCCGGCAGCAAAGGAAAAAAACTTGGCCTTTGAAATTCTGCAATGCAGCCAATTGCCGGCACAAATACGCACCGATCCTGTTCGCTTGCGCCAATGTTTGATTAATCTTATAAATAACGCTATTAAATTCACGGAAAAAGGGCATGTGTACGTAAATGTTTCTATGGAGGAAGTCGATGAATACGGGACTCCTAAACCATATATCCGTTTTGACGTTGAGGATACGGGGATTGGTATTCCTCCTGAAAAGCAGGAATTGATATTTGATACATTCGTGCAGGCCGATGGAGCAGCTACGCGAAGATATGGGGGGACGGGATTGGGATTGACTATCACCAAACAGTTGGCGCAACTTCTCAACGGAAAACTTTCTGTAGCGAGCGAAGAGGGCAAAGGCTCGGTATTTACTCTTGTGGTTCCAGCAAATGTTGATGTTAAATCCCAACCCTTGTTTGAAAAATACGACCTTATAAGCAGGTTAGAGCACGAACCAGACCCTCTGGAAAAAGACAAGTTCGTAGGTCGGGTTTTAGTCGCCGAGGACAGCCCAACAAATCAGGTACTTATTAGTTTGCTTTTGAAACGGAAGGGCTTAGATGTGACAGTTGTCGAAAACGGCAAAGATGCGGTCGATAAAGCGCTGGCTCAATCGTTTGACCTGATATTTATGGACATACAGATGCCTAAAATGAACGGTTATGATGCCACAAAAAGCCTGCGAAAGAATGGAGTAACAATACCAATAGTCGCTTTGACCGCTCATGCAATGAAAGGTGACAAGCAAAAGTGTCTCTCTGCCGGTTGCAGTGATTACCTGGCCAAGCCACTCAATCGCGAAAAGTTAGTTCAAATAATTCGGAAATACCTGTCTTCCAAGAGCGAAGCTTTGGCAGAGAGTGTTGATTCAGTTAAGTCCGAAGTAGACCAGCTTAACCAAATATTTTCTGACGAAGGATCCATAGACAAGCCGGCATGCGGATTAACTGATATTCGCAGTAAAATAACTATAATTGATTGGTCCTCTATTGTGGAGATATGTGGTGATAAAAATATGGTCGAAGAAATTGTCAGAATATTTTTAGAAGATGCTCCGCAATCTATGGAACTTATTTCTGAAGCGATAAAAACCAAAAATCCAAAAGACCTCAAATTGTATGCTCACCGACTAAAAGGATCATCCAGGCATGTTGCGGCCAAGGAGCTTTCGGAAAAAGCTTATCGTCTTGAGTGTGCCGGAAATAAAGAAGATATTGATACGGCCGCTCCACTTTTTGACGACTTGCAGGCTGAGTTCGAGAAAGTGATAGCGTTTTTGTCTCGATCTGATTGGATTGACAAGGCGAAACAACAGGAAAATACACAGGCGGAAAAGGAGACTGTTTGATGAGCAGACGGATTTCTGTTTTGGTAATTGATGATGAAAAAGCTATTCGCAAGGTATTGAAAAACGAGTTGACCTTATGCGGTTTCGAGGTTTATTTGGCCAGAAATGGCAGGATTGGCATTAAACGTGCTAATAAGCTTGCTAAGAAAGGGAAGATTGAAGTTATTTTGCTGGACTGGATGATGCCCGGAATGGATGGGTTGAAATTTTTGTCCAAACTGAAGCACAACAATATGACGGAAAACATACCTGTGTTTATGCTGACAGCGAAAAGTAAGATTGCCGATATAGACCGGGCGTATGATATAGGGGCGGACGATTATATCACCAAGCCGTTCAAGGTAATTCAGATAGGCAACATTATTAGGCGAAAACTACAAAAGCTGGCAGAGAAAAAAAGCAAGCAAATGGTAGTTATGAACATTAATTAGATGGATGAAAGTACTACTGAAAAGATAATTGACTGGGCGACCGTGATGAATGTTTGTGGCTATGAGAGCCTTGTGGAAACAATCATCAAGTCAGGTTTGAAAGACGCAAGGCAAGCTCTGAAATTGCTTGCCAAAGCGATAAAGGCCGCCAACTCGGCGGATGTTGCATTATACGCTCACAGGTTAAAAGGTGTGGGTATGACGATGGGAGCGACCGGGCTGTCGGAAAAGGCCTATCGTCTTGAGTGTGCCGGAGACGAAAAAGATATCGAGACGGCTGCTTCGCTTTTGGGAGATGTAGAAGATGAGTTCGAAAAAGTGACGACGTTTTTGTCTGAGTCAGACTGGATTGAAGCAGCAAGACAGCAACAAGAAAACAGACAAACGGAACAGTTGGAAACTAAATGAGAAACAGTTAAGTAAAGGAAGTCCCTATGAAATGTTTGATTGTAGAAGATGAATTTGCCGCTCGCAAATTACTTCAGGTGCATCTATCTGAATATGCCGATTGCTTTGTTGCTGTTAATGGGCGCGAGGCAGTGGAGGCTTTTCGAGAGGCTTTCGTGAAAGAAGAGGAGCCATACGACCTGATATGCCTTGACATTATGATGCCCGAAATGGACGGCCGCGAAGCTCTTGAAGCTATCCGCCAGATAGAGAAAGAACAGGGGATAGGGGGCCTCGATTGCGTTAAGGTAATTATGATGACTGCATTGGACGATTCCGAGAACATTATGGGCGCATTTAGAACAGGTTGTGAAGCGTACATAGTTAAACCTATTAGAAAAGAACAATTGCTCCAAGAAATGAAAAAACTTGGTCTTTTAGTACAATGCTAATATGTAGTTTGGAAACGAAACTTCTCAGTAAGCTGTTAATGAAGATCAAGATGTACAGACTTCGGCGGAAAGAAGACTGGCAAACTGAAAAGGAATTTGCATGAAAACAAAACAGCATAAAGGTATATTGGCTGTTGGTGTAGTTGTACTTGTTTGTTTGCTCGCAGTCTTTTTCTCGACGTCGATTCAGGGCAAAGAGAAAATATATGAACTCAGACCTCAAATTACCCTGCCAGAATACCGAACGGACGCAGCGCGTGCCATAGGTGCCTATGAACGTCTGATGGAACGTTATATGGGCCTGACAGAAAGAAACCTGGCAGGTATTCACACAGAGGTTAAAGATATTGCCAAAAAGTTGATTTCGATCGACTATAAACTGACGGAGCTTTCGGCAAGAATGGCCAGAATCGAAAAGGCACTTGGGACGGGTGAGCCCAAACAGCCGGTAAAGAAAAAACCACGGCACAAATCTCCCGATAAAAAGGCCCTCAAGAAACATTCGCCATCTCAGTAGAATATTATGGTATCCACAAGACCCATCAGTCGGCGGTCTAAAAAGAGGTGAAACACGAATCCCAAGGCAAAAGACATTATGACCAAAGATGTAATCAGCGCAAACAGGGAGACCCCGATATATGAGGCCGGGGAGATTCTGCCGGGGCAATAGCGAATCTGCTAACAGTTCTGTTAATGATTGATTAGTCATTTCCTTATAATTGGCCCTGAAAATTGGGTTCGTTTGGGTTCGTATTGGGTTTGTTTTGGGTTCGTTTTCACCAAGTGTCCAATCGCATTTATCTTCATAATCGGTTGTTAATACTTTATTTACGTTCATTTGGTTATCCGGCAAATTGGGTTCGTTTTGCATAAAAGACTCATAGCCACAAAGGCACTAAGGCACAAAGGCACTAAGGCACTAAGGCACAAAGGCACAAAGGCACAAAGAATATTTCATTAATCGCGGATTTCACTGATTTCACGGATTTTTTCACCACGAAGGACACGAAGAACACGAAGAATATAGCCACAGAGATCACAGAGGTTTTTGGTCGGCTTGGTGTTCTTGGCAAACTCTGTTCTAAAAGCGAGCTTTTGACGCAGAGACTTGCCTTCGTCCACAAGGCCATTGAAACGGCCTTATTCAGAAGCCGGGTAAAAACGGTTCTTGTTAGCCATAAAGATGCACGAAATGTACAAAAGCTAACATAAAATGACCAAACAAGTGCTTTATAAGCCATTAATACACCTTTTTGATTGATTATTGACGATTTTCTATTGATTATTGGGTATTCACTAACGATTAATTTTACAAAATGGCTCCCTGCCTAAGACATGCTGGGATTCGTATCTGCTGATACGAAAACTTGCGGTTCTCCGCTTTCGGTACGAATAATCAAGCCACAGAGCTCACAGAGCTCACTCACAGAGAAGTCTTATGGCTAAAAACTACGAACCAACAACTATAGACTAAACATGTCTTCATGTTGTAATTATACCAAACTCCGCCGGAATGTTCAATGAAAATAAAACATTATTTGAAAAAATTGCCAAACACCTGCGAAATCGAGGATTATGCAGGAATTTCTTATATTGACTGTATTTGAATCTTCGAGTAGGATATTAAATCCGTGTGTCTTAAAATTCTGGACTTTCCAAGAAAATTATGGCGTTTTTTGGCCCCTAACGGCGAATAAAGCCCGGAAGTATTTTTACACGGTTTGCGTTTAAGGCCAAAAAACGAAAAAAATACTATGGATTTTTGGGCTCATTTACAAAATTTCGTTATTTTAAGCTAAAAAGCATGTATTTGCTTATCTTGGCTTACATCGATCAACTTCCGTTTTTTTGGAAAGTGCAGTTAAAATTGTTTCCTCATATAAATAATTGTGAAACAAAACTATATGTCGTAACTAGTTTTGATATCTTGTCTCATGTCTCCATTTTAGCACTGATTTGCTCCGATCCCCGCTTTCTTTTCCGCTTGATTCACACCCTTACAGATTTTTGTTTCAAGGTTGCATAAATCTTGTGATTTTGGTAATATAGAGGCCTAAAAAGCGTCCTAAATAACCAAAAGGGAAAGTCCATGAGTGAAAAGGAGGCAGTCTGAGAATGAGGGTAAAACAGGTTGGGATTTTAGTGTCATTGACAGTTCTTTGTCTATTTTCATCAATCGGTTTTGGCGGCATCTATGGCGGCGGTATAGGGACTGCAGAAGATCCTTACATTATCTCAGATCCAAATCACATGCAAGCAATTGGGTTGAAACCGGAAGATATGGATAAACACTTTTTGCTTGTAAACGATATTGACCTATCTGCTTTTGACGGTCAGGAAGGTAGAGCAGCATTCAATATGATAGGCGTTTATGGCAGTTTTTTTATCGGAGTCTTTGACGGGGACGGTCATGTGATATCCAACTATACATACATATCAGACAGTACATATGAAGCTGCTATGTTTATGTTTCTTGATGATGGCGCAGAGATAAAAAACTTAGGGCTTGAAAATGTGTTTATTGACACAATAGTTGGTGGATCAACCGGCGCATATGAGGTTGCTCCCTTGGTATCGCAAATGTATGGCGGAAAACTTACGAATTGTTATGCAAAGGGCACAGTTAAAGGTAGCAGTGAAGTCGGAGGTCTTGTAGCTTATATTCAAAATCCCGGTATGATAATAAACTGTTTTGCCGAAACAGAAATAGTTGCTGAATACGACTCAGGCGGATTAATAGGCTATAACGGTGGAATTGTAACCAATAGTTATTCAACCGGAAACGTTACAGGTAGTGGTAGAAATATCGGAGGTTTGATAGGGTATAGCTGGGGATCGGCTACAAACTGTTATGCATTTGGCACAGTTACAGGAAGCGATCGAGTAGGCGGTTTAATAGGCTCTAATTCCAAAGGATCAAATCCTTTGAGTGAAGTTGTTAATTGTTATTCAACAGGTAGTGTCAGCGGCAGCACTAATGTTGGCGGTTTTGTCGGCATGGACTACAGCGGCGACAGTATCTTTATCGGATGCCTCTGGGATGAGACAGTAAATCCCACTTTAGACAGCGTAGGTAACCAGGTAGTTGATCCTAATGCCATTTCTGGGAAAAGCACTTTAGAACTTGAAACTCAAGGTACTTTTGAGAATGCTGGTTGGGATTTTGTCGGTGGTTCAGGTCCTAACCAAGACTGGATCATGCCGGCCGAAGGCGGATACCCTATACTGGCATGGCAGTTAGGAATAGAACCACCAGAACCAAATTTTTCTGGCGGGAGCGGTGATCCTAACGATCCGTATATTATTGCTAACCTTAGTGATCTTAACTGTATTGGCTGTAACCCAAAAGTATTAGGAAAGCATTTCAGAATGATCGCTGATATAGATCTTAGCGGTCAACGTTATTATATGATCGGTGATCGGGCACGTGCTTTCACTGGTACGTATGACGGTGCCGGATACGTTATCAGAAATATGCGATATCAATTGAAATCACGGGATGGTTTTGGGCTTTTCCGATATATTTCAGATGGATCATCAATAAAGAATTTAAAGCTTGAAAGCATAGATATTAATTTGCCTGAAGGTATGAATATAGGCGGTCTTATAGGATATAGTGAATGGGCAGAGATCAACAATTGTCATGTTAGTGGCAGTGTTGTCGGTAAGTATGGGGCTTCACTTCTGGTTGGTAGAAGTGAAGGTGGAAGTATTATCAATAGTTCTGCTATCGGTGAAGTTGCCATTATCTTATCGAGTGCCGGGTTGATTACGAGCAGCTTTGCAGGCAGTGAAATACGCGATTGTTATTCAGAAGGAGAAGTTTCCGGCGGAGATTATGTTGGTGGTATCTGCGGAAATGGCGTTGGGCATATCATAAATTGTAATGTCCAGGTTACCTTGTCCGGTGATGATTGTGTAGGCAGTATAGCTGGTTACGGTAGTGGATCAGTCATCGGATGTTCAGCAATTTTGGGAAGCGTTACAGGAAGTACCAAATTAGGCGGATTGGTAGGTGAGAGTCGAGGAGAAATACGCAATAGTCATTCGGATGTTACAGTGACCGGAACAGGATCAAGTGTTAGCGGGATTAGCGGTTATAGTTATAGTGATATCATTAATTGTTATTCACTTGGAGATATTAACGGAAGCAGTGTGTGCGGTGGTATAGCCGGGCGTAACTATGGTGGTACTATATTAAATTGTTATTCTTCGGGTAGTTTAACCGGTGGGGACGATGTTGGAGGAATAATGGGTACTACATCCGAAGGTACGATGGAAAACTGTTATTCAACAGCCACTGTAACTGGTGCAGATAATACCGGCGGTCTCGTAGGTGAAGGCTGGTATTTAAGTGCTATCAACAACTATTCTTTATGTACTATTAATGGAACCGAATATGTTGGAGGTTTTGCCGGTTATCTAGTCGCAAGTGCTATCTCCAATTGCTATTCAGGCAGTTCTGTAACGGGAGTCGGCTCTACCGGCGGAATGATCGGTGGAGGCCGTCTTAGCACCATTCGTTACTGCCTTTCTACAGGGCATGTTGAAAGTCCTTACTCTACAGGAGGTTTTTTAGGCACCGGACCACAAAGTTTTCAAGGCTGTTTGTGGGATCTAAGTGTAAATCCCGGATTAACATCCTCAAGCTATGGAGATTATCCCGGTATTGAAGGCAAGACAACAGCCGCCCTACAGCTTATGAGCACATTTACCAATACCGGTTTGGACTTTGTCGGCGAAAACGATAATGGAATCAGCGAAATATGGCAAATGCCGGCAGGTGGCGGGTATCCAGAACTTTCCAGTCTGAACGGATATGTTCCGCCGGTACTTGCAGGTGAAGGAAATGAAGAAAGTCCATACCTTATTTCAAATGCTGCGGAGCTTGCCGCATTTTACCATTATGATAAAAGAGCTTATTATCGTCTTATTTCAGATATAGATCTTAGCGGCATATCATGGGGTACAGTTCCAATACCATATCTTCATGGTGTTTTTGACGGAAGCGGCTATACGATATCTAATTTTTCTATGTCCGGTGGAGGTCATCTTGGTTTTGCAAGTATTTTGTGTCCTGGTTCTTCGGTCAAAAACTTACGTCTTGAAAATCTGAATTTGTACAGTGCAGAAAGTGTAAATTATATTGGGGGGTTAGCCGGTCGTAACCGCGCAGTTATTTCAAACTGTGGCGTTTCCGGAAGTGTATTTTCAGGTGCTGGTTCCTCTTATTTAGGCGGTTTGATAGGAGACAATTCAGCAACTATTGACAACTGTTACACAAAGGGCTCTGTGGCAGGTGCTTATAATGTAGGCGGTCTTATAGGATTCAATAGAGGTGGCAATATTACTAATTGCTACTCTCTTTGCAGTGTTTCCGGATATAACCCGGTAGGTGGTTTGATAGGAAACCGAAATTATGGGAAATTTAGTTATTGCTATGCTGCGGGTGCTGTTTCTGCTGTTTATTCTGCCACAGAAGGCGGATTAGTGGGCAAGGGTAGCTCATCTTCCAGTAACTACATAAATTGTTTTTGGGACATTACCATTAACCCGACAATGACCGGAATAGGAACAGAAACGGATCCTGTGACTGTAATAGGTGAAACTACAGTTAACCTGCAAACTCAAAGCACGTTTACCAATGCTGGCTGGGATTTTGTGGGTGAAAATGTCAACGGTGAGAACGAGATTTGGCGGATGTGTGTCGATGGTGTCGATTATCCGCGACTGAGTTGGGAGTTTGCGCAGAACGGAGACTTTGCGTGTCCGGATGGTGTAGGCATGGATGACTTAGAGTCGTTAACAATGAATTGGCTAACGGCAACAAGTATTGATGAAGCAACATTTAATTATGCCTGCGATGCGAATGGGGATGAGGCAATCAATTTTGAAGACTATAATATTCTTGCTGAAAACTGGTTGGTGGGAGTAAGGTAGCTCGTCATTCTTAGAGCCGGTTGCCAGTTGCCAGTAATTAGGCGGCGTTTTTTAAGCGAAATCCTCAATTGTCAATCAAGCCATTAGGGGGAGAGAATAACAGGGAACTTGACAAAGGGCAAGGAATTTCGAATTTAGAATGAAGAATTTAGAATTGGTTTAAAAAGACGTCTGGATCCCCGCTACCCGGCTTCGCGGATGCCCCCACGTGAAACGTGAGGCTAAATACACTCGACGCGGGGCGTCGAGTTTTACGTGTGTGCAAAAACATATTTTGTGGGATAACCTGTGGTAATCGGCCGGCTTTAGCCGTAGCTTTTGCCGTCCTGGTCCACATAAATATTGCTTTTTGCTTGTTTTATCATCTTAATTGCCTTTGGTATCTCGTCCAGCTTCGGGACTTTGAACAGTCTGCGGCACTTTTGGCATCTTATCCTTCTGTCAGCGGAATCGGCATTGAGCAGCCATCTGTTACCACAAGTGGGGCATTGTGTGATAATCTGCATCGGCAGTCTCTTTTTATTTCAATTTAGAGATAAGGTATTTTGGCCGCAGGTTCAATGGTTGAACCCTGGCTGGTGAACCAAAATCATACCAAATCCTTTAAGTAGCCTCTTAGATAATAGCGGCATTGGGATAAGATTACCGCACTTAACATTATGGTGACGAATGCATTTAGCGAGACCTCGTTTATTACTACGGCCAAGGCTGTGCCGGCGGCAGGAGGATGTTCGAGGTCTAAAGCTACCATAAACAAAATTGCAAATCCTACAGCCAGGGGATATTCAACCAAATAGGGCAGCGAAGTAAAGTAGAATACGGCTCCGGAAGCCAGGCCGACTATATGACCGCCAATGACGTGTTTAGTTTGTGCGGAGACGGCTTTGGGCATTGCGAATACGATAAAAGCGGTAGCGCCCATCGAGCTGATGATGACCATTTTATCCTTGAGGATGAAAACAAGGACAAATAACGCAACGGTAGCCAATAAGCTTTGCAGGATGTAATATTTCCAGAGCTTTTTGAATTTGCTTTTTATTGTCGTTTGCTCTTCCATACTTAGTGGAAATCCGACTCAATTTCACAAAATAAGCGGTCCAGAGGCAGTAACAAGCTGTGAAGGATGGATAATCGGGGGGGATTCATACACTTTTTAGCCGAGTTCATAAAATTCATTCCGGCAATTAATATCTGTATTTTGCAACTTATTGCAAAATGGCACCCTTGATTTGACCCTCCGTGGCCAGTCTTGCGATATAATATTTTTTCTGGTTTTTATATGCCAAAGTTCACGATGTTTTCTGCGGCTTCTCGAATGTTTTGGAGACTTTCAAGCTGGCCGGACAATAGGAGCTCGCGTGCCCTCTGGACCGCATCAGTGTCTTCAGGTGGGATTTGCTGTGCCTTTTCAATAAAAGAATCATAGCTAACCTGCAGTGAAGCATCTACCTGGTTATTTGCAGAGTTCCTGGATGGTTCAGTTTGTTCGGAAGACGAATCTTTCAAAATATCCGGTGCCCCCCCAACGCCTTTTTTTGCGTTTGGTACAATCTCTGGAACTTGATTATTATTTATATTTCCTACCATTGTTTACTACTTTCTATCTTATTATCTAATTCATTATTGTTTTCGCCGATTTTTGCCAAAACTTTATGTTTTTTTCGCTAGATTTTGTTTTTTTCTAAAGTTAACGCTCCTTTTAGCCAACAAAGGCCCATTTGTCGGAAAGACTACCTTTTGGTCTGCATGGTTTCAGCAGTCTCATAAGCTACAAATTTGATAAATTTAAGCGAGCTAACAGTCCCTAATTCTTCCTGCAAAGTGGCGAAACCCATAAACTTATTATGGCTGTAATATTTTTTTATTCGGTCTTTGGTTGTTTTATCGGTAGTATCCCAAATTTGCTCAAGGGCCCATAATAATTCCCCGTCAGCCAGGTCTATAAGTTTCAAACGAAGGCCCATAGCCATATGAGGAAAAGGCTTGTATCCTGTAATAGTGCCCGTTAACACTGCATCACAGTTTAAAGTCGTGCGTATTGCGGATAATTGTTCAAAAGTGTATTCTGTATTCAGATCCAACTGTAAGCTCCGCCAGGCAGGATCATTTTGACGAACAATGGTCAGCCCAAAGAGCTGCTTTTTTTGCAACGCCAGGAAAAGTGCTTCAGTTACATCGGCAGAGATTTGTGGGAAAGCCGAATCGTTGGCCAATTCAATTAAGGCGGTTCTGCCGATAGTACTCAAATCCTTATTCGGATTCAGATAATAATAATTCGCACGTGGTTCATGGGTTTCGTAAAGCCCGCAGCCCAATATAAGAACCGGTAACAACAACAATGCTTTTTTTATGCTATTCATTTGTTTCACTTAAAGCAGGTGTATTTATTAATTGAGTTTTACTTTGCTCAGTTAGTGACGCTGTGGTTGAGACCTGATTTTGTTCCTGGGAAGATGCTGTTTGAGCTTCTCCACCGAGAGCTTCCAGTATTTTGAGCAGTGCACGCAATTGTTCCGTATCGGCATCGCGCATCTCTTCCTGAAAACCGAGAATATGCATTTTCCAATTATTCAATTCGGTTGTCATATCAATCAGAAGATCGTTTGCCTGGTCTAATTCCTTTTTGGTCTGCTTTAATTCAGGTTCAAGAGCGGCGATTTGGTCTTTAAGCTGTTGGTTCTCAGTGGTAAGCTCATGATTATTTTGCTGCAGCACGGTCATCTGTTCGAAAAGTTCTGTGCTTTTTTTTGAGAGTTCGACAGCCGAGTCCACGATGGTTTGGCCGCTTGAAGGAGTTTCCTTGAATCTTTTCTGCATAGAGTTATTCTGGTGCTGCCTGGTAGAGTCGGTTTTGAGGATGACATCGATAGGCTCCTGAATAGCCGAACAACCCGCCGGCAGAAAAGGTAACGCTGATAGAATCAGAAGAAACACTATTATATTATTAGCTTTCATTGTCATTTTCTCCATTATTTTATTTGGTCGGTTCCTGTTTAGTGGATTGGGCCTCAGTGAATTCACATTTTATAAGTGTTTTTGTGCCACAGCAGCAGGTTGCTTCTATAACAGCATATTCAGGATGGTTTTCCACGATACGTACCTGGAGTTCGGAGGAGGCCTTATTCGGTTTATTTACCGAGTTTGAAGCAGTTTGTTCTGCGTCGAGACAAAATTGTCCTTCCAACTTAACATCATTGCTCTTTAGAATGTGTCCTGCTGCTTTTTCCATTTGTTATTTGGTCCTTTCGCTGTTTTTATAGAATAACAATTTAGAGTCAGGCACAGTAATCAATAGAATGTTGGTCATCTTCATTTTTCGAAGTTTCGTCATTAAGGTCTTCTTCGGTTGGCTCATTTAGTTCTTTTTTGTGCTCTTGGCGGTTTTGTTTGTGCAAGTTCTGTTTGTGTTTTCTCTCTTTGCGGCGCTCTACAGGATTCATACCTCCAACATTCTGCAGGCTCTCCACAGGTTTTATTATATTGAAATCATTATCTGCCATCTTTCCACTGCCTCAATTTTACAGACAAATTAAATAAAGCACTTGCGTGCAGTTGGCTGACACGCGGCTCGGTAATGTTGGAGACTTCGGCTATTTGTTTCATCGTTAGTTGCTGCTGATAATAAAGTATGATAATCTGTTTTTGTTTGCTGTTCAACTGCTGAATTGCTTCGGTTAGTTTCTCGACAAGTTCGGAATGTTCGAGTTGCTGATCAGGGATAGCTGCGTTGGCTGACGCCAAAGAAGAACCCAGTGAAGGCGAGTTTTCTCTGGAGCTGTCGATTGAAACAAAATGTTTCGCCCGGGCATTTTCGAACGTTTGATAAAGTTTATCAACGGTTATTCGGAGCTTTTCGGCTAATTCTTCGTCAGTTGGTGCTACGCCTCTCTGCTCAGTGATTTCCATGCTAAGCTGGAGAGTCTTGCGAATCTGTTTGTTGACATTTGCAGGCACAAAAGACCAGCCCCTGAGTTCATCAAGGATAGCACCTCTGATTCTGATATAGGCATAAGTTTTGAACTCTGCCTGCTGAGAAGGGTCGTAATTGTGGACTGCTTTAATTAAACCGACAGTCCCGGCGGAGACTAAATCCTCATATGTCAGAGGAGGCTTTAGATATGTTACTACCCGCTGAACTATTTTATGAACCATAGGGAGGAACTGTACTATTTGTTTATTTTCCGCTGATTGTTCCTCTTGGCCGGAGTATGTGCGCTTGACAAGATGCTTTGATTTACGATTAATGGTTCCCTGAGTCAATTTTTCGGTTTTAGTTCCGGGTCTTTTGTTCACTGTTTCGCAAACAGCCACTTCTTTTTTGGCAAGCTGCTGCTCAGGAATATTTTTAATTTCCGGTGCCAATGGTTTCTTCCTTTTGTTTGTTCATTATGCTTGTTGTTATTGCATTTATCAAAATGCAATTTATCATTTTGACGGCACAAGCTGATATTACATATGTAACCACCGCGCCTGTTAGCGCCCTCTTGCAACAGGTAGACGGTGAGAGGCCACTAATCCAGCCGATGACAGCTATACTGAAGAAGCATATAACTGCAACACTTACCGAAACTGACCTGATATTTAACAGCATAATTAGTTAATCCATTTTGTTTTATTGCATCTGTTTTTCATATTATTTTGCAACTTCCACAAGTTCTTGTCCCTGGTTCGTTGTTTCAGAAGTCTGCTGGAGTGACACGATTTCTATCGGCTCTATTTCCGTTTCGAGCACGATTTCGTCATAAGCTATCACCGGCAATGGGGGGACTGTTCGTGATAACATTGCTGCCAAAGAGGCCCGCAATCTCGAATCGCATAACAAAACTATTTTTTCAGCACCTTTGTCCGTTGCTGTTTTCCATGCCCCTGCTATTCTTGTACTTATAGCGATTGTCATTTCGGTGGGCAGAGCAAGATTTAGTGCATCGGCCTCCTGACGCAAGTTTGAAGTCATTTGATGTTCTAGTGCCGGTTCCAGTGTTATAGCCGAAATTTTACCGTTATCATCTTTGTACTGTTCTGTAATAGTTCTGTTGAGGCGTTTTCGAACCATCTCTGTTAAAGTAACAGGGTTTTTGGTTTTTGAGGCGTTTTCTCCAAGTGATTCAAGTATGGCCGTCAAATCACGAATGGGTATTCCATCCTTCAGGAGTTTTTTTAGCACATGTTGAAGCAGTCCAATATGCACTTCTTTGTCGGCGCCAACAACTTCACCCACCAACGACGGTTGAGTTTTGCGAAGCCTATCAACAAGAAGCTGTACGTCTTCGCGTGTCAACAATTCGTCGGCATGTATTTTCAGAGTTTCCGATAGATGCGTAATAAAGACCGATTCCGGGTCAATCACCGTATATCCGCCCAATTCAGCTTTTTCCTTTTCGGTTTCAGCAATCCACAAAGCGGGCAGGCCGTAAACAGGTTCGGTTGTTTCTATGCCCTCTACTTTGTCTTGTACAGCCCCGGAATCCATAGCGAGAAACATATTTGGCATTAATCGTCCCTTTGCTACGATATGGTCGAAAAGCTTGATCTCATAAGTATTTGGCTTAAGGTTGATATTATCCCTTAGGCGGACCAGTGGAATAATAATGCCGAGTTGCTGGGCAAATTTTCTCCGCAGTGCCCCAATACGATCGAATATAGTGCTCTCTTTACGAGGGTCGACCATGCTGATCAATCTTACACCGACGTGGACGGAAATGATGTCTACATCCAGCATATCTTCAACGGGTTGCTTCTGGGCTTTTGTTTTTTGCGATGGTATTTCGCTTTTCTTCTCACGGTCTTTCTCATGTTTTGCCACCAGTCGTCCTGTAAACCCGGCAGTTACAGCCAACAATATAAAAGGTATTTTTGGCAGTCCGGGCACAAACACCATCAAACCGATGATGACCGCTGCTGTAAACAACGGCTGGCTGGTCCTGAGAAACTGCTTGCTCAGGTCCTGGCTGACACTGTGGCGTGAGGAGATTTTAGTTACTAAAAATCCGGAGCTTATGGAAATTATCATTGACGGTATTTGACTGACAAGCCCGTCACCGATGGAAAGAATGGAATATGTTCTTACGGCATCTGGAACAGTCATGCCCCGTGAATACCCCATAGCTATTCCGCCGATGATGTTAACGGCAGTGATTATGATTCCGGCCTTAGCGTCTCCCCGGATAAATTTGCTGGCGCCATCCATCGCACCGTAAAATTCACTTTCCTTGACAATTTTTTCACGGCGCTCATTAGCCTGGGTTTCTGTAATAGTTCCAGCGTTAAGGTCTGCGTCGATTGCCATTTGCTTACCAGGCATAGCATCAAGTGTGAAACGAGCAGAAACTTCACTTATTCGCTCTGCCCCTTTGGTGACTACAATAAATTGTATAACGAAAAGTATTAGAAAAATTACCAGTCCAACGACGAAACTGCCGCCGGCGACGAAGTCACCGAATGTCTGGATAATTTTTCCGGCATTGCCCTGTAGTAATATCAATCTTGTGGAAGCGACGTTAAGAGAAAGGCGAAACAGAGTTACGACAAGTAGCAGTGAAGGAAAAGCAGATAATTCGAGGGCTTCTTTTGAATACAGAGTCACTATTAGAACAGCCACAGCCATCGATATACTACAGGCCAGGAGCATATCCATTAACGGTGTTGGTATACGGATTAACAGTGTGGCAAGGATTGTTACCATGCCAACGGCCATAATGAGATTGCTGCGAGAGGCACTGGATGCGTCGAGCGCTTCAAGTTTTGATGAATTCAATTTATCAGAGACTGCCATTAAGATTTATTCTCCAAAGCAGAGTATGCCTTGATTAATCCTTTTATGAACTCGCCTCGGCTCCAGGGCCAAGAATTTCTTTTATTCTGATCGCGAACTTGTCTTCGACTACAACAATATTTCCGATAGCGAACTTGACATCTTTTAGATACAAATCTGCCGGTGTATCAATAGTTTTATCGAGCTTCAATACTGAACCGGGGCTAAACTGCAAGAGTTGCTGGATTGGTACTTTTGTCCGGCCAATGACAACCGTAACAGGCACTTCCATATCCAGCAAGATATCGATACTTGTGCCGGTACCTGTAGGTTGAGTTTCGGCTGCTTCGGAGAATTCGACAGATTGTGCTTGTGTTTTGGAGTCTTCCTGACCAGCTTCATTTTGCTGATCCTGCTTTTCTTCGGTCTTTTCTTCTGTAGCTTCTGTAGTCTCAGCCATATTTCTTTTTTCTTTCTAATTGTTAACTGGGTAAAATAATTTATTTTTCATTGTGCACTGCATAGCTCCGTGATTACAACCGCGTATTTGCCGGATGATTTTGCGGGCTGACCGCGAAAAAGAATTCGGCCTTCGACTATCAGCTCGACTGGCTCATGTATTTTTTTATCAAGCAATAGTATGTCTCCGGCACCAAGACTCATCACTTCTTCAAAAGTAAGTACTGTAGAAGCTAATTGAGCTGTAACAGAGAGCAGCATTTTCTGGAGATGGTCGAGAATTGTTTTCGAGATCTCCTGGGCTGAGAAATCCTCGCTGTTTTGTACGTTTTTCTCTACAATCGGTTTTAGATTTTCGCAGAATATTAAAAAGTAAGCTTCCGGACTGTTTTCCGAGTTCGCTTTCTTTACGCTAAAAGTAATCTTGCAGAGTTCTTCGGTTCCCTGCAATTCAATGGGCATCTGATCTTTGACAATATTTTTGGCCGGTTTCAAATTGTTGTTGTCATAAGTTTTGGAAAAGGCCTCAACGAGGGCAGAAACAATGTCTAATAAAAGCGACACTTCCAGTTGTGACAGTTCCCTGTTTGAATCTTCCTTGGATTCGGTATCCCCAAGCACTTGTGTTGTCCAGGTAATTGCGCTTTGGACAGGTATGGCAATAAGCCCAAATGGATTTTCCTGGATCTCACCAAAAGCTATGTAGTAATAACTTTGTTCATTGTCCGGATCAATAAGTTCATTTGCAAAGTGTTGTGTAATCGAAACAATTGTCACATCGAAGTCACCATGGAATAGTTGAGTAAAATTCTCAGTGCATGTATGTGCCACGTTTTGCGTGAAGCTGTCAAGCTTATTGAGTTGATTGATACTAAAATAGTGGGGCTGGCGCCAATCATATTCAGTAGCTTCGATTCGTTTAGTGACCTCTATCGGTTTGGAACCGAGAGCGAGAAGAATCTTTTGTACTATCGGTTTACTCAGGTTGTTATTAACTGAGTTGCTCATTGTATGGCGAAACCTTCCTTAAAAAGTATCCGTCTGATCTGTGGTTTTGCATCCGGGAAAAGCATTTCATTGAAAGCATCAAGTATTTGTAATTGAATACGCTTAAGGTTTTTATCACCTCTGGCATCTTCGAGTGTCAGACTGGCCAGGTAAATAGCAAGCCAGTTTTTCAGGCGGGGTTTTTTCTCCTCAATGAATATTTCACCTGTACTTTTTTCCCAATCGGTGCTTATTTCCATTGTTATAGTTGCCCGTACATAACGTGTTACACCAGGTACATCAAGGTTTGCCACAACTGGTTCTAAATGATAATACCAAGTCTTTTCGGAGCCTGTTGGTGAATCAGATGTATTTAGATATTCTGCCTTAGCGGGGTCGTATTTTTGTGAAGAATCAGTTGTTTCCGGCGAGGAAGTGCCGGCAAATAACCGACCAAGAACAAAACCGGAACCAGCAAGAAGAACTATAACAGCTGCCATTATTATCCACGTCAAGATACTAATATTTTTTACTTTTGTCTGCTGGGGCTGTTCTTCATTTTCTGTTTTTTCCTCTTCTATCTTTTCTTTATCATCTGTATCAGCCATTATTTTTTGCCTCAGCTACTTTTAAACAATGGTTAGTCAAGCTAACTGCAAGACACCTTCCTGGCGATAACGGTGGATCTTGCCTCGTAAAGTTCGGTCGCTGATACCTAATATCTTTGCAGCCTTTGTCTGGTTACCCCCGGTTTGGTCCAGCGTATCTAAGATTGCCTGCCTCTCCACCTGGTTAAGTGGCATGCCGGCCAGTCCTGAAACTGGTGTTTGACCGTTACTAATTGACAAGTTATTTTCCTGCGGGAGCGGCTGTAGTTCGTCAAAGAGCCACGATACATCAGCTAAAGATAGGTTCGGCCCATTTCCCAGAATCAATGATGTCAGAACGACATTTCGTAATTGCCGAATATTTCCTGGCCAATGGTATTTTGCAAAAATATTCATCATCGCCGAGTCAAGTTTAGTAATATGACGTTGTACCTGCCTTGCATAAACGTTTACAAAATGCCAAACAAGGTCCGGCAGGTCCTCACTCCGCTGTTTTAAGGGTGGGACAATCAGTCTTACTCCGCAGAGCCGATAATAAAGGTCCTGACGAAACCGGCCTTCGGCAACTTCTTGCAATAAGTCCTTATTGGTAGTACTTATTATTCGCACATCGACTCTAATGCTGTCGTTTCCTCCGACACGTTCAAAATCCTGCTGTTCAAGCACCCGCAATAGTTTTGCCTGGAATTTTATTGGAGTTTCTGTGATTTCGTCGAGCAGCAGGGTTCCGCCATGTGCCATTTCGAATCGTCCTTTGCGCTGAGTGTAAGCCCCGGTGAAAGCACCTTTCTCATGGCCAAAGAGTTCGCTTTCAAGCAGTGAGTCGCTTAATGCCGCACAATTAACTTTCACGTATGGTCCCAGTGCTCTTTTGCTATGGTGATGAATGAGAAAAGAAATCAGCTCTTTTCCTGTTCCGCTTTCGCCGCTTACCAAAACCGGAGCTGAAGTAGGAGCTATTTTTTTAGCCAAATCAACAGTTCGAGCCAGTTTTAAGCTTCTGCCCACTATTCTATAGAGGGCACGAGTGCCATTCTGAACCATGTCGCAACTGTGGACATTGTGGTTGGGTAGGGAAGTATCTAATAAAGCCTCTATTTTCTGACGATTAAGGGGTTTGATGAGGAAATCACAACAGCCTGCACGGATAGCTTCGATAACTGTTTCGGCAATTTGTTGTGGATTTTGTCCTTTTCGTTTCTTGGCTTCGGCTATCATAATCACCGGCATTTCCGGTGAATTTGCCTTAATTTCATGAACCAATTTGAAACCATCTTTGGGCTGATCCATGTGAGTGACACTAAATACTAGATCATAATCGTACTTGTCGAGAAAATCGACGGCGGTCTTTTTGTTAGCGGCAACAGTTCCGCAAATGTCTTTGCGGGCTAATATCTCAAGCAGGAATCGAGTCGATTCCTGGTCGTTGTCAACTATCAACACGTTTGTGATCGAGTTCCTTTTTTGTGACTCATCGCAAAAGGGGTCTCTGGTCCGGTCTTTTTTATGAATTGGTTTTATATTGTGTGTTTCGCTTTTATTCACTTTTTTAGTACTCCGTTTTTTTAGTTACAAGGTACATTTTGGATTCGTTTATCAGCGTATTAGGTTTGTCTTTCAGATACCAATCAATCAATTTGCTTCTGGCTTTGCCCAAATCTGCCCATGGCGAGTTAGGATATTCGGCGATTAGTTGTTTATACATTTGCATTGCCGTTGGCGGGTCATCGTTTCGCAGGCAGTTGCCTATTTGAAATAAGAGCCAGTCTTTATGCCGGGGCAGGTTGGTCTCATTCTTACTCATACGACTAAGAGCTTCCTGGTAACACTTTGCGGCTTCTCTTAAGCAACGGCTGTTGAATAAAATCTCAGCCAGCTCAAAAGGATTATGCAGTTGGTCAGGGTCTTGAGATAGATTTTTGAGTATTTGCAAGGTTTGGTCGGTTATCTGTTCGTACGATAACTTACGTTCGTTTTTTTTAGGCGTCTGTTCTTGAGGTGTATTTGTATCAGATAAAGTTTTACCAGTTTCGGTTTTGCGTAAAGACCCGACAACAATGAAAGGTTTGGGAGTTTGGCCCTTTGGTTTGAATACGACGGATCTGATTCGTCTAATTATCTCTCTAAGCTCGATTTTGCCCTGGCTGTCCTGAGTATCTTTGGGAGTACTGATTCTGGCTTGCCATAGTTGGCGACCAAGATGAGTAGTCGGGCTTTTTGAGATGAGCAAATTATGTTGAGGCAATGAAACGGGACCGGAATCCTCATCATTAACCGTTTCGAGTTTTTCCGTGAGTGTTTCAGCATATCCGTTTGGTGTTATTAGGCAAACAGCTAAAAATGAAAGGTTAAATATGTAAAGGCAAAGTCTGAGAGTCAGGAACAAAGATCTTATAGGTTTTGGATCATAACTTCGCAAGTCTCTTTGACTTTGTTCAGAATTTCGGAGTTGTTTTTTATTTTTCATTTCCATCTTCCTAAAAGGGCCAAAGCCGCTCTATCATAATTTTTCTGTCGATTGTAGGCCTTTGCCATGAGTACTAATGTTTTTTGCTTTATTTGCTCTGAAGGCGGTAAGTCTAAAAGCTGTGAGCAGACAGATATAGCTTGAGAAACCTGACCGAGTCTCAAGCAAATCTCAGCCAACTTAAGGGCGGTTTCGTGCCCCAAAGGTCCGGATTCTGTCAGTACAAGAATTTCAGTCAATTTTTTATGGGCAAGATTTAAACTGCCTTTATCAATGTAGCAATTACTTAATTCAAAAAATAATTTTGCCTTTAGCTGTGGGTCAGGGATATACTCGGCCCTATCACCAAGTATCGCAATAGCCTTATCAACCAAACCCATTGCCCGGAGCGTTTTACTTTTGAGCAGTAATATCTCAATAGATTCTTTCTGTGAAAATTGTGAGGAATATGCGCCTTCTAACACATCAAGCGCCTGAACATAATTCTGCTGTTTTATATATCCTCCAATTAATGCTGAGATAGTCTCTACGTATTCATCTCTGGAGAGTTGCCCTGTAAGTGCGTATCGGAAAGCACCACAGGCGGTCTCGATTTTACCCAAATCCAAATTGGTTTTTCCTAAGAGAAAATAAGCAGAATGCAGATCTTTATTTTTGCGATTCTTTATAAGGCCGATGTATCGGGTCAACCATTTTTCCGCAGATTCGGAGTCTTCCATATAGTAGAAACATTTGCCTGCTCCAAGAGCAGCAGCTCTTTGTGATTCAGATGAGAGGCTGAGATTATAAACTTTGCTGTAGAGCCGTGCAGCTTCGGTATTAAGCCCTGCTTTGGCTGTAGTATCAGCAAGGTAAAGGTAAGCCGTTCCGGCGATTTCTGTATCTGGGAATTGCTCGACAAGCTGCTTCAAATCCAGGCGCCCGGCAGGATAATTGCGCATACTAATTTTCAGTCTACTTGAGTTTAACAAAGCAAATGGCGCTAAAGATGATCGCGCAAAGCGATTAGCCACCAATTTGTATTCTGCCATAGCCTCGGCAGCCCGGTCTTTTTGAGTGTGCAAGAGGCCCAGTGCAAAGTGAACGTTTGCAAGACGCTTATCCGCTGGAAACCTAAGCAAAAATTTTTGCCAGAGTGAAACGGCTTCTTTGCTAAGAATGGATATATATTCTGAAACATTGGTGTACCTGGCAGGATTGGAAATAATTAGTACGCCTTTTTCTCCCGTTCGCGACAACAAACCGACACAGCCGGCCGCTGTTGTTGCGAATTGCTGTGTTGTCACCGCCGGCAGATACAAATAAACCAGTCGTTTACGGGTGCCGAGTTCATCAGCAGCTAAATTCCAGTGAAGATCAACAGCCGCATTGGCGGCAAATCTGGCCAGCAGCTCCTCAACCGGTGCGCCGTTGCAAGTGACGTCATAGCGAGTCAGCCCGCCCTTGTTATTTAATTGCTGGATCTGTGGGCCAAGAACGGCGAGGTTCAATTGCTCCGAGCCGGACTTTAGAAAGGTTCGAAGTTGTGTTTCATTAAGCCCGATAAAAGGCTCGTTCGCTGCACGAAGGTTACCCCACAAATATTCGGGGAGGTTTTTATCGGCATCACAAAGGAATAGCACTTTTCTTGAAACTGCCTCGGCAGTCAGAAAGTAACAATCTCTTTTTAGCGACAAAGCCCAGTCTCTTTCAAGGCCTATTGCGTCAATCAAGGCAATTGCCTGGTAAGCTTTGATTCGTGCGTTCAGGTATTGTTTTTTTTGCATTTCAAGTAAGCTACAGTGATAATGAGCAACTACTCTTACAGCAGGAGAGTTACTTTTCAAAACTTTTCTTAGCAGACGAGCGGCCTGTTCGTAATCGGCGGTTCTTTCCATACACAAAGCTATCTGCAGTTGAAGAAAATCCCTCATTAAGTCTTCTCTGGGACTTACTGGAAGGCTCTTGTGAAGTTTTTCATAGATAAGCAAAGCCTGGTCATAATCTTCATTGAGATAGAAGGTTTGGGCAACTTTCAAGGACAAAGGTTGTGTCGAGTCAAGTGTGGGACCTGGCTTTTGGATTTTTAGTGGTGTTACCTGGTCAGTTTCGGCAACTGGTGGTTGAGAAGCCTGTGTTTTGTGTAAGGCAGGTTTAATTTGGCCAGTAGATCCTGACGGCGATTTCAAGATGGCATACAGCAGCATTGCCGAAATAAGAACAATACTGCCGGTAAGGGCTTTCTGGACAAATGAAAAACGCTTATATCTCTTTGGAACCATTAGTATTGGTCTTGTATCAGAAGATTGCGAAGTACCGGCGTACCGGGCATCTTCCAGAGATTTGTAAAAATCTTCGTCTCCGGTAAAAACTTGTTTTGCTGAGAGTTCCTCGTAGACTGGGCCTGCGAATAATCCACTGTCCGACGGTACTTCTACGTCATTCTCCAATACCTGTGTTTCAGGGGAATACTCGAGATTGCTTTTTTGCTCATCTTTTGCTTTGGAGCGGATTTTTTTTACTCTTTCGAGCCAGTCACGGCCCAAATCCCCCAGATTGGTTTTTTTCTTTTCTTTTGCCATAACATCTAATCTTTAGTTCGACTACAACATCTGCCACCCAAATTCAGAGAGTATTTGAGCACCTTTCTTAAATACAGAGCAATAATTGTGCCAGATTGGGGCAAGGGGGCTTTGAAAGGGGTGTTTGAGTTCTTTTTGCTGTAAAAACCACTCTTTTTGTCTTTGAGATAGTATTTAAGGCTGGACGAAGTGTTAGGATTTTATACGAGCCGATAAATTTTCCTACAGGAATCATTTCATATTTGAGGTGAAATATCTTGCGTGTTAGTTTGCAGTTACCGTATGGGAAGTTAACCAACCATTAGAGGCTCAGGTAAGGACAGCGCGGAGATTTCGTCTTGGTCTTTTGCGGCAGAGGAACCACTTTTAATATTATATTGTTTTACCTTGGCATAAAGAGTAGCTCTGCTTATCCCAAGCATCTCAGCGGCCCTTGTTTTTTGCCAGAATGTTTCCTGCAAAGCCCTGGCAATCAGTTCTCGCTCAGCTTTTGCTAATGAAAAATCCTTTATTTTATCGGCCCTTGCATTGTCAGCGAACTGGTCGGATTCTCCAGGATCAATCACAATGCTACTTAAACCGATTTTGTCTGTTGTTTCCAACAAGATAGCCCTTTCAATGACATTATGCAGCTCACGTATATTACCGGGCCAGTCGTGTTTAAGTAAGGCTTCAATGGCTAATTTAGTTATCGAGGTTATTTTATTTGTCTTTCCGGGGCATACTGTTGAGGTTTTAAGGAAGTATTGGATCAAAAGAGGTATGTCTTTTTTTCGCTCAGGTGCTCTAAGAGGAGTGATAGTAATGGGGAAAATGTTCAGACGATAATAAAGGTCCATTCTAAAGCGATTAGCCTGGACTTCATTTTTGAGATTACGATTGCTTGAGACTATGATTGTCGCTTTGCAGCTAATTTCTTTTGTACCGCCGACCTTTCGGAATGTTTTTTCCTGAAGTACTCGCAGCAACTTTGCCTGTAGATCGATCGGCATCTCGCTTATTTCATCAAGAAAAATAGTGCCGGCTCCGGCTAACTCCAGGAGCCCTGTTTTTTCACGATCGGCACTGGTAAAAGAGCCTTTTACGTGACCAAAAAGCTCACTTTCCAGCAGATTTGCAGTTAAAGCAGCGCAATTTACTGCTACAAAGAGTTCTTTTGGGTTTTTTAGAGTATGTATTGCCTTAGCTGCTACTTCTTTACCTGTGCCAGTTTCCCCAACTATCAAAATCGGACTGCATTGACTGGCAGCGACAAGTTTAATCATTTTGAGAGTATGAAGCGCTGCTTGGCTTCGGCCGACCATAGAAACCGATTCTGTAAAGTCATCGGCAAAAAAAGTATCAGTGTCTTCTTGCTGGGTGCCGAATGTGAGTTTATTTTGAATTTGGTTTACAATTCCCTGTAGCAGATGATAGTCTTGCTTTCCATGCAAATAATAATGGGCTCCCATGCTTATAAACTGGTCAGGAGGGTATATGTTGTTTTGGTCCTCTCCAATTACCACAATATAGGTGTTTGAATTTTTATCAGAGGTATTAAGGAATTCTCTGATACAGTCTGGGCTGAACCGATGGTCAAAAAGAATTAACTCTGGATTGATTCTCTCGGTAATATCCGAAGCTTCGGATATTGTCTCTGCGACAAACAGTTCACGTCCTACCTGCCGAGCTAATTGATGAATATCCTCTTTCCGACTTAGTACAACAACCCTATGTAAAATCATCCTTGATCCGAGTCTAACAAGTTTTCTATGTATTTGTAATTAGTTTATCGGACTGGTTATAGTCATAGCTTTACCAGTGAATTCCTGGTTATGATATTCGAAAAACTTGGGTTTAACGCCGTATGGAATTAATTAGAGCAACACCAATATTTATGGGACCATTTAATACTTATGGGACTATCCAGGATGTTACTAAATCATAAGTTTCATAAAAATTTATTATCCGCGGTTGCTTTATGTTGACATTATTAGGATGTTTTAGGACTCTGTTGAAAACTTCATTGTCGTCACCCTGGATGCAAGCGAAGAGTCACTGTGCAATTATCGAGCCATCGCTGTTGCCTGAGACTATGCCATAGTATACACATAAACGCCATACATCCTTTGAGGATATGTGGTCTGTCTTGCGTAAAATTTTGTGGTAACATCAAATTTCACCCAACTTGAGGTTTTAGCCGTAAGTCAAGAAATTAATTGAAGCGGTTTCCTACTGAGTTCTTCGCCGCATAACAAAGGGCTAAACTACATATTTTCATAAGACGTTTTGTAATGTTGCTGTGCGATGTTATTGTAAGAAACTGCTCGATCACTCAGCAGGCGAGAGTTTTCAGGGATAACACCAACTCGGCAGAATTTTTCGTGATATAGGAAAAATTATCCGTTGAGACAGTGTTTAATAAAGCCAAAATAAGGATTCATCGAAATTATAACTTTTCTTAATCTGTGTTGTAACAGGAGGTTATCTATCACACGGACAGCGATTATTCCCAATATGGCACAGCAATTGCTATTTTTTGGGTTGTCTGCTTCGGGCAGTATTTTGAGCAGTATTATTTGATGTTAGACTTTTTGAAAAGGTAAAAGATATATGAGTACATCGTCAATAACATCATCAAGTAAGATTCAAATGGATTATATGAAACTTCTGGTAACGCAACTGCAAAACCAAAATCCACTTGAACCATTGGATAATAATGATATGGCTTCACAATTAGCACAGTTTTCTCAATTGGCGCAATTAGAAACAATGAACTCAAGTTTTGCAAAGGTGCTTGAGAACGCTAAGCTGAACTATGCGACTTCATTAAAGAGCTATGCGACTTCATTAATAGGTAAAAAGGTTTCATTCGTCGGAGAAACTGAATCAGGTTTTAAAGAAATCATAAATGCTATAGTTGAGAAGATCTATCACGACGTCGATGGAAGTATTGTTTTGTCTGCAGGCAACTATACGCTTGGCTTAGAGAACGTAATATCAGTTAAGAATTAATGCCGGATTTGGGTCTTGTATAAATACGAGGTTCGTTGTGAAAACAATGTTAGGAATATTCGAAAAAAAAACCAAACAAAATGTAGATGAATTTCTTAGAGATGAAATATCACAGGTATACCTTGACCCGAATTACATAGTAGAAATATTGAGCAGCATATTTGCCAAAAACATAAACGCAATCTCAGGTCATATTCATTTCCATTTTCAAGATAAATCAGATCATGCCATATTTTTCTTTTCGGAAGGGAAGTTGAGAAAGATAGCTGCCAAATCACCCGAATGCAAAAAAGGTCAATATGTGCACTGGAGGGATTCTGAATTCTGTGACTATGAGCATGAAGATGTTCTTCAAAGATTTCATGACAAAATAGAATGTATTGAAATTTATATGGATGGACTTAGAAAGAAGTGGTCGTCTTATCCTAAGTTCATGAAATGGTTAGTTGAAAACGAATAGTATGGAGAAATAAAAATGAGTTTTGCATTATCAGCTGGAGTTACCGGGCTGGAAGCCCACCAAAAGATGCTTGATGTAGCGGGCAATAACCTTGCCAATGTCAATACCACCGCTTTTAAGTCCAGCAGAGTAACCTTCTCGGAACTGCTGAGCGAGACGATAAAAAAGGCATCGTCGCCAACAAGTACCGTCGGCGGTACTAATCCCCAGCAAATGGGCAGCGGTGTTGGAATAGCCGGTATATCACCAAACATGACACAGGGCAATATCGTGAACACCGGCAATCCTCTGGACATGGCGTTGGAAGGAGAAGGTTATTTTGTATTGAATGACGGTGAACAGGACCTTTACACTCGCGCAGGTGCGTTCGGAGTTGATGCAGACTCGAATTTGGTTGACCCTGCCACGGGCTATCGCGTCCAGCGTTACGGCACGTTGGGTGTAAGTGACGGCTTCCAGACTGCCGGTGTCAGCGACCTTCACGTACCTTACGATGTGCCGATAGACCCAAAGATTACGTCACAAATAGTAGTATCCGGTAACCTAAGTGCTGATGCAACACTGGAGACAACACAAACACAACTGATGACTTCAAATATCACTTATACCGCAAGCAGCACTGCGGCTGTCGGAGCCACATTAATCAAAGACCTCGACCAATATACCGGAACGCTGAGTTCGGGAGTGATTACCTTCTCCGGTTATAAACCTGATGGTACCGCCTTAGGCGCCAGTCCGACAACCGATCTGACTATGCCTGTTACTGCGACCACTACACTGAACGACGTCCTGACCTGGCTGAATACTACTGAAGGGACCGCTGCAGTTAGCGAAGTGCAAACAGTAACACTCGCCACGGGCCCGGACAATGATCCTGATAGTGGTACATTCACCCTTACCTACGGTGGCGAAACGACCGCCGCAATTGCCTGGGATGCTACGGCCGCACAGATTCAAACTGCTCTTGAAACATTGTCAACTGTTAGTTCCGGTGACATAACTGTCTCGGCAGCTATCGACAATGGTGTGACTTTTACATTTGTTGATACTTTAGGTGATCCTAGTATAATTTCAATGGATTCTTCCCTTTTGAAGGATGGTGGTGTAGCAATAACTAATTCTTTTGCAGAAACGACAAAAGGATTTAAGCTGCAGGGTGTTCTTGGCGGCAACGCGACAGCGTCTCTAGTCAATGGCCAAATACGAATAACCGATGCAACCAGCGGCTACAGCAAATCGGATTTGACTATGGCATGGAGCGGCGACGGCACGCTTACAGTGCCAGCGTATTTCGAGATGTTAACTGTCGGCGGCAACGAAGTCAAGAGCGTTAATATTATGACTTACGATTCTTTAGGAGGTAAACACGTTTTATCAGGTGCATTTGTCCGGACAAGTGCCGCCAATACCTGGGATATGGTACTGACCACAATCAGCGGCAATATCAACCAGGTAACCATGCTAAATCGGCGTATCGAAGATATAACCTTTGACGCTACGAGCGGTTATTACACCGGTTTAGGTGGCAGCGACACAGCCGAGTTTGTAATAAGCTATACAAATGACCCCTCGAATCCACAAACCATCGCTTTAGACTTGGGCACCGCAGGCGATTTGGACGGCTTGACACAATTTGCAGGAAACTCCACGGCGGTAGCAAAAGAGCAGGATGGCTACGAAGCGGGCAGCCTTTCCACTGTATCGGTCAATAATGAAGGCAAAGTCATTGGTGTTTTCTCCAACGGTATCAAGAAGGACATTGGAGCCATAAAAATATCATTATTCCAGAATACATCAGGTCTGGAAGGTATCGGCGGCGGGTACTTTACTTCTTCGGCCAACTCAGGAGCGCCGGCAGAAACACAGGCGATGACCGGAGGTGCCGGCTCCATTCATGGCGGGGCATTGGAAAAATCCAACGCTGACGTGGCAAGCGAGTTCGTTAATATGATTCAAGCCCAGAATGGTTTCCAGGCCAATGCAAGGACCATCAGGGTTGCCAATGAGATACTGCGAGAATTGACCAGTCTCATCAGATAGTAAGTATGGAACATTAAGATGACAACAACGCCTGTAATTACAGGATATTTAAATGGCATATTTCCGGCACTGACACCAGTTGAAATCTGGAAGGCTGCAGGGGAATACAACAGCAGTTTTATGACCCAACGTTGGTTTATTCTAATCGGAATAATTTTCATAATTACATTAACGGTCCTGCTTTTATTGGTCAGCTTCAATCGATCCAGGCAGGAACGAAACTCGAGCGACCAGTTGTTTATCGAGTTTGCCGAGAAAAGAGGCTTGACCGTTCGTGAGCGTCAAATTCTCATTGGGATTGCATATAAGGCAGGACTGCGGCGAAGCGAATCCATTTTCACTATGGTCACCGGTTTTGACCGAGGCGTAGCCAAAATGATAGAGGAAAGCCTCACAGATTTGCAGGCAACTGAAGAAAGCAAACAATTGAAAACAGAGTTGTCTTTTTTGCGTGAAAAACTTGGTTTCAAAAAACGACAGTTCATGTCGGCAGGTTCGTCGGCCAAGTTGGCGAAATTTAGCAGCAGGCAGATACCGGTAGGCAAAAAAGTTCATATAACCCGCCGACAGACGCCGGATTCAGGTGAAATTGAGTCAACAGTTGTAAAAAACACTGATAACGAACTGTCGTTTCAATTAACAGAGACGGTGAAAATTACTTTCGGGGAGTTTTGGTGCGTGCGTTATTATTTTGGTTCATCAGTTTGGGAATTTGATGCTTCTGTAGTCAGTTACGATGGTAACATATTGGTTTTGAATCATAATGATAATGTGAGATTTATTAATCGTCGGCGTTTTTTACGTGTCCAGGTAAAAATGCCGGCCTTTATCGCGTGTTTCCCATTTGAGAAGTCGTCTATTGAAAACAGCCATATCAGCAAGAATGAGTTTGGGGTGGATCATGATTTGGTGGAGACCTCAGCTGCGACCTGGGGGCCGCCGGAGTTTGTCCCAGCGGTTGTTACTGAATTAGCCGGCCCTGGTTTGCGTATAGAATCGGAACTGGAGGTAAAAACAGGCGAGAGAATTCTGGTGGTTTTCAGTTTAGAGCAAGAGCAGGATTCAGTCCCGGCGAACCGGGGTAAAGATCCAACGGTACTCAAAATAGTGGAAGATATTGGTAAGGTTAGACACACTAAATCAATTCATAATGGTATGTCAATAGCGGTTGAATTAACAGGCTTAAGCGACTCAGATACCAATGAACTAATCCGTGCTACCAATGCTGCTTTGCTGAGCGTTAGTGATAGAAAAAAGAATGTGCCGACTTCGGGAGGCACTTCGGAACTCGTTTCAGAATATATGGGTGTTTAAGGAGCCTAAGATGTCTGAGGTTGTTGCCCAAATTAGTTCGGCAATCGATGGATTAACGCGGGAATTTAATATTATTGCTCACAATCTGGCTAATGTCAGTACTGTCGGATATAAACGCAGAAGCAACGCATTTTCAAAATCCCTTGTAGCTCAAGGAGCGGTGAGCAAAGCAGAAACCGGCGGGACAGTAGACTTGTATTCAACTTTTGATATGTCACAGGGCAGTCTGACCGAGACTGGCAGGCCGCTGGATTTTGCTTTACTTGGTGAAGGTTTCTTTGTGATAGAGACCCCCGAGGGGCCGCTTTACACCCGCAATGGAATGTTCCGCCTGGAGCAAAATGGACAAATAGTGGATACAGCGGGAAGGATTGTAGCAGGCGAATCCGGTCCAATTACGATACCTGCTAATGCAGGACTTTCGCAAATAAGCATTTCAAGTGATGGCAGCATTAGCGCGGCAGGTGTACCAGTAGGCAAATTCAGGCTTGTAGATTTCAAAGACAATGCAAGTGAACTTGTTGCATCCGGCCTCAATTGTTTCTATGCGTCAAGCGGTACGGCGCCAGAGCCGGCAGAGAATTTAATTGTGAAACAGGGCTTTCAGGAAAACTCCAATGTTCAAATGGTAGAAGAGTTAGTGGATATGATAATGGTAAGCAGACTCTATGAGGCAAATATGAAATTCTTGGCAGTCGGTAAAGATAATTCGAAGAGCCTTATGAGTGTGGCTATGGGCTAAAAAACTGATCAATGATTATTGATTGTTGGATTTGCATTCTGCAAACTAAAAGTAAAGGAGAGCAAAATTATGCTAAGAGCTTTTTCCACTGCGGCAACGGGTATGAGCGCCCAGCAGATGATGGTGGACGTAACGGCCAACAACCTTGCCAACATCAACACCACAGGCTTTAAGCGAAGTCAGATTGGTTTTCAAGATTTACTATATGTCAAGATGAGAGAGTTTGGCACAGAAGTATCGTCGGGTGTGAAGTCTCCCGGGGGTTTGGAAGTAGGAAGTGGTGTTCGTGCGGCATCTACAATAAAGGTTTTCACCGGTGGAGAGCTTATAAATACCGGCAGGTCTCTTGATATAGCTATTAATGGAGATGGTTTTCTTCAGGTAACTATGCCGGACGGCAATATAAAGTATACCCGCGATGGCTCGCTGCAAATAAACGCTAATGGCCAATTAGTTACGCAGAGCGGTTTCACCACAGTGCCTGCCATTAGTATTTCATCGGACGCGGTGTCCGTCGATATTGAAAAGGACGGTGGTGTCAATGTTACAGATTCTTCGGGTTCCCAATCAGTTGTGGGCACTATTCAACTGGCCCGATTTCCCAATCCATCGGGTCTTTCGAGTGAAGGAGATAATCTTTTGGCCCAGACCGAAGCAAGCGGTACCCCGACGACCGGTACCGCCGGGGAAAGTGGTTTTGGGAGCATTCAGGCCACATTCCTTGAGAAATCAAACGTCCAGATGGTAACCGAACTTGTTAACCTTATTACCGCCCAACGAGCATACGAAGTCAGCTCCCGCACAATTAAGGCAGGGGACGAGATGCTCCGAAACGCAATACAAATAGCAAGCTTCTAAACAAGAGATCATCATGAAAAACAGGACAATTAGTATTATCTTAGCAACTTTTCTACTGTTATCAGCCGACAGCAAGGCCGATACTGAACAAAAGGACACTGCTTTACAGATTTATCTGCCAAGAGAGATTACAATCCAAGGCAATGTTCCGATTCTTGGACAAGTGGCCATAATACGGGGTAATGAATCCCTCGCGGCCAAGGCGGGTAAAGTTACCTTAGGGCGTATTTCAGCACCAGGTCAAAATATTATTGTTGACAGATTGATAGTGCTTAGCAGATTAGCTTGCAGTGGAATTCCTGTATCTGAAGTGACATTAATCGGTGCAGAAAAAATAACGGTAAAACAGCAGCATCAAAGTATCAAAGGAAGTGAATTTGTAGAAAATGCGTTGGCTTTTTTGAAAAAGAAACCATTTAATGCTTCGATTTGTCGATGGGACCCGACACGAATACCCAAAGATTTAACTTTATCCGGGATTAGCAAAGACCTAAGATTATCTGCCTGTCTTATCAGAAGCGGCATAAGAAACCAGGTTAAGGTTCGGGTCACTGTATTTTCCAATGACAGAGAGATGGGAGTGCGTGAAGTAACCTTCCGTTTAAAATACAATTGCCGCAGAGTAGTGACAAAAGTTGACATTCCGCAGGGAGCGGTTATTACCCCTGAGAATGTAAAGATAGAAAAGACCATATCAAACTATCCCGAACCTGCCGATTGGACAGGATCCCCATTTTCCAGCATGTCGCAAAATGGGATTCCGATTACGCCCTACGGTCTTATCACCAGGCGTCGATTACCGGCAAATATTGTGATTCGTCCGGGTATGGTAGGCCCTGTTAAACCGGAGGTTTCGATTAAACGCAATCAAGGCGTTGTTATTAGAATTGACAGACTCGGGCTTCTCATTACGGTCACCGGAAAATCTATGCAGGACGGAAGGGTTGGTGAACTCATAAAAGTTAAGAATATGGACTCGCAACGAATAATTCTGGCTAAAGTTAATGAAGATGGAACAGTAGCACCTGTTTTTTAGAAAGAGGAAAAAATGAAAAATAGAACCGCGTTTATCTTAATTTTTTTCTTGCTCTGTTTGGGCAATTGTACACAGGCAAGCTCTATCTGGGCAAAGAGAGACAAGAATATGAGGGACGTATACTCCGATGATGTGGCCCGTAAGATAGGTGATATCCTGACTATCAAGATCACCGAGGACAGCAAGATTGATAACAAGGCAAAACGAGACCTGAAAAAGGATACCAGTCGTTCAACCACCTTTGATGGAAAACTCCACATTAATCATATTTTGCCCAAAATACCTGGTTTTACTATGGAAGCTAAATCCAGTAACGAGTTGAAAGGCAAAGCTGATTACAAAGATGAACGCAGCTTCGTTGATTCGGTTACCGTAGTTGTCGTGGATATCCTGCCGAACAGCAACCTTGTGATTATGGGAACCCGGCAGCGTGACATTGCTGGTGACAAACAATTCATTGAAGTAAGCGGTATAGTCCGGCCAAGCGATATTGCGTTTGATAATACAATTAAGAGCGAACAGGTTGCAAACTTCAGCATTGTTACCAAGAACGCAGGTGTTGCAGAACCATACAACAGGCAGGGCTGGCTCGGCAGAATATTTGATATCATTTGGCCATTTTAGGTTTACCTGTATTAGAAGCGATACATTACTATTTTTGAGGATTCATCCTATGAAATTACGTTTAGCAATTTCATTTTTAATCCTGATAAGTGCTGTTGAATTTGGACACTGCGAGCGAATAAAGGATATCGTTGATATTCAGGGAGTTCGCGGCAATATACTCGAAGGCGTGGGATTAGTGGTAGGTCTGACTAATACAGGAGACAGCACGCTGCCGTCACAGCGTATGCTTACAAATGTTCTAAGGCGCTCGGGCCTGGTCTTTGCTCCCGAAGATCTAAAGAGCGGCAATAATGCCATCGTTATGGTGACGGCAGAATTAGGTCCCTTTGCACGGGAAGGTTCTCGTATCGACGTTGATGTTTCCTCGATAGGAGATGCCAAAAGTCTCCAGGGTGGAACGCTTTTATTAACAGAACTATTCGGTGCTGATGGTCAGGTTTATGCCATAAGCAATGGCGCGGTTTTCATTGGTGGTTGGTCGGCCTCCGGTGAAAAGGGCTCTATTACGAAGAACCACCAGACAGTTGGCCGAATACCTGGTGGTGCCACCGTCGAAAAGTCGGAAATTGCTACTTTCGTTGAAGACATTGCTGGTCAGAAGTTTATTACGCTTCATCTTAGAAACAACGATTTTTCGACAGCCGGTCGGATTAAAAAAGCTATAAACCAGAACTATCCGGACAGTACGCAAGTTGTTGATGCCGGCACTATCAGAGTCAAGATTCCCAGCAAAACTAATCAAGAGGATATAGCAGGTTTTATCGTCGATATTACAAATCATGAGGTGACTGTTGATGTCCCCGCAGTGGTGGTCATTAACGAACGCACAGGTACTATTGTAGTTGGAGACAAGGTCGGCATATCTGCCGTGGCGATTTCTCAAGGCAGCCTGGTTGTAAAAATCAAGGAAACGGCAACCGTTTCCCAGCCGACCGCACCTTTCTCTGATTCCGGCTCAACGGAAGTTATTCCAGAGACAATGATAGGGGTCGAAGAGAAAGAAGGATTTCTGGTTCCGATTCCCAAAGTAGTCACTGTCGCAGAACTGGCTAAAGCTCTAAACGCCATAGGTGCTACACCACGAGACCTTATAGCGATATTTAATGTCTTAAAAAAGGCAGGAGCCCTTCAGGCCAAGCTGGAAGTAATGTAGGAGCATTTTTATGGACAGTGCCAAATTGATGTTAACAGAGGTGGTTTCACCTCCGGTATCGCCGGCAGGCTTAAATAAAATCAACGGCGCATCAGAAGAGAAAAAGAAACAAATAGCCAAAGATTTTGAGTCGGTTTTAATCCATAAGTTGCTTGAGGAAATGAAAAATACTATTGGTGACTGGGGATTTGAAGAAGATGGGACTTCCGAGCAGATACAGGGCATATTTTGGTTATACCTGGCTCGTGATATTGCAAACAACGGCGGCTTTGGAATGTGGAAGGATATATACCAGCTTTTGCCTGATTCGCAAGACAAAAACACTGTGACAGAATTGTTAGATGAGAATTTATGAAAATAGCGGCGAGTGAAATAGAAGATAAAGTTGACGAATTGCTGGTTGTTCTTGACAGGGATATCCGGCACATCCAGGAAAATCTGTTAATGTTGAATGAGTTGCGTAGTTTGGTTATCAAACAGGACGAAGTTTCTCTGCAGAAATTGCTTGAAAGTATCCAATCTGAAACAAACAGTTACAAAGACAATGAATTGAAACGACAGTCGCTACGAGAAGAACTGGAAACTGCTTTTAGCTGTAGTATTGAGCAAGGTATAATAGTCGGCGGCTTTCTATCCAGGCTCGAAGCTGAGCTAACGGGAGAAAAGAAAATCGAAGTGGCTGATAGAAAGACAAAATTACGAGTATTAGCGGAAAAACTTAAGAGAGAACATTTAAGTACGGCGATGCTTTTGTCAGATTGTTCCAGGTTCAACAGCATGCTTTTAAAGAATATTCTCGAACTTGGGCAAGCAGGGACAATTACATACAGTCCCAAGGGCTCTGCCGAACGCCAAACTAGCCAGGCATTTGTGAACTTACAGTTTTAAGAAATCATTGTTTGAGTGGATTTAAGATATGGCGAATTATTCAATAGCTATGAGCGGCCTTGATGCTGCTCAGAAGGCCCTTGACATAATCGGTAATAATATCACCAATGCGGCTACTGATGGCTACCATCGTCAGAGAGTAAATCTCTCCCCGGCCTATTCGACGCAATATGGCTCGTTTTTGCTTGGTGGAGGTGTCAATATCAAAAGCGTAACAAGAAGTATCGACAATCTTTTAGAGAAAGAGATATTACGGCAGCAGTCAACATTAGGCCAGGTTTCACAGGAATTTCTCACACTGCGTACGATTGAAAACGCATTTGGAGAGCTTTGGACAGAAGACGGTGGTTTGAACGCAGCAATGGACAAGTTCTTCAATTCATTACAGGACCTTAGCGCTCGTCCGACAGAGATTATATGGCAAAATCAGGTTGTAAGTGATGCAAAAGCTATGGCTGGTCAGTTTAGGGCATTAGGAGAATTTCTAAGTACACTGGAAACGCAGATTACATTAGAAGTCGAAAATAGCATTGACTATGTCAATACACTGACAAGCCAGATTGCGGAACTCAATGATAACATACAAAGGCTGGAGACGAGCGGGGGAGTTGCCAACAGTTCGAGAGACGAAAGGGATCAGCGCATATCAGAACTGTCCGAGTTAATTGGCATTCAGACACAGAGTAGACCTTTTGGAGTGGTTAATGTGAGCATTGGTGGAATACCACTGGTGACAGGTTCTTCTGATAATGAACTGGAGTCCGGCTTTGATGAAAGTGCTGATTTGGGAATTTCTATCAAAGGTGCGTCTAATTACACGACGGATGTGCAAGGTGGCAAGATTGGCGGATTATTGTCGTTAAAGAACACTATAGCTTCTGATATTCATGACAATCTGAATTCTTTAGCAAATGCGATAATACAACAGATAAATCAATATCATGTTCAGGCAGCGGGCTCAGCAGGTTCTTTTACGAGCTTATCCGGTTGGAATATGGCGAGCGCGGATTTATCCGACATTACCACCCTCACCGACGGCACATTATATATAAGGGTTATCAACACAAGCACTAGTGCAATAACACGGCAGTCGATTAGTATTGACGCAGATGATAATGATTCAGGTAGTGATTCGTTGAGCGAGGTAGCTACGGCCATTTCAGCTATTACCGGCGTGACTGCTTCAGTAAATTCTTCAAATCAACTGACCATCACAGCCGATACGAACTATAAATTTGACTTTCTGCCTGCCGTCCTACCGGCACCTAAAGCCGCGGACATTAGTTTCAGCGGCTCATCGGATCCAACTGTAGCTGTATCGGGCGTTTACACGGGAACTGTGAATCAGGCGTTTACGTTTACAGTTTCAGGAACCGGTTCAATAGGTAACGGCACACTTAAACTGATCGTAACCGACGGTGATGGAGATACGGTAACGACGCTTAATATTGGTTCCGGTTATGCGGTAGGGGATAAACTTAAGGTGGGTAATGGAATCGAAGTATCTCTTAGTATTGGCGATTTAGTTAACAACGACTTTTTCAAGGTTAATGCTTATGGAAGCACAGATACCTCTGGTTTGTTGGCGGCAATTGGGATTAATACTTTCTTTTCCGGCAGTAGCGCTACGGATATGGCCGTTAGCTCGGATGTATCTGCCAATCCCAAACGAGTAGCAACCGCTCTTGGATCAGACCTGACCGACAATACCAATGCTGTTCGAATGGCAGATGTAAAGGACCAAACTATAACCAGTTTGAACGTATTAACAAGCGGGGAGTATTATCGCCAACTGATTACCGATGTTGGCCAACAGGTCTCTGTCAAACAAATTCGCCAAGACAATCTTGAGGTTATGGTGCTTAATCTTGAAAACCGTCGAAGCGACATAAGCGGCGTTGACATCAACGATGAAGCAGCTCGGCTATTGATTTTTGAACAGATGTTTCAGGCGATGGCCAAATATATGAATATAATTAACTCGTCAATATCAATTCTTATGGAACTAACATAAAAAGCCCGATTTATCATAAGGAATCCAATGAGCGGGGCTCTGAATAATATTTACAATAATTTCAATTTTTCTTTGCAGCGGCACGCCCAGGCTATAGCGAGCTTGCAGGAACAGGTATCTACGGGCTCAAGGATAAACCGAGCTTCAGACGGACCTTCTACCGGTTATCGAATTTTAGGACTAAACTCTCAAAAAAGGTCTCTGGGAAATTATATGGATAATATTTCAGATGGCATGGACATACTGGAGATTTCCTTAACTGTTATCGATGAAATGGGATCAGCAATATCTGATACAAAAGTGCGTCTGACTCAGATTGGCAGCGGTACATATGGGACAGGTGAAACAGCGCAAAGGTCAAGAGAAGGGGTAGCTACAGGGATAAATGATATATTGGAACAGATTGTTTCATCTGCTAATACCGAGCGGCTGGACCAACATCTTTTCGGCGGAAGTAATACGAGTTCCGCACCTTATGTTGTGCAGCGAAGCAATGGAGAAATCACCAGTGTAACTTACCAGGGCGGTCTCCAGAATCGAGATATAAAAATAGCATCCGGAGTAGAGTCGAGTGTTTTTTATGTAGGTGATAATATCTTTCGTTCAAATGACCGTAGTGCTCCTGTTTTTTGCGGCAGCTCCGGCGCTTCAGCCGGCACGGGCACATCAAGCGTTAAAGGAGACCTCTGGCTGACAGTAACCGGAAGCGCCGGTAATTGGACTCTTTCTATTGATGACGGCGCGACCACATTTGCTTCTGATGGAACAGAGACAAACCTGGCTGTAACGAATTCGGATGGAGATGTCTTATATGTTGATACGACTGCAATAGCCAGCACCGACGTCGAGATGGTACGGGTGCCTGGCACCTATGACATCTTTAATGTGCTTATTAACATTCGCGATGTATTGAGGAACCAAAGGAATCTTTCAGAAGGTACAGTTACAGATTTGATAGTAAGATCGGCAGATTCGCTGGGAGAAATAAAGAATCTATTAGTCGAACAACAAGTCGCAACAGGGACAAAAATCAACTTTATGGATACTCTTAAGGATAGTCTTGAAAAAATAAAGTTCGATACGGAAGACCAGACTACCCTCCTTCAGGAAGCTGATATCGCCCAGATTGCTATAGATCTTTCACGCCGTGAGATCCTGTACCAAATGTCGTTGTCAGTGGCTGGAAAACTTATGTCTATGTCCCTTTTGGATTTCATTAGATAGTTTTGGAGCAGTAAAAAATTACGAAAGATAGATTATACCGGACGATTGACAATATTATTTGACACTTTTGTGGAGAAATGATCATGGTGGCTTTAGTTAAAGACAAACCCTTGAAGAATACAAAGAGTGTGTCAAGGACAAAAATAATGCCGTCGATGGTGTGCCCTGTATGTAAGAGTACGATACTATTTCCTCATATTTTTCCGGCACAGGAATTGACCCGATATAGTATCAAACTTCGCTGCTTTTTTGATTGGTGTTTCAATTGCGACCAGGGGATGCAGAAGAACGAATTTCTAAGTGATGGCGTTTGGATTCTCCACAAATGGCGTCCCTTTACGTTTGGTGCAAAAGGAAAGCCGATTATCAAAGAGTGGGTAATCGAAAACGAATTCCCTGTACCAATTGTTATTGACGACGCAGGCGGTGATTACGACAAGTCTTACGCCTTATTTGGATAATAGCGAACATTCAAGCCATTATTTGGTCTGAGGAAGAAGTGGTAGAGTAGAAGCATGAAAACAATAGTCACTCAACTCGTTTTTGAAAGAATTACCGGCCGGAGGTATGCTTTGAAGTGAATTGAAGGTTCAATTTTTAATGTTGGGTGCGTTGCTCAATATAGTCGAAAACCCATGAATGGTTATATCAAAACAAAGTAGAAAAATATTAGGAAGGCAACAATGGGTATCAAAATTCTGATAGTGGATGACCATGGCATGTTGCGAGAATCACTTAATTTCATGCTAAGCAGAGAACCAGGCATGGAAGTTATAGGAGAGGCAGGAGATGGACGAAGTGCATTAGAACTTGTTGAAAAGTTGAGGCCCGATGTAGTTATAATGGACATCGAGATGCCAAAGCTCAATGGTATCGAAGCAACTCGCCAAATACTTCACAAACTTCCGGGTACTAAAATCATTGCTTCTTCTGCATATTCCGACAGACGAAATGTGGGTGAAATGCTAAAAGCCGGTGCATCAGGTTATGTACCCAAGCAATGTGGTTTCGATGAGCTTGTCAGCGCAATACGAGAAGTTACGTCCAATCGCATATACCTTAGTTCCAGAATAAGCGGATTGGTTGTTGAAGGATACATACACAAACAGACCGATAACGATAGCTCGGCTTATTCAATCTTAACAGCCAGAGAACGTGAAGTACTCCAATTGATAGCTGAAGGCAAATCGACAAAAGAAATCGCTACATCGCTTTATATCAGTGTCAAAACCATCGAATGGCACCGCAGCCAGATTATGAAAAAACTGAAAATTAAAAGCATAGCCGGACTGGTGAAATATGCTGTTAGTGAAGGGCTTACGTGCGCTCACGCTTAATATGAGGGAACCAAACTGAAACGGTACGGCCGATAAATATGTATGATATTTTTACAGATTTTATGTGTAGAGTTACGGGATCGCCAAAAAACGTCTGTGTAATCTATCGGCATGAAATTTGCATACACAATAGTGATTTGATTTCGACATGCTATAGTTTAGTTATGAGTTTATATGAATTGTAAATTACATAGGGAGTACAACAAATGGCAATAGAGACGGATTCAAAGAAATCCCAAACGCAAAGCAATTCGTTTGGACCGAATGGTTACGAGAAAGCTTTGGAATTAGCCGAGGCCGGCGAGCACGAGGAAGCTTTGACCTGTATTCAAGAATATCTCAGTTCAGCGTCAGATGATACAGATGCTCTGAATGATGCCGGAGCAATTCTCCATTGCCTGGGTCGATGGGACGAAGCCATCGAGCATCTTGAAAAGGCGAGGAACTTGCGGGGTGACTCGGCAGAAATTATTTGGAATTTATCTGAAACATACCTTGCTGTTGGCAAAGCAAAGCAGGCGATAGAGCTTTTCGATGAAATGGATCGGCTTGGTATATTAAATGCAGACGTACTTAACAGAACTGCCAATGTATTACTAAATGAGAGCAAGCCTGCTGATGCCCTCGAAATGCTGCGTCGGTCACAGGAGCATTCACCTAATCAGGAAATCCTTCAACCGATGATTGAAGTGATTCGCAACAAAATGGCCGAGGACGATAGCGAATAAGAACACAGTAACTGTAGAGTATTTTCAAAGCAGGTATCCGTACCAGAGCCGAACAAATATTCAGAGGAAGTGAATCATATATGGATATGGACAGAAAAGAGAATGATGTTACCGGGCAGGAGAATACAATCCAACGTTATGAAGTATTACAGGAATTAGGCGATCATTATACTTCCGTTGGTGATTATACTGAGGCATATAAGTGCTATGAAAAAGCAGCGGTGCTGGGCCCGGATGAGCCGGACCCTTACGTGGGGCTTGGGGTAATCGCTTTACAAAAGAATCTTTTAGATGATGCTGAGATAGCTTTTAGAGTGGCTTGTCGGCTTAACTCTGGTTGTTCCAGGGCCTATGCCGGTCTGGCTATGGTCGCACAGAAGAGCACCGATTACGAAAGGGCTTTCGAGATGTATCTTAAATCTCTGGAGTTGGATACAGACAACCTGACAGCTCTTTTGGGCCTGTTTCAAACATCCTGTCAGATGGGCTCCTTTGCGAAGGTCATCCACTACCTTAAGCTATATCTCAGTACACATCCATACGATAGCTCTGTTATGTTCTCTTTGGCAGCGCTTTATGTCAAAGAAGGTCGTTTCGAACAGTCCAGGAAAATACTTTTAAATATTTTAACGTTAGAACCAGGTAATAAAGACACGGCAAATCTTTTAGAGGAAGTAGAGTGGAGTTTAGCTCAAGCACAACAGACTGGAGTTTAGATTCGGCGAGCATAGATGAACGGATGCATCTATTTGATAACCTACAAAGGTTGTTAGAGAAGCAAATAGAAATGGTCCGCAAAAGCGACTTCCGCAATGTTGAAGCGTTAGCCGAGCAAGCCGATTCTATCGTTGAGAAAATAGTCAAAACAAAGGCCTTCGAACAGCCTGAATTTGACGGCCAGCGTGAGTATTTAACAAAATTATACAGGAGACTGGAGTTGATACTTTCTGCAGGGAAAGATTCTACAGGCAGGCAACTGCGGCAGGTTGGCAACCTCAGAAAAACCCTCAAAGCATATCGTAACAGCAGTTAATTCAAACTTGATAATTAAGTTTCAGGTATTTTATTCGATAATACTAAAGTAAGACTGTAATGACGGCACGATCCTGTTAATGGCACAAGGACAGCGATAAGGATTAGAGATTAGGGCATGGGTGTATTAAGGTTTCCAGGTTTAGCAACAGGCATTGATACGGCTGCAATCGTTAATCAGTTGATGATAATCAATAGCCGAAGGCTTGCCAAATATCAATTACAGAAGGTAGACTACGAGAAACAAACCACCGCGCTGGATGAGTTGCGAGCCAAAGTCAGTTCTTTGGAATCAACGGCAAGTGCTCTTTCAGATATTGATGATTTGGAAGTTTTTTCCGCAAGCTCGAGCGATACCGATGTACTTACTCTCATCGCATCGTCAGATGCCAGTCAGGGCTCCCATTCAATTCTAATCGATCAAATGGCGACAACGAACACGTGGATACAGGACACTTCTACTTTCGATTATAAGACCGATTATGTAGGTGGAGGTTCATTTATCTATTCCTATAACAATAAGGAGACAACAATAACAGCCATTGCGGATGAGACTACTTTGGAGGATTTTGTAAATTTGATAAATAATGATGAGAACAATCCCGGCGTTACTGCCAGTTTACTGTATCAGGGAGGCACATACCATCTGATGCTAAGCGGACGGGAAACGGGAGAAGATTATCAAATATCCATTAATGCGACTTCGACAGAAGTATGGAGGGCTGATTCGGAATATACACTCGCATCTGATAGTACTCTAAATGCCGGTTTGTCTACCAAAATAACAGAGCTTAGCCAGTTTGCAATCAATGCAGGTCTGCAGGGTGATGAGGTAATTGAGATAACCGGTACCGACCGTTATACCAATGCTATAACTCAGTTTGACCTTAGCATTACCAGTAATACCACACTGGCGCATCTTATGGACGCGATTGAAGATGCTTTTGACGGAAACGTCAAGGCCACTCTCGAAGAAGGCAAAATTGTCGTAACAGATAAAGCCTCCGGACTAAGCGAACTGACCGTAAGTTTGGCTTATAATGCTGGAAGTGGCGACACAACATTGACTGTGCCGACGATGGCCGTTTACAAGGAAGGGGCGGCGACCTCAGAAAGTCTGGCTTCTTTTGCTTCAACGTCTTTTGTCCAGACCCAGACGGCTCAGAACTCGGAGATAAAAGTGGATGGATATCCAACAGCCGCAGCAGTTAGCGAAGTTCAAGCGATAGTTCCGGATGGCAGAAGGACCAGTGGAACTTTCAAGTTAACATATAATGGCCAAACAACAGCAGATATTGCTTATAATGCACCTGTAACTGGCGCGGGAAGTGTTCAGGAAGCGTTAGAAGCGTTGTCTAACGTTGATACGAATGATATAGTTGTCAGTGGCGATATTTTCGACACAAATCCTGTTGTAAATGGCATGATATTTACATTCAGCAATACTTTAGGCGATGTTCCTATGCTTGTGATTGATGCCAGGTCGATGGGTGGGCCGGGAAGTGACGTGGTAACAGTCACGGAAACAACAAAAGGGGTCAATCCCTGGATCAGCGCAAACAGCAACACTCTCACCGATGTTTTAGCAGGGATAACGCTCAATCTTCACGATATTAATGATGTAGACAGTGGTGACAACCCGATTCCTGTTGAAATAACAGTTAACAGGGATACCGGGGCAATTCGCAGCAAAATTACTCGTATGGTTAATGCTTATAATGCACTGATAACTACCCTTAAGAAGCAGACTGAATATGATACCAAAGATAAAAAAATGGGTATTTTAAGCAAAGATGTTGCGGTTTCACTTATTAAAAGCCAGTCTCGTGATCCCTTTATCGGGACAGTTGACGGTTTTATCAGTTCCATAGACACTTATATTCAATCCCTGGATATAGGCCTTACTATTGATGGTGCTGGAATGATGGAATTCGATACGGATGAATTCAACGAGGCCATAGACGAAGATTATACCAATGTTCTCGAGTTACTTGGTGCTACCAAAAACGGCAACAGCAGCAGTACTATCGTCCAGTTTTATGGTGCCAGCGATAGATACACAACTGCCGGTACATATGAGGTTGAAGTAGATATCTCCTCTAATGCTATAGATGCGGTCAGAATCAGACTGTCCGGTGAGTCTACATGGCGCACCGGGGCAACATGGACAGGTACAGGCCTTATAACCTTAGACAGCACTTTTGATAGTGACACCGGTGATCCTTTGTATGCAGAAAACAGTCTGCAACTTGCTATGGATTTGACCAATGCTGATGGTACTTATACTGCAACGGTGCGTGTAAAACAGGGTATGGCCGGTACTCTCGAAGATTTACTTGATGAGATACTCGAAGCTGACGGTCGGCTTGATGTCAGCACAGACATTCTTGATCATAAGATAACAGCAATGGACAGGAGAATCGAATATGAAGAAGCCCGACTTACAAAGGTGGAAACAAGGCTTATCTTAAAGTTTGCTCGTCTTGAAAAAACATTAGCTTTGATGCAACTACAGATGTCGGCGGTTAGTATGGTTAACGCTGCCACTTTCGGTTAGTAGATGTACTAACCATGCATTTTACGTTTTTCTGTGCCGCAGCCGATAGATCATAGCTAATACCTCTGCTACTGCCGTGTATAGTGTTTGTGGGATAATATCACCGGTTTTAACTGTTGAGTATATTGTTCTGGCTAATTCCGGTTTTCTTATAATGGGCACACCATAAGCCCGGGCAATTTCTCTGATTTTTTCTGCTAATTGGTCTGCGCCTTTAGCTACCATAACGGGAGCTTCCATTGTCTGAACTTCGTAGCGCAGTGCGACAGCTACATGCGTTGGGTTGACAAGAACTACATTCGCTTTTGGAACCTCCTGCAACATGCGCTTCTTAGCCATTTCTATCTGAATCCGGCGGATACGGGATCTGACCTCAGGTGAGCCCTCGGTATCTCTCCGCTCCTGTTTTACTTCCTGCTTTGTCATCTTCAGATCATGTGTATATTTCCATTTCTGAAAAACGACGTCGATGGCCGCTATAATCAGCAGCGCTACGCAAACGCGTATCAGCATTCCCAATATCATATTTGCGATAGCGGTAATCATCTGCGCAGACCAACACCATCGAAGAGTAGCAAGTGCATCGACCTTGCTCTGAAGATATAGCCAGACGATAGTTGAAACAAAAATCAATTTTGCTACAGAGACGCCCAGTTTTACTAAGGATTTGATATTGAACAGTCTCTCAAAGCCTTTTACAGGATTTATTGCGCTGAATTTCAAGTTCAGGGCCTCTGGCGCAAAATTCAGGCCACTGACGGCAACACATGATAAAACAGACCCGGCAACAAGTGCTGCCAGAATAGGGCAGATAGCAAGTGTCGAACTGATGATTTTAGTATTGAGAAAATTTGTGAATGCTTTGCTGTCTGCAAAAATGCTGGTTTCACCCGTTATCCCCTGCTTCATTTGTATAATAAACCATTGGAGTAAAGTAGGTGCCAATAAGGCCAAAATCATTACGAGCACTACAATTGAAACAGCCGCAGGCAGTTCCTGGCTCTGAGCTACCTGTCCTTTCTCTTTAGCTTTATTCAGTCTTTTTTGTGTTGGCTGTTCTGTTTTTTCGGCTGCCGATTTCTCTGCCATAATTTATACCAGATTTTAGTTCGCGTTTATGGCTCCATTATCCTTAGCGATACAATCAATAATCACTACCCCATCACAAAGGCAGCAGCTTACCCATCCAATCAGCGAATTCAGCTACAAATTCATTAATAAACGGCAAAAATATACCTGCCATCAGCAATCCCAGCCCCATACGCAATGGCATACTGATGAATAGAATGTTCATGTCCGGCATTATCCGCGCGAATACAGCCAGCACAACCAACAGCAACAAAAACGCTGCCAACATTGGTGCAGATAATCTTAAGCAAACAATAAGCATTGTTGAACCCGCTTTAACTGTGCTGCCGACTAGTAATGGTATCGTTGGGATTGTGCCAGCGGGGAATGTCTCGTAACTTCGTGAGATAATTAACAGGAACAAATGATGGCCGTTTGCGCTTAAAAACAAGAGTATAAATATCATTTCAATAAGTACGCCAAGCGGTTGGGCTCTCTCGCCTGTCAATGGATCCAAAGTCTGGGCCATGGCCAGGCCCATCTGCCGTTCGATAATACGCCCGCTCAGCTTGACGGCAGAGAATATAAAGACAACAACTAATCCAAGAGCTAAACCATAAATTGCTTCGTTACTTATCAGTAATATTGCTTCTAACCAGGAGATTTGTTTGAAATTGACGGCAGAAGGAACAACCATCGAAAAAAAAACTGAAATTAACAAAACAATTGCAACTTTGATTCGAACGGGAATAGTTTTCCAGCTGAAAACAGGTGCTACAAGAAACAATGTCGAAATTCTTGTCAGCACCAGCACAAATCCGAGCAGTTTTGTTATCATAAAATCCATGAATCACTGCCCGACACTTTGGATATAACTGAAAATCCCATTCGTAAATTTAAGTAGTGCACCGAGCATCCAATTGCCGAAAAGCAGTGTAACAAAGCCCACTGCCATAAGCTTGGGAACTACCGTCAAAGACATATCACGTATGGAGGTGACCGCTTGAAGCAATGTCACAACTACACCTACAATGACACAGGTCAGCAAAACGGGAGCAGCCACGAGTAAAGCTGTCTCGAGTGTTTGTCGTCCCAAAAAAATAACAAAAGTACTATCCATCTGTTAAATCCTCATAAAAACTTAATGCCTTATTGGAAGCCCAGACTAAGGCTCTTGGCCAACAGTCCCCATCCGTCAACAAGAATGAATAATATCAGCTTAAAAGGCAGTGAAATCATTACAGGCGGCAGCATCATCATGCCGGCACTAAGCAAAACACTGGCAATAACAAGATCAACGACCAAGAAGGGGATAAGTAAAAGACAACCTATTTCGAACGCTGTCCGAAACTCGCTGATAATAAATGACGGAATTACAATATGCAGCCCAATATCCTTTGGGCTGGTAGGGGGCTCTATCTTAGCCATCTGCACAAAAAGAGCTAAATCAGATTCTCTGCACTGCCGGAGCATAAAATCCTTAACAGAGTCACCTGCCTTGCCGACTGCTGTTTCGAAATCAATCTCATCAGCCAGATAGGGCCGAATGCTTGTTTCGTTAATTCTGGAAAATGTAGGGGCCATCGTATATAGAGTCAAAAACAATCCCAACCCTATAATAGCGATGGTTGGCGGTATAGTTTGGGTAGACAAAGCTCTGCGAACAAAAGACAGTACTATAACTATTCGTGTAAAAGACGTCATCATCACCAGAAGACTTGGTAAAATCGCCAGGCCGCTAAAGATGATTACAAGTTTGACAGGTGTCGACCAATCTTTACCTTTAGCCTCTTCATTGGTGGTTGATTTATCTATAACTTTCATCAAATCGCCAACACTGGGAAGCGAGTTTGCTTTATTTTGCACCTCTGTAATATTGTCATTTTGACCAAAGGACAAATTAGCTGTTGATAAAACAACAAGAGCTAAAAATAATATTTTAATAGATTTGGCTGCCATTGAAGTCCTCAATTATTATTTATTTGGGTTGCGGTCTGATCTATTTCAAATGGCTCATCAGTCACATCGGCCAACCTGGTGATATTTTCGTTTGTGCTGCCTATAAGAAGCTGTTGATTACCTATTTTGAGCAAATGTACTGTTTTACGAGGACCGAGGTGGACCGTTTCGATAACCATGATCCTTTTGCCGGGCAGGTGGGTGAACCTTGGCAGAAATTTTTTTGAAATATAAACCACTGCTATGCCTAAAACAACAACAAGAAAAACCGAAAGCGTCATTTTAAAGAACAATTCGCGAGTGCCAGGATTATCATCCGGACTTACGGTAAGATTTGACTGGTTATCATGCAGAGAACCGGAATTATCGAACAACGATTTTGTACTCTCATTTGTGTCAGATTGGGCCGAGTATACAAAAGTTGCACCGCTGCACAGCGCGATTGACAGCAAAAACATAACGATTTTTTTCTTAGATAATCCCATGTTATAAAATCAATATGTCAAACTGTTATATTTAGAAGCAAATAGCGTGCCGAAACATTAAAAAGGGTTCTAATATGGTATAAGAGGCTATTTATGTGGAAAACCGAAGAAAGAATCAGACAAGATGTCGAAAGACTTTACAAAGGTACGAGTTCCTGTTTATCGGGATGTTGTGAAATGGAGGCCTATGAACTTAATCTTTTGCCCTTAGAACTGCGATTAGTATTTGTGACTGCTTCGAAATAGGACTATCCTGAGTGATCCAGTAGCCTCCGGGCCCCGCGCCCCAGGAATAAACGGGGCATTGGAACTGTGAGGGCAAAATATTTTCCAGAAAATCAGCAACCACCTGGGCCCGCCTTGCTGACAGTATCCACTGCTTTTTTTCGGTTCGTTCATCACGGGCTAATCCGAGAATATATAGTTTGACCTCTTCAGAACCAATATCCTGCTGCAAATCCATGGCATACTGTGTTAAAAACTTCTTTACTGGTTCATTTAACCGTGCTTCGCCCGGCGAGAAACCAATATTAGTTACCGAAAAATTGGTTTTTTTGGCAACTATCTGGGAGGGCATAGTTTCCATAGATCGGGCAACTTTGTTAAAGACACGGCGAGCATTTTCTTCTTTTGCATCTATAGTCCTGACGGGAAGGTCTTTATCAGGTTCTCTTATAAAATACCTGATTTTAGGTTTGCCGAGATTAGGTCTCATTTTCTCATCCCAAAGCATTCCAAGTCCGATATAGTCAATGTGTTTAACAAATGCATCTTTGGTGGCGTTAAAGAGTTCCGGGTCCTGTTCGTCCGCCAAGCTCAACAGCATTACAAAAAATGTCAGCAACAGTGTTACCATATCTGAGAAGGTGACGATGTATCCCGGGACCTTACACCCACTTTCCTCGATTACCTTACTATTTCGACTCAATTATAAATACTCCGTTCCAGCAGAACAATTTCTAGTGTGCGTTCGGGTTTTGCCTGAGAATGATTCTGTTGAGTGTTTTTGTGGTCCTTTTGAAGCGAACTAACTGCGATGCTGAACTGCCCTTTGTCAAGGCCTTGTTTTGTTGTAAGAAATTCTATTATTGCCCATGCCCGCTGCAGCCCAAGATGCGCGCTGTCCTTCTGGTCCCCTTGTCCATTTTCACTGATAACCACCCTGTTAGGCACTTCTTTTAAAAATGACGCCATGTTAGAAAGGGCTTTTCGGCCCTGAAACGAAATGACCATTCCATTGCCCCAGAAAATCTTACCCGATGGGATTAGAAATACCTTAAGGTTATGAAAGTTCACAGGCTCTGGGTCTTCATTTTTCAGGTTGTCTTTGGTTCCTCCTGCCAAAGTAGGTTTCTCACTGCCTTTGTCAAGGTCGGTGAAATATTGAATCAATTCTGTGGTACTCATCGCACTTTTATTACCCCTGTTCAAATTAACCGAAGTTAACTCTTCGCTGAAGAACACCTTCAATTTTTTAAACAAATTTTCATCGAAAGAAGAGAAACTCAAAAGAAGTACAAAAAAGGTCAACAGGAGCGTCATACAATCGCTGAAAGTTACCATCCATTCCGGCGCACCGGCATCCTCCTCTGGTTCAGGTGATTTTTTGGTAGCTCTCATTTATATGTTGGCCTTTACTTCTTCCCGTCTGCTCTGGGAAATAAATGCCTGCATTTTTTCCCGGATGGCGGTCGGATTCTCACCTTGTGCAATAGCACAGATGCCTTCTGTAATCATTTCCATCGCAGTTACTTCAGCTTTGGAATAAATTCCCAATTTGCCCGCTAATGGAATAAAAATCAGATTGGCTGCAAAGGCGCCATAAAAAGTGGTAATCAAGGCAGTTGCCATACCTACACCAATGCCGCTTGGATCACTTAAGTTCGAAAGCATCTGTACTAAGCCGATAAGTGTACCTATCATCCCAAAGGCAGGGGCGGACGCACCCATAAACTCCAAAATCTTTTTGCCGGTTGAATGGCGTTCCTGAAGATATTGGATCTCAAGTGACATAAGTTCGCGGATGCTCTCTGCTTCCTGGCCGTCTACAATCATCCTTAAGCCTTTGACGAAAAACATATCGTTTAACTTGCTCATTTCCTGTTCCAGAGCAAGTGCCCCGTCTCGCCTGTTGATAGCAGAATAATTAACCATCTTTTGAATCAATTCCGACGGCGATGGAATCTTGGTGACGATTGTCTTTTTGATTATTGAAAATATTCCCAAAAACTGAGGCAGTGAAAAATGTATAAGTGTGGCGCACAGCATTCCACCCATGGTAATTGCAAGCGAGGGAATATTGAAGAACATCCCAGCACCGGTACCAACAGCAATGGCACCAATTACAACTACAAGCCCCAATATCACTCCTACTATCGTTGCAATATCCATAGACTTAGTCTTTCTCTATTATTTGCTTCAATTTCTGACAAAAATGCGCTGAAATTGTTGGATCTGTTTCAGCTACAGAAGCCAACACCTTGGCTTTGGTTCTCTCTGTCATATAGTAGAGGATTTTTACCGCGTCATCCAAACTGCTGTTTGGAGCCTTGATCATACTCGTTAATATTTGACCGGCACTGGTTGAATCCATCTTGTCATAAGTGGCTGCTAACAATGTCAGATTCTTCTTTTCGGTTTTGGCAATTTTAACTCTGCCCTGTAGCAGCTTATCTTGCTCGCTCTTAAGGCTGGCAACAGTTGAGGCAAGTTCGATTCGTAGATTATTGAGTTCCTCAATGTCCTTTTTTAGTGTGCCCTGAGCTATCTGTAGTCTCTGTTCTTGTACTTCAAGGTCCTGCAGTTTGTTGTTATACTCTTGTATCTTTTCCCGCATTTCATAAACAAGGTCTTTGAGTTGTTTTTCTGTCATTGCTTTTTTCATTTTGCTATCGCCGATAGCAATGCCGCTGGCTGCCGATACCTGCGGTTTTGTCAGCTTCAGATTGGCTTGCTGGCGAGCCGATGTTTCCTGCTTGGCTTCAGGGCTTTGGACCTGGGAAGTTGTTTTAGTTAGCCATGCAAAAACGAACATCCCGGCAAAGCTTACCAATCCCGCTGCTGCCATTATAATTATTAGTTTTTTGCTCACTGAGATATCTCCTAATTTTACGAATGGCTATCTTACAGGGGCTTAGCCTATTGAATTGCCAAATCTGTCTCGCTGCATTATCTTTCGAGCAAAGCCAATGATAGTCATTTCGTCCAATTCCTTTTGTTCAAGTTTTTCCTGCTCCTTTATAAATTGCGTTTTTGCTTTAACTCTTAGCTTCTCCAAGCCTTCTTTAAATCGTTTGACTTTTAAAACCTCAGCGACTTTTTCTTTTTGTTGTGTTTCAATTTCATTTACTTTACTTTCGAGCTTATCGATTAGCTCATCATTTGTTGTCGAACACCTCAGGAAAAACTCTTGTTTGCCTAAGCGGCTCTTGGGATGCTCTTGGGTTAAACTATCGATTATGTTCTCTAATATTCTTTTTTGTATCATCAGCTCACCTCGTTTCTGAGCCAGCTTTTGAGTTATCTCAAGCAATTCCACTCTTTTTTTTTGTTCTTCCTTTCTTTTTATGTTGAGAACACGACTTAGTCGCCATACAAATCGTTTCATTTATCCGGCCCCAATAGTTCACAACACCAACCGGATTGTTGCAGGATTAATTTTCATTTTATACAACATTAACATTTAGCATTTCGTCCCATGCTTTAGTAATATCAGTTAACTGTCTGATAGTTTCTTCAAAACGGGTCCTATCTCGAATAGGCTGAATAAGAAAGTTGCTTAATCTGTCAATTAAAGCGATTGCTCCGTCAATGCGCCGATTGCTTCCCGATGAAAAAGCCCCGATGTTTATCAGATCCTCGGCATCAATATAGGTAGCATATATCTCCTTGAGTTTTTGGGCCGCAGCTTTGTGTTCTTCGCTTACTACTGCGGGCATTAATCGGCTTATGCTGGCCAGGATATCCACTGCGGGATAATGTCCGCGATCTGCCAGTTTTCTTGACAAAACTATATGTCCATCCAACAGGCTTCTGGCACTATCAGCTACCGGGTCAGTCAAATCGTCGTTTTCAACAAGGACAGTGAGGATTCCTGTGATGCTGCCATTTTCGGAGCATCCTAAACGTTCTATAAGTCTTGGCATCAGTGAAAAAACACTGGGGCAGTAACCTTTTGCTGCCGGCGGCTCACCTGCAGCAAGACCTATTTCTCGCTGGCCCTGAGCAAATCGCGTAAGTGAATCCATCATAAACAAGACATTTTTGCCTTTGTCCCTGAAATATTCGGCAATTGTTACAGCTACAAACGCTGCCTTTACCCGTTGAATTGGAGGTGAATCTGATGTAGCGACCACTACTACACTGCGAGCCAAGCCCTCCGGACCAAGGTCGTTTTCCAGAAACTCTCGTACTTCCCGGCCACGCTCGCCTATCAATGCGACAATATTTACATCCGCATCACTCGAATTGGCAATATCACCGAGTAGCATACTTTTGCCTACCCCACTGCCTGAAAATATTCCAACACGCTGTCCTCTGCCGCAGGTTAGCATACCATCTATCGACCTAATTCCCAAAGCCAGAGGTTGAGTAATTTTCCCTCGCCTTAAAGGCGGGGGGCCACTTGCATCTAACGCCTTCTTATCAGTTCCTGTTAGAGGGCCTTTGTCGTCAATAGGTTCTCCAAGACCGTTGAGTACCCGCCCAAGAATATTGTCGTTTAGATTAATATAATGAAGAGTACTGTGAGCAGTTACTGTATTGCCAGGTGATATGCCCTCTATGTGCTCTAAAGGAAGCAGAATAAGCCGATCCCCCTGGAAACCTACCACCTCGGCCAATGCATGCCGACCATCACGAATGTTGATGCTGCAGAACTCACCCAGGCCCACTTTGGGACCGCTGGATTCAACCGTCAAACCTGAAACCCGAATCACAAAACCATTACAATTTAACAAATTCAGTGCTCGCAGTGTTGAGTGAAATTTATCAAAATCAATTAAATTATTGCCCGCTTTGTCGGACGCATCTTGTTGTGGTTGAAGTTCCTGATCTGTAGTATCGCTTGTAGTCATAAATTATTCTGCCTTTTTGAGAGCTTTACCGATTTGCTCAAGATGTTCGTCAATCAATGACTTGATTATTCCCTTTGGGTTCTCAAGTACACATTCAGCCCGCCCAATATTGGGGTCTGCAACGAGTTTGACACCGGTTAATGTATTATCGTCATCACCTTGTTGGGCTTTCTGGCAGTTAGCAAGATCTTCCGGATTCAAATGCACTACTAAATCCTGGTGTGTGGGAGTATTTTTAAGTGCTTCTTTAACAATCGATTCAATTTCATAGTCACCGTCTTCGACTTTTCGCATTAATATCTTTCTGGCAATTTCAACCGAAAGTTTGGCAATTTCTTCTTTATGTTCAGCGAATATCACATCGTAAAATTGGTTGAGTTTAGCAATTAAAGCCTCAAGTGTTCGGCAAACCTCACTATACAAACTCTCAGGTGCTTTCAAATCCCCTTTAAACTTGTTTTGCTCGACATTCATATCCGGGCTCATATCTTCGGTAACGGGTGATTCCCCATTGGTACTGTAACCATCTAATATCCTTACCCACTGGACTGGTTTCTCAAGATGGACTGTAAGTGTCTGCGGCATTGTTCTATCGTCCTACAAATCTAAGTTTGCCTTCCTCATTGGCTTCCCGCAACGGCTGGACAACTTCTTCCCTGGCATCAAGAATTTCTTTTTCCAGCGGTTCCTGCATTAGTGAAGCTTCTTCGTCAAGCATGGTCACAATCCGCTCAGATATATTTGAGCGTATCCTTTGCGTAATTTCTTCATCTGCTCCATAAAGCGCTATAGCCAATTTACTTGACTCTATGGTTCGAAGCGCTTCCTGCAGAGACCTGTCGGCTATTGACAGAATATCTTCCCAGGTTATCATCAAATTCCTTACCATCTTTCCGGTTTCCTCATCGTGCTTACTGATCTCACCAAGCAATTGGTCTCGCAGTTCTTTCTCAAGTCCACTTAGCATAATAGCAAGTTTTCGCAGACTTTGTCCTTGTTGTCCTGCATGTACGACGAGGGTTTCTCCTTTGATGCTTTTCAGCCGTTCGTTTACTAAAGTTGCAATCCGGTGCTTCACTACAACTCCAATCGAATCCGGATTCGTCATCTTGCACACGGCTTTGAGACGAACCTCTTCGCCCAAAAGTGTCAGTACCTCCTGGCTTTTCTTAGGAGCCAGTTCCGACAGTACCACAGCAATCGACTGTGGGTGTTCACCCTCAAGTGCAAGAACCAATTCGTCCGTGCTGGCCGAACGAATGCTCATAAACAGCTCTTTTTGTTTTGACACTTTTTTAATCTGAGATTGAATTTGATCCGCTTGTTCTTTGCCAAGAGCTTTCACAAGCATATCGTTGAAAAAAGCTTTCATACTAAATCTCGGAGCCTCCTTCTTTCGAAGTGAGTTAAAGAATTCCTGGGTAACCTTTGCTTGTTCCTTATTATTGTGCTGCTCTGATGCGTCGATTCGCGCAAGCTCCATAGCGATGTCTTGAATCTCTTCGGGTTCAATCCCCTTGAGAAGCTCGGCAGCCGTCACAGTATCCAGACTCATCAGTAGCGTCGCAGCTTTTTGTTTACCGGTTAATGCCACTTACTTAATCCTTTCGCGCAAAACCTGGACAATTTCATCTCTTGCTTCTTCGACATCCTTTTTCCACTCCGCCTTCGTTTCCGAAGACAACAGGGGGAGCACATGTGAAGTATGCTCATTCAGTGCAGCAGCAGCTTGCTCGGAGATATTAGAAGTTATTTTTTGCACGAGCGCATAGTCGGCCCCGACCAATGCTAACGCTAATTTCTTCACATCAAATCCTCTCAGGACCTTTTGTAGCAACCTGTCAGCCACTTGCGGCATATCTTCCCAGGCTATCATTGAGCCAGGCCCTGTTTCACCAGCTTTGTTGTCTTTTGCCTGTTTTGTGCCAAACAGACAATCTCGACACTTTTTACCCAGGTAGCGTAAAATCAGAGCCATTTTCCTTAAAAATCCCTCAGACCGAGTTGGTAAAGCCTCACTTGCACCATTTGTTATTGCAGCCTTGAGACGCTTGCAGACCGTCTTTGTGATCTGTGTCTTTGCTTCCTGTGTCATATTCTCACAAGTGATCATCCTTCTGATAGTACTGAGCCGGATACTCTCGCCAAAAAGATCGAGTACATCGGAGCTTTTCTTAGCCGGCAGTTCTGATAAAACCCACGCAGCAGCCTGAGGGTGTTCTTTCTCCAGAACTGAGGCTATCGTTTGTGAATCGAGGAAACCAATACGTGCAAACGGGTTATTTTCCTTCACCAAATCCTCTATCCTGGTCTGGATCTGCTCTGTTTTCTCGCCACCTGCCGTAGTTTTCTGCATTTCCTTCATGAAGCTCTCAGGGTGAAATCCTTGATCGGCCTGAAGCGAATTGCAGAACTGCCGGGCAATTTGGGCGCTCTGCTTATCGTTACGATAACCGGCTGCATCAAGACGCGCCAGTTCCACCGCCAATTCCTGAACCAATTCAGGTTTAACGCCTTTGAGCAACTCAGTAGCGGTTACAGTATCAAGGCTCATCAACAGCATAGCAGCTTTTTGTTTACCTCTCGGTACCACTTATCTAACTCCTTTTGTCCTCGAGCCAGCTTGCAAACAATTGTTTGGCCTGCTCGGGATTACTTCGCAAGCTTTCAGCTATTCGGTTGCGCATCTCCGATGGCCCAGAACTCTCAGTTCCGGTTGGGAGAAGACCGCCAGTTGCTCCAGCGGCAGGCAACTTTCCTGTTGCAGGCATCGAAGCAGCTTTTTTCTTTGCTTTGCTGAACATTTTCAGTACTAATAACGCACAAATCGCCATAATTCCAAGTGAGGCTTGCCCCGCAATCGCTATAAAATCAAGCCCACCGGACGGCTCTTCATCTAACAGCGGTCTGGCCGGGCGATGAAACTTGATGTCAACTACTTTGATGGCGCCTGTCTCCTTAATGCCAAGTGCGTTCCTGATAATTTCTTCCACCTCAGAGAGTTCCATGATTTTTGCGCCACTGCCGCCGGAACCTGTTCCATTGGCATCGGGTGGTGATAAGTCAACAAAAGCAGCTACAGAGAGAGATTTTATTTCGCCCGGCAAAACAATCTCCTCCTTCACCGTCTTTCCGATCTTGTATTCGGTAGTAATTGTTTCATCTTTTTTTACACTACCTGCTTTGGCTGGCTGGCCTGCGGCTGACGCACTGTCGGCTCCAGTTTCAGAATTAGTTGTAATCTCTTCGCTGGTAACAACTCCCTTTGGTTCATAAGTTTCTGTAACAGTACTGACGTTGTTTGTATCAATGACTGCATAGATCTTAACCGTTGCCCTGCCTGGCCCTAAAACAGTGGTGAGCATCTCTTCAACCTTGTCCTGCAAATTTTTCTCCACCCTTTCCTTGTAATCCTGAATGGTACCGGCACCACCGGCCATAGCTTGATCCGATTCACTGGAAAGAAGAAGTCCCTGACTATCTACCACGGTTACGTTTTCGGATTTAAGTCCCTCGACACTGCCTGCAATTAGATGTGTTATAGCTGCTATGTTCAAGGCGCTCAATCTATAGCCTGCCTTTAGCCGAAGAACTACAGAAGCGCTGGTTTGCGACGTTTGAGAAGAGAACAATGTATGTTCCGGATTTACTATATGAATTCGGGCATGAATAACTCCATCTATCATTTGTATACTTTTGGCCAGCTCATCCTGAATGGCACGTTTGAGGTTGATGCTTTGGACAAACGGACTTATTCCGATTTTCTCATTATCAAATATCCCGTAGCCTTTCTGGCCACCGTCTGGCAATCCCTCTTTTGCCATGTCTAAACGAAGTTGAGTTACGTGATTTTTAGGCACATAGATTGTTGTACCCCCACGGCCTAATTTGTAAATAATATCCTTATCGCTGATTTTTTCTGTAATCTTAGCTGCTTCTTCAACGTCAAGACTTGAATATAATACCCTCATATCAGGTCTCCGCACCCAATAAGTCAGCAACACACCAACAATAACAACTGCCAGAGCTATCGCAAGTAGCAAAGCTCGTTGAACTATACTTACATTTTGCCAAATTGCCTCTATCTTCTGGAGAAAGTTCATCAAATCCTTTCGCAGATTGATAACGGATTATCAAAAAGAAGGTTACAGATGTTCGGTTATAATGGCATATTCATAGTTTGTTTGTAGGCTTCAATTAGCTTATTTCTGACACCCACAAGAAGTTTAAAACTCATATCAGCCTTAGCTACCGCCGATACCACAGAGGTAATATCCTCATTTTTGCCCGATAACAAATCCTTTATGGATACATCTGATGATTGTTGAAGGTTGTCAACTTCGGATATGTATCTTTCGACAGCCTTAACAGTATCAGCAAAGCCTGTTTTTGGGGTTGTGGTTTTGACTTTGGTTATCCCGGATCCAGTGGTATCCGGATTGGTTTTGGGTAATACCGAACTTATATGGGCATTTAAATTAACCATTTGATTTAGCCTCACTTAAGTAATTCAAGCGTAGTTTCCACCATTTCTTGATAACGCTTTAGACTTGCTACATTAGCCTGATACATTCGCGCCGCAATATTTAGATTCATCATCTCAACCGGCAAATTAACATTGGGCATTGTCACATATCCTTGCTCGTCTGCATGGGGATGGTCAGGCTTTAAAATCATCGGGAAATTGCTCATATCCGCTGATATTTCATCCAGGATAACTCCCCCCATACCATCACCATCTGTTTTAAATACCGCTTCGAGCCTGCGGTAAGGTTCACCGTTCCCGTTATCCGTGGACTGGGCATTTGCGACATTAGACGAAATTACTTGTATATTTTTACCTTGTGCCCGAAGGCCTGAAATCGCTATATCTATAGGACTCAAAGCAGTATTGGCTTCCATTTGTGTCTGCCTTTCTCTAAAATCTCGATATCTAAGTTACTTTTTTCTATTGACTAAACACTACTGCTAACCACCACAAATTATTTCAAATTTATCGCCAATTCAATTTGTCGGTACTTTTTCTGTAGGAGCCGAATATATGCTTTGTGGTGAAGGGTATTCTTCACCATTTCACCGATTTCGACTTCCAAACTGACATCGTTGCCGTTTGATTTTACCGGTGTATTTTTGGGATTGTAAATCTGCGGCTTGATTTTGCTCAAATCAACAGATCCAGATGAGTCCATTGCTTTGGCAAGTAATTCTTTGAATTTGACATCAAGCCTCCGGTATCCCGGAGTCTGGAGATTAGCAAGATTATTGGCGATTGCCTTCTGGCGAAGGCTTTCAGTCCTTATGCCAGCCTCGAGAATGTCAACTATATTGCTTGTTTTAGACATATATAGCTTTCAAATCAGGCACACAAAATACTATTCAACAGGAAAAATTAGCAATAATCGTGCCAAACAGCCAAAGACCATCATTTTCAATCAATTAGCCGGCTGTTTTGTGCTAAAAACCGTCTAAAACAAAAATAAGTACCTATTAGGGCGGTTGCGACCGTGTCAGAATCCTATACACCCAAATGCTTTTTTTTACATCCTCCGTCCTCCCCACAAAACATTCCAATTCGCCGCGAAAAACCGGAAATTCTTTCCTGTCTATAGGAGAATTTGTCGGCAGATAGACCATAATATTGTGCATTTTCGCACTATTGGAATTCTTTTAACATTCATAAGTCACGTTGTAACAAACAGATAACTTTAGTTAAGTGTCCGTGCTCTAATAGTGGCACGACAGTTGCTCAATAACTACTGTATGAATACTGTTTTTATGATAAATCCGTCTGTGGGCAATGTTGGCACTATACCAACTACATTGAAACCCTTTGAAAATCCTCAATCGCGGCAATTTACCGCAAATCCAGCCCGTAACGTGCCCCCGCGCAATACTCCCAATACGGCAACGACCGATAATACACAGCCTATTGTTCAAAAACGATCGACTGACAAGAGGTCGCAGAGCTTTAGCGATACCCTCAACAGGAAAACAAAGACAAAAGCGTCCCGGAATACTCAGGCTAACAAGAAAAAGAAAAAACGAGACCAGAGTTACGGGACGTTTTCTAAAATACATCCTGCTAAGTCTTTTACGGTTCAAGGGACACAGACACCACCGGTGGTGCTTGATAAATACATCAATGAGAAAGTTAATAACCAGTTCCGGCAACAAGTAGAGAGCCGGACTACTGGTAAATCTGCAAAGTTGGTCGCCGGTTCCAAAGCCTTTTCTCTTATCGCACAGATTGCTAAAGCAATTACTAACAAGCCAGACCAAATAGTATCTACAGCCTCCAAACCGGACAATAAACTAATTCAAACAACGATTGAGCAGAGCCACATTAAATCTGAAATCATTTTACCTGGTATTTCTAATAAAGCTTACATCATCAATGCTCATCCTGAAAAAGACCAAAATAAGGGAAAACTGCAGACATCTGATAAAGCATTTGTTACCAAGGACAAACTTATCAGCAAGCAAAGTCAGCAAAGCGGCACACAATTAATATCCAAAACACTAATCAGTGACAACAAAACAACTGCCGACAATAAAACAACTACTGACAATAAACAACCGTTCGAAACAAATATGCCCTCAGCTTCTAAAAGCTCGAAAACGCAGCTATCAAACACCCAAATTTCTGTTCTTGGCGACAAATCGTCTCCTTCCGGGCAGAAGGTATTGATTGGCCGGGAAAGCCTCATACAGGCTGTGGAAACAGGCAACAAAGCTGAGACAGACCAGAAAGACCATCACGGCAAAGCGGAAACCTTTGAGTTGCTGGAAAAGAACAGAGCCCAGGTCGAAAATCTCTCTGTTAAAACCATCGCGCAACAGAAGATGAGTTCACATGGGCAGTTTTCTGCCACGCAAGCGGAAAATCGTCACAATTTACTTTCGAATCATGCTTCCAATCCGGATACGGAGCTGAGTGAGCAGGTACTTGTCGGTAATAACGCCCAACCTGCCATTACAGAACAATCAGCAACCTCCGCTGTATTCAACAAGATCGCTGGTAATGCAGATTCCGGAGAAAGTGTTGGCGAACAAATTCAAGAGTCTATCAACAGTTCTTTCCGTTTGGGCAACCAGCAGATTGTTATTCGGCTCAATCCGCCTGAACTTGGCAAAGTTGCTATAAAATTTCAGGAAGAGGCTGATGGTATCACCGGTTTATTGGAGGCCGATAAGACACAAACCAGACACCAGATACAGCAGGCGCTGCCTGAGATAATCCAAAACCTTCAGGATTGTGGTATTCAGATAAAAAGGCTCGAAGTTGTATTGACAAGTCAGCAAGAGTCTCAGAATTTAAAAGACCATTCATCAGCAGGCGGACAGGATGGTTTCTCCGGGCAACAAAGCTCACCGAATCCCGAATCGCAAAGTAATAATGACACTTACAATGAATGGCTGACAAATATTGACAACGCTGTGGAATTTGCGGAAACCCAGGTGCAGTTTACAGATAGCTCGATAAATATGTTGGTATAGCTGAAGGAGTATTAGTGTATAACGGGCACAAAAGATATGCAATGTTTATTGGGAGATGGCAGCCTTTCCATAATGGCCACAAATATCTTATTGACAATGCAATTACTCAGGGTCAGGATGTCTGTATAGCCCTCCGAGACACTGAGATCTCTGATAAGAATCCCTACACCATTAACCAGCGAGCAGAAATGATAAGGCGAGTTTATGGGAATAAGGTGAAAGTTGCCGTTATTCCCGACATAGCCAGCATTAACATCGGAAGAAAAGTTGGTTACGATGTCAATCGAATAGATCCTCCAAAGCAGATCGAAAAAATCTCAGGGACTAATGTTCGGTCAGGCGTTGATAACAATGTACCCACAGAGGTTTCAGAGTATATAAAAACCCTGCAAACGACCCTGTGGATTACTGGTCTGCCTTGTGCAGGTAAAAGTACCCTGGCAAAGGGAATAAAAGAAGAACTGGACAATCGCGGCTATAAAGCCATTCATCTCGATGGAGATGACCTCAGGGGTAAACTGAATGCCGATCTTGGTTTTAGTGTAAAAGACAGAAAAGAAAATCTTCGACGGGTGGCTCATATCGCGAAACTATTTAACGAAAACGGCAATTTTGTTATTGCGAGCTTCATTTCTCCTTCAAACCAACTCAGGAAAATGGTTGCAGATATTGTCGGTAATTTCAGACTTGTCTATGCCAGGTGCAGTTTGGAGACCTGTGAAAAAAGAGATGTCAAAGGTATGTACAAAAAGGCCCGTTCAGGTGAAATACGGGAATTTACCGGTGTATCAGCACCTTTTGAAGAACCTGACAACGGCAGCATTGTTGTCGATACAGAAAACAACAATCTCGAAGATTGTGTTAAACGCATATTAAAAGAGATGAAGATTTGATTTTATCAGACACAAGCCTTGATTGTTGGAGGAACATCTGTTTTTTGGTTTTGAAAAAAAATAAAACAATTTGAGGGCAATGGTTACTATGGGAACAACCTTGAAGTATGATGAATTGGATTTTAAAGAAAACACCAATGTAAATGAAATAACAAATAAAGGCATTCTGGTTTTCACTGTGCATAGAAGCGGTTCAATGCTTGTACATACTCTTTGCAGCGAGTTATGCAGTAGGGCCGGTATAACATATTATTCTCCTCACGAAAGAGAATTCTTTTTGCCTGAAACCGAAGAGATAATCAACAGCGAGTACTGGGAAGCCAAGAGGGGATGTTTCGGACCAATTCGATGGTTTGTAAATGTACCCAATATAGAAGATTATAATGTTATTGTGCATCTAAGGGACCCCCGAGATGTATTAGTTTCGATGTTCTATTCATATTGTTATAGTCATGATGGCGAAATTGAAGGGAACACCGGCTACAGGAAAAAAGTTTCAGATGCCGGCATTGACAATTTTGTCTTGAATATGACAAGTGGCAAGCCGCCAATAAGGAGGTATGGAACGGGCCAGCCGCTTTTGATGGGAAATGTTCTGGAAAGATATGAAAATTACGTTGCCAATTTGTGGGGCAGGCCGAATGTGACATTTATAAAATATGAAGAAATGGTTACTGACTTCCCATGTTGGTTAAATAAACTGCTGTTACCATTTGATATTCAAAACATAAATAATATAACCAGAATATTTTTGGAAGCATGTAAAAATGAATTTGATGTTTCTAAAGAGGATATATGGAAACATAAAAGAAGAGTTACTCCCGGCAGCCACAGGGAGAAACTGGAACCAGAAACTATCGCGGAGTTGAATAAAAGATTTAACAATGTTTTGATAAAACTTAATTATGGTTTATAAATGATAGGGAAGTTCCGGTTGTTATAATCTGCAATCTCTACAAATCCCAAAATGCTGTAATATGTTGTGGTTAAATTTCCACTGGAGTCAAGACGTATGCAGAAAACTAATTATTTAAGTGCGGTCAGAGAGCAATACGAGAATTACCCTTACCCGTATCGAGATCCGGAGGACGAAAAAAAAAGGATTGTCTGCGGCGGTTTAGACTGTATAGCCAAGATTAATCATTATTGTTATGGGGGAAAATGTGATTTCAAAAACTCGTTCAGGATATTAGTTGCCGGTGGTGGTACGGGAGATGCCGCAATTTTCCTGGCCGAGCAGCTCAGAGAAACCAATGCCCAAATTGTTTATCTCGACGTTAGCCTTGCTTCAATGGAAATCGCAAAGCAGCGAGTTCAAATAAGAGGGTTCGATAATATTGAATTTGTCCAATGCTCTTTGTTAGACTTGAGACAAATGGAGCTTGAGAAATTCGATTATATAAATTGTTGTGGGGTATTGCACCATTTGAAAAATCCAGTTGAAGGTCTGGAGGCGCTTAAAAGTGTCCTGAAAAATGATGGCGCAGTGGCCATTATGATTTATGGAAAATACGGAAGAACCGGCGTTTACCAGATGCAGGAACTGATGCGAATGATTAACGACGATGAACCCGATATGCAGATACGAATAGAAAATACCAAAGCAGTATTGGAATGTTTACCGGAAACAAATTGGTTTAAGAAAGCGGAATTGTCATTCTTCAAACCGAACAAAAACTTCAAGGATATGAAGAATGCAAAACTCATATACGGAACCAGTAAAAATAGTGATGTCGAAATCTACGACTTGTTCCTGCATTCGCAGGACAAGCCGTTCACGGTATTGGAAGTGTATGAATTGGTGAACAATTGTGGACTGAATCTGGTGGATTTTGTCGAGACCAGAGCATTTTACCGCCCCGAAACTTTTATAAAGAATCCTGCTTTATTACAAAGGATTAAGACATTTCCGATTAAATACCAACAGGCAATCGCAGAGTTAATAACCGGCACAATTAAGAAACATGTATTTTATGTTTCTAATCAAACAAGTACGATAGCTGATCCGAACGATTTTGATAACATACCTTTGTTTTATAAGCCTTTTTCCACCAGCCAACTCTACGATACTGCCAAAGACCTGCCGAATGGAAGTACTTTGGAAATAGGGATCGAGCGAGAAGGAACTGCTAAAATTGATCTCGGAAAATATACTAAATATTTGTTAAAATATATAGATGGCTATACCTCGCTGAAAGAATGCTTTGAGTTGATCAAAAAAGAAAAGGAATTTGAGCAAGACAAACCTACCGACAGGGAAATCTACCACGATTTCAGGAAAATCTATGATTTATTTAATCTTATGGATGTCATGGTTTTAAGACACCAATCTGTTCCGGCATTCAAGATGTCATACTCAGATTTACAGGAGCCGGTAACGAGGAAATATAACCAGGAGGTTCTAATATAAAGTAGTGTGTTCTACGAATTGTTTTTCTTGCGAGGGTGGCCAGACTTCATTTGGCAAAGGGACGGTTTTTTTCTGCATATTAAATATTAATTTGTCCGGGTTTGAATAGAGTAATAAAGCATGATCTCTTAACAGGCCGAGATATATAGAAAAATAGCTGAAATAATCGAAATAGTTTTTCCCATAAAAGATTCTATATTCTTTTGCCTCTTTTTTTGTCAGGCCTTTGGAAACAACATACTTAAGCGAATCAATAGAAGTTCCTGCGGGGAATATTCTTGTTATACAGAACCTTTCGGGATCGTCATATATCATGGAGCCTTTATGTAATGTGAACGAGGATTTGTGTATTGTATGAATGTTGTCTTTGTTCTCATAAAGAAAATCCAGGGTTTTCTTAAGCTCTTGTTTTGTTTCCGACGGAAAACCAATAATAATGTACACGTGGTTTTTGATGCCTGTTTGTGTTGAATCTGCCAAAACTCTTGATATGTCCTGGACCTTAGTGCCTTTATCAATCAAATCCAGAATTCTTTGACAACCCGACTCAACCCCCCAGATAATATACCTGCACCCCGATTGATGCATAATACCAAGGACATCTTTTGTAAAATCTGCGGTCGGTTTGGCAAGCGCATAGTAATGAAGCTTGAGCCCCCTGCGGAGAATTTCTTCTCCAATCTGCTTAAAACGTGAAGCAGATATCATTTCGTCGACAAAATTAAAAAATGTAATACCGTTTTTGACATGATATTCCAGCTCATCAACTACACGATTAATTGAAGCTGTTCGGTACTTATTAAAATAACTTTTATGATGGACACAAAAAGTGCATCTGCGCCAGAAACAGCCCCTTGAACCAAGAGTTGGCAGCACAGGCTCAGAGGTAAAGTATGAGTTCAAGTCAAAATCGGAAAAATCAGGAAAAGGAAGGTCATCAAGCTTGTTAATTATGAAGGTTTCGCTGGCTACGACTTCCGCTTTTTTCTCAAAAACCAAATTAGGTACTTCGCCAGGTCCTTTTTCATTATTAAAGCTCCTTAGCAAATCCAGGAATGATCTTTCACCTTCGTTAAGCACAACAAAATCAATAAACTCGTTGGGTAGAATTTCCTGGTGGACCGAACTTGCCGTGTTGCCGCCAAACACTATTTTGATATTTTTGTCCGCCTTCTTAAGCAACCGGGCAATTAAAGCTGAGACATAAAACTGTTCTCTGAACATAACCGAAAAACCAACGACATCGGGCCTGTCTGAAAGCAGGAGGTCCACATATTCGTTTACAAACCACGGCGGCTTTCCATTTTTGTGCAAAGCGTTTTCACATATTTTATGGAAAAGTTCTTTGAATGCGTCAAAGTAAACAATAAAAGACGCTGCAGCTTTGTTGTAAACAGCTTGATTAAAGAAATCCTGGTTGTTACTTTTAAGTACGTCGATGGTTTTCAAAAAAACCGGCCGGTCGTGGCTGGGAAATTTGACATTAGGGTCATTGTTTCTGATAGCATCTGCAATAGCGTTATGATAGATAGCATTTAAATCAAAACATTTAACGCTAAAATTGCTGTTTTTCTCGACATAAGACTTGATTTGCGCAATGCCAAGCGGAACAAAAGGTCTGGCAAAAGGGCTGAAAACCAAATTCACCCGAATTTGCCTCTCACCTGATGCTGAGCCTGCCATACCAGAATCGACAGCAGCCGGACTTACATTTCTGCTCCTGGATTCGTTATGAACGCTGGATTGTGAGCAGGTATTTTTGAACTTGGTTTTTGAAAGGCGTTCCATAATTATTCTTTGCCCCTCAAGCCACATCCCTGTTTGTATTAATCATTAGGCTCTGCAATTATCGTCAAGCTCATGACCCAAACCTTCGAAGGCATAAAAGCTCCTATTGCGGAAACAACGCTTCTGATCATCTGAAAACAAAGAAGCCGACAAAAACCTTTGAAAGGCTCCGGTTTATAGGATTTAATCCACAGATTTTACCGGGGATTTTGATTTCTATAAAAGGATTTTCGGATAATGGGCTGAAATATTGCATTTTTTTCATCTTTTTTGCAAAAAATGTTCCATCTCTGTACTTACCATAGTTGAATTTGTCCCGCGAACCTGCTATTTTATGCAAACCAAAGTACTGCCTAAGATAAAAGCTCTGCAACGTTGGTTAGCAGGCCCAGTTGAAAATGTCAGATTAAGCTTGCGGGGCATTTCTAAACGAATCAAATCGCCGGGACTTGCAATGAAGCTATTTGGTACAACTCAACCATTTATAGAATCTCGGGAAAGCTCATTTAAAATCGGCAGGCTTGTGGCCAACTATGATTTTTTCAAAGCCCTTTTCAAATACTCCGATTTTGATGAATTTCATATCTTCTGTCCAAATTATGCTAACTGCAAATTAACGGAGAAAAGAATTTCAGAAGAAGATATCCCATCCGACCGCAAGGCAAAAATTAAGGTTTTTCATATTGCATCGCTGAAAAAGTCCATAATTGAAAATAATTACCATATTTTCCATCTTGGCGGTTGGGGATTTTTTTTCCCGGGTCTTATCCATCTTCGTAATATTTATTCACCGAAACCTTTCCCGATTACAGGTATTACCCACTCCCTTAACGCAAAGCAGGCTTCGTTTCATGCACTTAAAGTGTGTACTGCTCCCACGATGCCGTTTGATTCCATAGTATGCACGAGCAACTGCGGCAAAAAGGTGCTGGAAAGCTTATTTGAAGCAACAGAAAACAATTTTAAGCAAATGAACATTAAATACCGGGGGCGGATGGACGTTATTCCACTGGGTATTGATGATACTTGCAGAACCATTCCAAACCGTCTGGAAAGCAGAAAATCCCTTGGAATAGATGCCGATTCTTTTGTAATACTTTCCCTTGGACGGCTTACATCGGTTGACAAAATGGATTTCGCACCATTTCTGGCCTGTTTGAGGCGCTTTACAGAAAAGAACAAGGCCAGAAAAATAGTTCTTATTCTTGCCGGCCGAGCTGATAACCATGAGCAGAGGCTTATAAGGAGCCTTTTACAGGAAAAACAACTTGAAGAGATTACAAAATTATTCATTAATTTTGGTAGCAATAAAAAAAGTGTTTTTTACAGTGCCGCGGATGTATATACGGCTCCTGTTGATAACTTCCAGGAAACTTTCGGTCTTTCTGTCGTAGAAGCGATGGCTCACGAATGTGCTGTTGTAATATCCGATTTTAACGGCTATTCCGAAATTGTGGATCACGGTATAAACGGAATTAAGATTCCGACTTTCTGGGGTGATGTAACGAAGGAATTTGAAGATGTTTCTGAAATAATGAATTTCTCCACTTACCAGTTACTTCTCAGTCAGTCTGTTGCGGTTGACGTCGATAAGATGTCCGAAGCCCTCCAGGAATTGCTTGATAAACGTGAGAAACGCGACCTATTAGGAAAAGCGGCAAGAGAAAAGGTGGAGCGGAATTACTTCTGGTCCGATATTATAAAGCAGTATTGTACATTATGGAATGAACTTTCGGAGCAGGCCCAGTGTAGCTCCGTCGAGGCCCGGAAACCAAAGAATCCCTGGGAAATTGATTATCGGTCTGTTTTTTCGCACTACTCTTCTAAGATTGTATCTGCCGATAGCATGATATGCTTATCTGAGTACGGCAAGGAAGTTCTGAAATCCGGCGATATTCCTGTTTCTTATTCCGACGTGGGCGCCAGCGTTATTATCCCCAAGCTCGTTGCCGCTGCCTTGAAAGTCATAGCTCCCAAGCTTATCACAACTGCACAATTCATAGATTCTCTGCAAAAATATGCTGCGATATCGGATTCCACAGCACTATATTACCTTCTGTGGATGGCAAAGTATAATATGGTGAGAATTTCAGATTGAAGTTGTGATCGTTGGAATGCGCCATCTACAGGTATTTCTGCCATAGGCAGGCCATCTCCTTGCAAATCCTCCTAAGATCCCGGTTGGTTTTATGATTTTCGAGTTTTTTGCCGTCTTTAGCGGAGTAAAACGTGCTTTCGGCTATCATCAACGGTGATATTACGGGGCCGGGGGGCTGGATATAGAAGCGATGCGATTGGGGCATCTTGTCATACTCTCGGCTTCCCTGAAAATATAGAATTTTGCACAATTCCTTTATTTTTTAAAAAAACTTGCAGTTATCACCAATTTTTAATCATTGAAAATACACTTATCAGTATTGTCAGCAGGAAGATTACAGGGCGTTGTTTTTGCCGAAATTTTCAACCAAAAAACCCCTTAAGTTTTGATTATCTCAATCGAGAATGGTTTTGTTGAAGGCTTACTTTGATAATGTGCTTGTTGCACGTTGAATTTGATGTATTAGAAGGTTTGACAGGGCCGGAAAGATAAACGTTTATTTTATTTTTTAGGAGCAAACTATGTTAGCAATCAAAAACAATATTATGGCAAGTAATGCCGCAAGGCACTTGGGCAGCTCGTATGACAGTTTGGCCAAGTCTGTTGAAAGGTTGTCTTCCGGCCTCCGCATAAATAGTGCGAAGGACGATGCAGCCGGCTTGGCTGTCCGAGAATTAATTCGTGCAGACGTCGCTGTATTGCAGCAGGGAGCACGTAATGGCTCAGATGGCATTAGTATGTTGCAGACGATGGAAGGTGCGATGGCGGTTATCGACGAAAACCTCATTCGTATGAAAGAGCTGGCAGAACAGTCAGCTACAGGTTCATATTCCGCCGCTCAGCGGACGATTATGAATGCTGAGTTTTCAGAAATGGCCGACGAAATCGAGCGTATCGCAGGGGCAACAAAGTTTAATGATATTGCGATGCTCAACGATACCGGCGCCGATGATACTGTCGAAATTCACGTTGGTACTACTGATACGATTAGTATCACCAAAACCGATATGACAAAGACAGGCCTTGGCATCGATACAGGTCTCGGTGGCGTCACGATTACGTCAGATACCGCATCGGCTGTAAGTGGTACCGCCACATCCTGGCTCACAATAGATGACACCGGTGCTTCCACCTATACGGTTACGATTACCTTTACCGATGCTAATGGCGACAATGAAGAGGCAATGGCGGTAACATGGGCAACTACGAATGCTCCGCAGACTTTCTCACTTCAGGAAGTTGTCGAAAGCATTAACCTTGTATCACGGAACCTCGGTAACGATGCCGAGGGTAATGATCTGAACTATGCTACAGCCGAGGCTGTACTCGACTCGGCTAACGGCGTCTATTACCTGAAGCTTAGCTCCAGAGGTTCCTTAATGGATGGTGTGACGATGGCCGCTGCCGAAGCAAATTCCGGGACTACCGTTACAGGTGGCTGGACAGCAGAATCCGGTACTGTCAATACTGGCACTTACTTCGAATCTGCTGCTACACAGGCCGGCGTTAACATTCTTAGTGTTACTGCTGCTTCTTCAGCTTTGGACACGATTACGACAGCTATTACCACTAAGGATACAGCCCGTGCGTCATTCGGTTATAAGATGAACCGTCTTGAGAGTACGATTTCGATTCTGAACATTCAGGCCGAGAATCTGATGGCTGCAGAATCACGTATTTCTGATGTCGACGTTGCAACTGAGATGGCAACCCTGACCAGAACACAGGTGTTGGCACAGGCAGGTACCGCGATGTTGGCCCAGGCAAATTCAATGCCTCAGATGGCTCTTACACTACTTAGATAAGCACATACGATGATTTGAACGACCCTTCGGGGAGATGGCTGGAAACAGCCATCTCCCCATAAGTTAAAAACGCGATAATACATACCAAACACCATAACGGAGTGATATTATGAAGGGTATTGAAGCATATAAGGAAGCCACAATTACCACCCAAAGCAAAGGCCGGCTTGTGGTTATGCTCTATGAGGGCGCTATTAAATTCTTAAAAGGGGCTATCAAGGGAATCGAGGCAGGAGATTCCGAGGCAAAGGGTAAATGCATAGCCAAAGCCCAGGACATAATCTTCGAACTAAACACCGTCCTGGATATGGAAGGAGGCGGTGAGGTAGCTATGAACCTGCGTAAGTTGTATATGTTTATGAATAGCCAGCTCAGTCAGGCCAATTTAAAGCAAGATACTAAAATGATTGAGGAAGTAATCAAGCTGATGGAAGAGTTGAATCAAAGCTGGAAAGCAATCGCGAAATAAAAATCTCTCCGGATAAACCCTATTGAACACTTCACATAACCGCGATGGTCAAATGCTGGTGCGTTATTGCCAGAAAAACTAACCCCAAATCACTGTTTATGCCGATAATATGGGCAGTACCCCTGTTTTTTGAGCATATTGGCCGTATATTAATACCTGATTAATACGGCCGAGAAGAAGCCGCCGTATCGTGTTTAATTGATATTAAGATCGCTGAGGTCATATAAAGATGCCGGACATTGATGAAGCTGTTGAAACTGCCCTGCGACATCATCAGAATGGGCATCTTCAGCAGGCTAAAGAGCAGTATCAGTTGATTTTGCGAACTGCCCCGGCTAATCCTGCCGCCTTATATTCGTCAGGTCTTATAGCTTTCCAGACAGGAGAGTATGAACAGGCCGTTGTTCTGATCAGCCAGGCCATCAAAAACAAGCCGCAAGTCCCACAATTTTACAATGCCCTTGGAGTTGTCTTTAAGGCGCTCGGAAAACCTCAAAAAGCAATTGACGCATATCGACAGGCACTATCGATTCAATCAGTTTATCCTCAGGCATATTACAATTTGGCCAATGTTCTCCGAGACCAGGGGCGCTATCAGGAAGCTGTCGAAAATTACAAAAACACAATCAATATCAATCCTGATAACGTCAAAGCCTATAACAATCTTGCAGGCACTTTGAAAAAACAGAACAACCTGACCGAGGCAATGATATATTCTGAGCGTGCTATACAGCTCGACCCCGACAATGCTGAGGCATATTATAACCTGGCCACTATTTTGGGGGACCAGGGGCGCTGCAGCGAAGCGATTGACTATTACAATCAGGCAATCCAGCTAAAACCCGACTACGCCGAAGCTCATTTGAATTTGTCGCTTGCCTTGCTTTTATTCGGAAGGTTTGAGGAAGGATGGAGCCAATACGAATGGCGGCGGAAAACCAAATTGAACAGCTCCTTTTATCAGCGCACCCCTGAAAAACTGATTTGGGACGGCTCTTCCTTTGTTGGCAAGAGGCTTTTTGTTCAATGTGAGCAGGGGCTTGGTGATACCTTGCAGTTTATTCGATACCTGCCTATGGTTAAGGCACGCGGCGGTACGGTGATTTTCGAACTGTGGCATCCGCTCATTAATCTCCTGCACGAGTTCGATGGAATTGACAAGTTTGTGGTTTTGTCGCCTGACAAGCCGGATGTGAAGTTTGATTTCTATATATCTTTGATGGATTTACCTGCGATCTTCCGTACCACTTTGGACTCTATTCCTGACAGCGTGCCGTACGTTTATGCTGATTCGACGAAAGCTGATTATTGGCGAGCCAGACTTGATGGACCGGATTTCAAGGTTGGTATTGTCTGGGCAGGGTCAGCGAAGCACGAGAACAACCATAACCGTTCCTGTAAATTGAAGCATTTTGCACCGCTTGCTTCGATTGACGGTGTGCGCTTATACAGTTTGCAAAAAGATGCCTCCGCCACACAATTGCGGCAATTTCCTGCGGGAAAGGTCCTTGCAAATCCAGCCGAAGAATTTGAAGATTTCACAGACACTGCCGCTGTAATTGAAAATCTCGATTTGATTATTTCCGTGGATACTGCAATTGTCCATCTGGCAGGGGCGATGGGCAAACCTGTATGGACCCTTTTGCCTTTTGCGCCTGACTGGCGGTGGATGCTGGAACGAGATGACAACCCCTGGTATCCGACGATGAGGCTCTTTCGACAGGAAAAATGGGGCGACTGGGAAACTGTCTTTGCCAGTGTAGCAGAGCAGTTGAGAATATTAACAGAAACACATATTGCCGAAAAATCACTGACAACCAAGGCAGGATAATATACGAATGACAGACGTTGCAGAAACTCTGGAAGTTGCGGTCAGGCATCATCAGTCCGGAGATCTCACAGGAGCCCGCCGGCAGTACCAACAGGTTCTCAAAACCGATCCTGATAATGCAGATGCATTACATTCGTTAGGTTTGATAGCTTTACAGAACGGTCAATACGACAAGGCCCTTGATTTGATTAGCAAAGCTATAGAACAAAATTCGCAAAACCCGCAGTTCTACAATAATCTCGGCGTCGTCTTTAAGGCTCTGAGGAAAATTGAAAAAGCGATCGAGGCTTATCAGCAGGCCTTATCGTTAAACCCCGATTTTGCTGAGGCTTATAACAATATGGGCAGTGTACTATACGCACTGGGCCGATTCTCCGACGCAGTGGAAAATTGCAGACAGGCGATTTCACTTAATCCCGATTATCCAGAGGCTTATAACAATTTGGCAGCCGCACTGCAGGCGCTGGGACAGTATGAAGCTGCCTTGGAAAATTGCAGGCAGGCCGTTTTGATTAAACCAGATTATGTTGAGGCATATAACACAATGGCTTCTGTCTTACAGATGTATGGGCGCTGTGATGAAGCAATCGAGACTTACCGCCAGGCAATCCGGCTTGCCCCGGATTATGCGAAAGTTCATAATAATCTGGGGATGGTTCTTTTGTTAAATGCCAGATTTATAGAAGGATGGAAGAAATACGAATGGCGGCTTAAATCCAGTGTTACTGCTTATCCATTTCGCAGTCAGTCGTGTCGCTGGGATGGTTCATCGTTTGTCGGAAAAACGCTTCTTGTTTGCTGTGAGCAGGGACTGGGTGACAGCTTGCAGTTTGTTCGATACCTCCCGATGGTCAAAGCTTTTGGGGGGAAAGTAATTCTGAGTGCAAAAAAAGCACTATCTGGTCTTTTTCGACAATGTCCTGGTATTGACGATTTAGTAGAAACATCCGGGAATGCACCTGATGTAAACTTTGATTTTCACGTGCCCCTGCTGAGTTTGCCGGGGATATTCGCCACCACGCTGGAGACAATACCTGCCGATGTGCCATACCTGTATGCTGACCCGATAAAGGTGGAATATTGGAAAGATAAATTTGCCGAAGCGGATTTCAAGGTTGGTATTGTATGGGCGGGCTCGCCCAGTAACGACAACGACCGTAACCGTTCCTGTGCCCTGAGGCATTTTACGACACTGGCAAAAATTGAAGGCGTTAAGTTATATAGTTTGCAGAAGAGCATAGCTGCCGCGCAACTTGATGAGTTGCCGCCGAACATCGTAATACCCAATTTTGCAGAGCAGTTAGATGACTTCACAGATACTGCCGCTGTAATTGAGAATCTTGATTTGGTAATATCCGCCGATACCGCCGTATTGCATTTGGCTGGAGCGATGGGCAAACCAGTTTGGGCACTTTTACCATTCGCACCTGACTGGCGGTGGATGCTTGACCGAGACGACAGCCCCTGGTATCCGACGATGAGGCTCTTTCGGCAGGAAAAATGGAATGACTGGGACGGTGTTTTTGCCCATATTGCAGAGCAGTTGAAAATACTGACAGAAAAACGCATTGCCGAGATTTCACTCACAAACCAAACAGGGGTAATATGCCGATGATAGATATTGTAGAGACTATTCGAAAAGCTGTAAGAGACCATCAGGCTGGGCGTCTTACAGAAGCCGAGCAACAGTACCAGCTTGTCCTGAAAAGCGAACCTGATAAGTCTGTTGCATTGTATTCATTGGGCTTGTTATTTCTTCAGACCAGCCGATACAAAGAGGCTGTTGAATTAGTTAATAAAGCTATTGCAAAGAATCCACAAGTTCCACAATTCCACAATACCCTTGGCCTTGCTTTCGAATCTCTCGGGAGATTTGAAGAAGCAATGGCTGCTTATCGGCAGGCAGTGTTACTGAAACACGATTATGCCGAAGCCTATCATAATATGGGCATCGCATTGCATTCACAGGGCCAATTCGCTGCTGCGATTGAAAAGTGTAAACTGGCACTGTCGTTTCAACCGGATTATGCTCAGGCATACAACACAATAGGTTATGCGCTCCAGATGCAGGAGCAGTTCGACGAAGCTATCGAAGCTTATCAACAAGCCGTACGACTTAAACCTGACTATGCTGAGGCATATAACCATTTGGGTGTTGTTCTAAATGCTCAAAAACGCTACGACCAAGCGCTTGACTCTTACACAAAAGCCCTGCAATTAGATCCAGACTATATCGAAGCTTACAATAATATTGGCGTGGTTTGGCATGCTAAGGGGCAATTTACTGAAGCGGTTGCAGCTATTGAACAGGCTTTACGTATTAATCCTGAATTTGCTGAGGCTTACTATAATTTGGGCAATATCTTAAAAGAACAGCGCAAATGTGCCGAGGCGATTAAAAGTTACAATCAAGCCATTCAACTCAAGCCGGACTATGCTGATGCTCACTGGAACCTGGCGAATACCCTTTTATTAAACGGAGATTTCACGCAGGGCTGGCAGGAATACCAGTGGCGGCAAAAAACCAGGTGGAAAAATATTGTGTACCCACATGACCACTCGGAGCCACGATGGGATGGTTCTTCCTTTGCTGGCAAGAGGCTTTTTGTTCATTGTGAGCAGGGACTTGGTGATACCCTGCAGTTTATTCGATACTTGCCTATGGTTAAGGCACTCGGCGGTACGGTGATTTTCACTCTCATGCAGCCGCTGATTAGTCTTTTGGATCAGTTTGAGGGAATTGACAAGTTGGTGGTTTTGTCGTCTGACAAGCCGGACGTGAAGTTTGATTTCTATATATCTTTGATGGATTTACCTGCAATCTTCCGTACAACTTTGGACTCGATTCCTGACAGCCTGCCGTATGTTTACGCTGATTCGACGAAATCTGATTATTGGCGAACCAAACTTGATGGGCCGGATTTCAAGGTTGGTATTGTCTGGGCAGGATCGCCAAAGCACGAGAACGACCATAACCGTTCCTGTATGTTGAAGTATTTCGCACCGCTTGCTTCGATTGAAGGTGTACGCTTATACAGCTTGCAAAAAGATGCCTCCGCTACACAACTGCGGCAATTTCCAGCAGAAATGGTCCTTGCAAACCCAGCCGAGGAATTTGAAGATTTCACAGACACCGCCGCTGTAATTGAGAATCTTGATTTGGTAATTTCCGTGGATACCGCCATTGTCCATCTTGCAGGGGCGATGGGCAAATCCGTCTGGACCCTTTTGCCTTTTGCGCCCGACTGGCGGTGGATGCTGGATCGAGATGACAGCCCCTGGTATCCGACGATGAGGCTCTTTCGACAGGAAAAATGGGGTGACTGGGATACTGTCTTTGCCCGCGTCGCAGAGCAGTTGAGAATACTAACAGAAAATCATATTGCCGAAACTTCACTAACAAACCAGGCAGGGTGATATACCTATGACAGAAGTTGCAGAAATCCTGGAAGTTGCAGTCAAACACCATCAATCCGGAGATCTCACTGGAGCCCGCCAGCAGTATCTACTCGTCCTCAAAAGCGACCCGGATAATTCTACTGCTTTACATTCCCTGGGTATAATAGCTTATCAAACAGGTCAGTATGATTCAGCATTTGAACTGATTAGTAAAGCAATAGAAGCTAATCCACAAGTGCCGCAATTTCATAATACCCTTGGCGCAGTTTATAAAGCCCTTGGAAAGTTTGAAGAGGCAATCGAAGCCTATAAGAAAGCAATATCGCTAAGGCCTGATTTCGCAGAGGCTTATAGCAATATGGGATTTGTACTACAACTTTTAGGATGGTTCGAGGCATCAGCGGAAAAGTGCAGAAGAGCGGTGAAGCTTAATCCCAGCTATGCACAGGCATACAACAACCTCGGACTTGCTCTGCAGGCACAGGAGCAGATCGCTGAGGCAATCGAAAATTACACACAGGCCTTACAGATTGAGCCCAACTATGCGCAGGCTTATAATAATTTAGGCACCGCTCTGAAAAGCCAGGGCAAATTTGAAGATGCAATTGAAAATTACAAACATGCCATTAGGCTCGAACCAGGCTTTGCTGAAACGTACAACAACCTGGGCAGGGTACTGAGTGCTCAGGGTCAGATTGACAAGGCGATCGAAAATTACCGTTGTGCACTGAAACTTAAACCTGATTATGCCGGGGCACACTGGAATCTCTCATACGCTCTTTTGTTGCGTGGAAGGTTAATAGAAGGCTGGGAGGAATTCGAATGGCGAAGAGAACCCAGCTTAAAATTCGTTACTTATCCGGATTGTCATCAAAGCCAAATTTGGGACGGCTCAACCTTTGCAGGCAAAAGGCTTTTTGTTCGCTCTGAGCAGGGATTAGGAGATAGCATTCAGTTCATACGATATCTGCCGATGGTTAAGGCTTTAGGCGGGACGGTCATCTTTGAATCACCAAAGCCGCTGTTTAACATTTTACAGGACTTTGATGCGATTGATGAGTTGGTACAAGCTTGCCCGGAGGTCAACTCGGATGTGGAGTATGATTTTTACGTGCCCCTGATGAGTTTGCCGGGGATATTCGCCACCACGCTGGAGACAATACCTGCCGATTTGCCGTACCTATATGCTGACCCGATAAAGATGGAATATTGGAAAGATAAATTTACCGAAGCGGATTTCAAGGTTGGTATTGTTTGGGCAGGCTCGCCCGGGTACGATAATGACCATAACCGTTCCTGTGCCCTGAAGCATTTTACCGCACTGGCAAAAATTGAAGGCGTTAAGTTATATAGTTTGCAGAAGGGCAATGCTGCCGCACAGCTTGATGAATTACCACCAAACATCACAATACACAATTTTGCAGAGCAGTTAGATGACTTCACAGACACGGCCGCTGTAATTGAGAATCTTGATTTGGTTATTTCCGTGGACACCGCCGTTGCTCATCTGGCAGGGGCAATGGGCAAACCTGTCTTCGTATTATTACCGTTTGTTCCAGAGTGGCGATGGTTGCTGAATAGAGACGACAGCCCGTGGTATCCGACGATGAGGCTATTCAGACAGGAAAAATGGGGCGACTGGGATGGCGTTTTTGCCCGTGCGGCAGAGCAGTTGAGAATACTAACAGAAAAACATAATACCGAAACTTCACTCGCAAACCAGACAGGGTAATATGCCAATGATAGACGTTGCAGAAACTCTGGAAGTCGCAGTCAAACACCATCGGTCCGGAGATCTCACAGAAGCCCGTCGGCAGTACCAACAGGTTCTGAAATGCGCCCCTGATAATCCTGATGCATTGCATTCGTTGGGTCTGGTAGCCTACCAGATGGGCAGATATCAGGAAGCTGTTGAACTAATTAGCAAAGCGATTGAAAACAATCCGTCTATGCCGCAATTCTATAATAATCTTGGAATAGCCTTCAAGGCCCTCAAAAGGTTTAAAGAAGCGGTAGACGCTTATCAGCAGGCCCTTTGTCTTGAACCGGATTTTGTCGATGCTTACTTCAATTTAGGTAATGCTCTGCGACATGAGGGGCAATATGACGAAGCTATCGAAAACCACAAGCAGGCGATACGGCTGAGACCGGATTATGCCGAGGCTTATCACAGCCTCGGGCGTGCTCTGAAAGATCAGGGCCAGAGCACCGAAGCAATTGAAAATTATAAAATGGCAATACATTTCAAACCTGATTATCCTGATGCTTACAATAACATGGCTGTTGCGCTTTTGCTGGAGGGACGATTCCAAGCTGCCATCGAAAATTGCAGGCAAGCGTTGCTGCTTAAGCCGGGTTTTGCAGAGGCTTATAATAACATGGGGACCGCACGGCATTTGCTCGGGCAATATGCCGAAGCTATTGAAAACTACGAACGGGCGATATGGCTTAAACCGGATTACGCCCATGCACACTGGAATTATTCGCATGTTCTTCTGCTAAAGGGAAAATTAGCAGAGGGATGGGATGAATATGAGTGGTTGCGAAAAATGGATTTGGATAGTCCGGTTTATCCCCACAGTTACCAAAGGCCCTGCTGGGATGGTTCCTCGTTTACAGGCAAGAGGCTCCTTGTTCACTATGAGCAGGGCATTGGTGACAGTTTTCAGTTTGTTCGATATCTGCCCATGGTCAAGGCTCGCGGGGGGACGGTGATCTATGAGGAAAGAAAATCACTGCTGAGCATTTTACGCCAAATTGAAGGCATTGATGAAGTAGTAGAGGCCAGGCCACGTAAAAAGCCGGATGTGGAATTTGATTATCATGCGTCTCTTCTGAGCCTTCCAGGAATATTCGGAACTACTCTCGAAACAATACCTTCTGATATTCCGTATCTCTATGCGGATTTAGCGAAAACCGATTACTGGCGGTCTCGCCTCCAGGGCAGTAATTTCAAGATTGGTATTGTCTGGGCAGGCTCACCGAAGCACGAGAACGATCATCGCCGCTCTTGTATGTTGAAGCATTTCGAACCGCTTGCTGTAATTGACGGTGTACGCTTATACAGTTTGCAAAAAGATGCCACAGCCGCACAATTGCAGCAATTTCCGGCAGAAATGGTCCTTGCAAACCCAGCCGAAGAATTTGAGGATTTCGCAGACACTGCCGCTGTAATTGAGAATCTTGATTTGGTTATTTCCGTGGACACCGCCATTGTCCATCTGGCAGGAGCGATGGGCAAATCCGTATGGACCCTTTTGCCTTTTGCGCCTGACTGGCGGTGGATGCTTGATCGAGATGACAGCCCCTGGTATCCGACGATGAGACTCTTTCGGCAGGAACAGTCCGGAGATTGGGAAACTGTCTTTGCCCGCGTCGCACAACAATTGAAAGTACTTGTGGAAACGCGACTGTAAGTCAGGAATTCAGAGATTATTAGAAGCATGAAAATGATTCCAGCTATAATTCCAAGTTACAAAAATGAGGACCAGCTTGAAAAGTGCATAGAATGCCTGAAAAAACAAACAGTTGCGGTAAAGATATTTGTTAGAGATAACACTCACGACAATGTTTATTTTACTGCTGCCGTAAACGAGGGAATAAAAAAGTACTTACAAGACGATTGCAGATATATGCTGGTGTTGAACCAGGATATGTACTTACAGCCTGATGCTGTTGAAGTAATGGTAAAATTCATGGATTCTCATCCGAAATGCGGCATTGCCACCCCACTACACTTATTGAGCAAAAATCCTGACTATGTTATTTGTGCAGGTTGTTTAGAGGCTTTTCCTGAGGGGATTCACCAGCACGGTCCTTTATCAAATTTTAAGGAAGACGAACAGCTTTTTTGGGGTAATGGGGCCTGTATGATATTTAGAAAGGAAATGATTCAGGAAATCGGCCTCTTAGACAAGAATTTCATCTTTATCGGAAGCGATAGTGATTATTGTTACACCGCCAGATCGCGGGGTTGGCAGGTATGGAGAGTAGCTGGTGCCAAAGGCATTCACGAGCCTGGAGCTTCCGGAATAACAACTGACAGGAAGATTACTCTGCTAAAAGTCAAAGATATGATTTACTTCAGCCGGAAATGGCTCACAGGTGAATTATACAAACATTTGTCATACGAAGGGAAAAGCTATACTTCAGATATGATTAACAGTCAGGTAGCACAGTACGAAAAAATCAGGGATGGATTAGAAAGCTAAGACATTACCTCTTATTGCTGTTATTATTGTACCGTGACACAGAAGTAACGAGCCCGGATTGCCTTTGTTTTAGAAAGAAACGGGTGGATTGAAACAAATGATGAAAAACGAATCGTCATACCGTCCTGTTTCGGTAGATGATCTGCCTGAATTTCTTGTCCGGGCTCAGGCAGCCGTTGACGCTGGCAGAGTTGACGAAGCGATTGGTTTTCTCAGCGATGAGGCCATTAAGACTGTCAGCGGAATGGACCAGAAGAATCCGTCTACAGCTCTTGTTATACATGTACTCGCAAAGCTTTTTCGCAGAACCAATCAACTGGACAGGGCCGAACACTGGTGCAAAAGGATACTGAAGCAATGGCCTTATGCTTTTGTTTACGATGAGCTGGGAACTATATATCGTGATAGAGGCGATTTGTTCAAAGCCCTGGAGTATCGAAGAAAAGCTCTGGAGACAGATCCGGATGATGCCAATTTCCTCTGGTCTTTTGGTTGTATGATGATGGCCGTAGGCCGGGTAGAAGAAGGTGCTGCTTTCGTGCGGAAAGCGTCTGAAAAGGCGCCAAACAATGCAAAGATTCGTTCCAGCTTTCTGACATCCCTGTATTATCTGAACAATACTGATCCGCAAATTATTTTTGAGGAGCACAAACAATGGGGCCGGATTCATGCCCCGACAAGCCGGGCCAAACGGATTCATAAAAACATTGCCGATCCCGACCGCAGGCTCCGAGTTGGTTATATTTCATCCGATTTTCGCCTTCATTCTGTCGCGTTTTTTTTCGAGCCATTGCTCAATGATCACGACCATGAAGTAGTGGAAGTTTATGGTTATGGCAATATCCTCAGGCCAGACAGGATAACCAGACGCCTTGAACGCAAGTTTGATCATTACAGGGATATCTGCAATGCAGACGACAATACAGTTGCCGATATGATTGAAGCGGACCAAATCGATATTCTTGTGGAGCTTGCCGGACATACAAACGAGCGTCTACATGTTCTAACCTACAAGCCTGCTCCTGTTCAAGTGGACTATTTGGGACTTAATACAACGGGTATTGAGGCTATTGATTATCGTCTGACAGATAATTTTGTCAACCCACCCGAATCACAGAAATTCTATACCGAAAAGTTGGTTTATTTGCCGGCTGGATTCCTTTGCTACACTCCACCTGATTTTGCTTTAACTGAGACACCTCTGCCTGCAGCTCGAAATGGTTACATTACCTTTGGCTCGTTTAACGTAAATACCAAGATTAACCCGAAGTTAATGGCGCTTTGGTCTGAGGTCTTGAAATCCAATGGCAACTCTCGCTTTTTGTTGGACTTCAGAGGAGGTGATGATAAAGGGGTGGCTAACTATTATCTCCGTCAGTTTGAGCAATTGGAAATCTCCCCTGAGAGAGTGGAAATTGGCGGCTGGAAATCACCTGTTGAGCACTTTCAACGATATGGAGAGGTAGATATTATATTAGACACATATCCGTTTAATGGTGCAACAAACACTTGTCATGCGTTGTGGATGGGCGTACCTGTAATTTCGCTGGTTGGAAGATATTATGTTTCCAGAGCTGGAATGAGCATACTAACACGTGCTGGTCTGGACTTTTGTGTTGCTTTAAGCCCAACTGAGTACGTTGCCAGGGCTACGGCACTGGCAAGAGATCCCGAAGCTCTTGGAAAAATTCGTGCGTCGATGCGGAAAAGGTTGGTTGCAAGCTCATTGTGTAACGCCAAAAGCTTAGCACGCAGTGCCGAAGAGGCTTATCGAAAAATGTGGCGCCAATGGTGTCAAGATCGCAGTGCAGAGGTTTCCGGAGAAAAATTAAAGATTTCCATTAAGTGAAAAGCGGCAAGCTTGTATTTTCAAGCTGTTAATAGAAAGCCGGTCAATTCCCTCCATTCTCACCAAAATCCTCCAATTCACCTCGGCAAACCGGAAATTCTTTCCTGTCTATCGGATAATTTGTCCGAAGTTTCAACGAAACCCAGAGCCTTTTCAAACAATGGATATTCTTTTGATATTCGTAAGTCTCGTTGTAACAAACAGATATGGTTGGTTAGTGGTTCGCCCCTCAATGGTGGCACAACAGTTGCTATTTATTACTATATGGGTATTGGTGTTTTGATAAATACGTCTATGGATAATGTTGGTACTAAACAGACTGCATCAAGACACACTGTAACCTCGCATATTCAACTGAGTGATTTTGTAATAGCAGAGTTGAATTGTCTTTATTTTGGAAGATATGAATGAGCCGAAGTAAAAAGCCACAACTTGTGCGCCGAAGACGTAAGATAAAACAGAAATCTGTCACTCCCATGCAACTAAATTCAAATGTTCGTCGGGTGAAGTTTTCTGTATCCAAAGACGGCCAGACAGAACTGTTCATTTCGAGCCATGGTTTGCCGGATTTTTTGATAAAAGCCCATGCTGCTGTTGAGAGTAGACGAATTAAGCAAGCTTATAACCTTCTTGATGATGCCGCAGTGGAAACCGTTCGCCAACTTATCAAAAGAGACCCGTCGCGAATAGATGTCATGTTTGTACTTGCCAAGACGCTGTTTGAAATCGCACGGTTCACTAACGATACGGATTTATATGGAAAATCAGAATATTGGTACAAAAAGATATTAAAACAGTGCCCTCGCGATTTAGTGTACAACCAACTTGGCAACATCTGCAAAGATACAGGGCGCATGTCGGAGGCACTGAAATATCGAAAAAAAGCGATTGAGCTTGCTCCGGATAATGCGCAGTACATAGCAATACTTGGAACTCTCACTATTTGGACCGGAAGAACACAAGAGGGTATTGGACTTCTTCGAGAGGCACTGAAAAAGCTGGGCAGCAATGCGAGGATTCATTCAGCTTTGTTGACGGACATACATTATTTGCCAAACCTGGATCCAAAGACACTTTTTGCTGAGCATGAGGAATGGGCCCGTATTCATGCACCATTAAGCAAGGCTAAAGTATCGCATAATAACACCGCTGAACCTGACCGCAGGCTTAAGGTTGGTTATGTCTCTGCTGATTTCCGTTTACATTCTGTAGCATATTTCTTTGAGTCGCTGCTGGATGGCCATGATCGTCAGGCGGTGGAAGTATACGGGTACGGCAATGTAGATTGCCCGGACAAAATTACTGACTGTCTTAAAGGCAAATTCGATTGCTACCGTGATATTCGTGGAATGGACGATGCGGCAGTCGTTCGTTTAATCGAGCAGGACCGGATAGATATTCTTGTAGACCTTTCCGGTCATACGGCAGACAATCGCCTCCCTGTTTTCGCATGCAAGCCGGCCCCTGTCCAGGTCAGCTATCTGGGATATCCTGACACGACAGGAATACAAGCGATTGATTACCGCTTGACCGACTATATTGTTGACCCGCACGAATCACAGAAATTTTATGCTGAAGAGTTGGTTTATTTGCCGGACGGATTTAACTGTTATAAACCGCCCGATTTTGCTCCCGCAGTGGCACCGCTGCCTGCTGCTCAAAACGGCTTCATAACCTTCGGCTCATTCAACAATAGCTGCAAGATCAATCCGACAGTTATAGGACTTTGGGCTCAGGTATTAAAGTCCGTTGACAAATCCTGCTTTTTGCTAAAGTTTAAAGGCGGTGGTGATAAAGAGGTAAAAAACCATTACTTACAACAATTTGAACAACAGGGTATTGCTGCAGAGAGAGTCGAAATCCGAAATGTACAAAAAGATCCTGTTGAGCATTTTAGAATGTACGGACAGATGGATATTGCGCTTGATACCTATCCGTATAATGGCACGACAACCACCTGTGAAGCTCTTTGGATGGGAGTGCCGGTCATCTCACTGGTTGGCAGGCACCATGCCTCACGAGTTGGATTGAGCATACTCAGTCGTGTCGGCTTAGAGTTTTTTGCTGCTTCAACTCCGGCCGAATATGTCGCCAAAAGCACAGCGCTTGCCCGGAAGCCGGAAGCTCTTGCAAAGATTCGTGCTTCCATGCGAAACAGATTCGCTGCCGGTTCATTGTGTGATGCAAGGAAATATGCCGGCCATGTGGAATCAGCTTATAGGAAAATGTGGCACAAATGGTGTCAATCTCAAAGTGATCATGTGCCCAGTGAGGAAGCCGCGATTTGTGTCGAGTAATTTCGTTTCGGCAACATAAATGCATATAAGTGAAACTGAAATAAACGGATAATCTGAACTCATAAGAAAGAATTCGGATGAGCCAACAACAATTAGATAATGAGTTGCCACAGTTTCTTGCTAAGGCAGATGCTGCTGTTAAGGCTGGGAGGATAGAAGAGGCAATTTATGTTCTCAAGCAGGGTATGCTGCAGAGCCGGTTCCAGGTTTGTAACGAAAATGGAATGTCGCTGGAAAAGTGGATCCGAGAAGTTGTTCAAAGCGTGCCGGAACAGATGAAAATGTTTCTTTATGTCGGAAGGATATTGATAGAAGAGGGCCGGCAACCTCAGTTCATTGCTGAGCTTGGTAAAATGATGAAGTTGCAGCGGGACATGGCAAATATACATTTTCTTTCAGAGGTTATGCTTCAAATGGGTGGCCGCAAGGAGGTGGTCGGATTACTCCAGGAATTAGTTAAAAAAAATCCATCTCGAATCGACGCTATGTTTGTGCTTGCGACAGTATTAAAAAAAACCGGAAAGGTCGATATTGCAGAAGAATTGTTCAAAGATATTTTGAAACAGGGTCCCTGTGCTCCGGCTTACAACGAACTTGCAATAATATATATGTATACCGGACGTCTGTCCGAATCAATCCAATGCCTTAAAGAAGCCATAGAAGCCTATCCCGGTAAGGAGGCAGAACTCAGTGTTAACATCGTCAATGTGTTAATGCAGACAGGAAAAACACAGGAAGCAATAGAATTGCTGCGAAAAGCCGTTAAGGATGTACCCACAAATGTATTGGCACACTCTAATCTTTTGCTTCACCTCCATCACCAGGCAGATATCGATCCTCATAAGTTTTTTGACGAACATAAAAAGTGGGGGCAAAATCATGCGCCACCGGAATTGGCCCGTGTGTCTCACAAAAATATCCCTGACCCGGATCGCAGACTCCGAATAGGTTACATCTCACCGGATTATCGTAGACATTCGGTCGCGTATTTTTTCGAGCCTATTCTCGGCCAACGAGATCGTGGTGCTGTTGAAGTTTATGGATATGGCAATGTTAATATTCCTGACCGGGTCACAAGACGTTTAAAACAGAAATTTGATTATTACAGGGATATCCGCGGAGTTAGTGACGAAGAGGTGGCTCGTATGATTGAACATGACCAGATAGATATCCTGGTTGACCTTTCGGGGCACACCGCCGATAACAGACTTCTTGTATTGGCGTACAAACCTGCTCCTGTTCAGGTTACCTACTTAGGGTATCCGAATACAACAGGAATGCAGCAAGTCGATTATCGTTTTACCGATAGTGTTGTCGATCCTGATGGGTCACAGAAATTCTACGTTGAAGATTTGGTTTATTTACCGGAAGGATTCCTGTGTTACTATCCCTCGGATAATGCCTCTCTTGTTGCACCTCTTCCTGCTATTGAAAATGGTTTCATTACATTCGGGTCTTTTAACAACAACAGAAAAATCAGTGACACAATATTATCACTTTGGGCCCAAATTTTGAAAGCCACTCACAATTCACGCCTTTTACTTAAGTTTAGAGGGGGCAAGGACCAAGAGGTCAAAAACTACTATTTGCGTCAGTTGGAACGATTGAAAATACCGCGGGAGACAGTGGAAATACACGGCTTGAAAAATCCCACCGAACATTTGCGATTATATGACCAGGTGGATATTGCGTTGGACACTTATCCTTATAACGGCACGACAACTACCTGCGAGGCCCTTTGGATGGGAGTTCCCGTGGTTTCATTGTTTGGCAGACATCACGCTTCGCGAGTAGGTTTGAGTATACTCAGTAGTGTGGGTTTAGAGTTCTTTGCCGCCTCTACTCCGGAGCAATACATTGCAAAAGCTACGGCACTGGCGAGCAAACCACACGCTCTGGCAAAGATTCGTGACTCTATGCGGGGACGTATGGCGGCCAGTACGCTATGTGACGCCAGGAAATTTGCTCAACACGTAGAGACGGCCTATCGAAAAATGTGGCTCCGATGGTGCCAGGGCCAAAATGACAAGGTACACAGTGAAAAATTTATACATCAACAAATCTAAACGGTATTTCAGCAGGAAATGAGATATGTAGTAGTCTTGCAGGATTACATTAAGTTAATTTTATAGGAAAACCTTAGATAATAAACAGGAGTAATAAAACGCGGCGTTCATGCCACAAAAAAGAAAGTGAGAGAAACGATGACGAAATCTTCTACCGCTCCAAAAACCAATCCCAATAACAGCCCGCCGCAATTTCTCATCAACGCCATAAACGCACTTAATGCAGGTCAAATTGATAATGCGATCGACTGTCTCAAGCAGGGCACTGGGCAGGATAGCTTTACAGCCTATAGCGGCATTGGGGATATTTATCTATCTATTGGCGAGAATGAAAAAGCATTGGAATCGCTTAAAAAAGCTCGTGAATGTCTTCCGCAAGCTTTCCCAGCCTTTCTCAGCATGTGGCAGGTTTTAATTCGACTCGAACGGCGGACCGAAGCGATTGAAGAACTTAATAAGATGTTGAGATCGCAGCCTGATATGAAGAATGCGCGTCCATTACTCGAAACTATGCTTAAAACCGATGCTTCTGATGATATGGTTAAAATTCTCAGCCAAATGTTTAATGAGGACCCTTCCAGGAAAGATATTCTGCTCGAGCTTGCCAGGGCCTTCAATAGAAACAAAAATTTTGATGAGGCGGAAAGTTGGTACAAAAAAGTTCTCGATTATGGGCCGGACATCTTAGCTCTGCATGGTCTGGGGCGTATCTGTATAAGTAAAGGACGTCCTTCCCAGGCCGTTGAATATATGCAAAGTGGATTAGAGGCATATCCGAATGATAATGGATTTTCGCATGATCTCGGAATCTACCTGTCATGGGCAGGGCGATTTGAACAAGGCATTGACTTGTTGAAGAGGACGCTCGAGAAAGAACCTGAAAATGTATTACTTCGCTCAGACCTGTTACTGCAATTACACTATCAGCAGGACCTTGACCCCAAAAAACTTTTCAATGAGCATAAGAAATGGGGGCAGATTCATGCGGCCGGCCTTAAAACCGGTAAATCTCATAGAAATATTCCCGATCCTGACCGCAGACTCCGAATTGGTTATATCTCAGCAGATTTCTTCATGCACTCTGTAGCCTATTTCTTTGAACCTCTCCTGGACGGCCGCGATCATGCGGCAATCGAGGTATATGGATACGGCAATGTCGATTCGCCGGACAAAATCACAGAACGCCTTAAAGGCAAGTTCGATCACTATCGAAATATCCGTGAAATAAGTGATAAAGAAGTCACCCGTATAATAGAACATGACCAGATAGATATCCTGGTCGAACTCTCGGGGCACTCTGCGGGCAACCGCCTCGGCGTACTTGCCAACAAACCTGCTCCAATCCAGGTTACATATCTGGGATACCCCGATACAACCGGGGTCAAACAAGTCGATTATCGTTTGACTGATAGCCTGGCCGAGGCGCCGAAGTCACAACAATTTTATACAGAAGAATTGGCCTTTTTGCCAAAAGGATTTCTTTGTTATTCTCCACCTGATTTTGCCCCGCCCGTAGCTCCTCTTCCCGTCCTTGAAAAAGGTTTCATTACCTTTGCCTCATTTAACAATAACAAAAAGATTAATCACAAAATCATGAAGCTTTGGGCACAGATCCTCAAAGCCAATGACAATTCACAGCTTTTGTTAAAATTCCTTGGCGGCCAGGACCAGCAAGTTAGAGAGCATTATTTCCGCCGGTTTGAGCAATTAGGAATCCCTACCGAAAGAGTAAAAATACTTGGCCGGAAAACACCTGTTGAACATTTGAAACTGTATGAGCAGGCCGATATCGCATTAGACACCTATCCATATAATGGTACGACAACCACATGTGAGGCAATTTGGATGGGTGTGCCAACAGTATCATTGGTCGGCAAATGTCATGCCTCGCGAGTAGGCAATAGTATATTAAATCGTGTAGGCTTGGAATCACTTGTAGCATCGAACCCACAGGAGTATGTCGAAAAGGCTGCTTCACTTGCCTCAGACTTCCAGGCCCTTGCAAGGATTCGCGCTTCCCTGCGGGGTAAGATAATAAAGAGTGGTTTTTGCGATGCGGAAAGTTTTGCATGTGATGTTGAAGAAGCATATAGAAAAATGTGGCACCGATGGTGTCGTTCACAAGGTGTACAGTTTTCTCAGATTGATGTAAGGCCCGGCGGTGTAAAGGAATTGGTTGTCGATAATATTAAATTTGAAAATATTAAAAGAACCAAAGCCAGGAACAACTCGATAGGCTTTAATGACAGATACATCATAAAAATTGAACATGGGAAACACCCTTGGAAACTAAGAACATTTTCCGAAGAAATTGATATAATAAAGCATTTGAATTCAAGAGAGTGTGTTTCGTGCCCCAGACTCATTTCGGAAGGTAAACTGGAAACCTCAGAGAAGTATTTCATACAGCAAAGGATTGATAACCAGCGCCAATTCAGCACAGCCGACATGGTGTTTTCTTTGCTTGAACAGAAAAGCTTCGGAGTTTGCCAGGGAGACTTGAAAAGGGACAACCTGATATTCGATAGAAACTCTGTCTGTTATATGATTGATTATGACCAGGCTATTCAAGATGAAAAGTTTATTGATATGACTAATATTGAGTACCTGGAATGGTATGATCAGTATTTTGCGGATAGATGGAATAAATTGGGCTTCAATATTACTGATTCCTATGGCTTTGGCGGTTTAGACAGAGATGAAATATTCAGCCTGTTCAAAGGCGACTCATTTAACCTGGCTGCAACCTCAACATTCAAAGAACAAATAACTACCAATACATCAAGCGGGATCTATCACAGCATGAACACCGATAAACTTTATATAGGAGGTGCTCGTAGTTTGAATCCAAGACTCGACGCTCTAAACGAGATCGAATTCAAGCAAGGCGAAAAAGTTCTGGATGTCGGCTGTAACATGGGTCTACTTAGTCATTATTTGCACGACAGGGGTTGTAATGTGGCTGGCATTGATATGGATGAAAAAATAATAATTGGTGCCAGGATGGTCGCAAATATCATCGGTAAAAACATCAAATTCGAACAGCTTGACCTGGATGTCGAAAAAATCACAGAAGATTACGACACCATTTGTCTTTTCTCAGTAATTCATCATGTAAAGAACTTTAGAGAAGTAACGGAAAATATATCGCAAAAGTGCAATAGAATCATATTGGAGTGTGCTTTGAAAGAATATGGCTCTAAACCTGTTGACAGAAGATGGGTACGGTCAAGCGGATGGGAGTTTAATTCTATTGAAGAACTTGCGTTTTACCTTGGAATAGCATTTAGAGGATTTAAATTTCAGAGATGTTATGGCAATGTGGACAGAAAAAGAGCAATAATGGCCTTTGTAAAAGACCCTACAGCCGTGAACATAGAATTCCCAGCCAAAGCTCCAATTGACATTCAGCATTAGGAACCCAAATTTTTATATGGAAATCGTATCGAAAAATGCAATCACCAGGTACTATCTTTATACGCTTGACCAAGCTAAGCGGGAGATGATTTATGCAGAAGCAAGATAAACCTCTGTTAAGCATATGTATACCAACCTATAACCGGCAGGAAATTCTCCGGGAAACCCTCGAATTTCTGGCCGATACGCTCCAGCCTTCATATGAAATTGTGGTCTCCAATAATTGCTCCTCTGACAACACAATTGACGTTCTGGAAGATTTCAAAAAAAGATGGAAAAGGTTTCGATACATAACACAACCAAAACAGTTAGAATTAATGGAAAATCTTGCTGCGTCTACTCTAATGGCACAAGGAAAGTATCTGTACACTTTATCCGACGATGACAGACTTCTTATCGAAGGTTTGCAAAAAGCGATAACTATGATGGAAGAGTCGCCGGACATAGTCGGCGTCTTTGGCGGGCATCAAGAATGGGATCAAGAGGAAGACAGAGTAATAGACACATTCAAAATAACAAATCAAGTTTTGGTTTTTCCAAAGGGGCAGAGATCAAAACACGAAGCACTTCACACAACAAACCGTCTTTGGTTTCCTGTTATCAGAACCGACATTTGTCGCCGTTTCTGCATCATCGCCTATAATAAGGAAACATGGGGTTATTGGCAGTTTACCGGGAAAATGCTGGACCACGGAAAGATTGCAATGATCCCGGATATTTTTTACAAGCATGCGCAAACTGAACCAAGAGCCGAATATGACCTGACTGAAGGATGGTATCACGATATGTATCGTTCAGACTTTGAGGCATATATAGGAGAAATGGGTCGTGGGGCTCCTGAAAACGCCCTCTTTATAAATCGTAAAACAAGCTTGGCATACAAACAGGGTGTTAAGTTTGCCTCAATTAAGGGAGAATGGTTGAAAGTCAGACATTTTCTGCTTAGGGCACGAGCCTATGGTTTGTACGAAGATGAAGAACTCATACAGTTGGAAAAGTCACACTTGTTGAAGATGACGGCCGAACGTCTTCAAAATCTACTTGCGGTTATACCGTCTCTCAAGAGAGTAGTTTTTGAGGAACATCCTATATCAGAAATGATGTCATCGTTTCTGGTAAAGATTCTTCCGGAAGTGGATATCTGTCAAGTTACAAGAGACCAGTTGCTTAATCGCCCAACAAAACCAGAGGAAGCAATTATCGCCCTGGACAACCTGACGCTTTGCAAGCGAAGTGAGAAGCTTGAAGAAGACCCGATTCGTCAGCATGCTCTTATGGATATTTTTGATACTTGTCGTTTAACAAATGCCAAGCTGGATCTTGATTTGTGATCGGAATATTCTGAAAAAAACCGGTTCAATTAGATGTGGAAAATGAGCGGTTAAATGGACAGTCTGGAAATGAACGAATTGTTCGGCCGAATTTACGAAAATAAAGCAGTCTTAATTACTGGCCATACAGGTTTTAAAGGATCATGGTTGGCTCTTTGGCTCAGCCAAATAGGCGCAAAAGTCATTGGATATGCTTTGCCTCCCCCAACGTCACCCAGCCACGCCGAATTGCTTGGCATTGAGTGTTTGTCCAATATCGGTGATATTCGCGATAGTGAAAAATTGAAGAATGTTATTCACCGGCATAAACCCGAGATCATTTTTCATCTGGCCGCCCAGCCTCTTGTTCGGGCCTCATACAAGAATCCCGTTGAGACGTTTTCTACTAACATAATGGGAACTATTAACCTTCTTGAAGCCTGTAAAGACGCTCCAGGTCTAAAAGCTGTAGTTATAGTCACGAGTGACAAATGCTATGAAAATAAGGAATGGCTGCGGGCGTATCGCGAAAATGACCCATTAGGTGGGTACGATCCCTACAGCGCTTCAAAAGGCTGTGTTGAAATTATAACTTCCAGCTATAGACATTCCTTTTTTCCTGTGGACAAGTATGGTTCCCATCACTCGATATTGCTGGCAAGCGCACGGGCCGGCAACGCCATTGGAGGCGGGGATTGGGCACAGGACCGTCTCATTCCTGATATTGTCAGAGCCGCAAGCAGGAGCGAAACTATTCTTATTCGAAGCCCAAAGGCCATCCGACCATGGCAGCATGTACTTGAATTACTCTCCGGGTATCTGATGCTGGGCCAGAAGTTACTTGAAGCAAAACCTCAATTTGCTCAGGCATGGAACTTCGGACCACGGCAGGAAGATAATCTCGACGTGAAGTCTATAGTGCAACGCTTGCAGCGGCACTGGAAGACCATTAACTATCAGTTGTCTGCCAAAGATGATTTACATGAGGCAAATTTGTTAAAACTGGATTCTTCAAAAGCCAACTCAAATCTTAACTGGACTCCGGTTTGGACTATTGACGAGGCAATCGAAATGACCGGAGAATGGTATCGCAGTTTCTACGAGCACAATGAAATTATAAGTGAACAACAGTTAAAGCGGTATATACAGGCAGCTAAGCAAAAGAATCTTCAGTGGGCTGAAACTAATGAAATTTTCGCAAACCAAGCTTAACGGGGCCTGGATTATCGAGCCTGAACCTTTCCACGATCATCGGGGAAAGTTTGTCCGATTATTTTGCCGAAGCAGGTTGAAAGAAATTCTGCAGGGTAATCTTATTGAACAGGTGAATTATTCTCTTACTATAAAGACCGGAGCTGTCCGTGGTATGCATTTTCAGTCTCCACCGAAAGCCGAAATCAAGCTCGTGCGTTGTTTGAAGGGCGTTGTCTTTGATGTGATGGTTGACCTGCGCCGGCGTTCCCCGACATTCTTACAGTGGCATGGCGAGATTCTTTCGGAAGAAAATATGAAGATGTTATATGTCCCTAAAGGATTTGCTCATGGCTTTCAAACGATGCAGGAAAATTGTGAAATGCTCTATTTACATACCGATTCTTATAGTCCCCAAGATGAAGCAGGCCTGCGTTACGATGAGCCAATGGTTGGGATTCAATGGCCGCATGAAGTTGTCGATATTTCAGACAAAGACAATAATTTCCCTTTGTTGACTTCAGAGTTTGCGGGAATTAATCTATGAAGTGTCGATTTTGTCAAAATCAACTAACGAACCGATTCATTGATCTGGGCAGTGCGCCGCCTTCCAATTCGTTTCTTACAGAGCAGCAATTGAATGAGCCGGAGACCTTTTACCCGTTAAAACTGCATGTTTGCGAAAAGTGCTGGCTTGTCCAGACGGAAGAATACAAAAGGGCAGATGAAATATTTAGCCGGGATTACCCCTATTTTTCTTCTTATTCAACAACCTGGGTCGAGCACGCCGGGATTTACGTGGATATGATTGTCAAAAAACTCGGATTAAATCAAAACTCACAGGTAATTGAAATAGCATCTAACGATGGGTATTTGCTGCAATATTTTCAACAAAGGAGTATTCCGTGTCTGGGGATTGAACCTGCCGAAACCGCCGCAAGCGTCGCCGGGGATAAGGGCATTCGAGTAATATGTGATTATTTCGGGACAAATCTTGCCGCCAAACTAAGCGGCCGGGGGAAATCGGCGGATCTTTTGATTGGTAATAACGTCCTGGCGCATGTCCCCGACCTTAATGATTTTGTTGACGGGTTAAAAGTAGCTTTAAAGCCGCATGGAGCCATCACGATGGAATTTCCACACCTGATGAGCCTCGTAGAGCAAAATCAGTTTGACACAATTTATCATGAGCACTTTTCCTATTTCTCATTGCATACCGTCCGGACTGTATTTGATGCCCACGGACTGGAGCTTTTTGATATCGAACAACTTTCCACTCACGGGGGCTCTTTAAGGATTTACGCAAAACACAAGGAAGATACTTCTAAAGCTATCTCTCCTGCGGTCACCAAACTCATAGACCAGGAAGCTCGCCATGAAATGTTCACGCTGGAGTATTATCAGCACTTTCAACAAAAAGTTGACCAGACTAAATACAATATTCTGTCCTTTTTGATTGAGCAAAAGCAACAGAAAAAAAAGGTTATAGCATACGGAGCTGCAGCAAAAGGTAATACTCTGCTGAATTACTGCGGAATCAAAAGTGATTTAATTCCATTTGTGGTGGACGCTTCACCGCACAAGCAGGGGAGGTTCCTCCCCGGCTCACACATTCCTGTTACCAGTGAAAAAGAAATTCATAAGCTTCAGCCTGATTATGTATTGATTCTTCCCTGGAATTTAAGCAAGGAAATAAGCACACAGCTTGAATATATTCGCCAATGGCAGGGACGGTTTGTCGTAGCTGTTCCAAAACTTGAAATCTTCTCAACAAAAAAAGACTGCTGTCGTTATGAAAGAATTATCACACAGACTGAATCCGTTGTAATAAACTAAAGGATGGAAAAAAGAATGATGCCGCAGGTAGAACAGGATAAAGATGAAATTAATCAGTTCATAGATATGGCACAGGAAGAATGTCAAAAAGGAAACAAATCAGAAGCCGTGAAAATCCTTTTTGAGGTTGTACAAAGATGGCCGAATTGTCAGTTCGCACATAATGACTTGGGCTGTATTTTGTTTAATATGGGAAAACGGCAACAAGGCTTTGATTGTATGCGAAAGGCCCTCCAGCTTAATCCTAATGATCAGCGTTCACTCCAGAATCTTGCTGCAATGATCTGTGAATCAAAAAGAGGGGAATTCGATATAGATAAGGTGAGCCCTAATCGCGCTCATGTTTATGACCAATCCTATGGTTTCGAAGGTTGGGGGATGCAAACCAGCCATGCTCATCCCTGGGCACAGGACTTGGACAGTACATTTTTGCTTCAGGCCCATACCGAAGCAATTGCAAACTTCGATTCACCCAGGATCCCTTCGCTTCCGGGCATTTCAATTGAAGAAAAGTGGTATAACTTATTATGGAGACATTGGACAATTACGTATGCGGTACGCCATGCGGTCGAGTTCACTCAGGAGCCTGATATAAAACTGGTCGAATGCGGTGTATGTGATGGTATGTCAGCCTTTTTCACATTAAAGGAGCTAAAAGGACAATATTATTTAGAGCATATAAATAGTTTTTGTTTACACCTGTACGATTCCTGGGGATCAATGCGTGAGCAAGGCCTTTTGGAAGAAGAAAAAGGTATTGCCGGTCAATTTCGAGAAAATGATATTGAACGAACAAAGAAAAACTTATCTGACTTTGATGATAACACTGTGTACCATCAGGGATTTATTCCGGAATCATTAAATTCATCGCCGACCGCCCCTGAATCAATATCATATCTTCACATTGACTTAAATTCAGTTGAACCTACTATCGCGGCCCTGGAATTCTTTTTTCCCAGACTTTTAAGAGGAGGTATTGTTCTTTTTGATGATTTTGGCTGGAAGGAATATTGCCCTACGCGTGAAGCGGTCATCAAATTTTTCATTGATAAGCCGGGAATATTTATGCCTTCGCCAACAGGACAGGCAATATATTATCGATAGCTGCTGGTAAATGATAATTTCTAAAACATTTTGGCTATATAACACTCGATGAAACTATTAGAGAAAAAACAAATGAAATGTATGAACGATTTTATCCCCGTTTATAAACCTTTGATCGACGACGAAATATATACCGCTGCGATAAAAGCCCTGGAAAATGGCTGGCTCGGTATGGGCTCTTTTGTGGGCAGGTTCGAGCAGTCTTTCGCAGAATATCTAAACGCATCGAACCGCAAATGTATCGCTGTTTCATCCGGAACCGCCGCGTTACACCTTGCTATGCTTATCGCGGGCGTCGGGCCCGGCGATGAGGTAATCACTCCTTCTTTCAACAATATCGGTGACTTCCAGGCCATTCTTGCCGCAGGTGCCACACCTGTCTTTTGTGATATCTGTCAAGACGACCTTGGTATCGATTGTGATAAAGCCGAGTCTCTTATAACCGACAGGACCAAGGCTGTTATTGCATTGCATTATGACGGCATTCCCTGCCAAATCGATAAAGTCTTCGACCTCGCGGAAAAATACTCACTTCGTGTCATTGAGGACGATTGTCACGCACTTGGAACCTCTATCAATGGAAAACTTGCCGGTTCATACGGCGATATCGCCTGCTTTAGCTTCGATCCGGTCAAAACAATTACCTGTATTGATGGCGGAATGGTCGTCGTAAACACTCAGGCCGAACTCCAGAAGCTTCATCAATACAGACTGCTCGGAATGTCTCAACCTTCATCGACTCTTTACACCAATAGCCGAGCGTGGAAATACGATGTATGTCAAATAGGTTTCCGCTATCATATGGCAAATCTTCATGCCTCTATCGGCCAGTCCCAGCTTGACCGCCTGGATGAAATTATCGAAAACAGACGATCATATTGTCGTTTCTACAACGAACAGCTTGGTAACATTGAAGGATTGAGCACCCCAAAAACTGATTTCGAAGATGTTGGGCCGTTTATGTATTACGTTATTGTCAAAAACGGTCGGAGGGAAGCATTCATCGATTATCTTCGTGAAAAAGGGATAGAAACCGGTATTCATTGGCGGCCGGGACACCAGTTCTCTTTATTCCAACAGTGTAAGAGAAGTGATATGACCGTAACCGAACAGATTGGAAAAGAAATTCTCACTCTTCCAACCCATAGCATTATGAAAAAAAATGACCTGGTACGAATTACTCGAGCTATAAGAGAATATTTTAATGCATAGATACAGGTACTGCTTTTATCGGCAGCAAGGAGATTAAAAAACTGAGAGTGCTATTTCTTTATCCCAATACCCGAGGGCTCAATATGCTCCCGCCGAGTGTGGCAATTTTCTCAGCGATGCTCAAAAACGATGGCCATGAAATTGAACTCTTTGACACCACATATTGGGAAATTCAGGATGATGACCTTGTTGATAACGAATCGTACAAAGAAAAAAACCTCCACGTTCGACCCTATGAGAAATCAAAACAGGAAGTATCTCTGAAAAAAACAGATGTCTACGCAGAGTTTAGCGCCACTGTTGATGATTTCGAGCCCGACCTCATTGCTGTATCTTGTACGGAAGACCTCTTTTTATTCGCCATAAGGTTGCTCAAAGCTATTAAAAACAAGCGAAAGGCAAAAACTATTATTGGAGGAATGCTTCCCACCTTTGCTCCCGAAAAGGTTATACGCTATCCGGAAATTGATATCGTCTGCGTCGGTGAAGGTGAACAACCATTGCTTGAACTATGCCGAAGAATTGAAAACGGACAAAACTGCACCGATGTTCCAAGCTTGTGGTTCAAGCAGAACGGCACTGTTCACAAAAATCCGCTCTGCCCCCCATTTAACCTTGACGATGTCCCTCTCCTCGATCTGGATATTTTTGAAGAAGCACGATTTTATAAGCCTTTCGACGGAAAAGTTTATAAAACTTTTCCTGTGGAAACACATCGTGGCTGTTCCTATTGTTGTACTTACTGCAATTCTCCCGATCAAAGAAGATTATATCAACAGCAGTTCAAAAACGGTTTCTTCAGGATTAAATCCATCGATAATGTTCGCGCCGAGATGCTGCACTTCAAAAATGGTTATAGTGCTGAATACCTGTACTTCTGGGCCGATACTTTTTTAGCGTCCCCCCAAAGTTATTTGCAGGAGTTTGCCGAGATGTACGCCGACGAAATAGCCCTGCCATTCTGGATTCAAACACGACCGGAAACCATTAACGAAAACAATTTAAGATTATTAAAAAAAATGGGCATACACCGTATGGGTCTCGGCCTTGAGCATGGCAACGAGGAATTCAGACGAAAAGTGCTAAAAAGAAATATGAGCAATAAAGATACCATCCGAAAGCTCAGGATGATAGCGGATTACGATATCAAATTTTCTGTTAACAATATAATCGGATTCCCAATGGAAACAAGGCAGTTGGCTCTTGATACAATCCGGCTCAATCGCCAAATACCCGCCGATACATACAATATGTACACTTTCACGCCCTTTCACGGAACAGCTTTACGCACATTAGCAGTAGAAAAAGGCATACTTGACCCAGAGGTTATTGCAACATCTCTGGCGAACGCTACCGTATTGGATATGCCGCAGTTTACGAGAGATCAAATCGAAGGTTTAAAACGTTGTTTTATTCCCTATGTACTCCTTGACGAATCAAGATGGCCCCAAATTCAACAAGCCGAGATGCTTACACCCCAAGGAAATGCAATTTGGGAAAAGCTCATTGAGGAATGCGGGGAAAAATTTTTCTAATCACAACAAAAGGACGACCGGAGTTCTCCTAATGATTACAGTTGATAAAGATAAGATTGTCGTTACAGAAAATGGCTCGCAAAGCGAGTACGACATCGGTAGCAAAGAAGCTTTTGAAATTATTTCTCAGCTCTGGCTGCGCTCGGGATGGGATACAAAGTACGTATACAGTTTCTCCTGGCTCGGACGTCCAATCATACAATTGCCTGAAGATATGATGAGAATTCAGGAAGTAATTTATACAGTCAAACCTGACGTTATCCTCGAAACCGGCATAGCTCACGGCGGTTCACTTGTTTTTTATGCTACCTTATTCAAAGCGATCGGCAAGGGACGCGTCATAGGATTGGATATTGAGATTCGTCCGCATAATCGTCAGGCCATCGAAGCACATGAGCTGTTCAGCTATATTACACTTATTGAAGGTGATTCCATCGATGAACAAACGGTGCGGAATGTCAAATCATTAATTCAACCGGACGAAAAGGTATTGGTTGTACTGGATTCTAATCATTCAAAAGAACATGTGTTGTCAGAGCTTAATGCCTATTCCGAGCTGGTTAATGTAAACTCTTACATCGTAGCTTCGGATGGCATTATGAAGGACCTCACAGGGGCGCCACGCAGCGACAAAGATTGGTCATGGAATAATCCGGTCTCTGCTGTCCGGCAGTTTCTTAAATCAAACAAAAATTTTGTTATAGAAGAACCAGCATTTCCATTTAACGAAGGCATTATCACAAAAAGGGTAACTTACTGGCCCGGTGCTTTTCTAAAGCGTATAAAATAACTTTGCCTTGTTGAAAGGCCTCCGTGTCATTCTGATCGCAGCGAAGAATCTCGCTGTTTCCGGGCGATAAAGAGATTCTTCACTTCGCTTTGCTCCGTTCAGAATGACATTCACCATAAGTTTTCAACAGAGCATAATAACTTGTTACGATAACCGAAGATCTGCGTTTTTCCCTGTGTTATTTGCAGGTCTGACCAAGTAATATTTTGTCCCAGACTTTCCATTTAGCCTGATTATCTACCCAAAGCTTGTTTAGATGGACCTTATCACGAAGCGTGTCCATGCATTTCCAGAAACCGTAGTGTTTATAAGCATAAAATTGCCCCTCCTTTGCCATGGTTTCCAGCGGGCCATGCTCGAAGATAGTTTTGTCACCTTCATTCAGATAGTTAAACACCTCTGGCTGGCAGATAAAAAAGCCGCAGCTGATCCAGGCCCCATTGCCTTTAGGCTTTTCCAGAAATGTCTGAATACACCCATCCGGCTCGCAGGCAACAGTTCCATAACGTCCTTCAGGCCGGAGGGTTGTAACCGTTACTAACTTTCCGTGAGACTGATGAAATTTCAGCAGATCATGCAGGTTGATGTCGGATACTCCATCTCCATAGGTCAACATAAATGGCTCATCACCTACAAATCGCTGCGCCCGCAGTATTCTTCCTCCGGTCATGGAATCTCTGCCGGTATCCAACAGTGTTACTTTCCATGATTCACTCGCGTTATTGTGTACTTCTATCTGATTATTAGACAAATCGATAGTTACGTCGCTTTGGTGAAGAAAATAGTTCGCAAAATATTCCTTGATCATATACCCCTTGTAGCCCAGGAGAATGATAAACTCATGAAAGCCGTAATGGGAATATCCCTTCATAATATGCCAGAGAATGGGCTTATCGCCAATTTCCACCATCGGCTTAGGGCGAATCATGGTTTCTTCGCTAAGACGCGTACCGTACCCGCCAGCTAAAATAAGTACTTTCATATCGTTTTTTTCAGTTTCACTTTTTTGATACTGTATTGTCGGTACCGGTAAAAATTTGTACATTTACCACATCTATAACTAAGAGTCTCTAACAAAATGAATCGTCGTACCGAAAGCGAGCGTTTTTTCGTCCTGCAAGGAAGGCGAAACAGGCAATGCCAAAGCATTGTCGATGCAGCCTGACGCCGTCAGGACGAAAAACAAGCCGCTTGAATACAGAGTCATTTTGTTATAGGCTCTAATATCTTCAGCAAATAATGTACCATTAGCACTAAAATGCCCTTTATTGCCGAATTTCGTCATTCCCAAATTGAATTTGTGTATATATTGAGCGCAATTAACCACCAAATGTCTCAGGATACGTTAATATTTGAAATGCCTGACTTCTTAAATTTGAGGAATTTTGCTGCAAAATGAAGGTCATCAGCCTGTGTCTTACAAAAATCACATCCGGGCAAGTTGAGCTTATCACCTGGCCATCGGACCCGTACAAAACAACCGAATTCCCACTGAAATTACGTTGAAAAGAGGATTCACAATAATCCGTGTTTACCGGAATTAACGATATTCGATATTACACAGCCCTCGTTTCTGAACCGCATTTCGGTTTCTTTGGCTTTTTGTCGTTATAAACATCATCGGGCTCAATACTGATGGGGCCTTGGCGGCAGCATCCGCGGCACATGAGGCTGAATATGAAAAGTTTTTCCTTTGGGAAAATCCTTGACAATCAACTCGCCAGGAGGGATATTTTATGATATCAAAGAATTTGTTTAAAGGAGATTCGGCCATGGCTGGATATTGCGTAAGACTCTTAAGGGTAAACCTTAGTACCGGTGAGATTAACAAAGAAAATTTGGACACAGTGCTCGCAAAGAAGTTTGTAGGAGGGCGCGGCTTAGCGACCTATCTGCTATCTCAGGAAATTGATCCCGGTATAGACCCGTTTGATTCTGCCAACAGGATAATTTTCGCGACCGGTCCGCTTACCGGTTCGCGCGCGCCTGCATCGGGGCGATACATGGTGGTGACCAAATCGCCTCTGAGCGGCACCATAGCCAGCTCCAATTCCGGCGGTTTTTGGGGTCCGGAGCTCAAGCGTGCAGGTTTTGATTTGATTATCATACAGGGCAAATCAGACAAGCCTTGCTATTTATCTATCAAGAATAGCATAGTGGAAATCAAAGATGCCGAGAAATATTGGGGCAAGTTGGTTTCCGAGGCGACTGATATGTTGCTGGAAGAAGCTCAAGACCCTAAAGCCAGGGTCCTGGTCATCGGCCCCGCCGGTGAAAAGCTGACATTGTTGGCCTCTGTGATGAACGATAAGTACCGTGCCGCCGGCCGGTCAGGCGTGGGAGCGGTAATGGGCAGCAAGAACCTCAAGGCAATTGTGGTCAGGGGCACAGGCACGTTGGCACCGGCGAATTTAGATGCGACTAAGGAAGTCTTGAAAGAAGTCCGAAAGAAGATTCAGGAGAACGAAGTTACTTCTAAAGGCCTGCCTACTTACGGCACGTCTGTGCTGGTAAATGTAATTAATGAAACCGGTATTTATCCCACCAGGAACTTTCAGCAGGCATATTTTGAAACAGCCGACAAAGTCTCCGGTGAAGTCTTGGCTGAGAAGTACCTGGTTAGGAATGTGGCGTGTTTTGGTTGCCCTATTGCCTGCGGACGACATTCCAGCATTGATGGTGTGGAATGTGAAGGGCCCGAGTACGAAACCCTCTGGGCGTATAGCGCCAACTGCGGCGTTGACGATCTGGCGGCTGTGATTAGGGCCAACAACTGGTGCAATGAATACGGCTTAGACACGATTTCGGCGGGAGCCACGATCGCCTGTGCGATGGAGATGTATGAAAAAGGGATAATAAAGCCGGACGAAATCGATGGTCCACCCTTGAAATTTGGTTCGTCTGAGGCAATTGTGGAATGGTCACGTAAGATGGGGGCGGCAGAAGGATTTGGCGCCAAATTGGCCCTTGGCTCTTACAGATTGGCCGAGGAATACGGCGTGCCGGAACTCTCGATGTCAGTAAAGAAGCTGGAGCTGCCCGCTTACGACCCGAGAGGTGCTCAGGGTCAGGGACTGCAGTACGCAACGTCTAACCGCGGAGGCTGCCATGTCAGAGGTTATTTGATTTCTCCTGAGGTCCTTGGATTGCCGGAGCAATTAGACCGCTTCTCGCTCGAAGGAAAAGCTGTATGGGTAAAGGCATTCCAGGATTTAACGGCGGTAATCGATTCCTTGGGATTGTGCCTGTTCACATCGTTTGCTCTCGGTGCTCACGATTATAGGGACATGCTCAATGCAATCGCCGGGGGAGACTGGACGACCGATACACTGCTCGATGCAGGTGAGCGGATATGGAATCTTGAGCGGATATTTAACCTCAAAGCCGGTGTCCTGCCCGAGGCAGATAAACTGCCCTCACGTCTTTTGGAGGAACCGATCCCGGATGGTCCGTCTAAAGGACATGTGCACCACCTGGCGGAGCTTTTGCCGCAATACTACAAAGAGAGAGGGTGGGACGAACAAGGTATACCGAGCGGAGCAAAATTATCACAGCTTGATATTGTCTGAAATTTGCTTCGTCCCGCACCAATTAGGCGCGAGCCTAAGCTCAATTGGTGCCGGATGAGTGGTAAGGTAAAGCATATGGTCGTGGAAATAAAGCTTTTTGCGACATTCAGGAAGGGCCGCTTCAAAACAAGAGAAATGGAATTCTCTGATGACAGTTCGGTGGACGCTCTATTAAAACGTCTGGAGATTGCGCAAAAAGAAGTAGGAATATTGCTTGTCAACGGCCGGTATGCCTCTGCCACCGATAAATTAGCCCCGCACGATGTGGTTTCCATCTTCCCCTCGTTGGGCGGCGGATAAGAGCTTATCCGAAGTAAAACCATAAATAAGAAAACTTGGAAAGGAGTTTGATATGGAAGAGAAACTGCCGGAACATTTTACTAAGTTTGTCAAAAAATATCCCAAAGTGTGGGAGGCACACCAAAAGTTGACCGAAGCATGCGCAGAATCTGGACCCCTTGATCGCAAGACACGGGAGCTTATCAAGGTTGCCATATCCGGTGCTGCAAATATGGAAACAGCGGTCCAGCGGCATGTGGTCATGGCGGTGCAGGAGGGCGCGACAGAAGAGGAAGTCTATCAGGCTATTTTATTGTTAATAACGACCATCGGTTTTCCTCGGGCATCGGCGAGCCTCAAATGGGCCCAGTGTGCTCTGTCGACCACATAATAATCCGGGTTGTGTAATCTCGGTTAAGTCACCTGGGCTTCCCTTGGGAATAGAGCCGGTTATTTGGATAGGCTCTTAATGCTTGGCTCGCCCGATCAGAAGTAAACCGTCCTAACTTCTCTGGAGTTCAGACGAGGCAGGGGGGTGCTGTGTAATCTGTTTTCGTCTCTTCAACATTCCAAAGGCTTGTAAAATCGTAACAAATAGTGTATTTTGATGGTCGGTAATTTTAGCTCCTGATGAAAGGTAACGTAATGACCACAAGAAAAGGATTACTACTGAATCCATCCCAAAACCTGTTTTGTAACGAGATCGAGCGAAAAGTTCGTGGTCAAGGCCGGAGGTTCAAAAGGCTCGGAGGCGTGCTAAGGCACGTCGAGAACCTTTTTCGCCGACAACACAGAGCCACGGACTTTGCAGCCGATCGTAGTCGAAAGAGGTTTTGGGATGGGTTCCTGTTATTTACTGTGATTTTACTGCTTGGCCATCTGTCTTATGCCGGTGATTGGCCTCATTGGCGGGGGCCGTTTCTAAACGGTTCTTCCGACGAAAAGAACCTGCCTGCTTCATGGAGCCAGACAGAAAACGTTGCCTGGGTCAGTCCGCTCCCCGGGCCCAGCGGAGCTACACCCGTGATTTGCAAAGGCAGAGTTTTTGTCAGCTCAACGAAAAAGGGAAGCGATGAGCTTCTGGCGCTGTGTTTTGATGCCAAAAACGGCAAAGAACTCTGGTCAAAGAAGCTTGGAGCTTCGAGTCGTAAGGTGCCTCGAAACACTATGGCAACCCCCTCCCCTGTCACTGACGGCAAGCATGTGTACTTCATGTACGGCTCCGGTGAATTGGCTTCTCTTGACTACGGCGGGAATATTCTTTGGTCGCGCAATATCGAGACCGAATACGGTAACATCTCGATAAAGTATGGCTACAGCTCAAGCCCGCTGCTCTACAAAGACAAGCTTTATGTCCTCATCCATCGCCGAAATAGAACCTATCGCTCTCCCGAGAGCAGTACTCTGGACTCGTTCATACTGGCCGTAGACCCCAAAACAGGCAAAAACATCTGGAAGCAGCCTCGCAAGACCGATGCGTTAGACGAATCCCTTGATTCCTACAGCTCGCCGATACCCAATCAAATTGACGGACGTATCGAGCTTATCATCTTAGGCGGTGACTACGTTACAGCCAATGACCCGGCAACCGGCAAAGAGCTTTGGCGCTACCGATACGCCGAGCAAAAGAGCGGAAGATGGCGCAACGTTAGCTCGCCAGTCATGGGCGAAGGGCTTATCTTTGGTGTTCGTCCAAGGGGCGGTAACGGCCTGTTCGCCCTAAAGCCGGGCCGAGGGGCATCTGTCACAAATCCCCGCATCGCCTGGTCATTTGACGGCCCGACGCCCGATGCCTGTACTCCCCTTTACTACAAGGGTAATCTCTATGTCCTTGACGGCAAACGGGGTAGAGTTCTGACCTGTCTCGATGCCGCAACAGGCACGCAGAAATGGCAGGGCAAACTTGGTGGCAACGGCCCATGGTATGCCTCTGTTACCGCCGCCGATGGTAAACTCTACTGTATTAACGAAGCCGGCCAGGCGGTTGTTCTTGCCGCCGGTGGCCAGGAATTCAAAATCCTTTCACGAATCGATATGGAAGATAAACCTGTCCAGGCCTCGATCGCGATAGCGGACGGACACCTCTATATCCGCACGGCCAGCAAACTAACCTGTGTGGGAAAGTAGACTTGGATTTCCTGCTAATCAGATAACTGCCAAAAGAAGCGTTTTTTTCCTATTTTTTTATAATTTGATTTTCCACTTTAATGCTTTTGGTGTTTCCTTCTAAACATCACTACACCAAAGGTGTGCAGTAAAATTGTGGCGGGCTTTTCATATATGAAGGTTCTTGGCGATATATCTCCGAAGAGGGCATTTACATATGGTCGAATCCCCAAAAGCAAGAGCAAACTTGCATCCATTATCCTCTAAACACTCAACCAATTGATTGTCGGCAATAAGCCTTGTTTTGCACAAGTTCTCGAATCCTGATGTGTAACACTCGAAATCCTTTGGGCATTCCATACCACTGGTAATTCGTTCTATTTGCCTCTTGTGTTCTTTGGTTATTTCCATGAAATTAGCTAGACTTAATGTGGCAGCAATTGCAAAAGGGCACCGCCACACCCTCCTCGTTTAAGGCCCACAGATGGTCAGCAAGGCTGTCAAGCGGTGCCCCTTATCAAGACTATCGACTGTAACTTATTGTCCTCCTTTGTTGCAATTCTCCATTGGTTAAAGCAGAGCAATTATATTCCTGGTGATTGGCAAGCAAGGAAAAACAGGCTGTTTCTTTCGGCGTTTTTTCCTCACCACCACCGCACCAAGCCGCGCAGAAAGAGGGCGTTGAGCTTTTCATCGATGAAAGTTCTTGGCAACATAGTACCTAAGTGGACAGTTACAAAAATATCCAAGCACAAAAGGAAGACCAAACGTACAAGTTTTTGCTTTTTCTTCTAAACACTCAACCAATTTGGCATCACCGACAATCCCTATTTTGCCGAGGTTCTCGAATCCTGATGTGTAACAATCGAAATCCGTTGGGCATTGCATATCTTGCATGATTTCCTGTATCCGGCGGTCATGCTCTTGTGTGATTTCCATATATCACTCTGCAAAATTATGTTGTTGTTTTCCCGCTCATATAAGGGCAACGCCGCACCCTGCTCTTTAAGCCCCATAGATCGTCTGTAGGGCTGTCAAGCGGCGCCCCTCATTAAGACCAAAGAAACACAGAATTATTGGCTTGAATGACTTCAACTTGTTTTCTACGTTCGATGTTTCTCCATCAATGAAAGTATCACAATTGTATATTTCTTATGGCCACCAAACAAGAAAAAAGTGCAAAATATTGCCTCACAGTGTGAAAATGCCGAAATTGAGCCAATAAGCAGGGTTTGTGATGCGAAAATTTTTAAAAATTTCTTGCATTACAGCTATGCCGCGGGTAAAATTGACGGAAGATACATACAGCATTGAAAGTGTTCATGATAGACGGAATCGGTTCCTTAAAAAGATATTGTCATTTAAGCCCCTGTGGGTTATCTCGCTTTCTCCTCTCCCTCCGCTCCACAGGGGCTTTTTAACACGTTACAACATCAGAACATAATCCATACCCTATCAGGTGTCTCACTCTTTCAGGGGGCCAGTATAAACCCCCGCCCTCTGCCTTCCGCCGCCTGCCCGAGTCCGAATCCCTGCATGTCGTAGGCAGGGACCCATTAGGCAGGAATCCAAGAGAAAATGTCATTGCGAGGCCTGTCTTTTAAGCCGAAGCAATCTCAACCCCTGTCATTCTGAGCGCAACGAAGTGAAGCGAAGAATCTCCTCTACAATAATCATTAATCAATAATCCTTAATCATTTATATGGCGCTTCCTTCTAAACATCAACGCACCCAAAGTAAAAAACTATTCAACGCCTGCGAGCCAGTTGTTTGCCAATATCGCAAAGTCCCCAAAATCAACGTTACCATCACGATTGATGTCTGCACTGCCACACCATCTATTACTTACCAAACAATTGCTGTGTAACCATCTGTCAACAAACAGAGTAAGGTCAGACCAATCAATGTAACCGCCAATAGAAGGAGGTGTTAATAGAAATGCATGTTCTTTTCCATTTACTTCACCGTACCCAACAATTTCTCCACGGTTATTTATATCCTTAGCCCTATACAAAGTCCAGCCACTGTTCGGGTCAATAAAGTCCTGTAAGTCTTGCATTCCATTTACCTCATCCCAAATAAATGCAGTTATAATAACAGAAGAAGTTGACTGGGGAGGAGGAGGAGGGGGAGGAAGCCCAGAAGAATCACTGTAAATCCCAACAACAACTCCTTCGTCATTTATAGCATAAGGTATAACCTGATACATTCCTGCCGGTCCATTTATTTCTCTAAGGCCACGCATCTCATCCCAAATATAAAACATATTTCTTTGGGGAACATATTCCTTCACATCACCTACTACTTGTCCATTACCACTTATCGCCCGTGCCGCAAAAGAACCAAGATATTGTATATCATTGTTTATACTATTCCAAAGGTAGGAACCATATCCATAAGCATTTATGACTGCTTCACCTTTATTGTTTATATTACTTGCAATACTACGCGTACCTGGAAAAAGAGCACCTATATTTTGTATTTCATTGTTACTATCCCAAATAAAGGCCTCGTGATACTGAAAAGATAAACCACAATCACAAGATGCAAAATTGTACTGCCCCACTACCTGTCCGCTATTATTTATGGCCACTCCCCCACCACAAGCTTCACAAGGAATTTTGTAACCAATGTCGGAAATACCATCCACGGAATTCCAGATACAAGGCCTGATAGTATTATAATAATCGCTATAAAAACTGCCTGCTACCTGACCATTGTCACTAACATAGGTAAATGACATCTGAGTGGGGAACCTACCATTATTCACATCCCAAATCCAAGCACCCCATAAATGATGAGAACCGTTAACAATTCCACTTCCTCCAACTTGGGTAGAATTATTGATCGAATGTGCCCTGCCTAAACCGAGGTCAGTAATATCATAAAAAACTTCCGCAGAAACTCGACACACAGGCAATACTACCCCTATCATTGCCAATACAAGAATCGATTTCCTTCTCATTTTTTCTCCTCAAAAATTGTTGATACAATAAAAAAGGCGCGCGGTTATACTGTGCGTTTTTTCAGGTCTAAAACCTGGAGGAAAGAGTAGCAAGCGGTGCCCCTTATTAATACAAAAGAAACACGGATTTATTGTTTTAAGAGACTCCAACGAATTTTCTCCATGCATTGTTTTTCTCCATCAGTGGGAGTAATGCAATTCTATGCTTTATGTAGCTGACAGTCAAGGAGAAAACTAAGGACAGCAACTTTAAGAAAGAGTCAGCAGGCTTAGCGAAGGTAGGAAAAGGGGTCAGGAAGTGTAATTTAGAATTAGCGGCCAAAAAAAGTGTTTTTTAGCTGCTTATTTGACCTTTTTGTGTTTTTGTGCCTTTTCGTGGCCGTTTTATATTTTTTGCTTTTCCGTCCAACCGTTAAACCGTCAAACCGTACACTTTCGTGCATTTGTGCCTTTTCGTGGCTAAAAAATCCGTTAAATCTGTGTTAATCCGTGGTTAATTATTTTTATAAAAAAGTTCGATTCTTATTGAACATTTTGAGATAGTTTTGTATAATGCAAACAGCCATAGAAATGGCAGGTTTTTAGCGGAGAACCGCAAGTCTTAGTATCAGCAGATACACGCACATAAACCTTTATTTGGCAAGATAGGCAAAGTTTTGAATTTAGGTCATTTAGATTTTGATATTGTTTCCACCATAAGGTGTCCTCCGGAGAATTTCGTGCTTCGTATTTCGTATTTTATTCGTCGGGTCACGAGCGACGAGCGACAAGCGACGAAATACGAGCGACGAGTGAAGTATTTTTATGCAAAACGAACCCAATTTGACGGATGACCCAATGAACGTAACCTCTTTAATAACAGCCGATTATGAAAATATTTCCAATGGACACTTGGTGAAAACGAACCCAAAACGAACCCAATCAAAGCCAATTAAAGCCAATATAATGCCAAAACGAACCCAACTTGTCCTGCGTAGCCTCTGGCGAAGCCGGATCAAACCCAATGCTTGCCCGCCACTCCATTTGGCGGGTCAAAGGCAAAAAGGAGAAATGGGGAGTTGAAAATTGTTAAAATAAGGTGTAAAAAGAAAGTCGTAATAAACCATGAAAAACGCGTCAAATACAGAAAATCAAAGAATGGAGGTATGATGAATTATGAAATGTAGACTAACTGCTCTTGTATGCCTGGTTTTGGGAGTCTGTTTGTTGGCGCCAGTACCAGGGTGCAGACGATTAAGGATACCGGCCCTTGGTGTGGATACTTCAAAAAAGGTAAAAGTCTTCATATTGGCCGGTCAGTCCAATATGGAAGGCAAGGCGAAATTGTCCCTGCTGGAGTATCAGGTTGACCAGCCTGAAACGAGGAATTTTTTCAAACACCTAAAGAAAGATGGCCAATGGGTGGTGCGCGATGATGTATGGATCAACTACCTTGATAGGAGGGGCAATCTCACCGTTGGCTTCGGCTCTCGCAACTGCATCGGTCCGGAGTTGGAGTTCGGCAATACCGTCGGTAACCATTTTAAAGAGCAGGTGCTAATCATAAAGACGGCCTGGGGCGGCAAGAGTATAGGCCGGGATTTTAGGCCTCCAAGTTCGGGTCTGCCGAGCCAAGAGAAGCTAAACCAGATTGTGCAACAAACCAATGAGCGCAACAAGAAACGCAACAGGCCCCAAATCACTCTTGATGACGTTAAGGATACGTATGGCAAATTCTACCGCGAAATGATGAAAGAAATAAACACGACCCTCAAGGAACTAAAAACTCGCTTCCCGGAGTACAAAGGGCAGGGCTATGAGATTGTCGGCTTCGTTTGGTTCCAGGGCTGGAATGATATGTTCGACAAAGATTTCCTGGCAAACTACGGCAAACACATGGCCAACTTCATCCGTGACGTGCGGAAGGATTTGAAAGCCCCCAATTTGCCTTTTGTCATCGGCCAGATGGGACAGGGCGGCCCTGATGACACCAGTGCCAACAAGCTGACCATCAAAGATGCCCAGGCCTCAATGGAGAAAATCCCCCAATTCAAGGGTAATGTAAAAGTTGTAAAAACCGATGTCTTCTGGGACAAAAAGGCTGCCGCCATCATCAAAAACTGGCAAGACCACATCGACGAGTGGAACAAGGTAGGTTCGGACCGTGGTTATCACTATCTCGGAAGCGCGATCACCTTTTCGAAGATTGGCACCGCCTTTGGCCAGGCAACTCTGGAATTGATCAAAGCCAGTAAATAAGAAAATTCCGTCTCGGTTCCCTATGGAGTGCCGAGCAAAATACCAGGCTGCACATGCTTCAGCATAGAGACGCCTTAGGGATGTCTGAGCAGGCTTGCTTCAGCATAGGGACACCTTAGGGATGTCTGGGCAGAGTTGCTTCAGCATAGAGACACCTTAGTGATGTTTGGACAGGCCAGAGAATCTTGAATTAGACTTTACTCTTCCTTCGTAATACTACGTCCGTGAGAGCGTAGATGGAAGTACCCGACAAAGTCGAGCGGGCTTTGCCCGTCCCGGAAAATGTCACGACCGTAAGGGCGTGGAAATTTACTATCTTTGCTGATGAGAGAAAACGGCCTGAAAATCTCCGGTCGTAATCCGGCCCCGCGGGTATTTGCTGATGCGGTAAGGATTGTTCATGCACTGTCCCGTTGGTGCTTGTCCGGGCTTAGAAGTCTGGCTGATCAAGTATGGCCTTTGCGTGAGGTCGCATTTCTTGCGCATCAAGGTCTTTTTTTCTCGAACGGTTTGTTCTACCACGCGAGCGCTGTTTTTTTTGTTTAAACCGTGCCGCGACCTTAAGATTTGTCAAACATGCAGCCGGGCCACTTGCAGTTCTAATCTGTGCGATCGTCGCACCTTTCGTTGAAATCAACCTTACCTTAGCGCCAGGAGACCTGCCAGCGACAGCCACATCCACCGCTGAAGCCCCCATGATATGCGCCTCTCTGTCCCAGCAACTCGATGTGATGCTGCCTTTACTTGCTTTCCAGTATCCTACAAGCCCACCTACACCAGCCATGTGATCCAAGATTTTACCGGTCGGCCTGATTCCTGTCAGCACACCAGTCGCATGGCAGTGCATTATATTTGTGTGTTGGGCTATACCCACCAATCCTCCAACAAGGGCTCCCCTGATTTCAGCCGACGAGCGGCACCTGACAATAGCCCCCCCATATGGACCGCCTCCAACCAGGCCCCCGGCATTAGTCTGACTGCTTACATGACCGGACGCAGAGCAACCAATAACCGTACCAGTCAACATCTCACCGATCAATCCGCCGATATCACTTTCTCCAGTCACATTGCCCTTTGACTGACAATCGATTATGGATGACTTTGATAGGGCATGTCCAATTAAGCCGCCAACTATCTGCTTTCCAGTGACACGTGTTTTTGATTGACAACAGGTTACACGGCCACGGCTGGTTCCTATCAAACCACCGGCCCTATTGTTTCCGAAAATTGATCCCGAGCAGCTACTGTAAGAAATAGTCCCGTTGTTAATTCCTGCAAGCAGGCCAACGTGTCGTTCACCCACCACGCTGGCATTCTCAATCCTTAGATCATTGATAACTGCATCATTACCCACATAACCAAACAGCCCTATACATTTTCCACTGGGTGCATCAATTGTCATATTCCGAATTGAGTGGCCGTTACCGGTAAATGTTCCCTGGAAGACAGCCACAGCTACACCTCCTGCTCTGACAATGAGTGGATCACTTAGATTGCTGCGGTCTTCATCCACGCTATGGGCTATAACGGCTGTACGGAAAATCCGGCCTCCAGGCAGGTTGGGATCAAGATCAATATCGCTTGTCAAAATAAAACTCTTCTTCATTAGGCTCAAATCCGACCCAATTTGCATTAACTGCTCTGCATTGGAGATTTCATAAGGATTATAGGGCTCACCCGTACCGCTTTCGAAACTATAGGGGTAGGCCCAAGAGCATAAAAGGATTCCAAGAATCATTATGCTGGCAATTAATCTGATGCCACGGCATAGAAGTAGATTTGCTATCATTGGTTCTCCTACAATAGAAACACATGAAACCGCATAACACATTCTTTCTCGTGGCTTGTAGCCGGCTCCACTATCAGCCACGTTCATAAGGGTCCTTGAATTCTCTTCCACCGCTTTTCCTGTCACATTAATACTTGGATGATCTTTTCCGACTTACGTTATTTTAAAACACCCCATCTGCGATACCCCCAATCAACTCCATCCTGGGCCAATACACCTCGGAAGGATGGCCGAACGTGTTCATTGGATTATCACACCCTCCGCTCAAAGGAAGTGGAAGTTCTGCTGCATAACCACAGCAATGAGGATTAGACAAAGTTACTTTTTCTAATGAATTCCTCCAAAGTAAGTTAAAAAGTCTTAAATCTACTATTAAAGACGCAAACACGCTCGGTTTTATTGCGGTAATTTGAAAAAATTCGAAAATCATAATAGGTAAGGGAATGAAAAGGATAATGGGGGGAGTAGGCCCATTTCCTAAGTCTTAACAGTTGCATCAACTCTCTTGCTCTGAGTATAATGCTTATCGGCTATGAATGAGATGATTAAACTAATATTCATAAATCGGGGAATCGGACACAAACCGAAGAGTGCTTGTAGGACTGTTTACATCTTCTTTCTCATCCTTCAGTTGTCAGCTGCCATCTCATATGGAGGCATCAAAAGTGACTTTACCGACCCTCCTCTGAAATTCCGGCCGAGACCTCTTTGGTTTTGGAACAATACCGAGGTAACTCTAAAACACATTGAAGAACAGATGCATAAATCGAAAAATCTCAGCAAATACGGTGGCTTTGGGATACTTCCTTTTGGTAAAAGTTTTCGTCCGGAGTACCTGAGCCAGGAGTACTTTGCCGTTTATGGTGCAGCTAATGAATTTAGACGCAGATTACGCTGATTAACGCAGATTTTTAATAATTTTTTATCTCTCAGCGAAACCTGCGAAATCAGCGTCAAAAACAAAGTTGGAAACAGCCCGTGAATTGGGCATGACAAAGATGTGGTTCGGACGATAGAAGCAATGTTTGGGACCAAAGAGCCAAGCGCTTCAACTGATTTCTATGTTAAAAAGAATAGAAACGGAGGTATGGCTATCCACCTTCACAGGCTAAACGCCCCAACCTTGCGAAAAGCCCTGGATGCGGCCGTAAAGGTTTACGATGTGGAATATGAGAGCAACAAAGTTCTGCGGCATATCCATAAGATCAAAGACGGTACTGATATATATTTATTTGCCAATATCAGTGAAACACAGATTGATACGTATGCAAGACTAAGGGGACACATGCAACTGGAAGCCTGGAACCCGCATACGGGTGAAATCTCTAAAGCGGAATGTACACAAAAAGTTGAAGCTGGCACGGACGTAACCGTGGTAAGAATTACACTGGCGCCTTTCAAATCCCTCTTTATTGTTGGTGGCCGCTAACGACAAGCTTTCTACTCGCCCATCGCACCTTTCAATTCGTTATTCGATATCCGGGGTTCGTTATTCAATCCGTCCTTTGCCTTCTGCTTGCCCCGCACCAAATTAGGTTATAATTTTGGTGCGAGGGTCATTGCGAACGCAGCGAAGAATCTGGCTATCAAATGTAATTAATCTCCCGCTGTCATTCCCGCGAAAGCGGGAATCCAGTTATTTACGTGCCTATAAGGCACCGTGGCAATCTCAAACAATAATCAATCATCATTTATCCTTACTTGTCCTGCCTGTCCTGAGCCTGTCGAAGGGAGCAATGTCGAAGGAATCATTTCCTTTGGGTGGCAGCCTCAAGCGCAGCTTGGGGATGGTAATCTAAAAAATTAATCATTAATCACTCATCATTAATCATTTATATGGCGCTTCCTTCTAAACATCACCGCGCCCAAGCCGAGCAGCAAGAGCGTCGCCGGTTAGGGGACTATGGTACACAATCATCTTGATTCACAAGGTTACATTTCAGCCAGTTTCCAATAAGCGTTGATAAGTCGATGAAATCAATTTTACAATCATTGTTAAGATCGCCCTCAATTGGCCCAGTACAATATTCGTATAAGCTGTATTTAATCGTAGTATAGTCATATCCTGTGGGGCCATTACTCCAACCGTTGCTCCAACCAGTCACATAAAGGTTGCCTGAATTATCTAATGCTAAACCAACAGCATAATCGTTATCATTTGGAGGTCCATCGTATCGCGTTACCCACTGTTCATTGCCTAAAGAATCATACATAACCGTTGCATAGTCCCGTTGTGTCCCATTACCCTGACTATAACCAGTTACATAGACATTACCAAAATCATCCACGACTAAATCTGTTGCATAATCATATCCTGTTGGTTCATCATAGATTGCTGTCCATTGTGTGTTACCGTATGGATTTATCTTTGCAATCTCATATCCAGCAGAGTTAGAACTGCCAGCTATATAAACATAACCAAGAGTATCCACTGCTATGGATACTCCATCATAATCACCAGCAGACCCAATAAAACTGTTGTTTAGCCATTGCTGGATACCATTAGTGTCATATTTTATTGTTGTAAATCGGTTTCCGCCAACAGTGGCATTGGCAGAACTATAGCCAGTCACATAGACATTTCCATAGTCGTCAACGATTAAATCAGTGGCCTCATCACGGTTAGCAAGTTTGTCATAACGAGCCACCCATAATTCATTGCCGTCTGGAGCATATTTGATTGTAGCATAATCATAATCTGTCCCAATCCCACCACTCCAGCCAGTGACATACGTATTACCAGTGTTATCTATATCTATTGCTTTTGGCCAATCCTGAGCGTTATCTGGCCCATTGTATCTTGAAACCCAAAGCTCATTTCCATTTGGATCGTATTTAATGGTTACATAATCCATGGAAACACCATAACTTAAACTGTAGCCGGTCACATAAACGTTACCAAAACTATCTACTACCAAATCTTCAAGTCCATCACTTTTACTGTTCAGGCCGTCAAAACTGGCCACCCATAATTCATTTCCATTGGAGTCGTATTTAATAGTTACGCAATCATTCAATGTCTGACCGCCATCACTAACTCCGGCCACATACACATTACCTAAATCATCAATGGTGAGTGCCTCAGAGTAATCACTTTCATTCGCTGGGCCATCATACAGTGACTTCCAGAGTTCATCGCCATTTGAATCGTATTTGATAGTGGCATAATCATAATAACTCCCAATTATGCTCTTGCCAGTCACATAAACATTTCCCAATCCATCTACAGCTAATGCCGAAGGTACATCAGCTGAGTTTGACGGACTATTATAACGAGCTTCCCACAATTGCGTGGGTAGATCAGCCCATGACAATGAAGTTACGCAAAAGACGAGGCTAAACAATGCAAGAATAGGTTTTCTCATTTTCTTTTACCTCCGCAAAAAGTTGTTATTTGTTTTGCAGCGCGATAAAAGAGGGCGCTACTACATCATGCTCAGTCAAGGCTCGCCAGAGCCTACCCCAAACACGCAAGCAGCGCCCCGTTTCGGGGCACTAAGCTTTTACGTTTTGGAGTTTCAAAACTGGCGATTTTGACTGAAACGCTAAAAGTTCAGTAACTTTCTTTATTTAATTTTCGATTATCATTATACCTGTTTTATAGATGACAAGCAAGGAAAAATAAGCTAAAATGCTGATAATAAAGCAAGGCTCAAAATGGGCTATTGAGTGTCGGTTGGCTTTGATTTGAAAAAGGGGAAATTATGAAAAAGATATTTGTAATCCAAATGTTGTGTCTAACTATGAGCGGATGTTACGCTATTAACCGAGATAATCTCAATAAGATTGAGATTGGCATGAGTAGAGAGCAAGTTAGGGAAATAATGGGGAAACCCCGTATAAGAGAAGCTGATAAAGACCAAGAAAGGTGGTTGTATCACACAGAAAGAAGCATGGTATATACAATTGCATTAACACCTGTAGTTTTTAACAAAGACGGTAAGGTTATTGGATGGGGCAGACACTTCTGGTCTGAAAAAGAACGAAAATATGACGTCAAGATAGACCAGACGATTAAGCAAGAATAGGTGGTGAGGAATTGAAAGAGAAATAAAAGCATAATCAGGGAAAGCGGCGTAATTAACCGCTAAGCGGTTTGAGCAGTGGTAAGGTTTTTCTTACCTGTCTAACCTGCCATTGCTCAGACCGACCCGAAGAAAGACAGGTAAAAAATGGCGTTTACGGACGAAAGGAATACACAAAAAATAATTGACTTGATGCGGCAAACTGCCGACAGCTTAGACAAGCTGGGTACTTATCCGCTAAATGACAAACAACTCTTTGGCGGTGATTGTGTTATCAGTGATTTTTTTTCCAAGCACGATAATATATACTATCAGACAGCTTACTTCCAACATCTTGGATATTATGACAGCATTTTAACTTGGTTAGACTACAATAAATCTGGTGTCGTTAATACTCTGGAAAGAGAACATAACCGAATTTTAGATAACGCTAAAGCACTCGACCAAAATTATAGAAAAATCAAATATATCTATACGAAACAGTTTCCAGATATTGTCAAAGCTAATGACCCTTCGTTAGACCCTGAAGAATTCAAAAAAGCGATTAAACACGACCATGCTTTTAAGGTTAGCATTTTTGTATTAGAAATATCCAACTTTGCGGGAAAATTTCGGAATCTTGTGAAGCAACTTGAAAAAGAGTTTCTATCTGGATCATCCAAAAAGCCAGCAGGAGCAGAGGGGAATAATGCTCCTGATAAATGCCAGATAATTAAGAGGATAACCGGCTGGATATTCAAGAAAACGTCGCATTTTATTTGGACTCTTATTGTTTCTATTATTGCCGGTCTCATTGTTGCAGTACTGGTCGATATTTTTGGTGAATTCGGTTGGCTTGAGCGAATTAAGGCATTTATTTACAACATATTGCAGCTTGAGTGAAAACCGTTTTTGTTTTGTTGTTAGGTGAAAACTGTGAAAACTAAGGACAGAATAATTCAATAAACTAAAAACCCGCACTTCCCGCCTGCCCCCGTACGCCGTAGACAGGGGTCAAAAACAAAATCCGTGAAATCTGCCTGCCCGAATCCGAATCCCTGTAAGTTGTAGACAGGGACCCTTTTGGCAGGGATCCAGCTATTTATGTGCTTATAAAGCACTTTTTTAGCCGTTTTTGATAAGAAAGACAGAATTATTATGGTTCTTATCCATTTAATCCACCTCTAATAAACAGCCAGCTTAATAATAAGTGGGCAGCATTAAGCTGCCCGGTGGACGAAGGCAGGTATTTGCGACAAAGTTCACTTTACAAGCAAATCCTGCCAAGAGCACCAAGCTGGCCAAAACAAAATCGGTGTGAATCAGCGTAATCCGCGATTAAATATTTCTTCGTGTTCTTCGTGCCTTCGTGGTAAAAAAACTCTCTGCGTTCTCAGCGATCTCTGCGGTAAATTATTTCCATTTTTTTTGTGAAAATAGTTAGATTTTCATTGAACATTCCGGTGAAGTTTGGTATAATTACAACATGTAGACATGTTTAGTCTATAGTTGTTGGTTCGTAGTCTTTAGCCATAGGACTTCTCTGTGAAATCTGTGGTCTCTGTGGCTGGATTTAAAGCGGAGAACCGCACGTCGTAAGCTGCAGCGCAGCAAGGTCTTAGGGCCAGAAGGCCCAGGTCAAAAATAATCGTTACTGAATCGTCAATCGTCCATCGTCAATCGTAAATTCGGAGGACTTATCATGGCTACCGAAGCCCAAACACTCGCAAATCGACTAAACGCCCAAAAATCGACCGGCCCATGCAGCCGCCAAGGAAAGGCCGCAGCCTCACAGAACTCCGTCAAACACGGCCTTTTTGCCAGTCAGACCGTAATCAGCTCAGAAAACCAGGCAGACTTCGACCTCTACCGAGACCGCATACTAAGCGAGCTGGCCCCCGACAGCCCTATGGAATCCATGCTTTCAGAACGCATTGTCACTCTTTCATGGCGGCTAAAACGGGTTGGTCGAATCCAGAACCAAACAATAGATGCCCTGAACGAGCGTAATACCTCCAGCCCACTAATTAAACTCACCCAATCCCTGCTTTTCAAAGGCCGCGACCAATCGCAGACCGCCCAGTCCGCCCCGTCTCCTGATCTGGCACTTGGCCGTTTGGCAATAAAGGATTTCTCACATGCAAGGGTTCTCGACCACCTCCTTATGTATGAACGCCGAATTGAGAACAGCCTCTACAAAACGATATTCGAGCTTCAGAGACTGCGCCTCATACGAAATCTGGATAATCCCAACGCCGCCGATGAACAAACCACCTATCCAGCCCAATTTGCCAACCAATTATTACCTTAATTATGCAAAACGAACCCAATTTACCGAAAGCCCAAATGAACGTAAATAAAGTATTAACAAAGGATTATGAAAATAAACCCAATTGGACACTTGGTGAAAACGAACCCAAAACGAACCCAAAACGAACCCAATCAAAGCCAATTTCACCTCCGCCCAGAGGGGTGGAACAGCAGTCCGATGTCAGATCTTTGCCCTCGGTCCTTTGTTCTCTTTCCACGAACGGGACGAAAAAAATCGTTCGTGGCGCCTTTTAATTGACCCGATGTTGCCTCTTTACGAACCAGGCAATGATCAGTATTATATCCGACGTAAATGCCGATATAGCTCAACGGTAGAGCACAACTGAAGATTTTCTTAGATGGTTTTCCACTATGCTTGAATTTATTACAGACAGAAAGATATATGAAAAAGTCATTTGTGAACATATCCCCAAGACCAGGAGGTTTCTTTGGCTGGCAACTGCCGATCTAAAGGACCTGCACGTGGATAAGCACGGGAAAATGGTGCCTTTTTTGGAAGTGCTCTCTGATTTGGTCGCCAAGCATATTGAGATAAGATTACTTCACGCGAAAGAGCCGGGAAAGCTTTTTAGAAGGGATTTTGACAGGTATCCAAATCTAATAGATGGTATCGAAAGAATCTTATGTCCGAGGGTTCATTTAAAATCTGTGATAATTGATGGTGAATTTGCATATACAGGAAGTGCAAATCTTACTGGTGCAGGTGTGGGGGCAAAGAGTGCCGACAAAAGAAATTTTGAAGCTGGTATTATTACTGATGACAAAGATATTGTCAGTAAGGTAATGGATCAGTTCGACAAAATCTGGATGGGTGAACATTGTAGAGAATGTAAAAGAAAGAAGTTCTGTGCTGACTATAAAGATCTGTTATTGAAATAAAACCTTCAGCGTCTGATTTTACAAGCGATGTCCCGGCTGAAGAGGGGAACAGAAATTTTTAATGTGTCTGCCGTGAATGAAAGTAGCTGCTTTTGGATTATAGAACCTTCGTGTGTATTCCACCATTCGATATTGTAAGTACCTGGCTGGAGGCCCTGTATCGTAATTGTGGTGCCTATGATTTGCTTCGGTTGTTGTTTTTCAATAACCATATTCCACCAGGCAGCCTGTGGATTGGAAAGCCATAGGTATGCACTGTCGCTTCCCTGGTAGCCAAGCATGCGAAGCTGCTTGTCGGATACAGCAGCGCTGAGATCGCGCAGGCCGGCAAAGGAAACACCGGCGAGAAAATCGGCGAGTGGTTTATAGTGGCTATAAGCTTCCTGCCTATCGAGCTGGTCCCACCACCAGAACATCGCTGTCCCCGAAGCGCCGGCGAAAGCCGAGGCCCAAAGCGAGTTATGGAAATGTACACCACTGCTGTCCTGTTTCATGTAATCGCTGAGCCCCCATTTCGGAGTGGCCAGGCCGAATTCACCAATCAGGACCGGCTTGCTCGGGGCATGTTTTCTTAGAAACGCAGTTTTGTCGATAATTACGGCGACTTCGTCTTTGTAGTCTTCTTTTGTCACCGGGCGCATATAATGGTGCAACTGGCCGATATCCAGGTTGGAGTGACGGCAGTCTTTCGCTGAAGGGTGCCAGGTGCTGGTTGTGCGCAAATGATGGTAGACGTCGATTTGCTGGAGATAGTTGCCGACTTCGGTGTAGAAACGGTCGGTTGGCAGGCCCGGATCGATCTCATTGAAATATTCCCAGGCAGCTACGTTAGTGGAATAACCCCATCGTGCGACGGCGTAGCGCATAAACTTTTTGGCATCGCTGACGGCCTGCTGATACTCGGGACTTTTGTCATCGGAGAGAGACTTCATATACAGGTCTCTGGTGATGAGACACAACATCAGGTAGATGCCGTTTTGCTCGGCTGATTCGATGAGCTTATCGAGCATGAAGCAATCGAGCTGGTTGTAGACACCCCTTATGGGGCGATTTACGTCGGCTTCCCAGAGCAGTTCCGCTCCTCCAGCGGCTTCTTTGAGTGACAGTTTGCCGAGCCAGATCGCACCTGAGCCGACGAGGCTGAGGTTGAGCCTTGGGAGCCAGAAATCATTTTGGGCAGTGGTAAACTCTGTCTTAAATTTTTGCCAGTTGCCTTTCGGGGGTGCGTCAAAGGTTTGTTGGCCATTGGCGTGTGAGAGGTTGAGTAGCAGGGCGGTAGGGCCGTCGGACATGAATTGGCCGGTGAAGACGTAGCTTGTGCCGGGGCGCAAAGCTACCGGATGTGAGGGCGAGATGTCTATTGAAGTGCCGTCGTTGCCTTCGAGTTTGACGCACTTACGGGGGCTTGGATCATTTTCGCTGCCGGGTACCGAGACAATGATTTTTCTCCGGTGCCATGATCGATCCCAGGCACTTTTTCTTGCCTCAATGGCCATTGCCCAATCCTTGCAGCACGTCCAGATTCTCAGGAAGTTGGCGCCGTTGCTTGAGAGCTTTTCGAAAATATGTTCTGCCTTAGTAAGATTTACATATTGGCCTTCTCCGATGAAAGCGAGGTTTTGGCCGATAGCAAAGAAGGGATCGCCTTCGGTAAATTCGAGAAAATGAGGATCTTTGCGACCTGACCGGATGAAGCCTTTTTTCGATGAAGGTGTGCAGTCGAACTTTACGGTATCTGAATGGATTGTACCTTTATTGTCCTTGAGTATTGCGGTTGCTGAATAAGTACCGGTTTGGGAAGGAGCAAATCGTGCCTTCCATGAGCCTCGGCCGATGGGATAGTACCAATTGGCTTTGCTGCGTCCCTGGTCGAGTTTGCGTCGTTCGTAGTCCTGGCAGAAAAAGGCTGGCAGTGAGATTTGTATGCCGGTTGGAGTCTTCAACAGCACCATTAAATCGACCTGGTCGGGATCGAAGGGATTGTCGTAGTTGGTATCTACCCGGATGAGCATTTCGAGCTTTTCGTATTTGCCCACCTTCTTTGCTGATGATTTTATTTCGATTTTGGGCCGGCCCATAGACTCTTGAGTGCAAAGGGCGACGGTAGCCAGACAGATGAAAAGTGTTTGGATTATTTTTACTGTCTGTTGCATCTGGTATCCCTTTGCGTCTTTGTAGGGCTTCTACCTGAAATAAGCCGGCCCTGCTCAGCAAGGCGTATATAGCTATAGAGGAACTGCCATGGCAGTTGAAGATACAGGCGCTGGATATCGAAGCGTACAAATCCAGTGACAGCGTCGAGAAGCTTCTCACTACCGGCTGACTGCCATTTGGTTCTAACGCATTACTGCTTTAACGTGTTAGCCGTTCAAGACCCAGCCTTTGCGGTACGTTTTTCTAATGTACTTGTCGGCCTCTGGGCAGTTTGTGGCTTTCATGTTTTTGGCGTTGTACTCGAGTTTTTTGCCGACGCGATATGCGGCCAGTGCCAGCATGTTGCTCTCGATGAGCGCACCGGAATAATCGAAATTGCAGAGCGTTGGCTTTCCTGTTTTGCAGCCGATGATCCATTCGTTGTGGTGGCCGGGCGAAGGCGGAATCAAATCCCCGGATTTTGGCGATTCGTAATGTGTCATATCACCTCTTAGCATAAGAATTCGCCAGCCATAGTCAGCTACCAGCCAGCCCTTGTCTCCTTTGAAGATGACGCCCTTGAAGAGCTTTTCTCGGTTGAATGCTTCTGATGGCATTCCGGGTTTTTTAGTGCCATCGTACCAATAAACCTTTACGGCCGGGCGCCAGTCATTTGCGGGGTGGTCCCATTCGGCAGTGAGCCACTGGGGACATGTGTCTGTGTTGACGGGTGTGCCGGCTGCCTCACAACTCGTGGGGAGCTTGAGGTCGAGTGCCCAGTATGCCATATCCATCATGTGGCTGCCCATGTCGCCGATTTGTCCACTGCCGAAGTCCCAGAAGCGGTTCCATGCGAGGCACCCGCCGAAGTAGCCCGGATTGTAGGGATGGTATGGCGATGGGCCTATCCAGAGGTCCCAGTTGATATGGTCGGGTACGGGTTTAACTTCGGGGAAGTAGCTGCCGCCTTTCGGTGTGCGGCCGCACCAGACGCGAGCTTCCTTGACGGTACCAATCGCGCCGCCCCGCACCAGTTCGACCATTCGGCGGTAATTGTCCGAAGCGTGTATCTGTGTACCCATCTGTGTTGCGAGTTTGTTTTTGTTCTTTAGGTAAGCCTGGCGGACCATGTGTGCCTCCTGGACCGAGTTTGCCAGGGGCTTTTCACAGTAGACGTGCTTGCCGCGGTTCATCGCCCAGACATTGACGAATGCGTGTGTATGGTCGGTGGTGGAGCAGACGACGGCGTCGATGTCCTTCTGTTCGAGGCACTTTCGCCAGTCCGAATATGTTTTGGCCCTTGGGAACTGATTGGCGGCTTTGGCGAGGTTTTTGGCGTTGACGTCGCATAGGGCGACGATGTTCTCGCTTTTGACGTTGTTGAGGTTTGAGCCGCCTCGACCAGCAACGCCGATGACGGCAATGTTGAGTTTTTCGTTCGGCGAATTTCCGGCTTTCAGGATTCCTGATTTTAGAATGGTGAGTCCGGTTCCAAGGGCTGTGCTTTGTTTAAGAAATGTGCGACGATTCATTGACTGCCTCCTTTTTCATATTTATTAGTCTGATGGGCAATTTGATTTTAGCTATGAAAACAAGTTAACCGAAAAAGCGGCCAGTTTCAAGGATATTTTTGGATTCAGAAGTCATTTTAAAGGCTGGTAAGCATGATGTTTAATCTTCGTCGGAAAGGTTTGCACAGACGAGCTCTTCGTCGTTTCTGATGTAGACGTGTTTGTCGGCGAAGGCGGGATGAGACCAGCAGACGCCTCTGTTAAGTTGTCCCTTTGTCGGTTTTATGAGCTTGGCGCGGCTGATTTCATGGAAACCGCGCGGTGAGAGTTTGCTGATAATAAGCTCACCGCTTTCGTTGAACATCCATATATTGTCCTGGTTTTTTACCATGTGAATGTTGGCCCAGCGGTTTTTGGGGACGGCGTCAAAGCTTTCCCAGATTCTGTCTCCTGTGCGAAGTTCGAGACAGCGGAGCTGGCCGTAACTGTCCACTCCGTAGATGTAATCACCCTGGAGAACAGGAGTAGATATCATGCAATGCAGGCTGTCTGTTTCTTTTTCGCTGGTACCTTTGCGTCTCCATACTTTCTCAACGGTCAACTTATCAGGATTGACTTTGAGTAAGAGAGAGCCGTCGTAAAAGCTGGTGACGAAAAGATAATCATCGTGGAAAACAGGGGTAGGGACATTAATCACCATACGGAACGGCTTAAACGGGTATTGCCAGTAGAGTTCACCAGTCACAGGGTTGAGACCTGTTACACTATCGCCGGTCCAACAGACCAGGACGCGCTTGCCTGCTTGTTCAATCATAATAGGGGCTGAATACGAGGCACGGTCGTCCAATGCTCGCCATCGCTCTGACCCTGTTACCTTATCGAATGCTACCAGGCATGCACCATCCCGGCCGCCAATTTGGGCTATTACTAAATCACCTTCAACAAGGGGCGAGGCGGTGATTCCCCAGATTGGCATTTTGATTTTGTATTCGGTGACGCAGTCTTTTTTCCACAAGAAGTCTCCGGTCGCTGCGTCGAGGCAAAACAGATGTCCCATAGTTCCCAGTGAGTAGGTGCGGTTGTCATTGATAGCAACGGCAGCGCGTGGGCCATTTGGATAACCGACTTTTTTGTATTTGCATTCGTAGGAATATGACCAGATTGGTTTGCCTGTCTTTGCGTCAAAACAGAGGATTCGTTCTTTGGGATCCGGAGAAGTTATCCGGTCGGTGATATATACTCGGCCTTTGGCAACGGTAGGGCCGCTGTAACCGTTTGAGATTTTCGTTCGCCATCGGATTGATAATTGCGGGGCAGCGAATTTTTTGACGATGTCTTTTTCGTTCCAGGTGCCATTGCGGTCAGGACCTCGCCACTGGGGCCAGTCGGCCGCCTCAGAGGAGTTATAGAAGCTGAACAGGGTAAGAGATAATGCGATACGAGAGATTGAAGTGAACAAACATTGCTTAGTTGTTCTTACCATCGCCACAAACCTCCAGAGGAAAAGACTATAAGGCCATCTTTGTACAGAAAATCTATGCTGATAATTATCCCGGTAATTTCAACAAATCCGTTCTGAGAGCATTTTACTATTTACCGCTGACATCAACACAAACGAGCTGTCCATCGGGATTGTTGCGTGCGTAGATTCTGCCGTTAGCCAGGACGGGTACGGTCCAGCACTTTTTTTTGGGCAAAATCTGGGCCGACGCGAGTTCCTTATATTCTGTCTGGGAGGCCTCTGCAATCGCCAGCTTTCCTTTGTCACTTAGGATAATGAGCTTTCCATCGGCGAGCATAAGGCTTCCTTTGCCAAATCCGCTTTGCGTCCACTTCACCTCTCCGGTCTTGAAGTCCAGACATGTTATGGATTTACCATCATCGACGCCGTAAATATATCCCTTCCAGAGGACGCAACTGTTGAAATGGTTTCGCATTTTTTTGTTTATCCAATCTTGGGTGAAATCGGAAGATCCGAAAGTGTAAACTGCGCAGCCCTTGTTATATCCTGAAGAGAGGAATATCTTGTTGCCCTGGATAATAGCATCTGCGGCGTTGACGTCGTAGCTGGTTTTCCAGGGTATCTTCCAGAGGATTTTTCCTGTTTTTGGAATTAATGCCACCATTTCCTTGGCTGTAAATAATGCGATGCATTTTTTGCCGTCCATAGTGAAAGGTACGGCAGTAGAATATGCAGCCGGGTCTTTACCGTTTTCCCATATTATACTGCCATCGGCTTTATTTAGGGCAATACCATAAGAGCCGGCGTTAAGAATGACCAGGTTATCGACTACAAAAGCTGAGCTGGCAAAGTGCCATTTAGGGTGCTTATAGCCCAAGTCCTCGTTCAGCTTCTTGTGCCAGACTATCTCGCCCGATGCTATCTTGAAGCGTATCGCGTCGCCATTTTTGCTAGGTGTAAACTGAGTCACCGCTTATTGTTGGTGTTGCGCAGGGGCCGCCTTCATGGTTTTTCTTGAATAACGGGCATGGGTAGGATTTTTTCCATATTTCTTTGCCGGTATCGGCATCGAGGCAATAGAGTATATCATTATCCTTGATGTTGCCCATTGCGTAGACGCGGCCTTTACTTACCGACATTGAGGCAAATCCTGTTCCGAGCGTTTTTTCCCACAGCACTTTCGGTCCAGCCTCGGGCCAGTCAGCATTCCATCCTGTTTCTTTTGATATGCCGTTGTGATTTGGTCCACGCCAGTTAGGCCAGTCTGCTGCCTGAGCGGTGGCAAAATAGCCGAGGCCAATTGCACCAGCCGCGAAGCTAAAAACCAGCATTAGCACGTAATCTTTGACTACCCTTCGAAATTCCATAATATACCTCCAAAATGAACAATAAGTTTTAGCAACTATTCTTGTATACAATTTTGATTCGAATGTCAATCTTATTTTTTGCTCAATTATTATATGCCTTTCTAATTCTAATAATATAGTGTATAATCGGCCCACTAATATCGAGACGGGAGAGGATTAATTGCTGTGGAATAACCTCATTAGTTCAGCAAAAAGCAGGATTCGATCCGAAAGGTACAGTAGTATCAGGTTTTTTTCCTGAATGAAAGTGCCCCGGTTGGGCAAGCTTCTACACATTGGTTTGCTGCGAGCTTTAGACCTTCGGCAATTGAGTGGTCAAAAGGCACTGTGACGCGTACGTCAAAGCCGCGGCCAACAAATGTCAAGCCAAGTGATTCGCCAGCCTGCGAAGCAATCTGTATACAAAGTCCGCAGCTTATGCACTTGCCGGATTCATAGATTAGGCCCGGGTGCTGTAGGTGCTGGACAAACAAGCGTCGCGGGCCCTTGTATCGGTTTGGTTTGGCTCCATATTGGCGGGCATATTGCCTTAGTTTACAGCTTATGGGTTTTCGGCAGTCACAATGCATGCAGCGAGCCGCTTCATCATTGGCCTGGTCATCTGTGAATCCTGAACCTTCCGGCGAAGGGGTGAGGCGCTCGGATTTGCCGGCATCGGCCATAAATCTTTCAATCTCACCATCTACGAGCTTGCCAATGCGATTGTTAAAAACATAAGGTGATCCTGTTACCGGCTGGCCTGACAAGAATTGGCCGATAGCTGCCGCTGCTTCCTTTCCGTCCGCGACGGCCCTGACTGCGAGTTTGCTTTTGCGAACAGCAGCACCGGCTGCAAATACGCCCGGCAGATTTGTTTCATAAGTTTTTCTGTTTATTTCGATGCCATTAGAGGTTGTCTTGAGCCCCATTGACTCGGCGTCACCGGGCTTTGGCTGGCCAATCGCGACAAGTACGGCGTCAAAGTCTTTTTGCAAATCTTTCATCGATAACGCTGCACCTATTTGCGTTTGTCCTTTAAATATCATGCCGAGTTTCTCAATCAAATTAATTTCAGCATCAAGTATGTCTATCGGAAGCTTCTCTTGCAAAACGCCGTATCGCAGCATACCGCCAGGATTTTCGTGGTCGTCAAAAATCTTGCAACTATAACCATCTATTTGCAGATAATAAGCAGCCGCTAATCCTGTCGGTCCAGCTCCAATAATGGCTACGCGTTTGTTCTGGCTTTGTTTACAAGCGGGCAAATATGGATTATCAGATTGCAAGTCGACGTCGGCGACATATCTTTTCAAGAGACAAATCGAGACTGCTTTATCAAAGGTGGCCCTTCTGCATACTTGTTCACAAGGCTTTGGACAAATACGGCCGAGAACTGCGGGCAAGGCGATATCTTTTTTAACCGTTACAATTGCATCACGAAGCTTGCCGGCGGCGATTTGCCGAATCATCAATGGAATGTTCATGTGAGCAGAACAGGCAACTTGACATGGGCCAATGCAATCACCGGCATGGTCGCTGAGCAGTAATTCCAGTGCTGCTTTTCTGGCCTGACGGATTTGGTCTGACTCGCTTTCAACTGTCATGCCATCCTGTGCGATGGTTCCACAGGCAGGAAGCAGTTTATCCGAACCATTGATTTTTACGACACACAGCATACAACTTGTCGAAGCCTTGTATCCTCTCAGGAAACACATCGTGGGAATTTCAATTCCCAGCTTTTCTGCGGCGTCAAGAATCGTAGCGCCGTCATCTACTTCAACCTGATGATTGTCTATAGTCAGTTTTGACATTATTACTCGATTTTAATCGCCTCTGCCGGGCATACACTCTTGCATGACCCGCAACGGATACATTTGTCCGGGTCGATTTCATGTTTTTCGTATGGCTTCATTTCAATGGCGTCAGCCGGGCAATGCTGCGCGCACAAAGTGCAGCCAATGCAGTCGTCCGTTACCGAATATGTAATCAGTGCCCTGCATCTGCCGGCAGGGCAACGTCGGTCAAGATGTGCCTCGTACTCGTCGCGGAAGTATTTTATAGTTGAAAGAACGGGATTTGGTGCGGTTCCGCCAAGTCCGCAGATACTTGTATTCCGAATCATTTGGGCCAGGTGTTCCAGCTCGTCGATGTCTGTCTTTTTGCCCTCTCCGGCACAGAGCCTTTCGAGAATATCCAGCATGCGCCGGGTCCCTATTCTGCAGAAAGTGCATTTGCCGCAAGACTGATTTTGTGTAAACTCCAGGAAATAGCGTGCGATATCAACCATGCAGTCTGATTCATCCAGTACTACCAAACCGCCGGAGCCCATCATCGCACCAACATCTTTGAGCGTTTCATAGTCCACAGAAATATGCGACAGCTTCGCGGGCACACACCCTCCGGATGGCCCTCCAACCTGCACCGCCTTAAATCGCAGTCCCCCGTCAATCCCTCCACCTATATCTTCTATAACTTCCTTTATGGAAATACCCATTGGCACTTCTATAAGGCCTCCCCTGGCTATTTTGCCGGCCAGCGCAAAGACCTTTGTCCCCTTACTGTTGCTGGTTCCAAGTTGAGCAAATGCATCCGCGCCGTTTCGCATAATCCATGGAACGGCTGCAAAGGTTTCCACATTGTTAATGAGGGTAGGCTGATCCCATAGCCCGCTTACTGCCGGGTATGGCGGGCGCAGCCGGGGCATACCGCGCCGTCCTTCTATACTGGCCATAAGTGCGGTTTCTTCACCGCACACGAACGCACCTGCCCCGGCGGAAATTTCGAGTTGAAGTGAAAATCCGCTACCCATGATATTGTCACCAAGAAAACCACGCTTTAGGCAGTTGTTTATCGCCTCGCTCATTCGCTTTATTGCAAGCGGGTACTCTGCGCGAATGTAAAAATAACCCTGGTCGGCGCCTACCGAATATGCAGCTATTGCTGCGCCTTCGATAATGCGATATGGATAAGACTCCATCAGCATCCGGTCCATAAAGGCGCCGGGGTCGCCCTCATCACCGTTACAAACCACATATTTCTTTGCCGATTTTCTATTGAGCACAGCAGACCACTTGAGGTGTGTTGGAAAACCGGCACCGCCCCTTCCGCGTAGCCCGGCGAGCCCTATTTCGGCAATAATCTGCTCAGGGCTTAACTCATTCACACTCTTTTTCAGCGCTTTGAATCCGTCATTTCGCACGTATTCATCAAGGTCGACCGGATCAATGACGCCGCAGTGCTCAGTAGCAATATGCTTTTGCTTGTCCAGAAAATCAGCAACACGTTGATCCCGCACGTCTATTGAATAACGTGTTACCGGCTCCCATGCCTTGTCGGTAAGTATCTTGTCCAGCATTGTGGAAATGGTGTTTCTGATTTTCCGGGTAATCTGTTTGGGATTGAAGTGCCTGAGTACAATGGCCCTTGCGTTGTCGGGCGTGACTTGTGCATAGCGAAATGAAGGCCCGTCAGCGATGACGACTTCGACCAGTGGAGCCAGGAACGACATTCCCGAACAGCCGACACTTTTGACGACGGCGCCAGCGCCGGTTTCTTTTACGGCCTTCTTTAATGCGTCGTATACTTTGGTACTTCCGACGGCGACACAACTGGAGTCAAGGCATATCCGGATTTCACCGAGGATTCCATTGCTTTTTATGTATGCCCCATCATCGGCCTGTTGTGCCTGGGCTTTTTGTTGTTCGAGGAAGTCCCTGAGCACAATGGGGACTTTGTCTAAAGTTAAGTGTCCGTATGTAATATCATCAATTTGTATCGCCGGGGCAAGCATACAACATCCCAGGCAGGCGACTTTTTCGATAGTGAACAATTCTTGTGGGTCGGTATCCTCGCTGTCCGGTATGCCGAGGTTGCGTTGAAAGGTATCGTAAATCTGCTGGCCGCCTTTGACGTGGCAGGCGGTACCGATGCAGATCTTAATCATATGCCGACCGGCCGGGCGGTGTCTGAACTGGCTGTAGAAAGTGGAAACACCGGCGATGGATGCAGGCGTTATTTCTGTCAAACTACAAACTCGCTCAAGTGCTTCGGTGGGCAGGTAGCCAAAATGTTCCTGTATGGCCTGCAAAATCGCAAGGGTGTTTTCTGGTCCGTTGCCGATTCTCTCTACCGTCTGGGTTACAAATGTCAAATCCAACTCAACCATCAGTTATTCCCGGGTTCCACAAACACAATCTAAGGTTGTTTGGGAGCTTCCTCCTCTCCTATGCAGTACAGATTCTCCATCCCTCGGATATAGATACGGCCATCCATAAAGGCCGGTGTGGCAAAACAATCCTCACCAAGCTCGCATTTGGCCACTTCCTTATATTCTGTGCTGATCTCAGCGATAAGCATAACACCCTTTTCACTCAGCAGGTAGAGGCGGTCTCCGACGAGGCTTGGGGACGCGAGAAAATTATAATCAAATTCGTGCTCCCATGACTTTGTTCCATCCGCGGTTTTGTAACAGGTGAGCATTCCTTCTGTTGTCAGCAGAAATATGAATTTGTCATTACCGACCGGAGAAGATGTATCCGGCGTGTTTTCATCAATGCTCCAGTCGATATGGGTTTTAGTAACGTCTCCGCGGCCGTCCGGCTTTATGGCAATGAGTGTAGCATAGGGTTCTATGGCAAATATCCGCCCGGCGGCGTAAATTGGAGATGGTGCAATTTCACCACCCAGGCATTTCGCCCGCCAAAGTTCTGCGCCGTTGGGTTCATACGCTATAACCCAGGGATCAGCGCAGGTAATTATCTGATGTTGATTCCCAATTTCGGCTACAATGGGCGATGACCATGAATTTGGGACGGGTCGTTTCGTTTCCCAGACAGTACGGCCAGTAAACGTATCTAAGGCTATTAACTTCGATATTTCGTCTTCGGCGCCTCCCTGGTCATATTGAATCAATAGTAGATTTCGATACATCGCAAGTGAAGTCGCATGTCCATATCCACTGTCAGGGATGCCTAAATTTCGTGTCCAGAGATTCTTGCCATCGAAATCAAAACAGCCAACATCCCCTGTTGGAAAAATGGCGCAAATCCGGCGACCATCCGTCACGGCGGTGGGTGCGGCATAACCAGGGCCCCCATCATCCATCACTTCAATCGGTTTGGTACTGCCTGTCACGCCACGTTTCCACAGAAGCTTGCCCGAAAGTGCATCAAAACAGTACACTTCACGATTGTTGGGGTCGGCCCCGGTGACAAAAACGCGGTCCTCCCAGACTATTGGTGAATTGTGCCCTGGCAGCGGCACCTTGCTTTTCCATAAAATGGCTTCACCAGTCTTTCCATTCCAACTTGCAGGGACATTTGTATAGGCACTTATTCCGAGTCCGCCGGGCCCGCGAAAACGAGGCCAATTCTTTCTAATCTCCTCGGTCGAAGGATAAGAAGTAGCCTGCATGTCGGCTGCACTGAAATCGATCCAGGGCCTGGTTGTTAGAAATAGCGCTGTTAAGCCGAACGTAATTAAGCCAACGGTTACGGCCCACCGAGCTTGCATTGCTTTGCGGGCCTGTTCTTTGCGCTTGTCAGGGGCCGGTTGGGGTGCCGGCAGCTTCTTTCTGTAAGCGTATGCGGATTTGACACCTATCAATAATACCACCACGCTGCCAAGAAGCAGGTAACTGCCTTTTTGAGACAAATCCCACCTGCGCATCCTTACCTGTCTGATTTGCAGGTCCAATTGGCGAATTCTGTCCTGTTTAATCTGAAGATAGAGCTGTCGAATCCGGGGCAAGAGCTGCTTATCATCAGGATTGTTACGGATTTCTGCCTGGATAACCTCCAGCTCTTTTACTCGGTTGGGGTCAACGTCGCTCTGAGGATCCAGTTCCAGAACCTGAAATATAAGCTGTTGGTCATCGGGCTCTTGTTGAAGTTGTATTTTGAGGGCATCTAACTTCTCAGCTCGCTTAGGTTCGGCTACGGTTCTCTGAAAGTAATTGAAAAGCATAACTTCAAGAATGATAAGAGAAAATACTCCACCGATAACTGCGGTGGCAACCGCGGTGTGATACCATTGGCTTGTCGCCTCGGTATTCCCGGGAGTTTTCTTGTAAGTGTCGTCAATCTGAGTTTTCATTAGCTTTTGTCAATCGTTTCTTTGGCGAGTTTTCGCTTAGTGTGTTCTTTGGGACAATATTCAAAACATCGGCCACACGCCAGACAGCCTGCCCTGCCGGCCTCGTAATCGGTCCTTTGGCGTCTGAGAGACAGGACAATAAGCTTTAGAGCGATGACCAAACCGACAAATCCTCCAAAAATCCAGCCTCCCAGCCCAAACTCGGCCTGAATGTCCAAAGCCTCGGCATAAAGATCTTGGACTTCCTTTCCGGTTGCTCTAAATGCTGAACTGGTGTCTGTTGTTTCTTGTGCCTGGCCGGTTTCTTCCAGATATATGCCGTCAGCAAGCCTGACTGTCGCGTGCATTCGGGATGTTACCGGTCGAAGGGCGAAGCCAATCCATCCACATGAGAACACTAATACAGGTAAAAGAAGAATTAGAACCACAAGCAGTTTCTTGTTTTTGTTATAATCCTGCGGCGACCAGTCTTCTGTAGGGGCTCTGATAGCACCAAATGGGCACGAATCTTCGCAGAGTCTGCACTTTATACAGTCATCAGGAGTAATGGCAACGCGCCATTTCGAGATGCGCGAAAGCTGTCTCATGATTATGCCATAGGGACACGCAAAGCGGCAGTAGGGACGGCCTATGAACATGCCTACGAACAGAAAGCAAACACCGAGTATCAACATGTTGAAGTCTCCGCTCAAACGGAAGAACGAGATAAACGGGTCATATCTGCATATGATAAAAGCGCTGCCGGTGGCTGCAAACAGGACCGCTGCCGCCAGGTACACATAGGCAAACAGTCGCAGCCCGCTTTCCAGCCATTCCGGTACGGAGGTCGGACGCAGTAGTACCACATCCTGGATTGCCCCAAGAGGACATACGGCTGCACAGAAAATCCTGCCGAAAAACAGGGTAAATACAAGCGGCAACAGGAAAAAAATCATAACCGTAATGGGTACGGCATAGTCGCTGTCAAAAATAGACAAGGCGACATTTTGAATTGCTCCTATCGGACAGACGCAACCCTCTCGCCAGAAGCCGAAATAGAACAATGAAAGGATACTCAGTACAAATATTAACCGTCGTCTACGCTTTCTCAAAACCAGGTATGAAGCCAAACTCAGCACCGCTAAAAGCACGAACGCATCTATATATTCATAAATATCCTGACGAGGGTTAGGAGTAGTAGGGCTGGGCTGCTCATAGCCACTTTCGAAATCCGGCGGAGGAAAACGTTCGAATCCCGATGCAATACCGGATGAAAGCAGTAAGACTGCCATACCGACTATGATATAAACAAAACGTATCATTAAGCGCTGTCCGCCCTCTTAAGCAGGTAAGGTTTGTCCGCAGGAACCCGCTTATACGCACCCGAAGGGCAAGCAACGGCAATTGAACACTCATTACAATTCAAACAGCGGTCGTGGCGAACCTGAAGGAATAGTGAACCATTTCCAAAAGTATTACAGCCCAGGACACATTTGCCGCAACCCATACAGAGCGGTTCGTCGATGGTGTACTCGTAATAGGGGTCGTCGTCTTTCAGGTATTTGCGAATAATGGCGCCGGTTGGGCAAAGTTGATTTTCCGCAGCATCGTTGATATCATGAGGTTCTGGTCCGAAGAAACCGAAACAAATTCTACAGTATCCACACATTGCGTAGGCGTGCACACACTTTACTGCCGATTCTTCCAATACGCAATACGTGGCACAGTTGCCGCAGGCAATACATATTTCGGGGTCGATTTGCCAGAAGAGATTCTGAGCGCTGCATTTTCTGCTGAGGGCGCCAGTGATGGCGCCAAGGCCGGTTAAACATGCCGCCCAGAGACCGTTCCTCAGGAAATGGCGTCTGTTAATATCGTTTTTATTTTCTGCCATCATCTAATCCCGTTAAAACTTCTTTTGCTGACAAAGCCTGAGGCAGTCCGCACGTCCCTAAAACATAACAACCCCGGCAAACTCCGTCGTTAATACATTTACCCTCTCGTACTAATCTGCGTCGCCTGGCAATAACAGAGGCTCCAGCTGTCCCCAGCAGCCCTAAAGCTGCATATCGTAAAGTTACTGTAAGCAGTTGTCGGCGGCTTTGTACTTGTCCCGAACGCCTGTTCATTATTCTTCCTTAATCTTAGTGAATATTCTCACTATATTCTTAGTTGTATCCAGTACGAAAATTCGGTCGTGAGCGTCAACGGCGACATCAAAAGCTCTTGACTGACACTCTGCGGGAATATTGCAAATGCGGCCGGCTTTGCCGGTTAATTGTTTGGATCCAGCAACTACACCGGCGAAAGAGCCGTCCCGGTCATATATCTTGACGCGTATCAGGCCTTTCTCACAGGTGACAAAACTTTCATCGGCAAGTATGGCAAAGTTTACAGGATTGCAGCAGCCGCAGAAACTGTTGATGTTTACATTTGAAAATTTACCCCACGAAAACTCGAGGTCGCCTTCAGATGTGTAAGCCTCAATTCGATGGTTTCCGGGATTGGCCACCCGCAGCAGTCCATCATGACCAACTGCAAGGTCGAAGTGAGGACTGGGAACGAAAAAACCAGGAATGTTTTTATCCTTATCTTTGCCGCCGATGCGGTTTATTAACTTTCCGGTTGTATTGAAACGGTAAACAATTCGATTGCCTGCATCAGCGACAAACACATCATTGTTTGAAACAGCGATGCTGGTCAATACAGCGTCATTACCCAGGTTCTCCCATGTTGCTAACGGTTTTCCCTGGCCGTCATAGACTTCCACGTGATCCTTGAATCCAATGTACATCTTGTCGTCATTGGCTATGGTCAGACACATCGGCATATCAGCAACATGTGTTTCGCCGAGCAAATTGCCGGCTTCAGCAAATTTGCGAATGACTTTATCGCCGGCTATATAAATAATGCCTTTAGAATCCAGGGCGATAGCGCGGGAATTGGTAAAGCCGGTGCTGATAGCCCGGACAGACCCTTTATAAAGAATCAGATTAGGGTCAATTTTGCCCAGGTTCTTAAGATCATAGGTGAACTCTTTGCCAAGCCCACTGCCTTTTTTGCCCGTCGTATCAAGCCGTATGAGAGCAATAACGGCAATAGCAATGGCAACAAAAACAGCTACTAATATCTTAATATTTGTTGTTCCTAATCGCTTGTTCATTTTGATATCTTCTCGATTTATACACTCAAATTTTCAAGCTATTTATTGTAACAGAAAAAAGCCTTGGCTGCAATGCGGCCTTGGTTATTGGCCGGTGACATCAAGACATATCATTCGGTTCATATCACGTAAAATCAATCTGCCGGAGGCGATGGCCATAGGTCCCCACGATTCCGGTCCTTCCAGCACTTTCGCTTCAGCAAGCTGCTTATAGCCGGCTGGGTTTGCCTTTGCCAGTGTCAGCGTACCTTCGTCATCCATAATATATATCAATCCGCCAGCGATCATATAAGGACCGAGCCCACGAGGTCCAAAACGATGGGTGCCTGGACTGGTCCACACTACTTGCCCGTTCAAGTCCAGACAGATCAATTGCTTATCGGGCCGAATCCCGTAAATATGTCCATCATAGAAAATAGGGGTTTGTTGCTCCGAGCCGAACACCTCGTGCGTAAGCCTAAAAGTTGGCTGTGCGCTTATCGTGCCGTTTTCCTGGGTTAATTGCAGCATCATGCTTCCGGCTTTGTATCCACCCGATAGAAAAATTAATCCATCACCTACCACTACAGGGGATGTAACATTTGCAATACGAATCTTCCACTCATTGATTTCCCACAAAATGCTTCCATCCTCTGCCGAAATACCTACTACCCCTCCGCTGGCGCAATAAACATACATGCGCGTGCCCATAAATTCGGCTGGTATTATAGAGGAATGCGTCATCAACCAATTGTTGGGATTGGGACTTTTCCATACAATCTCGCCCGTCTCACAGTCCACTGCCATCATCAGCGCATCACCGCCGACGGCAATTATCGCCTTGCCGTCGTCAATGAGTGGACACTGTCCAGCGTACCAGTCGGGCATAGTGGCGTTAAAGTCTCTCACCAGATTCATCATCCAGCGAAACTGCCCCGTATCTGTATCGAGACAGGTTAAGTGACATTTAGGCCCTAATGCCACAACATATTTTTCTGTCACAGCGGGCACTGTTCGGCTCATCCCGTGCCAGCGTTTGATCCTAATAGGATAAGAATACCGCCAGATATCTTTGCCATCTTCAAGGGACAGGCATCGAATTGCATCGGCCTGTTTTGGGCGGTCATAATCCATCAGGAATACTCTCCCAGCCAGAATTGCCGCACCGGCATAGCCTTCGCCAACGTCAATAGACCAGAGCAATGCTGGTCCGTCCGGATCCCAGGTTTGTGCAAGGTCAACTTTTTCAGTGCTTATGGCATCAAAGTTGGCTCCTCTAAATCGCGGCCAGGCACCTGGTAAATCCGCCGGTACGCCATCGAACTGGAGCAATTCGCCACTAATTGGCCCTTCATCCGAAGATATTTGTTGGACGTTACTGGGGAGGGGCATGCTATTTGTAAGCTGGGCTGCTACGTCGCGTTTAAGCCATAGGTATAGTGATACCACGCCCACTATAACTAATGCGACCGGAATTATTCTGGCGATAACAGATTCTCTCATAGTGTCCTTATCAGGGGGGCCCCGCCCAGTATCCTATTAGTACTTATTCATTCCTTAACGCATCCAATAACTTCCCACTGAGCGCAAATACCGTCGCCATCCATATCGCCACGAGCCCACTGATTCCAATAGCAAGGATTATCAGTGTCAGTGAGATAAATGGTACTTGCGCTGCGGCAGAACTTAAGGCCGGGCCAACAGCAACCAGGGCGGCGATAACCCCGCAGGCCAGGCCACACAGCATGAGTCCGCCATGCTCATAAAACACCATCCGCTTAAGCGCAATTTTATTAAATCCCACAGCCCGCATCATTGCAAGCTCGCCCCGCCTGTCGAGTACGTTGCGCAGGACCACCAGTCCAAGGCCGATGCTGCCAAGAATAAGGCCTAAGCCGCCAAGCAACTGGAATATCGATAGATATGTATTCTCGACAGCGTTAAACTCAGCCAGTCGCTGAGCCGCCGGGGTCAACGCCAGCCCATAATCTGTCAATCCGGCAGAAAGTATTTCCATTACCTTATCAGCACTTTCCGGGGCAGTATCGGCAAGGAACATTCTGTAGCCGTTTTCTGAAGGGAAACGCCTGACAAACTCGTCTTCAGCAATGATTAAATTTCCCTGCAGGATCGAATTCTTCAACATTCCCACGATTCGCAACTGAAACGTTCGGCCCTTTTCATCGGTGTATTCGATTTCCTCGCCAACGGATTTGCCAAGTGCCCACACAATGGTCGCAGAATCGCCAATTGCCGGCACAACATCCTCACCCAGATTGCGGTTAAGTAGTTGCCAGCCATCTTCTTTGACGGCGCCTTCAATTGTGTCGGTGAACCGGAAGGCACCTCGAATCTGCTCCGGCTGTAGGCCCAACAGGGAAGGTGTCTGGGCCCGGTTCAAATTGAAACAGCTCGCATCGTCACCTTCGTGGAGGCGCAACTGGACGACCTTGATGTTTTCAAGCCCGCTATCATCGAGCCCTATCGATTGACGTCCAGCTTTGCTGTTCAAATCATGTAAAATTCCGATAGCGGATTCGCCAAATATATCAAAGCCTCCCGTACCCGAGTCGCGTCTATGGGCATCAGCCTGGGGGTCATGTCTGTTGGCCCCTACGGCAATGACCAGAAAAATCCCACACGCAAGCAATCCTACGACCGCCAGGCTTCGCCCGCTTCGCCTTGTTGAGTTTCGCAATCCCAGACCGGCCAGTGACGCCAAAGATTTACTCCAACTGTCTTTCAGCATTCTCAGTAAAAACTGAGTTATACCAAGTCCGGTGATCAAAAGCAAAGCTCCTGCTCCAAAAAACGCTCCCGCTACAGTGCCGCTTTCACCTGTGCTCATAACAACCAGGAGCACTGCCGCCGAAGCTGCTGCGAGTACCGCTATCCATAGTCCGATCTTTCGTTTTGAGAGAGGCCCGGCTTCGAAAAATTGCCATTTCAATTCCCCAGTAAGAAGCTCATGAGCGGGTCGGGACACCTGCTTACGCAAAGTGAGCCATATCGTCAAGAGGGAGACGGCTACTGCTGAAAACGCTCCCACAAATAATGTCGACGATTTTGCATGAAACTGTATTGCCGAACCACTGACTGCAACGCGCCAGATAGTCGCAAGTCCATAAATCATGGCCTTGGTATAAAGCAGGCCAGCAGCAGTACCTGCAATTGCGCCAAGTAGCGCCAATGTCCCACCTTCAACGAATAGCAATCGCCTTACTAACCTGGGCGGAAAACCTACGGCCAGCAACATTCCAACCTGCTCGCTGCGTTTCTCGACGCCAAATATAAAAAGAAGGCTCATCAATCCCAAGGCCGCCACAATAAGGAACATGCTAAAGCCCAGGAAAAGCCCCCCGAAGCCAGTCGCCTCATTGCTTGCTTTGATGCCGCGTGCCCGAATGGGCTGAAAGTATAGTCCTAATGAAGCAGGATCAACCGCTTTTAATATTTTTGCATTTATTCTTTCTTTGATTTCGTTGCTGGATGTAACGGTCAAAGGGTAACGTACGGCTGTCAGGTTCCCGTACCTGTTGGCCCAGATGTTCTGGCCGGCCTTGAGAGTGATAAAAGCTTTCGGTGTGCCGTGGAACTTGTCCCAATAATCCTCGTCGCGTTTGCGTATCTTGTCGAGGTCAATCGGAATGCCTGTGTCCCAATCTCTGCAATTATCTGCATCGGCCAGACCGGGAAAGTCCGGCATCAGTTCAGGGTCAATTGCCCGAGTGTCCATAGGCAGTATTTGGCGAATCCTGAAAGTAGTTTTTTTCTGGTCGAGTTTTCTCATCGGGCTGACGACGAAATAGGTCAGTTCCAGCGAATCGCCTATATCGGCGTCAAGATCGTCGGCAAGCCATTGGTTGGTGATGATTTCGTTATCCTGCATATCCATGGGAATGATGCTGTTCGGATGTTGCGAGTGTCCCATAGCAGTCACCATCGAATAGGGGGTTGTCCTGTCACCAGAGCGCAAATCATTTACAAAATATGTGAGGATTCCGACAGCGTCGTCTTTTGCATTGAGCGCTGCCTTGGTTAAGGACTCGTCGATGAATATCCGTCTGCTGCGGAGTTCGAGGACGTCCTGTTGGTCCAGTTTGCGCAGTTCAAGACCAGAGTCGGCAATCTGCCAGGATTTACTGATAGCTTCATTTGCCCTTTCAGACGTTAGACCGTCGTTTGTATCAGAGACTAACAAGATGTTGGCTTGTGCAGTACGGCTGAGTTTTTCCTGGAGCCATTGAATCGGGACAAATGCATTCAACGAGGGAATTTGATTGGCCTGCAGATTGAAGTGGCCAAACTCGGATGGGCCTGCAACTGCTTTTACCACCAGCCGGGAAGCGAGGGACAACTCCGAATCCGGTGCAATGGGAATATCTCGTGACATAAGAGCCGGCTGTTCAATTCGCAGTAAGACCTCATCACCGATAGTAACGCCAAGTCTTGCGGCCAAAGAGTCATTAAGGACAATCCCATCACTGAAATCGTCACCAAAGGGATTTTTGCCTGGGCCAAGGCTAAAAAAGCGGTTGTCAACGCCGAGCACCTCAATTTTATTTGCACGTTTTGTGCCGTCGTTGTTTGCAACAATACCGCGCAGATAGAGCACCGGGGCCGCGATTGTGTTAAGATTTTGTGCCAATTCGTCGGCCAGTTCGGTTGTAAAGAACCGGTTGTTAGCAACAAGAGCGAGATGCGTTTTGCCCAGCCGGGCTGTCATCATCATTCTGAGACTGTGGCGGACCGAGTCGCCGACAACCAGGGCACCTGTCAGAATAGCTGTGCTGGTCATTACAGCCAGCAGGACGCCGAGGTTCGTCCTCCAATAAAAGACAAGACTTCTTTTAACAAGTCCTAACAATCTCATTTCGAGTTTGTCCTATCTATCAATGTGCCGTTACTTAATTCCAATACCTTGCCCATATGCTCAGCGAGTTTGATAGAATGTGTCGCGAGAATCAATGCAACCTGTTCACTTTGGTTTAGCTCAACGAGCAGTTCAGCTATGTTTTGCGCTGCGTGCTCATCAAGTGAGCCGGTGGGTTCATCGGCGAGCAGTAACTTGGGTTGATTAATCAAAGCCCTGACAACCGCTACCCGCTGGCGCTGTCCGCCGGAAAGCTGGCCCGGTCGATGAAGCAACCAATCTTTAAGGCCGACACGCTCCAGCAGATTAATTGCTCTTTCCTCAACCTCATTCCTCGGGAAGCGGTTTTTTTCGGCAAGGGTCGGTACTATTACATTTTCAAGGACCGTGCACTGAGGTAAAAGATGATGCAACTGAAAAACGAAACCGATTTCGCTGTTGCGGATTCGAGCAAGTTCAGTATCATCCATCCGGGCGAGGTCCTTACCGTCAAACAAAACTCGGCCTGCAGTGGGGCGGTCCAGGGCACCAATGATATTAAGCAACGTGCTCTTCCCGCAACCGGAGGGACCGACTATTGCGGTGGATCGGCCTTTACGGACCTTTAATGTTATATCCTTCAAGACACAGAGGCCGAGAGTATTTCCCGGTGACTCATAAATTTTTGATACTTTAATAAGTTCAAGCATTGTTATTTTCTATGGAAACTGCTCCACAGTTACCTGATATATACGCATCAAATCTTTAGCTGTTTGCTCTACATTGAATTTTTGAATAACTTGTTCTCTGCCTTGTTTCCCCAATTTTCGTGCATATTCAGGGTCAAGCAGTAAAGGCTGCATTGCAGCGGCCAGGGCCTCAGCATTATTTGGCTCAAATAATACACCACCGCCGGTCATATCCAATAATTCAGGAAATGCACCACTTTTGGGCTCTACTACCGGCACACCTGCCGCAAGAGCTTCAAGCACGTACAACCCATAAGCGATTGGCCGCTTTTCCGGCACCGACAACAAAGAAAGTGATTGGAAAAACATGAGCTTGGTATCGCGATCGAAACTCGGCAGAAACTGGACATCATCTATAAAACCACAAGAGGCAAGCTTTTGCCGAATACGATTTATAAATGTTTCGTCATGCCTTACCTTACCACCTGCTATCCGAAGCCTGGCTTTCTTCAGGTTCTTATTGCTCTTAAGTATAACAAAAGCATCGACTAACGTATCCAAGCCTCTGTCAGGACACATCCGTGAAAGATAACCGATCGTTGGTATCTTAGGTCCTGCTTGTCGCGATTCGTAACCATCCAACGAAATACCCGAATGCACGACATGCACTCGATCGGCGCTCAGCTCCAGTCTTTGCTGCATAACAGTTGCAAAATATTTACTGACAGCGATAAATGTGTCAACATCCCTCGAACGCTCTGCAATCATTTGCCAGGCCTGCTTCGAATACGGCGGTGCCAACCCATCCAGAAAGTCATCTTCATCCTGAAGCAGACATACAATGGGTACACCGAGCTTTGCCTTGATACTTCCGGCCAGCCCTGTTAGCAGGATATTGGACAGGCACACGACGTCGGGCCTGTTATCCTGTGAGTCCAGCCATTCGATGAGGCGGTTTAGTTCCTTTACCTGTCGGCCTTGTTCTCCACGCAACATCGATATTGTGGTTTCCGCCAAATCGGCGGCACTTGTCATATTAGATTTTCGGGCCAGCCAGCCAAGGAGTTTCGGTGAGTCAAAGATACGGTCGAGCCAGCGAGGTGTCTTTCGAAAAATCGCAGATTTCTGCTGAAGGTACACGTTGATCCCACCGAAAAAAATTGGTGCGTTGCATACCGGCTCATTTTTATCACCTTGCATCGGTAAATACATAGGAATGATTAAGACATCGTGGCCCAGATTGCGCATCGCTGAAACCAGGGCAGCATCGCGTACACAATTTTCACAATAGAAGCTATCTCCCGTGCCTGGTGTAATATGAACAACTCTCATAAATCTGCACTCCGGTTCTATTGCTGAGCAGTAAACGCATACAAATAGCCGTCATTGCTGCCGACAATAACCATTCCGTTAGCAATAGCCGGCGAAGAAGTAACAGGCTGGCCAATCTCGTACGACCAAACTTTGCTGCCATCGGATAGCCTTATCATATAAAGCCGACCATCTTCTGAGCCGACAATGACTTTGTCTCCACAGATAACAGGAGAACTGTCAACTTCGCCGAGCGTCTGAAATGTCCAGAGTGGCTTTCCGTCATCGCGGCCAATGCAATGCACACGATTATCCCGGCATCCGAGCACAATGACGTCCCGGTTAACTGCGGGCGAGGAAAAAAACGGAGCTTCTGCGCCGGTATATTTCCACAGGATTTTGCCTGAAGCAATATCTGCGCAGATAAACACATTGTCGTAATTGCCTACATAAATCCGCCCTTCGAAGATTGCAGCAGAAGCGGCGATGTATGAGCCGGTATCAATTTTCTTAATCATGCTGCCGTCAGTCAGGGACACCACATGAATCTGTGCGTCACAGCCGCCGAAGGCAACAATACCCTCGCCAACTGCGGGTGAGCCGTTTATATAGTTATCTGTTTCATATTTCCATATCAACTGGCCGTTTGTTGAATCCAGGCAATACATCATATTATCGTAACTGCCGAGGAGTATCCAGGTGCTCCGGCCATCAGGTGAACGGGTCCAGTTGGCGGCTCCAAGTATCTGGCTATCCGTTTCATATTTGAACTTAAGCGAGCCGGTTTTTGCGTCAAGTGCATACAGGAAGTTGTCTGATGAGCCCACGAAAACGCAGCCATTAACCACAAGAGGGGTGGCCTCAATAAAATCGCCGGTCGGATATTCCCAGACCTTGTGTCCGTTTTCTAAATCGATTGCGTAGACATTCGCGTCCGCCGAGCCGATGAAAACAAGGCCGTCGTTGATTGCCGGGGATGATTTGATATCTCCGCCTGTTTTGAATTTCCAGATAGGCTGAAGTGAGTCCGGTAAAGTCCCTCTTGCTGTGCCGAGAAGGCTTTGTCCGCCGCGAAACATAGGCCAATTATTTTGGTCCGGGATCACGACCTGTGATTGGGTTAGCTCTGTTCCGGATTCCTCGTCGCCGGGTTCAGGCCGGTTGATTATCATCGTCACGAGGATTAAACACAGGACAACGATGACAGAAACTGCCAAAATAGCTTTATTAACTATCTTCATAGGTAATTCACGTAGCTGGCGTCTATAATATCGCACATAAAAACCAGCTTCTAATAATAACGCATTAGCTTTTCATAATCAACAGATGGCTTTTGAACAATATGCATGTAAAGCGGAACTTATGTTGATGTAATGATTTCTTCGATGGCCCGCGCGACGATGTAGTCGGGCAGCTTTCCGAGAGCTGGTTCACTCTGGTAAGCAGATATAATGCTTTTATCCGGGAAGGCGCCGACGTCTTTGATAAGTTCTTTGGCCAGTTCCCTTAATTCTTGCTTGCCAATATGTGTTTGTAGTTTGCCTTGTGCCGCTTGTATTAAAGCCTCGAATTCAGAGCGGCTGTCGTAGAAGTTAAGTTGTAACTCCAACTCGAAAGCCTGCTTTCTTCTGGTGCTGTCAAAGGTGTATTGAATGCCGATTGGATTGTACATTTCTATCCGTTCAACGACAAAGGCCAGACAGGCATCTCTGTATGCATCGAATTTTTCCTGGTCGATGCTGCCAAAGTCGTGGTTTGCGAACTCGTCTTGCAGGAACTTTTCTATTTTCGCGGTCAAGAGGTCCTTATTTGCTTCCAGCCTGTCATGCAGGGCTTCATAGTATGCGTTCAGGAGTAATTTTATTTCACTCATCTTTTATCTATCCAAATTCTGGTACAGGTATTCAATTGAATCATTTAATTATATTATGGGTAACTCTTTGATAATACGGTCGCAGCAGTTGGGAGTGGCAGAGGTGTACGATGTTAAAACAAGGTCAAAAAAAACTCGTTTTTATATAATATTTTGTGAATATTTCCAAATTTTTCTTAAATTTTAGCCGTTTTTTTGGCTGTCAAGTTTGCCGATCAGACGATTTTCAGCATTTCGGATCAATTTCAACCTTATAAGCTGATTTTTTTCCAGTTTTTTTGCCTCTTTTTCGAGATAGACCATAAAATATCTTTCGCTTCGACCGTAGGGAGGCTGATTGCTGTTTTCGGTTAAAACCGTGGCGAATTCTCCAATAAATTGCTGACGAAATTTGCAGGCTAAATCTATGTTCAAATCGTACAATGTTTGTACTCTCTTCTTTATAATCCTATTATCTACAGTATGTTGCATATTTGCAGCGGCGGTGCCTTTACGTGGTGAGAAGCTGAAAATGTGCATTTTTGCAAAGCCGATGTCTTTGGCCAAATTTACAGTCTGATTAAAATCATCATCGGTCTCGCCGGGAAAACCGACGATTATATCAGTAGTTATGGCGGGCCTGTCGAGCTGGGATTTAATTGACTTGACCTTATCTCTAAATTCTTCGGCTTCGTATTGTCGGCCCATCTTTTTCAGGATTGTACTTGAACCTGACTGAAGTGATAAATGCAGATGTGGCATGATGTTACGGTTTCTGGTGAATGTATCAAGTAAACGGGGCGTTACGTCAGCCGGCTCCAGCGAACTCAGCCTTATCCTTGCAAGTTTTGGTATTTTGGCCATTTTATCGAGTAATTCGGGCAATTTGTCATTTTGTTGACTTGGCCAGTTTTTTCGTCTGACGCTTTTTTGGCCATAAGCTCCGAGAAATATTCCGGTTAAAACGATTTCTTTATGTCCTGCTGTGACAAGTGCTTGCGCCTCTTCGAGAACAGTTTCGAGCGGCTTACTGTGGACAAAGGGGCGTGTTTTAGGTACAATACAGTAGGAACAATATCCGTCGCAGCCATCTTGAATCTTTAGAAAGGCCCTGGTATGGCCTTTGAAGGTGGTTAAATGTGGCAGTTTTGACTGATTAATCCAGTTGTTTTTGCTGGATTGAAGGCCTTGGGAACCGGAGGAAGCGGTTTTGGAGCCCACTACTTGAGCTAAAGTGGCAGCAAGGCTTTCTCGATGATTAATAAGAAGGACTTTTTCACCCAGATTGCTTAGTTCGCCGATTTGTACCGTAGGCAGGCAGCCAGAGACAACTATAACGGCGTCAGGATTTAGCTTTTGGGCTTTTCGGATACGTTGACGGCTTTTTGCTGATGCGGTATGAGTTACACAACAGGTATTGATAACAGCCAGGTCGGATTTTTCGGTCTTTTCGGCCTTACTGAGTCCGAGTTGTTCGAGCCACTGGCGAACCTGCTGACTTTCGTATTGGTTGACTTTGCAGCCAAGAGTATTTATGGAAAAAGTTCTCATAATAAGGTATAATATATCTGTTCAAAAGGATTTACAAGCTGATTGAGTCCATAGTTGGTAGTTCATAGATAACAGGACTCATAGGTATGGATTAAAAACTACATGGGAGATTTGTTATGGCGTCGAAATCCAATGCGGTTTGGGCGATAGATATAGGCAGTAATTCGCTGAAAGCATTGCACTTAAGCGCTGAGGGCGACATTGTCGAGGTGATCGGCTTCGACCATATCCAGCATGGAAAAGTTGTTACCGGAGCTGGAGTAAGGCCTGCTGAGAGGGACGAACTGGTTGCATTAAGTTTTCGTCAGTTTGTAGAGCAAAACAATCTGGGCAAAGATGATGTAATAATTTCTGTTCCAAGCCAGAATAGTTTTGCCCGTTTTGTGAATCTTCCGCCTGTGGAAGAGAAGCGGATTCCTGAGATCGTTAAGTTCGAAGCAGTTCAACAGATTCCTTTTGACATCAATGATGTACAGTGGGACTGGCAGTTGATGGCCGAGACAGAAGGCGCTGAAAAGAGGGTGGGCATATTTGCTATAAAGAATGAAGTTGTCAATTCTGCGCTCGAGCATTTTAGCAGAGAAAATATACAGGTTGGCTACGTTCAGATGGCACCGATGGCTCTTTATAACTACGTGCTGTACGACCGTGATGATTTGCTCGATTCCGATAATGAAGCTACGATAGTTCTCAACATAGGTGCGGAAAACACAGATTTAGTTGTATGTACAGGCTCGACGGTTTGGCAAAGATGTATTCTTATAGGAGGTAATGCCTTTACAAGGGCGATCTCGGATACATTTAAACTTAATTTTGAAAAAGCTGAGAAACTAAAACGTACGGCTCCAATGAGCAAATATGCCCGGCAGATATTCCAGGCGATGAGGCCTGTCTTTACTGATTTGGCCACTGAAATTCAGCGGTCACTCGGCTTTTACAGGACTTCCAACCCGAACACTAAATTGTCGAAGATTATTGCTCTCGGTGGCGGGACGAAGATGCGTGGGCTGCTCAAGTATCTGCAGCAGACAGTGGAAATACCTGTTGAGAGGCCGGATTCATTTAAGAAGCTTGTGATAAGCTCAAGTGTGTCGGCAGCAAAATTTCACGAGAATGTTAACGATTTTGGTATTGTTTATGGACTTGGTTTGCAGGGCTTGGATCTGGGCAGGATAGAAAGCAACCTGCTGCCACGTGGTGTTGCGCGATCGATGGCGTGGGCAAGTAAAGCCAGGTACTTCACTGCTGCGGCGAGTTTGATCCTGTTGGTGTCGGTTCTGGCCTTTGCAAGAACACTTTTCGACAAGGCAACCTATAATGATAAAGCAGGTATTCGGGATGAAATCAGCGTGATTCTTGATGATGCCAGGCAGGCCCAAAGCAAGACCGAAGCTGAAAGAAAAGCAGGTTCGGGCTATGAAGCGATGATACTAAAGGAATTTGAAGTTTTTAATAATCGCGATGTTGTTCCGCTATTGACAGAAATCTTAGTTTCATCCTTGCCGAACGAAGAAAACAATCCGGAACAGAGTGCGCTTTATTCTGCTTTTGTCAGCGGTGATGTAGAAACGGTTTTGAAGACTCCCCGCAAGGAGCGAAAACAGATATTCATAACGGATATGAAGATTTACTTTGAAGATGATGTTAACGGTGCGGTTTTTGAGAGTATAACCGATCAGTATAGTGGGAATTATGAAAGAAGACGTGATCGTTCACAATACTATGGTATGGGGGGGCAACCAGGCGTTAGTGCCGTGCAGCAAGGCGAACCGGGTTTTTTAGTAACAATAGTGGGGTACAGCCCCTATAAAAACATAGATAACTTGCTGGACCCGGCGGGAGTTGAAGATAATCCGGATGAGTGGGGATTTATTACTCGATTGGCGCATCTTGACGATATTGTTGATGGGAACAGTCCGTTCACACTGTACAAGAAAACCGGAGGTGACAAACACTTCAAGTTGGAAACTGATGATGTCGAAGCCCGTCAAGAGCTTAGTGGAATTGATGCTAAGAATATATTCAGAGGGATAGGTGTTGAGGATATCCGATTTGAAAAAGTGAGAATGGCAAGAGCGGGAATGACAAGGCCACTAATGACAAACTCAAGCATGATAATGGACTTAGAAGGTGGAAGGATTGGTATGCGGGTTTTGATTGACCCTATGACAAAGGAAATTATCAGTAAGGTTGCCGAGTTGGACGAGGACGGGAAAGATAAACTCGACAGCAGAGGAAAACCTATTTATATAATTAATGACCATTGGTTCGTGCTGAATGTTAAATTTACGTGGAAAGATCCGTCGAAGCCGTCTGTCGCGGCAGTTTCAGCAATGCCTGTTGATTATGGTAGTATGTCGGGTGCGCCTGCGGTGCCAGGAAGTGGGACTGCGGGGCGAAGGCGGGATGATGTTGGGAGAACTGAGAGTGAGAGAATCAGCCTTGATGGTTTAAGATAGCGCAGTTGCAGTGAGCGTGGTTGCGCGATTGTTTCAGGAAATGACGTTAGGCAGTGATAATAAATCGAAAGAGCGAAACAGATTAGTGAGCTAAAATGGATATCCCTCAACTTAAAGATATTATACAAAAGCTGAGTGTTTTTAAGAGACACTCATCGCTGTTTGTACCGGGTATTATAGGGCTGGTTGGTGTGCTTCTTTTTGTACCTGCCCAATTGATGAGCAGTAAACTCAAGGCGCAGATTTCCGAAAAAAGTGTTATGAACAGGAGTAGACAAATTACGTCCTTGAAAAAAAATACCACCGCCAGGGACCAATGGAAAGTAGAGAAAGAGCGTCTGCAGGCATATCAAAATGATGCTAATCAAATATCGCTTTTAGCCAAAGAACTTTCACAAAGACAGTTATTAAGCGATAAGATATTTCCTAAGCCAAAGGATGCTTCAACATTACTCTTCAAGGGATTCGGTCAGTTGTATCGGAGCGGAGTGGATGAGCAACTTAAGGGTTTAAATGCCGGTGAATGTCCCACAAAGGCGGAGTTGGAAAGAAGCCTGGGGGGCTTATCCGTCAGTGGATCTCGCAGGATTAACCGCTCAAATCGGAGTGCTTTGAGCGGAGCTGGTACTGAGATAAGAGATGCCCTTTGCCGATCGAAAGCGGAGTCTTCTCGTATTTATTGCTATCCTGCTGATTTGAGCGGATACGAATTCTGGGGCGAATATAAGTATGCCGGGACACCAGAGGCAATTAAGGATTGCTGGTATTATCAGTCAGCTTACTGGATAATCGAAGATATTATCGATACGATAGATGTTATGAATTCGGGTTCTAAAAGTGTTTTCGAATCGCTGGTGAAACGGCTTCTTGACGTAAGCTTCGATACAAGTTTGGATAGGAACTCTAGGTCCGGAAAAAGAACCACAGTTGGTCAACCTACTTACGTTCTTACAACTCTGGATGGACTTGCGGTATCATACACAGGTCGGGTATGTAATGATGCTATTGATGTTGTGCATTTTAATGTTCGTGTTATAGTAAGTACGAAAGCGGTTTTACGGTTTATGCAGCAGTTGTGCAGCGCCAAGCGGCATATAATTCGTGAATCGAGCGGGCAGATAGAGGCCCCAAGATACGCAAAGCATAATCAGATAACGATTTTAGAAAGTAAGATTTCGTCGATTGACCGACAAGATGAAACTCACAATCTCTACCGTTATGGTGAGGATGCTGGGGTAGAATTGGATTTAATTTGCGAATATATCTTTAGCAAAAAGGGCTACGATGAGATTAAGCCGGAATCGGTAAAGAAATCACAGATAATCCCGACTATACCGGGATTCATGGATCCGAGAACCGCCCCTGTTTCGCCGGGTGGAAGACCTGCAACGAGGTAAGAAATTAAAAGATAAAAATATTCTAAGGTGTAGAAATGCGTAAAAAAGGCGGCAACATTTTCGAAGAACATGCTGAAAAGATAGTGTTGGTTATTGTTGGGCTTGTGTGTATGTGGCTATTGATTACGCGTGTTTTTATCAGTCCGAATAAGGTTCTTCTGTATGCAGGTGTGGAACTCGGTCCAGGCAAGATTGATGATCGCATAAGCATGGAAGCCGAGCTTTTGAAGTTGAAACTGGACGGCAAACCTGAGCCGCTTCCACCATATGAACGGCGAATTGATGCTTTTGTTGAAATGATCGACCTGCCTATAGGCAACATTGATGTTAGCCTGCATTTACCGCTTCCTATTCATAGTTCAACAGACATTAGAGATAAACGGAAATATCGCATTCCGTGGATTGGTGAGGTCGAGGATGCGGCAATCTCTTACATCAGGGCGGTGGCTTATGAGCCTATCATAGAAATTGACGAGGAGAATCAATATGATATGGCAGTGAGTAGGCCAAATGATATTGATTTTGTGACGGTGGAGGCGAAGTTTGATGTCGCGGGACTGTATGGGAGATTTTACGACAGCTTTGCCGGCGATGATGTTGAGCAGAAACAGTGGCGTGATCCGTGCCTTGCGATTCCGGTTTTTTCGGCTGTGCAGTTGCAAAGACAGGAATTGGGCGCCGACGGCAGTTGGAGCCAGTGGCAGATTGTGCCTCGAACGAAGATAGAGCTTCGCAAAAAGATGTTTGAATCTGTAGAAGAGGTTGAAGATCTGCCTCCCGGCGGGATAAAAGTGCGTCGGCTTCAGTTTGATGATGCAGAAGTGAGGATGGCTCTGTTGCAGCCGGAGGCTTATAAGATTGCATCGGCAAAAGAAGAGTGGTTTCCTCCATCGCTGCATAAGAAGTATGTAGAGCAGCAGAATGAGATAGAGGTGGAAAAGAAGCGTAGAGCCAAAGAGGAAGAAAAGTTAGAGCGTGAGGAGGAGCGTGAAAAAGCGAGGGAAGAACGTGGGGAGCGACGCGGCAGAACAACTGGAACAGGACTATTCGGAGGACAATCTGGTGGAAGGCGTGGTGACTCCACACGCAGGGAAGGACGTTTAGGAACTAATAGAACCGGCAGAGACAGACGGTCAAGAAATGAAAGCCTTGATACCTATGGTGGCAGTGGCACTTCGTCAAGGAGAAGAGAGCGTGAGGAGCGTGCGATAGAGAGACAAGAACGTCTGGCGGAACTTAGAGCCACTTCAAGGTCAACAACTATTGATGATATTTATAAAGAGCTGGATGATATTCTGATTACGAAGAAAACTAATCTTATGAGGATGCGGGACCTGTTGTTATTCTGGGCGCATGATGATACTGTAGAGCCGGGGAAGAGCTACCGATACAGGATTCGCTTGGGTGTTTTTAATCCGATAGCAGGGACAAATAGATTTAATGAGCAAGATGAAGACCTGAAGAACAAGATTGTTTTATGGAGTGAGTTTTCTGAGTTAAAGGAGATTGTAAAGGTTCCGGGGACATTATACTTTTTCCCTCGTGATGTTAAGGATGCCGCGAGGGTCGTTACGGTGCATGTCGCCAGGTATACATTAGGTTACTGGTATGTTAAGGACTTTGCAGTCAAGCCGGGAGAGGTTATAGGTAAGGTTGCTGAGTTTGAGCCGGCGGAAGATGAAAGGAATGCGCCTATGATGCCAGAGACGATTGATTATACTACCGGGGCAGTTATGGTGGATGTTGTCCCTGTAAATGATTGGTCGGGCGGAAGGAATATGTATGCCAGGCGTTATTATGATATGCTTTACAGTTTTGACGGGGGCGGGATTGAACACAGACCTGTTAGCACAAGGTATTGGGACGATGAATTACGGATTAAGTTAAATGATATAACAAGATCCCAGAAGGAACCGAAAGAACCTTTGCGGCCATGGGACTCCAAACTGACTAATTGGCAGTTAGCTCCGGGGATGGGATATCGTAATGAGGGACGTATAGGAACCAGTAGAGACAGGCAGAGGGGTCGCACTCGTGAGAGTCGATACCAAGAGATAGACCGATAAATGTGTTCTGAGCCAATGCTCTTTGGTTGCATGAGATACTTAGCTGCTGTTGTTTGCCTTTTTGTGTGTAAGCTGGCTTTTGAGCAGCGAGAACGTGTGGATGATTTCTTTATCAATATTGATGATCCGGTAAGTTACACGCGGGTCGGATAGGCCTGTGTCGAATGCGAGCAATCCGAATGAGCATTTCTTATTGTAACCGAATAGGGCGCCCTTTATCAGAGGGTGGGTGTGGATGTTTGTCAGCTTTGAACTTTCGAACTCATATAAAGCATATCCGTTTTCCCGTTCAATCTTCCACGCATCGGAGCGATGACGATCGGCTGAGATAAGAATTACTCCGTCAATTTTGTTCTTCTCAAGAAATGAAAAGATTTCCTCCCGTTCCTTCTTGTATCCTTCCCATGTGTCACGACTTCCGGGCTTGGTTCCAAAGGCCCAGGATACAGGTGAGGCGAGAACTTTGAATGTAGCTGTAGATGACTTAAGCTTTTTGAGTAGCCATTCTTTCTGAGTGGGACCGAGCATGGATGGATTTTTACGCTTGGGATTGTTGCGATAATACCGGCTGTCGAGCATAAAAAAGTCTACATCGCCGATAGAGAAATCGAACCAGCATCCGGGTTGGTTTTCTCCTCCGCCGTAATAAGGATTGTTCCAGTTGTTGCAGAATAAACGCCAGACGGGAATCTTCCACGCCGGCTCTTTGATTTCGGGGCCGCCCCAACCATCGTTGGTCGTAAAGTCGTGGTCGTCCCAAATGGCATAGATGGCCGCCGAGGCGGCGAAGCCCCGGAATTCAGGGCGGGATTGCCGTCGATAATAACAATATTGCTGTACGGCTGGCCTTGTCGGGTTGTCGATGTAGACGTTGTCACCGAGAAGAAGAAAAGCCAGCGGATTGTGCGCGGCAATGGTCTTCCACATTCTTTCGTGCTGTGGTGTGTATCCTGCCCCGCCGCCGAAACCGATTTGAAACTTTGCTTCTACTTTCGCAGTGGGAAAGGTGCGGAACGACCATCGTTTCGGCTGCTTCTTGCCATTCACCAGCAGTTCGAAGTAATACCGTGTATCCGGTTTCAAGCCCTTTATGTCCACTACGGTTGTGAAGTCTCTGTCTTTGTTTGTTTGAACTACGGTGGATTTTATAGACGGACTCATATTCACTGAAGAGCTAACGACAACCTGCACGGGTACTTCGTTTGCGGTGCGTACCCAGAATTTTGCGCTGGTGTCAGTGACACAGCCAAGCGTTGGGCCGTGCAAAAGCTCGACAGTGTGTTTTTTCGCCAATTGTTTGAACTCGGCGCTGTTGGTTAGAGGCATGAGCAAATCTCTTGGGCCGGCGAGAAAACGGCTGAAGGGAAGCCCTGCGCCAACGGCCTGTCTGGTATACGCGACAGCCTTGCCAATGTCTTTCTTTTGAGAATAAGCGACTGCCAGGCCATACATAGACTCGAGATCCTCGGGGTGTTTCTTAAGGTAGTTCTCAAAGTGTCTTATGGCTTTATCGTGCTTGCCGTCCACGATTTGGGAAATTGCTTCTCTGTTCTGCTGCTTGTATTGTTCTGCCGCATAGATGGCAACGGCAAATAAGAATAATGTCAGGCACACAAATGCTAATACAGCAAATACTTTTCTCCGATTCATGGTATTGGTATCCTTAATCTTAGACCTTTGTAGACTAAAAATCATAGCTTATAACAATCCTTTACCATTTTTGGAAAAACATCTGACTTTCCATAATAGCTGCTTCCCATGCTTTGGTTTTTCATAGCGTTTATTTTTTTTGCCGGAGCGAGACCTTCGGTTTCTATTCGCTATTGATTATCTCTGGTGAATTCAGCACCCCGATGGATGGCTTCGGTGTTGACCGGCAATGTTTTATGATGCCGCTTGGCAATGGCGTCGGGTAAACAAGCGGCTGCTGTATCGGGGCTGAGAATGCCTCGCTTTTGGAAATATGCACCGAGGACCACCATATTGGCGGTTTTTTTATTGCCTAATTCGACCGCTATTTCATCTGCCGGGACCGCTATAATCTCGATTGAATCGTCTAATTGCGGTTTAGTATCAATCAAAGAGCTGTTCATAACCAGCAGTCCGCCGGCTTTAAGGCGAGAGGCGAATTTATTTAGCGAGGCCTTGTTCATTACAATCAGCGAATCAGGCCTGTCAACGAGTGGTGAGGCGATAGAGTCATCTGCGATGATGACCATACAATTTGCCGTGCCGCCGCGAACCTCGGCGCCATAGGAGGGCATATAGGTTACTTCTTTGCCGGCCTTCATTGCCGTTTGCGCCAGGAGTTTTCCGGCCAGCATAATTCCCTGGCCGCCGAAGCCGGCTATGATAACCTCTTCATAAGATTCGTGTTTCGTGTTTTGCATTTCTTAACTCACGGGCGCATTTATACAGGAATGCGTTTTTATTATGATTCATCCTTTTAATCTTCCGAGGGGAAAGACTTTTGTCATTTCGTTCTCGATCCATTCCATTGATTTGGCCGGTGTCATCCGCCAATAGACGGGGCAGGACGAGAGCAGTTCAACAAGCGAGAGGCCTTGAGCGCCGTCAACCTGCAGTTCGAAAGCGTGTTTTACTGCCTTTTTTGCCTTGCGGATTTGGGCTGGGCTGCTGAGCGCGCATCGCTCGACGTAGATTGCGCCTGGCAATAGAGCCAATAATTCCGATACTTGTAGCGGGTATCCTTCGTTGGCAGCATCTCGGCCCTGTGGCGTCGTGGCTGTCACCTGGCCGAGAACGGTCGTCGGCGCCATCTGCCCGCCTGTCATTCCAAATACAGCATTGTTGATGAAGATAACCGTTATCTGTTCGCCTCTGTGGGCGGCGTGAATAATCTCGCCGGTCCCAATCGCTGCCAGGTCCCCATCGCCCTGGTAGGAGAATATTATTTTGTCCGGATTGGTCCTTTTCATGCCCGTTGCGACTGCCGGTGCTCTGCCGTGCGCTACCTCGACCATATCGACATCGAGATAATTGTACGCCAAGACCGCGCAGCCCACAGGGGCTATGCCGATAGTGCGGTCGTGGATGCCCAGCTCATCGATTGTCTCGGCTATCAATCGATGAGCGATGCCGTGCCCGCATCCGGGACAATAATGAGTTGTGTAGTTTTTAAGAGTCGGTGTTCGCTCAAATATTGTTTTCATTTTCATTGCTTTTTCGCCGGTATTATGAGCTGTTTGATTCTTTCCAGTAGCTGGTCAACGGCTGGTATTCCGCCGCCGGGTCGCCCGTAGAATAATACCGGCGTTTTTCCAGCTACGGCCAGTTTTACGTCTTCGACCATCTGGCCCATGCTCATTTCCACAACCAGAAAGATGTTAAGTTCATCGGCGGCCTTTGCGATTTGCTCGGTTGGAAACGGCCACAGGGTGACAGGACGTATCAAGCCGGCTTTAATTCCTTCTTTTCTTGCCTTGTTCACTGCAGAACGCACGATTCTGGCTGCAACGCCATAGGCAATAACTACGATTTCGGCATCATCGACCTGGTATTGTTCGCAGATGACTTCGTTCTTTTGCACCTGGTCATATTTGGCTTGGAGCTTATAGTTGTGTTTTTCCAGTGATCCTTCAGGGAGCCATAATGAGCGAACAATGTTTTGTTCTCTGTCTTTGGCTCCGGTTAGGGCCCAGTCTTTGGGCGGCAGGCTTCGTCGTGGTGTTTTGTTGAAGACTATCGGCTCCATCATCTGGCCGAGAATGCCATCGGCCAGAATGATGACCGGCATTCGATACTGGTCGGCCAAGTCAAAGGCCAACGGCATACAATCGACCAGCTCCTGCACGGTCGATGGTCCCAGGGCGATGGTTCGATAATCGCCGTGTCCGCCGCCTCGGGTGGCCTGGAAATAATCTCCCTGTGAAGGTGCGATGTTGCCGAGACCGGGTCCTCCCCGCATTACATTGACCATTACGGCTGGCAGCTCGGCGCCTGCCAGATAGCTTATTCCCTCCTGCATCAGGCTGATGCCGGGACTTGACGAAGTAGTCATAGACCTTTTCCCTGTGGCCGAAGCCCCGAAGACCATGTTGATTGCGGCTAATTCACTTTCACTCTGGACAAAGACTCGACCTTCCTCGGGCATGCGTTTGGACATATATGCAGGGATTTCGTTTTGCGGCGTAATGGGATAGCCGAAATAAGCGTCGCATCCGGCAATGATAGCCGCTTCAGCAAGGGCCTCATTGCCACACATTAGAATCCTTTCGCTCACGCTTTATCCTTGATTAGACCCGGCTCGCTTTTCTTGCTCGGCTGAACAGGCACTATGTCATCCTCGCGAAATACCTTGATTACGACGTCCGGACACATGACGGCGCATAAGCAGCAGCCCGTGCAGCCGGCGTTGGTTGCCTCGGCAGGGAAGTAGCCGCGTTTGTTGGATAGCCTGGATATAACGATGCAACTTTTCAGACATACTGTTACACACAGGCCGCAACCCTTGCACTGTTCAGTATCAATAACTATTTTGCCGGCCATTTTCTAATTTGGTCTCTGTTGAGCAATTTCCTAACTTAGCTGATGAATTCTACTGGAGCCGAGCCCTTTTGTAAAGTCAAAAGGCAATTATTTCGTATTTCATGCATCATATCTCGTATTACGGATGGGTTGGGAAGCGTAATAGATATCTTCGGACTTGGCTTCTGCACATAGTTAAGGTATGATTTTTGTCGATATGAAAGCAATTCAACTAAAAGGCGGTTTTGTGGTAACAGGCCAGGGCGTCGAGCGCACCGATATTATCCTTCGCGATGGCAGGATTGAACTTGCCGGTGATAAAGAACGCTGTGACCAGGTCGTAGACATAACCGGCAAATATGTCGTGCCGGGCTTTGTTGATATACATTTTCACGGTTATAACCTTTTTGAGTTTACCAGCGGTCTTTACGATGTGAAATCCGAGACTTTTGATAATAGTCCGTCTGCTTATGACTATGGATTGGAGATGTTAAGTAAAACACTCGTTAAGTTCGGTGTTACCGGATTTTATGTCGGGACCTGGGCCAGCCCCATTGAGAATCTAAGGAATTGCTATGCTCAGCTATATCGTTATCTAAGTAAGACAAAGGAACACGATGGTGCTGAGCTTTTGGGAGGGCTTTTGGAAGGCAGCTTTCTTAATCCTCAGATGGCTGGTGCTCAAAATCCAGACTATGTGCTTGAATTTTGCACCGATTCTTTCGATAGAATCCAAGACAAAGGGACCATCAAGCTGGCAAATGTGGTACCTGATTTTGGCAGGCCCAGTTATGAATTGACCGAATATCTGGTCGGCAAAGGTATTGTGGTGGGCGCCGGGCACAGCAATGCAACCTGTGAGCAGATTGAAGAAGCAACCAGGGCGGGACTTAAATATTTCATTCACCTTACAAATGGCCCGACCGGCGGTTCGTACAAGCCATTCAATGGCGGCGGCGCGATTGAAGCTGTGCTGAAATCCCATGAACTTTATGCCGAGCAAATCCTTGACGGCTACCATGTCAATCCCGCATATATAAGAGACATTTTGAAACGCAAAGGTGCGGACAGGATTATTGGGGTAACAGACTGTTTGTTTACTGCAGGTTCGCAGGTTAAACAGTTTACAAGTGGCGGTATACGTGGTGCGCTCAGCGAGGACGGCAAGTACTTCCGAGTTGTTGATAAGGCCAATACGCTCTTTAGCAGCAATCTGACAATGGACCATGGATTTGCCAACCTGCTCGATTGGCTCACTATAGATATGCAGGGTATCTGGAATCGCCTGCATAATGCGTTGGAGTTCGAGCAGGCTCTTGTAACGGCAGTAAAGATATTGTCAACAAATCCATGCGCGCTGACAGGGCTGGATAAGAGTGGCTACGGCTCAATCGCCGACGGGGCAAAAGCTGATTTGTGTGTGCTCAACATCATTGGCTCACCGGGTAGTTATAAAGTGATGGTTGAGTCGACGATAGTCAATGGCAATATAGTCTATTCCTCAAAGTAGAACCTGTTATTTGTGCGCTTCTTTAACAAGCTCGAGACATCTTAAAAAGGAAGAGTTATGACAGTTGAATACTCTCGCCTGCGGCCAGTTAGTAGTTGGATTAAGCTGGTTAAAGACAAAAATAGCGCATTTCACAAAAAGTTGGTCCAAATCTACGGCGACAATGGGGATATGAAGTGCCAAGCGGCCGAAATGTGTTTGCGGACGCTTGAGGTATTCAGTGGAGCGTACGGAACAGAGCGCAGGGTCTTGATAGTTCGTTCAACCGGTCGTGTTAACCTTGTAGGCACTCACATCGACCACCGCGGCGGGTCGGTCAACCCGATTTGCATCAAGGACATGTGGCTGGTGGTCGAGCCGCGTGACGATGATGTCGTGCTGGCTAAAAACGTGGAATCCGGAGAGTTTGCTGATGAGCAATTTTGTATCAAGGAATGTCTGCCGGTCGGTGAGAAAATCCATGACTGGGACGCCTGGTGTCACGACGAGTTTGAAAAACGCAAGGATGATTCGTCTATTACCTGGTCGAACTATGTCCGCGCCGCAGTGCTGTACTTTCAACATCTAAATACGAAAGACGATGGCGGCTTTGCACCGGCAATTAAAGGAATGAATATGATGTTTTATGGTAATGTTCCCCGGGCGGCGGGTCTTGCATCATCATCGGCATTAGTTATGGCGGCGGCAGAAGCAATAATACGGCTAAACGGACTTCGGTTTGAGCGTACCGATTTGGTTGAGCACGCAGGTTTCGCTGAATGGTACGTGGGGACACGCGGGGGATGCAGCGACCACGCAGCGATTATCTTTGGCAAGCCGAATACAATCATACATATTACGGCTTTTCCAGCGACTGTAGATAGTACTCCGCTGCCGGCCGGTTACAGTGTATTGCTGGTTAACAGCCTTAAAGAAGCAAAGAAGCAAACTGGTGCCCGTGATGCGTTTAACAGTTGTGTTGCTGCGTACGTATTCGGCTTGATGATGCTCGGCAAGAACTTTCCACAGTATGCCGGCAAGCTCCAACGACTTCGCGATGTCAATCCCCAAAAGCTCGGCGTTGATGAGGCTGAGATTTATCGGATAGTAAAGTCACTGCCCGCTTCTGTCAGCCGAGCAGAAATTCTGGAACTCCTTCCGGAAGGCGAGCAAAAGATTCGTCGCGTGTTTAGAAGTCACAAGGAACCCGAACAGGGCTATCAAATCAGGCAGATATGTTTGTATGGAATAACCGAGTGTGTTCGTGCCGACATGGTAGCGCAGTGTCTTCGAGGAAGGGACATGAAAACTTTCGGTCAGTTGATAAGCATCTCTCATGATGGGGATCGGGTGACAAAACTGGTTGACGGCAAGCGCATACAGACCGACAACAGATATCCGGATGCAAGAATCGATGCTTTGATAAGCGATCTGGAATCAGGTGATCCGCATCGGATGAGCCGGGCCAGCCTGTGGCGGCAGGGCGGAGGCTATAATGTCAGCGTACTTGAGCTGGATATGCTGGTTGATATCGCGCTGGCGGCACCGGGCGTTATCGGAGCAGGGCTTGTGGGTGCCGGGATGGGTGGTTGTATTGTGGCCGTGGTAGAAAATGAACATGCCCGGCAGGTCATTGAAAACATGGCTGAGCAATACTATCGTCCGCGGAACCTGGAAGTAAAAGCAGAGGTCGTGACGCCGGTTGGTGGTTTGTCTACGATATAAAATTCGGGACTGCCAACGTTTTTTATGGCTGTCCCTGAATTTTTCGATCTGGTACACTGAATCCTTTACGAGAGCAGTGACGCGGCATCGGTGTCCAAAAACATCTTACAGTTTTCATGCCTCTGTAGTATCGAGGCCGGGCACATGTTTGTCACTTTTCCTTCGAGGGCGTTTCTGACTGCTTCTGCTTTTCTTTTCTCCGGAACCGAGACAATTAAGCACGCGCTTTTCATAATCTGTCGGATGCTCATAGATATGGCTCGCTGGGGTACCTGCTCTAACGTTTCGAACCATCCTTCGCCCAATTGCTGAGATCTGCATTTTTCGTCCAGCTCGACGATAATAAACGCCTCTTCGGTCTCGAAGTCTGCCGGCGGATCATTAAATGCAAGATGACCATTCTCCCCGATCCCTATTAGCGCCACATCGATAGGATGCTTGGCGATAATAGCGGTTATTCTTTGGCACTCCTGATGGGGATTGTCCGCGTTACCCTTAACGAAATGTACTGCTTTCAAATCCGGCACTTTATCAAGAAATCGCTCTTTCAGAAACTTCCTGAAACTGGCAGGATGGTCCGCTGCCAGCCCTATATATTCATCCAGGTGAAACATTGTCACTTTTGAAAAGTCGATTCCGCCTGTCTCGGCCAGGTTCTTGAGTGTCTCGAACTGGCTTGTCCCGGTCGCCAGGATAATATTCGCCTGGCCTTTCTCTTCTATTGCCTGCTTGATAGCTTCTGCTGCATGTACGGCGGCAGCAGCTCCCATTTGTTGTTTTGTCTTGTAAATCAACTTTTCCATTATTTCTTTTTTAGAATTATGTTTGAAGTAATCATAGGTTATTTTAGTGACTCTGGCAAAAGATTTTTCTTGCCTTGCAGGCCTTGAATCTTCTATAACATTTCGCAGAGTGGAATTAAGTACCTTTATTTACCTGGTTTCTAAAATGCTGTTGAGCTATTTAGTGAGGTATTTGGGACAGAGATACGGGAAAATCGCAAAATATTTTGAATAAATCGGTGCTTCACTATGTATATTAATTTAAGAACAGAGATATATAAACGGCGATTAAATCTTTTTGATTTGATATTGTGTTTGTTGACTGGTTTATTTTGTGCGGTTAAGGATGTCGATTTTCAGCAGGAATTGAACATTGCCATCCTCTAATAGGGATATGGGCGAAAATAAAACGCAGAATTTCAATAAGTAATGAAGGGATACTAAATGGACACACTTAAAGATTTCCTGAAACCCGAACTAATATGGTTCCTGGTAGGGCTAACCCTGCTTATTTTGGAGTTTATAATGCCGGGATTAATAGTAGCTTTTTTTGGGGTCGGGGCTTGGATAGTAGCGATAATTTGTCTTTTTATAGATATTTCTTTGAATACCCAATTGCTGATATTCATAGTTTCTTCGGTTCTCTCGTTACTGCTTTTGCGGAAGTGGCTCAAAGGAATATTTATGGGGCACATTGCGTCAAAGCAGAACATGAGGGAGAATCTTGAGGAGTTTATTGGTCACAGGGCAGTCGTAAAAGAGCGGATTGTGCCGAACGGTCGCGGCAAGGTGGAGTTTCACGGGACAGACTGGCAAGCTGAGGCGGATGAAGAAATCGCGGAGGGAACTGCTGTTGAGATTATTGGAAAGGACAATATAACCCTTAAAGTAAAAGTTTTGTAAAGGAAAGGAGTTAATTATGTTAGCATTAGGCTCAGGATCCGTATTAACGATTATTCTTGTCGGCGTACTACTTTTTGCGTTAATCATATTTTTCAAGACAATACGAATCGTTCCCCAGAAAAAGGCGTATATCGTTGAGCGTCTTGGAAAGTATTACACTACACTCGAAGCGGGATTTCACATCCTCGTTCCGTTTATTGACAGGGTTGCATACAAACACACCATGAAAGAACAGGCGGTGGATGTCCCTCCTCAGGACTGTATCACGAGAGATAATATCATGGTCGAAGTTGACGGTATCCTGTATATGCAGGTTATTGACCCTAAGAGGGCGTCTTATGGAATAAGGGACTACGCGTTTGCATCTATACAATTAGCTCAAACGACAATGAGAAGCGTTATGGGCAAGCTCGAACTTGATAAGACTTTTGAGGAAAGAGATAGCATAAACGGTGAGATTGTCGCCGCCGTGGATAAGGCCTCCGACCCCTGGGGCGTTAAGGTAACGCGATACGAGGTTAAAAACATTGTTCCGCCTAAGAGCATCAAAGACGCGATGGAAAAGCACATGCGTGCTGAACGGGAGAAGCGGGCGACGATTGCCGAATCCGAAGGTGACAGAGAGGCAAAAATTAACAGGGCCGAGGGTGAAAAGCGAGAGATGATTGCCAGGTCGGAAGGCGAAAAACAGAAGCGGATTAACGAGGCCGAAGGTCGGGCCGTGGAAATTCAGAGAGTTGCTGAAGCTACAGCTAAAGGTATCAGGGAAATTGCTTCTGCGATAAACGAAAAAGGCGGTATTAATGCTGTGAATCTGCGTATTGCGGAGCAGTATTTGAACGAATTCGGTAAGCTTGCAAAGACAAATAATTCTATCATAATACCTTCCAACCTTTCCGATATAGCGGGTATGATTAAGGCGGCAGCTTCGGTAATTAAGGACCAAACGGAAGTTGGAGGCTAAACTGAATAGATTTATTGCAATAAAACAGCCTTGCATGTGTCACCATTAGTTGATAAGCTTTATCGCTAAGTGTGTAACGGTAAAACTGATATTGTACTCAAGCAAAATGGAGGTGGACTATGACGAATATATATAGATTTGTTGTATCGGTGACCATCCTGTTCTGCTGGCATCCAGCTTTAGCATTGGACAGGAAGTCCATTTACGAGCCGTCTACCATTCTATCTACACTCGTTCAGAGGCACTCACCATTGATATTATTGACGGCTGATGCGATTGCTGCTGAACACCACTTGGGTGTGGCTTCTGTGAGTAAGGATAGAAGAGTTTTGGAAGTTGTGCCTGGTGAAGAAAACGAAGAACAGAAGGAGAAACGAGACATTCGAACCGACGGCCTCAAAGGTCGACGCAAGTACAAGCTCTACCGTTCATCCGGCGAGTACCTTGGTCATAAGTGGCACATCGATGAGAGCCACCTGATGTGGTGGGATGGGAAGCCCTACGTGCCCTTTGGCGGCTTCGGCATCACGCCGGGCAATGAGTTAGGGCTGAACACGTACAACCTCTGGATTGACTTCGACTCTTTTATTGAAAGGCCCGGCTACACTCGCAAGCAGCACCGAGCGGAAATAGCGCAGAAGCTAAACGCCATCACAAAGGCCGGCGGCACCTGCATCGTTCAGTTTTCAATGGCCTTGCCACACATACCTGAAGGCCCAAAACCGGGCATGCGCTGGCGAGAGCCCGAAAGCGGCATTGATGGCTCGTGTCTGGCGGACCCGGAAGTCAAGAGCCAGATCTTCAAGGTCTGGGAATATTACGCGCCTGCTGTGCGCAAGGAATGTGTGCGAGCCATAGTGCTCTGGAATGAAATCAATGTCTGGCGCTGGCCGGGGCGTATGTCGGTGGAAAAATACGGCCAAGTTCTGGGCGAGTACGCCCGCGAGGTCAAGCGGATGGTTGGAGACCTACCGGTCTGCTTCAAAATCGCCGGAACGTGGAACGCGGCGGCGGTCATAGCCGGAGCGGCTGCGGCCGACGGATTAGGCTTTGACGTGTGGTTCACAAAGCCGGATGACGCCGGCGCCCGTCGGGAAATGGAACGCGCGCTGTGGATGTTAGAGTCACGCCAAAAAAAGACAAGCTGGTTCTTCATCGCCGAGGGCGGGCGGGGAATCGCCGAGGGCGGAACGGATGATGCGCCGGCTGTGGAGAATTACTGGGACCGCTGGCCGCCGTTTAGGTCCAAGAAAGAAGCGCGAGGCATCCTGCGAGCGTATGCACAGTCTGGTGCTAAGGGCTTCATTTACAACGGCCCAACCTCGGAACCAGGGAGCAAATACCGCGGCAGTTACCATTGGCTTGGAGAGTTGAAGCCGGAGATCACAACCCTGATGGTGGAGACGAGGCGTCCGCCTCCGGAGGCACGTTGGGCAATGACGGCAGAGAGAGCAGTCACCGCCGCCCGTGCTGACGAGCGGGTGCAGGAATTGCTGCGAGGTCTTGATGACGTGCGGTCGGAGGCAGAGTTTGCAGAACGGTGGCAGGTGTGGCTGGTGCATTTCTTTACAGGCGAACGTCGGGTTGGCTTCGCCTCGGTGAGTAAGGATGGGAATGTGCTGGAAGTGGACGCTGCGGAAGAAAGCGAAAAAGACAGTGACGACCGGAACGAAGAGGATGACGGAATGGTAAGGAGATTAGCAGCACCTGGCCGGCATCTCCGTTTTCACGGGGACAAGTTTACCCCTGCGAAAGCAGGGGCCGGCGTTATGAAAGGCAGGTAAGCTTTATCGTTAGGTGGATAGCAGTAAAACTGAAATTGTGCTCAAGCAAAATGGAGGTGGACTATGACGAATAAGTGTAAGCTTATCGTATCTGTGATTATCCTGGTATGTTGTCATCATTCTTTGGCGGCGGATGATGAATTTAATGTTGAGCCTTCAACGGTGCTCAAGACACTTGATAAGGGACATCCTCGATTGATGTTGAAGGACAAAGACCTGGAAGCTCTGAAAAAACAGTATGCAAAAGACAAAGTTCTGCAGAAGTGTTTGCGGGATGTTATTAAGCAGGCCGATGTTTATCTTGATAGGCCGGTGCTTAGGTATAAGAAGATTGGGCCGAGGCTTCTTTCTGTCAGCAGGGCGTGTGTCAACCGGATTTACCATCTTGGCTTGGCTTATAGGTGGACGGGCAAAGAGAAATATGCCAAAAAGGCGGCGGAAAATCTACTGGCGGTCTGTGCGTTCAAGGACTGGAATCCATCTCACTTCCTCGACACCGCCGAAATGTCACATGCCGTCGGCATCGGATATGACTGGCTGTATTCGTATCTCGATGCCCCAACACGCAAGAAGATTAAGGCCGGCTTAATCAAGAACGGTCTTGAAGAGGGGCTTATCGCATACAAGAAAAGATGGTGGGCCCAAAGCGAACATAACTGGAACCAGGTCTGCAATGGAGGGCTGATAGTCGGAGCTTTGGCTGTTGCCGAATCCGATCCCCGGTATGCCGAGCAGATTATCCCCGCTGCGGTTCGCTCATTGCCCCGTGCTCTAAAGACTTACGCCCCCGACGGTGCCTGGGGTGAAGGGCCTGGTTACTGGCACTATGCCAGCCGATATACTGCCTACGGCCTGACAGCTTTGGAAACGGCACTCGGCGAGGACTTTGGGCTCTTGAGTATCAAAGGAATGGCCGAAGCGGCAAATTTCCCGATATATATGACCGGCCCGACTGGGTTGTACCTGAACCTGGCCGACAGTGGAGAAAGGAATTCGAGAAAGACCTTGCCCTGTTTGTTCTGGTTCGCCCGCGCTTACAATAATCCCCTGTTTTCAGAGGCCGAGCACGCTGAGCTTGCCAAGCGCAGCGCCAGTCCACAGCATGTGATTTGGTACATGCCTCGTTCAGCTAAAAAGCCCGCACCGAAAGACCTCGACCGTTATTTCCGCGGACCCGTCGAAGCGGCCGTGTTCCGAAGCGCCTGGGATGATTCCGATGCGTTATTTGTTGGTGTCAAGGCCGGTTACAACCAGGTCAATCACGGCCATCTGGACCTGGGCAATTTCGAGCTGGATGCTCTGGGAGTGCGATGGGCACGCGACCTCGGCTCGGACAACTACAATATGCCTGGCTATTGGGACAAAAAAAAAGGTGGCAAGCGGTGGTCCTATTATCGTTTGAATTCGTTTAGTCATAACATTCCTCTTTTAGGCGGCCAGGGCCAGGACGCTTTAGCTAAGTCTAAGTTTATCAAGTTCGAAACAAAGGAGTCGTCTGGTTTTGTTCTTATTGATTTGTCAGAGGCTTACAATAAGTTCGCGAACAAAACAACTCGCGGCGTTGCGATGGTGCAGGACCGCCGGGCCGTCCTGGTGCAGGATGAATTTGAGATTCAAAAGCCCTGTGAAGTAGCCTGGGGTATGACGACCGACGCGAAAATTGCTGTCAGAAAAGACGGTAGTGCGGCACTCAGTCTCAAAGGTAAAAAGTTGATTGCCCGGATATTGTCTCCTGCCGGTGCGGAATTTGTAGTTGAGTCAGCCGAGCAAAAGCCGCCCCAGAAAACTAATAAAGGAGTAAAACGACTTATGCTCCGATTGCCCCAGGCCAAAGGCAATGTACAAATTGCTGTTCTGTTCTCGCCGGTCGGGAGTGATGGCAATGTTGTTAAGAGAGTTCGGGTAAAGCCGTTGTCAGAGTGGGGCAAGGAACCTCAGCTTTGTCAGGGGAACTATCATAGTGAGGAGGCTGCCAAGGAGCAGCTTGCCAGGTTTGCCCGAAGCTACTCGAATTTGGCTGAGTGGAAAGAGCGGGCCAAAAGAATTCGTGAGGGCATCCTTCGCGGAGTTGAGCTTTTGCCTTTACCCAGGAAGGGTGCTTTGAAACCTATCATTCACAGTAAACGCAAGTTCGATGGCTACACCGTTGAAAACGTCGCGTTTGAAAGTTTGCCCGGCGTTTTTGTTACGGGTAGTTTGTACCGCCCAGGCAAGGGCAAAGGGCCTTTTGCCGCAGTGCTTTGCCCACATGGTCATGCGAGAAGTCCGGATAACTACGGGCGGTTTCGAACTAACCACCAGAAGCGATGTGCAACTCTGGCCCGTATGGGTGCAATTGTTTTCTCCTACGATATGGTGGGGTGGGGGGACTGGAAAGAGGATGGATGGAAGCACAGCCGGCCGAAAGTACTTAAATTGCAGACCTGGAACAGCATCCGGGCCGTGGATTTTCTACTTTCGCTCAAGGAGGTAGATTTCAAACGAATAGCTGTGACCGGTGCCTCCGGCGGCGGGACTCAATCGTTTCTTTTAACCGCGTTGGATGACCGCATCGCCGTTTCGGTTCCCACTGTAATGGTCTCAGCCCACTTCTTCGGCGGATGCAATTGCGAAAGCGGGATGCCTATCCACAAAAGCGATACTCACGAGACCAACAATACTGATATCGCCGCTCTTGCTGCACCTCGGCCGCAGCTCCTTATCTCCGACGGCAAGGATTGGACCAAGAATACCCCGGATGTTGAGTTTCCTTATATTCGCGATGTTTATAAACTTTTTGGGGCAGAGGAAAAGATAGAGAATGTGCATCTTCCCGAAGAGGGGCATGATTATGGACTTTCAAAACGGCTCGGTGCCTATAAGTTCCTTGCCAAACACTTGGGGCTTTCGCTCGATACAGTGACGAAGCCGGACGGTAATATTGATGAAAGTTTCGTCATAATCGAGAAGAAAGAGGACCTTTACGTTTTCAACTCGCAGCACCCCAGGCCTGCGCATGCCGTAAGCGGCGATGCAGCGAAACTGCCGTGGGATTAGTTCATAATTTATTTTGAAAGAGTAAGCAAAGTGAAAAAGACCATTGTGATATTTTTAGCCTGTATAGTTACTATTGTGCTTTCAGTCACAGCAGCAGAACCTCGGAGCAAATCGGAAAAAGGTTCTGTAAGGCCGGTACTGGTGGTGTACAAAACCATCGGCGAAGTCGAATTGAAACTGCATATATTTAAGCCGCCTCAGCGGGACGCCAAAAAATTGTCGCCTGCGATAGTGTTCTTTTTCGGCGGCGGTTGGGTTGGTGGGACTCCGAAACAGTTTTACCACCAGTGCGAACACTTTGCCTCGCGGGGAATGGTAGCTATTTCTGCAGAATATCGTGTCAAAAACAGACATGGGACGACACCCTTCGAATGTGTTGCCGATGGCAAGTCTGCCATTCGCTGGGTCAGGGCCAACGCGGCCCGGCTTGGCGTTAACCCGAACAAAATCGTTGCGGGTGGTGGGTCGGCGGGCGGCCATGTGGCGGCGTGTACAGGCGTGATTGAGGGACTCGATGAAAAACATGAAGATCTGAAGATCAGTTCTAAGCCAAATGCATTAATGCTGTTCAACCCGGCTGTGGACTTGGTGGGATTTTCAAGAAAAAAGCGTTCGGACAGAGGATTAGGGAATCGTGTCAAGGAAATATCTCCCTTACAGCACGTGAAAAAAGGTGTTCCTCCGTGCATTATTTTTCACGGAACTGCGGACCGGACGGTCCCTTTCAAGAGTGTTGAACGTTTCAGCGCAGCGATGAAAAAGTCCGGCAATGTCTGTCGGCTTGTGCTGTTCGAAGGAAAGGGGCACGGCTTTTTTAATTATGGCAGGGACAAAGATAACAGCTCATTTAACCAGACCATCCGGGCGGCAGATAGGTTCCTTACTTCCTTGGATTATTTCAAAGACATCTCGAAACCAAAGCAGCCCGCCAGAAAACAAAGGCGTGTAAATCCCGTTTTTGCGCCCATAAAGGACACACCGGGCCTGCCGCGTGTCCTGTTGATTGGCGATTCTATTTCGATTGGTTATACACTTCCTGTGCGCAAACTGCTTGCCGACAAGGTCAATGCCCATCGGGTACCCACCAATGCCAGACATACCGGTATAGGCCTGGAAAACATCCACAAATGGCTCGGCGAGGGCAAATGGGATGTAATACACTTCAATTGGGGACTGCACGATCTTTGCTACCGAAGTCGCAATGCAAAAACTACCCGTCGAAATGACAAGGTGAATGGCTCTTTGGATTTGACATTCGCCGAGTATCAACAGAATCTGCGCAAACTTGTTAAGGTACTCAAGATGACCGATGCGAAGCTTATCTGGGCCAGCACAACGCCCGTTCCCGATGGTGAGTCTGGCCGTATCAAGGGTGACGAAATAAGGTATAATAAAGCTGCCGAGAAAATTATGAAAGAAAACGGCGTGACGATTAACGACCTTTATGCTCGTGCCTTGCCGAAGCTCAGCCGGATCCAACTTCCAAATGGCAACGTCCACTTTACCGCCCAGGGCTCTAACTATCTGGCTGAACATGTGGCTGCGAGCATTCTCAAAGCACTTGGTAAATCACGTAAAAGGTAGCTTCAATAAGCAGTATAATATTGGCAATACAAGGCGTGCTCAGGCGGGTAGCTTTTGAACCAGTGGTCAAACCGGGACGGCTGCGTGGACAAGTTCTTTGCTCACGGCTTTGCGGTAGCCGGTGACGGTGATACTGCGGTTAGGTCGGATTTCGACGATAACGTAAGAATTATTTTCTTCGCCAGGACCTTCCACCATTGCCTTCAAAGTATAGTAGTGAATCCCCTCGATATAACTGTAGCTTCCCTCGTGATGATGTCCCTGGAAGACGGCCGAGACCTTGCCCGATTGCTCAAGAATCTGCCGTATTTCCGCGGCATTGTTGACATAAACCGGGCCAGTGCCATCGAGTAGCTGGTGAATAAAGACAATAACGGGTCGGCGTGCGATGGCGAGGTCCTGTTTAAGCCATTTTAGCCTTGCGGGTGGGATGTTCGCGTCGATCCAGTCGAAGTTGCCATGGTTGTAATCGATGCAGTCGGCCCTGTAGTTGGCATCAAGAATGACAAAGTGCACACCGTTGAAATCGAACGAATAATAGCTCCTGTCGGGATCTATGTTGGTGTTTTCTACATTAGTTAGAAATTGTTCTTTTGAGATACTATCGATGTCGTGATTGCCGAGGACATGGTAGGTTGGGCCCTTAAAATTTTGGAATACTTTCTCGATGGTCCGTAGGTATGTGATAGTCTTTTGCTCGACGGGGGGATTGTTTTGGTCCTTGAAATCGCCGAGTTCAACGAGAAAATCAACTTTTTGGGTGTTCATCAACCCAACGCATTCGGCTAATTTATCAAGCGAGTGTCTGTAGTATCTTGAGCCGATAGTATCGGCGTCGGCGTAGTGGCTGTCGGTTACTATGCCGAATTTCGTAGTGTCTTGCCTGCGGCCGGGCGAGGTCTGTAATGTACAGGAAAGGGGCGCGACAGCCAGGCCGCCGAATGTGGCCGCAGATGCCTTTAGAAAAAACCTGCGGGTGATTACCCAATTGTAATTGTCCTGCCCGGTAGAGCAAGATTTGTGGTTTCGATACTTAGTGCCCATCGCATAATACTTTCCCAAAAAGATATTCTAGATTCCAATAACAGATTTAATGGTCAGCAAGAGCCCTGTCAGGAAGGGGGCTTTTTTAATTCTTCGATTTTAGGCAGGTCTTTAAGTGTGTTTAAGCCAAAGACTTCGAGGAACTTCTTTGTCGTTCCATAGAGCATCGGTCTGCCTAATACTTCGGCCCGGCCGACAATCTTGACCAGTCCCTTGTACATTAGGGATCGCGTTACCTCGCCGACCGCAACGCCCCTTATGACTTCGATATCGGCCCGAATAACCGGCTGTTTGTACGCAATTATCGCAAGTGTCTCCAGAGAGGCGGGACTTAGTTTGCTGTCACTGCGGACGCGAAGTAGTTTTTTCAACCAGGGATTGTAGCTGCTTAAGGTAAGTATTTGGTAACCGCCGGCAATTTCCTCTATTCTAAAGGCGTTGTTGTTGGCTTGGTATTTATCGTTGAGATTTTTGATATGTTGTCGGATTTGTTTTACAGATGTTCCGACGATATCAGTAAGCCGGGCCACCGAGAGGGGCTCATCGCTGGCAAACAAAACGGCCTCGACCACCGACTCGACCGTCGGCTCGGCGTCGGGCGAAAATTGAGTTTGTTCCTGCATATCCGTTTGGATTGGTGTGTTCTCTTCGTGCTCTTTTGTCATAGTTCTTTCCATTTGAACGGGTCGGCATCTTTTTTGCTTATCTTAATTGTTACCTGTTTTATCTGTTTTTGCAACTGTTTGGCGAATTTTTTTAATATGAACCGTTCTGAGACGGTATGGCTCAAACAAATGCAGGTCAGGCCTGCTTCTTGTGCGGCTAATGCCTGGTGATGTTTCAGTTCGCCGGTGACATAGCAATCGGCTTTTGCGGCGATGACCGAATTGATTATTTTGCCGCATGAGCCGGCGCAGACCGCAGCGGTTTTCACTACTCTTTTTTCGTCTCCGACTATACCGACGGCTTGTGCACCGGTATGCTTTTTTATTTTACCGACAATCTGTTTTATCCGCATCGGCTGGGCCAATTTGCCGATTTTGCCCAGCCCGAATTTGCTCTGTGTATTGTAGAGTTTGAAGACATCGAAGGCTGGTGTCTCATAAGGATGTGCCTTTTTCATCGCTGCAATACAATCATCGAGTCTTTCGGCAGGAACAATCGTCTCAAGTCTTATCTCCGGCACTTTTTCAAATTCACCTTTTTTGCCGATGGCCGGCTTTGCACCTTTCAAAGGCAAAAAGGTGCCCGTTCCCTCAGCGCCGAAACTGCAATTTCTGTAATTGCCTATTGCTCCTGCGCCGGCGGCGAAGACGGCGTTTGAGATTTTGGCTGCCGATTCGATGGGGACAAAGACAACGAGCTTGTAGTTGTCGCCGCCTGGACTGTCTACGTAATCGCCGATAGGTTCGCCGTCGCAAATACCCAGAATCTCTGCAAGGCCGTCGTTTACTCCGCCTATGGCGGCATCCAGGGCGGTATGTATCGAGAAAACTGCAATCCCGGCTTTTATCAAATTATAGACAGCACCGGTAGATCCATCAGCGGTAATTTGTTTCAGGCCGTCCCAAATCACGGGATGATAACTTATAATCAGATCGGTTTTTAGCCTTTTTGCCTCAGTGACAACGTCGACGGTTACATCGATTGTCAACAGGATGTTTTTTACTTTGCGCTGCGCATCGCCGATGAGCAGACCAACATTGTCCCAGTCCTGCGCCAATTTCAGGGCTGCTATTTTATCAATAGCTGTTGCAATATCTTTTATCTTCATTTTCTATGCCTGCATTCGCTGTCAATGAGCTCTTCGAAGCTCTTTTGCAACTTTTTAGTCATCGCCCCGACCTTGCCGTTGCCTACCGTGTGCTTCTCTATCCTGCTTATCGGCATAATCTGCATAATTACATTCGTCAGAAAGGCCTCGTCGGCGGCTAAACAATCGTCTATATAGAGGTTTTTTTCAACCAATTTAATGGAATCTTTTAGCGCGATCTGGCAGACAGTCTTTCTCGCCACCCCTGCAAGTACCGGCGTTTCAATCGGCGGAGTGTAGAGAACCGAATCTTTGACCAGGAACACATTACTAATGCAGCCTTCAGCCAGGCGATTATCCACAGTAAACCATATCGCCTCGGCCGCTCTTCTGTCGTGCGCCAATTTTAGTGCTATCATACGTGAGAAATAGCTTGTCGTCTTGTGCCCACAAGTCGGCTCGGCGGGATTTTGCCTAAATGGGCACAACACGACCATGACGCCATTTTTATAATATTCGGCTGGATATGGCACTAATTTCGTGGCGGTGACAAGAAGTGTTGGATGGCGTTCTTCTTCCGATTCGGACATCGGTCCGCCGGTCAATGTCAGACGCAGGCGGGCGTCAGTTAGTTTATTTGCCTTGAGGACTTTGTATATGGCTTCAGCGATATATTTTCGATGAGGGGGCTTTATCGAAAAGGCGTTGGCGCTGAAAAAGAGTCTATCCAGATGGTCTTTAAGCGCGAAGACCACGCCGTTATAACTTCGCATCGTCTCGAAGAGACCGGCCCCGTACAAAAGACCGCTATCGGTAACCGATATACCGGCCTTGTCGATATCGACCAACTTATCATTTAGGAAAACCTTTTCCGTCTTTTTTATTTTCATAAATCTTTAACTTAAGCTTAGCAAATCGCGCTGGCCTTATGAATTTCATTTGTTAGTGGATACCACAAATATTTAGTTTTATAAATCAACTAATCAATCCCATACTTGGGATTGTAACGGCCCCATCCTCCTATGTAGATAATAACGTTTTCAGATTCAGCCAAATCAATGCATAGGGTATTTATTTGGAGACTACCGTCCTTGCTGTTCATATGACCAGAGAAATTTTTTCCCTTCCTTATCTTAGCTTTGAACCATTCTGGCCAACCCCAATAAGGTTCTATCCTTGGTTCATATTTGTTAGGATCATAATCCGTAAAATCATACACATCGTGCACATGACGAGTACCATTGGGATAACCGTAAATTGTATCTTGGTCCTTTATTTTTGGAAACGATGTGTGGAACTGCTCCCAACCTTTTTCGTCAGTCGAGAAATTGAGTATGAAACGGTAGGTGTCGTCGAGCCAGGTAGTTCTTGTTTCCGCTGCTTTGGCGGAGCTGATGTTGTCGGGAAGATTAAAATCAAAGCTGTTTTCTATTAAAGCGATAACTTTATTTGGATTGCACTCACTAAATGGTCTTGGTTTGGGAAAACCGAAACCAGATATGCTAATTATTAGTATCACGAGAATCATTATGATGATAAACGACGTTGCTGCTACTATTCCAAGGATTGCTGCTGTTTGTCCTGTTAATTGACCTTTGCTTTTTTTTATTCGGGTTATTGCCAGAATTCCCAAAACAAGGCCTATCGGGGCAAATGGAGGAATTCCACCAAATATAATTGAAGCTATCGCCAACTTAGATATTTTCTTTTTTTTATCTTCTGTTTTTATTTCTGTTTCGGTCATGCTTTCTCCTCTTCATTGTTTTGCACTGCTTTTATTCCAGCCAGTAGTGCTCTTGCTTTTGTGGTAGTTTCGTCCCATTCGGCTTGCGGATCGGAGTCAGCGACGATACCACCGCCGGTTTGAGCAAAGGCCGTCTGTCCCTTGATAATAATCGTTCGTATAGCAATATTCAGGGAGACGCTGCCGTCGAGCCCGATGTATCCGATGCTGCCGGTATACACACCTCTTGCTGTTGGTTCGGTCTCGTCGATAATCTCCATTGAGCGGATTTTTGGGGCGCCGGTAATCGAACCGCCGGGGAACATTGCCTCTAAAATATCGCAGAATGTAATATCCTTGCGAAGTCTTCCGGCGACGGTAGCCACAGCATGAAAAACAGTCGGATAGTTTTCGATAGTTCTTTGCTGGACGACCTTTCTGGTCCCGGGTTCGCAGATTCTGGCGATGTCGTTGCGCTCCAGGTCGACTATCATATTAAGCTCGGCCTGCTCTTTTTCGCTCTGGATCAGCTCATCGAAATTTTTTGCGTTGATTTTCTTACCTCGACCGGTTTCACTGACCCGCGGCCGGGTGCCTTTAATCGGCTTGGTGCTGATAATGCCGTCCTCGGTTGTTATAAACATCTCAGGCGAAGCGCTTACTATGTGGAAGTTGCCGGCGTCGATATAGGCGGCATAGGGGCTTGTATTGTAATGGTTTTGCCAGTGGAAAAGGTCTATCGGGCAGGCTTGATAGTCACATTCAAATCGCTGTGAAAAGTTGATTTGGTAGACATCGCCATCATAGATATAGCGTTTTATTTTCTCGATTGCCTCCAGATAATAGCTTTTATCCATATTGCATCGAATTTGCGAGAAATCTATATTTTCAATATCAGCAGGCGGAGGCGATGGAATGTGTAGTTTCTCAGAGTCGGTCAGTAATTTTTCCAGAGAAGCTAATTTTTCCTGCGGCTTTTTAGTATCGTTCGGCATCTGTAAGGCGATTAGCCAGAAAGTTTCTTCGAGATGGTCATAAGCGATAAAGCGGTCGTAGAAGCACAGTCGAATCAGCGGCATTTGGAAGTCATCTATTGTGGTCTCCGGCAGCTTCTCAATATATCGGCCGAGTTCGTAGCTAAAATACCCCATCCATCCGCCACGAAAAATCCCTCGTAGGGGCAACCCTGTGTGGTTGCCCTGGCAGTCTCTTTCAAGTTTGTATTTTTCCAGAGCTTTTTGCAGTTTTGCGAAAGGGTCATTTTGTCCGGCCCGGAATTCAAATACTTCTTTCGGTCGAGCCGCCCAGTAGCTGAATCTATCCGCATCTTTCTTGGCGCTATTACCGCCGATAATTGACGGGTATTTTAGCCCGGCGAATACTTCATTTAGAGCCGGAAGATTTATCGAAGAGTGGAATTTTTTATAGTGCAATCTGCAAAGAATACATTTGTCCGCCGCAGCAACTGTTTTTAATGCTACAGTCCTGTTAGACTTTGCAAGTTCAGTAAAGCGCTCTCTCTTTGAATTTTGTATTTTTGTCATGTGGGCTGAGATTTGCACCGATATGCAGTCAGGTAATTACAGACAGCAAACTACAAACAGTTGTCATCTTACTCATCTTCTTCCTTTCCGATGACTGTATATAACCACCATCTCATTTTGTTCTGGCTTTTTGCCCTTGGCTGCCGCTCGAAATATAGTGTCATTATCATGCCGTTATCGGTTACTATTCTGAACCAGTGTTTACGTAAATATTTCTCAGGACCTCCGCTTTTACAAGGCCCCAATTCCTTCCAGACCTCAAGCACATCAACAACTGCGTACTCTTTATCTCTCCAAATAAATCGTCCCGGCAGTCCCGGCTCACCCCTGGTCATTGCAGCCGGCTCAAACGTACCTGCGACCGGCTTAATTGGCTCACTGATAAATTCTTCATCCATATTTTTATTATAGCTCCTTAAACTCATTTATAATCTGCACGCTTGACGAAGTTCCGATTCTATCTGCCCCGGCTTCCAGCATTTCCAGGGCCTGCTTAGCGGTTCTAATACCGCCGGCCGCCTTTATTTTACACTGTGGCGCCGTTTCTTTCATCAGTTTTATATCCTCGACGGTTGCCCCACCGGCCGGGTTCATTCCCGTGCTTGTCTTTACGAAATCAACTCCGCATGTCTCTGCAATTTGACAGGCAAATATCTTCTGCTCACGGGTCAAGGCAGCCGATTCGATTATCACTTTCAGCAGGACCGGCGGCCTCATCGACCGGCAGATTTTCAAAACAGCCTGTAGTTGATTGGACAAGTACGGTGAATTGCCCTCGATTATCGCTGCCAAATCGGCGACCATATCAATCTCGTCGGCGCCGGCGAAGATGGCTTCTTTGGCTTGAGCGACCTTGATTTTGGTTGAATCGGCGCCGAGCGGCAAGCTCACTACTCCGCCGACAGCGGTTTTCGAGCCGTGTAATTCATCAGCTGCTAAAGCCACCCATCGGGGATTGACTGATACTGTATGAAATCCGTAGGTTTTTGCCTCTTCGCATAGCTGCTTGATTTGCACACTTGTTGTGGTGGCACTGAGCAGTGTATGGTCAATACAGCCGGCTAATTGCTTTTCATCCGTGATGGTCACTTTTTATATATCCTTTCTTTTTGAAGAATTCTATTGCGCCGGTAAGATTGTCAAAAACTTTTGTCGCGGTTTGTGTAACAAACACCGAAGGGATCTGTTTTGCCGTCCAGATAACGTAAACTTCCCTGGCGGCTTCGTGGGCGTGTTGGAGTTCTCTTTCGACCCCGCTGGATATAGCCGCCCGGCCGTCAGCTAAAGTCGGAATAAAGCTGATTATCATATCAGACTGTTCAATTAACAGAAAATCGCGGGCGTATATCTGGCTGTTAATGTCGCGTTGGATTTGTAGAACCTCGTGCAAATCTAATCGGATTGTTTGTCCAAGAACTGTCACCTCAACGAAATCCAACCCCTCGCGGCTTGCCTGCAGGGCATAGTGCGGAAGATATGATTCTTCCAGGTCAGCAGGATCGAAGCAGATAAAGAATTGTTTCATCAATCGGCGGAATTCGGAAATTTCCTTTTTAACGTTTTCCATATCACCGACGTGGGTCATTGGAAAACTCAAGTAGGCTTTTTTAGTTAATTGCTCAAAAACAAGTTTGTAAAATGTTTCGGTGGTTTCCTGTTCTGCGCCGCGGGCAAGACAATAAAAAGGGATTTTTTCATCGATGCCTTTGCACAGCATTTCGGTGCCGATAATTTCTTCTTCCCGCCAGACAATCAAATCTTTCAGGCAGTGTTCCGTGGAGTGTTCTTCGACGAGCCGGGTGTGTAAGGCAGCGATACCATCAATCAGGCAGATATACATATCGGCGCCAAGCTGGCGCATTTGGTCAAAGTCCACTGCCGGGAACAAGCCATGCCGCCAGCGAAAGGTTGCGTGAGTGTTGACGAAGAGGTCAGGGGCTTTTTCGGCTTTTGCTATGATGTCTTTGAATACGCTGCGGCGAAGTGAGCTTAACCTTTTCATTGGAATGTCGAGGATTTTACTAGGCGGGATATCGGGCGCTTCGGCGTACATCATATCGCCGACATTGTATAAAAGCACATCCTTTTGTCTCTCGGCGGCGAATTGACAGACATTTTGAAGATACCTTTTCTTGTCAATGCCGACCATTCCGGTAACAACTACTTTCATCTCGCATCCTGCATCTCGTATCTCGTCTTTCGTAGGAGACAAGCTTCACGATTCACGAGATACTCCTTAAAGGTCTTTTTGCCTTGTATCGGGCTCAAAGGTCTTTGAGCCTTTGCTCTCTGTCGTGGTCCTTCAGTGCTGCGACAACTTCGCCCAAATTGCCGTTCATTATCTTATCGAGGCTGTAAAGCGACAAGTTAATTCTATGGTCGGTCAGTCGATTCTGTGGGTAATTATACGTCCTTATTTTATCAGACCTGTCGCCTGAGCCGATCATACTCTTTCGCTGGGAATCGCGCTCGGCCCTTTTTTTCTTTTCTTCTTCTTCGTAAATCCTGCTTCTTAAGATTCGCCAGGCCTTGGCGCGATTTTTATGCTGGCTTTGTTCGTCCTGCATATTAACGGTGATTCCAGTTGGGATATGCTCGAGTTTAACGGCACTGCTGACCTTATTAACATTTTGTCCGCCTGGTCCGCTGGCTCTGCTGACGTGTTCAACAACGTCGTCAGGATTTATCTGGATATCTAATTCTTCCGGCTCAGGCAATACTGCGACTGTTGCGGCAGAGGTGTGAATTCTTCCCTGTGATTCGGTCTGGGGTACGCGTTGGACACGGTGGCCGCCGCCCTCGTAGCCTAACTCGGACCATACGCCCGGCCCTTTGACGCAGAATATAACTTCACGGAAACCATTCTTTTCCGTCGTGCTGAAGCTTAGCCGTTCTACCTTCCATTTGCGGCTCTCGGCGTATCTTACATACATATTGTACAAATCACGTGCAAACAATGCCGCTTCATCGCCGCCCGTGCCTGCTCGTATTTCCATTATGACAGAATTGGCACTTATTTCATCGGCCATTACCAGTTTGCTTGAAATCTCGTCAAGCAGGGTGTTCTTTATGCCTTCGAGCTGTTGAATTTCTTCTTTAGCCAGGTCTCTGAAATCTTCGTCGGTTGTACTGTCCTTTAGTATATCCTCGGCATCTTCAATACCGACTAATGTTTTTTTGTACTCGCGATATTTTGAAACTATTGTTTTGAGCTTGCCTTGCTCTTTAGATAGTGCTATCAGCCTGGCCGAATTCGTGGCAATCGCCGCCTCAGCAATCTGCTTTTCGATTTCGATGTGACGCTCATCGATTTCATCAAGTTTTGCCAGCAGGCTTTCTTTATTTTCAGCCATAAATCCAATCCCCTGAAATAAAAATAGCGATGAGCATATAAAAACGGAGGATAAACGGTGAATGCTAAACGCTATTATCTTGGAAGGGCAGCTATTGCTGCTGGTCTTTTTTGGGAGTTTGGGCAGCTTTGATGTAATTTTTGCCGTATTTCTTCTGGAATCGCTCTATTCGGCCGGCCGTATCGACATATTTTTGCTTACCCGTATAGAACGGATGGCACATCGAGCAAATTTCAGCGTGGATTTCTTTGTTGGTACTGCGGGTCTCGAAGGTATTGCCGCAGCCGCAATGAACCACTACCTTATCGTATTTTGGATGTATTCCATTTTTCATAACTTACAGTTCTCCAGATACCTGCAATCCAGGATTCTAACAGGCTTTACGATATATTACAATAGAAATTTCTTAAAGTTCAAACTTTTTTTAATCGGCGAATAATATCACGTTTTATTGGACGATGACAATATGGCCCACCATTATTTATGAGTTTATCCTGAGCTTGGGAGTATACCATGAGCAAGCCCGAAGGGAAGGAATAGTCGCTAATATTCATCCATTTTCGGCCGGGAAGGCCGGCATAGCCGGCATTTTTCTGATATTGACGGATTGGAGAAATTGGAGGATTTTGGGTGCCTCGCCAGTACACTTTGGTCTGGATTCTTTGCAGAAACTTAGTGCGAGAGAGTTGTCGTTAAAAAATAAGTTTTTATTTGACGTAAATTGCGCTTTTGTGTATTTTTACGGCCAACAGAGATGTTAGCGGTGCAGAAATTTTATACTTTTGATCGCATGAACAGTACAATAAATTTAATTTCGTTGTTCTCAGGTGCACTCGGCTTGGATCTGGGCTTGGAACAAGCTGGATTTGTCCTTAAAGCCGCAGTTGAATGCAATCAATTTGCAATCCAAACAATAAAAGATAATAAGGATAACTTAAAAAATAAAAAACCCATAATAATTGACAGGCCCATGTCTTTGAAAAATATCACAGAAATATGTGATGAGATTTTAAAAAAAACAACACTCAAAAAAAGTGGGTGTTATGTTTTGGCCGGAGCACCACCATGTCAACCATTTAGCACAGCAGGTAAACGGGCCTCCTTAAAGGACAGTCGCAGCTGCGGATTTCGAATCTTCTTTAAGGCGATAAGAATTCTTAAGCCAAAGTTTTTTGTAATCGAAAATGTTAAGGGGATATTGTCTGCAGCAAAAAAACATAGGCCACTGGCCGAACGGGGACCGGGTTTTCCTCAATTAACACCTGATGAAGAACATGGTTCCGCATTTATAGAGTTGCTTGATGATATAGAAAAGCTATGTAAAGATATTGGATATTGCTGTAGTTGGGGACTAATTAATTCTGCCGACTACGGCGCTCCTCAGGTACGCGAGCGAGTGATTTTTATAGGTTCGCTGGATGGCCATTTTATATGGCCAGGACCCACACACTCCAAAGGTGGGAACAATGGGACGAAGAAATGGGTCACTTTAAGAAAAGCGCTTAAAGGTATCAATGACCCCGAGCCTGTATACAACAAGTTTAACAAGCGGGTTTCTAATTATCTGGAGCTAATACCAGAAGGCTCAAACTGGCGTGCCCTGCCCAACAATCTTCAACGTAAGGCAATAGGTGCTGCTTTCAAATCGTGGGGCGGACGTTCAGGGTTCTTACGCCGTCTTTCATGGGAAAAATCCGCTCCTACAATTACAAACAATCCAAAAACAAAAGCAACAATGTTGTGTCACCCTACAGAGATTAGGCCTCTTAGCGTACGAGAGTGTGCAAGATTACAGCAATTTCCTGATAAGTGGAATTTTTTTGGAAGTGTAGCGGCCCAATACAAGCAGGTGGGAAACGCGACCCCACTTTCAATTGGTGAGGCGATTGGCCACGCCATTGCCAAAGCAGCAAGAAAAAAGAACAAAGGTCGGCACGCGAAGAAGCTTTACTGTGCAGATCCTATGTTACTCCGTCGAATTATTCAAAGGCCCAAGACAATGCTAAATCCTGTAAAAATGCGGAAAATCAAAAGCATAGAAAAAGCAAAGTCCTGGCTGAACAATGGAGAAAACAAAAGAAAAGGTTTTGAAAAATATGAGTCAATAAGCCCAAAAGAAGCAGCGTTGGTATTCAAATAATTCTAAGGGCCACCAATTGCTAAATGGAAAGGAAGCTTAGAAAAACTCTCAAGGGCGGAAAGTTCAAGAATGTTCCGGCTGTACGTTCAAAAACAATGTCGGCCATTAGAGGCAAAAATAACCGGACCACCGAGCTTTGCTTCCGAATGGCACTTGTGCGGGCAGGGATAAAAGGATGGGAGACTAATGCCGAAGATTTGGTTGGAAAGCCGGATTTCTTTTTCAGAAAAAAACACATTGCTGTATTTGTTGATGGATGTTTTTGGCACGGTTGTCCTAAATGTGGCCATTACCCAAAGACACGAAGTTCGTTTTGGAAAACAAAGATACTCCGAAACAAAGAACGAGATAAAAAAAATAGGCGGAAACTACGTGGAAAAGGTATAAAAGTCGTAAGCATCTGGGAGCATTCTCTGAAAACGCAAAAAGGTGTAAAATTGAAGATTAAACAAATTAGAAATTTCTTAACAGAAATTAAATGACCTTTCACGGCTTTATTTTTCAAAAGGTGTCTATTATGGCAAAGAAAAGTAATCATAAATGGAAACCACCAAAATGGCTTAAGGATTCTGTTCCTTCTACAGCATGGTTTCATGACAAAGAAGTCGATGTCTATGAAGGAACTACAAAAGTCAAGGGTATTCGGTTGTGGAGAGAAAACTATCGTACTATTCTTGACTTAGATCAACTTCAAGAAATTTTAGGAAAGGGAAGTACAAGTGAATTAACTGACGACGAGATCATAGAACACGTTCTTCGTGAAGGACAGCATAAAATACCTGATTTAGCGAAATCCATAAAGATGAATGGGGTGCGCGTACCTTTGGTTCTATCCCATAGTAAAGATTTGTTAGATGGAAACAGGCGTTTTCTGGCTTGCAAACACTTGTTAAGAAAGGAAGATGAAACCGATCCTAAATTCACTATAGTGCCCGTCAAATGTGTGGATCCCAAAATATCTGATGAAACAAAACTAAAAATTATTGCAGAAATGAATTTCCTTGACCCACATAAGGAAAAGTGGCCCCGAGATGTAAGGGCCAAGTTTGCAATCCAGGAATTTAATACAGCACTAAAAAAACTAAAAAATAAAGACAAAGCATATGATTACGTAAATTACTATCTAGACGTTAAACCCTCTGTTCTAAAAGGATGGCAATCGGTCTCAAAAATGATTGATGAGTACATTAAATATGTAGGTCGTGAGGAAGATAAAAAAGCGCGTCAAAAAGCTGAAAGATTTGGGAGGGCGAAATTCCACTTCTTTGAAGAATTTCATAATAAGGCCTTAATCGGTCGAAATGCCATGCAAGATTCTGTTTTGATTGTACAATCTAAAAAACTCCTTTTCAAGTACATATTAAAACAACAACTTCTCTCAACAACAAGCATCAGAGATTTTGCCTCTATTGTTCGTTATGCACCTGCAAAAAAGCACCTCGAAAAAGCAAATGGTACTTTTACAACTGCAAAAGCCATGTACGATGACTATGCTGGGCCCAGAAAAGCTTCACAAAAAATTCTACGATTTTGCCAATGGCTTGAGAATTTGTCCAGGGCCGAAAAGGAAAGCTTTTCTAAAGTCCTAAAGACTCGATTACACAGAGCAGTTCTAAACTTTAAAAAATAAGGAAGCCGGTTCCAATGCCTACAATACACATAGTTGGTGCAGATTACTCTTTTACTCATGATGCGACAAAACAGAGGTATGGCATTGTTGACGACGGGCAATATACCTTCATAGATCGTGAACATCCTAAGTTGGTTTCTGACTTACTTGATAAAAATATTCCTTCTGCGCATTCGGCTGTTGTTCCGCTATGGAATTCCAATACTGGCACAGTAGACTTCGACAGGCAAACGAAAACCGCAGACCTGTTTTTGAAAGCAAGACCAGTTCATGATTTATGGCCTCAACAAATTATTTTCAAGCTGGCAATAAAAAATGAACATTTAACTGATGATAGCAATATTTTTTCAGTAAAGGTCGCAATGTCGCAGTGTTCTCTTTTCTTAAAACAAATTAACATTTTGGACTCGGATCGTTTTATGGGACATCTTTCTACAACAGACGCTGCCGACTCTTTTATTGAGAACGCACAATTAAATGATGGTTTGCTATGTAGTGAAGCCCTTTTGAATTTTAAGGATTTGAAATCATCTGATATTAACGTAACCAATCCATATAATTTCACAATATTTTCTACTTTTAACACTATCCTTTCGGATTCTCCAAATGAACACCCGATATCATTAGGTTGTATTCTCGTCAATTTAACCGGTAATGAGTTACCAACAGAATTTATAGGGTATTATAAAAATCTACTCACTATGGAAGAAATACAAGAATCTCAAGACGTGTCGCTCAAAACGCCCAAAATCTTATTCATTTGGCGTTATGAAAGCTCAAAGGCGCTGTTGCTACTTGAGATGGATGCAGGGGGCTACACAGAAAATCCTTGGCCCCTCCCTGATATCGACTCAGAAGAATCTGAATCACAAGAATGGGATTTTTGTGACCAAGTTGGAAGAATACGTGAACCGTTCTCAGGAAATATTGCACACCTTTTTACAAATAGGTTCCGTGTTCATAAGGATTGTATATTTTATGGGTATGGGGATTGCTATACGTGGGCATGTCCCGCGTTAAATATCTCAGTACAAGGCTTCGATAAGGATCTTGTTAAGACGTGCGCAAAGATCCAAGTGTTGCATTTGAAAGACCTCGTAGATGCAGGAAATGATGTTCCTGCGCCTACTAAACACATGCTGAAACTTCTTCAACAAGATGAGGCAAATTTAAAGTTGGCCCCAGATTCTGAGCCCGATGCTCCCTAAATATGGTCAAAGCCAAAAAAAGCACTATTTTTTATTAAAAAAGTTCGATTTATATTGAACATTCCGGTGGAGTTTGGTATAATTAAAACAGGTAGACATGTTTAGTCCATAGTTGTTGGTTCGTAGTTTTTAGCCATAAGTCTTCTCTGTGAGTTCTGTGAGCTTTGTGGCTTGATTATTCGTACCGAAAGCGGAGAACCGCAAGTCTTAGTATCAGCAGATACACCCCAAAAACCATCATTTAGCAAAGGTGAATGCTCAATGAACAATAATCATTTATCAATAATCAGTAATCAATTGCCTATGGCACCCTTTTCCCCTCCTTACTCCATACTTCTTATTCCTTACTCCTTATTTTTACGTGCTTTCGGCATCTTTACAACTGTAGAGAGATCTTTACAAATCAGCCCCTTTTTTATGCAAAACGAACCCAATTTCCAAAAAAGTCAAATGAATGTAACCTCTATAATGACAGTGGATTATGTAAATAAGACACTTAGTGAACACGGGAAAAACGAACCCAAAACTAACCCAATCTATCGCGGCGTAGCCTCTGGCGAAGACGGATCAAACCCAATTTCCCATCAACGAACTACGAACAATGAACAACGAACTAATAACAATCAAACCCAATCCTCCCGCCCCCGTTTTTACCCCAAAAACCAAAATTCCCGGCCTATAAAATACTACAATTTTCAAGAAAAATTGAACTTTCGGTTCTTTTTAATCGATAATAGCTGTTATGGCATAGATTTTAACAGCAGGTTGGCCGGAAGCGGATGCTCCCGGCAGGCCTATGGAGATGGAATGATGCGAATTAGATATGCTGTTTCGACAATGATATTTTGGTGGCGGGAGAACAAACTTTCCTTTGAGCAGGAATGCCTGTTTCTGCACTCGTTAGGCTTCGGTGTGGAACTATGGCCGAATATAAAAGGGCAGAATGAGTGCCGTTACGAGAGGCGTAATTGGCCCAGGCTCGTCGAGGCTACAAAGGATATGCTGGTATCGATGCGTTCTCGCAGTGACGGGCCTACATTGGAGCAGTGGAATGAGCAAATCGAGTGCGCCAAGCTGCTTGATGCAAATATTGTGACCGATTTGATGGGTTTGGGTATTCGAGACGGCTCGGAGCTTGACAATTGTGATTTCGCCGCCGAGGTAGTCAAACTGGCCGATGATAATAATGTCAAGTTGTGCCTCGAAACCGGTAGTTTGCAGACACTCAAGAATATCGGCGGCAAATTTGATTCACTTTGGTATTGTCTCGATACCGGCTATGCCAATCTTGACAGGGAATTTTCTTTCAAGCAATACGTGGATGATTTGGCTCAGAGAGTTACGTATTTGCACCTGAGCGACAATTACGGGCAACTGGACGACCACGAGCGGCCTGGCTTGACGGGCGGTATAGGCCGTGAAAATTGGGAATATCTATTTGACGGATTGAGCAAATACGATAATGACGTAATCGCTTCTTTTGAAATGAGACCCTCTATGCCGGCTGTGATGATACGGCAGGCAACTGAGTTTTTCTTTGACGAATTGCAATGGCCGAATCGCCCTCAGAGGCAACCCAGGCATGTAGGGATTATCTATAATCCAGTATAGAGTAACCGCTGAGCCGCCTCCTCTTTACTGAGGTGGATATATCATATAGAAAGGCTAAGGGATAATACCTTTAGCCTTTTATTCTTCCTTCGTAATACTACGTCCGTGAGGGCGTAGATGGAAGTACCCGACAAAGTCGGGCGGGCTTTGCCCCTCCCAGAAAATGCCACGTCCGTAAGGGCGTGGAAATTTACTGTTTCGTTAGCCTCTAATTGTGTCGTTAACCTCATATTGTTTTGCCTATGTGATGATGCTAAACACCTCATACCGCCGGTGAAAAACGAGAAAAATCAAGGCCTTACGGTCTATAATATTTGATATCATAGAAAAGGGCAAAAAAGGTTGACGATTCTGCGCAAATCTGTTAGATATCGAAAAACGTATGTTTTGCACATTATTCATTATATTCTTTGAGAGGTAAAGGCCATGAAGACAATTGTTTTGAATGTGTTGTTGGTAGCTCTTATTCTTTTAGGCGGCTGCTCAAAAGGGGAAAGCTACGTTCGGGCCGGGTACGATTTTTCGAAGCTGACTAAAGTCGCTGTCGTAGAGGTTGCAGGAGTTGTACAAGGTGATGCGGCCAAGAATCAAATCGCCGACTTTTTTAGTATGGAACTGCTGAAAAAAGGCTATACGGTTGTGGAGCGGACACAGGTTCAGACCTTGCTTGATGAGCAGGATTTCCAGGCCTCGGATCTGACCAGTGCCGACAACGCTGTCCAAGTCGGCAAAATTCTCAATGTCCCGGTGGTACTTGTGGTTAACATACCCAGGTACGATGAAGAAATGAGCATGACAGCAAAGATGATAGATGTCGAGGATGCCAGCATTTTGTGGATGGGCAGCGCGTCCGGAACTACGGGGCGAACTTTAGCCACCATTTTCGGAGCCGCCAGTGGCGCGGTCGTCGGCGCCGTGGTCTCCGGTGGAGAAAGCGATGACCAATTATTAGGCGGTGTAATTGGCGGTATATTAGGTGGAACAGCGGGTCGGGCTCTATCGCCGCAACAGGCGGAACATTTGCAAAAGATGGCAAAGAAGATGTGTAAGGATTTGCCTCTGAGGTTCGCTGGATCGACAATAATGACGTTGCGGTAATAAACTCTTTCCCAGCCGAAGTTTACGAAGCATCCGGGCCAGCCGGACTTTACGATACATCGGGGCCAGCCGAACTTTACGATACATCGGGGCCAGCGGAACTTTACGACTAAACGCCGGGCCAGCGGAACTTTACAAAGCATCAAGGCTAAAAGTAGAAAAAAACTCTTGGCCTTTTACTCTTGGCCTTGTACTCTTAGCTTTGCACTTTTAGCCTTTTATTTCTTCGACTTTTAATACTACCAGTTTCAACTGGTGGATGGAAACAACCGCCGTAGGCGGACGGGCAACGCCCGAATACGGCAATGCCAGCGGAACTTTACGAAACATAAAGCATCAAGGCTAAGAGTAGAAAAAGTCCCTTAGCCTTTTATTATCACTTCAGTCTGCGAGTATCCACAGCCTGGAAATGCAGACCGTTTGCTGAGCAATTACTTTAGCGAGTATTATCAGGGCATTTTCCTAAAAGCCGTATATCGGCTTTAGCTCTTCCTGGGTTGGAAGATGGTCATAATACTCGTTTCTGGGGCCGACGTAGCCGACACCCTGTTTTCTCAGCGATACCTGGCTTATAGAACCGTTGCTGTTGGTAATGTTGACCGTGACGGTGTTTATATCCCGGCGGAGAGAGTCCATTTCAGCTTGTGTTTTTTTCTTGTTGTCTCGGTCGCCACCTATTAAATAGCCGGCACCACCGCCTATCGCTGCTCCTATCAACGTTGATTCGGTATCGCCACCTGCCGCCTGACCAATGCCGGCACCGGCCAGCGAACCAATAAGGGCACCGGTTTGGGCATCACTCTCACAGCCGACAACGAATACCAGACCCAGGCTCACAGCAACTACCATTAAAAATAGTACTAACTTTTTAACCATTTTGCACCTCCATTATCTTTGGTCTCTATACTCACATATCAAGGTTAAACTTTCTTTAGTTCATGCATCTATTTTATAATACTAACGGTTCAACAAACCGGTTCAAGCAAATAATCTTCAATTTAAGAAATATGAAGTTAGGGCCCTCGTATTTTTATCGGCTATTGGGCAGTAATACTTTAAATCAGCCAAGCTGAAACTTAGACCGATGGTTATCGGCGTTGCCCGGCCGATAAGATCAAAGCACCCCCAGCTTTGCCGTCGAGGGGTGTGGAGTTTGTTTGCGGTGGGGTGGGAGTAGATTTGGGATTTGGGATTTAAGATTTCAGATTGGCTTTGATTGGGTTCGTTTTCACAAATTGCCCAATTTGACATTTTTTCATAATCCTTTGTTAATTCTTTATTTACGTTCATTCGAGCATTTATCAAATTGGCTTTGATTGGGTTCGTTTTGGGTTCGTTTTTCCCGTGTTGACCAAGTGTCTTATTTACATAATCGGTTGTTGATACTTTAGTTACGTTCATTTGACTTTTTCGGAAATTGGGTTCGTTTTGCATAATTAAGGAGCAGATTTGTCGAGGATTCTTTACAAGTGTAAAGATGCCGAAGGCATGTAAATAGTTTATTAATCGCGGATTATGCAGATTTCGCGGATTTTTTAGCCACAAAAAGGCACGAAAAATTAACCACAGATTGCACAGATTTTTTGCCACAGAGGTCACAGAGGTTATTGGCCGGCTTGGTGTTCTCGGCATACTCTGCTCTAAAAGCGAGCTTTTGACGCAGAGACCTGCCTTCGTCCACAAGGCCATCAAAATGGCCTTTTTCAAAAGCCAGCTAAATAGGTGTTTTTTATCCATGTAATACACCTTTTTGATTGATTATTTACGATTTTCTATTGATTATTGAGTATTTACAGACGATTAATTTTACAAAATGGCTCCCTGCCTAAAGCATGCTGGGATTCGTGCAAGCTACTGGTTCCCTGCCTACTGCATGCAGGGACTCGCTGCTGATACTAAGACTTGCGGTTCTCCGCTTTAAATCCAACATGGATTCAGACTATAGACTCAAGACTACAGACTGAAGACTTCTGATTGCTCAATTTTACATTCTCAATTCTATATTTTCGTTTATATTATACCAAACTTGCCCGGAATGTTCAATAAAAACGAACAATTTTAATAAAAATTTCATATTGATACCCGCTTGGTAGTAAAATATGTTGGAACTTCTTATATTGACGGGGATTATGGATTAAGGTAATGTGATGTGGGAACGAAAATGAGGTTTTAAGGAAATGATATGGAAAACGATAAAAAGCAAAATGATAATAATATAAATAAAAAAGATTTTGATGAATACTACTTTAAAGTGTGGAAAACTTACGAACACGTAGCAATGCACTTCAATGATTTAATTATTCGATTGAGGATACAGTCAATCGGTGGACTCGCAGCACTTGCAACGATTCTTGGAATTGTGTTGAAAAGTAATAAGGGTAATAATGAAACCTTTAATTATGGCTTCGCAATTCTGGCAATAAGTTTTCTTATACTTTGCTGGATAGCGATATGGATATTAGATTTATGTTATTACAACAGACTCCTTGAGGGTTCGGTCAACGCAATTTTAGAACTTGAGAAAAACAAGGAATCCTTTTTAGAGAAGAAAAAAATAAATTTAAGCAGAAATATAGAAAGAGCTTTTAAGGTAAGATTCGAACATGAGGAAAAAGGATGGAAGGATAGAATATTCAATGGTAGAAATGGGTTCTATCTAATTGTTCTTTCTGCTTTAGTGTTTATTCTTCTTAGTACTATTGTTTTGTGCATATGATATTTTAGGATGGTTAATAATGGACTCTAATAATATTGAATACATGAATGATGGAAGTATTAATCTCAACTTGGATGTTAAGCTTTATTCCCGTGACGCAATTCTTAATACAACTTATCGTTTTACGCATAAGTGCTATATCAATTTGCAAAAATATGAAGAAAAGACAGCACTGATTGTGTTTTCGCAAAAAAACGAAAACAATCGTGACATAGAACTTTTAGTGAAAGAATTTCTAAATGAACTTATAGACCAACAGCTTAGAGTTGATATTAACAATGAAACTAAAGATATAAGAAAAATGATTATTTCCGAAGCTTTTGCTCCTCTTGAAAATATAAATGAATCAGAGAAATAACTAATTAGGTTATATGAAAAATCAAAAGAAATACAAATTCTTGCCTTTTAATTTTATGCGACTAAACGGAAGCACATTAGTTACAAATATGGGGGGTGACTTTCAAATTCTCTCTAATGAAACTTTTGACAAATTTATCAATTATAATATATGTCCAACTGATTCTATATACTTGGATTTAAAGGCCAAGCAATTTATCTATAACAACTCACCCAACTTGCCAATCCAACTGTTGGCTACGCAGTACCGCACAAAGAAGAGTTTTTTAAGGAATTTCACAGGTTTGCACATGGTAGTTGTTACTATTCGATGTAATCAAAAATGCAAATATTGCCAAGTGTCAAGTGAGGATTCTGATGCAAATGAGTATGATATGACCCCTGAAACTGCAAAAAAATGTGTTGACCTCATATTTAATACGCCTTCTCCGTATATCAAAATAGAATTTCAAGGCGGAGAACCTCTTTTGAATTTTGGTGTTGTGAAGTATATTATTGAGTATGCAGAGGAGCAAAATCACAAATATGATAAAAAACTAGAGTTCGTTATCTGCACTAATTTGTCATCTACTAATGAGGAACAATTAGAGTTTTGTAAAATTCATAATATATATATTTCCACTTCGCTTGATGGCCCCGCCAAAATCCATAATCAAAACCGAATTATGGAAAATAAGTGTGGTAGTTATAAGGAGGTAATTAAAGGTCTCCAAAAAGCCCAGAGTGTGCTTGGCAAAGACAAAATTTCAGCACTTATGACTACAACAAGGGCAAGCTTAGGAAAATTTCCTGAAATAGTCGACGAATATATATCGTTAGGTTTTAATTCTATTTTTTTTAGGTCGCTTAATCCATATGGTATGGCAAGAAAATACCAGGAAATCATCAGTTATACTACGGAAGAATTTGTGTCCTCATATTGTCAAGGGCTGGATTATATAATTGACCTTAACTTGGAAGGAACTCTATTTATTGAAGAATATGCTCGTTTGCTTTTCAAGCGTATTCTTACGCCATTTGCCACAGGATTCGTTGACTTGCAATCTCCCACAGGTGCTGGCATTGGCGGCGCCATATATGATTATGATGGAAGAGTATTTGTGGCTGATGAAGGACGTATGTTGGCCAGAAAAGGTGATACTCAATTCTTAATGGGACATGTTGACGACGGTTACAAAACTCTTTTTGGTGGTGATGTTATAAGACAAACAGTAGCTTCCTCATGTGTAGAGTGTTTACCTCAGTGTTGTGATTGTGCTTTCCAAATCTGGTGTGGAGCCGATCCCGTACGCAATTATACAACTCAAGGCGATTTGATTGGCTATAGGCCAACAAACGAATTTTGTAAGAAGAATATGGCTCTCATAAAGTATCTTTTGAAGAAAATCCATAATGCCCATGATGAAGTTTTAGATGTCATATGGTCTTGGATAACAGGTACATGTATAAATCTTAATAATCTGTCTGAAACAGCGGAAAACAAATGAGAAGATTGAAGTGTTACACATTGGGATTAAACAAGCCAATATTAGCTAAGGTAACCCATAACACTCAGAAAAGGAAGCTTCGTTCAGATTATGTATTATTAGCAAAAGAAAAAAGATTAGGAAACTGCAAAGGCTACCAAGCTGTTATTGTGGAGGAAGCGAGAGCAGAAATCTATGGAGAGAAACTCAAAAATTTACCTTTGATTGTAGTATCTGATGGCTTGGATGAATTAAATGAGCATGATGTTGTACAAATAATCACTAATGCAAATGAGCTATTAATTCCATATGAGTGTCAATCTCCACATAATGGTCTTTTCTTAACTAGTTCTTGTAATTCTCGATGTGTTATGTGTCCTCAGAAACCGAAACCGGATTCTGAAGACAGAGTTAGGTTTAATAAACGTTTGATAGAACTAATTGCTCCTGGTCCAGAGTACTTAACTTTAAGTGGAGGTGAACCGACATTACTCGGAGAGCAATTAATCTATCTCATTGAAGCATGTCGAAATAAACTGCCTCAAACCAAGTTGATGCTTCTCACCAATGGTCGAAAACTGAAAGAAATTAGTTTTGTTAACAAGCTGGCAAGAGCATCTCAAGGATATTTAGCTGTTGCTGTGGCCCTTTATGCAGATACAGATTTGGAACATGATAAGATTGTCGGTGCTTCTGGAGCATTTGAAGAAGCATTAAAAGGCTGCAATAACTTGGCTCTTTATGGATTTCAAATTGAGATTAGAATTGTGATTATGGAATTAAACTATATGAGATTACCCCAACTTGCAGATTTTATCTACCGGAATTTAACTTATGTGTCACATATAGCCTTAATGGGATTAGAACTTCAGGAGTTAGCTAAAGAAAACCTTGAAAAAATATGGATTGATCCTTATCAATACCAATCTCAACTCTTAGAAGCTTGTCATTTATTGCTTCGAAGAGGTTTTCGTGTTTCAATCTATAACCACCAATTGTGTACTATACCCCAACAACTTTGGCCACTGTCAAGAAAATCGATTTCCACATGGAAAAACATATATTTACCCATATGTGAAAAATGCCAAGAAAAGCCAAATTGTGGTGGTTTTTTCACATCAGCATTGACCAGACATTCTGAGCATATTTTACCGATAAATATTTAATGTATTTTTGCAGGCAGTAGATATATTCGATAAATTGTTACTTAACATATCTTCGAGGTCCAAGCAAAAAAACCCATGCGTGTCATAAGCTATTATATAAACGAGACTTACGGGCCAGAGGGTTATGGCTAAAAAATTCACCAAAAATAAAATTTTTGGCTTGACATAATCGGATTAATTCATATAATTTACTGTGAAAAGGAAGTTTACTTATTTTTTTTATAGGGGATTACTTATGAAGGCGTTAAAAGCAATTAAGCGAAATTTGGTCAAGATTACGGGCAGTGTTTTATCTGTAGTTCTAGGATTAACGATTTTGAGTAATGCGTCTGCCTTGGCTAGTTCTGCAAAAACGGATGTACCTAAGCTAACACGCCCAACAACAAAATTAGTACTTACAATGTCCAACGATGACCAAGATATAACTACGAATGGTAATTTGGCCCACGCTTCACACGTTTCGCACTCTTCTCACTCTTCTCACTGTTCTCATCACTCAGGATAGAGTATTGGCGAAAAGACGAGCGAAACAAATGGAGTAAGACCACCCGACGCGGCTTTCCGAGCAGGTTTCACTTCCTTTCGATTTTACTCAGGGTAAACTCCCAAGTTCAGGATAAACTCAAGAGCGTATTTCAGCAGGTCTCACTTCGGCAAGCTCAGTGTAAACACACTTAGTGAGTCCTTTGATTAAGTCTTGTTTCTTTGCATTTGAGAAGGCAACCCCTAAGTTAAAACTTGGGGGCTAAACAAAATTGAGATTCTTCGCTTCACTTCGTTGCGCTCAGAATGACAAAAACCTTCGTGCAGCTTGATGTTTATTTTGAAAAGGCTCTTTATAAAGCAATGGAGGGTTACCATGTTGGTGTAAGCGATTTTTGAGATCGGTGGTTATTCCCGTGTAAAACTTTTCCTTTTGCTTAATAATATAAAGATGCCACATAAAGCGAAGCTTTTGATTTTCCTATCTCATATTTCGCTGCACTCTTCACGATGTCCACATCACGCATTTAGGGGCAATAAATAAACAAAAGAAAGCGAAAGTCAAGAATAATTTGAATTTAGAATTAAGAATTAAGAATTAGGAATTTGTTTAAAAAAGGCGTCTGGATCCCTGGCATATAAATGATTAATGATTATTGATGATTGTTGGAGATTGCCGCGTCGGCCTTCGGCCTCCTCGCAATGACATTTTTTAATAGATCCCTCGACTGCGCCCCGCACCAATTGAGCTTAGGCTTACGCCTAATTGGTGCGGGGCTGCGCTCGGGATGACGGAATAAATGATTAATTGATCCCTAAGGGGTGAATTATTGATGATTGATTAATTGTTGGGATTGCCACGGTGCGGGAATGACAGCAACCGACGGTGCCTAACAGTATAAAACAAAACAAGAAACCCCTTGCAGTGCAAAGGGCTAACAACCCCGCCAACAAGTGGCGGGGCTTCCGGAGGTAAAATGTCAACGTTGTTGTATTGTTCGAGAATGACAGCATGGGCTAAAGCCCATCCTACCGCATATTTATTGCTGACAGAAAGGCCTCGATGTTTTCTGTGGAAACATCGGGGGGCATACCTCCGCCGGCGGAGATGATAAGGCGGCTCTTGTCGGCCACCGAATCGAGCGCGGCTTTGACGCTGTTTTTCACCTGCTGGGGTGTGCCGGCTGCAAGGACGTCCAGTGTGGGGATGTTGCCGAGCAAAGTGACGCGGTTTGCCGTCAATTTCTTCATCTCGGCCAGGGTGTGGTCGGAGCTGAAGTTGAACAGATTCACGCCGATTTGAGGAAGATACGGGGCACAAACGAGGCCGCCGGCGTCATTGTGGAAGAATTTAACGGCAACATCAAGCGACTGAAAAATGCGGGTCAAATAAGGCAGAACGAATTGCTTGAAATCAGTTTCCCCAAGAAAGCCGACTATGTCATCGAGGATTAATATCCCGTCAATCGATGGGAAAGTCTGGGCCTGGACTTTGAGCCAATCAATAAGAAAATCGGTAACGGTCTCCAGCAGCTTATGGGCCCCATCAGGATTGGTCCGGAAAGCAACGAGGAATTCGGTAGTGTCTGAAAGGAATGTGGCGATGTTCAAAGGCCCGCGCGAGACAGCAAACTTAATATCGTGACCTTCGGTCTCGATTTGACTCTGATAGCGTTTGAGGCGGTTGAGGACAAATGGCAGCAGACCGTCGGTTTTGGGATTTGGCTTGCTGAGCGTATGTACCTGCTGAATGTCGGTAATGATTTTTTCGGCGAAAGGGGGGGCGTCTTGCGACCAGCGAGATTTTGAGCCAAAGGCGGACGGCTCCGTGCACATGCCAAATTCAGACCAGAATCCCGGTAGAAACATTACATCCGGGAAATGCTGGACGACCTTCAGGTTGCATTCGAACCACATCTGCTCGCTGGAGAAGTAGTCGAGGATGGACATGCCCGCCCAGCCCGGAAGCCAGGGGCTGTCGATGATAAATCCCACCGGCAGCGGCTCAACCAATTCACCGTTTATAACTGCCAGCAGTTTATTCCATTGGTCGCCCGTCATGCTGTCAATCGCTTTGGACGGAGGAAATGCACCACAACGCACAGGATGATAAAGCCGACCAGCAGTCCGATGCCGAGCCACTGCAGCTTCGACCAGAGACTCCAGACGCATCCTAATGATGCGGCGCCCGCTGCCAGTGCCATAAGGACATTCCAGAGGATGCGTTTGACCCCAATAGGCATATTCTCGCCGAGGAAACTCTTCTGGTTCATCAGCAGGAAGAACGCGAAGTATGCTATGGGCAGCAGAACCATAGCAAAGACGGACGTCGGTATCGCAAGCCAGGGTGCAGCATCTTTCCAGAAAAACGGCCCGAGCGCTCCGACCGAAACCATCAGGCAGCCGATTTTCTGTGTCCAGCCCCTCGGCGGCCTGCCCAAAAGCTCGCAGAAACACAGACCGTTGATTGTCATCAGCATCGTGGCGGCGCTCATCGCCATACCAATAACGCCGAAGCCGAATACGTACTGAGCATAAACAGGACCTATGAGCGGCGCAAGTGTGTAGGCCAGGTTGGAGGCGTCGCGCTTGACCAACATCGCTGCCATTCTCTTGTCTGCCCAGGGCAGAGCATCGGCGGCGACATTGATCCCTTTTGGCGTGAGCTTGGCGTAGGCTTCGTCGCCGATTTCGTGCTTGACCCTGCTCTTGAGGAGCCCGTAGTAGGGACCTACGAGGTTTGGTGCAGGTTCAGCGGTAATCTGACCGCCCGGCTCGTCACTGACAAAGCCTTCTGCCGGCTTGCCGTGGAACTGGCTGCTCGAAGCGATAACCAAGCAGCCCGTCGCAATGATAAACGGAATGAACAAACCGGTCGAAAGGTCAAAGATGGCAAGTCCACGGAAGTATTTGTCCCAGCCCTTGCGCAGCATCGAGTAAGGCAGAAGGAACGTCATGTTAATGCCTACCGCTGTTGCGGCGGAGCTTATCATAACGTCACGCTGCTGACCAACAATCATGTTGGTCCAGAAGGGCTGGAACTGTTCGGTTACCTTTCGTATGTGAGGCATTATTATTTCGGTTGGTTTCGTGAACAGATTCAGGTCGGGAATCAGACCGCCGAGAATTTCACTCCAGACAATCTTGCCTTCGATGCTGAGCTTGATGACAACGCCGAGGAAGCACAGTACTATCATACTGACGATTATCTTAACCAGTATCTCGAATACCTTGACGCCCCTGCCGCCGGCGCTGTAGGTCATAGTAACAGTCAGGCAAATTGCCAGAAAAATAGCACCGGCAATCATTTTACTGGGTACTTCCGGCATTACCGCCGAGCCGAGGAGCCCGGGCAGGATGTTCTGCCGCAGTGCGACGGTCCCGAGAGCGAACTGAGGCAGCGACCAGACGAGGTTTGCCATCATCGAGGCAATCAGCCAGCCCCAGCCGAGGATGGGACTGACGTGCTCGTTGATACCACGCAGCGGTCGCTCGCCCGTCGAAAGTGTTACATACGCAATGGCGCTTAGCATAATGATACCCAATATCATAGCCAACGGCTGAAGCCACATACAACCAAAGCCCACCAGCACGCCGAGATACAGACTCGACGACAGCGAGCCACCACCAAGGGTGATTCCACTTTGCAGCCAGCCGGGGCCCGATAACTTCATATAAACCTTTAAAAGCGATCCTTTGCCTTTTTTTTGCGCATCCAATATCAATTGGCGGTCCTTTTCGATGCGCGGATTCATGTGCATCACTTGCTGCTGTGTTTCGCCGTTTCCAGCCATGTTTTAGTCTCCTGTCTAACGCTTTATAGGACGTTCCTGGACAAAATATATTCTCGTGTTTTCAAAACGACTTCCGGGTTTGTTTCAAACGGCAGGCAGCCTGTACCTATACAAACCTTCTCCCTATTATTTGCGAGTTGCAATACTCTGTCAACTTCCTTTTTAACAGCTTCAAGATTTCCTGATGTCATTGGTCTTGGGTCCATATTGATTCTGACCATCACTTCAGGATGTGATTTCATCTTTTCCATAAACATTTTCTGGTCTGTCCCCACAGGGCAGCAAACGTATCCTGTTCCTGTTTCCAGAATTGCCTCAAGAATTGGAGTGGTGTTGCCACCCATAACACACGGGACAGGATGACCGACAACAGCCGCTGCTTTTTCGATAATAGATACCAGAGCGCCAAGCTCGATACTTCTGAAATCTTGTGGAGACATCAATGGAGGTACCGCGGCTGATTCAAAAAAGGCAATGTCCAAACCGTGACGGACGATTTCTCTGCAAAACTCTACTTGCCCAGTCACAAGATGGCAGAGAGCCTCGACGACTGAATCCGGATTACTCGCAATCTCGCAGAGCAGGTTCTCAAATCCCATCAAGTTGGTTGCTATAGAGAAGGGGCCGGCCACAGGTAGTCTCACATCCGCCTCTGGGCATTGATTTGAAACTCGTTTGGCGGCTTCGATAGCCATCGGGATGCGGCCGTCGGTTTGCGGATTAAACGGCTCAAGGTTTATCAATTCTTTTGTCGTTGAGTATGGATGTTTGTGAATCGCGGGAATCCCATTGCCGCTTGGTTTTTCTACAGTTGCGCCGTATGCTTCGGCTTCAAGATTATAAATGTCTATCCCAACCACGACAGGGGCATGATTATAGAGATTAAATGCTTCTATGTTACCTTGAGCCAAGAGGTCCCCACTTCGCGATACTTCCCAGGGGCTTTTGCCGATTACCTTGGCCGCGTGTTCATATACCGAGGGTGAGAACTGCATATTTCTTAATTCCTTTTTCTCCGTTTAATTTCTCGAATAATCGCCGCGTTATCCAATTCTCCATCGCCTGCTTCGATTGCCTTTTCCAAAGCGTCTAAATGTACCCGCGACAGGGGCAGTTCCTGACCGGCAATTTCGGCGTATTTCAGGATAAGGGAAACGTCCTTATGGTGCTGGCGAATCCTGGACTCAGCGGTGAAATCATCGGTGAGCATCTTTTTGCCTTTTGTGTCCATAACAGCCGAGTAAGCGGGGGTTGCTTTGAGCATTTCAAGGAAGGCCTCCAGTTCGAGGCCCAGATTGGTCGCAAAGACAAGTCCCTCGGCCAGAGCTGCGCGGTTTAATCCGAGGATGAGGTTGCTGGCGAGCTTGGCCCTGGAGCCATTGCCGGATGGCCCCAGGTAAAATATCTTTTCTGTAAGAGTCTGGAAGATATCCATACAAGTTTCGAACGCTGCCTTTTCGCCGCCAATCATAAAAACGGCTTCTTTGTCCCTGACCTGCCTGCTGGAGCCGGAGATAGTTGAGTCCAGCATGTAAATTTCGCGTTCCACAAGCCGTTGCGCAAGCGCCACGGTTTTGTCAGGGTCGCCGGTAGTGGTATCGATAATATATTTCGGCGGTGTTTTTGCCTCCAGGATACCAGCCGGGCCTTCGACAACCTGACGGACAATATCTGTCTTCGGAAGCGAAAGGACGACGCGGCCAACTTGTTGGGCGACCTCAACCGGGCTGTTGACAGCTTTTCCGCCCAACTCTTCCAGATGCGTGCGCTTTGCTGAATCGATATCGAAGCCGACGACATAAAAATCGCCTGCTAACAGACGCTCTGCTATCGCCGTCCCGACAAGGCCCAGGCCAACAAGACCGATCTTATCTTTCATGCTTTCTCTCTTAGAGGTTTAATATCGCCAACATAACCAGGATGCAGACTAAGCAGATTCCAAGTGCTACCCAAAACCCCACCCAGGACTGACGAGATGGTTTGACTATAAAAAGCCCGCCGGCAGTAAGCCAGCGTTTGGCTTGGGGCACAACTTCGTCGAGGGGCAAATCGAGTTTCTCTTCCTGGCCGATAGGAACATAAATCTTCTTGAAAAATTTCTCGATTTTCTCAGGTTCAGGAGGTTGGGTGAGCAAACTGCCGACCACGCCACCCAGCAAGCCCGCAAGTATCGGGGCGCCGATTGTGATTGCACGTATATCAGACGTGTACTCAATCACGTATCGAGTCAGGATAAATGTTACTACGGCTGAAATGGTGCTGCTGAACATCCCCGTCGTGTTCATTCGTCGCCAGAGGAGGCCCATCGCAGTGGAAATACCCACAAGGCTCAAAATATTGAAATAATCAAGGATCACTTTGACGAGACTGCTGCGCATCAGAATTGCTCCCGCAAGTGATAGAAGGGCGATGACAATGCCTACCATCCGGGTTACATGCACGAGCTGTTTCTCTTCTGCCTTCGGATTTACATAAACTCGGTAGATATTCTGAGAAAAAAGTCCCGCCACCGTTACCTGGACGGCGTCGCCGGATGACATAGCCGCTGCCATAACGCACGCGAGCATCACGCCCTGGAGCACAGGCCCCAATAGATGGCTGATTGCATCGCCGAAGGCGGCATCCTTATGGATTTCCGAGCCTGAATTGATCAGATATGCCAGCCAGCACAATCCAAGCACACACCAGCCTATGGTACAGATACGCTTGAGCACGTTGCCGTAGGTAAAGCCGACCCGTCCCTCCCATTCGGTCCGGCCTGCTGCACAGACGCTCATAAGATGCGGAAAGGCCAGCGCGGTCAGCGGGGCGTTAATACACAGCAACAGCACTGTCAGCAGACTAAATCTCTTAGGGTCGAACAAGCCCAGGTAATTGGCGCCTTGTGCTCCTAATGTCGCACGCATCCCGGCAAGGCCGCCGACCTGTTCGAGGCCGAGTGCCGCAGGAATCGCAATGAACGACAACGCGATAATCATCAGGCCCTGAATCATGTCCGTGCGTATCGCCGCGATTATCCCACCCCAGTAGCTGTAGATTATAAACACCGCCGTGCTGACGAACAGGATACCGAAGAACCAAATTTCGCTGTCCTGCGTCGCAGCCTTGCCCATCATCCCCTGTACCGTGCGCGTCGTCGCAAGCAGAACGCCCGCCAGAAAAACGATCATTCCCACCGACGCGACGATAATGTATAGCACACTGGCCGACCTGCCGAAACGCTCTCGGAAGAGGTCGGCCATCGTCAGGCACCGCATCCGCCGAATTATCGGTGCGATGAGCCAGTAGAAAGGCGTACCGAACATCCACATCCAGGAGACCCAGATGCTGGATGCCCCGCTTACAACGCCCTCGCTCATTACGCCCGCCACGTTGCCCGGATGAGTGCCGGCGCCGAAGGCGTGCATTATCATCATAGGCGTGCCGAACTGCCGATTACCCAATAGATACCCCTCCTGGCTTCCTATACCCCGTTTGCTCCACCAGCCCATCAGGAGCATTCCAGTGAAGTATAATACCAGTATAATCCAAATCGCGTAATGTAATCCGAGAAATTCCATAGCTGCTCCCTAACGGTTGAGACTGAATATGCCCGGCTTGGCGGACGCTAAAAAGTTTTGACTGGGACCTCGGCGCCGTTTTTTTCAGCCGAAACGTATGCGCTATATATCGTTGAGATACAGTCTGCCGCCAGGTTGCTATCGCTTTCCACTGGCTCGCCATAAGCTACGGTCCTGTAGAACGCATCGATTTCCTGTGGATAGCCCGTGAACCAGTCCTCGTCGGGTGAGGGATTCGACCAGCCCTGCTTTGTGCCGATCTTTTCAACTATATAGATATCTTCAAAGTTTTTTTCCACAGGATTGTATGTCTGTATTGCTGTGTTTGGGTTGATATTACAGAGAGTCCGGTGGTTGTTGGCTGCGATTTCGAGCCAGTTGTGGACGCCGCCCAAAACAATCTCTGAAGCGAAAATATCCGCGATCGTACCGTCTTCGAACACAACATGCATTAACGAGAAGTCCTCGATATCGCAGTAGTCGGCGCGAAGGTGTCCCTTGTCCTCGAAATCTTTCAGACGTGTCAGTGCGTGTGTTCGACAGGAGACGGCCCTGGGGCGGATTGGCTTGTTGTTTCGTGCTTTCCCCTCCACACGCTTTAGATAAAGCGCCCCCGTCAACGGATGACAGCCCTTGCCTATAGCCGAGCCGCCTCCGGAATATTTCCAGTAAGCGTAGGTCGCGGCGTGCGAGCCTGAGTGCGCCTCTTCGCCGTGAATCCAGAGTATCTGTGCGCCGGTCTTCTCTATTATCTCCCGCTCTTTTTGAATCGAGGGTGCATAAACCCAGTTCTCTGCATAGAGAATTTTGCCCTTGCTCTTGGATTCGGCGTCGAGCATCCGCTCGATGCTTGCCAGGGCATTATCCAGCGCGGTCTGCTTGGCAAAAGTGTCCCCGTTAAAATCCTCCGAGCCGTCACCGAAGTAACCTGTAAGCGGCTTTTCCACGATGGCGAACTTGTTGTGCTCCAGAGCCGCGACTGCAATCGATTCGTGAACGACAGGCGGCGTGCAGACATGAATGACGTCCACCTTGTCCATGAGTTCATCCAGAGTCTTATAAAACTGGATCCCCCGTTCTTTGGCATATGCGGAGCCTTGCTCGGCGTTGATATCAAACATTCCGGCGATTTCAACGTTCGTGCTGTGCACTCTGTTTATGCATTCAAAATGAAATTTTGCGGCAAAGCCTGACCCGACAATACCGGTACGAATGGTTTTCTTGTCCATACAAGCTATCCTTTCTCAAAAATTCAAAATTGTGGTTTCCCTTCCTACTGGTGTTTACGAATTGTGCGTAGTGGCAGAGCGCCTCGTGAGCTTATTCGGCTGCCGAAGACCTGTATACTGCGCAACTGTCCGCGAAATTGACGGTCTTTGCCGTGCCGCTGTATGCTTTCGTTATAGTTGCCGATCGTCAATGTTCCGCTACCTTTGCCCGTCTGGCCGCGATTGTAGGTTGTTGTGCGATCGAGTTTAGCGGCCGTATCGGCGGCGCCAAAGTACCAGTGGATGTTGTTTTTTGTTTTTGTTGCGTCGTAAGTGACGGCAAAGAAGATCCATTGACCGATACGGAGCTTTTTCGGCGAGCTGTCGTTTGGGTTACGGTCAGGCCATTCGTTGACGGCAAGCCGCAGCCGCCCATCCTGTAAACAAACCAGATCCAATCCTGAACGGTTGTAGTTCAGGTTGAAGGCAATGCGGTTTCCTCCGCTTCCAATCTTCAGGCTGGAAGGATTCGCCCAGCCCATTATGGTGAAAGACCGCAATCTTTCCAGGGCCTCAATCGGTTTGTCCCCGACAGAAATCCATTTCCACGGCTCGCCATCCCCGAAATCATACGTGCCGTTTTTCGACCGCATAATCCTGCCGTGAAGCTTTGTGCGGGGACTATCACCATCTTTGAATCCGACTCGCACTATAGGTGAGTCGGTCGGCCTATCTACAGCGATAGAAAGCACGGTACTGGCCGAGAGCCCGGCTTTGTTGGTCACGGTTAGCATTGCAGTATAAAGTCCCGGCTCTTTGTAGGTATGCTGGGGATTACTTTTGGATGAGGAGGTTCCGTCTCCGAATGCCCACCGGCATGGCAGTTTGGTCGGCGTCGAGAACTTCACTTTGAGAGGTGCTATACCTTCGGTAGGATTGGCGGATGCCTTTGCTTCCGGCCGTATTGTTTCACCAGGTCCGTAAAGGGATAAACGAAGAACGTAGTTGGCTTTCGGCGGAGTAAAGCTGAACTTGCCGGGCGATGCGCTTCCCAGAGAGCTAATCGTCATGTTCCACGTATCAATGCCGTCAATCTTGTATGGTCTTGAGCCGGGAAGCTTTAGGGTTATTGCCGTTGGACTGGTGAAGTAGACAAAATAAAGCTCTCCGTGCTTAGAAAGGATATAATTGCCGGCCGAAAGCTCGCCAGGCATCATCTCTGAAAAGGGAGCCGGCTCCATGATTTTCTTCAGGAACGCTATTCTCGCAGGACTTTGCCCGCGGAGCACACCACCCTTTGACCACCATAGCAGGTCTTTAGGGTGCCGGTAAGTTTCACCGTGCCCGACATAGCAGCCGCCAATGGTTCCCAGCCAGAATCTGTGGACAAGTTCTTGGGCAGTGATATTTCCCCAGCCCTGGGGGATGTTACCTTCGTATTTGCATTCATCGTATATAATCGGTTTTTTATATTTGTCGCGCCATTCTCTGCCTCTGGCAAGGTCCGAACTCTGGATGCTGGCGTGCGTGACCCAGGTTTTGTTGTGGTCGTAGAAGCCGCGGCAGTTGTGGATACCGCGCATACGCTGGTATGGGTCGGATTTTTGAACGATTTGGAAGAAGCGGTCCCAGTCTGCCATTTTTTTTGCCTTCATCAAATCGTACTCGTTTGCAAAGGACCACCATACGTTTCGATAGGCCGCTAATCGGGCCACGATGTAGCGCAGATAGCTGTCATCGGTTTTGGCGTTCATCTTCGCATAGTCCCAGCGGTCGTAGGGATGAAAAAGAATGATATCGGCTTCAATCCCAAGATCGCCCAGGTCTGCAACTCGCTGCTCAAAGTGCCGAAAGAATTCCGGATTGAATCGACTATAATCCCAGTCTTTCAGCGGTTTTCCCTCAAACGGATAATACTTTGGCTCGTTCTTGTTATAAGTATAGTTCTTGGGAAAGACGCACATTCGCATCTTATTAAAGGGAGCTTTCTTTAGCGTTTCCAGCGTTTGCTCTTCCATCGCAATTCCCTGGTGGGCCCAGGCATAGCAGGTCGTGCCGATTTGAAAATAAGGTGTACCGTCGGCGTATGCCAGGTGCCAGGTTTTGTGGACGCCAACGGGGCCGTGATTGCCCGGCGATGGTTTGATGCAGGTGAATTTGCCCTTTTTGCCGTCGAGTTCTCTACGGCTGCTCCTTGTCACATACGTCCATTGGCCGAGCGCATCCGGCATAAAACGGATACGATAGATGCCGTCACCGTCGTAGAATCCTTCCGGCTCGAAAACTCGCCCATTCTGCTTGAATTCGGCGCTCAACTTCACATCGACAAAAGGATTCCCCCCGGATGGTCCGCTCAGCGATAACTCAAAAATCCCCCAACGCTCAACCGTATCGGAGACTGTCTTTGCTTTTGCTGTAGGGGCTGCAAGCAGCATTACAAGTGCGATAAGCACAGATATAGCAGGTCCCCGATTTAAGTAAATTTGCCGTGCCATTTGCTTGTCCTTTCCGGAGTTACACTCCAGTCTGTTTGGAGGATACGTAAACCGACAGGATTTTACATTGACCGGCCGAAATAATCAAGCCCGCCTCTGACGGATTTAATCTTGTAAAAATGCGTTCAGGCCTTTATATTCGTATGTACTATTTGCTTAAAGAGATGTGTAGGAGTGTAAAAATGAAGTCTAAACTGATAGTTTGCGGCGCCGCCGGCCGGATGGGCAAGCGCATCCTTTCATTGGCTGTCGAGGCGGGCGAGTTGGATATTATTGCGGCAATCGAAGATCAGGGCCACCCTGATATTGGAAAAGACGCCGGTCTTGTGGCGGGCACGGGGCCGGTTAATGTTAAGCTCGACAGCATTTATCCGGCCGAGGCCGACGTGGTAATTGACTTCTCACAGCCTGCTGCGGCAGATAAGACCATTGACTATTGCAGAGAAAGTAGTGCAGCACTTGTGCTCGGCACTACCGGGCTCAGCGATGAGCAGCGAGAAAAAATAAAGACTGCTTCGGAAAAAATTCCCGTCATATATGGAACCAATATGAGCGTGGGGATGAACGTCCTATTCTCATTGGTTGGCAAAGTAGCCTCGATGCTTGGCGAAGAATATGATATAGAGATAATCGAGCAGCACCATCGCTTCAAAAAAGATGCTCCGAGTGGAAGTGCCCTTACCTTAGCTGAGAATATTTGCTCTTCGACCGGCAGAAAATTTCCGGGTTCACTTGTCCACGGGAGAAGCGGCAAAGACGCCCTGAGGGAAAAGGGCACCATCGGTGTACATGCCATTCGGGCCGGCGATATTACCGGCATTCATTCGGTGACCTTTGGCACGCTTGGTGAAAAGCTGACGCTAAACCACACCGCACATAGCAGGGACACCTTTGCACTTGGGGCGCTGCGTGCAGCCAAATGGCTCATCGGTAAGAAACCGGCTTTATATTCTATGGCCGACGTCCTGGGTATTGCGTGATTGAAAGTATTAGCGGATATCAAAGTTAACTTGTTGATTCTTGTCGTGATTGAGTTATAATATCAACGATCTCGGATGTCGGGCGCACGTGTAACTATAACGTTTTTTTAGCTCTTTCCGGAGGTGGGTATTGTTTGATTGGCACTGTCAGAAGTGGAGAAGGAATTATAGGGTTATATATATAGAGAGATGAACACATATCAATCTTTAGAAAGGAGCAATGTTATGCGCAGGTTAATTGCAATGATGATGGTGATGATTTTTGTTATTTCCACACACATTTCGGTCACGCAAGCCAAGCCAAAATTTCGCCGACTTCCGGTGAAAGAGTATGTTGACAAGATGAAAGCCGGCTGGATCGGCCAAATGGCCGGCGTCGGCTGGGGAGGCCCGACCGAGTTTCGTTACACAGGGCGAATCATACCGGCCGACAAGATGCCAAAGTGGCATCCCAACATGATCAATCAGTTCGGTCAGGATGACATTTATGTCGAGATGACTTTCCTGCGGTCACTGGAACTCTACGGGATGGATGTCCCTATCCGGCAGGCAGGCATCGATTTTGCCAACAGCCGCTACTCTCTTTGGCACGCAAACAATGCAGGCCGGTCACTTCTTCGAAGCGGTATTGCTCCGCCGGATTCAGGCCATCCCCAGTTTAATAAACATGCCGATGACATTGACTACCAGATTGAGGCCGATTATGCCGGCCTAATAGCCCCCGGCCTGCCCAATGTGGCCATTAGGCTCGGCGAAACGTTCGGACGCCTGATGAACTATGGTGACGGCCTTTACGGCGGTCAGTTTGTAGGAGGAATGTATTCCGAGGCCTTCTTCGATGATGACATCGTAAAGATTATCCGAGCCGGCCTTAAATGCATCCCCAGGGACAGCCAGTACGCAGAATGCATCCGCGATCTCCTCAAGTGGTATAAACAAAATCCCGACGACTGGCAGAAGACCTGGGACCTTGTGGAAGAAAAGTACCACAAGGACCCCAAATACACCCATAGTATATGCGGTCGACCGGGCGGAAAGAATGCCGGCAGCATCGATGCGAAACTCAACGGCGCATACATCGTGATGGGCCTGCTATATGGCAAAGGCGACTTCGACAAGACTATCGTCATCTCGACCCGCTGCGGGCAGGACTCTGACTGCAATCCGTCGAACTCCGGCGGGGTGCTGTTTACGACAGTCGGTTTTGAAAAAATCCCCGATAAATTTAAATCCGCTCTGAATCCTGAAGGCAAGTTCAGCCACACACCGTACAACTTTCCAACTCTAATCAAAGTGTGTGAAAAACTCGTCCGCCAGTCCGTGATCAGATCTGGTGGGCGCATCGAGAAAGACGACAAAGGCCGGGAAGTCTTCGTAATTCCCGTACAAAAGGCCAAACCTACCAAATTAGAGAAGTCCTGGAAGCCGGGCCCCATTGCCAACAGTCGTTTCACCAAAGAAGAAATGGCTAAGATTACTGCTACCGCTGGAAAGGATTTATCTAAGGCAATCTCTAAGTTCACGCCGGGCTGGAAGGTGGCTAAGTGCGGCGGGGATATGAGCCCGGGGCTTCGCGCCGAGTGGGGTGGTAAGAAGAATGTCCTGATGTCGCATCCTTTGAGCCGTACTATCGGCTGCGTGCTGTCAAAGAAGGTTAAAATCCCTGCTGGTAAAAAGACAACGCTTCGGCTGATTGTCGGCCATCACCCTGACGGCGACTGGAAGCTGCTCGTTAAGGCCGATGGCAAAATGCTGCTTAAGAAGTCTGTAGGCAGGGATACGGCCGAAAACGGATGGATGCAGGTCGATGTGGCTCTCTCGGCATACGCTGGTAAAGAAATCAAGCTGGAGCTTGTGAACCAGCCGAGTGGTTGGAAATTTGAGGCAGCCTATTGGGCAAAAATTGAGCTTATAAGCGAATAGAACACCTATTTACGGCTTGTGTTTTGGTCTTGGCTGTTCTTCTTCTATTTTCGCTGCTGGGCTATTTGCCATTCGTAAATTGATGGTATGGTGGGCTTTGGTCTCGGTGCGTTAGCAAGTGGGAAACTCTGGTTGTCCTTAAGCAATATCGGTTTGCCACTGCCGGCAGCAATCTTGCCATTGCCGCCGTATAAGTGGTTGCCGGTTATCTCAACGCCGATGCAATCCGGCGAGGACAGAACGACCATAGGCGAGGATTTATCCTTGAGTATGAATACATTGCCCTTGATGATATGGTCGAAGCTCGCGGTTTTCGCGAACACGCCGTGGCCTTTTTGAACCGTGAAGCGGTTGTGAAGAATCATCCAGTTTTCATTCATGCCGCCCATCCACAAGCCTGTCTTTACTGAGCTGATGTCACAGTTATAAACAACATTTCGCGGACCGTTGGGACCATGGGCTGTGTCCCCTGGTGGCGAGGCCCACATTCCGAAACCGTAACCGCCGTGACCGGTTACCGATTTGATGACACACTGCTCAATGAGGTTCTCATTCGTCCATCCTGAGTGCCATTGTCCGTCGCTATCGTGAAAGATACTTTGCCGGATGACGTTTCCGCTTGCCGCCCACTGGAATAGGGGTGCATGACGCATCTTGAAGGTTTCGATGTTCTCAATCAGGCAGTCCCAGCATCGGTCCCAGCCTGTGTAGGCCGTGCCGCCCCCGCCCTTGAACCAGGCATCATCGAAGATGCAATCGCGAATCTCACACCACTTCGCCATTTGGCCATATACAGGAAAACGGCCGCACATCTTCACCTTGACGCCCTTCGCCCAGCAGTTCCAGCCGTGGTGGAACAGCACGCTGCTGATCCACAGATTTTGAGTCTGCTCTATGTATAAGTCTTCAATCCCGCAGTGCTGGATGGGTACGACCTTCCGGACGAAAGCACCGTCAACAGTCGGAAACTCGATGCGAAGCGGCTGGTCAATGGTAATAGTGTTGCCTTCGATCTTTTTGATGGAAACCTCATAACAGCGGTATAGTCCCCATTTGCAGGCGTTTTTTGTGAGTTTGTTCCAGCGAGCTGTGGCAGGTGCTTCGAGGTAAAGGCAATCGCCGGGCTTTAGGCCTTGTGCACTTTGGAGTGTCAGTTTAAGATCGCCGCGTTTGCCGTCTTGGCCCAGTTTGATTTTCCTGCCGACCTGACCGCGCCCCTGAAATGTAATGGCGGCCAGGTTGCTGGGGACAGAACGGCGGTCAATAAAAGATGAGTCCAGGACAACTGCAATCCGGCCTGTAAGTTTCGTTCCGTTCCTGTATTCTGCTATGCCCTTGAGGGTGTGTGGACCATTTGCGAGTTTACTGATGATTTCCCGGCCGGTTATTGCACAGGCAAAACTATTACCCGAATGTTTACTCCGATCCCATCTCTTAATCACCACATCATCGGCCATGATTGTCATTTTCATAAGCCCGGCAGGGCGACAGTGTATCTCAATGCGGGTGTCTTTACCCACACGACTTCCCGGTGCAGGTGTGTAGAAGCCGACACCGTTTTCAGGTATCGTATAGCGGAAGATCAGTTTGGTTCTGTTCCTGCCCCGGCCTCGAATCACCACATTGTCGTGGCCGACAGTCACCGGTCGGTCCAGATAATATGTCCCTTCACTGAGCACCACGGCCCCGCCCCCATTCTCGCCGGCTGCCCGACAGGCCCGGTCAAGGGCGGCCGAATCGTCCAGATCATCGTTTGGTTTACCGCCGAAATTTTCGATAGTAGTGAAGGCTTTTACTGAGGGTATGCCGCCCTGGACGCCGCATTTTGTCCAATTGGGGTATACCAGGCCGTCGGGTCCCACAACGTCAGCGGGAGTAAGTCGGCCACTCTCATGCGGCTTGATTTTGTACTGACCTTCCCACGGCGGGCTTATCTTTTGGTTTGCAGCGGCTGCCACAGCGAAAACGCCAACAACGGTTATCAAACCAACAATCCGATAGTATCCTGGTAAACGTAGAGTTTTGAATAGCATCTTTAAAGTTACCTATTTCTTTTCTTTGATTTCCTGCAACACAAGTTTGTTGCCAAAGCGATTCTATCAGTCACTTTCACGGGTGATTTTTGCACCGACGGGATTTAATCTTTCCTCGATTTTTTCATAGCCGCGGTCAATGTGATAGACCCTGTTAACAATAGTAGTTCCTTCGGCAGCCATACCGGCAAGCACCAGTGCCGCTGAGGCCCGCAGGTCCGAAGCCATTACCGGAGCGGCTATTAGCTTCTTTACACCGGCTATAATGACGGCCGCGCTTTCCTTGCGTAAATTTGCTGCCATTCGATTTAATTCGGCAACGTGCATGAATCTATCGGGAAATATCTTTTCAATGATGATGCTATTGCCGTCGGCCAGTGATAGAAGAGCCATCAACTGTGCCTGCAAATCAGTGGGAAAACCGGGATAGGGCTGGGTAGTGATGTCACCAGTCTTTATGGGGCCCTTGCGGGTAACAACACAGCCGTCGCTTGTGGCGTCAATTGTTATACCGGTATTTCTGAGCTTGTCGACAACGGCCATCATATCATCGAGTCTACAGTTGTGCAGGTGCAGTTCGCCGGCCGTTATGGCGGCGGCAACCATAAAGGTGCCGGCCTCGATTCGATCTGGAATTACCTTGTATTCGGCCGGCTGCAGCTCCTTTACACCTTTAACGGTCAGCCGGGGTGAGCCGATGCCCGTTATCTTTGCGCCCATTTTATTTAGACAATTTGCCAGGTCAGCTATTTCCGGCTCACAGGCGGCCGATTCGATAATGGTTTTACCTTTTGCCAGTGTTGCGGCCATTAGCACATTTGCGGTGCCCAGGACGGTCGAGCCGAACGCCCCCCCTAAAAAAATCTCTTTGCCTTTTAGGCCGTTAGGAGCCTCGGCGATAATATAGCCGTTTTTGAGATGGATTTTTGCGCCAAGCTCTTGTAGGCCCCTTACATGAATGTCAATTGGTCTGTCACCGATTGCGCACCCGCCCGGCATCGATACCTCCGCTCTGCCGCAGCGGGCGAGCAGCGGACCGAGTATGCAAATGCTGGCCCTCATCCTGCAGACGATTTCATATTCACCGACCGGATTATCTATCACAGTCGAATCTATGCATAAATCCCCGTTTGAGCTTCTACTAATCTTGCAGCCCAACTGGCTAAGCAATTGCCCACACACGGAAATATCAGAAAGATAAGGCACTGACGAAAGAGTCGATTTTCCGGCGGCCAAAATGGTAGCGGCCATTATCGGCAGGGATGCGTTCTTTGAGCCGTTTATGTTGACGCTGCCGGAAAGCCGGACCGGTCCTTCGATGCGAAATATGTCCATAATCTATTTTCCTTGAAAAGGAGTCCCTATTTTGTAATACTTCGCAAAACAGTAGCCCAAACTGAACTAATATATTACAAAACAGCTTCGTTTTCAAGATTGAGAAATATATATCAATGATTACTTCTGAGATTATCACTAAGTTTATTATCCTGGCCGGAGTATTATTATTCGGCTATTGGCTGTTGAAGACCTCTCTGGGCAGAAAGGCGTTAACCGATTCGAGGCCTCGCCGAAATAATATGCCTATGTATTTGTGCCTTATCCCGCCATTCATTTTATTTGGGCCTCTTCCCCTTGCAATGCTAATTACAGAAGCACTGGCGGCGGATTTGCAGGATTGGCAAAGAGCGGTCCTTGGCAATCTGATCTACTGCATTGGTGCAATAGTGGTGATAACAGTAATACTTTTTATGGTAAGGGCCAGTTTCGCCCGGCGATTGAAGGGGTTTGGCTTGAATATAAGGTCAATCCACAAGGATTTTTTCGCCGCTTTTGTGAATCTTCTCGCTGTTTGGCCGCTTATTATGGCGGCTATTACCTTAACGATGTTGATTGGCAAATATGTTTTCGGTCCGGAATACCAGATATCACAACATGAGCAACTGGAACTGATAACGGCCTATCCGCGCTGGCAGCTTCGAATATTGGTTTTTATCGTTGCCGTAGTAATGGCACCCGTGCTTGAAGAGATGATATTTCGAGGCCTTTTCCAAACAGTGATACGTTCATTTTTCGAAAGTCGAGATTCGAAACTCAAAATTCAAAGCCGGGTCTGGCTGTCTATCTTCATAAGCGCTGGATTATTCTCAATGGTTCATGGAAACGTACAACATTGGCCGGCACTATTTCTGTTAGGTGTATGCCTGGGCTATGCATATGAGAAGAGCGGCTCTTTGTTTCGGCCCATCTTTATCCACACTTTTTTTAACGCAATCACCATCATATTAGTAATGCTTGAGGTCTAAGGCCGAAGTGGCGAGAATATCGAGCACCGAATTTCGAATATGCTATTTGGACAATTTTTATTGATTTTCAGCCGCAAGTGCGCATAATTATAAAGATAATATGCCGCTTGGTGTATCTAACAGAGCGGGAGGTGAGCGAAAAATGTGGTTTGTTGTATCTGAGTATATCATAGTAAATATTCTCGGTGGTTCCTGATAATTTGTACCGAAAGGAAAGTATCATGCGCGGTAACATGTTAGTATTGTTAGTGTTTCTTGGTGTGTTTGCTCAATCAATGCATGCGGATGAACTCATATTTAAAAACGGAGACCGTCTTACCGGCAAAATCAACCATCTTGTTAAAGGTAAGTTGGTTTTCAACTCAGACGTTGCCGGCAAAGTGACTATAGATATGTCCAAAATTCAGACATTCAGTACTGATAACCCAATTGAAGTTCATCTTAAAGATGGTAGTGTTCTTGTTCAAAAAGTAGCCAGCTCAGAAGCCGGCAGGTTTGCCATCGAAGGTACTGAGGCTGTAAAGGCTCAGGACTTTGACCTTGCTGCTATCTCTTCGATAAATCCGCCGAAGCCAAAGTGGAAAGGGAATGTTTCAGCGGCTTTAACTTCTACACATGGTAATACAAAAACCGAGGCCATTAGTGCCAGTGCTAATCTTAGCAAGAGGACCGCAAAAGACCGCACACAGCTCAGCGCAGATTTTGCCAGAGGTGAGCAAGAGAATCCGGACACAGGGGAGCAGAAGACTACAGAGAACTGGTGGCGTACAAAGGCAAAATATGATTACTTTTTAACGAAGAAGTTTTATGGGTATCTTGACGGCCGCTATGAAACTGACAAAATAGCTCAACTTGACCGCAGAGTCATAGTCGGCGGCGGTGGGGGGTATCAGTGGATTGAATCGGAGAATATGAAGTTTTCCACCGAAAGTGGTTTGGCCTCTCTCTACGAGAAGTACGAGAATCAGACAGACAGCAGTACCGAGTTATCTGCTCAGCTTGGTTATAATTTGAATATGAACCTGGCCAAGGGCCTCAAGCTCGTTCATGACCTTACATACTATCCGAGCACAGATAAATTCTCTGATTATTATCTCACATCGACAGGTGAAATTCGTGCTCACTTTACTGAGAATATGTTTCTGAATTTCAAGGTCATTCTGAATTATGACACAACCCCGGCTATAAGTGCCGGTACGACTGATACCAAGTATATGCTCGGTTTAGGTTACAGTTTTTAGTCGTCTTTGCGCTAATACCATTTGATACTGCTGGTGTAATAGAGCTAAGAATCCAAATGTAATTTTGGAAAGGGCAGTCCAATGAAAAAGTCACTTAAAATCATGTATACTGTTTTGTCGGTAATTGTGATTCTTCTCATTGTCGCAGTGACAGCAGTTAATTTATTTGCTGATAGCGCCGTGAAAGTTGCTATCGAAACAGCGGGAACAAAGGCCCTAAATGTAGGTGTGATGGTGGACGAAGTGGATCTGTCGATTCTGGGCGGCAAACTTAGCTTTCGAAATCTTGTAATAAACAATCCGCCTGGTTACAAACACCGACGACTTCTTGAACTAAGTGAAGCAAAAATCGCGATAGAGACGGGGTCTTTGTTAAAAGATACTATTAATATAAAGGAAATCAGGTTGGATGGTGTAAACGTAGTCTTGGAACAGAGAGGCATCTCCGGCAACAACCTGCAGGATATAATGAAAGCGCTTCCCGCCAGGAAAGACAAACCTTCTGAGCCGGGTGGCAAAAAGCTGCATATAGATACCCTCGAAATTACTAATGTCAGGGCCAGTGTGAAGTTATTGCCTGTACCTGGTAAAGCCGATACACTCACGTTGAAACTGGCCCCTATCAAAATGACTGATTTGGGTGGTGAAAATGACATCGATACGGCTGCCTTGGCCCGCAAGGTCTTGTTAGCCATAGCAGGAGGGATTGCCGAGCAGGGAGTCGGTCTTCTGCCAAAAGAAATGCTCAGTTCTCTGGCATCACAGCTCGATAAACTTGGAGCTTTGCCGGCGGCTTTCTTAGACAAAGGCGGTAAGCTCCTGGAAGTTGGAAAGGACGTTGGTAAGACAACGGTGGAAACCGGCAAAGACATCGGTGGAGATATCATAAAAGGTGCCGGCGATGCCGGTAAAGGGATTACCAACGGCTTAAAGGGCCTGCTTAAGCCCAAGAAAGAGGACCAATGAACAGATAAAGATGTCCCCTCTGGCCTGCTTTTCCCAGTCAGCTGGCCTGAAATCGGTTCTTTCACCCAAGCGGCAAAAAATATCTGACTTTTTTCAATTATTTTGTTGATACCCTGAAAAAGATACTGTAATTTGGATTTACGGCAACTTGAGGAATTGACAACGCGGAAAAATAGTATTCATTTTAAAGGAGGTAAGCGATATGTCTACGAAAACTCTTCTCATATCCTCAGTTCTGTTCTGTTTCTTGCTTTCTGTGGCAGCGGGACAATGTTTTGCAGATGCATCGGCCCAAACGGTTAGGTCAGCAGCCCCCAATCCCACCGGCTTGGTAGCGCACTATGAGTTTGAGGGTGATGCCGTCGATGCTTCCGGCTTCCAACCGCCAGCCGATGGCACCCTCGTAGGCAATCCAACCTTTGAGGCCGGTGTATTTGGTCGGGGGATTAATTTAGACGGCGAGTCCGACTATGTGAACTGCGGAAATAAATCTTCCTTCAGCCTGACTAACCAACTCACAATTGCAGCCTGGATAAAGGTCAACGAGTTTGACAAAAAGTACCAGACCATTATCAGCAAAGGAGACGACTCCTGGAGGCTGGCCAGAGCAGGTGCCTCAAGCAATATCGAATTTGCCTGCAACGGTACCGCTTCTACTAAATGGTCTGGCTGGGGCGAAGTCCCCTGGGCCGTCTCCGCAACTACTGATATCAATGACGTCAAATGGCATCACATTGCCGGGGTATTTGATGGGTTGGGGCTGTACTTGTATATAGATGGGCTACTGGAAGCTGCAAAGGGGGCTGCGAAGTCCATAGATATCAGCAACCACAACGTGTGTATTGGCGCAAACGCGCAGTTGCCGGGACGCGAGTGGAATGGTTCTATCGACGATGTGCGTATCTATAACTATGCTCTATCACAGGCTGAGATAGTG
>VRUL01000059.1 GCA_019456145.1 Planctomycetota bacterium
CCGCTTGGCGTTCAGGTTCTGGAAGGTTACAGCGGCTGGTTAAGCAATGCCGGCGAGAGATTGCAGATTGGCATGCCCGGCGACGTTGACGGGGTTGGCACACGTCAGTATATCCGCATTGACAGGGTGACTTACAGTGACGGCTCACATCCTGAGGACGTACCCGGTGGCGTTGACTACTGGTCGTTTATGACCGACGGCTTTGGCTTCTCGCTTTCCCGCAGGGTCCCGGCTGATTACGGCAATGACGTAGCCAATTGGAAAGCCGGCACGCCTTCACCCGGCGTTGTAAATCCATAGAATCCTGCGAAAACGCCGGTGAAAAGAGCGGCAAAGCAGAAATGAGAGTTTAGTTAATCACTATGGCCCTTGATCATCGGCAGGACTAATTACTCTGACGGTATCGGTACCATAGAAGTACTCCCCTGTACCGAATCTGCCTACGACGGTTAGCTCTACATCGCCATTATCCCCGCTGCTTTGCTCGGCAAAGCGAACAAGCGAGGCAACCAGCTCAGCTTTATTAAAAACAGCGTGAATTATTACGTTACTTTTCGCTTCTCTGCCCGGCGGGATGAGGTATTGCTCGGTTGCTTTGACAGCCCCCGGATATAGAACGAGCGGAACATGGGCGTCAATATCGTCTTTGACAATCGGCTCCGGCAGGCGCATTACCGCCAATATTTTTTCACCTACCCGGCCGCGATTAATTGTGCGTGGAAGTATAAAGAGCCCGCTTTGCATCGTGGCTACAGCTTCATAGGCACCCATATCAAAATTGAGCGTTTCGTCATTGCTATCAACACCCGGAAAATCGAATGGGCGGATATTGCCATCAATATCCTCGTATACCCCAGCGTCAATCGCCGCATCGATGCAGGGCGAAGCCGCCAACAACCGATAGTCACCGTTGTCGGTATCGGCGAACAGTGGATCGGCGTCGATGTTGCCCTTGTCCGCCCAGCCGCCCCGGATGTTGCTGTAAGTAATCATAATAACTGAATTGTCGTTGTTCCATATTTCATCACCAGCATCCCAGAGGATACAGTTGGCCAGTAGAAAGTAGCCCGGATACTGCTGGTCAGGAGAATCACAAGCCAGACCATTTCCATTCGGTGCCGAATTTTCAGCAAAGGTGCAGTTTGTCAGCATCGGGCCGGCGCGTTCGTAATTGTATATTCCTCCGCCGTAGTTCGCCGAGTTGCCGGTGAATATACAGTTTGTTATCGTCGGGCTGCTTTGGTAGTTGTACATCCCGCCGCCGTATTCCCTGGCTGTGTTGCCGCTGAACGTGCATTTTGTAAGAGCTGGATTTGTGAGGCTGTTGTACATCCCGGCACCAGAGTCCGCTGAGTTGCCGCTTATGATACAATTGGCAATCGTGAAAATACAATCTTGGGGACTATAGCAGATATCCCCGCCTCCACAATCGAACATTGCTCCGCCTCGGTAATCCGCCATGTTCGCGGTGATAGTGCAGTTGTTGATAGGCCCGTCGCAGTAGTAGAGTCCGCCTCCATCATTGGCCGAGTTGCCTGTAACATTGCAGTTGTTGACAGAGCCGTCGCAATCGTACAGGCCGCCACCTCCGTCCAAAGCTTTATTGTTGTTGATTATGCAGTTACTTATTCCGGCGTGTGAGCCTGCTCCATAGATGCCTCCGCCCGTGGCATTAGTGGAGCCGTGTGTGATTGTCATGCCATAGAGATGACAAGTAGTGTCCTCGTTCCCTGCAAGATTTATGACACGGCCACTGATGGTTTCGGGATTACTATCAGTATCACCATTTATTATCGTGGCGGCCACGACGTTAGGATCATTTGGGTCGGTCCCTTTGAGGATGATATTGCGTCCTCCGAGGTAGATATTCTCATAGTATGTGCCTTCGGCCAAGACAATGGTCTCGCCGGGTCGACTGAAGAACAGTGCCTGCTGGATGGTGACTGAATCGGTTGGAACGTGCCATACTCGGGGCGGGTCGGCAGCCAGTGGGTCGGTTCCGCCCAGGATTTCCAATCCATCAGCCAGGCCATCGCCGTCCGTATCGGGCAGATTTGGATGTGTTCCGTAAAGGCTCTCCTGGATTGCCGTCAGCCAGTCACCGTCTGTGTCCGGCGTGCCGCCTGCCTCATAACAGCCCATATCGAGCTGGCCGCCAACCATCCGGTTGGCGCCATCGAGGTCGGTGCATGGTATATTCATACAATAGTAATAATTGCCCGTGTCTTTACATGGTGAATTCTGCAACAAGTGGTAGTCGCCATTTTGGGCATCGGTAAAACAAGGGTCGCGGCTTATGCTGCCCATGCCGTCAGAATCACCTTGCACGCAACTGTACAGCGGTACGGAAGAGACAGACAGAACCGGGTCACCAGGCGAATTGTCGGGGTCCCCGCTCCATATGATGCAGTTGATAATAGGGCCGAAGCAATGGTCCAGCGCGCCGGCCGAGTTGTCGGCGATGGTGCAGCTAATAATGGGGCCTTGACAGGAGTAGAGCGCTCCGCCGCGCGAACCGGCAGTGTTGCTGCTTATGTTACAGTTGGTAATCGCCCCATTACATCCATATAGACCGCCGCCAACATTTGCATCGTTATCGGTGATAGTGCAGTTGCTGATGCGTCCGAGGCATCCAAACAGCCCCCCGCCATTGAACTGAGCCGAGTTGCCGGTAATTGTGCAGTTGGTAAGCACTGTACGGCTGCGTATCAGGCAAAAAACTGCACCGCCATGGTCGGCTGAATTTGTGCTGAACGTGCAGTTGCCGAGCGTGGGATTGCTGCCTTGGCTATTGTACATTCCGCCTCCGTAGTGCCGGGCCGAGTTGTCTGTGAATTCGCAGCTGGTCACCGTGGGACTACTTTCGAAGTTGAACATGCCGCCGCCGTACGAGGATGCCGAATTCTTGCTGAATGTACAATTGTATAGCTTCGGGCTGCTAAACGACAGATCGTAGATACCTCTAAAGTTGTACACTCCACCGCCGAATCTCGCCGAGTTAGCACTGAAATTGGAGTCGGTAACCGTCGGTCTGCTATGGTCGTTATACATCGCGCCACCGTGATTCGCTGAGTTTCCGCTGAACGTGCAGTTGACCAACGTCGGGCCCTGGTAACAATAGTTACAGGCCACTGCACCTCCCCAGTAAGCTGAGTTTGCGCTGAAAGTGCAGTTGGTTAGCGTCGAACTGCTGTTGCGATTGCCTATCGCGCCACCCCAGTATTGGGCTGAGTTCCCGTTAAACATACAGTTAATCAGCGTCGGGCTGCTTCCGGTACAGTAGATTCCCCCACCCTCTTCATTAACGTATCCATTTGTAATCGTAAACCCGTCCAGGATAGATGATGCCCCTTCACCATTGTGGAAATAGAAACCGCGGTGCGGGTCGTACTTGCTCCCTTGGCAATCAATGATACAGTTCTCGGGGCCGTTTTCACTGCGAACGATTATCGCCCTGCCCAAAAAGTCTATATCACGATTGCCCTGGCCTTTGTATATTCCGTCGGCAACCCAGACGGTCCCCCCGTTCCAGCAGCGTTTGATTGCCTCTTGTATGGTGAGATATTCAGATGGGACATAAATATCACGGGGACCCTCATCGGTAGTAAATGCGAAACAGCCGCCGGTATTATCGTCCACGGTTTTGTTCCCGACAGCATCAGCAGCCTCAATTATGAAAAAGTAGTCCGTTTTGGGAGACACCCCGGTTAGCTTTATGGTATGGCTGGCAGCCAAAACCGAAGACGTTGCTTCGATAATATAGGGTCCTCCACAGGCCAGACCGCACAGCACACGCGCGGTAGTCGGCTCATTTGTTTGGAAAGTAACTGTCGGCTCAGGCCCCGGCACATCGATTTGGACATTAAGAATCTCCGGACTTTCACAATCCGTCGTTGCGGTGGCGGTCACCGCTGCCGAGTTACCTGTACCGTCATCGCCATCTACATACGTTGCCGTGAAAATCTGACCGTGCGAGAGCTGCAATGTGCCGTCTTCAGCAATAACAGCATCAGAGGAGGTACGGATTGTTCCTGTAAAGAGCCAGGGCTTATTTGTGTCTTCGAACACAGTTGCCGTCTCGGAGTCACCGCCGTCGGTTGTTACGGTTATGGGCTGTGTCCCTTTTTCGATAAGGTCGAAATCGAGCACCTCAATACTCACAGTATCATCGCAGGAATAAAAGTCACTATCGAGAGTGACGATGCCCTGGAACCCATCTCGCACAGCTTTATAGGCGTTGACTCTCCCGGTTCCAAGCAAACCGTCAAAGCCCGGATTCTCCGTGGATATGTCATCGGTGGTTTCAAACAACCTGGCGGTTATAACGTGGGTATAGGCATCAGGATAGTTTGATATAATCAGAGCGATTATACCCGCTACATGTGGGCAGGCCATGGATGTTCCTGAAGCAATCGTAGTGTAATCGTCATATATAGTTCCTATCGAGGTTTGGGCGGCCCGTAGTGATAAGACATCAACTCCAGGGGCTGCTATATCGACGTAGTTACCATAATTAGAAAAGGGTGCTCTTTTGTCATCGGAATCTGTCGCGGCCACTGCAATCATATTCTCGTAAAAGGCAGGATAATGAGCGGAATCAGTATTACCGTTGCCTGCCGCAGCTACCATTATCACACCCTGACTGTGAGCGTAGTCAATTGCTTCCTGAAGTGTTTGAGAGGGATAAGGCCCGCCCCAACTGTTGGATATTACATCAGCGCCAATTTCTGCCGCGTAATAAATAGCAGTAGCCGCATCGGACGTGAATCCTTCTCCATTGGAATTCAGGAATTTTAGTGCCATTATTTTCGCATTCCAGCATACTCCGGCAATATCGAGACCGTTATTACCTCCGGCGGCGATTGTGCCTGAAACATGTGTCCCATGGCCATTGTCATCAATGGGGTCACTGTCGTTATTGATGAAGTCATAGCCGTATATGTCGTCAATGTACTGGTTTCCATCGTCATCAACGCCGTTGTCCGGAATCTCACCGCTGTTGATCCAAATGTTGGCCTGCAGGTCTCTATGATTATAGTCCACGCCGGTGTCAGCAACAGCAACGATAACTTCCGAACTTCCGGTGTGTATGTCCCATGCCTGGGGTACATCTATATCACTATCCGGTGTGCCCGGCGGCAGGTTATACCTGCCGCTGGCCGGGTAATCCTGGCCTGTGTTATCCAAAGGCCATTGCAGAGGAAAAAGGGGATCATCAGGGAGTTTGCAAATAGAGACAATGTAATTCAGCTCGGCGTATTCTATACTTGGGTCATTTATGTACGCAGCCAAAACATCTTGAATCGATTCGTTCGGCGCAAGGGCAAATTGTAGTTTGTATATCCTACCAAGAGCAGGAACAGTTGCTTTTTCAGGCGCACGTCTTAGCCGCTGAAGAACACGTTTTTCCCGTTTTGTCAACAATGCCTTGTCTTTTTTCGGCAAGGCCTTTAGACGCTCTCTGTGCACCTTGAAGTTTTTAAATAGAGGTTTGATATTTCTGAGGCCGAATTTGTTATTCAGTTTGTTCAAAGAACCGGGGAATTCTAAATGCTTTGTGGCAAAGCCGGCTGATGTTTTTTCCTGGAGAGTTATTGCGGCAGCACTTTTGAATTTTACGATAATTTCGTTAGGGGGGACTTCCAAATGCAAAAAGTCGCGTTTGGGGGTGCCAAAAACGACGATGGCTGATGTGAAAAAAGCGAATACCAGAAACACAAAAGCATTTCTCCTCCTCATTTTAGCACCCTTCGATTTCAAAGCGTCTATTCGGAATTAAGGCAGAATTCAACACAAAAAATTGTAGCATAAAACGCCGAAGAAATCAAGAATTAAACCATACAGCAAACCTCTGATAAGGCTCATTTGACAGCGGGCCGCGATTCAAGTAACATTACGCTTTCTATGCATCATAATAGGCTAATCTCGACTGAACTAAATATGGTACGAGAATGAGCGATAAAGTCGTTTTATCTTTGGACATTGGGACATCAAATCTGTGTGCGCTGGCACTTTCGTGCGATTCGCGGCAGCCGGCAGCAATCTGTTCACAAGTAAATGATACTGAAATCAGAGAGCTTCCCGCAGGCTATCACGAGCAGGACCCGTTACGTATCCGGGATTTGTGTTTTGAATTGATTCAAAAGCTTTTGAATGAGAAGAACGTACGTGAGAATGATGTTGTCGGTATCGGTATTACCGGCCAGATGCATGGCGTACTGCTGGTCAGCTCTGAGCTTCAGCCGCAGAGCAACCTTATCACTTGGAGAGACCAGAGAACTCTTGCCAGCGACAAGCCGGGTTCTATCAATGAAACTGTTGAGGCTTTGGATGCAGATATACAACATCGTACCGGTTGCCATTTACATTCGGGCTATGGCGGAGCGACATTGCAGTGGTTGGCGAAAAATGGCAAGCTTACTGAAGGAGCGGTTGCATTAACGATTGCTGATTATGTCGCCGGCTGCCTGACTGGAGTTACTGCTACCGAAGGCACACATGCTGCAAGCTGGGGAATCTTTAACCTTCAAAAAAGCCAGTGGGATTCAGAAGCAATTGATAAGCTTGGCATTACAGAAGATGTGCTGCCGAGAGTGCTTCCGACGGCACGGCCTCTTGGTAATGTTCAGCCTGCTCTTGCAAAGCAGCTTGGTCTTGGATCAGGTGTGCAGGTTTGCAGTCCATTAGGCGATAATCAGGCCAGTATTATTGGGACCGCTGGTTTTGCTGATGATGTTGCGGTTTTAAACCTTGGCACGGGAGGCCAAATCTCGGTTCCTCAAAATGACTATAAGTTTGTCGAGACATTCGAAACAAGGCCTATGCCATTTGGCGGCTTTATTCTTGTAGGTGCAAGTTTGTGCGGCGGATGGGCGTACGAATGTTTGCGCAAGTTTATTCAGGCAACTGTCAGGGAATTTGCCGGGGCAGAGCCAGGCGACGAAGAAATTTATAGCCGAATGAATGCGCTTGCAGCAGAAAGCCCGGAAGGAGCTTCGGGGATATCCGTGGACACTCGGTTTAGCGGCACCCGGTATAAGCCAAACCTTCGGGGAAGTATCAGCGGTATAGGAGTTGAGAATTTCACTGTTGCCAATCTGACTCGAGGATTTGTCGAAGGGATGGTTCGAGAGCTGGCGGATATGGCATCTGCGGGGGGAATTAAAGATTTTACGAGAATAATTGCCAGCGGTAACGCTGTTTACAAAAATCCTGTGGTCAGTGAAGTTATTGAGTCAATTTTTGGATTGCCGTGTTATATAAGTTCCGGCCGAGAGGAGACGGCTCTTGGAGCAGCTTACGCCGCTGCTATTGGTTTGGGATTGGTATCCATGGATGATATTTGTCCCGACGTGGAGAGGTGTAGATGAATATTTTCTCCACAGGTTGGAGCGAGGATTTTGATGGTCCCGGGCGTCGCTGGGTAGTGTATCTTAAGGGATGTAACTTTCGATGCCGGTGGTGTGCCAATCCGGAGGGTTTATCTGCTGAGCCGCAAATTTTGTTCTATCCTGACCGTGCCCGTTATGCTGACAAGGCTTGTCCATATGATGCTGTTAAAGAATCGGCAAACAAATGGGAGCTTGACCGTAAAAAGTGTTCGGTATGTCCGGACATTGCCTGTGTGAGTGTGTGGCGCCATTCGGCATTCGAGTACGTGGGGAAAGAAATCACTCTTGCCGAGATTGTCGATAGCGCACAAAAATACCGACCACTTTTTGGCCGAGATGGCGGTGTTACCTTCGGCGGAGGGGAACCGACTTTGCAGGCAGATCAGCTCCTGCCGACTATTAGGGCATTGAGACAGAAGGGAATTCATACGGCTATAGAGACAAACGCCAGCACCGCAGATTTTCAAAAGTTTGTTGGTCTGGTTGATTTGCTGATTTGCGACCTCAAGTGTATCTCAAAAGATAAACACCTGCATTGGATGGAGGCTGATAACAGACAAGTCCTCCAAAACCTGATGTCTATGGCGAAAGAACAACCAAAGCTTATAATTCGTATACCTTTTGTCAAGGGTATGAATGACAGCAAGGAGGAAATGGAGAAGCTCAGGATGTTTTTGGATGATTTGGCAAAGCAGCGAGAATATCTGGAGGTAGAGGTATTAAGGCAGCATCACATGGGTGAGCCTAAGTACGCCGCTCTGGGCAGGGAATATCCGATGCGCAATGCGCCCCTTCCGGAACGCAAGGAAGCACAAGTTTTTGTTGATGAACTTCTCAGATGCGGATTCGGCGCGTCACTGGGAGGTTAAATCTGAAAAGAGGAATCAGGCAATGATAAGATTAAATACTGAGTGGAAAGACATATTAAAAGAAGGTGTGGAACTTGTTCGCAAAGCCAAACGCTCTCAAGAATATCTGGACGAGTGGTTCTTTGTTCAGGAAATCAAGATGCAGGAGACACGCACGATGCGGGCTGAGGGCAAGAATCCGGATGATGCAGCAGGACAGGCAGAACTTCTCTGCCGGGTAGTTCGGCGTATGCCAATTTCCATCACTAAAGGCAGCGCGATTGCCGGAACACAGGATGGGGGTTTTTCAGCTTCTTATGCGTTGATAAATCCTTCTTTTAAGGTGGAAGAATTTGCCGGTTACTGCGATCCGACCGCAATTTATGATGATGTCTTACCCAATCCAGAGAGTGGTATTACGAAGCAGAGAATACAGGCGGTTCGTCAGTATTGGGAAAAGACCAGTTACGTTAAGGAATTGCAGAGGATTTACACGAAGGCTGGCGATGAGATCCATGAGGTTGTTTATTTCATGGAGCCGGTTACCGGCCATACAATTCCCGATCTGCGTCCCTTTCTGAAAAATGGTGTTCGTGCCATGCAGCAAAAGGCCCGCCAATCAGGAGAAAAATACGGAGAGATTATGGCAGGGGCGCTTGAAGCGGTGATAATACTCACATCGCGTTATCGAGAACTTGCGGAATCTATAGCGCAGCAGGAAGAATGTCCGAATGAAAAGGCACGGCTGCTGCGCATTGCCGATCTTCTAAGTCGTGTACCGGCACGCGCGCCCGTGACTCTACATGAGGCTATTCAGTCTTTTGTGCTTTTATGGCAAGTAATGGTGTTGGAACAAGCGCCCAATCCTTATGCATTTTCGGCCGGTAATATCGACAGAATACTACAGCCTTATTACAGTGAAGCTGAAACGTCTCGCCAAGAAGCGATTGAGCTTGTCAGGCACTTGCTGTGCTTTTTCCAGGTTGGGAAACGCTGTTGGGCAATATCGCAGAATGTTATTGTTGGCGGACGGGATGAAACAGGTCGTGACCTTGATTGCGATATGACCTATATTGTGCTGGATGCCTTCTTCGAAACAAATGATCCCCAGCCGGCTTTATCCGTCAAGGTTCATGCCGGCACGAGCGAGGACTTTTATCGTTCGTTGGGACGTTTCTTTTTCTCTCCGGGCCATTCGACACCTTCGCTTTTTAATGACGATGTGATGTTTGAAATATTAAGAGGTCGCTCTGTGGCTGATGGGGACCTGCCGGACTATTGCATCGCAGGCTGCCAGGAACCGCTTATCATGGGTAAGGCATCGCTGAATACGACTAACACATGGATAAATCTGGCAAAAATTTTGGAACTGGCGATGAATGACGGCGTCTCCCTGATAACCGGCAAAAAGATAGGGCCGTCATGGCAGGAACTTGGCTATACGGGAGGTGCCGATGCCGTTTATGCAAATCTGGAAAAGGTCTTTTTTGATTTACTTGAGAAAACACTGCCGCATATGTGCGATGCGGGAAATTCCTGTACGGCACTTCTTGGGAACCAGAAACCTGTTCCATTTACTTCGGCACTGATGAACAGCTTTCACACTTGGCGTGACATGCGCGACACTCAACAACAGGGGGCCCGCTACGATGCAAGCGGCTGTCTTATTCATGGACTTTCTGTAGTTGCCGACTCTCTATACGCGGTCAGTCGCGCTCTTTCCTACGGCAGATGGACAGCAGCAGACATTGGCGACGCGCTGCAAAAGAACTTTGAAGGATATGGAGAGTTGCGTCACTTTCTTTCAAGTCAGGATAAATTCGGTAATAACTACGATGAGGTGGATGCAATAGCAGTTCGACTTGTCAATGGTGTCAGCGATTTGATAGGTAATCTGAAGAATCCAACAGGTAACAATTATCTGGCTGACTGGTCGACGCCGAGCACACATCTTCTTTATGGCTACTGGGTGGGGGCAACGCCGGACGGACGGGCAGCAAGATCAATGTTAGGATATGGGGTAGATCCACAGCCTGCCTTTGACCGTAACGGCCTGCCAAATCGACTCCTTTCAGCGTGGAAGCTCCCCTTTCTGAAGATGACCGGAGGATATGCTTCACATATCGGTTTACGCCAAACCAGTGCCAAAGATGTCGAGAACCTCGAGGAGAAAGGGATCTGGATGCGGGATAATGTTATTAAGCCGTTATTTAGATTGGGAATCGAACCGGACGAGTCACCCTACTATGTTTATTTTAATGTAGATAGCGCCGGTCATCTGCGCCAGGTTCTGAAAAATCCGGAAAAATATGCTCCCACCGGCATATATATTATGCGAATCCATGGCACATTCGTCAACTTCCTGGATTTGTCACCGGCGATTCAGGAAGATATTATTGCGAGACTTGAGCCGAGAGCAACCGCTTAAGATTATCTGTCTGAAAAACCGTAATTCAGCCTACGGAATCCGTCAAAAAAACACGTTAATCACACATTTCCGTTATCTTATGGGGGTAACTGCTTGACGAATAGCAAAAATAATTAATCTCCAGTTGATGACTTTATCGTGGCTATGAACGAATGACTAATCCAAAAGCGGGCAAAAATATCAATGACATTATTATCTTTTCGACGCATTACCTGATGAAAAGATGCTGATAATCTATAAAAACCGCCATTACTGACAGTCCTAAGTCGCGACCAGTGAGAGCTTTATGGCCGGCCATCAACTGCCAAATTGGCATACAGGCCAAAGGTTGAGAAAGCTGTAACTGCCTGTTATTACTATAATTACAATTTTGTTTTTTTGGGCACGTTGTTTGCTACTTATTAAACCGGGGAGTGTATCCGATAATCGGTATTTGAAGGGATTTGGCTATGAAATTCGACAAATTCACACTAAAAGCCCAGGAAGCTTTGGCGACCGCTCAGCAGATTGCGATGGCTAAATCGCATACCGTCCTGTCGCCACTGCATTTACTGAATGCTGTTTGCGATGATGAAAATGGCATTGTAGTTATGGTTTTGAAAAAGATTGGCGCTAATATTTCGCGAATTAAGGAGATGACAGAAAGCGAACTTGATCGGCTGCCGCAAGGCCAAACCAGTAATCTACTTACCCCTGAGCCTGCTTTTAATCAGATTGTTCTGGACGCCCAAAACCGGGCCGATGCGATGGGGGACGAGTATCTCAGTGCCGAGCATTTGTTTCTTTCGCTTGCCTCGGTACAGAGTGATGCCAAAGAGATTCTACGGCTTAACTCGATTACGCCCGAACAGGTTGAGATCGCTCTGAAAGAAGTTCGAGGCGGAGAAAAGATTACAGACCAAAGTCCGGAGGATAAATACAAGGCGCTGGAGCGGTACGGCATTGACCTTTTAGAGATGGCCCGAAAGGGAAAGCTCGATCCGGTTATCGGCAGGGACGAAGAAATCCGCCGATGTATGCAGGTCCTCAATCGCCGGAAGAAAAACAACCCTGTGTTAATCGGTGAGCCGGGCGTGGGTAAGACCGCAATCGTCGAAGGCCTTGCTCAGCGGATAGTCGCAGGCGATGTCCCCACAGGCTTGAAGGACAAAAGGGTCGTCGCCCTGGATATGGGAGCGTTGATAGCGGGAACGAAATTTAGAGGCGAATTTGAGGACCGGCTCAAAGCCGTGCTCAAAGAGGTCATCACCGCTGAAGGACAAATCATACTTTTCATCGACGAATTACATACCGTTGTTGGTGCAGGTAAAGCCGAAGGAGCAGTTGATGCGGGCAATTTGCTAAAGCCATCACTTGCACGTGGTGATCTGCGTTGTATCGGGGCCACTACGATTGACGAATATCGAAAGCATGTCGAAAAAGACGCTGCGCTCGAGAGGCGTTTTCAGCCGATTCTGATTGATCCGCCGAGCGTTGAGGAAACCATAGCTATACTTCGAGGTCTAAAGGACCGCTATGATACCCACCACGGCGTCCGGATTACGGATTCTGCGCTTGTTGCTGCCGCGACTCTGTCAAATCGATACATCTCCGATCGGTGGCTGCCGGACAAGGCCATAGACCTGGTTGACGAAGCCGCTTCGAAGCTGCGCATCGAGAACGATTCGCTGCCCGCTGAATTGGACGGTATCCGCAGAAAAATTGTTCAGCTTCAAATCGAGCGAGAGGCACTGAAAAAGGAAACCGACAAAGCAAGCAAAGAGCGATTAAAAAATACCGAAAAGCAGTTAGCCGAATTGGAAAAGCAGGACAAAAAGCTCACCGCACAGTGGGAAAGTGAAAAAGGCGATATAGACCTGATAAAACAGTTCAAAGAAAAAATCGAAGAGGCCCAAAACCAGTTCGAAAACGCCCAACGCAAAGGCGATTTGGAGACCGCTGCTCGTCTGAAATACGGCACAATCGCCGATTTGAAAAAGGAGCTTAACGAAAAAGAGGACCAACTTTCCAAATCCGACAGGGCAATAATCCGGAACGAGGTAACCGAAGAGCACATCGCTGAAGTTGTATCCAAATGGACAGGGATACCCATTGTCAGATTGTTGAGCGGTGAACGAGAGCGTCTGATGAAAATGGAGGAGGCAATCGCTGAAAGGGTGATAGGGCAGGAAGAAGCGGTGACGGCACTTTGCAATGCGGTTCGCAGGAGCCGGTCGGGATTGGGGGACCCAAATCGGCCGATAGGGACATTCCTGTTTCTCGGGCCGACAGGCGTTGGCAAGACCGAGCTTTCCAAGGCGCTTGCTGATTTTCTGTTCAACGACCCGACCGCTATGGTTCGGATTGATATGAGTGAGTTTATGGAGGCACATTGTGTCGCCCGGCTAATCGGCTCGCCGCCGGGCTATGTCGGTTACGAAGAAGGCGGCAGACTGACCGAAGCGGTTCGCCGAAAGCCCTATTCGGTGATTTTGTTCGATGAGATTGAAAAGGCCCATCCAGACGTTTTCAATGTGCTGCTGCAGGTCTTCGACGATGGCCGGTTGACCGATGGAAAAGGCAGGACCGTGGACTTCAAGAACACCGTTATCATTATGACAAGCAATATCGCCAGCCAGCAAATTCAACAGTTGACTGAAGAGTCCGGTGCCGACTGGGAAATCGAGGCCCACGTTAAAGACGCCCTCAAGCAACTCTTTAAGCCGGAGTTTTTGAATCGTATTGATGAGATAATCGTCTTTCACATGCTTACAAAGGACGATTTGAAAAAGATTGTCAATATCCAGCTAAATTACCTAACTGAGCGCATCAATGGTCAAAAGATAAAACTTGAAATCACTGACAATGCGCGGAAGCAAATCATGGATGAGGGTTACGACCCTGTCTTCGGTGCAAGGCCTTTGAAGCGGACGATTCAGCAGCGGTTGGAGAATCCTCTTGCCTCCGAGCTTCTGGCCGGCAAATTTACCGACGGCGACACGATAAAAATCGACGCCAACGCACATAGATTCACATTCGAGAAAGTTTAGGTTTCACTAAAGGCGAATCGAATGGAATTTGCTTTCTGATGGAAGTTCCGGGGTGATTTTGGTATTATAGTATATCAGCGGTTTTGAGAGTGCTGTAAAAGCTGTATATGGCAAATTCGAAGTGTACTCAATATTGGAACTCTGAAAAAACTTGAATGGAAACATTGGATGAAGGAGTCGAGCATACCTGTTTGTTTTTCTTGTGCCGCTGTCAGGTTTCTGTTCGTATTTTGCATTTCTGTTAGTATGCCGGGCAAACAGGCCGAATCACGAACGTTTCCCACAAAATCACTGTGGAAATGCCACATTATAGATGACACATCGCAGGGTGCTGATGGTGTAAAACTAGCGGACGTGAATCGTGACGGGTTCATGGACATCACGACCGGCTGGGAGGAAAGAGGCCTTACAAGAGTTTACCTGAATCCGGGACCTGCAAAGGTAAAGGAAAAATGGCCCTTTGTGACAACCGGAGAAACACCGTCGGTTGAAGATGCCGTGTTTGTTGACCTGGATGAAGACGGATTTGTTGATGTTGTTTCGTGTTGTGAAGGGAATAGCCAAAGCGTATTTGTACAATGGGCGCCGAAAAACAAGGATGAGTATCTTCAGGAATCGAAATGGCGGTCAGAGGTTATCCCGATATCAAAAGGTATGACCCGATGGATGTTTTGTATTCCGATGCAGGTGGATCAGAAGTTCGGGATTGATCTGATCGCCGGCTCCAAGGCGCCGAATGCACAAATCGGCTGGTTTGAAGCGCCCAAAGATGCTCGCAACCTTAAAGAATATAGATGGCACACTATCGGCCCGGCCGGCTGGATTATGTCACTGCGAAGCGTCGACATGGACAGAGATGGTGACTTGGATATCCTGACCTCGGATAGAAAAGGCAAAATGAGAGGATGCCGATGGCTGGAGAATCCGGGAGTGGGTGAATCACAGAAAAAAACCTGGCCGAACCATTTCATAGGCTGCCAAGACAAAGAAGTGATGTTCCTGACTTTGGCCGATATCGATGAAGATGGTTTGCAGGACGTTCTGGTGGCAGCCAAGGCCGGGAAAGCAAGTGAGATTATCATACTGCGACGACTCGACATCCGGGGGAAGCTCTGGAAAGAGTATGTAATTGGCTTTCCCGAACAATCCGGCACGGCCAAGGCTGTTGTGGTTGGAGATATCAACCGAGACGGCAAAAAGGATATTGTGTTCAGTTGCGAGAATGCGAGGTCTCCCAAGTTGGGGCTGATGTGGCTGGCTCGCAGAAAGGGAGTGTTCGATGGAGACTGGCAGGCACATGACATCAGCGGTCCCAAAGGAATCAAATATGACCGTATGGAATTGCTGGACGCCGATGGAGACGGTGACCTGGATGTTCTGGCCTGCGAGGAGCGGGAGAACAGGAAAGGATTGGGACTGTTCTGGTACGAAAATCCCCACGCAGCAACCAGGCCGGCCAAAGCCAAACGGCCGACGATTTCCCTTATCAACTATACGAATGGCACGACCATTCGCTATCCCGTACCTTTGATCCGGGGAACTCTGGCTGACGCCAACACAACGTCGGTCAAGGTAATAAACACCTCATCGAACCGCAGCACTCGTCAAATAAATGGTCTGGTTTACGAAGGGAATTTCAAGGTCCTGACCGAGCTTGTCCCCGGCAGAAACAAGCTGATTATCCGCGCAGGCAGTGGAGAACTTGCCCTGACGCTGAACTATAAGCCGCAAACTAATCCGTACATTGTGCGGGTCTTCTATTTGACTGATAAGACGGGAAATACGGAATATCAAACTCCCCTTGAAGACGACCTCCATGACTATCGCGGCAAACTCGGGACGGCGATGAAACTTATGCAGACGTTTTGCGCTGAGCGGATGAACGATATGGGTTTCGGCCGTGTGACGTTTAATCTCGAATTCGACGCCGACGGTAAAGTTAAAGTCCACAAGCTGCAAGCCGACGACCAGGCTGAATGTTACCATAGAATGGACGGTTTGAAGCTCTGGTCTTATGCAGGCCGTTTGGTCTCCCGCAAGCTGCCGCACCCTAAGGCGAAAAACCTCGTGATTCCGGCTTTTACGCGTTTTGACCCCAACACCGGCAAGGCGTATGCACACACAGCTTTAGGCGGCGGGGCGCTGGCTCTGTTCGGCGGATGCAATCTGTTCACCTGGCCAGGCAACCTGGCCGATGCACAAAAGGCCTTTATGGATACAAGGACCATTGATACAAAGAAGTTTTTCAGCGATTCGGTCGGAAGGCACACATTCTGGGCGACGGCCTCGACAACCATCGGGGCGGCATTGCACGAGCTGGGCCATACTTTCGGTCTGCCCCATAGCCGGGGTCGTCACGATATTATGACGCGCGGCTTTGACAGATTCAATCGTGCATTTACCTTGATAGAACCGCCCCACGCTCGCCGCAAAGGGCGTTACGAATTCAGGGATAGTGAAATTGCCCTTTGGACAGGCCCCAGTGCCGCCTGGCTGAAGTTCAGCCGATGGTTTGCCCTCGATGAAAAAGACTTTAGCGAAAGAAACAAGACCACCATAACGATGGAAAAGGATTCGGGCAATATCTCGGTGGAATCGGCCCACGGCATAGGCGGGATTGTCCTTGCCGAGAAGGGAGATACCTATGCCAATGTCCCCATCGACTACAATCAGCCGGCTCCACAAATAGTAGATGTCCCGTTGGCCACGTTCGGCACGCATCGAGCTGTTGAAAGTCCAGCCATTCGCGTCATTGATACGCAGGGGCTTTCCAGGGTTGTGACGCTCAGAGAGCTTATGACTTGGTCGTTCGTTCGGTCCTGGCGGTTTGCTTCTGTCACCGTGCCGTGGGAGGATATAAAATCCTTCGTACCTGTCGACAGCGAACGGCTCGGCGTTATTGCAGCATCAGCAGCCTCGGCCAAGCTTTCGAAATTCGAGACTGCTTATATAGATTTTCTCACTAACTTTACTCATAAACGACGCCAAAATATTGTCGCTTATGCAGTTCGGACCTTTACCAGCAACCAGGCCCGTGATATCCGCATCTTCACCGGCAGCGACGATGCGATGCGGGTATGGCTGAACGGCAAGCTGGTTACGCAAGCCCTGGCACTTCGTGCAGCAAGGATGGACTCGGAATCTAACAGCGCCAAATTCGGCGCCGGGGAAAACACACTTATCGCAGAAGTCTCGCAAAGTACCGGCCCCTGGGGGTTGTATCTCCGTATCGAAGACCAAAAAGGCAATGACTTAATATTGACCGAAGATGGCAAAGTAGTCACACTTGATACTCCCGTCTCACAGACTAATCCGGCCGGCAGCGGGAACTGAATTTTTGAAATTTATCTTGCACTTTTCTCCGTAAAGCCCAGAATAGGCCGTATCATTTTATCAGCTTTAGACACTTTCTAATTCTCTCGGTCAAAGCTGTAGGGCAAATGGATAATCATTGGCTGATGACAGGCTCGGCGGCATGATTAAGATTCGCAAAGCAAAGTTAAGTGACTCCGAATGTATCGTCGAGTTACAACTGAAAATGGCGATGGAGACAGAGGGGCTGGAGCTGGATAGAAATGTGGTAAGTAAGGGCGTGCGGGGTGTGTTCAGCGAGCCGGCACGGGGCACCTACTGGGTTGCCGAGGACAATGACAAAATCCTGGGAGTGCTTCTGGCAATACCTGAATGGAGCGACTGGCGTAACGGAACGGTCCTGTGGATACATTCGCTCTATGTCATTTCTCAAGCACGCAGGCGAGGTGTGTTTAAGAAGCTGTATTTGAACCTGAAAAAACAGGTCGAACATTCACCGGAGCTTGTGGGTCTGCGCCTGTACGTGGACAAGCAAAACAAGTCGGCACAAAAAATATACGAAAAACTGGGTTTGAATAGAGACCATTACGAGCTTTACGAATGGCTCAAGTGAATTATCGAATCGGCTGAATGTTAGGCATTACAGATTTACAGGTATGCCGCGGCCGGCGAGATATTCCTTCATCTGTTTGATTGTATAATTTTCGAAGTGCGTGATTGAAGCCATAAGAACGGCATCCGCCCCGCCATCAATGATAGCTTCATAGAGGTGTTCCAGTGTCCCGGCCCCGCCGGATGCGATCACAGGAATATTAACTGTATCGGATACTGCTTTAGTAAGCTCGATATCGTAACCTGCCCTGGTACCGTCGGCGTCCATACTTGTCAAAAGTATTTCGCCTGCGCCCAACTTTTCACCTTTGGCGGCCCATTCGACAGCGTCAATGTCGGTCGGTTCTGAACCTGCTTTTACGCAGATCTGCCATTTGTCCGGATTTTTCTTTGACCGGCGCGCGTCAATGGCCAGAACGACACATTGGTTTCCAAAACGCCGGGCGGCCTCGGTAAGCAGGTTCGGATTTTGGACCGCGGCGGTATTGACAGAAACCTTTTCGGCACCACTTCGCAGAAGCTCATCCATTTGCTCAACTGTCTGTATACCCCCGCCGACCGTAAACGGGATAAAAACGTTTTCGGCAACCTTTTCGACAAGCTCTACGATTGTTTTGCGGGAGCGAATAGTAGCGGTAATATCAAGAAAAACCAACTCATCGGCACCGTCGTCGCTATATCTTGCACCGAGCTCTACGGGGTCGCCGGCGTCCCGAAGATTCAAAAAGTGGATCCCCTTGACAACACGATTATCTTTTACGTCGAGACAGGGTATAATTCTTGTGGCTAACATCAGGGATTTGTCCCCTCACAAATTCGAGCAAAATTCTTCAGGACCTTTAAGCCGGTTTTGCCGCTCTTTTCAGGATGGAATTGTGTGCCGTATATATTTGCCTTTTGTACCGTTGCGGGCAAGTCAAAACCGTAGTCGGTATAAGCGATTTTGGTTTGATTGTCAGTGACCTCGGCATAAAAAGAGTGTGCGAAATAGAAGTGTTTTTCGTCTCCCAGGCCACTAAATAAATCCATATCTCCGGGCAGTTTCACAATATTCCAGCCCATGTGCGGAATTGTTCTGCCGGAAGGGATGGGAACGACGTTGCCCGAAACCAAACCAAGACCGGTATGCCGGCCGTATTCGCTACTCTTCTCGAAAAGCATTTGGTAGCCGACGCATATACCCAGAAGCGGTTTGCCGGTACGAGCAACCTTTTTTATCAGTTCGGCCAGAGGACCCAATGCGCTCATTGCATAACCGAATGCCGCGACGCCGGGCAGAACAAGGCCCGCGGCGCCTTGGATATCCGTCGGTTCACAGCTTAGCTTTACATCGCAGCCGATATGCCGGAATGTGTTACATACGCTCCTGACGTTTCCAACGTTATAGTCAATAACAACTATCATAATAAGTCAAATTAAACGCCATAACAGCCGATTCGTCAAATGAGAATATTTGATAGAGCAATTAAGTAGAATTGATTTGTTAAATGACCTGAATCTGCCTATAATAAGCCCACTTTAAACCAAATTCGTCAAACTTGTTTTTCCGACACCTTTGTGTTTTATATTATTGATGGCTGCATTTTTTGCCGATTTATTCTGTTGAGCCTGGCAAAATTAAGGAAAATGTGAATGTGTGGCATAGTAGCTTATCTGGGTAAAAAGGTTGCACAACCTATTCTCATAGAGGGACTAAAGCGCCTGGAGTATCGGGGTTACGACTCGGCAGGCGTTGCGCTGCTGGGCAGCGGGGCGATAAGGATCAAAAAGACCAGCGGGAGAATCATCGCTCTGGAAGAAATTTTAGATGAGCCTGATAAAGCTGAGACATTCGGCATCGGCCATACACGCTGGGCCACGCACGGCGCGCCGAACACCGTCAATGCACATCCCCACCTGGACTATACAGGCAAAATCGCCGTTGTTCACAACGGCATTATCGAGAACTACGGCACACTGAGGACGTGGCTGCAAAATGAAGGGGCCGAGTTTGTCAGCCAGACAGACACCGAAGTGATAGCGAACTTAATCGGCTATTTCTATGCTAAAGGTGACCAGGCTAAGGGTGGAAGTCAATCCGATGGGCAAAACAAATTTGAATGGGCTGTTCAGCGGGCTCTTCAGGAGTTGCATGGCACATTCGGCCTGGCGATTGTTTGCTCGGAGTTTACAGATAACCTCATTGGCGCCAAAAGGGGAAGCCCATTGATTTTAGGAGTCGGCGATAACGAATATATTCTCGCCTCGGATGCCGCTGCAATCGTAGAGCATACAACTCAGGCAATATATCTTGCCGACAATGAGATGGTTACAATAGACCCGGATGGCTTTCATACCAAGACGATTGACAATGTTACTATCGCCAAGGACCTGACGCAAATCGAGTTTTCTCTGGAGCAGATCGAGCTGGGCAGTTTCCGACATCACATGCTTAAAGAGATTTATGAACAGCCGGCTGCTTTGACCACCTGTATGGGCGGTAGAATTGATAAGCAAAACGCAAAAATTAAACTTGGCGGCATAGCCGACTACCTGCGTGAGCTGACCCGCACCAAACATCTTATCCTCACTGCCTGCGGAACTGCATTCCACGCCGGCCTTGTGGGAGAATTCCTGTTTGAGCAGTTGGCGCGTATCCCGACGGATACCGAGTATGCAAGCGAGTTTCGGTATCGCAATCCTATCATTGAGGACGGCACTGTTGTAATATCGATAAGCCAATCCGGCGAAACTGCCGATACACTTGCAGCAGTAGAGCAGGCCAAGGAAAGAGGAGCAACGGTGCTCGGCATTGTCAACGTTGTCGGCTCTTCGGTCGCCAGGACAACCGACGCGGGGATATATCTGCATGCCGGTCCGGAAATTGGGGTGGCCAGCACAAAGGCTTTTACCGCTCAGGTTACAGTGCTTACAATGCTGGCTATCGAACTGGGCAGAAGAAGGCATATAAGCAGCGATGATGCGGCCATGTACATCGACCAGCTTTCTGAAATACCGGATAAGATAAGCCAAATACTGCAGCAGTCCGACCATATTAAAGAGATTGCCTCGGCAAATATCGACAAGGAAAATTGGCTTTTCTTAGGCAGGGGCTTTAATTACCCGGTCGCCCTTGAAGGGGCACTGAAACTCAAGGAAATAAGTTATATTCACGCTGAGGGTCTGCCGGCTGCTGAAATGAAGCACGGCCCAATTGCTTTAATTGTTGACGGAATGCCGGCGGTTTTCATTGCCACAATCGGGCCGCAATATGACAAAATTATGGGCAACATCGAGGAAGTGCGGGCACGAGGCGGGAAAATTATCGCCGTTGCAACCCAGGGCGATGAAAATATCAAAGAACACGCAGACCATTTGATTACTATCCCGGATGTACCGGAGCTTTTGCAGCCGATACTGACCGTTGTGCCGCTGCAACTGCTGGCATATCATGCCGCTGTGCTTCGCGGCCACGATGTTGACAAACCTCGAAACCTTGCAAAAAGCGTTACGGTCGAGTAGACTTTATCGCTTGATGATTAGGCCCGAAATATCCAATAAAGGCCGGCCCTGGTCCGGCTCGGCGGTGAAGAAGCTTCGGTTTGGCTTTACCCTTGTGGAGCTGCTCGTTGTTATAGCGATCATCGCCCTGTTACTTTCAATACTTTTGCCATCGCTTGCAAAGGCCAGGTCGCAGGCGTACCGTCTTAAATGTGCCCACAACCTAAAGCAAATCAATTTAGCTATGAACATGTACCTCAATGGAAACGAGGATGCATACCCTAGCGCCCAGGACCCGCTGCCTACGGGATACTGGTTGTGGATGGGACGCGGGTGGCGTTCCTTTGTCGAGCCTTATCTAAGTACCAGGATCAACAAGGACAATCCTTCGGTTCTGTTATGTCCCGAAGACCCCACCGATAAAAACACATACGAGGCCACAAGTTTCGCATACTCGATGGCCTTCTACCACAGCACCGAGCAGATCGACATGATGAGCAGCCCGGCCGACACTTACGGTCCAAACGCCCTGCCATCCGTACCACAACAATGTAGTGACGTTGCCCATCCTTCCGGCAAAATCCTTATTGGCGAATGGTCCAGCAATCATTCGCACATAGACGGCCGCGACGAAGGATGGTGGGGCTGGCAGGGCCACCGCAATTACCTCTTTGCTGACGGGCAAGTCCGCTTCCTTCAGGCCGGCCGGATTCGCCCCGCCCGGGATGGACTTCCGGATGCCAACTTGACAATTCGAGGTATCAAGGGAATCGACTGGCCGCGCTAATCGGCGCAATTCAGGGCTAGAGCATTTTAAGTTTTGGTGTACTGGTATCCGCAGGATTCAAACCATCCTTTCGCATCGCTGGTAGTAACTGCT
>VRUL01000060.1 GCA_019456145.1 Planctomycetota bacterium
ACGATGCTGCTATTACAATCCAGACAAGACAATTTCTTCGTTAAGTGACATCCATATCAAACGATAGTGAAAAGCTCACCGACTCTCCTCGCAGGAGCTTTTAGTATTACATCATAATAGCAGAGGGGGAAGTGGGAGTAAAGTGAAAAAAAATGTTTTTTTATGTTTTTTTGGGTATCAGTGCGGTTAATTGGCTTTTTTTGAGGTCTTTTTTAGCCGAAGATTACACGTAATAGTAATAAAAGAACGGAAACGTTCTTGTCACTGTTATCGGACATTTGCTCCATTGTACCAGTGAGTATGTTATGCTTAATAGTATGTTCAAGGACAAGCAGGATTATTAAAGAATTATCAAGGCCATTTCGGCAGTAACCTCATGTCCGGAGGTCTGGTTTGTCGGCGGTGTATACTTTTAAGCCGTAGGTCCTGGGTTCGAGTCCCAACGCTCTCATTCTTTCGGTTTTTTATCTGTAAGTACCTGCCCTATTTTCAGATAGGCTCTTACGGATTGACAACGCCGGGTGAAGGTGCGGCCGCTTCCCAATTGGCTACGTCATTGCCATAATCAGTCGGCACCTTACGCGAAAGCGATTTGCCAAGACCATCGGCCTCAGTAGGCCAGTAGTCCACGCCGCCGGGGACATCTTCAGGATGCCAGCCGTCACTATAGGTCACCCTGTCAATGCGGATATACTGGCGAGCGCCAAACCCGTCAATATCGCCGGGCATGCCAATCTGCAGCCTCTCACCGGCATTGCTTAACCTGCCGTTATAATCACCGAGAACCTGAACGCCAGGCGGCATACTACCGTATCGTGCTATAAAGGCCGCCACATCCTTGACCACCATCAGATAACCATAAGCAGGTATCGTCACAGGGGGACTGTCCGAGAAGGTATAATCGATACCGTCGGTGAATTTCCACGATGTAAGTTTATCAATGCGGTATAATGTCACCGGTGCTCCGGTAATGTTGTACAGCTCGATATATTCCTCATCCTGATTGCCGGTTGGCGGATTGTACATAATCTCGTTGATAACAACCGGGCCGACCCTGGGATCAGGGTTATTGGTATCCGGGGTATTGTAGTCCATCGCCACAAAGTTGAAATTATCGGTGCTGCTCTTATAATATCGGCCGAATGATACGTTTGATTGCGCAGGACCAAAATCCTCCACCTCGCGGTAGCCGGTCAACATGCCATTCGGGTCCAGACGCGAGGACAGGCAAGCCTCCTCACCGTTCTCGCTAAAGGCAAAAGGTACGATAGTGCCGGGATCGCCCGGGTTGTTGAAATCAGTATCCTGATAGAAAACCAAATAATTGTTCGCGGCAATCGTTGTACCATTGGCAATCCTGTATTTGGTCAGGTTTGGCTCGTCTTTGTCGTTGTCACTTATGAACCAGCCCCCGATATTGATGGGTGCGCCGGTGGTGTTGTGCAGCTCAATCCAGTCCGGACCGGCGTTCGAATGCGACATCACTTCGTTGATTACCACGGCACCGGGGTCCGGAAGAATCCCGCTGTCATCCCAGCCGGGCGTGCCGTTGCGGTATACACTTGCACGCCAGGAGCTTTTTCGGCTCCAGCGTCCCATCGGATCGGTAATGTCCTGAAATTCACTTTCGCTCACTGCCCGATCGTAGATGCGAACGTCGTCGATTAGGCCGGTGAAATAAATCGCCGAAACAGGTTCGCAGCCAATACAAACATTCGCATTAACACCTGTCAAACCAGTTGAGGATGCGCTGTCTTTCAACCGACCGTCAACGTATAGCTTCAGGTTGGAACCATCATTGGTCCCGGCGATATGGTACCATTGGTCTGCGTTAAGTAATTCGGGTGAAGTCGCTTGAGCAAAACCTGAACTATCGAAAATGTATAGGTCGGGTTTACTATTCGAAACATAGAAATAGTAACCATAGGTACTGACACTATTCTGCATCAGTACAGGATTCCACGGTCCTGCAGAGGCGTCCACTCGTATCCATGCCTGGACCGTTGAAACGTTTCCTGCTAAAGGAGCAACAGGAGCAGCAACAACATAATCCCCTGCGCCATCAAAGCTTAAAGCTCCATCGACCCGGCCTGTTGTCCATGTTGGATTTCCAATTAGTGCTCCATTGTTGGTGCCGGCGCTGTCTGTCGCAATGTTGCCGGAGCCGTCGTCGAACTTCCAGTTTGCGACCAGACCTTCCGAACCATAAAGAGCGCTGTCGCTGGGCTCTATCATAGTCAGAGAGAAACCGTCGCCGTCGGTGATTGGACGCCAGCCGTCCTCGTATTCAAAGTCCAGAATCGTTCGGCCGATAGCGTCCAGAAGTTTAATCCTTTCACCATTATTAGCCAGGCTGCCGGTGTACTGGCCTGCTATATTGACTGCTAAGCCGTATTGGGCTTCGAATGCACTCTGGTTTTTAACAACTACGACGTGTTCGTTGGGATCAAGTTCCATATCCGGGAAAGTGAAATCGATTCCTTCAGTGAATCTTACCAGATTCAGATTCAGTGTATCTTGCCCTGTGTTTTTCAGTTCAATGTATTCCTCATTTGGGTCGTTTATGTTGCCGGTGTTCCGTGGATGGTACATAATCTCAGTGATACGCAGGTTCTCGGCGACCTGGCCGATGGCAAAAACGGTCTCGTGCATTGGGCCCCACGCGCCGTTTTCCAATACACGTGCTTTGACGTGAGTGCTCTTGTTCAACGTGACCGCTCCGCTATATTGAGTCGCGCCGGGCGAGACGTCACCTTGACTGAGTTGACTGCCGATTAACTCAACGGAGATGAGGAAGTCGGAACTCGTTGTACCGTAGTTCAGGCCCTGGATTGCCAGGATGTTGCCGCCGGGCTGCAGGGTGCTGATATGACCGGAGATGTCGAAATCCTCGAAGTTAACAGCATTTGCGTCGGCGTTCTGGGAGGTTGCAACGGAGTCCCACAGCGGTGTTCCGGTGAAATTGCGTCTTTTCACTTCGACGCCGTTGATATAGGCAATAAATGCGTCATCGTATTTCATTCTCAGTGTCAGGTCGGCTAAATCAGTATTGCTGACGGTAAATGGTATGCGAATGTAACAGGTGCCATTGTTGCCGTACATGTCTCCTTCGACATTAATATTGAAGAGGCCTGTATAGTTGATGGGATCACCGGGATTCCTTTCGTAGCCGACGCCGCCGGTTCCGCTGGGCCAGCTCAAGTCGTCGTAGTAGGAAGTTGCCCATGTGTCACCAACGGGGGACAGGTAAGAACCGTCGATTGGTGGATCACCGTTGCTCGGATCAAGATTATCGGGTCTCCAGGTCACTGCCATGTTATCACCACCCTCGTGTTCTTTCATCAACGCCTCAATATAGTACTTCTGACCGCCCACCAGAGATATCGGCGTGGATTTCTGATTGGGATTGTTTGACCCGGTCAGATTGTTCCAGTCACGTGACTGGCACCAGCCCCCAATACTGGCGATAAGTACTTTGTTACTCGGATTCTCGTCAGTACTCAACCAGAGTTCGCTTGCGTCGTCACTGGCAATCCAGAATGTATAATTGGCGTTCGCCGGTGGGTGGAGATACCCCCTCACACGGGTACCATAGTAATTATCCACATCAGTTGGTATTTCAAAGCTTGTCAGGTAGTCTATAAAAGTCGGATTTCCGGGATAATCGGGGCTCGATGTCAAGTTCGAGACAGCGGTCCCGGTGATTCCGGCCCAGTATTCCCGCAGTATTGAGCCGGCGGTGCCGGCAAGAGAGCCGGTTGGAACAAGGACGCGTTTTGCGTCATTCTCAGCCACCAGGGTAATAGAAGAGCCCGCCGACGATAGTGCCACAGACAAACGTGGATCGCTGCCGTTAAGTGTGTAATAGATTGTGCCGGGACCGTTGGGATCCATAGTCAGATTAAATCCGCTGTTAACAGGCCCGCCATGCTGATTGAAGACGGGAACTTGAACATAGGGATACCAGCCTACGGCTAACAACTGGCCAAGGACTTCGTTGACTCGATTTGTCAGGTACCTGTTGTCGGATGTATTATAGAGTAGACGGTTAAGTTCGGGCAGCCAGGTATCGTCTTTAGTCCGAGGCGGATTCACCTTTGAATCGCCCCAGCGCGCCGATTCGGCAATAATCGCCATATCGATTTGATTGGCGCGGTTCTGGATATGTTTTCGGGCCTCTCTGGTACTCAGGAGACCGCCATTGTAAAAGTGGCGGTACACATGGTCGGCAAAGTGTATGCGATAGTCAATGTTAATATTGGCAAGCTGTTCGTGCAGCCACTGCGGATTGAAGTACTGTATCGATGCGCCGGCCGTAGTTAACGGTGAAACCATATTTAGCTCGGCTGCTCCGGCACCCAGCGTGTGTTCATTATCATGGTGGAACCACATCCAGCCAATCGGATTAACCCGATTGTAGATGCACCATGTGTTGTTCGGTATACCGCCAAAGCGCGAGCCCGGACCATCTCTGTCACCCGTATAGTATTCGATTATCATAAAATCGATGAGATTATCAACATCAAGCAACATCTCATAATTCGGGTCCGAACCCAGATAAGGTGTGCCATCGATGTTCAGTCCCTGCACTCGGTAATACCTATCATAACTGGTGAAGCCGGCCGGTTCCGACTCTGTAGCTGCCGCCGTGGTTGCATAGTAGAGCCGGTCAAGGGACAGGCGGTCGCCGTCGGTGGGGACCATCTGTCGGCCCGCGCTCCAGTTCGATGATATGACGTCGTAGTCCAATTTGTCACCTCCGAAATACGACTCACCGTAGGAAGCTTCTGAGCGTTCCTGTGTCTGGAAAAGACCCCAGTAATGGCCGTTGACATAGAGGTGGTAGTAACGACTTCGCGTATAGGGATGGCCCGTCATTCCCTGCACATCACGTGAGAAAACTTCACGGACCATAGTATTGGCGGTGCCTCCGCTGAAGGCCCACGAGTAGTTCTGGCTGCAGCGCAGGTCGATGTTGTCAAACTCTTTGACGCCTTCATCGCCAAATAACGGGTATTTTAGCTTACCTTCGCCATAGAATCCGCCATATATGGCACGGAAGTACAATCGAAACGCATGCTTGGGATTGTTGCCGCTGACGCTGTAGCCCCCGCGAATGCGCATGCCCGCGTCTATCTGGAAGCCATCGCTGCCGTCGGGATGGATTAATTCTACCGAGACAGGTCGTTCCCACGGCCGGCCTTCCTGTCCCGCATTCACCCAAATACCGGTCCCCGGATCGAACATGTTTGCAAGGTCTGTCACGAGAGAGAACGACGGAATTGACAGCAAGGCGTCGTCAACCAGACCCGAATACCGTGGGTCATTTACCACGTCCGGATCCATCCCGTAATTAAGGATCTGGCCGTTGACAGTACCCGTGGGCCATCCGGGGCCGGGTGCTTCTCCGTTAGGCGACTGCAATATCACGTCGCTGACAAAGATGTAAGTGTGTGTCTTTAAATCAGACTCCAGGAAGCCGGGTTTGACGGCAATGGTACGGAGTGTCGTAGTCTGACTGATGGGCAGAGGCGTGGTGTAAATATTACCACGAGTCGCTGATGGTTCTGAGCCATCGGTAGTGTAACGGATCTCAGCGCCGTCCGTCGTGGTAGATAACGTCAGCCAGAACAAAGCGTCATAGAATCCTCGCTTATCGCTGAACCATACCTCCCCGACAACATCAGTCGTACCGGAAATATTGAATGCGCCTGGTGTCGGTGTGGTGAAGTATTGTGGGACTGACTGATTTTTAGCGATGATCAGCTCGGGCAGGATCAGAAACTCACCATCGTTGGCGTTGTCATTGAGCCCGTGAATGGCCAGTATGTTCTTTATGGGCTTTGGTAACAGTAAACCCAATTGAGCCGTGATATTGATATTTTTGAAAGTCGAAGCTTCTTCAATCGGGCGGTTGGATAAGGCCGTTGAATTCCATTGCACAGGACTTGGGGCATTGAAGTCGGCAACCTCCTGGCCGTTGAGATATGCCACAAAACCGTCCTCGTACTTCATTCGCAATGTTAGCGTGTCGTAGAAGGCAGGATCTTCGACTTCAAATTCGATGCGTGTCCACAGCGAGGCATTGACGTTCTGCATCTGGCCCTGAACGTCAGTTCCAACGGCGCTGCCGCTCATCACCATCCCAATTTCTTCTTCATTCAAGACCACGCTGTAGATAACAGCATCATCCACTTTGCCGGGGAAAGAGCTGTCCTGCGTAATACGGCTGCCAACATGGACGCGGTCTGCGTGAACGAGATTCTGCACATTGGATTTCCCGGGGTCGGTGTCCATCAGGACGCCGTCTCCATAGTACAGTATTGTTGTTCCATCGTATGTCATGGCATAATGTCGCCACTCCAAAGTTTCCTCATCAGGAAATATCGTCTCTTCCCAGCCCCAACAGTGGGCGCCGATGCCGCCGGGCCCGCCAAGGCTGCCGATATTGAAGTGACTGCCATTTCCACCGCTACCATCGGCCATCCCGGTGAAACCGAAAATAAGGGTCCAGTCGGGAATGCTTGTGTGGTCGGCCTTTGCCCAGCAGGCAATTGTTCTTAGCATAGTGCCGTTTATACCTACTGAGCCGACAGACACATACTGATTGCTGCCGCCCGGGAGGCTCAAAACCTGGCCCATGACGGGGTCGTTTTCGAAGCTGATAGTACCAATAAGTGTGCCGTCGCGGCCGTTACCGGAACTGTCGTTGGCGTCACCTTCAAACTCGTAGTACGCCAGTAGATTCTCCGTTGGTACGCCCGCCGCGCCAAAGCCAATACCGGTCTTTCCGGTATCCCATGCTGAGTCATTGAAGGTCGGAGTAGTCCAATCCGTACCAAGAGGAGCATCGCCGCTGGTCGGTACGTGATAGGTGAGGGCTGCTCCTTTGGGCACGAGCGTCAGAGCATACTGCGCCAGACCATACGAGACATCCGTCAACTGTACAGGGAACTCCGGAGTGTATTCGTGGATGATGGTCATACCATCTGGCGCCACCAGCGCCAGGTATTCACCAGGATCTTTATCGAGATTGAAGTTAGTGTGGTAGTAACCGGCAGGGTCAAGATACGGGTAATTACCCGGATAATCCTCTTTTTTCTTGTCCGAGGCAAAGACAATCAGGAACTCCCCGGGATCGATATCGACGGCTGGGAATTGCCACTTGGTCAGGTTGGCATCATTGTCAGTCAGATACCAGCCATCCAGACTGAAAATTGTGTCCATAGGATTATAAATCTCAATCCAGTCGGAGGACTCGCCGTTTCCGTCCAGCAGATCGCCTTCTTCCAGCGGTATATTGCTGGCATTACTCGCCATAAACTCGCTTATGACTAAGAAAGATTCTTCCATTTGCCAGTTTTTAGCCAGCAGGGAAAAGTCACCCATACCTACCCCATCAATACTATCCAGTTCAGATTCGCAAGTGGAGACGAGGCAAATTGGGTCTACCCACTCCCAGGCCATAATCCGCAAATCTCTGAAATCAACACGGTAGTTTCCATCTAAATCACCTATAAAAATAGGGTAGACATCAGCAGAACCGGCCAAAAATGAGATCAATACTAATGATAGGAGTGAGGTTTTCACAAACTTGGTCATCTTATACTCCTTCCTCCCTCGCTAATGTTTGTTACAGGCCGCTGATCACGGTTTTTTCCCTTCTAACCTTATGGGCCACATAGTCGTTATTATCGATAACATTAGTTTTGATTATTATAGCATATTTAAAAGGCTAAATCAAGCCCTATTCACCTAAACACCTATAATCACGTCATTTATATGTCTGAAATAAAATACGAAACAGATCTGAATTGGTTTGTTTAGTATCGGATTTTTGGTGTCCCTTCTGTTTATGTTTCCAGTGTATCAGGAGTGTTTAGCCGGCATGAAACCTGTATTACCGCTCAAAGATGAACTTAAAAGCAAGCAGGGCAACTGCTTATCTGTAATTGGTAATCCTTTAGGCCATAGGCGCTGTTTTCGGGCCTCTACGCTCTCATTATGTCCACTGACTCTCATAAATAAAGTGCCTATAGAAAAAACTGCTGTTTGACTCCATAAACAGCCTGTATTAAAATGCTTGGGTTTCCATTTTGTAATTTGTCTGGTGACAGGTAAAATGGGAACCCTGAAATTAATTAAGTGTAAGTAGAGAACGTATTTGTCAGTTAGAACCTGTAGAAAAGGAGAGCGCAATGGATTGGAAATTATATCTTGCCCTGAGCTTTGTGATGTTTATGGAGTATGCGATCTGGGCCGCCTGGATGCCCGTATTGGCCGCACGACTTCTGGGCCCCCTCAAAATGAGCGGCAAGCAGACAGGGTGGATTTACGCCACCTTCCCCCTGGCATGTATCTTCATGCCGTTGCTGTCCGGGCAGCTCGCTGACAAGTATGTAAACACTGAGATCATTCTTGCTGTGGCTCACTTGCTCGGCGCGGTTCTAATGTTCATTGCTGTGAGCAAAACGACTTTCAAAAGCCTCTTTGTCGTCATGTTTCTTTATTCTCTCTGCTATGCAGCCACACTGCCGCTGGCTAACTCCATCATGTTTCACCACTTGGCTAAAAACAACCTCGACGCCGGCGTCCACTCAAAGTGGATCTTCATCTGGGCGCCTGTCGGCTGGGCCTTCATCGGCTGGTCCCTTACAGGCTGGCGATGGATATTCAAAACCGGAGAGCAAGGACGTGACTGCCTCTATCTTGCTGCTATCCTCTCGGCAATAATGGGCGTCGGATGTTTCTTTTTACCCGATACACTACCTGCTGGATCCGGCACAGCTCCGATACTCCAGGCTATGGAAATGTTCAAAGACGCGAACTTCCTAATCTTTATTGGCGTCTCAATGGTATTCTTCGGTCTGATGCAGTTCTACTTTCTCGGAACGGCACCATTTATGCAGGATATGGGAATACCGAGTAAAAATGTCCCTGCCTCAATGGGCATCGCACAGGCCATGCAGGCAATAGCCACCGTCGTCCTGATGGGCTTCCTGCTCGAAAAGCTCGGGACGAAATGGACATTGATCGTCGGAGCAACGTGCTGGTTCATACTGTACTTAGCTTACATAAAGGAAAAACCGCGATGGCTGATTGTTGCCTGCCAACCGTTCCATGGTTTGGCTTATGTGCTCTTCGTCATTGTCGGCCAGATATTCGCAAACAACCTGGCATCGGATGAAATACGAGGTTCTATGCAGTCTCTGCTTTTCGCCGCCACCACCGGTGTCGGCCTGTTCCTCGGCACACAGTTCGCAGGCATAATAATGGACAAGTTCAGAAAAGAAGATAAGTTCCAATGGCGTCAGATTTTCATGGTACCGGCCGCGATAGCACTCGCGAGCATTCTGTTCTTTGTATTTTTCTTCAAAGCTTAAGAGCAGCCGCCTGACCCTAAGCTAAAAATAATCTATTGTCTTATGTTAATGTAACTGTAACATAAGGTTCATAAACTGAGCAAGTAGACCGGTTTTGGTGATTGCTCTCCATTGTCGGCTAAATCCGTGAACGGTAAATAAATAAGCTCGTAAAAGAAGAAAGGAAGTGGATGATGAGAAAATTTTCATTGACAGCGATTAGTATCGTAGTGTGCAGCTTTTTTATAGCTTCCCTCGGCACGGCCCAGGCCGCCAGGATACGAGCCGGACACGTCATTCCCACAGATAAGGGACTTTCACAAAGTGCAGTACGAAAAATGTTTGAGCGCGGACAGAGGCAGGCTTATAAAGGCAAAGACCTCGACACAATCGGAATGCCCGTTGGCGGTATCGCGACCGGTCAATTATATCTCCGTGGCGATGGTACACTTGCTGTCTGGCAAATCTTCAATCGTCACGTTTTCAGCGGTTATGGACGGGACAATTACCGCGCTTACAGGCCTGATTCGCCAGTAGACTCAGGCTTCGCTGTGGTTGTAAAAAGTATGGGCAGAACCATTGTCAAACCATTGAATAGGGATTTTGGGAAAGTAGAATTCAGCGGTGAATATCCAATCGGTATTGTTCGTTATAGGGAGAACAATTTTCCTGTGATAGTAGAGATGGAGGCCTTTTCCCCTTTTATTCCGCTTAATGCAAAGGACTCGGCGCTTCCGGCAACGCTGTTCCATATCACCGCTGAGAACACTTCCAAAAAGGCGGTTGAAGTCGGTATTTTGGGATGGCTCGAAAATGCTGTCCTCATAGATTCTGCAAAAAGTACGCACGCCCTGCGCCGAAGCCGTATCATCAACGAAAAAGGCCGCAAATTAATCGTCCACACGGCTGAGAAAGAGCCTATACTCACCAAAGACACCGTTCACCGGACAAAGATTGTTCTGGCCGACTTCGAAGGCCCGGACTACGGCGATTGGAAATCCACGGGAGAGGCTTTCGGCCCCGGACCCGCTCATGGCACACTGCCCACCCAGAATCCTGTCAGCGGCTTTTTCGGTAAAGGGCTGGTGAATACTTTTCTCGGTGGGGACGGTCCTGACGGCACGCTGACTTCACCGCCATTCAAAATCTCGCGAAAGTTCATAAACTTCCTCATCGGCGGCGGAAATCATATCGGCCAAACCTGTATGAATTTGATCATTAACGGCAAGGTTGAGCGGACCGCGCTCGGCAAGAGCAACGAAAAGCTCGAGTGGTCTTTCTGGAATGTACGGGAGTTTGAGGGTAAAACAGCCAAAATCCAGATAGTTGACCGGGCTTCCGGCGGATGGGGACACATCAACATCGACCAGATTGAACTATCGGATAAGCCGCACAAAGGAACAATGGGCCCTGTCGACAAACTACCCGACTACGGATCTATGGTGCTGGTTGCTTCGGAACCGGGAGTCTCGCCTCAGAATGTACGCAAGCTTTTTGCAGCCGTCGGGGATTCGGCAATAAAGCTTCACGCCGAAGAGAATGTTGCATTTCCCGCCACAGAGAGGCAAAGTGCGGCGATGGCTACACATACCGTCAAATTAGCACCGGGTGCTAAACGCACCTTTACATTTGTCCTTTCCTGGTTCTTTCCAAACTACGAGCAGGGTCACGAGTACGCAAATCGCTTCAAAAACGCCTCCGAAGTCGCGCATTACGTTCTCGACAACCACGAACGTCTCGCAGGCGAAACTCTCAAATGGCACAAAACTTTTTATGAAGACAGCACGCTTCCGCGATGGCTGCTTTTCCGCCTGCACTCGACCTTGTGCAACCTCTCAACCGGAACATGTCACTGGTGGCAGAGCGGTCGTTTTTGGGGATGGGAGGGCGTCGGCTGTTGCTCGGGCACTTGTACCCATGTGTGGAACTATGCCCACGCTCTTGCAAGACTCTTCCCCGAATTAGAGCGAAGTGCCAGAGAGATGCAGGACTTCGGTGAGGGATTTGACAGCAAAAGCGGCCTGGTTGGTTTCCGAAGCAACCGCGCGTACGCCGCCGATGGGCAGTGCGGCACCGTACTAAAAGCCTACCGGGAGCACCTGATATCTGCTGATAGTGCCTTTCTGAAACGCAATTGGCCGCGCATCAAAAAGGCCCTGGAATTCTCCCTCACACGTGACGGTAACGACGATGGCCTCCTCGAGGGCAGTCAGCACAACACTTTTGACATCAACTTCGAGGGTGCTAATACTTTTGTCGGGTCGCTCTACCTTGCTGCGCTCCGCGCAGGCGAAGAGATGGCAAAAGAAATGGGAGATAAGGCATTTGCAAAACGCTGCCGAAAAATCTTCGAAAGCGGCAGCCGCCTCACTGTCGAGCGGCTCTGGGACGGCGAATACTTCATTCAGCAAGTCGATCTGAAAAAGTATCCCAAATATCAGTATGGAAAAGGGTGCCTGTCCGACCAGCTTTTCGGACAAGGCTGGGCACACTTGCTCGGACTCGGCTACATCTATCCGCCGGAACATGTCAAGAAAGCACTGCAGTCGGTCTGGAAATACAACTGGACACCTGATGTTGGGCCGTACAATGCCGTTCACAAGCCGGAGCGCTGGTTTGCAAAGCCAGGCGAACCAGGCCTGTTTACCTGTACCTGGCCCAAGAGCCCATACATCGCAGAAGGTGTTCGCTACAAAAATGAGGTCTGGACTGGTATCGAGTACCAGGCAGCCGGCCACATGGTTTGGGAAGGCATGCTCAAGGAGGGTCTTGCGATCTGCAACGGCATCCAGGAGCGATACCACCCCGCGAAGTATAATCCATTCAATGAGGTTGAGTGCGGCGACCACTACGCACGGGCATTTGCCAGTTGGGGCGTTTACGCAGCTCTCGCCGGCTACGAATACCACGGCCCCAAGGGACATCTTGGTTTTGCACCAAGAATAACACCTGAGAATTTTCGTGCTGCCTTTACGTGCGCTGAAGGGTGGGGTACATTCGAGCAAAAGCGGGACGGTAGAATGCAGCGCGAAAAAATCGAAGTGCGTTGGGGACGCCTGAGACTAAAATCTCTTGCCTTTGCCGTTCCTGAAAATTTCCGTTCGGTGAATGTTTCTGTAACAGCTTCAGGCAGAGAAGTGAAAATTGACTACGCCCTCAAAGATGGCCGCTTCGATGTAACGCTCAAGAAAGAATTGGTCCTGTCCGAAGGACAGACGCTGCAGGTGAGCATTAACCGTTAGAGCAAACAAGGTCGCTACTTCTCAAAAGTCTTACTTTCTGTGGGTGTTTAGTACAGAGGTATTTGGTGCGATGCTTACTTAGAGCCTATCCGAGAACCGGCTCTATTGTGGCCGGCTGCAAAGTAGGATGCTGATAATGAAAACACAGAAATTGGCTGCTGTATTGCTAATAACAGCCCTGACGGCAAGCATGGCACATGGAGGTAAGGATACAGAAAAAGCTGCGAAATGGCCGCCTCATATACAGGCTGTTCTTGATGCAACCAAGCCTCTCGAATTCGGCAGGGGCGACCGATTGCCCCTTTATATCTGGCAGGCTATGGCCCCGGGCCCGCTTGACGATAAAGACGCAGATGAACTCGTCAGAAAACTCAATGAACGGGGAGTAGGCCTTATTAGCTCCTGGGACCCGAGGGACCGCAGGGAAAGTCTCGCCCAGTCTCTAACGATTGCCAAAGCACAGAAAAAACTTGGATTGCGCATAAATATCAATGCAACCGGATGTCTCTATTCGTTTTTCAACGGTGATGAGCGAACTGCACATATAGATAGTGGGGGTAAACCCTTTTGGGACGACTCGTTTGGCAAGCGAAACATGGGATGCCCGTTCGCACTTGATTTCCGTATTCCGGTTGTCCGCGAGCAGGTGGAATATTTTGTCGATGAATATAAGAGGGCCGGCCTGGATATTGACTTTATCTTTGTAGACTGGGAAGTTGATGGCCCCATCGAGTTTAACAAGGCACATGCAGCCTCGAAACGATGTCGGCGCTGCCTTCAGAACATAAAGAACATCGATGATTTTGACGAGTTTCAAAAAGTGCTTCGCAAGCTCAGGTGCCGGTTGCAGCGCCGTACTTATGCAGAACCGGTTAAATCGAATTTCCCTCTCGCGCTCATCGGTAACTATGGCGTGTATCCACACAACGGCTTCCGTTATTGGTATGATTACTTCGAATACTATGTCGGTGGACAGCCGTATAAGGCGGACAAGCGGGCAAAGTATCGTAAGTGGTACCGCGAATTCCCTGAAACCGGGTACACATTTGCCATGCCCGTAGTATACACATGGCGCAGGATTTTTGATTGGTACGACTATGTCGATACCGACTACAGATGGTTTTATAATCTGCTGTTGGTAGCAAGCAACGCTGGAGAGCACACTTTTGCAGAAATACCCATTATTAGTTTTGTGCACTGGCACACTGTCGGCTCCAGGTCTTCCGGCGATGAGGCAAAACAATTCAGCGAGGAAAAGTACCAGGAATTGCTGTGGCATATGTTATTGAGAGGAACCGATACGTTCTTTGTTTGGTGCGGGTGGCAGGATGCGCCAAAGGAAATTCAACTGGTCCACCAGGTCTACGCAGAGGCCCAGCAGTTTGGAGAATTCCTGTCTAAGGGAACGCCAATCAGTTTCAATGTCCCCAGGCGACCAGGAACCGTAATCTCAGGGCTAAAATTAGCAGATCGTGTCCTGATACGTCGAACGGATTTTACACAACCACAGGGCCCCGTAGAAATCACTGTAGGTAGCACAAAAATTAAAGTTGAATCCGCCCCGAAGCAATGTCAGATTATTTCGCTACACTAAAGGAGAGGTGAGTTATGAAAGATAAAATTCTATTTGCTATAGTTGTTTCTGTTTTCGTCCTTTGTTCGTCCGTATACTCTGCTGCCCAAAAGACAATGGGACTGACCGCACTAAACAGTATGGAGCGGATAGGCCGGAATCAACAGCCTTATGGACCAGGTAAAGTAGAAATCAAATCGGCAAAAAATGAAGTGGAATCTTTTCAGGTAGTAGTTGCCGCTTTGAAAGAAAATATCAAAGTAGTAAAGGCGGAGATTTCCGACCTCATTGGAAAAGATGGGGCGAAGATTACAAAGGAGAATATTAAACTTTTCAGGGCTGAATATGTTCGCGTAAGAAGGTCTACTCCAAGGGCAGAGCGTGGCCCCGGCTTATTTACAGACCCTCTTGTCCCGTTTATAAATCCTTTGACAGGAAAACCCATAGAGCCCCGGCGACAGGTCAGAAAAGTGGATAGATGGGGTGAACCAACAACTACAGTAGGGCATGAAATGTATGCTGTCCCCTTTGAGGTCTTCAAGGGACAGAACCAGCCGATATGGGTGGACGTTTACGTTCCAAAAAATGTTGCCGCCGGCACTTATAAAGGGAAATTAACCGTCACCGCATCAGGCAATGTTTCCGGGCAAATCCCTGTTACTCTAACCGTATGGGATTTCACTCTTCCCGATGGCCCTACTCATCAAAATCATTTTGGCGGTTTCTACAATATTTCCCGATACTTCGATGTAAAGCGTGATTCAGAAGAATTCAGACAGATTGAAATGCGTTACTGCCAGGCGATGGCGGAACACCGCATCAATCCGCCGATTCCACACCGTTTTCTACCTAAAGTTAATGCTGACGGTTCTTTAAATATTATTCCCGAAAGACATAAGGCATTGAAGGAATTTATTGATAAGTTCCATGTAACCGATTTCGAGATTCCGAGAGCACCGTTTTTTTCTCTGCCAAGGTCAACGTTAAAATCCGATTACAAAAATATACCACCGGCCGCCGGGGAAAAAGCCAAACGATACTACCGCCAATATTACAGTTATCTAAAGGAAAATGGCTGGGAGAAACGCGCATATATATACATGCTGGATGAGCCGAATCTTCGGGAAAACTATGAACAGGTCATTGTCCTGGGCCGATTAGTCCACGAGGCTGTTCCACAGCTCAAATGCCTTGTCGTCGAACAAACGTACCCACAGAATCCTTCCTGGCCCAATATCGACCCGGCTGTTGATATATGGTGTCCCCTGTGGAGCTTTATCGATGAAAAAACAATTAATGAAAAAATCGCGCACGGAGACCAGGTCTGGTCTTATACAGCGCTGGTTCAAAGGTCGCCCGGATACCACCCTGAATATGAAAAGGTCAAAGGCCTTGACCCGCCATACTGGCATATAGACCGCCCGTTAACTGTCTACCGTGTTCCAACATGGATTAACCGGAGATATAATATTACGGGCCTGTTATATTGGACGACAATTACCACAGTCATAGAGCCATGGTTAAATCCGGCATTTTCACATTATGGTATACATTTCAACGGCGGCGGGTTCTTATTTTATCCGGGGCTGCTTTGCGGTATTGACGGGCCTGTCTGTTGTATGCGTGTAAAAAATCTCCGGGACGGCATGGAAGACTATGAGTATTTCGCAATCCTTGAGAAACTGGCAGGTAAAGAGGCTGTAATAAAAATTGTTAATACTGTTGCACCAAACTGGTGGAGTTATTCCAAAGATACTGATAAATTTCTCTCGGCCCGTGAAAAATTGGCTCAGGAGATCTTGAAGCGGAAGAAAGTGGACAAAAACTAACGCACACAGAATTTCCAGGTATGCATAATAAGGAGGATTACTATGTGTCAAAGTACTCTAAACAGAAAAACGCTTATGCTAAATTGTATATTGTTCTTATGTTTGACCGCTAACGTTTGTTTAAGTGCCGTTAAAATTAGCTTCCAGGGCCCTTTGCGTGTCCACCCGGAAAATCGGCGCTACTTTACTGATGGAAGTGGACGCGTTATCTATTTGACCGGCTCACACACCTGGGCGAACCTGGTTGATATTGGCCCCAAAGACCCGCCGCAGCGGTTCGACTTTACCGCCTGTCTGAAATGGATGCAGGGCTTGAACCATAACTTCATACGTATGTGGACCTGGGAGCCGGTGACATGGAACACAAAGGCAAACAGGGAAAACAAGCTCCACACGGCCGCACCTCAACCCTGGGCCCGGACAGGCCCCGGCAAGGCCTCCGACGGCAAACCAAAGTTCGACCTCAAAAAGTTCAATCCAACCTACTTCGACCGGCTTCGACGCCGGGTCTCAGCAGCCCGTGAATGCGGGATCTACGTATCGGTAATGCTCTTTGAAGGATGGGCGATGCAGTTCTCAACAGGAGCCTGGGAAGGACATCCCTTCAACCCACAGAACAACATAAACGGTATTGACGGAGACCAAAACAAAGACGGCAGGGGGCTCGAAATCCACACTATGAGTAATCCATCTGTTACCGCTCTGCAGGAGGCCTACGTTAGAAAAGTAATCGACACGGTCAACAATTTCGACAACGTGCTGTATGAGATATCGAACGAGAACCACCCGCCGTCAACAAAATGGCAGTATCACATGATCCGCTACATCAAAAGCTATGAGAAGAAAAAACCAAAACAGCATCCTGTCGGCATGACATTCCAATACAGCGCCGGTAAGAATGAGACCTTGTTCAAAAGCCCCGCCGATTGGATTTCACCGAATCATGAGGGCGGCTACCGCGATAACCCACCAGCCGCTGATGGTCGAAAAGTTATTCTCAACGACACCGACCACCTCTGGGGAATCGGAGGGAACCAGGCATGGGTATGGAAGAGTTTTCTCAGGGGCTATAACCCAATCTTCATGGATCCCTATGATGGTGTTGTCCTCGGGAATCGTTTTGAATCGAAATGGGATCCGATCCGCCGGAGCATGGGTTATACACGCCGCTATGCTCTGAAAATGAATCTGACTGCAATGAGACCTCGCAATAATCTGGCCTCGACGAAATATTGCCTCGCGAATCCCGGGGCTGAGTATCTGGTCTATAATCCCGTAGAGGATAAACCTTCTATCACGGTAAACCTCAAGGCCGGTACATACAAATACGAATGGTTCAATCCTGATAACGGAAAGGTTGTGTCCAAAGGTACAACAGAGGCAAGTGGCTCAGAGATAAAATTTGAGGCACCTTTTAAGGGTGATGCAGTGCTCTACCTCAAAGCCAAACGTAAATAAGATTAGCACAAAGAAAATGGAATTATTATGAAACGAATCACAGTAGTTGTTATGGCTTTGTATGCTCTGCTCGCTTTCTTTTGCAACGCAGTTAATGCAGGCCAATTCTACAGAGAATACTGGGCTAAATGGGACGAAAAGATAACCAATTGCAGAGGCCGGCTCCGCGTAAATGATACTGAACTCAGTCTGCACGAAACCTTCGGAAAAAGAAGTGAAGCAAAAGCCAATGGTTTAATGCTGGTCTCGGTAAACGAAGACCTCTTCCAGTTAAAACAGGCCCAACTTTACCTCGAAATGTGGGGCGGCCATCCCGGAACATCCAACAAGCGGTTCCTGCCTAACGGCAAGGAGATTTACCACGTGCCCGAGGTCGGTGCAGCAGCAGGGCACTGCACATACAGTTACCCTGTTATACCGCTAAAAGTCCACCATCTGGTAACAGGAGTAAACGCCTTTCAGTTTGCCTGCGACCGGGGCGATTCCTTTTGGGGCCACTTCATTATAGACAATGCCGCCGTTCGCTGCTTCTTAAAACCTGACCACCCCGATTTGGTCCGGGTTCGTCTCGAAGGATTCTCGGCAAAAGTAAAACTCTCCAATTCGAGTAATGTCCTTCAAGATATTACTGAAGTTACGATTTGGTGCCCTGTGGAATTCGAAAAGTCAATCCTTTCTGCCGATTATTTCGGACGATACCCTGGCTTTGACGACGACGGAGACGGAAGCGAAAACGACTGGCACGGATTCACTCAAAAGAAGCAATACCAAAACCATATCGGTTCAGCTTCGAAGACGCCTTTTGCCGTGAAATGGAATACCTCTATGATTCGGTCACAGTCTGAACCTATGGCGATTCGGGCTGTTGTACATCTAAAAGGGGGATTTCATTATGTAACTGATGTTCTTGAGGGTCTTACTTTTCTGCCAAAGCGAAGCAGAGTTGAAATGTATAAATGCTCTTCAATGCCTACGCCGTTCTGGTCGCGGGCATCGCAGGGGAAAAAGGCTGTTATTGAACTGCCCGAAGATATTTCTTCGCTCCAGCGAGTGCAGCTTATGATAAAGATCTGGGATGGCGGAGAAGGTAACGTCAAAGAGCCTTTCAAAATTAACGGTCACCCCTATTCAATCACTTCCCGCAGGGCCGTCCATGACGTGGTCTTCACAGTAACCAAAATCAATCCCAGGCATCTTAAGCCGGGGAAAAATCAAATTACCTTATTATCAGATACCGAGCACCACGGCATAGAAGTATTATTACCGGGGCCAGTGCTCATCGCTCGCTATAATGAAAAATGAAGAGTACATCCGACAGATTTTTCAGGTGTTGACCTCCCACGAATAGGGCGGTACATTAAAGTCGGATAGAACAGTAAAGGAGGTCACAATATGCCTATACAAAAAGTAATGACTCGACGTGATTTACTAAAAATGACAGCCCTGGTAACCGCTGGTGCTCACCTTGCCATAAAAAGTATACCTGCCGTCGCTCAGGATAAGGGCGAGCGTCCAAAGCAGGCCGGCGGCGTAACGGTCCTCAATCCACAGAACCGTGTGCCGATGAGCTTTATCATCGATGACTCGACCTGCCTGGTCAACCTGGCCCACTTTGGCATCCCGCAATTCGCCGAAGTTTTTCCCGACAGTTACAAACAGGACTGGAAAAAGCTGCCCCGCGAAATACCCGACTCCTTCGTACGCGAGTTCGGCCAGTGGTGCCGCGAGCGCAAAGTAAAGGGTAAATACAGCATTGTACCTTACCCGGCATTAGTAGGCTGGCTCGACCGCGGTCTGCCGGGATGGTCAAAAAATGAACTTGCCGAAAGCATCAAACTCGTCCGCGAATTCATGATGCCGGATTGGGACATCCACCCCGAAATGGTTTCTCATACGCGGGTCATAGACACAAAGACAGGCCGTCCCTATCCCGAAAGAAGCGAGCGTTTCATGGAGAACTGGGGATGGAGCCAGGATAAGTCCACTGACGAGTTGGCAGACTATATGGCCTACGCCCTGCGAATCCTTAAGAACGTTGGCCTCGACTGCGAAGGCATCACCACCCCCGGCGGTTTTGGCAACCGCAATCGCGACAACCTTGCCAAAGCTACGCTCGAATCCTGCCGCGACGTATTCAAAGCTGAGATCCCCCATTATTTCCGCCATCTATTTACAGACGACCGCAGCGTCGCACCGCGCGTCGAGTATGCCTCCGGTCTGAAAGGCTCCAATCCAAAATGCGTCGTCTCCATCATCGGCTGCACAGGCGACTGGTTCGGAGGCTGGGACGGGCTGAATCCCGGCTCCGTCGATAAGTTCATTACCAAAGACCTCAAAGGAGGCCGTTTGCCGCAGGTCATCGACAAGGGCGAACCAGCTATACTCGTCTGCCATTGGCCCGGCATCTATTACAACGGCCAGGAAATAGGATTTAACATCTTCAAAGAAGTCGTCCGGCGTATCCACGCCCGGTACGAAAATCTGCTCTGGTTGAAACTTAGTGAAATCTCCCGTTATTGGGCCGCAAAGGAGTTGACCCAGATCGAAAAGCAGGGCACCCGTGTAACATTCAACGCTCCCTTTGCCACAACGCGATTTACTGTGCGAATCAAGAAAAATTCTTCAAGTGCTCCTAAGTTGACCGTTAACCGGTATCTTGTTCAATTGCGAAAAGTAAAGCGACCACTGCAACTCGAAACCGGAACCTTTCACACCGATGCTCAGAACGTAACGGTTTGCTTTGACCTGCCAAAAGGTAAATCAACGCTGGATGTCTGAGGAGCAAGCTTTGGCAGATGCACCTTTGATCGATGTAGTTTTCGGAACAGCAAAATCCGCTTAGAGCATTTTAAGTTTTGGTGTACTGGTATCCGCAGGATTCAAACCATCCTTTCGCATCGCTGGTAGTAACTGCT
>VRUL01000061.1 GCA_019456145.1 Planctomycetota bacterium
AAAGTGGACAATGGCAGTCTTATTGGAATTTACAAAATGCCCTCGCTGCATAAGTGCCAGAAAGTAATTTCACACCCCCCAGAATCCACTCGTCTCGCTCACACTACTCTGGCCCAGTTCCAGCCGCGCCAGTGATTGTTGTAACTTTTCGGAATATATGTCGTTATTTTTGCCAGGTGCATTTGAGGGCATACCTAAGCAAATGGCGCCGCCGCATGGTTTCAAGTGCCGCGCAAGCTTGCCCAGTTCGTCAGGAATCTTTCCATTCAGAAGTAGACTATCAGAAACAATGAGGTTGGCGAAGTAGTTCGAGTAAGGCAGTGCCGAGAGCTCGCCCTGGTCGATGGTCACACGTTCGCCATATAAGCCGGCTGCATCAAGAGCCAGTCTTGCTGCCCGGACTTTTTCGGCATCGGGCTCCACCCCAATAATCATCAGTTCTGTGCGTTTTGCAAGCTCCCAGGCTAATCGGCCCTGTTCTGCGCCGATAACAAGGCAGTACCCTTTTCTCACTCCCGTTTCCATAACGATAGCTTCGGCAGCGGCTTCATAGATTGCAGTAAGTTTGTCTTCAGGATAAGGATTCACGACCGGCGGGGGGGGCACAATGGACGCGGGAATTTTCCTTTTCGCCATGTTGCCTGAAGCAAAGCAATAGATCTTTCCTTCATCGGTGCTGACGTAGAGACGTCCGTTAGCTACAGCCAGGCCCCGCGCCTTACCGTCGATTTTCGCTGACCATACGGCCTTGCCTTTTTCTCGGTCAAAGGCATTGACCTGGCCCTGACCACCGGCGAACACCAGGTTGCTTGTTAGAACCAACTCCGCGTCACAGTTACTTGGAATACGCCACTTTATCGTGGGCTTGATATTCTCCTGCCGGTGACGCTCAAGTTCTTCTTGCGCAGCTTTCAGGTCTTTTTGAAGTTTCTGGCGATTGTTACCCGTCGCTCTTCTGGTCGAACTCGTCAGGTTCTTTACCTTGCGCTCCAGGGAATTACGCCGCCCGCTGGTCTTGGCATACGCTGAGCGGTCCATAGCCACGAGTTCACTTCCTGTTGCCAGGTAAGCCATCTTACCCACCACCGTGAGACGCCGGCCTGGGAACCAGGCAAAGCCCCTTCGGCCGGTCTTCTGGTCAAGGGCCAGCAGATGGTGTTGCGTACCCGTATAAATTTGCTCGTCAGCTAACAGCGCGTACGTACCACCGATGACCCCTCCCGACTGCTCATCTCTCCAGCCGTACTTACGATTGTAAACCATCTTACCAGTTGCGCGGTCGAAAGCGACCGGTAATGATCTGCCGGATGGTACAAAGAACTGCGTCTTGTTGGCCAGCAGATATCCCTGTGGCGTAAATTCGTTGCGGCCCGCGGATTCGGCGCTGATAGTATCGTTTTTCCAAACGACTGTTCCGTCCTCGGTGCGTAAGGCCCAGAGAAAAACGTTCTCATGCGGGAAGATTCCAGCGCCGAAATAGACGACTCCTTCGTCGACAAGCACTCCGGTTCGAATAGGCCAGCGTGAAATCATTTTTCCGTTGCCCAAAAGTTTTTCATCGTTCGGCCCTCCGCGCTTTTTCCAGATCAGTTGTCCATCGGCCGCCTTGAGGCAGTAAACAAAGCCGTCATCTGAACCAAATAGCACCCGGTCTTTCCAGACAGTCGGTGCCAGCCGAATCGGCCCGCCGGTAAAGAAGGACCAGTGTTCTTCGCCCGTGGCCGCGTCGAGCGCATAGACCTTGTTGTCTACTGAAGAACCGAAATAGACCACGTTACCGACTGCGGCCACCTGGAGGGCGTCGTCGAAATTAACTCGGTGGAGCATTGTGACCCCTTCTCTTGGACGTTTGGCCGGCTCCGACCATGCCGGGCGAGGAGGATGGGACGATGTATAAACCCAATGCAGAACCAACGGTGCCGCCAGTGACTCGTCAATGCAGCCGGTACGCGCATTGTCGTGGCGATAGGTCGGCCAGTCTGCTGCTCTGGCCGTAGCAACGATAAGAAACAGGCCCAAAGAAAAACATAAGCTGGTACGAAACGAATTGGATGTTTTCATCGCAGGTACTCCTAAATCTTCAATTCCTAAAAAACTTCTTATATGCTCCAACCGTTGAAAACAATCAAATAACCCTTACTCCGAGGGTAAAAAACGTCGTCGCGACTTAACACGACGAGTATTTCAATCTAAAAAGAAGGCTTTTAGTCCGTAATTATACCAAATTTCACTCAAATTACAACAAAATAATGGCTTAGATTTAAGGCAGCATCCATTAACGGTTTATTTGACAGATTACCACAAATCGTGGATAATAGTATTGGAAATTAGAAATCCATTTTTTTGAGAGAAAATGCAATGCAGCTTGTTGTAAAACAAAAAAATGGTGGGGCAAAAGAATTTCGATTCACCCAGGGGCCTATTTCCATAGGCAGAGCAGCTAACTGCCAGGTTTTTTTGCCTGATAGATCAGTTTCAAAAGAGCACGCGGTAATCTCTGCCACAAGCGAAGGGAAATGGATTGTCGAAGATTTGGGATCGGCAAACAAAACTTATCTAAACGATGAGGCAATCCATAAAACCGAGATTAAAACCGGCGATTGCCTGCGCATAATTGATTTTACTCTCGAAATCAATCTCGAAGATAATAACCACACTGACAAACCGATACATTTGGAAGACACATTTCATCTCGAAGCTGCACTTGCAACTCCCCTTCATGAGACTATAGTAAGAAAAACAGACGCCGGACACGCTCCTGCGATGAGATTGGCGGCTAAAAGATTAACGGATTTTTCACAGGCTGCTGAAGCAATCTGTGAAGCCGACAGTCTTGAAAAATTATTACTTACCTTGGTAGAATACTGCGTTAAAGCAGTTCGATGCACTTCATGTCTGGTGTGCTTTAAGAAACCAGCCGACCGGCCCGATGCCTTATCAGGCAGGCAAAAACCGAAATGGTCAGAAAGTAGCGCTAAGTGAAATAAAACTACAGGCAAAGATCGCGCAAGCCGTTGAAAAAGGACAGTTCCTGGTCTTACCACGGGTTTCTGCCCAGGTAGAGGAAGAGGAAGCGATACGCTCTGCATTGATAGCGACCATTATGCGTCCGAATGGTTGTTATGGAGTGCTTTATATTGATAATGCCATGAAAGACAAGCACTACAGTCTCAGCGATCTGGACTATCTTATGCTGGTTGCGATGCACACCGCAGCAGTACTCAGAAACTTTCTGAGCGTGTGAATCAAGCCAACTGCCTGCCAAAATTTGGGCCTGATTTCGCAACGACTGATGGCACGTGACATCATCTCCTGCTCCTTTCCAGGTTACTTTTCTGCCTTAGCAGGTTGAGTTTACATTCAAACAACTGACCATAATTAATTCACAGGTCCTCGTTTGCGTTCTTTTCATATCTCCTTGGCATCATGTCGCGATGCATGCCATTGTGGGGCATATTCGGCCCAGCCGGTCGTCGCCCGGGTCCGAAGTGGCCGGGACCCCGGCGCATGCGCTCCTGCTGGCCTCCGCGGTGTCGCCCTCCTCCTCCCGGCCCCCGCCCGGGAGGGCGGAACTGCCGCTGGAGACGCTGGAGCCTTCGCTGCCAGATTTGTTTCTGCTGTTCGGTGAGCACCGCCGTGATACCTTCATTCATTTGTCCCAGAATTTCGTTGATCTCCGAGCGGGCATCGGTGCGGATATTGTCGAGCTTCTGCATGTGTTCCTGCAGGATGGGATCGATCTTTTCACGCTGCTTTGGAGTGAGGTGCAGGGAACGCTCCATCTCGTCAAGCAGGCTCTCAGTGGCCACTTCCGGTGGCGGCGGATGCAGTGGCCTGCGCCTATGGCTGATCATGGACATTGAAGAAGCCCCAATAACAATGCCGGCCAGCAGGATAACAAGGCCGAAAAAGGCCATACGCCAGCGGTGCATTTGCTTTAAGTAATCGTGCGGACTTTTCGTTGGTTTTACTTTGTTCATCGCATCACCCATGAGATTGTTTCGTAGATTTCAACCAGAGGGCTTGTCCAGAGATAGTAGGAGGCCACCGCAATAACTGTGAAAGACGCTGCGGCAGCCGAGGAAAATACTGCTACCCACATCAAAGGCCTTTCCGTAATCCGGTCGAGCCGGTCTTGTTCGGCTGTGAGGATTGCTATCACTCGACCGGCGACATCGACGCCGGGAGGTGTTTCGCCGCGGGCCCGGGCGGCAAGGATTTCGAATCGGTTTTCGTTTCTCATATTATGCTCTCCTTTTCCGCCTTGGTAAAAAGCTTCTCCATTTTTTTTCTCGCACGCCACGTCTGGACCTTGACCATGCTTCTGGTCCAGCCCGTCCTTTGGGAAGTTTCGGCCACATCGCATTCTTCCAGGTAGCGCAGTGTCAGGACCAGCCGGTCACGGGGCGGTAGTTGTCCCAGTAGTCGGTACACTAACGCGGCTGCCTGGCCGGCATCCATCTTCTCCCCAGAATCACAAGACAACTGGTCCCATTCCTCCAGCGTGAAGCTTTCTCTTTTCTTCTGGCGGTCGACCTGCTTCCAATAGCGATACCCGACGCGAGTGGCGATTCGTGAAAGCCAGTGGGCGAAAGGTGCTTTTCCGCGGTAGCGATCCAGCCCCAGGTATGCATCGACGAAGACGTCCTGCACAAGTTCCTCATGGACCCGGCGATCTCGGCTGAAGCGCCACAAAACTCGTCCGATATAATCCTGGTGCCGCTCAATCAATCGCAGATACGCCTCGGGATCGCCTTGAAGGCTTTGGCGGACTTCCTCAATGTCCATTGTAACATGCACCTTGGCATCCTCTCTGTTTTCTGATGTGGACAGTGACTCAGTGGCCCAGCGAGCTAATTCGGCCAAAAGCCCCTCCACTTCAAGGCTAAGAATCTTGCCCGGCGAAATTGAGAAAACCATATATTGAGGATATATTATCATACGCAATTTTTCAATTCAATTTACATATACTTTTCATCCCGTGTGCCACCTTGCTATGGGAAGAAAACCCACCGACAAATGGTTCATCGGTGGGGTAACGATTTCCTTGCTTCATGAGTTTTTTGTTTTCGTTACTGCTAACCTTTTATCTTCTCCTTGGCTGCCTGAATTCTTCATCTGTTAGTATTCCTTGCTGCTCCTGACATACGGTTTCAGCAGGAGCGAAGATGTTCATTCGTCAGGTTCCAACTCCTTATCCATGCCCCGAAAACCTGGGCCGCGTCTGCCCATACCTTCGGGAGGCCCACCGCGACCGCGTCTCTCCATACCTTCAGGAGGTCCGCCTGCGCCCGGCCTGCCCATACCTCTACCTTGGAAACCTGGACCGGGTCTACCCATACCTTCGGGAGGGCCACCGCGACCGCGTCTTTCCATACTTTCCGGAGGCCCACCTGCACCTGGCTTGCCCATACCTCTGCCTCGGAAGCCTGGGCCTCGTCTACCCATACCTTCGGGAGGGCCACCGCGACCGCGTCTTTCCATACCTTCAGGAGGCCCACCTGCACCTGGTCTGCCCATACCTCTACCTCGAAAACCTGGGCCTCGTCTGCCCATACCTTCGGGAGGCCCACCGCGACCGCGTCTCTCCATACCTTCAGGAGGCCCACCTGCACCTGGTCTGCCCATACCTCTACCTCGGAAGCCTTGGCCTCGTCTGCCCATACCTTCGGGAGGTCCACCGCGATCGTGTCTTTCCATACCTTCAGGAGGCCCACCTGCACCTGGCCTGCCCATACCTCTACCTCGGAAGCCTTGGCCTCGTCTGCCACTACCTCTGCCAGGTCGAAGACCTTGTCCCCATTTTTCCATCATCGACCTGCGTTGCATCATCATTTCTCTGCGTCCAAAGCCTTGGTCATATAAGCCCGGACCTTTGCCTTGGAAACCTCGGCCCCCTCTGCCCATGCCTCTGGATTGACGGCCTTGGCCCCCTCTGTCCATGTCTTTGGTTTGACTGCTTTGGCCCCTTCTGTCCATGCCCGCGCCATATTTAGGGCCGCGTCTTCCACCACGACTGCGACCACCACGAGCGGCAAATGCCTGCGCACTCATTACCAGCACGGCCAGTAGAATTAAAATCGCTGTTTTACATCCTGTCTTCTTCATTTTTGGCTCCTTTCTTTACATCTTTGTTGTTGTTACATTTTCGTACCCCTACAAGGGCACTTCTAACAGGATAGTGGACGCTTACGCTGAAAGGTTACACCCGGCGGGGAGAATTTCTTATTAAAAACGAGATACCGAAGCTATTTCAACTCCGGAGGTCAAATTTTACTCGGGCCTTCTGGGAGAACTTTTCCTCGTCAATTTTCAGACCGAATCCCGGTGCCTCCGGGACGCTGGCCGAGCCGTTCCGGATCTCGTACCCATCGGCAATGAGAACCGCGTTGGAAAGAGGATCGTGTTCAGCCCTATAGAAATTGGTGATGGCCCGTCCAACATGCAGCTGCATATAATAACCTACGAGAGAGCCCCAGTTATGAGGAGCTACCTGCAATCCCTGAGGTTTGCACCAGCCGGCCTCGGTCAAGATGCCTTCGAAGCCGAAGCGATTCATGTCCCCCTGGAATATGTCGATTGCCCGGGCCTTGATGAATGGTTTGTAAGCATCCAGCTTGCTCTGAGTTTCGCCGTCTGCAATAAGGGTTTTCCAGCCGTGCCTGCGTATAAAACGTTTAAGTTTCAGACACTTCTCAACCTGCTCCGGGAACATTTCTTCCAGAAAGGCAAAATTATAGTCGGGTAGTTCCTCCATGAGCCGTTTGGTCTTGGCCAAATCATAACCGTTGTTGGCATCCACTCCGATGAGGATCTTTGGACCGGCATGTTGACGAATGGTTTTCAGAACCTCTACATCGCGAGCGTAACCTTCTTTGGGCTGCATCCACTTGGCCCCTCGCCCGATTTTCACCTTGAAAGCGCGATGCCCAATAGCCATTCCCATATCAATTTCTTCTTTGAACCTGTCGAGTGGTTTGTGCTCGTATTCCGGAAGTAAGTCGCTGAAATAAATCGACCCGTCATAAACAGGAACCCGCTTAGGACCTGCTCCGCCCAGCAGTTTGTAAACCGGCTTTTTCAAAACCTTCCCGATTAAATCCCAGAGCGGCATCGTCCCGGTACCCAGTGGGCCGGTTATTCTCCGATTTGTACTCGTGTAAAACTCGAATGGATTCTTTCCTAACAGTTGGGCAAGTTCCTTTTTCCCTGTACGGCAGTTACCGATTCCCTCCAAGCCCGCATTCGTGAAAAGCCGGACCATTCGGTCAGTAGCCCGTCTGCCGTGCACATCTCGCCGGGAATTCTTGCCGGCCAGCTTCGATCGTTCGCTAAGTAGGTCGAAACCGACAATGCGTGTGATTTTAATATCTCGCGGTGTATCTTTGGCCCAACTCCATAAGGGCAGAAGGGTGGTACTGGCAGCCGCTTTAAGAAATTCACGTCTTCTCATAATAAACTCCAAAGTAAAAGATTATGGCTCACGTTCGTTTGATACCGTCAAAACTTGAAATTGCTTTCCTGGCCAACCAAGTTTGTTGGCAACAGATTGTGGGAACTGCCATCCGGAACCGTCTTTCTGGTAGAGCCTTACCCGGCTGCGTTCGGCGGTCATCGCCACGGCCTGTGGTATATCCAGATACCGCAGCACATTGAGGAAGGTCGGCCCGTCACGGTGTGAAGAGGGCAGATTCCATAGATCGAGTCGGGCGATGTCGGATTCGAACAAAGAAGCGTACAGAACGATGCCGGCCATCTGATGCCTGCCCCGAAGTCCTGTTGATGAGCCATTTATTGAATCGATTTTACGCAGCACCTGAATTGCGCGGCGTACGTCCCACACTCTCATGCCGTCCCGCGTCTGCCCTAACAACATAAAACGCCGGCGGATTTGCGTTTGCTTGTGTTCGTCCGGGTTCCAGGTCGTTAGCCCAATACCGCGTGGCGCAAAGTATGCCATTACACGCTTCGTATTTTTGAAAAGCTCTTGCTTATCCTTGAAAGTGTTCTTATCCGGTTCAGGCAGCGTCTGGTCGTCGAGTTCTTCGGCAAATCCCACTTGCATAGCGGCCAGCCATTCTCTCCATCCCTCTGCATCCAGCACCTCAAGTGTTACCATATCCGTCTTGTTGAGCCCGGCCCACTGGGCCGTGTACAATCGTAGACGAACGTGCAGTTGGCTTGTGAAATCGTATGCGCTAAAGCGAATGCCGTGTTTCTCAACAGAGAATACGGATTTTATGTCGAGCAAACCTGCCTCCGCTTCAGTAGGCCAGCCGCGAAACGACTTTTCCCGAAGCGATTTAATCCACGCTCTACGCTGATTTTCCCATTCGCCGGCCGATTGCGGCACTGATGGCGGAGGAGCCTTGGCAACAAACGATTCATGTATCTTGGTGTTTATCTGGTCGGAAGGCAGTTTATCGAAAACCTTGAGCTGCTCGGCCTCGAAGAAGCCAACGGCAGGCTTATCAATTAGTGGATTATCACCCTTGAGAAAGCGATTAAACCACACAAAAGCATGGATGCGCATCTCCTGTGTATCTTTGTGCGGTCCTTCGGTTATGTGCAGGCCCAGGTTCTTCTCAGCTTTGTGTAGCTTGTAGATATTCCGCACTTTTTCGTGCAGCCGAACGACACCGTCCAATGGGAAAATATTATCTTTGTCACTGTTGGAGATTAGAAGCGGCCGGGGCGCAACCAGTGCCGCCACAAGTGGATAGTCCCATCGGTAAGTATTAACGGTGTACATACAGTCGCAGTGTCCCTCGACACAGCCAAACACAACATGGTTTTGAAGGTCGGTTATACCGGCGACAGGCACAGCCGCTTTGATACGGTCATCGAGGGCAGCCAGCCACCAACTGTACGCACCGCCGCCGGACCTACCAGTCACGCCAATGCGGTCATTGTCCACTTCTTTGCGCGTTTGAAGATAGTCCAGCGCACGAATGCAGTTCCACGCCTCGACGCCGGCCGAAGTATAGCCCCGGCTGTTCCACCACCACATCTTATATCGGTACGTGCCATGATGGGTGCCTTCGATCTCACCCAGTTGAAGCGTATCAATCGTAAAACAGACATAGCCATGCCGTGCAAACCAGGCCGCATGATGCTGATAGCTGACCTTGTTCCCATAGCTGATACCGTTCTTTTTGACACGAGCATGACCGCACACATAAAAAACCGTCGGTGCCGGCTTTTTTATGCCTTTCGGTATGTATAAGTTGCCCGTTACATAAAGTCCGGGCCGTGATTGATAATGAATCTTCTCGACAGTAAACTCGTCATGCTCAACCTTGCCGGTTATGACCGGCTTGAGGTCTGTCTTTTCCGGAAGTGGGTCAAGCCCAAGCATCTCGAAAAGTTGCTTTCGATAAACCTTGCGTTTTGTTTTCCAGTCATCGAGCGTTTTGATATCGGCCAGACACCGGTCACGCAGCTTGGCAGTTTCGGCACGGAAATATTCGGCAAGAATTCGGTCGGAAGGGCTTGTACCAATTTTCCACTTCTCTAAAGCCAAACAAGGAACACTAAGGCATAGTAGTGGGAACAAAAAACAGGCCCAGTATGTCAATTGTGATTTTTGGTAGATAACCATTTTTACCTCCTGATTCGGGACATCAAGACTCATTAAATTACGATAACCATATATCAAGATTTTCTTTAACAAAATCATCATCGCAAAGCTGCGGATAATTTTCTGTTATTTTATCGATCTTTTCGGCCTGACCCGGCGATAGGCATTCGTGCTCATCGAGTGTCCTCACTTCTTCTATAAGACCTTGTTGTTTTAATACATAAGATATACCGGGAATGCAACCGGCAAAATGATTATCAGCATCGAAGATTGCCTTATTAGCCAGCGTTAGTTGGCTCGCTAATGTCAGCATCTCCTGCGGAGCTGGCATCTTGGTTTCACGAATTTTCATTATGCGAGCAAGATGCTCAACTGCTCGTTTCGTCCAGCAGGCCCACTGACCCAATAATCCGCCGACAATCTGAAGTGATACCGTTCGACCATCAACGTTAAACTCATATTGTGTGAGCAAATCGAGGATTATGTTGTCGTCATTGCCCGTATATAGTGCGATTTCACCGGCTCTGCCGGAGTACGCAACCGCTTCGAGCACATCAAGCGTTTGATATCTATTAAATGGCGCGATCTTTATGGCAACCACTTCTGCAATCTCTACGAACTTTCTCCAAAATTCGACACCAAGCACCATTTGGCTTATCACTTCCTGTAAATAAAATCCCATAATCGGTATGACTTTGGCCACCTGCCGGGCGTGGTCTATCAACTCGTTGACAGATTTTTCTTTTAGCGCTGTAAGGCTGAGCAATCCGAGATGATAGCCAAGATCTCGGGCTAATTCGGCTTCTTTGGCAGCCTGCCTGGTTTCACCCACGATACCCGCAATCATTATCGGTTCGCCGCAATTTGTGGTTTTTGTATACTGTTGTGCCGCCTCGCCGGCCAACTCCAGCACGGGTTTATACAGGCCTGTTTTCGGATTATGGATTGCAAACTGGGTCGTATGTACGCCTACCGCCAATCCGCCCGCACCGGAAGCCAAATAATAACGGGTCAATGCCTTTTGATGTTGCTCGTCGATGCTATTGTCCACCTGTAGAGCCAGTGGATGAGCGGGAATCACACAACCTGAACGAAGTTTATTGATAATGTCCGAGTTCACCATAAAAGAGACCGCGATTAGAACTTGCCATCACGTATATCGTATTTTGTCGGCTTATTTAAAATCTTTTTGCCCGATGCCACCCATTTCACAATTACAGATACCATTTCCTCAAGCGTTGTCTTCGGCTTGTCAAACACACTGAAACAGTAAGATGCATTCGAGAGCAGAGCTGTTTGCGCCTCCTGGGATATCAATTTCGGTTCTTTATTGAGTTCTTTGCCAATTAGTTTGGCTAATTGACGAATAGGCACTGCATTCGGCCCAGCGACATTCAGTATTGCCGGCGGCGATTTTGCCAGACTGATAGCCTGGATAATATAATCATTAGCATCCCTCTGCCAGATGAGGTTAACTGTTCCCATTGTCAAATCAATAGGTTTGTCATTCAATATCTTCAGCGTAAGGTCAACTATAATCCCATATCGAGGCTCGTTGGCGTAATTGAGTCTGACCAGGGTTACTGGTGTACCATAAAGTTGTGAGAAATACTGAAACATTCGCTCTCTGCCAAGGCACGATTGTGCATATTCACCTACAGGTTCGGGAGCAGTTTCTTCACTTGCTCCACCACTGTTGAGGTCAACAAGAGGATAAACGTTGCCTGTAGAAAACGCCACAATTCGCGCATTTTGATAATGTCGTGCTGCCAGACCCGGAACAAAGCTGTTTAATGCCCACGTTAAGGGCTGATTGTCCGTGACGCCGAATTTCATGCCGACCAGGTAGAATACATTTTCTACTTTGGGCAATTCGCAATATTGTGATTCATCCAGCAGATCTGCCTCGATAGTCTTAATCCCTGCATCCTCCAATTTCGTCTTGACTGCCTTATCACTAAATCGCGAGACTGCGTAAATATTCTTACCGTTTGATGCCTTTTTGAGCATCATCGCCAGTGTCGGCCCCATCTTACCGCCCGCGCCTAAAACGACGACATCACCATTCAAAGCGGCAACAACTTTCCTGGTTGCCTCCGTGGGCTCACTAAGAATCTCCTCCAGGCCGCTTTCGTCTATTGCAGATATATCTGTCATACCTTCCTCTATGTTCGATATCGTATTCTCGATTAATTTGAGTATCGAGAATTAGCTCAACATTAGCACGAGTCGCCACAGAACCCGCACGGCCATAAGAATAACAACCAGCAAGCCCAGCCCGCCGAGAATGTTGAGGACAATCGAATTACGTCGGTCACCCATAATGTCTTTCTGGTTCGCAAGCCACAGTATCGTAATAGCCATCAGAGGATTACCTACAACTGTAAGGGCCGCGCCGAAGATGATGGCATCTACCTTTTCAATTGAGGTATTTATAACCACCATAGCTACAACCATTCCAACCACCAAGACCAAAACAGTTAAACGACGCGACCACGGATCACTTAGCTTTGCAGGTTTGCCTATTCCGTCGGCTAAAATGCTGCCCCCAATCATCGCGTTGATGACAAACGGATTCATAGCCACAGCAAAAAGTCCGATGCAAAACAGTGTATGAGCGCCCCTGCCAAGTAGGGGCCGAAGTTGTGTTGCCAGCACACCAAGATTGTTTGCAGGCTCACCACGCAGGACCGTACCGGCGGTGATAAGGATTACTGCACTGACACCCGTAATTACGCACACACCGGCGATCGAATCACCAATTCCCCGGTCATAGTCTTTAATTGTCCATCCTTTCTCTCTTACCAAATTACCCTGGTACAGTGCTCCTGCTACCGAGAAGGTTGTCCCCAATAGTGAAGCGATGAGTATCATAGGATCTGTAATACCGGTCTCACCACGGTTTGGCAAGCCAATGGATATGCCTTCCGGCAGGCTGGGAATCAAACCTTTCAAAACTCCGAAAAAGTCCGGCCGTGCGACAAAGAGATTTACTAAAAAGCAGATTATTATCAGAGCCACCATGCCCTTCATAATCCGCTCAAGCGCGCGATATACCTGCTTCAGTGTGAAGATGAGTGTGATGATTACGGCATTGAAAATCAATAATATACCGCTATCGATAATGTGTTTGGTCCTGTCGCTCATCTGCTGCGGATCTCCGAAGAGACGAGCTACTCCGAGAGCATCAGCCGCGGCTGCAATTGCCAGATTGTTGGAGAACTGAAAAGCCGTACAAATAAGGCACAGATTAATCCCGATAACCGCAGCGACAGGGCGGCCGAGACGCCGGGCTACCAGCGTGCAGGGCGTTGCTCCGCCGACAACACTGATTCGCGCCGCTGTGGTCATATATGTACCCATGAGGAGGCCTGTCAAAAGCAGCAGCCAGAGCAATTCGTATCCATGCCTGGCGCCAACATTAGAACTGATAAGCAGGCTCCCCGGTCCAAACACCACGCAGGCAGTAATCAGGGCCGGGCCAAACGAACGCCACCAGGAGGAACGCTTTTCGAGGTTTGAAGCTGTGGATGTTTCAGCCATAGGGCAATTCCTAACTTGATTATATCATTACACTTGTTCCGGCACAACGAAGGGCTCACGATATTTGCGTTTCACAAGCTCGTTTGCCTGTTCATGAAAATCACCGACAAATCTCTCGTTATCAGTATCCATTTCAAGCCATGGGCCGAGAATCCTCGGTGTTGCTTTAACATCCACTCCATTAACCAGCAAGTGTTCCTGAAAACGCTCGAAAGAATCCGTCATTTCCTTATTTCCCTTGATGGCTTCCATGACCTCGCCACGCGAGGTCTCCCTGCCGAGCCGGTAGGAGATGTTGCCCATGTGACATAGAGCGCTGGAAAGGTGCCCTTTGGCGATGTCAGCATTTAGATCGCTGACTTTACGGCTGCGAACGGCCTTGATGAAGTTGGCGTGATGTCCGCTGCCGCCCGTGCGTTTGAACTGCTTTATTTTTGTGCCGTTGTTGTCGTACACCCAGCCGCCCACAAAGTAACCATCTTCGCATTGAACTACAACACCGGCCCGAGTTCCACGAAAGGCATCCATCGCCGAATTACCCTTTGCCCGCGGCAGACCGCGCACTTCAAAAATTATCGGGGCCGGCTTGTAATCCAGAAATACAATCTGCGTGTTGGGCGTCTGGCCATCATCAATATATCCGAAACGTCCCCCGATGCTCATCACTCGCCGCGGCAGGGCATTTTTATCCAGGAACCATTGACATATATCCGTGAAGTGAATTCCATTATTGCCAAGGTCACCATTGCCCGTTGGCCATACCCAGTGCCAATCGTAATGCAGACTCTTGCGCATCAGAGGTGCCTTTGGAGCCGGGCCACACCACAGGTTATAGTCCACCGAATCAGGAATCGGCTGCGGCCCACTTACCTTTCCGATACTGCCGCGCCGAACATAGACAATACCGTATACAATAACAATCCTGCCAAGATTGCCCTGGCGAATATAATCGATGGCCTCCTGCAGGCCCTCATCACTGCGTCGCTGGGTGCCGGCTTGAACAATCCGGTTGTACTTACGGGCCGCCTCGACCATTTTCCTGCCTTCCCAGATATTATGCGAGACCGGCTTTTCGACGTAAACATCCTTACCTGCCTGACACCCCCATATTGTCACCAGCGCATGCCAGTGATTCGGCGTGGCCGTAATGATTGCGTCGATGTTCTTGTCTTCCAGCAACTTGCGATAATCGATATAGGCGTCAACCGGTTCATTGAGTTCTATGAATTTTTTTTGTTCGCGGTTTAGAAAACTTCTATCTGCATCACAGATTGCCACAACACGCACGCCGGGGATGTTGCGAAACCAGTTAATGTGATTACTGCCTTGGTTCCGAATACCTACTACAGCCACTCGGATATCATCGTTGGCCCCTCGTACGCGGGAGAATGGCGCTGCCAGGGTAACACCAACAGCTACCGAGCCTTTCACAAAATCTCGTCGTGTCATACGTCTCATCTGCGGCCTCCTTTGTATTTATACAACCAGCCATAAAAGACATTCGCCCTCATAATACCCGAATCACCTCTCCAGTACCAACCAATTTTATAAGCATTTAGCAGCAGTTGTGTACCTCTCCTGGCTATCGATCCGAAGGTTGTTTACATACATTCTCCGAAGCACGTTATTAGGATGCGATTCTGAGTAAAAGATACAATCTTTAGCTGCGGGTTATGAGTCTGCCAATGGCCCTGTCTTTTTCGTAAGGACTAATATGGCTGCGTCGGACGGCTTCTGACATTGTAGAAATAGTGTTGTCGTATGTCTCCCGGTCGATAGCGTATGGTGTTACGTCTTTGCCACCATGGGCAAATGAATAGCGGGCCGGGTCTTCATAGGAAGGCTCGGCCCCGTAAATAACTTCTGCAACTAAAGCCAGGGCCCGAATCGTTTTTGGTCCCACTCCTTTAACAGACAAAAGTTGTTCATAATTTTCCGGCTGTATGTCGCAGACCTTGGAAAGAATCTTCTCCAGATAACGGCTCCGGGAAAAATCTTCACAGACCACCGGATGGGTCTTAAATTCTGTATCTTCCAATTGTAGAAAAGTCAGCTGTTGGCCTTTGTGTTTGACGCTGACCATCCTACTGAGACCAGATGAGTGTTTCCGCAGAATTTCAATATCTTTCATCAGTGACCGGTATCCCGAAGAAACAAATTCTACGCTTAACTCTCGTGTGTTTTCACTATCTCGCGCGGCAAGATTCAATGACGGCTGCCGTTTTGCCGCGGTGACGATACCTGTATGTGGTTCACATACAAGGTCTTCAATGTTCTCAGAAAACCAATGATAGCGTCGGGCGGACACATTAATTTGGTTCATCCCCTGCTGGACAACAGCCCAGCTGCCGTTTTTAGAAAAGAAAAAGCTGTGGTGATAAATCTGATAGCCGTCCTGGACAAGCGAGTTGTCAACCTTGGCGCTCATACGGGAATTATAGACCAGATTGTCAGCACACTCATCCGGTAAGCTTAGTTTATCTGCCCAGTTTTTAATTTCTTGCGGGGTTTTGCGTGAGGTTTTGCCTTTACCACCGCAGATAAAAATACCCAGGTCTGTTTCTCGGCTGCGAATTGCCTCTTTCAAAGCAGCAGTCAATATTGTTGTTAGGCCGGACGCATTCCAGTCAAATGCCAATACTGTTCCCAACGATTGGAACCAGACAGGGTCTGCGACTCTGCGGACGAACTCATCCGGGCCAAACTCGGACACCAAAACCCTGACCATCTCTCGGCCAAGTTTGACCATTTTCGCATATAACCACCTGGGGCAGGTACCGTAATCCAGAGTAAATGTTGCGATTCCTCTTTGCATATTATAGAACTCTACAGAATACCTCTTAAGTTATCGGCAACTCAGCATCTTTTTCAAAAGTACCTCAATAATTCCAGGAAACATTCTCTGCGTCAAATGTATCTCGATAGCCACTTAGAGTTTACCCTTTGGCCGTCATCGAGTCAACATTGCCTCACTAAACCAACGTTATAGCCGGATTCAAAGACGATTTTTTCCGATAACCTTGTGGTTTGTGTGTTGGACAAAGGTAGAGCATTCAGCTTGCTGCTTGAAAAACCTATAAAACACGGCGTTAACAGCCAGAGTTAACCCAGAAAATCCCTGGTATTGTGCCAAAAAAGGCAATTTTTATTAATTCTCGATTTTTGTATGCCGATAATCCCCTTAGGCAAATGAATACACTGTGCAACCTTACTGTGTATGGGTAAGTATGAATTCGAGGCCAGAGGACATCTTCCCAAAAAGACACCGCACAACAGGCATCAGGAGCGAAGAGTGGTAATTAAGACAGGCCTACCGTTTCCTGCTCGGAAAGAGATACTCGAAAGATGAGTAGTGTAGCGAACAAAAACACCGGCATTTTAAAGGCTGTGCGATATCAATACGTTCCACTGATACTTGTGGTCTGCACGGGCGTAATCGTATCGATTCTGCTATTCACCACAGTTCGCTCCAGGCAACGCAAGCAAATGGAGATAGATTTCTACCACGCTTCGAAAGATCGAGTTTCAGTATTGAAAGGGCACATCGACCAGAGCATGCGGGCGATAGAGTGGGTTGCCGGTTTTTACAACGGCTCGCCGAAGGTCGAGCGGGAAGAGTTTCGGGAGTTTGTTCAGCACTATCCCCAGAGTTTTTCCTCTGTCCAGGCGCTGGAGTGGATACCCCGGGTTCCGGATACTGAGCGTCAAGCATACGAAGCTGCTGCCAGAGAGGACGGTTTTACTGATTTTCAGTTTACCGAAAGGAAAAGCCAGGGACATATGGTCAGAGCCGCGAAGCGCAAGGAATATTTCCCTGTGTATTATGTTGAGCCATATAAGGGTAATGAGACAGCTTTGGGCTTTGACCTTGCCTCAAATCCAACACGACTTGAAACTCTGAAACGATCGTGTGATACTGGAGAACTCACTACCACCTCTCGGATTACGCTGGTACAGGAAACAAGTGATCAGTTTGGTTTCATAGCTTTTAAGCCAATCTACCTGAATGGTGCCTCCACAAATTCTGTCACGAGCCGCCGACAAAACTTAGAAGGCTTCGCAATGGGAGTCTTTCGGATTGGTGATATTTTGAAACATACTGCTAATGAACTGGAGTCCTCTGGTATCTGTGTAGAGCTTTTTGATATGTCAGCCCCCCGGGGAGAACGTTTTCTCGCTTTTTATTCACGTTACCTGTACAACGTGTGCGAAGAGCCGGTATCGCCTCTCAGTGAACAAGAAGCTGAGGAACTCACGTCTTTACACCATACTGCCACGTTGAATGTAGGGGGCCGAAAGTGGTTGGTACTATGCACGCCGGCGCCTTGTCTTCTTATGGAGGGAAAATCCTGGCACTCCTGGGCTGTTCTGGGGGCCGGTCTGGTGTTTACCTGTCTGCTGACTGTTTATATCCTGCTTCTGTTTGTCCATATTGCTAATGTGAGGTGGGCTTCCGAAGAAATACTAAAGAGCAAACAGGAACTGGAAAGCCAAATCATCGAACGCAAGCGGGCGGAGAAAAGGTTGGCAAAGGTCAACGAGTGCTTCCTGGGCTTCGGGACGGCCCCTATTGAGAACATAAACAGCCTTACCGCTTTGTGTGGGGAACTATTGGGAGCGACACGCGCGCTCTACAACCGTCTGGAAAGCAATCTGCTTTGTTCGGTGGGGCAATGGAATACACCATTAGATTACAAGTCTGCCAGCAAAGCTGATGGGCATATCTGTTCCGACGTGATCCGAAAAGGTGGAGATGACATATTGGTAGTTCGAAACTTACCTGGAACTACATACGCCCAAACTGACCCAGACATAACTGCCTGTGGTCTAAAAACGTATATCGGAAAGGCAGTTAAATGCGACGGGAGTGATATAGGTTCCATCTGTGCCCTTTACCAGAGTGACGTCGAACCTACCGAAGATGAGAAAAGAATATTAGGAATTATTGCCTCAGCCATCGGTGTGGAAGAGGAGCGTTCTCAGGCCCAGAAAACATTACAGAAACGTATTAAGGAGATTAGTTGTCTATACAGCTTGTCTAAACTTATCGAGCGGCAGGATGTTCCCTTGGAACAAATATTTCAAGACACGCCCAACCTGATTCGCAACGCATATCGGTATCCTAATTTCATCTGTGTAAGAGTCACTTTCAATGGGATACAATATAAGACCGATAATTTCGAAAAAAGTGAATTAAGTCAGCGTGCCGAGATAAAGGTAGGAGGAGGGGAAAATGGAAATATTGAGGTTTGCTACCTGGGTGAAAGAACAGAAAGCAGCCAGGGACCATTCCTTAAGGAAGAGTTTGACTTGTTAGGTGAGGTTGCTCAGCGGCTGGGTGAAACGGCAGAACGTAAAAAGGCCGGGCAGACGCTGCGATTGTTTCAAGACCTGATAGACCGGTCGAATGACAGTATTTTTGTAATTGAACCTGAATGTGGTCGTTTTCTGGATGTAAACGACAGAACATGTACCAGTCTCGCGTATACCAGGGAAGAATTACTTGATATGAGTCTTAAAGACATTGATGAGTCTATACCGGATGACTCTTCATGGCAAGAGTGCCTCGAAGAACTCAAACTCAAGACAGATTTAGTTATAGAGAGCAGGCATAGGCACAAAGATGCAACTACGTTTTGCGTTGAAACCAGTCTAAAGCTCGTAAAGCATGAGAACAAAGACTATATAATAGGGGCCGCACGCGACATTACCGAACGCAAGCAAGTGGAGCAAAGGCAGGCTGAACTTCTTCAGCAGGTAGAAAATATCAATCAGGAATTAAAGGATTTTGCTTATATCGTGTCACACGATTTGAAGGCGCCGCTACGGGGGATTAAGACCTTAGCTGAGTGGATATCAACTGATTATGCAGACAAGCTTGATGAGCAAGGCAAAGAGCAACTGAATATGCTTTCGAGCCGGGTGCAAAGGATGCATAACCTGATCGATGGTGTGCTTCAATATTCCAAAGTTGGACGTGAAAAAGTAGAAGGAGTTCGGGTTAATCTCAATAAACTTGTTTCAGAGGTTATTGACATGCTTGCTCCGCCGGAAAATATTGAGATTACCGTCGAAAATGAACTACCTGTAATTGAGTGCGAAGAGACTCGTATTATTCAGGTTTTCGAGAATCTGCTGAGCAATGCCATGAAATATATGGACAAACCACAAGGCCGGATAAGCATCGGCTGTGTCCGGGAGAACGACTTCTGGAAGTTTAGTGTCACTGATAACGGGCCCGGGATTGAAGAGAAGCACCTCGAAAGAATTTTCCAGATATTCCAGACATTGTCGCCGCGTGATGAGTATGAAAGCACCGGCGTCGGCCTTGCCGTCGTAAAAAAAATCGTAGAGTTATATGGCGGAAATATCTGGGTCGAGTCGAAACCGGGCGAAGGAAGCACATTTTACTTTACGCTGCCAAATTCGGAAAGTGAGGTTGTAGAAGATGCGAAACACCAAGCCAATATTGTTAGTTGAAGATGATAGAATAGATGCGATGACGG
>VRUL01000062.1 GCA_019456145.1 Planctomycetota bacterium
ACCGCCGTCGTAGAAGGAGGTGATGCCTACGAGGAAGTAATCGCTGTATCGTGATTTTCAAAAAGACGAAAGACGATATTCCTTGTTCTCCACAGGACACCTTGCGGTGAATATTCGATATTCATTCAACGTCATTCTGAACGCAGCGCAGCGAAGTGAAGAATCTCATCTTCATCGGCCGGATTCTTCGCTTCCGCTCAGAACGGTAAAACTACAAAAAACGTCCGTAAACGGTATTTCGGGCAATTTACCCCCTTGCTTTAGGTATTACAGCCAAAAGGAAGCTTCAAGTTGGGTATTTGTGCGGTTTAACCATCTTTTTGAGCAATAAACGATATGTATACGTATGTTTTTGGGGCGTGTGCGGCCATATTATCTTTTCATCATTCCAAATTCCCCTAAGTCCCTGCATGCAGTAGCCTGCCCCAGCAATTCTTAGGCAGGGGGCAGGGATCCAGACGTCTTATTTAAACAAATAATCAATCATCATTAATCATTTATATGGCGTGTTTCCGAGGTGATTGATGCAGTATACAAATAAAAAAAAGCCCCGCCATTTGGCAGGGCCTTTCGATTCTTTCAAGCATTGTCGTTTGCCTAAGCCGGCGTTACGTTGGTCGCACATGGGCCTTTTTTGCCCTCTCCAATCTCAAACTCAACACTCTGGTCTTCATCGAGCGATGCATAGCCCGATGTTTTGATCTCCGAATGGTGGACAAACAAGTCCTCACCGCCGCCATCCGGAGTAATAAAACCAAATCCCTTACTTGAATTAAACCATTTTACTTTACCTGTACTCACTTCTACTTCTCCTTGGCCTGTTTTAGGCCGCATAAATAGTATCTCTCGTTCTTAATTCATTGGGGGATACTCCTGAGAGATGGAAGAATATTCTCCACTAAAAAAACCATTATAACATAATAACCGATGTGACGCAAGAAATAAATTAAAAAAATTCATCTTTTTCAAACAAGAAGCTCTTGATGCCCACTACACCTCAAAAACCCGGCTGTGAGCCTTACAATGAGGATTTGTTCGGCTTAGCAACTCTATTTTCTTTCCCTTTTCATTTCTTTTATGCTATTCCCCGCTAGTCCGAATCCCTGTAGGTTGTAGACAGTGACCCAAAATAAGATGTCGTTCTGAGCGCAGCGAGGAATCTCCGATAATTAATCAATAATCATTTATCCTTAATCATTTATAAGGCAGGGATCCAGACGTCTTATTTAAACAATAATCATTAATCACTCATCCTTAATCATTTATATGGCAGGGACCCTGTAGCATGCCCCAGCAATTCTAAGGCTTTAGGCAGTGATCCAGATGTCTTTTTAAACCAATTCACCAATTCTCTAATCCACCAATCCTCTAATTCACTAAAAAAATCTTTCCCTTCTCCATTCTCCCCGCCAGTCCCTGCATGCAGTAGGCAGGGATCCAGACGTCTTATTAAACCAATTCTAAATTCTAACTTCTAAATTCCTTCTCACCGGTGTCATCCCGACCGAAATCCGCCGTAGGCGGACGCAGTCATGTCATTTCGAGCGGAGCGCAGCGGAGTCGAGAAATCTGGCCACAGCATGTAATTAATCTCCCGTTGTCATCCCCGTGAAAACGGGGATCCAGACGCCTTTAATTCCCTTAGTTGATTGTAATGTCACAACGTCCAATAATTTGGGCAACATCTTTATTAAAAGAGATAACCACCATTTGACTACAACCATAAGAGTAATGTTCACAGTGCTGTTCTGGTCTAGAAAAAGTTATGAATACATTTTTATGCTGGTTGGCAAAATAAAAAAGAGGAATTGCAGAAAGCTTTGTTCCCAAAGAGCTAATGATAATATTGTATTTGTCGCCGAATTCCGCATATATATTATTTAGAGTATTAGTTGCTTCTTTAATACTGGTAAAAGATATATTTCTCTTTTCAACATTTGACCTTGATAGGAGCAAATGATTTTCTCTTTCTGATATACCTTTCCATTTAGCGTTTGATTCAGAAGGAACACCAATAAGCGATATTGTGTTATGAGGATCAAATGTTTCCCATATCGCATAAGCTCTAAGACCCTCAAAGCCTAGAATTTCAATGAGAAGCTTTTGCTTTTTCGGATCATAATCATCTCCAAAAAAAGGTAAGGTTCTAATATCTTTCACTCCCAAAGAAATTGGAAGTTCGTAATCAATAGGTTTTATATAGTAAAGGTGGCCTGAAGCACCAAGCTCCGTAAGATGTTTAAGTATCATAAATAATGTAGCCTTGGGTAAAGAGCTAATATCAATTATTATATGAAAATCCTGCAATTTAATTCCAAGTCGACTAAATTTTTCTTGTAAGTTTTGCCGTATTTGTACAGGTTTTTTTACAGAAATATTCATTATCTCATAATTCTCTGATATTTCAGTTAAAACATCATCAGTAAAAGCTTTGTTCCGTTGCCAAGCAATTGAATAACCTATAGAAGAAGATGGAAAACCTATAGCAAACGAATATTTTAATGATATATTGTGCTTAATAAGAGAAAGTAAGTATTTTGCTCTATCTTCAAAACCATAACCAGTTATATATAAGATTGGTTTATCGATGGTAAAGTATGTTAAATTTTTATTCACAAAATACCTTCGGGATGCGATCCGTAATTTCAGTAACTAAAGTAGTGTCATTATATTCGAAGTGGCAGTTTCCCTGCATATCAGTAAATATTCGATTGCAATAAGCTGTATTATATCCTTGGAGAATTTTTTTTCTAAAACCAACGGCAAACCCTAAAATAAAAATTCTTTGAAGATAGTCAAGTCGCTCTTTTGTGATTAGATCATTAGTTGGTTCTTGTGGAGGTAATTCTGTGGTATCAATTATACAATATTGGGAATCAAAAAGGGTATTAAGAAGATTGATGAACCAATTACCTTTTGAATAGTCATTGGAAGGTATTACCTTATATTTAAATTTATCCTCTAAAGTTGATTTAACTTTTTTAGTAAGAGTTTTTGTGTAATAGCGAGTTGTTTGCGGCATAGCGAGTAAAACATTTTCTTGCAGAGTTTTGCTCTGTAAACGATTTATTTCTTTGGCATTCCATGGTTCGTCTTTTCGTATTTCTGGTTTAATTTTTTCTTTACAAACTTCTTTTATTTCATCTTCTACTACTTGGTAAGGTATGTATTCGATACCCAAAAGCGCTTTAATCTGCTTGTATTTATAGGCTTCTGTATTTACTATAGCAAAAGCATGTTTTTTGCGAGCGAGAGCAAGAGCTAACTCAAATATTACATTTTCATTAAGATCCGTTATTTCATAAATACCAAAATAATTCCTATGGATCATCTCACAAATCTTACAAGTTAAAAGGCCTTTTGGTGGATATTCTGGTGCAAATTCAAATTTTTTAAATTGTTTATTGAAGAAGTCTTTTGCTATAGCTGTCCAATTTGTTTGGATTGGCGAAGCATAAAAACAACCGTTATTTACCGTTATACTTGAATCAATTTTGTCGCACTCTCCTGATATTACAGGGCAGTAAGCGCTGTTAAGAGTATATTGCTTTACTGGTCTGTTGTTAGAAATATTAATCGGTTTTGTTGATTGTAATATTTCATTTATGGTATCAACATCTACATCTATTCTCCAACGATCTCGGTAAGGTATCCTTAGGGCGGGAGTGAAGAGACGATTTAAAACTAATGATTTTATAGAGACATAGCCTCTCCGATTGGTTCTATGTGAAAGCTGATAGGCATGAAAAACATTTTTCGTTACGGCTCGTGTGAGTATTTCTTTTGCACTTTCTTCAAGGTTAGGGTAGTTTTTTATTTGGAATTGAATATGTTCATTGGCTGTCTCATTCGAGAGTAATTTATCTCTGGCTTCTTTACCAAGATAATGAACAAGTTTCAATATCAAAGCCCCATTTTTGTAACTTTCTATCGCATCCAAGTATTCTGATGACTCATTATTTACAATTTCTGTTTGAACATCAACAGGAACTGGCAGAACAAATTTTGATAATTTAGGGGAACTCTCTTGGTTTAGGTGCTTATCAATGATCTTTTGCCCCAGCAGTAAAAATGTCCTGATTACACCAGAGCTAAGGTGAACCAAAGTGTTGAAACCCGCATATTCACATTTTGTGTGTCCTCTACGCACCTCTCCTCTAAGCTTAGCAAGAAAATCTCTTGTATTATCTTCGCTTTCCTCAAATAAATCTTTATGGGTAAGACCATATTGTTCAAGACGATTATTGACAATTTGCTTAACCAATGAATAATAGCTGCTCCCTTTCGTAAGTTTTGGGAATTCCATCGATTCAATAGTAAATTCATCAGCTCTACCTGTTAATTCAAAACCACTATCGTCAGTAAAAACCATCCCACCGGGAAGAGTTGCTATCTTAAAAGCCAATGGTTCATTTCTTACTCGAATAAGCTCAAGCAGTATTTCTTGCTGTTCATCTGCTAAGTTGGGATGAAAGAAGTCGTCAAGCAAAAGATAAAACCTTGCGTTAGAAAATCGTGGTATTTTTTGTAGGATTTCTCCAACTTCAATAACAGCGGAAAGATTAAATTTATTTTTTATTATTGAGTAGTCAATATCAAGAATTGAATCGTTCATTAAGCGTGAGAATTTTTTACGTTTTTCTTTAAGCATGCTTGCCAGTAATTTAAAGTCTATGCTTGATGAATCAGTATCAGATTGCAATTGACAAGTATGTATGATTTTTTGAGCTAATTGCCCGTATAATGATTGGCTAAAGTTCAAGCCTACGCAGGGACCATGAGTTATAATTGTATTCAACATCTCTTCAATAATTAACAGCGAAAAATAATACCCAAAACACTGTTTCCAGAACTGACTAATTTTAACTTCGTCATGGGATTGTTTATGATAATCAAAAACATTTTCTCTGAAGATTTTGAACTCATATCTCTCACAGTTGATTAGTATGCCAACAAATTTGATAGGGTCGACTAAAGGGTCTTTGCCTTCTTTTTTCATGATTTCAGCATGGACAGGTAAGTAAAGGGACTTTAAAAGCATAGTTTTCCCTGAGCCACGTGTACCAACAAGGATTGTGTTGCCCCGCCTTTTGAGACTGGAATAGTATGATGCTTTGGGGTCGCTGAAATATTCAGCGATTATTTTATAATTGCTATTAAAGTCCTCTGTTCTAATAATTTCAAAAGGATTTCGTTCGACGCCCATTCTGGCTCTCCTTCCTGAATATCAAAATGTTATGATGAATTATATTGGGCACGTATGTAAAAGGGTACCCATACGGTCGCAGCCGCACACCATTTTGATACCAGATAATCTCGCCTTTAAAAGTCAATCCAGATGATTCAGCCAAGGAAGCAACATCTCGACTAACATTCATATACTTACCATCCTGATAGGCATTCTTGGTCATTATAACCAGAAACTTATTCGTTAAGAGGAGCTTAGAACTCATTTGTATGAACAGCGCCATTTTGGCGATGTAACCTGCGTATGTTGTGCAGTTGCTAAAGTCGCGACAATTTTTTGAAAAATTAGTGAATTCGGTTTGTCTGTTTCGATTACGATAGCGTCCTCTGCACATAGTCCGCTTCAGATTGATGTTATAAGGTGGATCCGTGATAATTAAGCTAAATTTCCTTCTTGAGTTGATAAGTTTATCCATTACTTCCAGACAATCCCCACGTTCAATGCCCTGTGGTTTTATTTTCTCTTGTTTGCAGACCTTTTTATAAATTGTGATCCATCTACCGGAGAGTTCAATACCAAGAGCCTTGCGATTGCAGAGCGATGCGCCCAAGAGTGTTCCACCAACTCCAGCAAAGGGATCCAGCACTGTTGATCGCTCTTTCGTAAAAAAGGAAATCAAGTCCTTCATGAGTTGCGGGGGTTTGTTAGCGCCATGCTGTTGGCGTAAGGAGAAGCCATATATTTTGGGGTAAGATGTTTTCATTACAGACTGAGTCAAGAAGAGCCACTTGTCGCCTGATAGATTATTCATCTTGTTGTTGGGGTGCGTTTTTCCCATAACACATCATTATGGGTGATTGACAGGATATAGTAAAGATAAAATTGCCAAAGCAAGATGAGGCCAGCAAAGCCTGTATTTGTTTTAAATGTATTCGTTGCTTTCGCAGGGGCAAGCCAAAAAAAGCACTTTTTTATAAAAAAGTTCGATTTTCATTGAACATTCCCGGCCAGTTTGGTATAATTACAATCGCCAGTAGGCGAAGATGACATTTCAGTTTGCATGTCGTAAGTTGCAGCGCAGCAAGGACATAGGGCAAGCCAGTCCAGGTTTTCAACATTATTATTTTGGTAATTTGAATTTGTTTAGAGTTTAGTGCTTAGGATTTAGGATTTGAAACTACCAATGCAAACTACAAACTACGCAAATCTCCTATACAGCCAAAATTACCAACCAATTATTACCTTAATTATGCAAAACGAACCCAATTTCCTGGATGACCAAATGAACGTAACTGTTATCTATACAAAGGAATATGAAAATAAATCCAATTGGACACTTGGAAAAAACGAACCCAAAACGAACCCAAACGAACCCAATTCAAAGCCAATTTCAAAGGAGATATCTTAATAAGGGCATAAATAATCAATCGTCAATCGAACCGTTCGTAGTTTCGTTGTTGCTCCGTTTGCCGCTGAACAGCACCGAAAGCATCTCGATACGAAGGAATTTCGCGGCTAACAAATACGATACTGCCGCCGAAGGAACAATTAAGAGCAATTTGAAGATATTGGGCCAGCTTTGCGAAATCAATAGTGCAATTATAATCACCACGGACATACAAACTGTAGCGGCAACAGTTTTCAATAATGTCCTGGTGAAGCCATCAAATATGAGAGTATCTGCACCGCGCTTTCGCAGAGATCGGCCAAGGACGACAACAAGAATTACAACCTGCACATATGAACAAAGAGCCGTTGATAATGCCAATCCTCCGGTCCCCAAAAACCATATAAGAGTCAGGTTCAGGACAATGTTGGCAAATACAGCTATCAGGGCACTTTTCATAGGTGTTTTGGAGTCCTGCATAGCGTAAAAAGCACGGGTGAGAATCTGCTGGACAAAATAACCGAACAATCCAAGTGTATAAAAAAGCAGTGTCCAGGCAACCATACCGGTGTCATCGCGGATCTGACCGAATTTGCCGTGCTCAAAGGCCACCGAAATTAATGGCCTGGCTACCGCTGCAAGTCCTATGGTTGCGGGTATTGCGATGAAAATAGCGCTGCGAAGGCCATGTGAAACCTTTTCGGCCAGGCCTGAAAAATCTTTTCTTGCTGCGTAGGAGCTCATCACGGGAAAAATTGCAGTAGCTAAAGATATACCGAATATGCCTAAAGGCAGTTGATACAGTCGCTGGGCGAAATAAAGATGTGATACGGAGCCGCGTTCAAGTGGGTATTGAATGTCTCTACCTAACAAGATGAAAGAGAGTCCTTTATCTGCTGAACTGGACAACCACCAGGCAATGAGATCGTCGGCTAATGTGTTAATTTGTGTGACCGTCAGCCCTAATATCATAGGCCCCATAAGGATTATAATTTTTTTAAATGCGTCCGAGTGAATCTGCCAGCCCGGCCTTATTGAAACACCGGCGGATCGCAGCGGCCGGACCTGTATTGCTATCTGTGCAAGGCCTGCGATGAGAACCGCAACGGCTACGAAGAAAACCTGTTCCCGGGCCTTGATGTTGAAGACCCAGCCGGTTATCAGAATGCTGGTAATGATGCAAATGTTGAGAACTATTGGAGCTGCGGCCGGTGCGGCAAAATGTCTGTGTACATTGAGAATTCCTGCCAGTATCGCGACCATACAGACAAAAAGCATATAAGGCAGCATAATTGAGCTTAGGGTCAAAACCAGCCTTGTATCATTAGTGGAGCTGAAGAATTTATAATAACCCCAGATTATGCCTTGACCAATCAAGACCATCGCCGCCAATATGACAAACAGAACGGTCACTACAGTGTTGACCAGTTGTTTTGCCTTTTCCGGGTTTTTGTGCAGTTCCTCGCTGTATATGGGAATAAATGAAGCTGAGGCTGCTCCTTCACCAAATAATCTTCTTGCGAGATTAGGAATTTTGAAGGCGATAGTCCATGCATCCATCAAGGGACTGGCACCGAAGAAATGACTGTATGCCACATCGCGGGCAAATCCGAATACTCTGCTGATTGCCGTCAGAGAGGCAATTTGTCTAAAGCCTTTTATCATTGTTTGCCGCTTGCTTCTGGTATATCGTTGCAGATTCTCATTGTTTGCCGTTTGATTCTGGTTTATGGTTTCAGATACTCATTACGGTTTTCTTGCTCATCTGAGAGGTCGGCACCGTCCGACATTGTTTAATAATCCGATAGAAGCCACACTGACCAGCAAGCTTGATCCTCCATAACTTACGAATGGCAACGTCAAGCCTGTTATGGGCATCAGTCCGACTGTCATACTCACATTGACAATAACCTGAACTGTTAACATTGAGACAATACCAACGGCAAGCAATCTTCCGAATGGGTCTGTATTTTGCATTGCTATTTCCAGTCCGCAGCCAACAATAACCACATAAAGCCCCAGCAAGCCCAAACAGCCCCAAAATCCCCATTGATGGGCGATGACAGCGAATATAAAGTCGTTGTGTCTTGCCCACAAAAAATCGTATTTAACAAACGGTCCCTGCCGAAAACCGTACCCTTTGGCACCCCCGGATGCAACGGCATATTTTGAGCGAATCAGTTGCCAACCCCAATCACTCTTCCATTTCTTTTCGCTGAATTTCGTACCGACAAGAATCCGGCTAAAGGTCGGGTGTTGTTCTGCCTTTTGACGAATCCAGCTACTTTGCAGCAGAACGCTGCTTATTCTGGTTCGCTGGTAGTGCTCCATCCTTGACCATAGCAGAGGGCTGACCAGAATTGCCATAAGCACTATAATCAACAAATGCTTAACCTTTGCACCGGCCACGAACAACATGGCAAACAGGATCGGCATCATCAACATTACGGTTCCCAGGTCCGGTTCGAGTAAGATTAGCACCATCGGCAGCAGCGTCAGGGCAAATGGCCCGACAAGGACACTGACTTTACGATAATTGATGTGATATCGCAGATACCATGCCAGCGCCAGGACATAAGCGAGCTTGCAAATCTCCGATGGCTGAATTGCCGGCAGTGAATGACCTGACACTTTGAATTTTATCCAACGATAAGTCCCTTTAGTCATCGGGGCAAAAGGCAAATCAATCACATATTTGCTTATAAGCAGCACCGCGAGCATTGCAAGGACACAGGCATAAAACCAGTAGCTTATCGCCCCAAAACGTCTGTAATTGACGGAGTTGGCCGCTATAAAAACAACGAACGCAATCGCGGCGAAGATGACCTGTTTTTTCCAGAAATTGGTCAGGTTGCCGGTTTGGCTGGCAGGGCTTGGATCCGCCGGGTGGCCGACTGAGTAAATCGTGGCAATCCCGATGGCAATCAGGGCTAAAGTGGCGGCCACCAGGCAAAATCTTACGACTCTAAGTCGTCCTTTTAGAAAGTTGAACATAATGGCAAAAATAACAGAAGACTACTGAAATTGCATATATGAACTACGAAATAGGAAATTTTTTTTCCCATCAAAATATCAAAATACTGTGCCTGGGCAGGCTTTGCCCCAAAACCAGCCGAAAACAGACATTTTTTGCCTAATTAACAGCCAAAAGCATCATATTGTCCTTCTTTTTATCCTATTTTTATACAATTTTTCTTAAATTAAATTTTTTTGTTTTTTTTCATTTTTCCCTTGATTTGTTTTTGAGATTATGGTAATTTACAGATAATCTTCACCAATAATAACCTGTGCGTATAGTATTAATAGCACACATTTTTCGCCAATAGGCGAGAAAGGAGGGTGCTAAGGAAAAATAATGAATATTTTTTCTTGCCGGTGGTTCCTGCCGCACGGCTCGCTTGGTTCAATTACAACGTGATTTTCACTACCAGCAAGCAGAACAAGCGTAAATAGACAACAGTTTTTTGTCGGGCAGGAATAGGTTATTTGGTTTTAAAAACCAAGACCAGGATATTGCAGAGTTTGTAGCTCTGCGAAAAGAAGAAGAAAAGAAAGGAAGGTAGAATTATGAAAAAGTTTTTATTAGTACTGGTTGTGCTTCTGTTTGCAACTCCAGCGTTGGCGGCTGTGAATATTACGGTTGCCCAGGTTGGGGACACAAACGAAGTTATTATCAGTTGGGATGCGACCACAGAGACAAATCTGGTTCGTGCGTTTGGGTTGAATGTTCAGCTCAGTAACGATGCAAATGTTATATCGGCTACCGGGCTAAGTGCCGACTACTACATTTATCCCGGCACCATTCAGATTAACGCATCGGGCGACGTAACCAGCTTAGGCTCGATTGTCGCTCCCTGGGCCGATTTGCCGAGCGACACACTGGAAGGGCCGCCTGATGGCAATGGTGTCACTCTGGAAGCAGCATCATTGTATGCTCCTACCGGCCCCGGTTCGCCGAACGCACCTGCTACATCTGGTGACATCGCTTCGATCATTGTCAGCGGTGATACTTGTATCACAATCAGCGCTAACGTATCACGTGCAGGCGCAACAGGTGTGGTTATGGAAGATCCGGCCGAAGTTGTTACTGTGAATTATCCTGCGCAACTCTGTGTTACGGTTTTTGTTCCACCATCTGAATGCCTGAAGGACACAGCTTTGGAGTATGGTGATTGGGGCACCTGGGGCAAGCCTGCTTGCTGGTGCTATTCCAGACAGTGCCGCGGTGATTCAGACGGCATCAAGACAGGTCCGTTCTGGGTCGCTATTCCCGACCTGAACGCTTTTAGAGCCGCGTTCAACAAGACGGACATAGTTTTGGGTGGTGTAGCCAATGGTATATGTAGTGACGCCGACCATGCCAAGACAGGGCCGTTCCGCGTTGCGATTCCGGACCTGAGTAATTTCAGGGTGTACTTCAACAAGATAGAGACCTTTGTACCGGAATGTGACCCCACAGATTACAACTATTGGGAAACTCCGTAACTGGTAGAAAAAAGTGTAAAGTTTTTTGAATAGGTTTTTTTATGTTTAGAGTAATGTGGTTTCTTTGAAAGGAGACTGTGATGAAGAAGTTATTTGTTTTATTGTTGGTTCTTGGAGTAGCTTCGGCTGCTAATGCGATGACCCTGAATCTAACGGCTGATCTGCCAGGAGGCACTGTGGACGTTGATGCCAGCGTAGGTTATCTTGTTGGCGACGATGTTTACTTTTCGCTCGTTGGTAATACTTCAGAAGTGATTGTCAGCGGCGGTGCCGCACTTATAGGACCTGCACCTTTAGGCACAGCCATTTACGGCAACGATGCCCAGGTAAATGGTATGTCCCAGTCGCCCCAGGATGGTATATGGGGATTCATCGGCGACGTTGGTGGCATAGCCGGCGGAACCGGTACCTACATTGATGGTGTTAACTGGTCTTTGGTCGGTTCTACGACTTCTGCTGATATCGAGCTCTGGACCACGACAGATTTCGTAAGCTTTGTAAGTCTGGGTACAATTAATGTTCCTGAGCCGATGACGATGGCTTTACTGGGTCTTGGTGGCCTTTTCATGATAAGGCGTCGTAAATAAGACGAGGTCCAAAGCTAACAACTTTGTCATTAAAGAGGCAAGTCAAATGACTTGCCTCTTTTTTTTGTTTTCTCTTGCCAGTTTCGCATTGAACCTCTATAATAGTATGTATAGTTTTCGAGATATAAATGAAAGGAGGTTTAGTATTCGAAAAAAGTCGATTCTCATCTTATTGTTTTTTTTCATTTCCTCTGTATCCCACGGTATGAGTCTTGGGATTTTGGTCAACGGCGACCCTGAGCCGGATATTTACCTGGGCGAGAATGAAACCGCGGTGCTCTACATTCAAAGCCCGGATGGCTATAGTGGTCCTGGAGATGATGTATATTTCATGCTTCATGTCGAGACCGCGTACGGCACAGCAAGCGGGGGCGTAGTAACGCCCGCCGCCCCGGATGGCAGCTCTATTGGCCCTTGTGGGGGGGATTATTGTGCTCAAGTGATTGGGCCCGGCAGTAACGGTGTCTGGGGTGCTGTTATGTCGTTCAACGGTACGCCTGCCGCTGCTGGTGTTTACTTTGACGAAATTACCTACCTGGCCGGCGGTGCGGTGGGCGACGCAGTTATCTCCCTGGTCACAACACCGGATTTTATGACTTTTACGCAAGAGGATTCGGTGGTCATTCGGCAGGGGCCTCCTCCTGAGTGTATGAAGACCAGCGCTCCTGAATATGCCGTCTGGGAAGCCTGGGGCAAGCCTGCATGCTGGTGCTATTCCAGGCAGTGTCGCGGTGATACAGATGGCATCAAGATAGGTCCCTTCTGGGTTGCTATTCCCGACCTGAACATATTCAGGTCAGCGTTCAACAAGACGGACATAGTTTTGGCAAATGTGGCAAATGGGATATGTGCTGACTTCGACCACACTAAGTCCGGACCGTTCCGTGTTGCAATTCCAGACCTGAACATGTTAAGAATAAACCATGGTAAGATAGAAGCGCTTATTCCTGAATGTGACAGGACGAATTACAACTTCTGGGAAACTCCGTAGTATTGAAAATCAATGTCGTTTGCATATCCGTATAGGGAGCATCGTAAGGTCTTTTACATGGGCCGTGTCGAATAACGGGCCCATAGAGGCTTTTTTCTTGTAATTTTTCTCTGGTTTGCTAATATATATAGAGGTTGTCTATACATATAATTTGGAGTCGGATTATGAAACAGTTATTGTTGTTGGCTGGATGCGTGGTTGTTCTGACGGGATTTTTGGGCTGCCAAAACGACAAAAAAGTCAATGGAACAAAAACTGACGGCGATAAACAGTTTCCAGAGTTTCTTGTCGGCGTCTGGACATCGGACCAGTTCAACTGGGTGTTTAAGTTTGAGCGGGATGGAAGCATATCAAAATTTCAACACACAATGGGTATGAAGATGAATGTTGCCGAAGGCGGGTTATATGAGGAAGGTACTGAAGACAGCTCAGGTGTCTACGTTCTGGGCCCCTGCGAGGCTGATTATGATCCTCAAACACGACAACTAAAAGTAATGATTATTCTTGAACATTTTCGGATGGAGCTTCCCATGGGCGTTGTGGAGGGCAGTAGCAAAGATTACTTCAGCGGCCCGGTATCCGAGGATGGCAAGTTCTGGAGGGCGAAGTGGCTAAATTACGGAACGATTGAAGGGGCTGACCCTCCTGATCCTAACTTAATAGAAGCCAATCCAGTTCCGCTTATCTTTACTCCGCTGGAGATCCCTAAGGCAGAGGCCCGCTAATAATCGTAGTAGCGGATTCCATCTATGCCAATACCCGGCCAATCGAGTTTTATGGTTTCTGACTTAGGCTGGTAAATCCATCCGTATTCACCGGTAGCTTCAGCCGGTAAGGAATTGTCATTAGCTATCATAAGCAGGCTTGTCTTGTTGTTGAAGGGATTTTCTGGCATTTTAGTTATATATTTCCCACGGACCATTCCAATTAAGAATTCATGTTCAAAAACAGGGGCATCAACGTTGTTACCCGGATATCCCGGTGGGACGTCGTTGTTGCGGGTTGCATATAAATCGATCTGTTGGCGGAGAATTCGCAGATTGTCTTTGGCTGCGGCTTCTTTTGCTTCCTGTGAATGGGACTGGAATTCCGGCATGACGATAGCTGCCAGAATGCCCAGAATAGCCACTACTATCAATATCTCGTAAAGTGAAAATCCCCGTTTCATTTTTGGCTCCGTTTTTGCCTTTATCTTGTCAGGCCTGCTTATTCCAACATCGTCTAAGAGAGGGATACACTTTTGGAAAAAGGGTGTTATGGGATTAAGTTCAAAGCAAAAATATGCGGTGTTGTACAGGGCGGAAGTTCGGACGCCTTAAAACGATTGTTGTTCGGTGCGGGCAATGATTTCGTTCTGCAGGTCTCTGCCGATATCTACAAAGTAGTCGCTATAACCGGCCACTCTGACAACAAGGTCGCGATTCTGTTCGGGGTGTTTCTGGGCTTTGCGCATCATTTCTGCGACAATGACGTTGAACTGGATATGATGTCCGTCGAGTGTAAAGTAGACCCTAATCAGATGAGCAAGCTTATCAATACCATCGCCGGCGAGCAACTGCGGATTGAATTTCATATTCAGCAGGGTACCTCCGGTGCGGGTGTGATCAATTCTTGCTGCTGATTTGATAAGGGCGGTAGGTCCCTTGGTATCGCAGCCCTGACTGGGTGAAATGCCCTCTGAGACCGGCTCACCGGCTTTTCTGCCGTTTGGCAGGGCACCCACTACTGAGCCGAAATAAATATGTACCGTTGTGGGCAGGAGATTGACACGATACTTGCCGCCCTTGGTATTGGGACGGCCGTTGAGTGACTCGTAGTAGACATTGAATACGTCTTCGGTGATACTATCTGCGTAATCCTCGTCGTTGCCATATTTAGGTGTGTGATTCAGCAGCGTGTGCCGCAGGCGTTCGTATCCCTGGAAATTGGCCTGCGTCGCGGTCATTAATTCCTCCATGGTACAGCTTTGCTGATCGAAAACATGATATTTGACTGCGGCAAGCGCATCGGTGACTGTGCCAATACCGACGCCCTGGATGTATGTTGAATTATACCTTGCGCCGCCGTCGTGATAATCCAAGCCACGGGCGATGCAGTCGTCGGTGATAATTGACATGAAGGGGGCCGGCATATAATCGGCAAAGAGCCGTTCGATGATATTATTAGCGTTGATTTTCAGGTCAATAAAATAGCGGAGCTGTTCCGTATAGGCATCCATTAACTGTTGATAAGAAGTGAATTGGCATGAATCGCCTGTTTGAGGGCCAACTTGGGCGCCTGAGCTGGGGTCGATGCCGTTGTTGCATGCCAGTTCGAAAATTTTGGGCCAATTAATGTAGCCTGTAAGAGTGCAGCTTTCCTTGCCGAACGAGCTGACTGTTACACAGCCGCTCGGACCACCAGTACGGGCGTCAGTTAAGCTCTTACCGTCCTGGAGCATTTCCTTGATGATGACGTCGGTGTTAAACACCGAAGGTTGACCCAGGCCGGTGCGAATGACCTCGCAGGCACGCCGAAGGAACCGATTGGGATTTTTCTTGCTGAGTTGAATGCAGGAGCTGGGCTGTGTCAGATGCATCTCTTCGACCACGTCTAATATCATATACGAAATATCATTGACGGCATCAGCTCCATTGGTTGGGGTTACTCCGCCGACGTTGATAAGTGCGAAGTCGGTGTAGGTTCCGCTTTGCTCCTCGGTGATTCCGACTTTGGGTGGGGCGGGCTGATTGTTGAACTTTATCCAGAAGCACTGCAAAAGCTCTTTGGCCTGTTGGGGGTTTAAGGTTTTCTCTGCCAGGCCCTTTTTATAGAACGGGAACAGGTGCTGGTCAAGTCGGCCCGGATTGTATGAGTCCCAGGTATTTAGCTCGGTAATTACGGACAAGTGCACGAACCAGTACGATTGCAGGGCTTCCTGGAAGTTACGAGGTGCATTGGCCGGTACGTGCGAACAGACCTCGGCGATTTGTTCCAGCTCGCTTCGGCGAACAGGATTAGTTTCCTGTTGTGCCAGTTCGATTGCCTTATCGGCGTAACGCCGGGCAAAGGTAATGACAGCGTCGGCACAAATGTCCATCGCATGGTATTCCTGGTCTTTTTCGTTGGCTTTTGGATCACTGGAATGGTCGAGATTCTTACGGTTTTCCGCGATATCACGCTTAAAGTCCAGCATGCCTTTGCGGTAAATCTTGTCGTCAAGGATGGCATGGCCGGGGGCACGCTGTTCCATAAATTCGGTGAACACCCCTGCGTTGAACGCCTGATGCCACTTTTCGTCCATCGCACTAAAGAGTTTTTCCCTCATGGTTTTACCGGTCCAGAAGGGGATGATTTTGTCTTTGTAAATTTTTGTAACGTCATCTGAGACTATATAGGTTGTTTTTTCCCGGGTGCAGAGTATACGCAGGTCCTCGAGGTCATGGCAGCATAACTCGGGGTAAGTCGGTGTGGCCTTGGGGGCCGGACCGCGCTCTCCCACGATAAGCTCGCCATCGTTGATACATATGGATTTGTTCTCCATAAGGTACTTGAAAGACAGGGCACGGCAGAGGGGAACAGATTTGCCGGTAGGAATATCACTCTTATAAAAATCGGTCATAAGTTCCGCCCGTTCGGTGGAGATATACGGTCTTGTATCAACACTTTGTTTACGCAGTTTTGTCACTCTTTCGTTCATAGTCATTAGCCGCCTATATTGACTTCGAATCCATGATTTTTAAGGGCCTGTGCAATTGAGTTCATTTTTTTCTCGTCGGGAGTATCGGTTTGCATGAGTATGGTGCCGGGCGAAAGACGAGACGATTTTTCTTTACCGCCACGGTTGTAGGGTAAGATATCTATACTGCTGAGACGCGGCAGTGACGCTGCAAATTTGCCTGTCGCTTCAATGTTTGCCTGGTCGTCGTTAAAGCCGGGAATGATCGGGATTCTGATTATGATTTCTTTGCCCGCCTCCGAAAGGAGCTTAATATTATCCAGTATCAGATTATTTCCTACACCGGTAAAACGTTCGTGCATATTACTGTCCATGTGTTTGAGGTCGCAAAGAAAGAGGTCGGTTCTTTTACTTATGCATTCTACAACATCCGGCTCGGCATAACAACTCGTATCGACGGCCGTATGTATCTGTTGCACTTGGCACTGGTTTAGAAGTGCAAGGAGGAACTCCGGCTGCATCATCGGTTCACCTCCGGAGAATGTGACGCCGCCGCCGGACTGGTCGTAAAAAACGACATCTTTTTCAACTTCGGCTATAACCTCACTGACGGTTATCTGGCGCCCAATTATTTCCCTGGCGCCAGCCATGCAAGCATCCACGCATTGGCCACAAAGGTTGCATTTATTTGCGTCTGTCACAGGTTGGCCTTGGATGGAGGTAATTGCATGATGAGTGCATGCCTCAACGCACAGACCACAACTAATGCACCTGCTTGTTCGGAAGCCGAGTTCCGGATGTCTTTTCCAGCTTTCGGGATTTTGGCACCACTTACAATACAATGGGCAGCCTTTGAAGAATACCGTCGTACGAATGCCCGGACCATCATGTATAGCATACTTCTTGATGTCAAATACGAATCCGGTTGTCTGTAGTTCGGATTGCCTGGCTCGTGGTACAGAAGAGGCGGGTTTTGAATCAGGGATGTTTAGTATATCTGACACAATAAATTCTCTTCCCTGTCTTTTTTGCTGAGACGTCTATTTATTCCCAATAAACAGGATAAAAATGTGCACGAGTGTAAATTTTTCTTTCAATAGTATACCAAATTTATCCTATAAATGCAATAATATTGGCCGTTTGTTCGCATTGTTCTTACTTAAATGGCCGAATCCATTCGTTTTATCTAAGCAAAATCTGCAACTGTTTCCTGATAGGAGACTTGTTCAGTTGTGATTCGTACAGATTTTAGGATTATCAATAACCCCTGTTCGCGGCTAAGGACTTGTTCATCAGGTTGTTTCTGCCAGTGCAACCGCCGAAGCAATTGCAAAATTTGCAGTATGCGTGATACTAACGCTTATGTGCTTAATCCCAAGCCCTTCGGCAAGTTTTTTGACCTCGCCGTCCAGAGTAACCTCCGGCTGACCCGAAGCATTGTTTACTATCTCAATATCTGTCCAGGCGATCTTGCCGCGCCAGCCTGTCCCTATCAGTTTGAGAATGGCTTCCTTTGCCGCAAAACGGCCGGCCAATTTTTCTGCCCGGTTCTTATTCGAATCGGCATAGGCCTGTTCAGAGGCGGTAAAGACCCTGTTGATAAAACGCTCACCATGCTGCTTTATCATATCTTCTATCCGCGGACAATCTACAAGGTCTATACCATGTGCTACAATTTCCATCAGTCAATCCTATCAGACTTGAGCCTCAAACGTTTATTGGTTGCTCCTGGTGTATATCTTTTGCAGGCAAAACTCCATAAATTCATCGCTTAGTTCATGTTCGGCCTGTCGGCGAAGTTTGGCAAGAATCTTGTCCCGAGCCTGCCTGCGGCGGTCAAAAATAATTTTGGCTTCCACTTGCCGCTGCACTTTCTCGAACGGCTCATAGCCTTTGGTGTGTTTCTCTTCCACCTTAATTATGAAGATATGCTCCTGCTGCGGCGTCTCAATCGGGCCTGCAATATCGCCCGCTTCGAGCTTTTCTGCCTCATCTGCAAGAATACTATATTTTAGACTCTCCGGCTGCACAGGCTTACTGTGTGCGGCAAAAGATACTCCAGGGTGTTCTTTGGGCAATTCGGGAAAATTCCTGCCCGCCTTTGCTTGTTTAAGCAATTCCTTGGCCAGCGTTCTTGCTTGTTCAAGTCGGTCCTGATCCGGGCCTGTTATCTGTAACTCTGCCGGTTCAATGTCAATAAGTTGAAGCTTTATCGCCGCCAGGATAACGAATGATTCCTCTTTCATCTGATTGTAACCGGCCAACAGCTCACCATAAGTGAT
>VRUL01000063.1 GCA_019456145.1 Planctomycetota bacterium
ACATATCGGCCCAAATACACAACCAACTTCGACTCCTTAATTGCGACACAGCCTGGCAGCTTGGGGATGGCTTACTGCCAGTTATGCAGAGCGCAACATTTAATTACAATTGGTATTATAGCTATGTCGAGCTTGGGTTTAACTCATGATCAAAAAATGCCGGAGAGAAAGTTCTTTCCGTGTACAAGCATGCCTCCATAATGGCCGGTGAGCGCAATGCCTGCCACCAGGGCGAGCATCAAGATACAGTATCCAATAAGCCACCATCTCTTTAGCTGTTGTCGGCAGCCAAGTCGAATACCTGCTGCGAGGCCGGCGATAATGAACGAAGCTATTCCCAAGTATTTGTGGGTAGTGACGATGGATACATAATCGCCTGCGAACTCCCGGCCCCGTGCAACAGCCAGACCCGTGACCACAACCGGCAGGGCTGATATTGCAGCCAGAACAAGACAATAAATCCCGGCGTCCCTGAATCTGTCCTTACGTGTCACTATCCACAAAAGATCGGCCAAAACTGCACAAAAAGCCAACGCTATTGGGAAATGCACGATAACTACATGTAGTTTACCTATGCTCATCGCGGTTTTCCTTTCCTTACCTTAATGGTCCTGGGACCAAGTCCAAAAGACGACAAGCTGACACAATTCGCCTGACTGCACCGACTTTGGTTGTTCCTTCCTGAATCGGATACACTCAGCGGCCACGTTAGTCACCGTAGGCCTTGGCGTACCAAACGGCAGGGTCTTCCTCAACGCGTTTAGCGCACTTCTCACAGCAAACGTATATCTTCTTACCCTTATACTCCACGTAGAGGGACGGGTCGACCTTTTCTTCCGGCATCACCGGGCACATTTGGTTCGCTCCGGCCGGAAGAGCTTTGGCGTACTCGGTGCCGGAGGAGTGCTCATCCGCCCTATCGGCATCCGAGTCACAACCGACAAACAAACCGGCAGCAACGAACAGCGCGGTCGTTAGTACAATACCTTTCATACGAAATCTCCTTAACATAGTCTTTCACAGATTTGCTCTGACATTTCCCATATTAAACGCTTAGCTACACCGCTAAGCCTAACTTCCATTAGAATATCAAACCTATCTCGGAAAGAAAAGATTTTTGACTTCATTTCGAGGATATTTCAGCCACAATAATCGCAAAAATAACGGATTTTTTAAGGTATTTCAGGGGTAGGGACAAAAAAATACATAATTGTGAGGAAAATGACTTGATAGATTAGTGGGGGGGTAACGTGTAGCGGTGAAGTTTATACTGGCCCCCTGTCATTCTGAGCAAATACTTACGTGCTTATAAGGCACCGAAGAATCTCCAAAAATAATCACTCATCATTAATCATTTATATGGCAGGGACCCAGACGTCTTTTTTAAACCAATTCACTAATCCCCTAATCCTCTAATTCACTAAAATAATCTTTCCCTTTTCAATGCTTTCGTGGTGCCTCGCCGGAATGCTTTGGATATAGCCTTCCCAAAGTGAGTTTACCCTGAGCTTGTCGAAGGGAGAGAGTTGTCGTTAAATTTTTTCGTAAATTAAGCAAAATCGAGATTTTTTCATCTACATTCACTACCTGGCAGACGCCTTAATTGTAGTTAGGAGTGAATTTATGGAATCGATCTGCATTAACTGTAAGCATTTTGTAAAAGGCAGTTTTCATACTACCACCCATATCTGGGGTGATTGTCGAAAATCCGCTAATGGAACCGGACAGACAGGCAGTGAGATACCTGATGTTTTTAAATGGGCTAATGACACCTGTTCGGACTTTAAGCCGAAACAAGAGGCGGAGTCATAACCACCCAGATAGTTGGCACCCTAAAATACGTGAATCGGGCCAGAATTTATTCTTTTCTTGTTGTTTTTGACCAAAAGGGTATAATTAAAGAACAATAATGGATTCCAGCAACTAAGGCGGCGAGTTAATTGATTATAGCTATTCCGCCGGAGGCGGGTTGAGTAATACGGTGATGGCGGTTTTGTAAGAATTAAAAAAAAGAAGTCAGAATGGCAAACGGAAGTTTTGTTGAACCTGAAGATTTAAATTGGGAAAGAGCGTACAAGAGGGTTTTAAAAAACTCACATTCGGATTTTGTACCTTTACGTTATGATTTTTGGCTACTTAAAAATAATCCAGATGAATTTATAGCGAAGGCTAAAGAAAATTTATCCCAAGAACACTACAATCCTGCCCCATTAAAAATCATTGAAGTACCCAAGTCTGATTTAACAACAAGACCAGCTGCTATTGCCGAATTAGACGACAGGATTATATACCAATCTCTTGTTGACTCGATTGCTGAAATAGTAGAACCACAAATTGAGACTTGTGTATATAGTCACAGATTAAAAGATGATTATGATTCAGAACAAATGTTCCGTGATTACGATGAAACATATGGCGCATTTTTGAATGAACAAAGAATGATCTGTGACTCTGGAGAATATAATTTTGTAGTCGCCGCAGATGTTGCTTCATATTATGAACGGATATACCACCACAAATTAGTACAATTATTAGATGGCATGGGGTGTGATATACCTTTAAGGAATACTTTGGGTCATCTGCTTCGGGAGTGGAATAATGGCGATTCGCATGGGATTCCACAAGGATTTTGGGCATCAGATTATCTTGGCAATATCTATTTACACCAAGTTGACAGATACATGCTTATGAAAGGTTATAAGTATGTTCGCTATGTTGATGATATAATTGTTTTCTGCAATTCTTATAATGAAGGACGTGTGGTTTTATTGGAGTTGGGAAAACAACTGCGAAAGCTTGGGGTTGGTTTAAATGCTGCTAAAACAAAGATTTATCCCGTGGGAAATTACTTACAGAAAGTTAAGACGGCTACTGAACGCGTGAGAAATGTATTTGATGAAATACTTGAGGGGCAAGTTCTTTTTAATCCTTATTTCGATGAATTCGGCGAAAGTGATATAGCTGAACTTGCAAACCAAATAAATAAAGTAGCAGTTCACAAAGTCTTTGTCGAAACTATTAAAGCACGTCAAGTTGATGAAACTATTTTGAAAGCATGTCTAAAGTTACTTTCGGCAGCGAAAGATCCTTTTGCTATAAATTATGTTTTAGATAATCTTTCCGTTTACCCACATCTAAGTTCTTATTTCGGTAATTACCTTTGTAAGTGTCAATTTGAAGCTGCGACAAAAGAACGAATCCTTAGTTATTTACAATCACAGGAGAATATTTATGATTGGCAAACTATGTGGCTAATCAGATATTTCTTAATCAATGGTTTTTGTATAAGGACCCGTAGACTACTAAGAGATGTTTACGAGAACAGAAACAATGATGATGCTCTTCGTGCCTTAGCCGCATTTATTTTAGGATACAAAGGGGATCATACAGATCAACGTTTAACCAAAGATAGCTATGATTCTGAAAATTCATCAATGGTCAAAAGGGGCATTGTGTGTGGTTTAATACCTATGCCAAAAGCAGAGAGGAATTATTTCTTAAAATACCATAAACATGATTCTTGGATTATGAAAATTGCATGTGAAACTGTAGAAAAGATGTAGGAGGGAATTAAAGATGGCCGCCCATACACTACCTACCCCCGCACTTTTTATCAAACCAAAAAATACATCAACATCCCGCCTTGTTTGAAAAGCCCCCGCGGCGCATGAGCGGAGTAAATGGAGCATATGCCCTTCATATAGAGCATTTTAAGCTTAAATCATGATATTGCCTCCTGTTTTCATCAAAATCAGTTGACTTTGTAGCAAAGCCGGTTTACTTTGTTGCTGTGCACGTTGCGTAAAGTCAAAACCAATTTACTTTACGAATATCACTACCTCAAACGTCTCGCCGAGAGGCGTCCCCTCCGGGAGAGAAAATATAAGTGGGAAAAAGGATGTTCATTATGAAACACAAGGAAGTAAGATTATTAGCTATAGCATTAGTTGTTACAATATTTGCCCTTGGGGGCTGTGATAGTTCGCCGTCGGATAAAGATGCCGATGAAATGGTCCTGCGGCATGCCCTTTTCACAAAGCTAAAGGGGCTCGACCCGGGTAATATGCGTGATTTCTATTCGGTGACAGTGGCCAGTCAGATATGCGAGACCCTCTATCAGTATCATTTCCTTAAACGCCCATACGAAATAATTCCCCTTTTAGCCAAAGAGATGCCCGAAATCAGTGACGATTTTTTAACTTACACCATAAAAATTAAGAAGGGAGTTTATTTCCAGGATGACAAATGTTTCCCCGGCGGCAGAGGCAGGGAGCTAAAGGCCGAAGATTTTATTTTCGCGATCAAAAGGATAGCCGACATCAAATATTTAAGCCAAAACTGGTCTATGTTTGACGGCAAAATCGTGGGGCTTGATGAATTTCGAGAATATACAAAAAGTTGTGAAAAGCCGGAAGATGTGGATTACTCTCGTAAGGTCGAGGGCCTGACAGCCGGCGATGATTACACGCTTGTTATAAAGCTGAAAAAACCGTGGCCGCAACTGGTCAGCACAGCCCTTGCTGATATCGCAACAGCACCTATTGCTAAAGAGGCTGTCTATTCCTACGGCAAGGACATTGTAAGCCATCCGGTTGGTACCGGGCCGTTCATGCTCAAAGAATGGCGTCGCGGCAGTTATGTAGAGCTTGTTCGTAATCCCAAATTCCGGGGCGAGCCATATCCGAGTCAAGGCGGGCCTGGCGACGCCGAGGCCGGTTATCTCGATGACGCCGGCAAAATCATGCCTTTTGCTGATAGAGTCATCTGGACGATTATCGAAGAATACCAGCCTGCCTGGCTGCTGTTTTTGCAGGGAAAAATTGACAACAGCCCAATCCCAAAAGACAACTATAACGAGGCCATTACGGAAACCAGAGACCTGACGCCGGCAATGAAGCAGCGAAATATTCGCTTGAAAAAATTCACGGACCCATCGACGTTCTGGCTTGGTTTCAATATGCTGGACCCGGTCCTTGGTGAAAACAAGCCCCTGCGCCGCGCGATAAGCTATGCCATCGACCGCGAAAAGTTTATAGAGATATTTTTCAACGGCCGTCACTTGGTTGCGCACGGGTTCGTAGCTCCTTTGATGGATTCATACAACCCGAACATAAAAGAAAAAGGATATGCCCGCTATGACCCTGTCAAGGCCCGCGAGCTGCTCAAAGAGGCAGAACAGATTCACGGCGGGAAACTGCCTGAACTTAAAATGGCCATGCCGGGAACGAACTCTTTTAACCGACAACTTGGCCAATTCCTAAAACGGTACATAACCGCTATCGGCCTTGATGTGGAAGTCGAATACATGGACTGGCCGACATATATGGAAAAAGTCAACTCCAGAAGTGTCCAGATGTTTAGCTCCGGCGCCAGAGCGAGCATTCCCGATGCAGAGGATTTTATGGGGATGTTTTACAGTAAATACTGGGCTCCCGGATCAAACAGATTTAATTATCGCAATCCTGAATTTGATAAGTTGTATGAAAAAATCGAGGTGATGTTTGACAGCCCCCGGAGAAAAGAGCTTTACCGAAAAATGGAGTTGATTGCTCTGGAAGATTGTCCCGCGGCCTTTTTAAATCACCGGGTAGTGTTCGCCCTTCACCATGACTGGTATAAGAATTACAAGCCGCATGCTTTTGCATACGGGATGAGCAAGTATCGAAGAATCGATATGAAAAAACGTGCGGAATATAAGGAGCTTTTGAAGAAAATTAAATGACCGCGTACATCATAAGACGTCTCTTATATACAATACCGATCGTGTTTGGCGTGTTGCTGCTTACCTTTGTGCTGTTCACTCTTATCGGTGGTGATATATCCCTTGAAATTGCCGGCAAAGGCGCAACACAGGAGACAATTGATGATATCCGCCGAGAGTACGGCCTCAACAAGCCCCTTTTTCTGGCCTGGGACAGCCAGTTCATAAACCACTTCAAAAGCGCTCTGACATTTGATTTCGGCAGATCTCGAGACCGTGAGCTTATTATCGACAAAATCAAGAGGGGCGTTGGTCCTTCTTTGGCTTTGACGGTGCCGATGTTTTTTTGTGTGGTAATAATCTCGGTAAGCCTGGCACTTGTTGTAGCGTTTGTCCGCGGCTCAGTTTGGGACACTTTAGCAGTCTTTATTTGTGTTGCCGGGATGAGCATTCCTTATTTGAGTTTTATTCTTTTTGGCCAGTATTTTCTTGCGTACAAATGGGGTATTTTCCCGGTGTTTTTTTCGCCTGATTTAACGATGGCCCAGTATGTGGCTTTGCCGGTGTTAATCGGTATAGTGGCGGGTTTGGGGGGAAACCTGCGGTTTTACCGAACAGTTATGCTTGATGAGATGCGAAGCGACTATGTTCGCACGGCCTTTGCAAAGGGGCTTAATACAAGGCGTGTGTTATTCAAGCACGTACTGAAAAATGCGATGATACCCATCATCACGCGGGTGGTTTTGGCCATACCATTTTTATTTTTGGGTTCGCTGCTGCTTGAGAGATTTTTCGGCATCCCGGGCCTGGGTCATATGATGATAGAAGCGATTGGTTCACGGGATTATTTCGTAATAAACGCAATGACATATATTAGTGCGATACTTTTTGTGCTATTTAATCTTATAACAGACATTTGTTATTCACTTGTCGATCCGAGGATTTCGCTTGAGTGACTCGCATAACATAATCCGAACACCACTGCCCAGGGGCAGGAGTCTGTGGAGCGACGGACTGAGGCGGCTTTGCAGACGCAAGTTTGCGATGGTTTGCTTTGCGGTGGTTTTAATTTACTTCTCACTTGCGGGATTTATCTATTTAGCAGAGCTATTTGATTGGCAGGTTGGCCCGACACTATGGAATGAGGAAGTGGGCGCATCTTATGAGACACCCAGTTCGGAAAACCTGCTCGGCACCGATATATTCGGGCAAAGTGTTTTGCGAAAAACGCTTTACGGGGCAAAAGTGTCGATAACTGTTGCGTTGTGTGCCTCGTTTATCAGTATTGCCATTGGTGTCCCCTTGGGGGCGATAGCAGGTTATTTTCGCGGGTTTATCGATGAAATAATTGTCTGGATTTATTCAACTTTGAGTTCCGTTCCATATATTCTATTGATAATGGCTTTTGCCGTTGTGCTGCGCGATAAGACTATCTTTGGTTATAAACTTACGGGTATCACGGCGGTTTATTTGGCAATAGGACTTACGAGCTGGGTTGGCATTTGCCGGCTGATTCGCGGTGAGGTTATCAAACACAAGGGCAGAGATTATGTTCTGGCTGCGATGAGCTACGGCTGCAGCGAGCGACGGATTATTTTTAAGCACCTGATGCCCAATGTTTTTCACATTATTATTATTGACTTCTCCCTGCGATTTGTCGCGTTTATTCATGCCGAAGTTATTTTAAGCTTTTTAGGTCTTGGAGAAGTCGACCGTCCGAGTTGGGGAGCAATGATAAATGATGCCAGGATTGAGCTTTCACGAGGTGTATGGTGGCAAATGGCGGCTGCAACCGTGGCAATATTCCTGATCTCGCTGGCGTTAAATATTTTTGGCGACGCTTTAAGAGATTCGCTCGACCCTAAATTGAGGATTCAGTAAATTTATGAATGTGCGCAGCATCCCAAAGCAAAATAACGGGACATTATTGTCGGTCGAGAATGTTTCGACATACTTTTTTACCGGAGAGGACGTCGTAAAAGCCGTTCAGGATGTGGGCTTTTCGATAAAAAAGGGCAAAACCTTTGCGCTTGTTGGGGAAAGTGGATGCGGCAAGAGCGTGACAGCTCTTTCGATTATGCGTTTGGTTCCGGCTCCGCAGGGCAAAATCGTCGGAGGTGAGATTATTTTTAACAGGCAGAACCTATTGGCATTGAGAGAAAAAGATATGAGACACGTTCGCGGGAACGAGATTTCCATGATTTTTCAGGAGCCGATGACCAGTCTCAACCCGGTCTTTACAGTGGGCAATCAGATTGTTGAGGCTATAAAGCTGCATCAGAAAAAAACCAAGAGCCAGGCCTGGGCCGATGCAGTTGAGCTTTTAGGGAAAGTGGGTATTTCTGATCCGGCGCAGCGAGTGCGCCAATACCCGCATCAAATGTCCGGCGGGATGCGGCAGCGGATTATGATTGCAATGGCGGTAAGTTGCGAACCGTCACTATTAATTGCTGATGAGCCGACAACCGCCCTGGATGTAACGATTCAGGCGCAGATACTTGATTTGCTCGACAATTTGCAGGAGCAAAACCGGATGAGTATCTTGCTGATAACCCACGATTTGAGCGTTGTGGCCGAGCGCGCCGACGATGTAGCGGTGATGTACGCATCGCGAATAGTCGAGGTAGCCGATTCGCAGAGCCTTTTCGCCGAGCCTTTACATCCTTATACACAGGGGCTATTAAAGTCGTTACCACGTCTGGGATTTTCAGGCAAGCGTCTACCGACAATTTCAGGTGCTGTTCCTGACCCGCTGCGTTTTCCGAGTGGGTGTAAATTTCATCCTCGCTGTCCGATAGGTTGCAGTGACAGGAGGTGTCAAACTGTTGAGCCAATACTAAGGGAAGTTGAAGCTGGACGATACGTTGCATGTTGGTATGCGGAAGACAGAAAACAGAGTTCCGAACGTGAGTGAGGGGTAAAAAAAGAATAACGAATATCAAATAATGGATATGGCAAACATAAATAACTATCTACTTGAGGTTGATGACTTAAAGACCTATTTTCCGATCAAAAAAGGTCTGCTGCGTCGAACCACCGGCTATGTCAAAGCGGTTGACGGAATAAGTTTCGGTATCAAAAAAGAGCAGACACTGGGTCTGGTCGGCGAGAGCGGCTGTGGTAAGACAACCGCTGCCAGGAGCATAGTTCGGCTTGTCCCGGCAACAAAAGGCAGGGTAATATTCGACCAGGAGGATATTTTGACCGCCGACAAGGTCAAATTGCGTCGGCTCCGCAGACAGATTAGTCTTATTTTTCAGGACCCATTCGGCTCGTTAAATCCGCGAATGACTGTTGGTAATACAATCGGTGAGCCGTTACAAGTTCAAAGACGTGTATCCGGCAGCGAGCTGACCGACCGAGTCACCGTGTTGCTTTCAAAGGTGGGCCTCTCGCCGGACCATATAAACCGGTATCCACACGAGTTCTCAGGCGGGCAGCGGCAGCGAATCGGAGTAGCCAGGGCCCTGGCATCGGGGCCGAAACTGGTTATTTGTGATGAACCGGTCAGCGCTCTTGATGTTTCGATTCAGTCACAGATTTTGAATCTGCTCAAAGATTTACAGGAAGAATTTGGGCTAACGTTTCTATTTATTGCGCATGATTTGGCTGTGGTGGAGTTTTTCTGTGATATTGTAGCGGTTATGTATATGGGCAGGATAGTGGAGCGGGCTGCATCGCAGGATCTGTATCAGAATCCTCTGCATCCTTATACGCGCGCCCTTATCTCGGCAATTCCACGGGGCGAACCGTCACTGAGGGGACCGAAGACCACTGTTAGCGGCGAAGTGCCGAGTGCTTCGAATCCGCCGGCCGGCTGTGCGTTTGGCCCGAGATGTCCCTGGCGCCGGGATGATTGTCTAAAGCAGGCGCCCGCCTTAAAGCAAAGAAGCGATAATAAAGGGCATTTTGTTGCCTGCTGGAAATACTAAAATATTCTTTATTGATAATTGATTATCTCCTAATAGGGACGCCTCTTGGCGGATGATTGAATTGCCCCACCGAAAACCTTGCCCTTGTGCCTTTTCGCGACAATCTCTCTCTATGTCATCCTGAGCGAAGCGAAGGATCTGGCCATCGAAAGAATTAAACCTCCGCCATTGTATATAGACCACGGTCCTGTGCCGGGGGGATTTTTCTATGACTGTCCCCATTTTTGCACTTTTTTGGGTTTGACAAGGTGACAGAATTATGTTAGTGTAATTATTTAGTTTCTTTGTGAGGAATTATCTATTATTATATGCGATTATGAGCCGTATGTGTGATAGTTTGGCTCAGGTAAAAGGGATTGGGGGGCTGGAGGACAGTAGAATGTGTGGGACGAGGATTTCAGGTCTGTGGGGGATTGCTTTAATAGTTATTGTAGGCTGTAGTTTGTCTGCTTATGGTAAATATGGAGGTGGTAGTGGGACTCCGGAAGATCCATACCAAATTCGAGATGCTAATCATATGCAAGCTATTGGTGCTGATGCAAATGACTGGGACAAGCACTTTAAGCTGATGGCCGATATCGATCTGAGCAGTTTTACCGGAACAAGTTTCAATATCATCGGCAACAGTAGAACGCCTTTCACAGGTATTTTTCATGGCAATGACCATGAGATTATTCATTTCACCTATCTCTCGGATGATAAGAGTGACATTGGACTTTTTGGTCGAGTGGACGACCCTTGCGCAGTAATAAAAGATATGACGCTGTTTTATCCCGACGTAGATGGAGGCTTTGTTTCCTTTGTCGGGATTTTAGTTGGAGTGTTAGAAAATGGAAATGTTGTGAACTGCCACGTGCAAAAAGGTATGGTTAAAAATGATTATGCTGTTCTGGGTGGACTTGTAGGATATAACGGTGGTCTTATTCAAGGTTGTTCTTCGACGTGTAGCCTTTCAGGAAGTGTATCATGGGCAGGTGGTATTACAGGAGCAAATCGAGGAACGATAACTGATTGTTTTTCTGCGGCCCCTCAAATACACGCCGTCAGTGAAGTTGGCGGATTAGCTGGTGCTAACTATGGAACGATTCGTAATTCTTACTCCGTCTGCGCCACCCACGGCGGCTATACCGTCGGAGGACTTGTTGGGGAAAATAGGGGCCTTATTTTCAACTGCTATACTGTGGGCACTGTTAGAGCGTCCGCCCAGCCAGTTGGCGGCTTCGTCGGAGAAAACATCTATGGCGGGCAAATATATAATTCTTATTCTAATGCCAACGTAAAAGGTAGAAAAATTGTTGGTGGCCTTGTGGGAGAGAACAGAAGCACAATCACCAACTGCTATTCAACCGGTAGCGTTTCGGGGGATTATAGGGTTGGTGGACTGGTGGCATATGGATACCCACAAATGGTTACTAATTCCTTCTGGGATATTGAAACCAGTGGGCAGGCAACAAGTGTCGGTGGAACGGGTTTACCAACAGACCAGATGCAGATGATGAATACATTTACTGATGCCAGCTGGGACTTTATGGGTGAAACAGCCAATGGAATAGAAGACATCTGGTTCATCCCCCAGCAAGACTATCCCCACCTGTGGTGGGAGGGGATGAATGTTCCTATGAAACTGACACCCCGCATACTGAACTGCCGCAGTCAAGGCAACTGGGTAAAAGCCCATCTTACCTTGCCTGAAGGATTTACTGTTGCAGACGTAGATTCTAACAGGCCGGCCGTATTGCATTCTTTTGGTTTTCAATCCACCCCTCTGTATGTCTTTGTCAATGTTAATGAACTGGTGGAGATTGAGGCGGCCTTTGAGCGTGAGGAGGTCTGCTCACTGGCAGGCAATTGGCCGGAGGCTTTAACTGTTGCCGGTTTCCTGGCTGATGGAAATATTTTTCTTGGGACTTCGACGGTCAGGATGATTGCCCCCGGTATGAAGTTGATCGAAGAATTGGCATGGTACTGGTTGAATGCAGATTGTGTTCAGCCCGACTTCTGCAATGATATCGATATGAACAGAGACTCTATAGTGAATTTGCTGGATTATGCCTTACTTATGAATATTGAAGTAGAGTTTGTTACCGATGAATGAAAACTATTAGCTAATGCAAAAGCTACAGCAGAAGTCTCTTCTTCGGCAAAACAGTAAAGGTTAGAAACTCAGCAGGTACTAAAGAGCCTCAGTGAGTAAAGAAAATGCGAGCCGCAGGTAGAAATGCGGATTGAGAATTTATAATTGGTGACTAAAAAAAGTGCTTTTTTTGGTCATTTTTTCGTTGACTATTGTTTGATAATATGTTAATATACTTTCATGTTTACCAGAAGGTAAACATGATACGCCAGCAGGCGAAGATATCGCGGAGAACCGCACGAAAAGCCCAGAAGGACACGAATCGTATCAGCAGATACACGCCAAAATAAGTTCAAAGTCAAAGGAAACTACGAACTATGAACAACGAACTAACAATGAACTACGAACTACCATCTACAAACTGCCCGAACCGCCGTAACACCCCAGACCCAACCGCCACCTCGACCAAATCGCCTATTTTGCCCAAGTTGTCAACCAATTATGACCTTTTATGCAAAACGAACCCAATTTCCCGAAAGCCCAAATGAACGTAAATAAAGTATTAACAAAGGGATATGGAAATAAATCCAAATGGACACTTGGTGAAAACGAACCCAAAACGAACCCAATCAAAGCCAATTTCACCTCCTCTCAGACCGAAAGAGACGAAAACAGCAAAGAAGCGATAATAAAGGGCATTTTATTGCCTTGGAAAGGCTAAAAAATGATTATTCTTGACAAATGTATAAAGATAAGCGAAAATTTGACCGGATTTGTTAAACTTGGGGCAATTAGTTGAGTTTTGTTTTTGATAATGGAGATATACTAATTACTATGGACAAAATGGGCATCAAAATAACCAGTGAGGATAGTGTTGCAATAGTAGCTTTCGAGGCTGCGTCGATAAGTGATGTAGAAGAAATAGCCACTGCTTCCAAACAGATAAAGGAATTTGTAGACGATAATCATCCTGACCGACTAATATTCGATTTCGGGGGGGTAAAATTTTTCTCCTCCTTGGTTTTAGGGGTACTTTTGGAGATCCGTTCTAAACTGGCAACGTATAACGGCGAAGTTGCTATAAGCGCGATAAATCCACAATTGCACAAGGTCTTCAAGATAACCAATCTTGATAAGATTTTCAAATTTTTCCCGGACAAGGAAAGTGCCGTCAAGGCGGTAAGCTATTAGTGTACGAATTGTAAAGATTGCCCGTTCTAATTGAAATGGATTGAGAGATTATTTCCTGGAGGGCCGAAGATATGTATATTGCGCCTCAATTTTCCATTTTTATGGTTAATAAGCCCGGAGTGCTGGCTCAGGTACTCGGTGAATTTGCGAAAGCCAAGATTAATGTCATAGCGATAACGATGACCGATTCAGTGGAACACGGAGTTATGAGGGTAGTTTGTGCGACGCCTCAGAAAGCAAAAGACGTGCTGTCAAAACTAAATATGCCCTATAGCCAAACAGATGTTTTGTGTGTGACCCTGGACAACAAGGCCGGTGCGCTCGCTGTGGTGGCTGAAAAACTGGCTAAGAACCACATAAATATTTCGTATGCATATTGCACTGCAGGCGCCAAAGGCGGCCGGACGACCGGTGTTTTGAAGATCGCCGACGTCAAAAAAGCCATGAAGATTCTGCAGCAAAGCCATAAGAAAAACAGCAAGTCACAACCAGTGGTCAGACCCTCACGGTCTTCGAGAAAATAGTTGTTACGTATAAGAGCCATATAAACTGTGCGGACCGAATCCAGAAACTATAAATCCGGACAGTTTCTCTGTTTAAAATTGGATACAAAAACAGGCTTGTTGGAACAATTTTTCCTGGATTGGCGGTTTTATATAAAAACAGTTGACACAAAAGTTCATGGACTGTTATATTGCGGTTTTTGGTTCAGATGATGGGGCCGTAGCTCAATTGGATAGAGCATCGGACTGTCGATCCGAAGGTTGAGGGTTCGAGCCCCTTCGGCCTCGTTAACGTAAAGCCCTGCAGCCTAATAACTTACAGAGCTTTTTGTTTGGGAGAAATTGCCAAAAATGGCGATCGCTCCACTGCGCACCAAAAAGAGAGTGTACGGAGAGGGAGAATTGGGCAGGAATTAAACCACCGGATTGGAAAGGTGGACAGTGGTGTGATTGTTCTGTGGAACAGGTCCGAAGCCTACTCTTATCGAGACTACTCCGAATCTGTGGGTTGTGGGGGAGAGGAAAATCTTGGTATTGTATTGCATGAGCGTGCTACTGACACTTGAGCGGGGAAATCATATCTCCTTTCAACCCTGCTTAGCCGAGGCTGCGAACGACATTGGGCCGAAGCTAACCTATTCTTGGGCTGCTTGTCTTGTGGCGATGGGTACATACCCTGCCTCCAGGCCCGGCGGCGGGGTTACAATCAAGGCCGGGTCAATATCCGCCAGTTTTCCAATCGTGGGTGGCGCCAGGTAGTCGCGGTCTTTTTTCCAGTTCCGATGGAGTTTTTCCACCCGTGCCTGCAGGCTCTGGCGCTCAATATCGGTTAAATCGGCGTTGAGTAATGCAGGCTGGTCGGCGAATCGATACCAGTAGTACGTCACCACGCTACCGTCCCCAGGATGGGCCTGGAAAGGTCCTGCCGCGGGGCCAGGCTTCTTCCAGCAACTCTGGGCATCGTCAGGAGTGACGTAGGGTTGGGAGGGTTCCTGGCGGGGCCGACTAAAGCTAACCTTGGCCAGTCCTGTTTCAGCCGGAACGTCTTTGGGTTGCACCACAACCCACAGAGCCTTTTTATTATCATCTTTCACCAGGTGATAGTATTCGGGGAGCGTCACCAGTGGGCCATCCTTGGTATCTTTTTTCGTAACCAGTTGGTAGTCCCACCGGAACCCGTAGGTACTTGAATCAGGCGCCACAGAACTCGCAAAAGAATCCCAGGCAATAGACACCTTTTTTTCCCTTGGGGCACGGGGCTTATAGATCCTCCAGGTTGACCTGCCTCGTCCGGGAAAGTTGTGCACAACGGCTCCCGAGGGGTCAATGGCTCCGCTGGCCGGGGGCCCGCCTTCAAACCAGGCCTTCACGGCATCCCAGAGCGCCTTCTTGTTGTAGGCGGTAACGCGGTGCACGACCGCCGAATCGCCCTTCGGCCCTCGGGGAAACGAGGTGGGGGCTATGCGGGCGTAGATCTCCCCCTTCTCGTCAGTGGATTGGACGCTGGGGATATACTGGGTTTCCATCTGCAAAGCTCTATTTGGCCCGGAGGGACGGCTATCCAGAAACATTCCACCCAGGCAAGGGTCGTCCACAGTCACGCGGGAGAAGAAATAGGGGGTAAAGAAAGCAACCGGGCCTTTGAAGTTTCGCGTGTTTAGAAACAAGGTCCAACAGTTATTTCCGGTAGGAACGTTTTTCCCGGCGGTGGTGGATTTGGCCTCGGTGAGCGGAAGCGGCAGGTATCCGTAGCCGAACAGTTGGCCGCAGGTGCCTTGTTTGAGATTCAGGCCATCGGGGGGCCACAGCACCCAGGGACTGAGTTGTGCCACACCGTATTTGCCTTTGGGTTTATCCCAGTCCCTTCCTTTACCGGCCCCGGGTCCGTTGGCCCATGCAACGAAATTCAGGGCTACGCCTCCCATAATGAACTTCGGCGTTTCCGTGGCGAATCGCGTGTCACGCCACCAGCCCAGGCCGCCCTCAATGTCGGAATACAGTCTACCAGAAGGCTTAGGATCGTCATACTGAGCGTGCATCCAGGTGCCGAACAGACCTGTTTGGAAACGGCGCCCCGGATATTCCTGCAACAAAGGCCAAGCTGCTACATAAATCGAGAACCCGGCGTTATACGTCTCTGGAACTCTATCGTTAGGGACCAGCAGGTATCCGGCCATCTCTCCTTTCTGAATCTGATTGGTGGCGCCGATCAGGGGTGCCAGGGGCAAGACGAACACGAGCGCCAGGCAGGAAGTGAACAATGTAAAATAGCTTTTTTTCAACACCAGAGAACCTCCTGCAATTATTTTTCTTTTTTTATTTGCAGCGTCTAACGTAGAACTCTAAAAATATACAGCAGACAATGGACGTCTGTCAAGCAGGATTTTCGGGAATTATTCAGAACGTGTGTACTTGTCAAGGGCTACACCCCTTCCTCTCACCTGAATGAGCCTTGACAGAAATCTTGTTAACCTCGCACTTACCGGCCTCAGTGGAAAAAGCTCTTTGATTTCTTGTATTTTCGTCTCCCACAATGTTATCCTCAAATTATCGCACTATTTCAACGATTGACTGTTTCGATCTCAATTCCTTACAGAGTCGCTGGATCGTCCGCTCTGCCAAGGCTGCCAAAATTGAAGTGACTGCCATTTCCGCCGCTTTCATCGGCTACAATTTTTTCTTTTCTCTGTCTCTGTTGGGTGTTATGCTAATACTCAGCTTGGAGAGTAAAACAAGGACAGAAAATATGAAATTCCACCAGTTCATTATAGCTGCTGTGTTTATAACACTAATCGTGCCGGTTACCGTCCCGGCTGACGAACATCAGGATAAAAACATCGAAGGAGTCTCGCCACAGGTGCGCATCATCAGTCCCGGACCGGGCATGTACAATAACATCTATGGCGAAGTACCTTATATGGATCCGGCCAGCCGCTATGTCATTTACCTGAAATTAGGACAACAGGGAGATTTAAAGACAGGCGATTGGCAGGCTTATTGCGATGCCGAAATCTGGCGGGCCGATCTGGAAACAGGCAAGACCCAGCGAGTCGAGGAAAGAGCATTAGGTATGCGCTGTATGGCGGTCTCACCGGATAATAAGTATTTCTATTATTCAAAGCCCTTGGACCTCGCTCAGGACAAGAGCTACAATAACATCGATTGCATGGATGCAGAAGTTAAGCAGTTTGTACGGCTTGATATCACAACTTTAGAGAAACACAATATTGATCTTCACGGTTCGGCGCTTCACCTGACTTCTATGGGATCTGTTACTGTAGACAATCGTTATCTTATTGACGGCGTATCTCTTGGCGATGGACTCTATGGTATCGCTAAAATTGATCTTCAAAGCGGCCAGGTCAAGGTGATCCTTGAAGGCCGACCCGGTATTTACAATTCGCATCCACAGGTGGATCCGAAACGTGGTCAGGATCTGATGATTCAATATGATCGTAGCTGTATCGTCGAGCAGGGAAAACTCATTAAGCAGAAGACCGGCCTTGGCATCACCCTTTTCCTGATAGATCTACAGGGACAGAACTATCGACCTTTGCCGGTCGGCAAGCCGGTTACCGATCCTGTACAAGGGCATCAATGCTGGCTGGGCAGGACGGGACATATCCTCTTTACAACGATAGGTTCGATGGAGACCAAAGCAGAACAGGGCAACATATTCACTATCGGGCCGGGCGATACCAAACCAAAAGCTATCGCTCGCGGGTATATGTATTGGCATTGTAACAGCTCGCGTGACGGACGTTTTTTTGTAGCTGATACCCGCCACGGACCAATTCGGGCCATTGGAGGCCGATCAGCAAATGATCCCAGGCGATATATTCATCAACCTATTGAATATGAGAGCCTGATTGTAGTCGGATCAGTAGCTACCGGGAAGACACGCATTTTATGCCCCAGTAAGGCGACTTGTCGGAAGCCCCAGTACACTCATCCGCATCCTTATTTTAGTCCTGATTCCAAGTGGGTGATCTTCGATACAGACGAAGATGGGCTGCCTAAAGTAGCTGCCGCCCGGGTGCCGGATGGATTACTGGCAGAACTGGATAAGAAGTAGAGACGATTTCGTGCATGAGATATCTACACCATGCTTCGACTGCTCACCAGATGGCGAGCTTCTGGTTGCAGTTAGTTCCTGATTCTTTTGATGGCATCAATGAGTGTAGAGCCTAAGTAGTTTGGGTGTGTAATCAGAATGGATACACCGAGATCGCGAAGTACAAGGTGGCCGATACACCTGTGTACGCACATCCAGTTGTGGCTGGCAACCGAGTTTTCGTTGAAGACCAGGATTCAGTGACGCTTTGGACCGTCGAGTAATTGTTGATCCGGCAGTTCAGAGCATCTTTCTTTAACTCCTTGTTGATGCCTTAAACAAGAAACTGCGGTTTTATCTATACTTGCTTCTAATAGTTTATCTTTCGCCTTCGCCGCCTTCTGCCGTTGCTTTTTGGAGCTTAATCTTAGAGTTTTTTTCATATTTTA
>VRUL01000064.1 GCA_019456145.1 Planctomycetota bacterium
TCTTTCCCCTAAAGAAAAAGGCTGCTAATTCCAGAAAATAGTGTTTTTAACGAATCTCCAATACTTTTCCATGCTGCTTGCCCTGTTAGAAAGAAAGCCCTGCTTTTTAACGGGGTTTACAACAAAAATCCCCGGCCAAAAAAAGTCCTTTTTTTTATTTTTTCCTTGTCTATTGTTTGGAAATCTGCTAAAATACCTGTATGTTTACCAGTAGGCAAACGTAAACCGCCAGCAGGCGAAGATGACATTTCAGATTGCACGCCGTAAGCCACAGCGTGGCAAGGACATAGAGCCAGCAGGCCCAAGTCAAATTTAATCGTTAATGAATATCTAAGTCGAAGACGAAGATCCGCCTATGGCGGAACAACCACGAACTAAGATCTATGAACCAATTAACTATGATCCACGAACTACTAACTATAAACAACGAACTACCTACTATAAGCTACGCAAGCCGCCTATCCAGCCTAATTTGCCAGCCAATTATGACCTACGAACTACGAACTACTAACTAAATACGAGCGACGAGCGAAGTATTTTTATGCAAAACGAACCCAATTTCGGGAAAGCCCAAATGAACGTAAATAAAGTATTAACAAAGGATTATGAAAATAAGACACTTGGTCAAAGTGGGAAAAACGAACCCAAAACGAACCCAATCAAAGCCAATTTAATGCCAAAACAAACCCAATCAAACCCAATGCTTGTCCGCCATCAGTGTGGCGGGTCAAAGGCAAAAAAATGTGTCTGGGGGCTTGAAAAACTGAAATGGCTCGCGCCAGCAGAAAAAAAACTGGTGATGTTTTCACTCAGGACGATTTTTGTTTATACTGTGGTTCGAAAATTATAAGATGGCTGATGTAAAGAAATCAGTCGTCCGAAACACCGTAAATTTGTTGAGTTAAAAGGAGTTTGGCGATGCGTAAGTTCGGCCTTGTTTTGATGATTGTAGTTTCAGTCTTTTGCCGGGAAGTATTCTGCCAAAAGGTTCCCACAGGTAATGCTAAGGATTTCAAGGGAAAGACATGTCTGCATTCTGTCAGCTATGCAGGTTTTTGGCGGGGCCAGGCAAAATTGGACGTCGAGGAGTTTCTGGTCAAGGCAAAGAAGCTCGGATTTGATGGAGTAATGTTGATGGCTAAACGGCCTCACGTCTCGCCTTTAGATTACGATGCTGCTGCGCGAAAGGCGCTGCGCCGCAGGATTGAAAGTCTTGGTCTTGAATTGGTGTGTCTTGCCGGATATACGGATTTTACGGCGGGCGTTGATAAGCCTGGCGTTCCCAACGTGGAGATTCAGGCTTGTTATGTTGGAGAATTGGCCAAATTAGCGAGTGATTTGGGAACCGACATGGTGCGGATATTCACCGGCTATGAACGCCCAGGCATACCTTTTGACAAACAATATGCCATGGTGGTTACAGGATTAAAGCTTGCCGGAGAAAAAGCAGCAAAATATGGAGTTACCCTTGCCGTGCAGAATCACCACGACATTGGAGTCGGCCACGATACTATGTACTGGCTTCTCAGGGAAGTCGATTTGCCGAATGTTAAGGCGGCTTTTGATGCGTGGGCTCCGGCTTTACAGGGTTTGAGCCGTGACCAAATCAGGGCTGCTGTTTTGAAGATGAAGCCATTTATCGTTCACACTACTGCGGCCGATTATGTGCGTTTACCTCGATATCGCTATGAACATAACCTGACCAATTATCTCCAGCGTGATGTTTTAATTCGAGCAGTCCCGATGGGAGAAGGCTTTATTGATTACGAATCATTTTTCAAAACGCTTAAAGAAATCGGGTATCAGGGTTATATTGCCTATGAAATGTGTGAGGTGCTCCAGGGTGGGGGGCACATCGAAAATCTCGATAAAACGGCAATAAAGTTCCTCGAATACGTCAAGAAGTTCTAAAGTGAGAACGGATTTGTGGGCACCTCAATATTAACTTGTGGTGGCCAACACGGCTTTATACGGGTATAATATCAACGGTCCAAAACGAACAAAGAAAGACCGTTTGAGAAAAAGTTGGTAATGTTATGAACGGAGCAAGAATGGTTGTAGAATTTAACGCTTTTGAAATTTTTGAGATAGCTGAAAAGATCGAGCGCAACGGTGCTAAATTTTACCGTAGAGCGGCGGAATTATTTGATGATTCTAACACTCACAAGATGTTTCTTCAATTGGCCGAATGGGAAAAGGCACACGAACAGTTCTTCGCGGGCATGCGAAAGGATCTTTTTGTACAGGGCCCGAAACTCAGGACTTTCGAAACTAAGAATGATGTGGTCTTTGATGCGCAGTCAATGGCCGGCCTCGCTGTTTTTGGTAATAGAATGGATCCCGCTGTAGAGCTGACCGGCAAAGAAAGCATAACAGATATTCTCAAATGTGCTATTGAGAAGGAGAAGGATACCATCGTCTTCTACACTGGTTTGAAGGATTTTGTTTCTGCTCAGGCCGGTAAGGATAAAATCGATGATATTATTAAAGAGGAGATGCACCACGTTCGTATACTCAAAGAATCACTGGAGTTGCGGTAGTTTTGTTAGATGCTGTAAGTTTTCTCACCCTCTCCAGGGGCGCTTTCTGGGCATTTTTCCTGATAAAATATTTTTTGCGATAATTACATCCTCTCTAACCTGGAAATCAAACATTCCTGCACAAATAAAATCGGCACCATTTTCGTAGGCATATTTGAAACCGTCCCTGGGATGGATTGCTCCTGCAGCCATAACCTTATAAGCGATCCATGGCTTTTTGATTTTTTTCATAAATTCGACAGTTTTTTCCGGAGTTCGAGACCATATATTGTCGTGCTCTGGTCCTCTTTTCGCAGACCAATAGTTGTGACTGTGTAAGGTCTTCATATAGAAGTCGGGATTGATCCCGGCTTTTTCACATGCAATGGGCACTTCCACACTGTGGCCTGCAACGCCTGCGATTACACCGTTTTGTTTAATGAAGTCAACGGCTTTTCCAAGAAGCTCGACACGGCCATCCTCGACGAAACTGTCTGCGACACCGCCGTGCACGTAAGCTCCGATGGCTCCATTGTCGATAGCTTTTTTTGCTTCGGAAGTCAGGTCTTTATCTTTTATTTTAATCTGTGCGATCCACTGTATATGGCCGCCTCTTTCATTCCAATATTTCTTGAGAAGGCCTATACAATGGCTATCAAGTCTCAATATAGCTGTGTTTATTCCTGTCTCTTCGCATATTTCGAGAGTTTCCATCACTTTATCGTCGCTGAAATAATTCCTTAATAATGAAGATACATAGACCAAATCTCTGCTGTGGGCAAAGCTGCTGATTAGATTGCCGCCGGCGAATAGCCTGCTAATCTTGATATTGCCGATTTTGCCCATCGGCATGCCTTTAGCTGAACTCTCTTTTAGCCCGGCAGGGGACTTTTTTGTTCCCCTTGCCAATAACGCTTTCTCTTCAAGGCTTAAACCTAATGCGGCGGTTGTCGAAAAAATAGATTTCTTTAAGAAGCTGCGGCGGTTTAGGTTTGCTGTCATGATATACCTCATCTTTTACTTATTTGAAACCGTTAATTTGAGCATGATTATTGTACATAAGTTTATTGTCTCTGTCAAGTAGGCCAAAGTACGGCAAAACTTATATGTTCCAGGATAAATGGCTGTTTGGAATCTCACCCGAAGGGATACGGATTATCCTCACTTTTTACAGCCTCAGGGTCATCAAAATTTCGGAGTTGGTGTTTGAAAGAAAATTTTGATATTATGTTGGAAATTAAGCGTAGCGGAGTAGCTGAGCAAGGATGTACAATGTTATTCGGGAAATCCCGGATTAAAACAGTAAGGAACATGAGGATGTTAAGATGAAATTGTTTGGGAGAACTATATTATTGATTTGTCTTTTTGGGGTTATTGGTGTGATTTGTCCTGCGAAAGCAGCGGACTATATTCCGTGGGATGAATTATCGGAAGATTCCTGGATACAGTTCCTTGGTGGTAATGATCCAAATATGTATCCAGTAAATGCGGCAGATGATGGTGATATAGAAGCCTCGTATCCGATTTCATTTGTTCAGGCAGCAACCGGCAATAAGGCCAGAGGTATGAATGCGTTGAAATTTATTCATGGCGGTTTGATGGAAGGCCATCTTGTTTCCAAAGATAAAGCCGGCAGCTTCAAAATAACCAATACCGGTGACGGCAATTATTTCACTGACATCCTGCTATTAATCGCAGTTGGAACAGCCAATCTGGATGCTGATTTTTCAATGACAGTTAACTTGGCGGGACAAACATCATATGTTCTGGATGTGAATGACTTTGTTTACTATGACAATCAATACGGCAGGCCGAGTGGGTTTTATTCAATAACAGACCCTAACGTTGAGCCAATAAGCTATGCATTCGAGACGGCTATGGTTACCGTTTACGGAATTTCAGGTGTCACAAACCTTGAACCTTTGGGAGGTACCATAACCGTTGACTATTCTTTCGATTATGTCCCGGCACCGGTTGTATTTAGCGTTTACGGCTATATCGCCGATGACCCTGAACCAACCATTTACCATACCAACAGGGCTTTTATCGATACCAACAACACATCCAAAAAAGTTTCGACTTTTGCAGTAACTGTTGACGGAGACCTAAATGGTGATTTGAAGGTAGACTTCGCTGATTTTGCGATAATGACTGGAAATTGGCTTGTAGGAGTGAGATAAAATTGTCTAAACGTTTCAAAAGCGGTTTTACATTGGTAGAACTGTTAGTTGTAATAGGAATAATAAGCTTTCTAATGGCATTGATCGTACCTGCTTTAGGAAGAGCAAGAGATCAGTCTAAATTGATTATCTGCAGAAGTAACCAGAGAAACCTTCTACTGGGATGCTTGATGTATGCCAGTGAAAATGATTCCAGGCTGCCTGTTGACAAACAACTTCACAACACACATACCGGCCTGATCGAAAGTTTGTCTGGTGGCGGGTATATTCAGGTATCAAAAATTTATTATTGTCCGAGTGAGAAAGCGGATGACCTGAAATATTCCGAAGATAATTTCCGTAACGGAAATATCGGCTATTTTTATTACAGTTTTAGCGACAGACCTACAGATAGATATTTGAGTACCTTTTTTCTTAAGAAACTACCATGGCCGAGATTATTGAGTGATATGATGAAAGACGATAAATGGGTCTTTAGTGATAGTTGGTTCAGCAATATGCCGACAGCACATCGCTGGTATAAAAAAGGTGTTAATTATATTACCCTTGATGGCTCGGTGCATATGGTAAAACAAAGCCCAAAAAGAGAGTTTAACTAAGAGCTTATTATGCGAACAATCCTGATAGGAATAGATGATACCGACAACCCAACCAGTCCCGGCACCGGTAGGTTAGCTCGAAATCTGTGTGCCGAGCTTACAAAAAGAGGCATGAAATCGTTAGGCGTGACAAGACATCAGTTTCTGTTTGACAGAGCGATACCATATACATCACATAATAGCGGAGCATGCATCGCTGTAGAAAGTAAAAACGGTATAAGGGCAGTTGATTTTGCATTTGATTTCGTAGCCTGTGTGTCAGCGCCAGGTTCTGACCCGGGGGTATGCATGGCATTTAGCGATGATGTTACAAAAGAGGTCTTTGATTTTGGCCAGGCAGCACAAAAAAAAATCCTGCCAATTGAAAAATCCTTTAAACTTGCTAATGGCAGTGGTATTAAATTACGCGGCCTTGGAGGAAATTGCCTGGGAGTTATCGGGGCGCTTGCTTCAGTAGGGCTGCGGTCAGAAGGTAATGATGGCCGTTTTATCGATATGCCCGGCCTTCGTGAACTGCCTCGTCGTGTCAATGCCCAAACATATAATGAAATCGGTATTGAAATTCAATATAAAACTAATTGCCATCAGCCGGACCACACCGATGTATATGATACTCTCGGTTGGGTGCGTCCCCGTTTAATTAATGGTAAACCTGTGTTAATTGTAGTATGGAGTGAAAAAGAAAATGCCTGGATTCCTATCGACCGCAAGAAAAGTAAACCTTCGCAGCATAGTACGAAGTCATCAGTTTAAAATGTTATTGGTTTCCATTTCTGTTGGAGTTATAGCCGGATTATTCATAGCCCTGGTTCGTTTAAATCTCGGTATGCCCGGCCATAAGGCGTTTTTTTGGATGACGCCGGTGCTTATTGCCAGGTTGCATGGTGGGTGTAAGATCGGTACTGCAGCAGGAGCTTTGTTTACAGCTTTGACAACGTATTCTCTGGGAGCCAACCTTGCCGGTGGCGTGATAGGTATGCCGATGATCGTGCTTGCGGGTTTAATTTTGGATTGGACTGTAAATTTTCTCGAGAAAAACAAAATTTCAGGCGCGGCAATGATTCTGGCGATTGGCCTTGCCGGAGTTGCTGCTAATCTTGTTTGTTTGGCTAAAAGAATGATTTTGCCAACAGGTCTTAATCCACATTTTATCTTTAGTATATCAGGGTTTTGGTTTAAGCTGTTTTCCTATGCATTTTTCGGTTTGATTTCGGGTATTGTTGCGGCTATCAGTGCACAACCAAAGGTACAAAATGGCAGAAGCAAAAAAAATATTTTTGTATTGTGAGCAGTTGAAGTCTTTTCCGTATCCACCGCAGTGCCCAGTATCAATAGTATGTTCAAAACGTTCATCATTTTTCTGAGATTTTTTAAAGTCTTTGACATTACCAACCTTGTGGATTTAAAACTTTTGCGATTTTACACGCTATTTGCCTTTTGGTTGTAGAACGGTTGTCGGATTATCCTCACTTTTTACAGCCGCAAGGCCAGAAGGAAAGAGTCGATACGGAAGCTTGAATTTTCAAGACAGACTTGATATTCTATTAGAAATGAGACTCAGTGACGTAGTTGAGCAAGGATATACAATGTTACATGGGAAATACCAGATATGATACTATGTTGGGCCTGTAAAAACTAAGGAGAACATATGAAAAAGATTTTGAGTGGCAGATGTTTGTGTGGCTCTGTGCGATACGAATACACCGGCGAGCTTGAAGGAGCAACCTATTGTCACTGCCACGACTGCAGAAGAGCTACGGGTGGTGCCTACACCGTTGGAGTGCTCACGCGAGCGGCCGCCCTCCGTATTGTCTCCGGCCGTGTTAAAGGCTACACAACTACGGGGGACAGTGGGAACACAATTACTCGGGAGTTTTGTCCGAAATGCGGCTCGCCTCTGTTTGCTATAGCCCAAGCGTATCCTAATTTGGTTTGGATCCAGGCAGGAAGTTTGGATGAACCGGCATCGATCAAGCCAAGCCACCAGATATGGACACAATGCGCTGTGCCGTGGGCATACATTAACGAGGATTTGCCAAGTTTTCCAAAAGGTGGCCCAGTCCTACTATAAGAGACTTCGTAGCCAACTGCCTTCACACATTACAACCGCAAGGTCAGAAGTGAAAGATGTTCAATACACTCACGCGAAGTGCAACAAACGTATGTTCAAAACGTTCGTCATTTTCTGTAAATTTTCTAAGTCTCTGATATTACTAATCTTATGGATTTACAATTTTTATGTTGACATTTAGTAATATGACAGATATAGTCTTATATGGTGATTAAATGATACTTTGGTTTATTTGGGAGGCTTTACCAATGTTCCGCAAGAAACATATCTGTTGTTATTCCGCATATATTCTAATGGGGATTTACGCCTTTGTTTTGTTTGATTGCCCGCCTGCCCGGGCAGATGTTGACTCGTCACTTGATATGGCTGAATATGTCAGGAACTCGGGCTTAATTTTTAAGGGTAAAGTCACGAGAGTAGAGTACAAAAATTCGTAATCTGACCCGAAGCTGGATCCTTTTGGCCAGCCGGTATATGAAGATGGTAATCCGGTATATGTCGACGGTTCCAACATGGCGCATACCTTTGTCACTTTCAGCGTTGAGCAGATCTTTAAGGGTTCACTTTCTACCCGTGACCCGAAAGTGGTTTTGCGTTTTGAAGGAGGAGAATCTGATGTACCTGATCCCTGTGAAGTGGGGCCTGGAGGCGAACCGCTATACACCTCCTTTTTAACGGTGTCGGGCGTTCCTCTTTTCGATGTGAATGACCGTGACTTTCTTTTTGTTAAAGGCAACACCCCCACTCCCTGCCTTCTTTACAACTGGGCCGGGGGACGGTTTCGGATTCTGGATGATCCCAATGAACCGACCTCGATCAATATGATCTACAATGAATACGGTCAGCAGGTGCGGTTGATATCCGGTGCTCTCGGCGGCGAACCCAATGGATTCATTTTGGGCGATGTTCAGCAAATCCCTGATGTTCTCTCAAATACAATTGGTCACGTTGAACTGCTCAAAGTTTATGATGATGGCGAAGGTGAAGAAGACCCCAATGACGTCAATGACGTGCCTGTTTTGCCCGGAGAGCACGCCACTGAAAGTGATTTTGGTGCGTTCATAGCTCGGGTTGTTCTTGATGAATGTGGAACGGGTGTCCCGCCGGGAGATTGCGGCATTGAGTTTGTAAGCCCGGATCCGAACCTGCCTTTTTATGGGATAGAATTAACGGATGACGAGCCTAACGATGTGGAAGAACCCGAGCCCGTTTTTACCCGTCCCTGGCTCGACGACCTGGATCCGAATCATCTTGCTGTGATACTCGAACAAGAACGAGTAGAAAAAGGATTATTTGAACTTACAGACAGCAATCCTGTTCTTCCGGAAACTCCGTGCGAATTCCAGATACTATATGATGGACCTCTCATTGGCGATGTATCCGGGCCGGAGGGTAAGCCTGACTGTCATGTCGATTTCTTTGACGCAGCGGCCGTGTTCGGCGTATGGCTCGAGTGTAATGACCCTGACGACCCAGCCTGTTTCAATTAAAAAGGAGATTTAATTATGAATAAACGTATATTTGCCGGTATATTGGGACTGGTAATAACTGCATCGTGTGTATTTATTGAAGATGCCAAAGGCTATGCCTGGTTGGAGTGCAAAAGCAGCGACGATCCATATACATGGGATGGAAAGTACATAAAATGGTATGCGGGAACAAATAGCTTTAAGAGCGGTTCTTCGCGCCGAACGGCCCTGGTCAGAGCTTTGGGCAGATGGAACCAGGCCCCGGGGGGGTTTACCTATTCAGACTCTGTATACTGGAACGATACCAGTGTGTCCAGGACGAACAAGAATACCGAAGTATGGTTTAGCAACACGCTGGCAAGTGGCTCAGCCACATGCTACACGGATTATTATTGCCTTGGAAATAAAGAATATATTAAGAAGGCCGACATTGTCTTTGATAACGCAGTCTCTTGGTCCTATACCACCAATCAGTTCAGCAAAGAAGCCACGTTTATTAATAGCTATACGGGCAATGTCTATGGCGGCAGCCGCCGGTCGTTTGTAACCACGGCACTGCATGAGATGGGCCATGCCTTAGGACTTCTTCATGAGAATCGCCGTCTTAATATCATGGGGCAAGACATGTCTCATCTTCATGCCAATGCCGGCAAGATACGTGCCTATGTCGGCGAAGATGCCGTAAACGGTGAAATTTATCTGTATGGAATGACCGGCAACATATTAAAGGAAGATCTGTCGGTAAGCCATTGGAAATTCTGGAAGAAAGGCGGAACAGACAACGAGTACAGCTTGCATATTTTGACAAAGATGTATTATGTTAACAGTGGCAATGTTGTTTCAGGAAACTGGGCTGAGGAAATAGGAGTTGATGGGTTAGGAGTAAGGCTTTATAAAGTTAAGAAGGGTACTTCGTACAAAGTTCAGTTTACTTATGAAAATAATGGTTACTATGACCTGAGCGGTGTTAAGGTCGGTTTTTATATTTCATCAAACAATAATATAACCACCATGGACTACCGTTTCGATTCACGCACTTTTACTCTTACTAGAGACAGACCTTTTACCAAAAAACTCACCTTAACTATCCCTTCAAATATGACTGTTTTAGGTCAAACCTTTCCTCTGACTGTCGGTCAAATATATTGGCTCGGCGTTATAGTGGACTACAAAAATAGCATCCTGGAATTTTCAGAGGACAATAATGCCGCATACCTTGCAATTAAGATTATTCCGTAACTTGATTTAGAGAAAGCTAAGCCTGGCATGGGCCACAATTGTGCGCTCCATCACGCCGTAGTTGTTGCCGCTAAGGTAGTGTAATGTGTGAAATTTTTCCGGGATCCATTTGCCGTCAAACAGGTCTGTATCGGCTGCTGCTCGAACAACTTCACAAATCAACAAATCGTGCGTTTGCATTTTGAAGATTTGCACAACGCGGCATTCCAAATGTGCGGCACATTGCTCTATCAACGGAGGGGCGACTATCTTAGCGGAAACTGGAGTCAAACCGCTTTCTTTGAACTTGTCGATGTGTTTACCGGTTACGGTACCGACAAAATGAGTTTGTTCGAGCAGCTCTTCGCCAGGAACATTGATGACCAGTTCATGATTTTGCTTTATCAAATCGTAAGAATACCTGATATGGCTTATAGCCAACAGTATAAGGCATGGATCAGCGTTGTTGACAGGTGTTTGCCAGCTAAAGGTCATCACATTCGGATTTTCCAGTGTACCGGATGTTACAAGAACGACACAGCCCGGCTCAACCAGCCATTTCGCTTTACTTAGCTTCACTTCGCTTTTCATTGATATTTCCCTTGGCTTTATGTTAGAAAAAACGTTTTCTTCCCCTCACATATATTAAGCATTTCAATTATCGCAGATATACATAGTGTCGGTCAAAGACTTTATAGTATCTGACCGATTGGTTAGTGATTAGTTGCCGGCCAAAATAATGGGCTGGGTAGAGATATCGAACGAAGTAAGAGAAGTTTCTACCGGTGAAATCCGCATTTTGGCCGATTATGCCGGTAATAAGTACAAAAAACGGGAAAAAAAGTTGACAATCTCGGGGCAAATGTAGTAATCTTAATGTATCGGAGTTTTGAGAACACGTGCTGAATAGCATACTTATGAGGTCCCTGGGGAAAAAGGCCTGCAAGCCTTGTACGTTTTGCTTTTCTGCTGTGGTTGAATTATACATTCTTTTTTTCGTTGGAGGTTGTTCGAGACGGGCATGTAATACACCGAGAACGAGGGTTTTCGATGCGTGTTGAAAATAATTAAGCTGTTTCGGCACATTGCCGAGATGCAGGTATTTTAACCTTTTATTATGGAGGACTGTCATGTATAGGAATTCAATTCTGTTCATTTCTTTTATTTTGGTGCTGAGTCTGGCGATGAGTGTCACCGAGGGTGCCGATCCAAGCCTTGTCGGTTTATGGAGTTTTGATGAGGGCGCCGGGATCACCGCCTTTGACATGACTGCCTATGGCAACGACGGTACCCTCCAGGGCGGTCCACAGTGGGTGAATGGGAAGCTCGCAATGGCTTTGCAGTTTGATGGTGTCGATGACTTTGTGGAGGTGCCGCATGCCGCCATCCTGACGGTGGACACTGAAGTTGCTGTAATGGCCTGGATAAATGCCCAAAGGCATAACAGCGCTGGTGGAGACTGGCAAGCGATTCTTGCAAAATCTAACGATCCACGCTCGTATAGCTTTTATACCCACTCGAGTGGTACACTTCATTTTAGCACAACAAGCGGTGGTGGTTATGTTGGCTCTAACAGTAGCGGGCAAGTGCCGCTCAATGAATGGGTACACGTTTGTGCAATGGTATCAGGCGGCCAACACGTCTATTACATCAATGGACAACCTGCAGGTACAAGCCAATCAGGAATTAATCTACCAGGAGCGGCTGACACGGCCACTGTTCGTATCGGTGTGACCCATGAGGGTGGTAACAACTTTCTCGGTATGATTGATGATGCTCGCATCTACAACCGCGCGCTGACACAGCAAGAGATTCAAGAGGCCATGCTTGGTGCAGACACACAGGCGGCCCGCAACCCGAACCCCGCGCATTTAGCCGTGGATGTGGCCGTAGATGCAAATCTTACCTGGACGCGAGGAGACGGGGCCGATAGTGACCAGGTTTACTTCGGCACTGACCCGTGCAGTATGCCTCTTGTAGCAAATTTACTTACGATATTCCAACCGGAGTATAATCCCCCGGGAGACCTTATCGCAAGCACGACTTACTCCTGGCAGATCGTTGAGGTCAATGATGCCGTCCAGTATCCGGGCCCTAT
>VRUL01000065.1:0-2639 GCA_019456145.1 Planctomycetota bacterium
ATGGAGCGTGACATTATGAGTCGACTGGAGCGGTGGACCGGTCAATCGGTTGGTATCGAACATCAGGAAGGTAAGGCCTTGCTCGGTGTCAGTATAGTAAAAGACTTTTTTCGAGAAGGTATAAGCTTAGATACTGCTATGTCTCAGGTAACCTCATATGCAATGTCTGATATGTTTTATCTTCCACCAGGGACTATTCCCCCTATGGTGATGCCATTTGATCCTACGGCTTCTGTCCCACTTTGTCTTGTTAGTGTGTCAAGCCCGACTATGACCGAAAAAGAACTGTATGACGTTGCTTATTATGAGCTACGAAACCGTTTACAGAGTATTCAGGGCGTAATTGCCCCGGCCGTATATGGTGGTGTTTTGAGACGAATCCTGGCATACGTTGATCCAATGGAGCTTGAAGCTCGAGGTCTTTCGCCGATGGACGTCGTCAAAACAATCAACGCCCAGAGTATTTTTATACCCTCTGGAAATGCCAAGTTTGGTGACATAGACTATCAAATCATCTCAAACGCAATGCCTGAAAAAGTTGAACAACTCAATGATCTGCCCATCAAAACAGACGGGGATGCAGTCGTTTTCATTCGTGATATTGGTGAGGTTAAAGATTCACATCAGATTCAGAGCAATATCGTACGAATCAACGGTCGCCGCCAGGTTTACATACCTATCTATCGACAGCCCGGGGCCAACACCCTTGAGATCGTCGATGCCATTAAAGCTCAATTGGCACGTATCTTACAGCGATTGCGTGAGATGAATCCGGAGGCAGAGGATTTAGCATTAGAAGTAGTTCTGGATCAGTCCACGTATGTTCGCAGCAGCATCCGTGGTTTACAAATAGCGGCCACTCTTGGAGCGATATTGGCAGGAGTAGTAGTATTGATATTTCTTCGCAGCCTTCGCTCTACGATTGTGATCATCATTGCTATTCCACTGTCACTGCTGGTGGCAATGATTGGTCTTTACTGTACAGGCGACACAATCAACAGCATGACACTGGGCGGGTTAGCTCTGGCGATTGGCATTTTAGTTGATCAGTCCATAGTCGTTCTTGACAACATCATGCGACACTTGCGAATGGGTAAATCAAGCTTTGAGGCAGCATTGGATGGAACCCGCGAGGTAGCCATGCCTATACTCGTCTCTACAATTACCTTTGCGGTTGTATTTTTTCCGGTGGTATTTCTCACTGGGATTGCCCGGTTTTTATTCCAGCCGCTTGCGGTTACAGTAGTCCTAGCTGTTAGTGCTAGTTACATCATTGCTATATTTGTAATACCAAGCTTCTGTGCTAAGTTCCTAAAAGGTGCCAAAACGGATAAAAGTGAATGTGATAAATGCGGACGAGTAGGTTTTCATGTACCACCTCTGTTTGAATCCTGGATCACAAAAATCTTAAAAATACGATATGCTGTGGTCCTTGGCGCCGTGGTTTTGCTTATCTTTGCAACTTTCTTGTTGATGCGAACAGGCACGGAGCTATTTCCTCAAGTCGATTCAAATCAGTTTATGATCCTTGTTCGTTTGCCTTCGGGAACGCGTATTGAAAAGACCGAAGCTACTCTCGAGGAGATTGAGAGGGTTTTGATGTCAGAAATTGGTCAGCCTGACCCTGAATACCCCAAAAAGGAACGTCAGCCTGATTCAAACATGCGGATTTTGATCTCGAACGCAGGGGTGCTGATGGATTGGCCTGCAGCCTATACCCCAAACACCGGACCTATGGATGCATTTATCCTTGTACAACTCAAAGGCAAGAAAGGGATGCCTAATACGTTTGAATACGTCGAGCAGTTGCGAGGCCGGTTGAACAATGAATTTCCAGGTGTTGAGTTTGCTTTTGATACCGGTGGAATGATGACAGCTGCGTTGAACTTCGGTTCGCCTTCGCCTATCAATATAAAAGTACAGGGTAGTAATTTGTTTACCATTGAGGAGATAGCCCAGCATGTCCAGCGAATTACAACGAATATACCAGGTGCCGTAGATGTTCGTATTGCCCAGCGTATGGACTATCCTCAAGTAGGTATCGAAGTTGACCGTGTCAAGGCAGCACAATTAGGTATGACGCAGGAAGATGTTATTAAAAACGTAGTTACAGCCGTAAACTCCAGCATCGGATTCGAACCGGCGTTCTGGATTGCACCAAATGGCAACCATTACTTCATAGGCGCTCAATATGCCGAGAGCAATATAAATTCAATTGAAACACTTCGCAATGTTCCTATTACCGGAGCATCAACGACACGTCCTGTTCCTCTGCGCAATGTAGCTGAATTCTACCGTTCTACCGGTCCTGCTGTAATCAATCATATGAATATAACCAGAACCATCGATGTATTTGCCAATGTACTTTCTGGCTATGACATTGGAAGTGTGGCTATGGAGATGGAAAAGCGGTTGGCTGATTCGCCGGTACTGGAACTTGACCGTAAACAGACGCCTCGCGGCATTGTCTATGATGTTGGCGGTGAGTATGATGGCAAAGGTTATAACATTACGATGAGCGGTGAAGTTCAAACCATGAGGTCAGCCTTTACTCAGTTCGCCAGTGGCCTGGGCATCGCTATGGTACTGGTCTATTTAGTAATGGTAGCACAGTTACGTTCGTTTTCTATTCCTTTTGT
>VRUL01000065.1:2739-11942 GCA_019456145.1 Planctomycetota bacterium
AGTGGCCTGGGCATCGCTATGGTACTGGTCTATTTAGTAATGGTAGCACAGTTACGTTCGTTTTCTATTCCTTTTGTGATTCTACTGACAATTCCCCTTGGTTTTATCGGTGTCGCAATAGTTTTATTTCTCACCGGAACAAATCTGAGCATACCTGTTTTTATGGGGGTTATCATGATGACCGGTATTGTTGTTGAGTATAGCATTATCCTTTTATCATTCGCTGAACAGCGGGTGCGTGAAGGGTGCCCTGTCAGGCAGGCCATCACAGAGGCGACATGGATTAGACTCCGTCCTATTATGATGACATCCCTGACAACCTGGCTGGCGTTAATCCCAATGGCCATCGGAGCCGCTGGCGGCGAGGCAAATGCGCCGCTCGCCAGAACGATTATCGGTGGTGTCCTGGCAGCTACTGTTCTTTCTATAATTGTCGTGCCATGCCTGTATGTGATTTTTAAGCGTGATAAAAAAGATTTATCAATAGAACCTCTTACTATAGGAGCATAATTATGAACAAAAGAAACATTACTATTATTTGTGGAATACTTACAATCTTTGCTTTGGTGGCAGCCTTTGTTGCTGGCGGAGCAGCTTCAATAAAAAAAGAACCTGCTCAGACTCCGAAAACCGCACCTGGTATCACTGATAAAGCATTTAATGAACAAGCTATGCCCGTTGAGGTTGTCAGAGTTGTGCACAGGCCCCTGACTCGCATGCTTAACATCCCAGCTACGTTGGAAGCGTATGAAAAAGCTGATTTGTATGCCAAAATAAGCGGATTTGTAACCAAGGTTAATGTAGATATAGGTAGCTATGTCCAAAAAGGAGATGTCCTGATGGAGGTTGCTGTGCCCGAAATAGCAGACAAATTACACCAATGCGAAGCAATCCTGGAAGCTAAACAGGCGCGTGAGAAACTGGATGAGATTACTGCGAAAAGGCAAGAGCAGCTTGCTGCGGATAAGGCGATTTCTCAGCAAGGACTTGATGAAGCATTAAGCCAATTTGCAATCGCTAAGGCCGATACAAAGGTAGCTGAATCCGAAGTGGCACGAATGAGAACCCTCTTGGAATACGCGATCATCACTGCACCATTTGATGGTGTGATTACTGCCAGAAACTTTGATCCAGGAGCATTCGTTCGCTCTGCGGCAGATGGTCAAACACAACCACTTTTTGCTCTTGCCAAAACTGACAAAATCAGACTTGTTATTCATGTTCCGGAGCCCGATGTCCCCTTCGTTAGGGCAGGAACTAAAGTTGAGATGAAAATCCAGTGCCTCAATGATGAAATAGTTGAATCCACCATCATGCGTACTTCCATGGCACTTAACCCCAATACACGTACCATGCGTGCCGAAGTCGATCTGAATAATAAAAACGGTCAACTTACACCAGGCATGTATGCACAGGTTTCGGTTAAGCTCGAAGTTAAGGAAGATGCAATGTTAATACCATCTAATGCCATACGCGTTCGCGGTCGAGATATCTCCGTTCTCGTTTCCAAAGATGGTATCGCCAGGTCGTACGATGTTGAAATCGGCTATGATGATGGTATCTGGGTGGAAATAGTTGGTGGTCAACTCAAAGATGGTGATTTGATTATTACTTCAGCAAGTAATACCGTTGCTCCAGGATCCCCGATAGCGGCAATCCTTCAGAAAGAATCAGTGGCATTGTCAGACGCATTTTAAGTTTAATGGAAAGCAGTGATAAAAATGATGAAAACATCCGGACAGTATATGATCAAATGGTTGATAATCACAATTATTCTTTTTTTGGGAGGTTGCACATCGCCTGAGCTAACAGAAACGGTATTGGAAAGACCTGATGTCTCACCTACACGACAATCTTCATCTGAAGAACTTCTCAAGCTTGATGCTTCGCAAATCAAGCCGATGTATCGTGAAATTTCAGCTATTAATTTGCCTACTATTATCCGTGTTGCTGCTGCTGAAAACTTTGATATACTTCAGGCTAAAGAGCAGGTAATGGCATCTAAGGGGATGCTCGAAAGTGCATATGGCAGCATCTTTCCAAGTTTGGTGCCGAGTGTATCATTCCAGGATGTCCAAGGTTCGGTGAGAGCTACTGAAGGGAATCTGGTTGGTGTAGGCTTCAATACGTTTCAGAGCAGTATTGCAGTGCAATGGGTATTGAATCCAGGGAAAGTAAAGTACGAAATCATCGCAGCTAAAAAGCGACTGACAGCATCGGAGCATCGAGAACAGGCTGTTATCTCTGAAACTCTTCGAAAAGCTGCAGTTCAATATTATGAACTCGTTCTCGCTCAAGCTCGTATCGCTGCGGCGCAGCAAGCTGTCTCTGAAGCCCAGGAGCTGCTTCGTATAAATCAACTTCACAATAAAGCTGGAACGGGGGTTCCAGCCGATGTCTCAAGAGCCCAAGCTCACCTGGCAAAGCGACAACAAGAATTATCGAAAACACTAAATGCCTTTTATAACGCATCAGTATCCCTATCACTTACCCTCCATCTTAACTCCTCCGTGACTTTGGTTCCCCAAGCCACTCAGTTATCATTGATTGATCTTGTCCGTAATGACATTGAACTTGATAAATTGTTGGAATTAGCTGTACGTTACCGACCTGATCTTAAAAGTGTGCGAACTATGGTTGAAGCTATTCAAGCTAAAACGCATGCCACCTGGTGGGGTGGATTCGGCCCTGCGTTAGGAGTGATTTATCAATTTGGAGGTATCAAATCAGACGATGGTGATAAATCATTTGCATTTAAGGATCAGCAGCGATTCTCAGCAGGGGCAGGATCGCAATGGAGTCTTTCTTCCTTTGGCGCTGTAAATTCGGCTAAAGCTTTCGAACGATCAGCTTTGATCGAAGCGAACCGTCAACTCGATGAGGTGATGGCACAAGTTGTTCGTTTTACGCAGGACAGTAAAATGTATCGCGAGTTGATTTCAAAATCACATCAACAACTTACTGCCGCCGAGCAAGCCTATCGGCTGATTCAGGCCAATTTTGATACAGGTACTATGACCATGCTTGACGTCCTGCAATCTCAGGATGAGTATGCACAGGCGCGTCTTCGTTATGCAGAGACTGTGGTTCATTACAATACATCCCAGGTCAACTTGTTGGCCTCCCTTGGATTGATCGACAAAGACAGATTAATACCATTGGCAATGTAGTTTATAGCGTTTGGAACTGGAGCAACTTAATTATTAGTAAGAAAAAGCTATCCAGGCCTGGTTGAGTAAAGGAGATTATCGTGAAATTGTTTCAACGTGTCTTGTTTGTGGTGATATTACTATTTGTTGCAACAATCTGTGGTTGCTTGGAAGAACGGCGAGGAAAGACGAAAAACAGTTAAAAGCAAAAACAATCCTTGAAACAAAAAGAATTAATTGTAAAATTATGGAAACCGGAGCTAGAATTGCTTCCTAATTTAAAGGCAATTTCTCTTATTTTTGCTGAAGACGTGCAGTTCCACCAAAGAGTGGCCTTGCCAGCGGCAGCTATTTCGATTATAATTTATGCGATTATTATCTTCCTATATCTAAAACAACAACACATCACAAAATTATGAAAGGAGACATAGAGATGGAATCTATCAGAACGCTTTTTGTTACCGGAGTAATCCTGGCGGCCTTGATTGGAGTATCTCCAGAAGCAGCAGGTCAGGCTCGGCTCGCGAAACAGGAAAAAAGCAAACCATGGACCAGCGAGATACCGCCCCTCATCTGGGAATCTTCTTATACCAAGACGCCACCGGAGATTGATGGAAAGCCAGATGACCTTTGGCAGAGGGCCAAGCCAGTTACTGTCATAGTGCGTGAGGCAATTGGCGGCGATCATCCAACACAGGTAGTCCTTCGTGCTGTCCATACAGACGACACCTTTTATCTAATTGCCAGTTGGCCTGATAATACCAAAAGTGATATGCGCGATCCATATGTATGGAATGACGAAAAGAAAGAGTATGACCGCCCATCTAAGCCAGATGATCAGTTTGCTCTGGAATTTCCTATGGCGGGGAATTTTGATATTAGTATGCTGACTTTGGTAAACGAATATACGGCAGATGTGTGGCATTGGAAAGCAGGTCGCGGTAATCCCATTGGTTGGGTGGATGATAAACGACATATTATCAGCCAAAAGCAAATCCCGCATGGAAAAGAATACTCAATGGGGGGACATGGGAAGGTATATGTCGCTCGCATTGCCGACGAAGGTCAGTCTTCCTACTACTTGAAACCAAAACCGACTGGATTTGAAGGGGATTTAGTAAATTCCTTTGAGCACCGCCAGCCAACTGGCAGCATAGCAGATGTTCGTGGTAAAGCAGTGTATGATGGAAAAGGATGGACGCTGGAGATGTCACGAAAGTTCAATACGTCCAATGCAGATGATGTTGTGATTGACCCGGCTATGGATAATATCTGCGCTATTGCGGTTCTTAACGATGAACTCTACTGGAGGCATTCAGTATCTACGGCTATCACGTTGAGTTTTGTTGGAGGACCGACTGATAAGACTCAAGCCCTGTGGAATTTCGATGGTGGCAATGAGATGCCCCCTGGATGGAAGGTGGCTGAAACCAGAGGAAAAGGTAAACCCGCCACATGGGAAGTTATATCCGACGACTCAGCACCCTCTCAATCCAATGCTATCGCAATAACAGCGAACGAGAATTATGGCAGTACCTTCAATCTCCTACTTGCCGAAGGTACTAAATACAAGGATCTTGAGATAGAAGTTATGGTTAAGGCCATCTCAGGTAAAGAAGACCAGGGTGGCGGGCCTCTCTGGCGTGCCAAAGATGCAGACAATTATTATATTGCCAGATGGAATCCTTTGGAAGATAACTTCCGTGTTTATTTTGTGAAGAACGGCCGGCGCAAGCAATTGGGGTCCGCCAAGATTAAAGCTGAGCCTGACATTTGGCATAAAATAAAGATCAAGCACAAGGGAAACAAAATCGAGACTGAATTCGATGGTAAAAAACTCATAGAACTCGAGGATTCCACTTTTACAGAAGCAGGTATGGTAGGATTATGGACAAAAGCTGATGCTGCCACTGGCTTTGACGATTTTGGAGTCGAGCAAAAAAACGAGTAAGAGAATGATAAAGAGAAAACTATAGATTATTCTGATCTGGTCTATGACCATTTTTGTAACTACTGGAATAACATTTTCTTTTTAAGGAAGAGAGTTACGATGGAATATAGAAATAGAGCATTTATTAAAGTAGTTTCCGTTGTTTTTGTCTTTTTGATGATCATTTCTGGATGCCGCAAAAAAACTATGAACGAAGTTGTCGTTTATGTCTCGGAAGATCAGGTTTTCTCGGAACCCATACTCAGAGATTTCGAGAAAGAAACAGGTATCAAGGTTAAGGCTGTTTACGATACGGAAGAAACCAAAAGCACCGGTGTTATGATGCGTCTTATCTCTGAGAAAAACAATCCGTTAGCAGATGTTTTCTGGGCCAACGAACCCATCCGGGCTGAGGTTCTCAAAAATAAAGGCATAGCAGCCAGATACCAATCACCTAACGCCCGTGAAATCCCGGATATTTATAAAGACCCCGAAGGTTACTGGACTGGTTTTTCCGCTCGGGCCAGAGTTTTTGTAGTTAATAAAAAAGTGAAAGATATACCAACTTCGATTTTGGCCTACACCGAACCTCAGTGGAAAGCAAAAGCAGTAATTGCCAATCCGCTATTCGGTACGACCACTGTCGAGATTGCAGCTCTGTTTGCCATTTGGGGTGATGACAAGGCAATGGCATTTATGGATGACATGAAGAAAAATGAAGTTGAAATATCTACCAGCAATGGTGAGAGCGCCGATTTTATTGCTTCAGGTCAGTTTGCTTTTAGCCTGGTTGACAGTGACGATGCTGTTAGCCGAATCAGGCAGGGCAAAAGTATAGCAATGGTGTATCCTGATCAGGGTAAAAATCAAATCGGTTGTCTGATTGTGCCCAATGCAGTGGTTCTTATTAAGGGAGCCAAACATCCTGATAATGCCGCCAGGCTCATCGACTACCTTCTGTCAAAGGAAACAGAGAGGAAATTAGCTTTTGCCGACTGTGCCCAGATTCCACTGCATCCCGGAGTCGAAACACCTGCCGATATCAAACCTATTGAATCGCTCAAAGTTATCAAAGTTGATTATGGTGAGGTAGCCAGGAAAATGGAAGATATTCAGCCTTATCTAAAACAATGGGTCGGCTATTGATGGCAAAACGTACGATACTAATATGCACAGCAATAGTGTTGATAGTGATAGGTCTGTTGCCCATACTTGCCATGATCCTGCAAAGCGTGACAATAGATGGCCGCTTAAGCTTTGCTATATATAAAGACGTGTTAGCCTCCAAAAGCGAATGGATATTGCTTGGACATAGCTTTGTTCTGTCAATATTAACCACGCTGCTAACCACAGCAATTGGAATGCCACTGGGAATTCTTCTGGCCAAAACCGATTTGCCTTTTCGTCGAATCTTTACTGTTTTCTTCACTATCCCATTACTTCTGCCACCCTACATAATAGCTGTCTCCTGGTTCATCCTGCTGGGCAGAGATGGTTTCTTGGCACAATTTCTAAGCCGTTCTGCAGCAGAAGTGACATCCAACTGGCTCTTTGGTTTGCCAGGGTGCGTACTGGTACTGTTCTCTACGTTTCTGCCTGTTGTGATGCTGCTGACGATGACTTTTTTAAGAACCATCAACCCTCGTTTGGAAGAAGCGGGGAAAACTGTTTCAGGATGGATAGGTGTACTGAGGACAATCACCATCCCCATGATATTGCCGGGAGTTTTACTGGCCTCTATTTTGGTATTCCTTCTGACTCTGGGTGAATTTGGCGTTCCTGCTTTTCTTAGATATAATGTCTTTCCAGTGGAAACTTTCACCCAGTTCTCAGCTTTTTACGATTTTGGTGCTGCTACTGCTTTTGCCCTACCGCTTGCTGTCATCACATTTTTGGTTTTACTTTTAGAAAGAATTTTCATTCGCAAGAAAACCTACGAGGTTAAGCTTGCATCTGAAGGCGAAGGAATTACAGTAATCCATCTCGGCAGAGGGCGAAAATGGTTCGTTTTGCCGGTGGCTGTACTCTGCTTTTTTATAGTTGTCGTACCAATACTGGTGTTGATGTTTCAATCAATGTCTTTTGATGCATATTACCAGGCCATATCAAGGTCGGGTGACAGCCTTCTTCGAAGCTTCAGCTATGCCGCCATAGGAGCTTCAGTACTGACTGTACTTGGGTTCTTTTGTGGGTATCTTATCCATAATAAAGCGATGCCATTCTGGCTAAGCTTAGATTCTCTAACTATATTTCTTTTCGCTCTACCCAGCACGGTTATTGGAATCGGTTTGATACTTCTGTGGAACAGGGCATCTACGAACTTTATCTATGCCACTCCCATAATCATCATCTTTGGTTATATCGCTCAATATACCGCTCTAACCAGTCGCATCACGGCATCTACACTGGCCCAGATTCCTTACTCGATGGAAGAGGCTTCGCAGGTAGCAGGTGCAGGATGGCTTCGTCGTACAACTTTGATTACTGCACCTTTGGCTAAGCGAGGGCTCTTAGCTGCCTGGTTGGTTGGATACATCTTTTGTCTACGAGACACTGGTATCAGTATGATGGTCTATCCACCTGGTCATGACACATTTCCTGTCCGCATATTCACGCTCATGGCAAACGGGCCAGCAGATCTTATTGCAGCATTGTGCATAATCATGATAATAGCTACGTTATTGCCTTTAGGTATTCTAGCAGTAGCATTTAAATCAAAGGGATTTGTATAATGAACAGCATTGTTTTTAAGTCGGTATCAAAATCCTTCAATAACCAACCGGCTGTATCTAATTTTTCACTGGATATCCCTATGGGCCAGCGTTTAGCTATTTTGGGTCATTCCGGCTGTGGAAAAACTACAGTATTGCGACTTTTGGCTGGTTTCATCACACCCGACGAGGGAAGTATTGAAATCAATGGCGAAACTGTAGCTGAAAGGGGACGAAACTTAAAAGAACCGGAGCACCGTAACCTGGGAATGGTGTTCCAGGATTTAGCACTTTGGCCTCATCTTACAGTAAAGGGTAATCTTGAGTTTGGCTTGAAAGCCCAGGGTGTGCCACTGCGGCAGCGAATGCAAAAAATTATTGAAATGTTGAAGCTTGTACATATGGAATCATATATTAAATCTAAGCCGGCACAACTTTCCGGAGGTCAGCAGCAACGAGTCGCTCTAGCCCGGGCCTTGATATTGCAACCTAAGGCTCTTTTGATGGATGAGCCCCTTTCCAGCCTTGATGTAGAATTAAGCCTTAAAATAAGAAAGGAAATTCTCAGACTTCAAGAAGAAATAGATTTTACGCTTTTGTTCGTCACCCATAATCGCCAAGAAGCTTTCCAAATAGGTACGCGTGTAGTAGTCATGAGCCAAGGCAAGATCGAACGAATTGGATCTGTTGAACAAATAAAAGAATATTTCAAAAAGTTATCTCAGAATCTTAGTGAAGAACCAGGTGACACGGTTGTCTGAATAGTCGACAAGCGAAGATTGCAGGCCTTCGTTAGAAAAACTCCTGCACCAACCTTACTTGATTTACTCCCCCTGACTACCCTTCACATGAACAATAAAATACCAAAGTTCTTCGATAAATTCATGTCTCCGATATGTCTCCACAGACATCAATTTTGATGAGTTGTAAAGGCACCAAACATCAAATCTTTTCCTAAAAATGCATATTTTAAAAATTTTTAGCAAAAATAGGATATTGAAAACGTTCACCCTGTTTTGAGATTTCTTTAAGTCTTTGATATTGCTAATCTTATGGATTTACAATTTTTGCGGTTTTATGGGCTATTTGGCATTCGGGTTGTATTTTGGTTGTAGTTGCTTCAGGGAAGCTGATGTAAACAAACTGGATAATCCAGTCTGGTCATAGCAGTAACTTCTATAAATCATTACAAAAACACAGAAGGATTTCTGAAGCTCACCTGCAATTTGTGCAGATGGTCTTTATCAATTCTTATTGACATGTCCGGCTTTAATAGTTCCTTTGACTTCATGTCTCAGTTCATGAAGTCATTGTACGTTACTTTTTTCGGTCGTCCTTTCCAAATACACAGACTTACTTTATCAACGTCACATGTCCACCGCTACCCCCCTTATTTCATGTTTTGTATAGAAT
>VRUL01000006.1:0-96137 GCA_019456145.1 Planctomycetota bacterium
CGTTTTCTTAAATCTATTGAATATGCTTTCATAAAAAACATATCGGCAATGTGAACACAAAAACTTAAAATGCTCTAATTCCGGAAGGTACATGTATCAAAGATGACAAACCAAGAGATTTACCATCAGGCTGAAGTTTTCCACGAAGCACACCGGTGTCGAATACATATTCGCCTTTGTCATTTGAAGTGAAAGCGAGTTTGGCCGAACGATTTTCAATACTTGTTCCACTGTTTGCATAGGTGTTATCAATGGTAACTAAGGCAAAAAATAAAACCGTCGCACAAATCGGTATGGTGAAACTAAAGGCATTCTTTCTCCAGGCCTGTCCACTCCTCTTCAACATACGATACACTTCCTTTCTCAGCCTTGTCGCAATCCTAACTTTCACTCTCTTGACCTTGATACAGAGCACAATGCAGTTTATGCTGACACCTGTCCCCACCTCACCGATAATCCTCACCATTGAGACTGCGGACAACAGATTTCTGCCATTCTTTAAGCTCGTTTTTCATTGATTTAAGCTGCTTCTTATTTCGACCAGCCAGGTTGTTTCCTTCTTTCGGGTCTTCAGCCAGATTGTACAATTCAAACTTTACGCCTTTCTTAGCTTCAATCCGATGAAGTTTCCACGGCCAATCAAGCCAGGCTGAATGACCGGGAAAGATATCTTCGGGATACTTTTTTGTGATTTCACCGGCGTCCATGCGCAGGCGGGACTTATTGCCTACTTCGTTCCCTTTTTTCTGTGCCTCCAGTAGCTCGGACATGAACTCCTTGCTTGGAGTGCGGATGCCCTTGATAGGATAATCCCAGAAGCCCATCGGTTTCGGTCGTGATTTCATCTTGCCATCTACAAGGGGAACCAGACTGATTCCGTCAAGTGGCGGCTGCTTCTTAATCCTTACTCCTACGATTTCCAGAAGGGTGGGGTAGATGTCCGACGTATTGCACGGAACCTCTGTTTTACTGGGATTGGCAATACGGGCCGGCCACTCAAGAATCGCGGGCACGCGCAAACCGCCTTCGTAGACTTTGCCTTTATTACCGCGACCGCCGGTGGCCCCGACTCCGGGCAGACCGCCGTTGTCGCTGCAATACCACAAGATTGTGTTCTCGTGGATACCGAGTTTCCGCAGCTCTCCCCGAAGCTTGCCGAAGGCGCGGTCCATACCGGTTATTTCGCCGTAGAAGTGCTGCAATTTCTTGCTGTGATCTTTATAGAGTGCACGATCTCGCTCGATAGCTTCGTGCGGCCCGTGTGGAGATCCAAACCAGACTACGGCAAGGAATGGTTGAGGCGATTTGGCATGTTTACGAATGAATTCGATTGCGGCATCGGCGGTGACCATAGAGCTTTCGCCCTGTGTCTGGACAGCAACGCCTTCGCGACTGAGAATAGGGTCATTATCGAAAAAATTCGGCGCAGATAACCATTCATCGAATCCGCTGGCGCCAGGATTGACAGGGCTACCCTTTCGAACAGAGCCAAGATGCCATTTCCCAAAATGTCCTGTGACATATCCTGCTTTCTTGAGGGCTTCGGGGATTGTAACTTCCTGTGGACGAAGCGTATGGCCCCACTTAAAGCATCCAAATCGATTCGGATGACGGCCGGTCATGACGCTTCCGCGAGTAGGCGAGCAGACCGGTGCCGCGGCGTAGAAGCGGTCGAAACGCAACGCCGCTCCGGCCATAGCGTCGAAATTCGGAGTCTTCAGAACAGGATGACCGTTGTAGGCCATATCGCCCCAGCCCTGGTCATCAGCCATGCAAAGTATGATATTCGGTTTTTTTGAAGACTGTTTGCCTAAAGCCGACAAACCACTCATTGTGGCAAGATACACTCCTGCACCTGCTATTTTTAAAAATCCGCGACGGTCTATTTGCATTTCATCTCTCCTTTTCTTCACCAACCTATTAATCATACAGTCCTGCACAAACCTTTATGATATCAATCTGACATCTGTTTTACTATCTGAAATAGTACTTCCAATAATAATATCATTTATCCCAATTCCTTCACTGCTCTCCATGCCTGATCTATTGCAACATGTATATAAGAACTAAGGCCCGAGTCGATATTAGCAATGGTAATTCGGCCAAATGGTTTTCGTCCTTTCATTACCATTTCGGGCAAGTTTGAGTCAAAAAGTGCTGTGCCTCTGTAACCGTAACCATGCGACCAACGATTAACGGTAATACTCTCAACATCTCTGTCGAATTCAAATGATCCCTTCGGCAGCATACCAGTTAAATGCTCTCTAATTTCCTTTTCGTAATCTTCAAATTTCAGGCTTAACATCCTGTATCTTGCTTCGCGAAATTGTTCAATCGGCGGTGCACCAACGGTTTGGCCAAACGGACAACCTACCATCAGAATGGCACAAGGATCGTCGGGGGTCTTGGTATAATTATAACCACCCATACTAACCGGAAAGTCCATCAGCACAGCTTGGTGCATATTTCCGGGCGATATGGCCACCCCAATTTCCATCTCTTTCATTGCCCTCCAGTTCTTCAACCCTACTGTGCTGTAGAACAATGGCAATCTCATATTCCGTCTCAATGCCGCTGCTTGTTCTTCTGGAAGATCTGGAACTATATGAGGAATCATCACGTTGTAACAGGCCATCACTACGCCTTTGCCCTTTACTTGATACGACTTTTTGCCATTGATATAGCTTACGAAAACATCACTCGAACTATTGGGATCGCCACTATGCTTTACATTAACAACCGTACTGTTTAACCTAATTCGAACAATATTGCTGGATTTGTCTAACTCGGAATAGTTGAATTTAGACAGTACAATATCTTCATAGCTATCTCCCGGTCCTACATTAGGAATCATCTTTCTCACCAACAAACGTGCAAGGGAGGCATTGCCATCGGGAAAATGATGAATGTAAGGGTCTTCGTCGACCATAATATTCCCATGTTCCTTTATGTATTTTTCGTATTTCTTTTTGCCCATGACATCTTTCAGTGTTGCAGGATCGAATCCCAGCCCACCAGTGGTCAAGGCATCTCCTATGGTAGCGACGTCTGCTCCTTCCCCTAAATTGTCGATACAAGAATTCCTGGCCATTTCCAATACCCCAGGATCATCGACACCCAAAGTGTTTTTAAGATAATCGAAGTAGGAATGAGTAGAGATGTATTCTTCCAATTTCTCTTTGGGCACCTTCAGTACATGCACACCGCCCTTTAACACCCTAAGCAGTTGTTCTTTGCCTTTCTCGCTCAAAGGCGTTTGTTTTACTGCCTCTTCGTATGATAGCTTTGGGCGCAGGAGTCCTTCCACAAACCTTTGATAATAACAAAAGGGATGCTTGACCACTTTGTCCTCGCCAAATTTTCGTTTGTTGAAATAAGTAACTCCCCTTAAATTGTGCCTTTTATAGAAGTCACCGTCAAAGGCCTTTTTTAATCGATCCAGGTCTATGCCTAAATCTTTCAACAGTTTTAATGTGGTTTTACTCCGTGCGTGTGGACTTACTATGGTCTGTGATCCGCCAAATATCAATCTTGTGTTATCGCCAATGGTATGTTCATTCCTGGCGCACTGCCCACCAAAATCAGCATGATTATCCAGTATTAACACCTTCTTATCCTTACCGTGCTCTTGCTGATAGAAAAATGCAGCCGACAGTCCGCTGATTCCTCCTCCTACAACAATCAGGTCGTACTCTTCTTTCAATTTGGTGGTTGATCCCCAATACGATTTCTTAGCCAATGCTCTGCTATGTGCGGTGGTATATGATCCTGGGCGGTTTCCCCTAAGTCCGGTAAGCGCTGGTGGATAATACAATGGATCGAGTGTGCCCAAAACAGCTTGACTGGTAGCTCCAAATCCAAGCATGGAAGCTCCAACTGCCATTAAAGTTCCATTGATAAAATCTCTTCTTGTTATTTTGCTCATCGTTTTTGCTCTTTGGTTTTTGTTAATTGGGAAACATAATTATACTGACATTTCTCATTTAACTTCATAATCGGTGCTCCTGCACGCAATACTGTCAACAATGCCACAATAGGGGGCTCGATTTCAACGAGTCTGGCCATCAACATGGGATCTCCCGTAACAGATGGTCGGAACTATCTTAAATGGTCTCTATAAGCTCTATACTATCAAAATCCTATCGATTTGTCACGAACTACCTGGGAAATCCGGGGTAAGTTTGAAAACCGGTTATAACTTAACAACAACGGCCCTGGCCTGACAATTGGCGGGGGCCTTTTTCGTATCCAAGCGTTGTTACGTTAATAGGGGCTCTATCTACCGCGGCAAATCGCCGAATCCGGAAAAGCTGCGCGAAGCGCCGCTTTCACTTCAGCACACGAATTATGATATTTCTATATCGCGTCTGCGCCGCCGGACCGCCATGAATTTGCAGACCAATGACACCGGTTTGCTCGATCGACTCATCCAACTCTGTATAGTCGACGGTCTGATACCCGTTAATCCACAGGCGAATCCGCCTGCCGTGACATAGAATCCTATAGTCGTTCCAGCCTTCCAGCTTCAGCACCTTGTCCAGTTCAGGGCGATTGGCCGCGGCAAGAACCTTGTGACGCCGCTCGCAGTAAAGGCTCCCCCAGTAATGCTGTCCCATGTCCGCCTGATAGCCGACCATCTCATTGCTGCCTGCCACGCGACGGGACCGAATTTGAATCCCCGCATTTGCAGTCTCCGGCGACCCCAGGAGCTTGACTTTCAACCGAAGTTCAAAATTCGCATAATCCTTCACACTGCAAAGATACTCGTTTCGCACGACAGGCCCTTGGAGCGTACCAGCGACAACGGCCCCGTCTTCAATCCGAAAGACCTCCAAATTGCCCTCCCATCCGTTGAAAGTCTCACCGTCGAACAGCGAAACCGGTTCAACACCTTTAAATGGATTTGCATCGACGATTGTCCGGGCCCGCGGATGTAAGCCGGCGAGCGATGAGTCGTTTAGAACCTGCTGAGCGGCTGCTGATGCTGTATGAGGATCGATTCCCAGAACCTTCTGCGCCAGAGCGACCACGGCCAGAGATGCCTCGGCTTTTACGGCTTGGTGCTGCATGGCATCGAGGGCGATTTTCAGGGCCTCTGGGTGGGCGACTTCGGCGAGTCCGGAGAGGATGAGCTTCTCCTCTGCGGCTGTGGCGGCCTGTTGCATGGCCTGGCGATAGATCTTTACGGCTCTTTCGGCGGGCATGTCGGTTGTTCTGCACAGGCGGATGCAGCCTTGCAGCGCGACGATGCGATGGGCCGGCGTGTTGGTGGTCTCGAAGATATCCAGCAGCGCCTCGACTGCGGTCGGCTCGGGATATCTGGCCATCGCTCGCACTGCACAATCGCGGATTTGGGCGTTGACATCTTTAGATGCGGCCTGCAGGCATTTGAGCGACTCTTCGCCCGGTGTGGCCGGTAGGATTCGCATCAGAGAGCACTTCTCGGCGGCCGAATCGACTTTCTTGAGGCGTCTCAGAATCAATTGGCCGGTGTTTTCTTCATACTGCCCGTAGCGTGTGACAGCGATGATTGCAGCGGCGGCTTCGCTGCGGATGCCGGCGTCGGAACTCTCGAGCATCAGATCAATTATATTGCCCATGCCCTGGCAAGCGCCCAGCGCGCCGATAGCTCGAAGTGCCGCCTTTGCGACAGCCGGGTTTTTATCACCCATAAGGCCATGTAACGTTCCTGAAGCAGAGCGATAGCGGCGATCGCTGATTACGCGAATTAAGAGAATCCTGGCGGGCGCCTCGGCGCCTTTCAACGCCTCAAGGATTGCACTATCGACACCGTCTGCGGAAATTCGCCGCAGGCAGGCAAGAATCGTATCGACTTGGCGCTCGGTTGGGTTCTGGTTCAGGGCGTTGCAGAGCAGGGCGGCAGAGGAGGCATCACCAACATGCGCCAGGGCGTCGTAGGCGGCGATTCTAACATCAATATCCGTGGCGCGCGTCGCCTCGGTAATAGCATTTTTAACCAGCGGATCATCCCTGCGCCCGAGGGCTTCTACGAGCAGAACTTGTGTATTGCTTTGTGCGGTCTTCAATGCCGAGATGAGCTTGCCGGTTACCTCCGGATCTTTGAGCAGGGAGCTATTGGCAATAGCGGCGGCACGAAGTCCCGGATCATCCTGCTCGATAGCAGCGGTCATCAACCTGGCGGCTTCGCTGCGGCCCGTATTAAGTGCCGAGACTAACGCCGACCTGCGAACGGGCAAGGATTCGGATTCATTGAAAAGCCTCTGGTATATCGCCAACGCATCGCCGATGCGATTATTTGAAGCGTAGTGTTCGGCGCATCGCAGCCACGATCGCGTGAGCGCGACGTGCATCTTCCCGGAGGCGGTCGCCCGAGCTTTCCTGATTGCATCGGCGCCTTTATCCGTACCGATTGTGCCAAGAGAAATGGCGGCGGCTTGGGCGATATCCTCGCTATCGGACTTAAGCAGCGCGATGAGTTGATCGACAGAGGCGGTGTCTTTTCTATCGCCAAGAATGTTGATGATGCTAATCTTTGTCGGGTCGCCGGCGCGACTGAGGGCCTCTCTCAAAGCCCGTGATGCAGCGTCGAAGGGATGCGTACGAAGGGCATAACATGCCATCTCGGCGGTGTCTTTTTCTAATAGCATCTTCTCCAACGTTGGAACAGATTTATCGGTAGCTATAATCCAAAGCTGATGACAGACGAATTGCCTGGCTCGAATGGTGGCGCCTGATTCGAGCAGGGCGATCATTTGCTGCTCGGCCACAGCACGAAGCTGCGGTTTATCGCCCACGAATCGAACGATATTCTCTATTGTGTCGGTCACCGTCGGGTCTGCGGGGTAGTCATAAGTGCGGAACTGCTTGAGCGTATCGGCAATCTGCTCGGCGGTGAAAGACTGCGCCGAAGCCGACGACGCTAAAAAAACGCATAGCATAGCAACTACGATCATGTTTTTAATCCGGTTTGCATATATCATGTTTCATCCTCATAGAAGGCCTGCCGTTATCGCATTCTTGCGCCTACAATCGCCACGGCGGACGCATCGCGCGCGATATCATCCGGTTGGCGTCGGCATCGTCGAAGCGTTCGGTCTTCGGGTCCCAGTTCAACTCTCTGCCGAGTCGCAGACATATATTTGCGATGTGGCCTATTGTCGTAGCACGATGCGACTTCTCCGGCGAGCAGACGGTTTCCTGTCGCGTTCGGATACATCGCAGAAAGTCCTCGATATGCCCGCCCGGATTTGCCCAGCTCTTGGCCGAGATTCCCCGCAGCTTCAAAATGCTCCTGGGCTCGGCGGTGACGACATTGGTTTCGTCATCGACCTGTATCCACCCTTTCTCGCCGATAAACCTTATGAAACGGTTTGCAAACAGGTGGCGGGACAGGACGATGAGCTTTCGACCGTCGGCGTAGGTGCATGTGACCTCGGCGGATTTGGGGACGTCGTAGAAGTTGCCGGGCACGAATTCGGCCGTCCCCTTATAATGAACCGGGCCGGTGTCGTCGGTATCCAGTCCCCACTGGGCGATGTCGGTATAATGACAACCCATTGCGATTATCGTGCCTCCGCCCGTATCCCAGAAGTAGTTCCAGCCATTGAATCGTGCGGGCACGAACGGATGCCAGGGCGTGGGCCCAAGCCACATATCCCAATCGACGCCGTCCGGCACGGGCGCGGGGCCTTGGGGGCCGGCTACCGGGTTCTCCCAATTCTGCGCGATGACGGTGTGGACCTTGCCGATAAGTCCGCTCCGGGCGACTTCGGTCTGGAATCGATACGAATCGACGCTTCTTCTTTGATGGCCGCACTGATATACCGTGCCAAAGCGCTTCATAGTCTCGACCAGCGCTCGGCTCTCTTGGATAGTCAGCGACATAGGCTTTTCGGAATAGACGTCCTTACCCGCCCTGGCCGCCATGATCGACGCCGTCGAATGCCATCGATCCCCCGTTGCGATATAGACGGCGTCGATATCGTCCCTGGCGAGCAGTTTGCGAAAATCCGGATAAGCGGTGCAATCCTTGTTGCCGTAATGCTGATCCACCTGGGCCTTACCCGCGGCCAGGCGGTCGCCCCTCACATCGGAAACCGCTACGAACTGCACTTGCTTATACGGCAGAAAGTGCGGCATTACACGGCTGCACCGCCCGCCATGGCCTATCGTCGCGAGAACAAGCCTTTCACTGGCTGCGACCGACCCGCCCTTGCCCAAAGCCGCTGCGGAAACAAAAAAAGGAACCGCCGCCGACCCAACCGCACGTTTGATAAACGCCCTGCGAGAAATTCTCTTATCCATAATTTCACTCTCTTTTTTAACCTAACATTTCCCATTTACTCGGCTAAAAAGCAAACTTTTCCCCGAACGATACCAATCATTTTACAAAAATCTGCCTTTTTGCCTTCACCCATTGGGTTCTCCCGTAACAAATGGTCGAAACTGGTTTGAATGTTCTCCATAAGCTCTATACTATCAAAATCCTATCGATCTGTCACGAACTACTTGGGAAATCCGGGATAAGGATGCGTATTGAGCTTACAACTTATTACCTTTACAAAGGTCTGCTCTTGATTTGTATGGCTTTTATCTTTATCCTGAGATGATGAGGTCAGGGCAATGGAAGGGATTCTAATCCCTCATGCCATTTTCGACCGAATATCTAAAGGAAGTTATGTAAATTTTGGATATCCAGACCCGAAGCTAAGGACAGCAGTCTATTGAAATCAAAAACCTTCATAAGAAGTGCCGGGGTGGTTGTTGTCCTTGGCGCTATTTGCGTTTTGATCCCCAGCTTTCTGACGCATGCCGAACAAGGTTCGCAAACAGGCCTATGGTATAGCGTCATCCCTCCGTTACTGGCTATCGTGCTGGCCTTTCTGACGCGCCATGTCCTTCTGAGTCTGGGAGCTGCCATTGTAGTAGGCGGATTTCTCACTCAGGTTCCACAGGCTCCGTTGAGCGCGGTCGCCTGGTTGGAGGGACTACAAGCGGCAGGTATGTTTGTTGTCGGCAGTGTTACAAACAAAATAAACCTTCAGATCCTTTCGTTTATCCCGCCCATCTTTGTGATGATAGAGATTGTCGTTGCCTCAGGAGGTTTCAAAGGAATCATCAACTGGCTCTTGAAGTGGGTCAAGGGCGGAAAATCCGCTCAGACTGCTACCGCCCTGATGGGAATAATATGCTTCATAGACGACTACACTAATGCCATAGTTGTGGGCTCGATGATGCAGCCAATCACGGACAGGTTTCGCGTCAGCCGTGAGAAACTTGCCTTTCTTGTTGACGCGACCAGCGCTCCTATCGCAGGACTGGCGGTCATCAGTACCTGGATTGCCTATGAGGTCAGTCTTCTTGATGCTGTTGGGCGGGAGTTAGGTGTTGGCAAGAGCGGCTATTCAATGTTCTTTGATGCGCTGAGTTTTCGCTTCTATTGTCTCTTGATGATTGTGTTTGTTTTTGTACATATCCTCATGGGTCGTGAATTTGGGCCGATGAAAGCCGCACAGGAAAAAGCGCGAGCCAAAGAGCCGCTCGAAGAAGACGAAGTTCCCCTATCCGAAACTCTTACCGATTCGACTCTAAAGCCATCGGCTAAGAGGCCCGGGCGGGCGCTAAACGCCTTGATTCCCTTAGCCGGTCTACTGATTTTTAATATTACAGGCCTTTGGTTCGACGGAACTGCTAAATTAGAACAAGACATGCTCGAATGGCAGGCCCAAAGCCTTAATACTCCCGTAGAAAGTATGCCCCCAAAACCTGTTGATATTGAAGCTCTTTCTCCTGTAAGCTGGGTCTATTGGCGGCAGGTTATAGGCCACGTACAAAACAGTCCCATGGTTCTTTCTTGTGCTGCGTTATTTGGCCTGATGCTGGCTTTGATTTGCGCCAGGCTCTCTGGTTCGCTGAAATTTTCCGTTATGCGCAGATGTTTTTGGCAGGGCTTCAAGAGGGCTATGATTCCTATCGTTATACTGATTCTTGCATGGTCGCTTAAGAATTGCTGTGATAGTTTGAAGACCGGAAAGTTTTTGGCATCAATTCTGGCAGGTAGAGTTTCACCTTCCTGGTTCCCCCCGATTCTTTTTCTTACCGCCTCCGTGACCTCGTTTGCAACCGGTACCAGTTATGGAACAATGGCCATTCTAATCCCGACTGCCGTTCCGGTTGCCTTTGCGCTCGATGGAGACACTTATGGTCTGACCACGATGATAAGCTTAGGTGCGGTTTTGGATGGCGCGATCTTCGGAGATCATTGCTCACCCATCTCCGACACGACAATTATGAGTTCCATTGCCTCTTCCTGCAATCACATAGACCACGTTCGCACGCAATTGCCCTACAGTCTGTTTGTCGCCGCCCTTGCTTTGCTCTTTGCTTATCTTCCCAGTGCTTTAGGCCTTGCGCCTGCTTGGAGCATGGCCCTGGCAGTGATAATAATGCTCTGCTTTTTTATCATCCTGACACGATACAGCAGAAAAAAAGCTGATTCCACCCCTTCTTAATTACATTTAAAAAGTCATACTGAGGTGGCGGTGAGGTGCCAAAGGCAGGTCGCTGGTAGTAATTGGCCATAAAATGAAGTGGAACTTTTCGGTTAATTTGAGTATTATGGCACTTCGTGAATTCTGGAGGTTTTTACATGTAGCTTGATTGATGAATACTTACACACGTTTTTATGGAAGTACTTGTATGAAAAATCAGAAAAGCAATACCAAGAGACAGGCCGATCAAATATCTCGACGAGGTTTCATTAGTAGCTCGGCTGCGGCGGTAGCGTCCTTTACGATTGTCCCCCGCCATGTCCTGGGAGGACCGGGCAGCATACCGCCGAGTGAAAAGCTCAATATAGCCGGCATCGGAGTAGGGGGGCAGGGAAGTTGGGATCTCGATAACGTCAGTAGTGAGAATATTGTCGCCCTTTGTGATGTGGATTTAAAACATGCCGCCGGCACTTTCAAACGTTACCCCAGGGCAAAAAAATACAGCGATTTCAGAAAGATGTTGGAAAAAGAAAAAAACATCGATGCGGTCGTAGTTGCCACGCCTGACCACACGCACGCTGTCGCCACTATGATGGCCATCAAAATGGGAAAGCACACCTATTGTGAAAAACCGCTGACTCGAACAGTCTATGAGGCCCGAGCTATAGCCAAAGCAGCCCGTGAAGCTAAGGTTGCTACTCAAATGGGAAACCAGGGTATGGCGTTTGAGGGAAACCGTCTTATCAATGAATGGCTCTGGGATGGCGCTATCGGCCCGGTTCGCGAGGTGCACGCATGGTCCGACAGGCCAACCCACAACGGAAAGCTGTTCTGGGCCCAGGGAGTAGACCGGCCCAAGGATACGCCGCCTGTTCCTTCAACTCTGGAATGGGACCTCTGGCTGGGTCCTGCGCCATACAGACCTTATCATCCGGCTTATGTGCCGTTCAAATGGCGAGGCTGGTGGGATTTCGGTTCGGGAGGATTAGGGGACATGGGTATACACAATTTGGCTCCTGTATTCTCGGCCTTGAAACTCACGGCACCGGCCAGTGTGCATTCCAGCTCGACCTTGTGTAATAACGAAACTCTCCCTCTTGCCTCGACAGTGCATTATGAATTCCCTGCCCGCGGTGATATGCCGCCGGTCAAGCTGCATTGGTACGATGGTGGTATGTTACCCCCGCGTCCGGATGAGCTGGAAGAGAAGCGCCAGTTGTCACGCGAGGATGGTTTAATCTTTGTAGGTGATAAAGGCAAAATGTACGTTGAGGGCTGGGGCGGTAACAGTCCACGGCTGATTCCTGAAACAAAAATGAAAGCATATAAAAGGCCGCCGAAGACACTGCCTCGTTCCATCGGCCACCACAAAGAGTGGATTCAGGCCTGCAAGAAGGGTACTCCGACGCGTTCTAATTTTGACTTCGCCGGACCTCTTACAGAAGCCGTTATGCTCGGCACAGTTTCTATTCGAACCGGCGGTAAAAAACTAATCTGGGATAGTGAAAACCTAAAGGTCACTAACGTACCTGCGGCCAATGAATATCTCCACTATCAGTATCGCAAGGGATGGACGTTATAGTCAGCTTGTAAATTCACAATATGGCAAAAATTCATACAAAAATTTTGTCCGACGCCGAAATTCAAACCATACACGATGCCAGTCTGGCCATTCTTAAAAAGACCGGTATTAAGATTCACCACGATGAGGTGTTGAAGCTCGTAGGCCAGGCCGGTGCCGGAATTAATAAGGATAGTAAGATTGCGCATTTGCCTGAGCAGTTGGTTATGGACTGTATCGCTAAAGCAAAAAAGCAATATATCCTCTATGGGCGTGATTTACAGTGCACTGCCCGTTTTGGTTATGGTGATTTCATCTTGATGTCCAGCCCCGGCCAGTATGGATGGATAGACTCGCAGACCGGCCGACTTCGCTCGGCCACAATACAGGATGCACGTGACGCAATTTGTTTGGGAGATGCTCTGCCCAATATCAATATAGTGGGATCAATGGCTCAGCCTGAAGAAATCACTGAAACGTATAGGGAGGTTTTTTTGACGGCCGAGCTCGTGAAAGGAACGTGCAAGCCAACACGCACCTGGGTTTTCAATCGCCGTACGGCTCGTTACGTCCTGGAGATATATCGCACTATTGCGGGTGGCGATGCAGCGCTGCGGGAGCATCCTATGACTGAAGCTTTCCTGGAACCGATTAGCCCGCTCCAGTTGCCGCACGATGGCCTTGATGCTATGATTGAGTTTGTAAAGGCTGGTCAGCCGGTCAGCATCGGCCCGATGGCGATGGTCTCTGGAACCGCACCGGCTACATTGGCCGGCACGTTAGCGCAGGAAAACGCTGAAATTCTTGCCACCGTAGTTATCTCCCAACTTTTGGCGCCGGGTACACCAGTAACGTATGGCGGAATCCCTCACATTATGGACCCGGCCACAGGAATTTGTTCGTTTGGCTCACCTGAACAGATGTTAATGGCTGTTGCTATGGTGCAGATGGGACGTTTTTATGGTTTTCCGGTGTATATCAATGTGGGCCTCACCGATGCAAAAGTTCTCGACGTCCAGGCTGGTATTGAAAAAGGTTCTTCTATGATGTTAGGAGCATTGGCCGGTGCCGATACCTTCGGACATGCCGGTATCTGTGGAACCGACCACGGTGCGGGTCTGCCCTGGCTGGTAATCGACGACGAACTTATGGCGTATGTAAAAAGAGTCGTGCGAGGCTTTAAAGTTAATACCGTCACTGTTGCCACCGAAGTCGTTGATACCGTTGGTCCGGCTGGTACTTTTCTCGCTGAGGAACATACGGTCAAGCATTTCCGTGACGAACTCTGGCTGTCCGGTCAAGCCTGGACAAGGGCCCCTTGGGATGTTTGGGAAAACCAGGGACGTAGCTCAATGGCCAATCGTGCTCTCGACAGGGCGGAGAATATTTTGGCGACACATAAGGCCGAGCCTATAGATGAGGCCTTAGCCAGTGAAATCGACCATATCGTCGAATGCGCAAAAAACCAGTTATGAGATGCTCGGATTAGGTACAGTGATAATGAGAATGATACCTGGTATTTACATTTAGAGGAATATTTATGATTTTGACAAAATTTCAGAGAGAATACATGAACGTTCATACAAGGGATTTTCTATTTATGAAAAAGATTATTTCAGTTCTGTCCATAGCTATATTTGTTGTCCCGGTGTTGGCCCGACAAGATAAGCCGAAGGTGCAGCTTATAGAACGTGATAGCAAAATTGATGTTATGATTAGTGGGAAGCTTTTTACCAGCTACGTCTATGGAAGCGAACTGACAAAGCCTGTCTTGGTTCCGGTGCGTACACCTTCGGGCATTGAAGTCAATCGTAGGCGCCTACTGACCGAAGCAGAAGGCGCAAGTACGGACCATCCCCACCATGTGGGTATTTTCTTTGCTGTTGACAAGGTAAACGGGACTAAATTTTGGAACAACACTGCTCCGCCGCCCCAAATCAAACACATTAAGATAACGGAACTTGCCAGCGGGACCGGCAAGGGGAAACTTTCAACCATCATGCACTGGATAGATAATGACGGCCGAGTTGTATTGGAAGAAAAAAGGAGCATGATTTTTCTTGCCGACGAATATGAAAACGAATATGCTATCGACTTCAGCATGGACCTTACCGCCAAAGACACAAAGGTGGTATTTGATGATATCGAGGAAGGCATGTTCGCGATTCGAGTTTCCGATTATTTAAGGCAGGGCAGTGTCAAGATAGACTCCAAATCCGGTCTGCCGATGCCAAAGGAATCGGTTGACGGAACAGGCACCTACTTTAGTTCAAACGGCGATGAAACAGCAAAAAATATATGGGGTAAGCGAGCGAGATGGGTCGCTTTGCAGGGAGCCAGAAAGGGAAAGATTGTTGGCGTTGCAATTCTTAACCATCCGGCAAGTATAAACTATCCGACATATTGGCATGTCAGGAATTATGGTTTGTTTTCAGCCAATCCGCTTGGACAGGGAGATTTTCAAAGACAAAGGCCCCGGCAATATCGAAAGAACAAAGTGATACCGCTTCGTCTGACACTTGAGCCGGGCGAAACGGCGCATTTTAGGTTTCTTGTGATTGTCTATGACCGAGTAAGAACAAACCACCAAATAGAAAAGCGATTCGGAGAATTCGTAAAAAAGTAGTTGGCAGGATACAATATAGTTTGTAATAATGGTCCATATTAAGAAGACTCGGTTGAGTCTAAAAGAACAGGTATAAAAAGGGGAAGGTTTATGAAAAATATCACACGCCGAGATTTTGTGAAAAGCTCGATAGCTGGAGGCCTTGCTTTAGCAGCGCCGTTTTCCCGTGTACGGGGAGCAAACGATGACATCCGAGTTGCAGTAGCCGGTATTCGTGGCAGGGGTTGGGGGCTTGTGGGAGGTTTTCACGATGCTGCTGGAGTACGCGTTGTTGCGCTCTGCGATGTCGATGAAAAGGTTCTTGAAAGCCGGGTCAAGAGATTCAAAGACCGCAATGAAAAGGTCGATGGATATATCGACTATCGAAAGATGCTCGAAGATAAATCGATTGACATCGTGGCCATTGCGACGCCGGACCACTGGCATGTCCCTTTGGCTGCCTGGTCGGTCGTGGCAGGTAAAGATGTATACGTGGAAAAGCCTCTCAGCCACACCATCTCAGAAGGACGCTTGCTCGTGAATCTGGCTCGTAAGCACAACAGGATTATCCAGCACGGTACACAGGCCCGAAGTTCAAAAGGCATTATGAATGCAATTGAATACATGAAATCAGGCGAACTTGGAAAAATCCGAATGGCCAAGGCCATAAACAGCCAGCGGCGGGGCGAAATCGGCCGTCAGCCTGACAGCCCTGCACCACCTCACGTTCACTACGACCTCTGGCTCGGACCGGCTCCGAAAAGACCTTTCAACGTCAACAGATATCACTATAAGTGGCACTGGTGGTGGGATTATGGAACCGGCGATACAGGAAATGATGGCGTACACCAGATAGATATTGCCAGATGGGGACTGGGAGTTGAACTGCCCAAGGCTGTTACGTGCAGCGGGGGACAATTATGGTACGATGATGACCACGAGACACCCGACACACAGATTGCCACATTTGAGTACGATGACGTTTACTTGATGTATGAGATGAGGCTGTGGACGCCTTATCCTCAAGAGGGGCACGATAACGGCAATATTTTTTATGGTGACAATGGGAAGGTGTCAATCGGCAGGGATGGCTGGCAGGTGATTTTCAAGGACGGCAAAAAAGGCCCGGGAGGCGAACGACTTAATGGGTCGCACACCGAAAATTTCCTTCAGGCGGTACGCAGCCGTAAAGTCAGTAATCTCAACGCCGATGTCGAGGTCGGGCACCATTCTGCCGCCCTGTGCCACATGGCTAACATTGCCATGCGCGTCGGCAGGCGGCTCAAATTCGATACTAAGCGGGAAAAATTCATAGATGATGCCGGAGCAAATACATATTTGACTAAGCACTACCGCAAAGGCTATGAACTGCCAACGCTATGAAATGGGCCGGGCACTGAAAAATATAGGACAAACCGCAGTTACGATGTGCTGTTCGACCTGTCCTATCAGAAGCAAATCAAATTTTGTGGTATGGAAAAGCTCGCAAAACTCTCCTAACTGTCTGCTTGTGCCTCTCTTTGGATGTATTCTTGTTTTATAAAGTCTGCTGTATGCAAGGCCGCCGATTTGCCGAAATTAATAACCTTGTGCAATCCCTGGTTAAAAGCGGTTGCGAATTCGTCCGATTTTAATGCCCACTCAGCAAAACTCCTTTGGCCGGTTTGATTGCCTGTGTTTTGAGGCACAGGGGCAAGACAATATATCGCCGTTGCGAACCCGAAAAAGTACACTACAAGCAGAAAAATAAGCTTGTTTCTCCAACCCCATCTTAATGATTTGTTTCTATTTCTCCTTTTCATCTTTGGGTCCTCCTAAAAATTGCTAACGACAAAATCCCCCTGTTTCGGGTTTATAAGATATTATACCATAAATCAGGGCACAGAGGGGCTAATTCGTGATTTACTGCTAAGTTGGCCCCGTGAGAAAAAAAGAGCCGATATGTGTAAATTATCTGGCCACCAAAAGCGTGTTCGTTCCGGCCTGTAGCTTCCGAAAAAAAGCTTTTTTCGGACCTACCTGGAAAATCAGTATATCTTTGATCGCCTCTGATCCGGATGTTTTGCTTCTACGCGGAACTTTTTATATACTTTATGTAGACCACAGAAGTAGCTGCAAATCTATTTTGCTGGGTGATTTTTTCTGACCGGAAAAATGAAACCCTTAGAAGTCAGAGGCGAAGTTCTTGCTATTCTGTTTGGCAGCTTTATACATGCCGCTGTTCACTATGTCTAAAGATTATAAGCACATTCAGGGTGCTGTTAATCTTTCCAGAAAGTAGATAACGTGTTTGTTGCTCCCGGAAGATATATCGGACGGGGTAGGCTTCGAACACAGCGGCATCCGGGGAAAAAAGAACTTCCTCACGTCTTTGCTATTGAAGAAAGATCATTAATATTTCATACACATGGGGGTGTTACTGTTATGAATAAAAAAGAAAAGCTGCGGAGAGCTGTATTTTCTCTGGCGATATGTGTAGGTATTTTCTGTGCATGGTGCTGTGTTCTGTTAATGGCTGGAGAGTATAACTCGGCACGCCACAAATTGGATGTTCACAAGCAGGAGGTTCAGGGATGGGAAGCCTGCCGTCTAACTAAGCCAAGTTATTTTAAGAGCAACTCTGAGGTGGTGAGTTCCTGCCTGAAAAACTTTAACCAGGCAAAGGACAATTTCTGGTTGAGCCTTCCCAGAGGACAATTGGTTGGATTGTTCGCGTTAGCAGCTTTGGGAAGTGCTGTTGCCGGAGGCCTGGCTACATGGATTGTTGTCTGGCTCGGTGGTCTGACTATTTATAAAACTATTAGGCTGCTGGCCCTTTGCTTTCGGTTTAGGTCGAGCAGGCAGCAGGTGAATAGCTAATCCAGCGAAGGCAGAGTACATGATTAGCGAAATCATGTTTGTCAGAGTCTTACAGGAATGCTCGTGTCAAAACCAACTTGAATTCTGTTGGTACAGGTTGGTGAACTTTCGTGGACAACTACAGTAGTGGCCATGAAGTAATCGGAGATAGAGGTTACGCAGAATATTTTGGAAAGAATATAACTTGCGAAGTAGTGTGGGATTAATCGGCAGAATTGGGCCCAATCTTCAGGTTTTAAAAGAGCCGATAAGGTCTAACCTGTACTTGGCGATGTTATTGGTCTAAATATTGCATGGATGACTTTTGTGCCGATTCTTGTCTCATAACCGTAACATATAAAGGCTCTGGGTTAAATAGGGATACAAAAATGATAAATGCAAATTTATCACACGGTACTATGCTTGTTGATTTGGCTCCTGAACCGCAAATGTGTGACGAGCTGGAAACCATCAGCGGGAACATGCGTACTATGGGGGAGTGTAATGTAGTGGTTGATTTTTCTAATGCAGATATTGTAACTGCTTCGAGCCTCTCGAAACTGCTGAAGTTGCGGAAGCTCTTGATAGATTCCGGACGTCGCCTTATTCTTTGCGGACTTGCCGGCAACACCAGAAGTGTTTTTACAAAGACCGCCCTTGACCGTGTTTTTGAATTTGCTGCGGATAAATCTGTAGTCGTAACTGGTGCCTGACTTAGTGATCTGGCTGTGGGAAAACATAAGGTCATCCGGATCCAAATCTCATTCTGCAAGCGGCTGCCACAGATATAAAAATTGCGCCCCGTTTGAATTTAACCAATCCGGTAGTTCCACGTTTATCAAAGCCCCAACATCGCCGCCGTCACTCATTGCTGAGCTATAAACATTCGCTTTATAACCTAACGGGCGGTGATACATGACCGCGCGTGCCTTCTTCACCCCGGCGATATCTTTGGCCCATTCGATCGCATCTGTTGGATAACCAATCCTGTCTATCAGTTTTTCCTGCAAAGCTTCTTCGGCCGTGAAAATTCGTCCATCTGCCAGGCCCCGCAGTTTTTGTTCTCCAATTTCGGTACGGCCTTGCTGTACAACCGTCAGGAATTGCTCGAAAAACTGGTTGATAATTCCTTCCAGTACTTTGCGCTCTTCACCACGTAAATCGTGCAGCGGTGAACCTAAATCTTTCAATTCCCCGCTCTTGATGGCCACTGCCTTAACGCCGATTTTTTCCATCGTTCCGGCCACGCTGAACGTCTGCATTATGGTCCCGATACTGCCGGTTACACTGCCCGGCTGGGCAATAATTCCGTCGCTGCCGCACGCAAGGTAATACGCTCCGCTGCAGCCCAAACCAAGTATACAGGCGACCACAGGCTTTCCTGTCTTTCGCTTAAATTCTCGAAGACTATGATACATAATATCGCTCGCCGCGACCGTCCCGCCGGGTGAATTCAGACGAAGCACTACCGCCTTGACAAGTCGGTCCGATGCTGCCTTGTCCAGCTTTTCGACGAACAGGCTAACAGGATTATTTCCCTCCCGCAGAAAACCGCGCTTACGCTTGTTAATAAGCAAACCGTCGACATCAATGACAGCTATCTTATCACGGACAAACATACCTTTATCTCGATGTATTTCCGTCTCTTTGAGCTGCTGGCTGGCGGGCACCAGTTCTAATCGAAGCGCCGTCGCCCCGCAACCTGCCAACACAACCGACGATACCAACAAGGCCGTGTAAAACCAAATATGTCCTTTAGCCATTACATATCCTCCTGCTAAAACGTGTAATTTGTCTTTTAACAGTACCAATTTAACAAAATCAATTCGCTGCGCCCAAGAAAAATAGTCATATTTTTTATGCGGTAATATTAAGAAAATGCTTCTCGCCCGGCCCATAGAATTTTACGGGAAGGAATCGGTGAGTACAAGGTGCTCTGTCGAATTTCACAATTTCCTTCTGGAGTATATTCTGAACAAAAAATCGTGAGAAGATGCTTTTTTTAGTGATAGATACCTCCCTGATAGATACTGGACAACAAAAGGGCTTGGAAATCGAAGCGATTTCGGGTATTATATCTGTTGGAAAACTCGACAGGGTTGCAATTGCACAGATATTGTGTTTAATAGGATGGGCTCTAAGCATCTTGTGCGTAAATCGAGGAAAATAATGGCCAAAAGACCGTATATTGCAGAAACGGGACTGCCTGTAAAAAGCGTCGGCATTTTTATTTCTCTATTACTGACTCTCTCTGTGGTCAATGGCGCAGTTCGGGGCCCCCAAACCCCAAACAGGCCAAGGCTGAGAAAGGGTCCCTCGTCTCCAGATGAGCTGAACCTTGAGGAAATCCCTTTTAAGATAGTCCACGAAACATTCCGCAAAACCGACCGCAGGAACAATTGGGAGCTGTTCCTTATAAATGCCGATGGTTCCAATCCGGTTAATCTCACCCGCACATCTTATACCGATGAGATGTATCCGCACGTTTCTCCTGACGGCACGAAGATTTCTTTCGTTGTTGATAAAGGTACAGGAAGAAAAAAGGTTCGAAGTGTCTACTATATGAACATCGATGGGACCGGCCGGGTAAAAGTTGCTGATAACGCCCGCCAGCCTTGCTGGGCTCCGGATAGTAAAAGCATCGCGTATCTCAAAGGAGAATATGAGCGTTATAGTACAAGAGAATATGCGACCTCGGGGCTTTTCATCTATGATTTGCAGACCAGTCAGCATCGACAGCATCCAAATAGGGATTTGCTCCACATTTATGCGATTTGCTGGTCACCCGACGGCAACTGGTTTGTTGGCGCCGTGCACGGAGGTATGGATTACAGCGATACAATACTGGCTTTTGAGGCAAACGGAAAAAAGCTCTTCGATCTGGAACGGTGGGGAGTCAAGGGTTGTAGACCGGACTTCAGTCTCGATGGCAGGAAAATGGTATGGGGGGAAACTGATTGGAATCTATGTATAGGTGATTTCGATTTGAAGTTCGGTACACCCCGCGTAACTAATATTCGTGACCTGGTCAACTGCCTGCGTAAGTCTAAGGTTTATCACGTTGACATCTCACCGGATAAAAAGTACATCGTTTTCAGCTATGGCCCTTTCAGGGGAGGTCAGCAGGTAGGCGGAAAAGCAAGAGGCTGGAATATCTGCATCGCCGACATGACTGGCAAATGGGTGCAGATCACCAACGATGGCAACCACAATAAGGAACCCGATTGGGTCCCGGTTGCGGTCCCGAACAATCTGCTAAGGGCAGGGCTGAAGCAGAAATAACGAGGTATGAATCAGACAAAATAAACAAGGAGGCAATATGGAAAAAACTAAATTGTCGAAAACAGGTATAGGCGTTGTTCTCTCTTTGTTATTAATTATCTTTGCCGGAAATAACGATGTTTGCGCAAAACAAGCACCGGCTCAGATAAAGATTAGAAAAACGCCCTTGCCAAAAACTGCTCTCGACCTCAATAAAATCCCCTTTAAGATAGTGTACGAAACATATCGCAAAACCGATGGCTGGGAAAACTGGGAGTTGTACCTGGTAAATGCCGATGGTTCCAATCCCGTTAATCTTACACGCACATCGGACGTTGATGAGATGTATCCCCACGCTTCGCCCGACGGTACAAAGATATGTTTTGTTGCTGATGAAGGTAAAGGAAACGAGAAAGTCCGTAATGTTTACTATATGAACATTGATGGGCGCCGGCGCATCAAGGTTGCTGATAACGCTCGGCAGCCGTGTTGGGGGCCCGATGGGAAAACCATCGCATATCTAAAGGCCGAGTTCGATCGCTACACCATTAAGGACTATGCCACTAAGGGCCTTTTCTTTTACGATTTAGAGACCCGCAAACACAGACAACACCCAAATAAACTTTTGAGTCACCTTTATAATATTTGCTGGTCACCGGATGGTAACTGGTTTATTGCCACTGTCCATGGTGGAATGGGTTTCAAACACGCCAACCTTGCTTTTCAGGCCAAGGGAACCAAAGTCTTCAACTTAACGAAATATGGAGTCACCGGCTGTCGGCCTGACTTTAGTCTCGATAGCAAAAGGATTACGTGGGGCTTGACTGATTGGGATTTATGCGTGGCTGATATTGACCTGGCATCTCCGGCTCCGCGAGCAACTAACGTTCATCGCCTCATCAAGTGTAAGAAAGAGGATGAAGTATACCACACTGATTTCTCGCCGGACCGAAGGTATCTTACCTTCAGCCACGGCCCAAAGGCACAGGAAATGGTAGGCGGTAAGGCGCCGGGCTGGAATATCTGTGTCAGTGATATGACAGGCAAATGGGTGCAAATCACCACCGATGGAAAACAAAATAAGGAGCCTGATTGGGTGCCCATTAGAGCGGGCGGCCTATAGGGCATAAGATTGGAGGTAACCAAAAATGAAACCACTAACACTACTCAGCTTGGTTTTGCTATTGACGCTTATCGCTGCCGGATTCAAGAGCGAACCGGAAAAAGTCAATGAATTAAACAAATCACTTCTCCAGGCTGCGGCTAAAGGTGACATTGCCGGAGTCAAATCGCTCCTCTCAAAGGGCGCCGATGTAAATGCAAAGGACAAGTTTGGTTGGACGCCTCTGCAAATAGCGACGGCTCAAGGCTCGCAAGACGTGGTCAAGCTCCTTGTTGCCAAGGGTGCGGATATCAATACGAAGGACAAGAGCGGCGAGACGCCCCTGCACTTAGCGGCTAAGCTGGGCCACAAGGCCCTGATAGAACTCTTTCTCGCCAAAGGTGCCGATGTCAATGTCAAGAGCGAGGACGGCTCCACACCTCTACACATCGCGGCCGCGAAGGGCCGGAAAGACTCCGCCGAACTCCTTATTGACAGGGGTGCCGATGTTAATGCGGAGAATGAGAAGGGTCGGGTGCCGCTGCATCTTGCGGCTCAGTTTAGCCACGAGGAACTCGTAGAACTCCTTATCTCCAAAGGGGCAGACATTAAAGCAAAGGACAAGTGGGGCGTAACGCCGTTGCACGAGGCGGCCGGGTCTGGCCAGAAAGATATAGCAGAACTGCTTATCGCCAAAGGAGCAGATATTGAAGCAAAGGACAAGCAGGGCGTAACGCCGTTGCACAGAGCGGCCATATTGGGCCACAGAGATGTGGCTGAACTGCTTATTGTAAAAGGGGCAGACATTAAAGCAAAGAACAAGCGGGGCGCAACACCGCTGCACTGGGCGGCCTGGTCTGGCCAGAAAGATGTAGCAGAACTGCTTATCTCCAAAGGCGCCGATATCAATGCAAGAGAAGGCGACCAGGAGCGCACACCTCTTCACTGTGCAAGCGAAAACGGCCATGAGGAAATCGCAGAGTTTCTGCTGGCAAATGGTGCCGAGGTGGACGTACGAGGCCTAATCGGCCGGACGCCGCTGCTCCTCGCGGCCGAAGCAGGTAAAAAGGATATGTTTGAGCTGCTGTTAGCCCATGGCGCCGACCTGCACGCTACGGACTACCTGCACTATACAGTTATGCAAGGAGCTATGAGGCGAGGTGGGGAGGAAATGGTCCGATACCTGCTCGGCAAAGGCCTCAAGGTCCCGCCTATCCACTTAGCGGCCTGCTTTGGAGAGCTTCAGAAGGTGCAGGGCCTCCTTGCTGATGGAGTCAGCGTCAATTCGAGAGACAGCGCCGGCTTTACTCCACTACACTATGCCCTCGGCCGAGGTCATAAGAAAGTGGCCGAATTGCTCATCAGCAAAGGTGCGGATGTCAATGCAAGGACTTTGTTTGACCATACACCACTGTGGGAAGCAAAAACTACGGATATGACGGCCCTGCTCATTGCCACAGGCGCTGATGTAAACATAAACATCAAATCTGGGGTGAGTCCTCTCCTCTGGGCGATAGGCCAAGGCAATACCCAACAGGCGGAGCTGCTCATCTCCCACGGAGCTGACGTCAATGCGAAGATATCCTCGTTGGACTGGAAAGGGCTCACGCCTTTGCACAATGCGTGCAGGGTAGGGGACAAGGCCATCGTCGAAATGCTCCTTGCCAAGGGGGCGGATATAGATATAAACGCTAAGACCGACAAGGGTGATACACCCCTGTCTCTGGCAAAGGAGACGGGTCGCGAGCGAATCGTCGAACTGCTGCGCAGGCACGGGGCCAAAGAATAAAGATCGTCACACTTTGGCCGTGTACGGTAAAAGTGTTGGTTCCAGGTTAGAAGGTTCACGATTTAAAGGTTAAAAAGGTTCAGAGGTTCAAGGTTAGAATAAGACCCTTCCACCAACCCTGAACCTGGAAGCCTGAACCTAAAATCGTGAACCTGGAACCGTGAACCCTGAACCGCTTTAGCGAAATGCTTCACTTCGCTAAAGTATTATGAAAGGAGAATGTAATATGAGAAAGACTTCTGACCACAAAAAAAACCTGTCGTGCCTAAGTGTTCTCTTCTGTCTATCGCTTGGTGCCTTTGGCTGGCTTGAGACTGCCCGGGGAGCGCAACCTGTAAATGAAGATGAACCGTCGGTGGGGCCTAATGAGAAATCGGAAATAGATCTCAAGGCGATCCCCTTCAAGATCATCTATGAAACTTTCAGAGAAACGGATGGCAAAGAAAACTGGGAGCTATTTCTCATCAATGCAGACGGCTCCAATGCAACCAACCTTACCCGGACGCCGGAAGTTGATGAAATGTGTCCCCATGCCTCGCCCGATGGGACAAAGGTCTGTTTTGTTGCCGATGAGGGGAAGGGCAGAAACAAGGTTCGCAATGTTTATTATATGAATATTGACGGTACCGGCCGGGTCAAGGTCGCCGACAACGCCCGAGAGCCATGCTGGAGTCCGGATGGTAAGACCATTGCATACATGAAGGGCGAATATGAACGTTACACTACCCGAGACTACGCTACGAAAGGATTGTTCTTTTACGATCTGGCAACCGGAAAGCACGAACAGCATCCCAACAAAGAGCTGCACCATATCTTCATCATCTGCTGGTCACCGGACGACAAGTGGTTTGTCGCCAACGTGCGCGGCGGTATGGGTTTCGGTGGGGGTATTATTGCCTTTGAAGCGCATGGGACAGGAGTGTTTGACCTTAAAAAGTATGGAATCAAGGGTTGCCGCCCGGACCTCAGCCCCGATGGTAGAACTATAGGTTGGGGAGAGGATAGTGAGGTGGATGTGTACGTTGCCGATATCGACCTGACTTTGTCGGTGCCGCGGGTGGCTGATGTTCGCGGCGTTGCCAAGTGTGCAAAGGGATACAACGTCAACCTCACTGACTTTTCACCGGACAGCAGGTATGTTGCCTTTGGCTATGGCCCCAATGTCTATGGCCCCGAGGCGAATTACGCGGTTGGCCGCAAAGCGCCAGGCTGGAATATCTGCGTAGGTGACCTGACGGGCAAATGGGTCCAGATCACTACCGACGGAAAGCACAACAAGGAGCCCGACTGGGTGCCGATTCGGACGCTGAGTCGTTAATTAGGAGTATGTCAGATGGGGACGCGATTGATCAAAATGACAGCGGGGATCTCTTGTTTGCTGCTGATATTGCCGGTCATCTCCGGCTGCCGCCGTGCAAAGGACGACACCGTCGCGCCACAGGTTGTAAAGACAAAAACCGGTATAGAAATGGTCGTAATTCCTGGAGGCTTCTTTGATATGGGAAGCGGCAAAGGTGCTTCCGACGAGTCGCCCGTACACAAGGTATGGATTGACTCGTTTTGGATGGATAGATTCGAAGTCGTCCAGGAACAGTTCAAAAAGTATCAAATCTCCGACCCTTCCCATTTCAAGAATCCAAAGAATCCTTTAGAGCAGATAAACTGGACGGATGCTACTATATATTGCAACGAGCGTTCGCTTGCTGAAGGACTTGAGCCTTGTTACGATGAAGAAACCTGGCAGTGCAACTTTGAAGGCAACGGATACAGGCTGCCGACGGAAGCAGAATGGGAGTATGCCTGTCGGGCAGGCTCGACTACAAAGTATGGCTTCGGTAACGATGCCCGCAGGCTCAAAACGTATACCTGGTTCACCGGCAATTCATCCGGAAGGACAAAACCCGTCGGGCAGAAGAAACCAAATCTATGGGGACTTTATGATATGCATGGAAATGTAGCTGAGTGGTGTAACGATTTTTATTCCGGGGATTATTACAAAAACAGCCCACAGAAAAACCCAAAGGGGCCAGCCAAAGGAGAAGAAAGAATCCTCAGGGGAGGCGCCTGGAACTCAAACGCTGATAGTCTCCGGTCATCCTCTCGTACAAGCGATCCTTCAATTGATGATACCTGCCTTGCCAGTGATGCTATAGGATTTCGCTGCGTAAGGCAGAATTCGGAAAATGAGCCCAATAACTCATCTCCGGAACTGAACGGTGCAAAAGAAGATAAGCCTCAGAACACATCTAAAACAGGATTTGTTTACCATGAAATTTACCTCGAGCACAAAACGACTCCAGACCATCCCGAGACCCCGCAAAGATTGGTCGCGATAGTAGAGCGGTTAAAAGCCAGTGGCTTGTACTCTCAATTATTAGCTCTTACACCGTCGCCTGCCTCAGTGGAATGGCTTGAAACGGTTCACAGCCCTGAGTATATACAGCGGGCCCAAAGCAGTTGCCGAAACGGAACAAGATATTTGGATTCCATGGACACTCCGATATCGACGAAATCCTATGATGCAGCGTTAATGGCGGCAGGGGGGGTATGTTCCGCCATTGATGCCATTATGCAGAAGAAAGTCACCAACGCTTTTTGTGCGGTCCGTCCCCCCGGCCACCACGCAGTAGAAGATGCGGCAATGGGCTTCTGCATGTTTAACAATGTTGCCATCGGGGCCCGCTATGCTCAAAAAAAACACGGCCGGTCAAAGATACTCATTGTCGATTGGGACGTGCACCATGGCAATGGTACACAGGCAATGTTTTATGACGACCCTACTGTCTTATACTTTAGTGTGCACCAGTACCCATTCTATCCGGGCACAGGAAGTGAAGCGGAAAAGGGCACCGGAAAGGGGGTAAATTACAACATTAACGTACCCTTGCCTCCCGGTTCCACAGACGCTGTTTATCTCGAGGCCTTTAAAGAGGTACTTCTGCCTGCCGCTTTATCTTTTTCACCGGATTTTGTCCTCATCTCAGCAGGATTCGATGCCCACGAGAATGACCTCCTCGGTGGAATGAAGGTTACTACACAGGGATTTGCGGAACTCACGAAGGTCGTTAAGAAGATAGCACGGGAGTGTTGCCAAAATCGACTCGTTGCCGTTCTTGAAGGAGGGTATGACTTGGAGGGATTAGCTGACTCGGTTGAAGCACACATTAACGTATTGATCAGATAGAAGGGCACAAGGAATGTTATTTCACACCTGGCCGTTCGTTTTATTTTTCCTGATTGTGTATCCGATCTATCTGGCTCTCAAAGGCACCAGGTTTAGACTGCACTGGCTTTTAGCTGTCTCATATTTTTTCTACGCTTGTTTCAATCCTCTTTTTCTTATTCTGATAGCATATTCGACCATACTGGATTACACAGTTGTTTCAGTTATGGAAAAAAGAGGTCGCTCAAAGTTATGGCTTTCCGTAAGCATTGTAAACAATCTCGGGTTGCTCAGCTTTTTCAAATACGCCGGCTTCATCACAGACAACCTCAACGTCCTCTTATCATCATTGAATATCCCATATGCCGTCCCCGTACCGGGCTTACTTTTACCTGTCGGCTTATCGTTTTACATCTTCCAGTCCATGAGCTACACCATCGATTACTACCGAGGCAGAATAGAAAGGGAAAGAAGCCTCTTAAGGTACGCTACCTTCGTCTCGCTTTTCCCTCGCCTGTTGGCCGGACCAATAGAACGGGCTGGAAACCTCCTCCCGCAGTTGCATAAGGAGCCCTCTGTCTCTATGCAGGATGTCTCTGATGGCTTTTCCCTCTTCATTGTCGGCCTATTCAAAAAAGTCGCCTTGGCTGACTACCTGGCTCTTTACGTTGACAAAGTATATTCTACTCCCGGCCAGTATCAGTCGCCCGCTTTGCTCCTGGCGACTTTCATGTTTTGTTGGCAGATTTATTTTGACTTCAGCGGCTACACGGACATGGCGCGGGGAGTCGCGCGCATGATGGGCTTTCGCCTGATGTTGAACTTCAATAATCCATATTTAGCAGCGAGCCTCGGTGATTTCTGGTCGAGATGGCACATCAGTCTTTCTTCCTGGTTCAAAGACTACGTCTATATTCCCTTGGGAGGCAACCGCAGGGGTAAATTTAACACTTACAGAAACATGTTTCTAACTATGGTGATTTCAGGATTATGGCATGGTGCCGCCTGGACATTTATCATCTGGGGTGCAGTACACGCACTCGGCCGACTTTGCACGCGGGAGTTGGAAACAACTTCATTCTACAGGGAAAGAATGCCCAAAATCCTCAAACAAATATTAGTGTTTGCCTTTGTTACCTTTGCATGGATATTCTTCCGCGCCGAAGGCATCGGTGATGCATGGATCATTATAACCAGAATATTCACCTCCGGATTTGCAGATCCTCGTTGTCCGTTGCTGGCTTTGGTTTTTATTTTTGTTGTTTGGCTTTATCAGTTCGCTTATGAATCCAGTCTTAAATGGGTCCTTGAGATGCGAACTGTGCGCATAGGCGTAATTATTCTTATGGTTTTATACCTGGCCCTTTTTGCTCCTTCGAGTGGACAGCCGTTTATCTATTTACAGTTTTGAGCGGTTGCCAAAGAGGTTGTACCTAATGCAGAAAAAAAACATACATGGCGATGAGTGCTCGATGCCCGATGCTCGTAGAAGCGGAAAATCGAGAATCGAGGAAGTCCCTTTTAGTTCGAATTGTGTGCGATTATCGCCGTGCCAGTGGCTTATTGTCGCAATCATATTCTCAGCCGTTTTTTGTCTTGCGCCGACGCTTTGGGAGCGTGTGGAGAAGTTCGAGCCTGGGCCGGACTATCGCCTGCCATATGACCTGAGCAGCGACTACTGGCTCTACGAGCGATACTGCCGATGGGCCTGCTCACGGTATGAAACCCTGGTAGTGGGGGATTCGGTCGTATGGGGACATTTTGTGCCTGACGATAACACCTTGTCGCATCATCTCAATGACCTTGCCGGCCGACCTCAGTTCGCAAATCTCGGCGCCGACGGTACACACCCGGCCGCTTTAGAGGGATTACTGCGATACTACGCAACGGACATCTCAAACAAGAACGTTATTTTGCACTTGAATCCTTTATGGATGAGTTCCTCTAAGCACGATTTGCAATCCGAAAAAGAGTACCATTTTAATCATCCTGAACTCGTCCCCCAATTCACACCGGCAATTCCATGTTACGGGGCTTCGTTTTCTAAAAGGCTCTCGGCAGTTGTAAAGCGCCGCGCCCCTTTCTTTAACTTCAGCTCACATCTGAACATTACTTATTTCCAGAGCATGGACGTCCCCGCCTGGACCCTCGAACATCCCTACAAGAACCCTCTAAGCTTCGTCACCTTCCGCCTTCCAGCTTCGGATAATTACGAGAGTCACAGAGGTATCGCTCGGCCCGGCAGGGGCCGGGGCCAAATCACACTCAAATGGGTCGAATTGGAAACGTCGCTGCAGTGGTTATTCTTCAAAAGGTCGGTAGAGTTGTTAAGGAAGAGAAACAACAGGGTATTCGTCCTCGTCGGCCCCTTTAATGAGCACAAACTTGACTCAGACAGTATTGATACCTATCGAAAGATGCAGGCTGACATTGAAACCTGGCTCCGGCGAGAAAAAGTTCCATACTATATGCCTGTGGTATTACCCTCTCATTTGTACGTCGATGCCAGTCATTTGTTGAGCAGGGGGTATGCCGCGATTGCAAAGCAGCTATTTGAAAATGACTCTTTCGGGTCTGTTATATTGTCAATCGGCGAAAATAGAACGGATTAAGGCTCAATTCCCTTAAATAAAAAATACCCCTACTAGGCAAGTACGAGATATTCCTTGTATTTCACTTTTTTTGTGTGTTTGAAATACTCGTCTGCTGCTTAGCAGGGGCAAAATAAAACTGTTAGCAGCTCTTTCCTTTATCCTTCTTAGCTTTCCCTTGCCTTGCCCGATTTACGATCTGACTTGTGTGCGATATTCTTAAGATAGACAAAAAAAGTTCAAACTAAAATGGCCCTATTGGTCATTTATCAGAGCCGCTTTTTTTCTTTGTTATATATAGCGCATCGGCAGATTCTGTTGTTGTCCTTGAACCTTTTTTTATGACCCCCTTAACGGATTATAACATGTGGTTAACACAGGCAAAAATGAAGCCGACATGATAACTTATCAGCCTTTCTATGTTACTCCAAATTTCCACATTGATAGTTTTTCTTTGTTCTTACAGCCATGCCAGCCCCCCCCTCTTAACCCCGATAATAAGAAATCTTCGGTTAAAAGTTTTTTTAGCCAGGCTGAAAATATATTGGTTTTTTTGCCTTCTCAATACACTAAGGCTCATTAAGGCTCATTGTGTGTGTCCGGAGAAGTCAGGTCAACTCATTATGAGCCGGATATGATACGCCAATTGCCCGCATCTCAATAAGAGCGGGTTATTTGGATAGGCTCTAAGTCCGCAAGGCATCCTATTCGCTGAGCTTGACAGCCGTGCCGTAAACTAATAGTTCAGCGGCGCTGCCCACAACGCTCGTTGTCATATAGCGAACGTTGATTATCGCGTCCGCACCCATCTGACTGGCTTCGGCTGCCATCCTGTTGGTAGCTACTGTACGGGCCCTTCCCATCATTTCTGTATATTCAGTCAGTTCGCCGCCAAGTATCAACCTAACTATCGCCGATAGGTCTTTGCCGAGCCAGATAGCAAATACTGTATGGCCCTGTACCAGACCCAGAATCTCACGTGTTTCTCGGCCAGGTATTTCTGTGGAATTCAACAGAAAAACTCCTGTTTCAGACTCGGTTGGCGGCAGCGGCTCTCTTGATGGTTTGGTTGTTCTTTGTTCAAGGGCCACTGTCAGCAGGACCACAAGGATACCGCCCAAAAGGCAGAAAATCGCTGTCCTCAGCCACCAGGGCACGACCGGATCATCGGCAACCATCACGTGCCACGGAACACCGGCAAATATTACAGTGAACAGACCGAGCACAAACGCTAACGAACCAATTTGTCGTACTATTTTCATAATATCTCCTTTACTATGTTAAGCTCCCAATTATATTTGAAGATCATTTTTATTATTTTACGACAAAGATTCATTCCCCAGCCAACTAAAATCCAAAATCTCAGATTACGTTACCCACCAACCGCGACCCTAAGCATTGCTTCGGTCCCGCTTATCCGACGGCATTGCTATAGATCAAAATCATGGGGATTAACAAATGGTCTTATACCAATTGTGATTAATAGCTGCGCTATTGTCATCTCGACCGGAGGTCAGATGCAATCTGACCGAAGTGGAGAGAGCTATTAAAAACAGATTTCTCGACTCCGCTTCGCTGCGCTCGAAATGACCCTAATGTGCGCATTAACTAATCACAAGTGGTCTTAAGTGCCGTTCCGGGAACTTTATTCAGTCTGAGGTAAGATGCTAATCTCGCCGAGAAACAAGATTTAAGAGATACTATTTACGGGTTGGGCGGTTTTGCCGACGTAGATAATTACCTTGGTCGGGCATTTGTTAATAGCGGTTTCCGTTTCCTCGTTCGGTGCGTATTTAACATAGTCCAGGTGCGCTAAGTTGTCCTCGACTCTGAATTGCTCACTCTTTTTCACACAGAGCCCGCAGCCGATACAACCGACTTTGCACATTCCACGAGTGCTCTTGCCCGTTTCTTTACTGCTGCACGCGACTGTCATCATTTTTTCACAACCAAAGGGAACCATTTCAATTAGATGGCGAGGACATGTTCGTGAACAGGCGCCGCAGCCCGTACATTTCTCATAGTCAACAGTGGCAAGACCGTCAACTGTATGCAGAGCGTCGAACTTACACGCTCTCGTACAGTCGCCGAAGCTAAGGCAGCCGAATTTGCACGCCTGAACATTGGCCAACGCATTTGCAGCCGTGCACGATTGTATCCCTTGATATTGTCCGTATACTGTTTTGTCGTTCTTATGGCCCCGACAGTGGATGATTGGTTTTTCCGAAGGGCCTGAATTGCTGATTTGAAGGTTAAGTATACCGGCAATGATCTCTGCGGTTTCTGGTCCACCCGGTGCGCAATTGCCTAATAGTTCGGGATTTGCTGAAACGGCTTTCGCGTATTGAGAGCAACCGGCAAAACCGCACGCACCACAGTCAATATTGGGTAAAGCCTCATGGATTTGCTCAATTTTCGGATCCACCTCGACCTTGAGCTTAACGCTGGCAATCAGAAGAACAACGGCAAAGCCGCTGCCTAAACTTAACATGGTCACACCGGCAGGCCACGCGCTGTTCCACAGTTGAAAAATATCAGCCAAAATCATCTTATCATTCCCGCAAAACCCATAAAGGCTAAAGTAAGCAGACCAGCCGTAATCAACGTAATTGGCGCGCCCTTGAGGCACTCCGGCACGTCGACAAGATTCATGTTCTCACGGATACCCGCCATAATGCAGATGGCCATTGTAAAACCGATACCCGCGCCAAAGCTGAGCACCACTGCTTCGAGCAGATTGTCGATGCCCCACAGGTTGATAAACAGACACAATCCTAATATTGCACAATTCGTTGTAATGAGCGGCAAAAATATGCCAAAGCTCTCATAAAGACTCGGGAAAAATTTTCGCACATACATCTCAACAAGTTGAACCGCACCTGCAATAACCAAAATGAAGCAAATGTATCGCGTAACCTCCAGACCAAGTTCCATCAGGACCCAATTGTCAATCATCCACGTCAGCGTCCCGCTAAGTGTTACAACAAAGGTTACTGCCATACCCATACCGAAGGCCATATCGATTCGCCCCGATACACCAAGATAGGGACAGATCCCCAGAAACTTCGTGAGAACAAGGTTGTTCACTATCACGATGGATATGAAGCCGATAAGCAGAATATTAAGCGTATCCATTATTTCTGTCCTCTCAAGACTTCTTCCTGCTAACCACGTTCACAAGACCCAACATAAGCCCTAATGTTATAAACGCTCCCACAGGCATTCTCATAGCCGCCCACGGCACAAAACCGGTCGGTAATATTGGTGTTTCCCAAACTGCACCGGTTGACAGAATCTCTCTTATCCCTGCTAAAACGCACAATGTTAATGTAAAGCCCACACCCATTCCAACAGCATCGACGATGCTTACAACCAGCCCGTTTTTACTCGCACATGCTTCGGCACGGCAAATGATAATACAGTTGACGATAATAAGCGGCACATACGGGCCAAGTGTCTCGCTCATTTCCGGCTGAAATGCCTTCAAAAACAAATCCGCTATAGTAACAAAAGTCGCTATCGTCAGAGTAAACATCAGGATTCGAAGGTGCGGTTTAAGAAGATCACGCATCAGGCTGACCACGATGTTGCTGCACACCAAAACAAAGATGACACTAATCCCCATAGTCAAAGCCGGCTTGACCGCCGCAGTAACAGCCAGAGTCGGACACATCCCAAGCAGAAGCCGAAACACCGGATTCTCACGCCATATGCCGGCCATAAATGTTTGGCCCAATATCGGGCTTTTTGTGCTCTCACTTGCCATTATTGGTTTAAACCTGCCGTTTGTAACTTCTCTTTTATTTTGCCAATATATGTATTGAAGATTTTGACCACGGCCTCACTGCTGACCGTCGCTCCGCTAATCGCCAAAACCTCACTGTCCTTCGCCTCACCTGCCTTGATAAGTTCAAGATTGCCTGCGGCAATGCCCTTGAATTGATCCCGGAACTTGTCTTCTTTGATTTTGTCACCGAAGCCGGGAGTCTCATTGCTTGAGAGGACATCAAAACCCAGGAATTTCTCACATTTGGAATCAACAGCTATCACAAGTTTAATCTTGTCGGCAAAGCCGGAGCCCACGGCAACAAATGCAAATCCGGCTGTTTTGCGCTGGACGTCAAGGACTCGGTAAATATCTGTTTTAGTAATCTTGCCCCTGCCACCCGGTATATTCACATCCTGTATCACTATTTCAAAGTCGTTGGCATCGTTGACCAGACCAACTATCAGTTCATTAAGTTTGTAAATTTCGTTTTGATGTATGCGCTCGGACCACGCCGCATTGGCTATCGCCAGCAATAGACCGAAACAGAACGCCGAAATAATCAACAGCCAGCTTTGTTCGAGAAAGTATTTTATCTTAGACACCAGGCTTACCTCCTGCCGGTATACGCTTAAAAAGTCTGTCTATCAAAGGTGTAACCGCGTTCATTAAGAGGATAGAGTACATCACGCCTTCCGGATAACCTCCGATGACCCTTATAAGCATGGTTATTGTCCCTACCCCTATACCGAAAAGCCACATTCCTCTCCGCGTCAAAGGGGCCGTAACAGGGTCGGTAGCAATAAAGAAAACGCACAGCAGCATTCCACCGCTGCACAGGTGAGCAAGTGGCCGGATATAGGCTTCCGGATTTATTATATAAAGTACACCTGCAAAGACAAAAGTGGAGACCAATACAGCTAACGGGATATGAAAGCTTATCGTGCGTCGTATCAGCAAATACAGGCACCCAATAAATAGTGCAATTGCGCTGGTCTCACCCAAACAGCCACCAACCTCACCTACGAACATTGCGTTCAACTGTTCATTGGCAACGCTGGCCGGCTCTTTTCGCTTTATCGCCATTTTGCTCCACGCCAAAGGTGTTGCCTGTGTCCGTGCGTCGATTTCGTTTTCTGCCGAAATTACGGGCATTGACGGATTGATTGTGGCCGGGACCGTCCACGTTGTCATCAACATTCCGAAAGAAGCCGCTAAAAAGGCTCTGCCGACCATCGCAGGATTAAAGATATTGGCACCAAGACCACCAAAAACCATTTTGCCGATCGCCACCGCAAAAACGCTCCCGATTACTCCTGCCCAAACAGGAAAAGCCGGTGGAAGCGACAAAGCAAGGATAACACCCGTGACAACGGCACTGAAATCGCCAAGGGAACTCGGCTTTTTGCGGATTAGATTACACAGCCATTCCGTTGCAACGCACGAGATAACACACGTACTGACCAAAATAAGCGCATAAAAATGGAAGTAATAACCCGCTGCCGCCATAGCAGGAACCAGCCCGATTACAACGTCTATCATGACCTTGTGCGTCCAGAGAGGCCTGCTGATATGCGGTGCAGATGATACTGTTATATTGTAGTTTTGAGTATCGTCCATTTCGTATTCTGTATTGTGTATCTCGCTTTATGCTTCAAGAGATACGCTTTACATTTATTTTCCCATCTTCTTCTTTTGCCGGGCAAGAAGCGTCTTGCCCGTCTTGATATATCCTGTAATTTCTATATTCGCCGGGCAAACATAACTGCAGCAGCCGCACTCGATACAGGCATTCATATAATAACTTTCTGCTACGTCTAACAGATTATATTTTACGGCATGGGAAATCTTTGTCGGGTTCAGATGTTCAGGACAGACTTCCAGGCATCTGCCGCAGTGAATACAAGGCGTTTGGCGCCCCGTAAATTTGGCCTCACTTATTTGTTTTACCGTTAGTACCGTTATGGCACCGCTGGTTTTGGTGATAGGTGTTGTCAAATCGGCAATTGCTATCCCCATCATTGGACCGCCAAGAATCACCCTTACAGCTTCTTCTTTGAGTCCTCCGCAGAATTCTATAAGCTCACTAACCGACGTCCCTATAGGAACATAATAATTGCCCGGTTTTCCGACTCCTTCTCCCGTAACCGTTACAACCCTTCGAGTTAGAGGCAAGTCGCCGACCACTGCTTCGGTAATTGCCGCAGCCGTGGCAACGTTAAGCACAACAACACCTATCATCGGTGGAATCCCGCCCGTTGGCACTTGCTTCTTTAGAATCGCTCTTATAAGCTGCCTTTCACCGCCTTGAGGAAATTTTGTTTTGACAGGGACAACTTGAATCTCATCAATGTTGGAGAAACTTCGCAATGTTTCGTTCATTGCCTCTATGGCTTTGGGCTTGTTATCTTCAATCCCGATGAATACCTCGGAACAGCCGGAAGCTCGTTTGGCAAGTAACATCCCGGCGATGATTTGCCTTGTCCACTCCAACATTATACGGTAGTCGCACGTTATATAAGGCTCGCATTCACAGCCGTTGATAATCAGTGTCTCTTTGGGAAGTCGCGGATCGGGTTCGATCTTTACCCTCGTAGGAAAACCTGCTCCCCCCATACCCACAATCCCTGACTGTCGGACTGAATCACATATCTGTTCCGCTGAATAGTTGTTTGCGTCGAAATCATCGTCTAATTTAAAGGGCGTAAGCCTCGTCGGACTATTGGGGAATGCTTCTATAACTACTGCTTCGCTTCGACCTAAGACCGCGTGCGACCGCAGGGCGATTGCTTTTACTTTGCCGTTGATAGGCGAATGGATCGGCGCAGAAACAAATGCGTCAGAGTCACCGATTTTTTGCTCCGCCTGGACCATATCTCCTTTTTTAACCAGCGGTCGGCAAACAGCACCGATATGCTGGCTCAGCATAATCGCAACTTCGGTGACGGCAGGGCCCGGCTCTATTTGGCTTTCAACGGTAAGCCCTTTGCTTTCCGATGGATGACTGCCACCCTTAAATGTAAGTCTGCTTTTAGTCTCAATTCTCATATTTGAAAAATGTGCGCTTTATTTGTTTTTAATAAGCCCTTTATTGATCAATCTTGTTATCAATATGCAGATGCAGGTTGCCAAAAGGGCTAATAGCAAGCCTATGACTGTCTGCGCTCCTTTGTTGTGTATCACTTCGGCTAATATCCTGTCGAAAGCGGCTAAACAGCCGATAAAAACCACTATTGGCAGCAAAAAAGCAGCTAAAACTTCCAAAACGACCGATTGGCCGTGAATTTTGCCTAACTTCTCGTAAACTTCTTGACAGCGACTTTTATAGTTACACGCCTGACAGATCTTTTGTTCATCCATAGTCTTTACTACCGTTCGTATAGAATAAAGCACACTTTATAATAGATATGCTGGAAATTTTCAAACAATTTTTTCCAATTAGTAAAAAACGCGACGTCTGCTGTCGTTTCCTTTTTTATTTTATGTATTTTTCTGCCCCGCTGGTCTTGATAAGCTGGTATTCGGGTGACGGAGTTATTAAGATTGCCTCTATTCCAGGAATTGTCTCGATTAAGGCAAGGCCTTTTTCAGGCCCCATCACGCTTACTGTTGTGGCCAGGGCATCAGCATCAATTGCATCCTGAGAAATAATGGTCACGCTTGACATGCCTTCGGCGCTTGCTCCGGTATCGCGGTTCATGATATGGCTGTACCTTTTGCCCTCAACCAAAACGAATCGACGATAACCACCGCTGGTAGCAATGGCGGCGTTTCTCAATTTCAAAACCAGCAAGACCCGGCTGGCATTACCAGCCAGACTCTGGTCGGCATCTTCCGGTTCAGTGGGGTCCTCCAGTCCGATACGCCATGTTTTTTTACCTCTGGGTGGCAAACCAAAGCATCGAATGTCACCCCCTACGTCGACCATTCCGCCGACAGCCCCGCCAGCTCGCATTGCCTCGACCGCCAGGTCGATCGCGTATCCTTTCGCTATGCCGCCCAAATCCAGCTTCATATCTTCAACCGAAAATCGCACAGTCATTTCATTTGCGTCGAGTATCAGCTTTTCATAGCCCACTTTCGAGCGTGCTTGTTCTAATTCGGCATCGGTTGGGACAGTATTGACTTCTGCTGCCGAACGCCAGAGATCGGACAGCGGTCCGATTGTAATATCGAACGCGCCTTCGGAGAGCCTGCTGAATTCAACGCTTTTCTGCAAAACCTCTAACGTAGACTTGCTGACTTTGACGTCCCTTTGGGCCGAGTCTCTATTGACCTGGCTTATCTCCGAATCGCTTTTATAATCACTCATTAGATTATCAACTTTTTCAAGTTCGGCAAAAGCGGTCTCAACACATTTCTTAGCTGTGTTAGGATCTTTGGCAATAGCTTTTAGATGGGCGAAAGTACCCATAACCAGCCGATAGCCGCTATCGGCTTCGACTCGGTGATCAGGCCGGAAAATGTATAACGCCAAACTCAAAATCGCGCAAATAATAATGGCAATTATAAGCCATAGTATCTTCCGAATCATAAATACCCTTATACAACAAAAACTGTAAATCATGACAGCGAACAGTATATGCGCTGTACGCTAAACGTTAATTATACTGTATAATGTCATTGTGAATAAGAAAGAAGTAACAATATTAGCTCAGCGCGTCGACCGCGAGTTTCTGCCGTTTGTTCGCAGGCCCGGCAGATATATCGGCGGTGAGATAAATCAAATCAAAAAGGACCTTCCCCAATGCGCTCTGTCGGTCGCACTGTGCTTCCCGGATGTCTACGAAGTGGGGATGAGTCATACCGGGCTGATGATTATCTACGATGTTATCAATAAAATCGAAGGTGTGGCTGCTGAGCGGGTTTTTGCGCCCTGGATAGATGCTGAAAAAGTCCTGCGTGAGAAAGAGATCAGTCTGTTTAGTCTGGAATCCGCCGCGGCACTGAAAAGCTTTGATATCATCGGCTTTAGCTTAACCAACGAGCTTTGCTATACCAACGTTCTAAATATGCTCGACCTCGGCGGTTTCAATATTCGCAGCACCGATAGAGGCCAGGACGAGCCTTTGGTCATTGCAGGCGGCGGACAGGCGAACTGCTGCGAACCTATTGCTGATTTCATCGACTTGTTTGTATTAGGCGAAGCTGAAGAAGCTGTTGTTGAACTGATAGAGCTGGTTAAGCATGGAAAAGAAACCGGCCTGACAAAAAAGGACATACTGCTCTCGGCCGCTAAAAAATTCGACTGGTTTTATGTCCCTGCGCTATATGAGTTTCAATATGAACGGGCAAAGATAATATCGTTTCAGCCATGTGTACCTGAGCTGCGGTCGAAATTTAACAATGCGGTTGTTGAGGATTTTGAAAACGCTGCTGTCCCGCTTCGCCCGATAGTCCCGTTCACCAAAGCCGTTCACGAGCGGGTGAGCGTTGAGATTATGCGAGGCTGCCCCGGCCGGTGCAGATTCTGTAAAGCCAGCTTTTGCAGAAGACCGATTCGATACCGCAGTGTCAAAAAGATTATTGATATCGCAAAGGCCTGTTACAAGGCAACGGGATTCGATACGGTCAGCCTCCTGAGCTTATCAACCGCTGATTATCCGAAGCTCAGAGAATTAGTCGACGGTTTGCAGGCATATTTTAAAGATAAGTACGTCGGCCTGTCACTGCCGAGTCTGCGCGTTGACCAATCGGCCATTACAGGGCTTGCTGAATCGCTCAGCTCGGTTAGAAAAGGAGGTATGACAATTGCGGTTGAAGCCGCCGGCGAAAATCTAAGACAGATTATCAATAAGCCGCTCAAAGATGACGATTTGTTTGACGCGGCGGGGGCCGCTTATAGGGCCGGATGGCAGCGATTGAAACTGTACTTTATGGTCGGCCTCCCCGGTGAAACCCAGGAGGATATAAAACAAATTGTTCACCTGTCCTTTCAATTAGCCAAACTTCGCAAAGAAATTGACGGCAAGACCGGGCAGATTAACATTACCATAAGCTGGCTCACACCTAAAGCGCACACGCCTTTCGGCTGGCTCGGGCAAAAACCAATGGCGTATTTCGAACAGGCAAAACAGTTAATACTCGATGAGAAAAGAAAACTCCGCGCAAGATTTTTACAGTTCAAGTTCCATCGGATAGAACGCAGTGTTCTGGAGTCGGCGATAGGCCGCGGCGACAGGCGCCTGTGCGGCGTTATCGAAGCTGCCTGGCGGGACGGTGCAAGGTTCGATTTGTGGGATGAGTGTTTCGACTATACGATCTGGCAAAAAGCCTTTGAGAAGTTCGGAATGGATATCGACACTGCCGCCCAAAAGGAGTTTGAGCGTGACGAGATTCTGCCGTGGGAACATTTAGGCGGTCCGGAGAAAGAGTATCTGCTTACCCATCTGGATGAAGCAATGAAAAGAGTTGAGAGTTGGTAAAAAAGAGATAGCAAAGCGGGATTTTCTGCTTAATGACGGGGATTGGTACAAGAAAAACGGTTTCAGGCATCAAAATAGGGCGCTAAAAAAGGGATTAAAACATTTTTTTCATAAACGCTTTAAATTCCTTGTAAATACAATTGCTCTTGTGCTACAATAATAATAAAGTTATAAGGCCAAGGCAGACAAAGCTATTATAATATTTTTGTTGCCATCATAAACTTGTAATTGATTTCATACCGATCCTGCCTTCCAAAGTTAGTAGTTTCTTTCTTGGCGTTCTGTGCAGATTGTTTAGGGCGTTATAAAGAGAAACGAGGTACGAAAAATGCGGAATTTGGGGAACAGAATGCCAGCTTCGCGCATCTTATAAAAAAGCGCAAAACGTCTGTAGTAAGAAAGCAGTATCATTATGTACAAACGAAGACTCAATTTATACAAACCTGGTACAGGTGCGGTGCCTGTGTCGTCATAATAGATTTATCATAAATATTTTGAAAGGAGTGAAAAATGAAAAAGGGAGCGAAAATTCTGGTAATGTTATTAATAGCATTAGTGATGGTATCTGCCAATAATGGAGAAATCATCTTTGTGGACGCTGATGCCACCGGTGCAAACAACGGCTCATCCTGGGCCGATGCGTACAATGACTTGCAGGACGCTTTGGCTGTTGCACAATCCGGCGATGAAATCCGGGTTGCCCAGGGTGTTTACAAGCCCGATCAAGGCGCTGGGGTCGTGTCCGATGACCGGGATACCACCTTCCAGCTTATCAACGGCGTAACTCTCAAAGGGGGCTATGCTGGCTTCGGAGAGACGGAACCGAATGCCCGCGATATTGATGTTTACGAGACTATTCTGAGCGGGGACCTGGATGGTGACGATGAGCCAAATTTTACTAATACCGGAGACAATACCTGGCACGTCGTAACCAGTATAGGAGCAAACGAAACAGCCATTCTGGACGGCTTTACGGTAACAGCAGGATATGCTTACGAAGATCACGCAAATGGGGGTGGTATGTATAACAAGAACGGCAGCCCAAAGGTCACTAATTGCACTTTCAAGGAAAACTACGCCGGCTATAAGGGAGGCGGGATGTATAACGACGGTGGTAGCCCAAGAGTGACTAATTGCACGTTCAATAGTAACAAGTCCGGATATGGCGGCGGGATATCCAACGATAACAGCAGTTGCACGATTACTATGTGTACATTCATCGGCAATGCAGCCATGTTGGGCGGTGGGATTTGGAACTATGAGAGCGCACTGGTATTGACGGACTGTACCTTCATAGAAAACTCAGCAAAATACGGTGGTGGTGGGGTGGATAACAGTGCAATAAGTCCGAGGCTGACAAACTGCAGTTTCATCGGAAACTTGGCAGAATACGGCGGCGGAATGAACAGTTCCGGGCCTGGCACGATACTAACGGACTGTACCTTTACGAGCAATTCAGCCGAGCGTGACGGTGGTGGGATAAGAATATACAGCTCGGACATGTCAACGCTGACGAATTGCGCCTTTAACGGGAATTTGGCCGTCAACGGGGGTGGAATTCACAATAGCGGCGATGCCAAGCTTAACAGTTGTTTGTTCAGCGGTAACCGAGCCGACTTTGGTGGCGGGATGTACATCGACTCTTCCAATTCCCAGATAACCAACTGCACATTTGCCGGGAATTTAGCATCTTATGGGAGGACCTTCGCTTGTGATTGCTCAAGGTGGAAATGCTCGAGCAATATTGCTGTAACCAACAGCATTCTTTGGAATGGCGGCAATGAAATATGGAACAATGATGGTTCAACGATTTCTATAACATATAGTGATGTTCAGGGCGGTTGGAACGGCGAAGGTAATATCAATGCCGATCCCTGTTTTGTCCAGTCCGGATATTTGGATCCTTCTCTGCCTCCCCCCCCAATACCGCCCCTTCCATTATTTAAAGCGAGCGAACCGAATCCGGCTGATGGAGCGATGACTGTCAACGTAACCGCTGATTTGAGCTGGACACCCGGCTACAACGCCATATCACACGATGTGTACTTTGGTATAAGCTATCCGCCGCCATTCATAAGCAATCAGACTTCCACAACATTCGATCCGGGTACAATGGCATATAGCACAACGTATTACTGGCATATTGATGAGGTCGATGACTCGGGTGTAACTGCCGGCGACGTCTGGAGCTTTTCGACAATTATGCCGCCACCGCCGGGTATGTCACTGTCTATATCTGCTGCTTCTTCCATGAGTGATAATCCGCAGTACTTCTGGATTGAGGGCGATTATAATCTTCTCTCTATTTCACCTTGTAAAGACGCCGGTGACCCGAATTACGTGCCCGGCGTAAACGAGACGGATTTAGACGGCAATCCACGCATAATGGGCAACCGAATCGATATGGGTGCTTACGAGCCCATTCCACCGATACCGGCCGAGGTCAGGATTTCCCCCAGTACCATCAATCCGGAAAGCAAAGGCCAATGGATTACGGCATCTATCCGGCTACCTAAGGATTATGATGTTGCTGATATTGACACTAACAGCATCCTTCTTGAGTATTCAATTGAACCTCAGGAATTTTGGATCAATGAATTAAAGCAAGCTGTGATGGCCAATTTCAACCGTGAAGAGGTCCAGGGTATTCTTAAGGCTGGCGAGGTTGAGCTGACAGTTAGCGTTCAGTTGACGGATGGAACCTTATTCGACGGCTCAGATATAATTAAAGTCGGTAGTAGAGGACATGCCGATAACTTTCAGGCGAGTGTTCCAAATGTAACAGGCGTGAGTATAACCGCAGATTTGAGCTGGACAGCGGGCACTTATGCCACATCACACGATGTGTACTTTGGTACAAGCAATCCGCCGCCATTTATATGCAACCAGACTGCTCCAATGTTTGATCCCAGTATGATGGATTATCAATCGACGTACTATTGGCGTATCGATGAGGTCAGTAAGTGGGGTGTGACCGCCGGGCAACTCTCGAGCTTCACGACTATAGAAGCCCCGCCGCTTCCGCCACCACTGCCTCCCGGTCCGCCGCCACCTCCGCCGCCACCGCCACCACCGTAAGGAATTTGGAATGATGCTCGATGCTTGTTTGGAATTGTAGATGCGTATTGCTGGTGGCGTTACTGTGCAAGCTGCGGATAAACGACTCGCTGTTTAAATTCGTAATCTAAATAATATTGATTTCGGTAGCGAGGTTGCTACTCCCTTATGGCCGGTGCTATAAGGGATAACTTTCGCAGGAACAAAAGAACAAGGGAACAGAACTAAATTCTAAGTTTTTTTCATACCTGTCGGAAGTTCTATCCCGACGGGTCCCTCGGCTTCCCTGAAGTCAACTATAATCTTAACGGCGGCCTGAGGGTCATCCAGGACAGTGAAGACATCCATATCTTCGGAGGCAATATACTGGTGGTCTTTCAGCATCTTTTGCTTCATCCAGTCTATTAATCCCCTCCAGAATTCACTTCCCATCAGGATGACAGGGAAAGAGGCCTGCTTTAAGGTCTGAATCAAGACCAGCGATTCGAAAAATTCGTCCATAGTCCCATAGCCCCCGGGGAATACTATAAAGCCGTGGGCATACTTAAGGAACATCACCTTACGACAGAAGAAATACTTGAAATTCAGCGAGATATTCTGGTACTTGTTAGGCATCTGCTCCATCGGCAGCTCGATATTGAGCCCGATGCTTTTACCGCCTGCTTCAGCGGCTCCCTTATTTGCAGCCTCCATGACTCCGCCCCCGCCCCCGGTTATTACTGCAAATCCGGCCTTGGCTATTTCGTAGGCCGTCTCCTGGGCGAGTTTATAGTAAGGTTCGTCAGGCTTCGCCCGAGAAGAGCCAAAAAACGAGACAGCGGGGTCAACCGTAGCAAGCTCATCGAAACCCTCGACGAACTCGGCCATTATTCTGAATATCCGCCAGATGTCTCTGACAGGAGTCTCAACCATTTCAATCATATTTCGTACCTCACTTTTCCTTTCTTGTATCTCGCTTGAAAATTGGCGGGATACTAATTTCACCATAAATCCGGCTTGAAGGCGGCAGGACAATATTTGGAAATCGGACAATTGTCACAGTCAGGCTTACGGGCCTTGCATATAGCTCGGCCATGCAGAATCAATGCGTGGCTGAACACCGTCCAGATTCTCTTTGGCAGTATTTCGGCTAAATCAAATTCCAACTTTACAGGATCACTATTCGCAGAAAGTCCCAGTCGGCGGGAAAGACGAATAACATGAGTATCACAAGCTATCGCAGGCCTGCCGAATGCACTGCCGAGAACAACATTTGCCGTCTTTCTGCCCACCCCCGGAAGCGAAACAAGCTCTTCCATCGTATCAGGGACCTTACCGTCGAATTGCTCGATTATCACTTTCGAAGCGTTTTTGATATTCGCTGCTTTATTGCGGTAAAAGCCCGTACTTCTAATATCGGACTCGATATGTTTAAGGTCGGCTTTTGCCCAATCCGCAGCTGATTTATACTTTTTGAACACATTTGATGTTACGATATTGACCCTTGCATCCGTGCACTGGGCAGACAAAATTGTTGCAATCAGCATCTGCAGCGGGTCCTTGAAGTTGAGCGCACTTTTCGCATCCGGGTAGGTCTTTTTCAATATCGGCCAAATCTTCTTAACGCGCATGGCCGCTTCGGACTTGTCAAATTTTATCTTTGCCTTTTTCGATGTTTTCACGGCCATAGCTATTGTTTGGAAGGAAGATTTTCTAAAAGCTCTTTAAGCTTGTTCCTAAAAAATATCTTATGCAATCTCACCGGCTCTTCTTCACCGGGTATATACAATATAGTTACAGGTACACCGGGTTCTTTATATTTGTTTTTCAATGCAAGCGCCGCAGGATAATCCGCTAATGTCGTATCGGCCTTAATGGCCAGAATATCTTTTTGCGCGATTAGCTCGGCAATATCTTTTCGCCGGTAAACTACCTTCTCAACCACTTCGCAGTTCCAGCACCAATCGGCCGTAAATTTAACCAGAACCGGTCTTGACTCGGCGTTGGCTGTTTCAATTGCAGCAGCATCGTAGTCCTGCCATTCGATAAGCTCGGCGGCCGGTGCTGGTAAAAACGCCCATCCTGAAGCAAACGCCAGGACCAGGGCGATGATTCTTATAAGCCACTTGCGTAATGGTTGAGTATTGTAAGTTACCCATCCACTCCACATCCAAATACAAAAACAAAGCACCACCGCAAAATATAATACGCTCGTTCTGCGAATTTCAGGCAGTGCTGCAATAAGTTTTAACGCGATAAGCAGTAGAATAAATCCGATTGCCTGCTTAAATATCTCCATCCATTGACCGGCTTTGGGCAGGCGGTTTAAAAGAGCGGGCATTGAGGTCAGTATTGCGTAGGGCAGGGCCATGCCGAGGCCTATAGTCATTATAGCCAGTGTGCCCATCCACAAATTCTGTGTCTGTGCCCAGGCAAATGATGCCGCCAGGATACCAAAGCTGCAAGGGGTACTCAAAACGGCAGCCAACAAACCCATGCCTATAGCTCCGGGATAGCCTTTCCCGGAACCGGATTTAGTGGCAATTGAAGAAGGAACGGCGAAAGTAAAAAGCCCGAACATAAATAGTGCCAACACGACAAGCAAAAGTGCCATCCCGGCAACAAAGGCAGGATTGCGGAATTGGTCGCCCCATTGTAACACAGATCCATAGAAGAGCTGCAAAATGATGTTTGCCGTTGCAAGAGATGCAAAGAACAATAATATTCCAAGACAAAAGGCAAGGCCTAACGTCGCAGATTGTCTCCTGCCTTGCTTTGCCTGCTCGACAATGCGCATTACGATAAGGGGCAAAACCGGCCAGACACAGGGCATGATATTCAAAGACAAACCCGCCAAAAGCGCCAGGCAAAGAGCAAACCACACTGAATAACCTGGCCCTGCAGATGGCCTCTTTGTCTCCGAAACCGTTTCAAAACTAATCTGTTTCCACGATTCTCGCTGACTCCAATCTATCTTTGTCTGCAGCGTATTCACAAACGGCGGAAGACAGATCGTACTTGTGCAGGCTATGCCCGAGACCTTAACCTCAACATCAACCAGTTTAATTAGCTGGTCGGCATCTGACATAGCTGAGACTGCTGCAATCGGGATAAAAACACTGAAGTTGCCACTATAAACCTCAACACTCTTTGACAAAGCCTTGTCGAAGAAAATGCCCCATTGTGGATATACAACATCACCAAACGTAAAAGAATCCGATTTAGCTTCGAGCTTAAGTCTATACCCTGCAGGGGCGGTTTCCTCGCTGGCATAGTAGTGAAGGTCATCTGTCCCTTCGAATATAACTGCTATGCCGGGCTTATCGGACATTCGAGCAGGGGAAAGAAACGCCGAGGAAGACTCATTTTTATCTCTGGCTAATTCAATTGGGCCGCTGGCAGCATCAGTGGAACCGACGGCACTTCTTGAATTTGCCTCGCTTACGTTTTCAGCCCAAGCAAAGGCAGTGGCCACAAAAAGGAAAGCCGTAAACAAAATAGTAAAATCTTTTTTCCGCATTGGAACACCGAAATATTATAAAACTGAAGGAAAAATCTAAAAGTGTGGTTAATTCTGTTCGTTAATTCTTGGTTTTCGACTTCTTTTCGTCCTTGGCCTGCTCGGCGGCCAACAAATCGCCGACTGTAGGCTTGTCTAACTCAACGCCTTTTATAATCAATTCGACATCATCGGCGTCAAGTGTTTCGTATTTCAGAAGGGCCTTTGCTATTTGCTCAAGTATGTCTTTGTTGGACTCTATCAATTCTTTTGATTTTTTATATGCTTCGTCGACAATCTTTTTTATTTCGCCGTCAATTGCCTCAGCCGTTTTTTCCGAATATTCTTTCTCGCTCGGTAACACGTACGCCATGTCCGTAAGTTTCGAATCAGGACCATAACTAATCAGACCAAGCTCATCGGACATGCCCCAGGTCAAAATCATTTGCTTTGCAATATGCGTGGCCTGTTGAATGTCAGACTCGGCGCCGCTGGATATATCATCGCAGAACATCTCTTCGGCGATTCGTCCCCCGAAACAAACCTGCAAAAGGGCTATGCAATATCTTCGCGTAAATATCGTTCTGTCTTTTTCCGGAAGGGCAAATGTTGCGCCACCCATAGGACCGCGGGGAATGATGCTTACTTTGTGCAGTGGGTCCGCGTCTTTCAGTAAAGATTGTACGAGTGTATGGCCGGCCTCGTGATAAGCTGTAATTTCCTTTTCCATCTTGTCGATGACCCTGCTCTTTCTTGCTCTTCCCCATCTGACCTTGTCGCGGGCCTCTTCCAGATCGGCCATCTCGATATGGTCCTTGTTGGCCATAGTTGCCGCAAGCGCCGCTTCGTTAATAATCGCAGCCAGGTCTGCTCCGCTAAACATGGGTGTTCCTCGTCCAAGTCTTTCGAGATTTGCATCGGGACCTAATTTCACAACCTTTGCATGGACATTCAGGATATCCACTCGGCCTTTCAAGTCCGGAAGCGGAACAAAAATTTGCCTGTCAAATCTTCCCGGACGAATCAATGCCTGGTCTAAAATATCAGCCCGGTTCGTCGCAGCTATCACTATCACCTGGTCGTTAGTATCAAAACCGTCCATCTCAACAAGAATAGCATTCAGCGTCTGCTCACGTTCATCGTGACCGCCCCCCGCAAAGCTCGGGCCGCGCTTGCGGCCGATCGCGTCAACCTCGTCCAGGAATATGATACAGGGCGAATTCTCTTTGGCCTGTTTGAACAAATCCCGGACACGAGATGCTCCGACACCGACAAACATCTCTACGAAATCGCTGCCGGATATACTAAAGAAAGGGACGTCTGCCTGGCCTGCTATCGCCTTGGCAAGCAGCGTCTTTCCACAGCCAGGCGGGCCCATAAGAAGGACTCCGCGGGGAATACGACCGCCAAGGCGTTGAAATTTCTTCGGGTTTTTAAGAAATTCGATTATCTCCGCCACCTCTTCCTTGGCTTCTTCGATACCGGCGACGTCATTAAATGTAACTGGGTCCTTGTCTTTGCCTTGTACTCGATGTTTGCTTCGACCGAAAGACATGAGCATCCCGCCGGCGCCTCCACGCATAGGACGAAGAAAGAAAAAATAGAAAATTCCCAATAATACCAGCATAGGCAATACCCAGCTCAACAGCATAGCAAGCCAAATACGCTGCTTTGCAAATTTCCACTTCACTTCGCTCTCTGCCAGCTTCGTAGGTAGACGATCACCTACGACATCAGGATTGTAATCAACCACGAATGATACGGACGCTTTTTCTCCCCGGGCGGCAATTCCTTGTTGATTAAATTTACCTGTGATATGCGTTTCACCGATTTCGATACTTTCGATCTCATTATTTTTAAGATGCCTTTCGAAATCATCGTAATCTATATTCTCAATACTCCGAAATTGCTGAAGCATCATCATTGCTGTAATTACCACCATTGCAATTAGCAACCAGCTAAGGGGGCCGCGTCTATAGCTCGGAAGAGGGGGTTTTTTCCCGCCTCTTAATTCAGAGCCCGAGCGAGGCCGAACTGGCTTTTTGCTTTTACTGTTACTCATAACTGATATTCCATACTATCTGTTGATTCGTATAGGAACTGATGCGTTGACTCAGCCGGTCATGGACGCATATGCCTTTTTACCATTCTTTTTCCATCAATTCTACGATTTTTCGTGCCAAATTGTTTGCTGCAAGGGCTGATGCATAGCCAAAGTCTTGCAGTTGGAACTCAGAATAGGTGGCCGAGGCACTGACCGGCTGGTTATCTATCAGTAACTCGCCTGTCTTGAGGTTTTTCCAATTAACCATCGCCTTCAGAATGACCTCTTTTTCCAGTGGCACCCCGGTTTCACGCTCCGTGCTCAGTTGCAATTCACTGATCTGGACGATTTGTCCGCTTATTACTGTGTCAGCACGGTCTTTGCTGGATATTATCTTATATGGGGTTGCAGCCTCGATTCGTTTGCTTAAGGAATCAGACAGTGTGTATTCAACTCCGCGGCGAAAGCTTTTGTTGTCGAACATTTCAAGACAAACGCTGCTAACTTCATCAGGAAAGAGCGGCTCGTTGGAATATCCGCTCATTTCGGAGCATCCGAAAAAAAATAAAATAAACAGAATAAAGGCACAACAGAACAAGGGCACAACTATTTTGGGATTTGTGTACCGACCACTTACGCACGGGTTGTCAAGACCTTGATTCTTCATTTAGTTTTCTCTGGGCTTACGGAATTCTTAACCAGCATTTCCTCTGCCATTTTAGCACTATCCGTGTTAGGCCAACGATCCACAACCATTGTATAGTAAAGGTTCGCTGACAGTTTATTGCCTCTTGACTGATAATACTGGCCAATCTTAAATTGCTTCAAGGCCAGTTTTTCATCTACTTCTTTGAGTCTTCGATCAATCTCAAATCTTTCGGTATCTGTTGAATGTCGCAGTTTGAATTCATCGTAACAGCCCTTTGCGCTATCGTGATAGCTTTTGGGATTAAACGGCCGGCCCACGAGATCCGAAGCATCAAAATCAGGTCCTCTGTACATAGCTTGCTTACACCGCGCCATAGCAAGCAGGGCATCCTTACCAACCTTTTTGCCTTGGTGTTGATCTTTAATCTCCGCCCACCTGTAAAAAGCTTCGTCGAACATTTTTCTTTGCTCATAACCTTCCGCAACTGCAATTGCAGCTTTTAATCCTATTCCCTCCGGGTCATCAAGGGCGACTCGGTAACTAATCCCATCCATAATTCGGACACCCTCGGCATATCCTTTTATTTTGAAAATCCCGAGCACCGACTTTTTCGCCCCTGCAAGGAAAGCCGTCGCTATACGAAACTGCCTGTCCAAAGCAGCATCATAGAATCTGCTTTCAGGAGGGAACTCATCCAGCAACCTGCTCAAGGCTCGGGACGCCTTGACAAATTTACCCTGGCAACGAAGAATCTCGGCCTCCGTGAAGAGATCAAAATCATTCGAATCGGGCCTTGAAATTTCGGGAAAGTCACTTTTAAGCTGGTTAAAAGCCTGTCCAGCCGCCTTACATTGGCCTGTGTCAACCAACTTCTTGATTTGGGCCACCGTCAGTAGATACTTGGCCTGACTCGACTGCGAGACGGAGCTGGAATCCTGCCTTTGCCCCAAATTCTGGATTTCGCCACGGACCTCTGAAAAAGCTGACAGCAGCAACATTACGGCCAAAACTATTACAACTCGTATTTTGTACATGGGCATCATATACCTGCATCACTATTGACAATTCAGTCCTATTATACACCTTCTTAGAGCCATTGCAAACACAGAACCGTAAAATAAAGTATCGGCTGATTTTGCCCCTGCCATTGCGATTTTAGTTCCCTTTGGCATCCCGGTAAATTAGGCTGCACTTTTTTACTTTATTCGATTTAGGCAATATGATATAGGTAATAATCAAAACAACCTGTTAAATTGGTCAATTACTAATGTTCCGGAGGTGTAAAATGGTTAAAGCTTTGCTCAAAATTCTCACAGTGGTTGCCGTTTGTTTGGCTTTAGCGTTCATTTCAGGCTGCCGGGGTCAGGGACTCAGTGGTCTTGGTATAGGTTCGACCCCTCGAAGCATAACCATCGACGAATATGTGGACAAAATGAAGGCAGGCTGGATTGGGCAAATGGCTGGCGTGGGATGGGGCGGGCCAACCGAGTTCAAGTACAAGGGGACCATCATACCAGAAGATAAGATGCCGAAATGGCGGCCTGAAATGATAAACCAGTTCCGGCAGGACGATATCTATGTTGAAATGACGTTTCTACGCACGCTTGAGCTCTATGGGATGGATTGTTCGTTGCGACAGGCCGGTATCGACTTTGCCAACAGCGGCTACAACCTCTGGCATGCCAACAGAAACGGCCGTGATAATTTGCGGAAAGGTATTGCTCCGCCGGATTCGGGCCATCCCGAATTTAACAAGCACGCTGATGATATCGATTACCAGATTGAGGCAGATTATTCGGGCCTGATTGCACCCGGGCTGCCGAACGTGGTCATAGAACTCGGTGAAAAATTCGGACGGCTGATGAATTACGGCGACGGCGTGTACGGAGGTCAGTTCGTCGGCGCAATGTATGCCGAGGCGTTCTTTGAGGATGATATGGAAAAGATTGTCCGCACCGCTCTAAAATCCATCCCGCAAGACAGCCAATACGCCGAATGCATCCGTGATGTTCTAAAATGGTATAAACAGAATCCCGATGATTGGGAGAAAACCTGGCAGCTCATAAACCAAAAGTACCATCTCAATCCTGATTACCGTCGGTTCTCCTGCGACAAAGGGGAATTCAATATCGACGCCAAAATCAACGGCGCTTACATTGTGATGGGCCTGTTATACGGCCGGGGTGATCCGGACAAGACGATTATCATCTCCACCCGCTGCGGACAGGATTCCGACTGCAACCCCTCCAACTCCGGCGGTGTGCTGTTTACAACAATCGGCTTTAACAATCTGCCCGATAAGTACAAATCCGCTTTGAATCCCCAGGGCAAGTTCAGCCACACGCCGTACAATTTCCCAACGCTGGTTAAGGTGTGCGAACAACTTGCCCGCCAGGCGGTCAGGCGTGCCGGCGGACGGATAGAGAAGAATGCGGAGGGGAAGGAAGTTTTTGTTATTCCGGTCCGAAAGGCAAAGCCGAGTAATCTGGAGCAGTGCTGGGAAGCCGGCCCCGCTGCAAATAGCAAATTCAGCGCCCAGGAGATGGCACAGATTAAGCCCACCCGTAAGTGAAACCGAGCGAGCAATGCACTCTCAACAGTATTTAGCCCGCAGTTTTACTGCGGGTCTATCTTATTTTAACGGCCAGCCGAACAACCGCTTAGCTGCCAATTGTTACCATACCACCAGTTGTTCTAATTGTCACCGGGCGATTGATCGTTAGTCCCGACGGATTTACAGTCAGGGTTTCCGTTTCCGGATACGAGCCGGAACCGATATAAACAGTTCCATTAGGAATCACGATCTCTACTGCCTCGGTAACGGTATTAAATGGATTTCCCGCAGTGCCGTCCTCAATTCCGGTGTTTGTCCAGTCTGAATACACAGGATTCATACCGGCTCGAATACAATTGCTTGAGTCTACGTACTCCCGAATGCAATTCACCGTGCGGGGATGAAATGACATCAGTTCGTTTGCATAGCCCCCACAAAGATCACGTCCGCAGTAACTCATTATCGTTCCCGGTAAACACTCATCAAACACCATCCGGAGCCCGCACTCGGGATTGCTTCCATCATCAAGTACACTGGCACAGTTGTCAATCGGTGGTGTGTAACAATGACTATGGTGCGAACCGAAGATGTGGCCGGCTTCATGAGGCACAACATGCAGATCCCAGTTGTCTGCATCAAGATCCCTTACTGGGCGAGGAAACCAGCCCTGCAGGCCGAAATTGATCGAGTATCCAGAACCGTAATCACACAGGGAAGGGGTATTGGCAACACCCCACCGGCCTGGTCGGCATGAAAACAACATTGTTAAATCTCGATCGATGTCATCCATGTTTAATTGCCAGTAAAGGGCAAATTCGTCAGCTACATCCCCAACCAGATAGGGATCGGGTGTTGTCCAGATTCGAATATAAGACAGATACCACTTAATATTCATATCCCGTTCAAAGAAATAGCTCGATGTTCCGGCAAGCTGAAGCACATAGGTCAGTGCTGCACCCATATCTGAGCCGAATTGCTGGTAATACGCGTTATCACAATCAATAGCGACGAATGCAACACGCCAGTTATAGGAAGAGGGAAAGGGCCCCGTTTCCGACATGCAGTCAAATAGAGCTTCTGTTGACACAAAATCAGGATGTGGTTTTGCCAGACAACGAAACCCCTCTGATGAGCTTTCTCCCGTAATCTCTGATTGCTCGGCAATCGAATGAAGGTCCGTCCGGCCTCCTTTGCCTGCTTTGCGGTCGGGAGCCAGATAGTAGAGCAATCCCCCTGTTCGGATATACCCATTGTTACCATACGGCGATATACCAATTACCGCCTCCGAATCCTCCTCCCCGGCCACACGCCCTTTGAACAGTACTACCTGGGGATGTGGTACCGGCTTATCTCCTTGTGCAGTACCTGCAACAATTATCGTTTCCGGAGTTATGACCTCAAATTGTTCCAGTTCAAGGTCCACCGATTGCTGCAGACTTAGAGGAAATCCGGTCAAACGAATATGCTTACGGCCGCGAAGTTGTTCGTATGCATCCGACTCAAATCGCAGGGCCACTCCAGCAGGTAAGCGAACATCATTCGCTATGCTTACGGGTGCTCTTGCCTGCGGCGGAAGCTTTTTCGGTCCTGCATTCATAATAGAGCAAAATACTAACAGCAATGATAGTGATGCATGGCACATCCGCTTTTGACGGCCAAGTGGCTCAAGCCTCCCGAATCGTGTGAAATAAGTATAAGTATTTGTATATGTTCTCATGGCTCGGTTCTCCTGTTATTGAAGGTTAATAAGCGTAAGGACTAATCCGGTTTGGCCTTTTTCAAGACTTGTCATCGCCTTGCCGAGGACCGCACCATGCGCTTTTGTATAATCAGTCACGGCCATCGCATGCCCTGCTCGCAAAGAGGTAGTGAGCATGTCTCCGGGCCCGATAGCCTTTTCAGTGGAATCACAATATACCCATACCCGGCCGTTCAAGGCAATGGGGATAGCGTCTTCATGGCCGGGAAGATTCCCAAGGATCGCCCCGGTCGGAAGTGAATTCGCACCGCTCACAACACCGGCAACACAACGGTTATACGCACCGCGAGACAGGCAAAGCTGCCCCTGATTTTCCGTGTCAATCGCAACTACCATGCCGGGTTCGACATCTTCACTGACAGGAAACTTCTCGGCAACATCAGCACCCGTAATCTGGAGAGTGTCAACACGCGCTGTCCCGGCAACGTGCAGCTTAGCCGCAGGGGAAGTCGTTCCGATACCGACTCTGCCGGTGCTTTGTTCAGCATAGAAAACCGTGTGCGAAGCGTCTGAATTGTATATCCACAAAGCGTCATCCGTCGCATTGTTAAACATGTGCCACTTGACTGTTGCTCCATCGTATAAACGAATCCCGGCATCCTCACCCGCGTTGCTCTCTAAGTACATAAACGAATTAGGCCAACCGTTTCCTTTTATATGAAGTCCCGCCTGTGGACTTGTCGTCCCAATGCCAACCTTGCCGTTCTTCCATACTGTCGTGAATCCTTGGCCGTATTCATAAATTCCGAGTCCGTAGTCGGTCGTTCCATCGCTCTGTATCATGAATTTGTTTGTGCCGTTTTCACGGAAAAGAACGCTTGCGTCGTAATCTGTTGCACAATCCAGAAGCAATCCGCTATGCCTGAAATCATTGTCAATCGCGATCCATAAATTATTGTTCAGGTCCGTTTCTTTTATATGAAGCTTGTAGCTTGGATCTGGAATCGTCGTCCCGATTCCAACCTTGCCGTCTGTGTCTATAAAAACTCTTGTTATATCGTTGATCTTAAATCGGAGTGGATGATTAAAGGCAGACTGAAGCGAGACATAATCTGTATCTGCCATCAGTTGTCCTGCAACATTATTGGTGGTTTCATGTACGAGTAAAGAAGCCATACCGGAATCAGATATATGTAATTTTTGTAACGGATTTGTCGTCCCTATGCCGACGTTGCCCGACGGGATTGCATACATATCATTCACGGAGACCATCCAGTCATTGTCTCCGCCCGCGGTCTTTGCATAAAGTGCATAGGGTGTGGGAGTCACTTCCTGTCGCGGAGTCAGAATTGTGTATTGCTCCTTGCTATCACCCGGCCGAACGCTAATCTCAAGCCACCGGGCATAGCCGTCAAAGGCGGATGGGCTGTTGAAATCCAGCTCCACCGTAAAATAGCCGTCTATCACATCAACCTCGTTCATCGTGAGGGTATCTCCCACTGGGGGGGGATATACGATCTCGCAGGGATCCATCCAGAGCTTAAACTCAAAGTCATACTGGCCATCCGCCGGTCCGTTGGCATCCATCAGCCGGCCCTGGTATGTAAACGCCGTACCCATCGGCGCCCCTTTGCTAACCTCTGCCAAACAGACCATCAGGCCCAAGGCCACAACCAAAATTTTTAACATTTTTGTAGTTTTCATATTTTTACCCTTTCAAAGAATGCTGATATTTGACAGCGCACTTTATGCACAAAGCCACCTTTCGCGAAATATTGCAGAATTGACTAAATATGGTTGTATTCTCATCAACAACCGCTGCCTCCGAAAATTTAGTTAGAGTGACATTATTATACATATTTTCACCTCATTGTCAAGAGATTTCAGGAGAGCCTTCTCGCGAGATGTAAAGAAAAGGGCTGCGAGCTTTCTTGCCCACAGCCCCTTATTATCGCGGAAGTTAATATGCAATTACACAAACTATGGAGTCGGTACTGGGAGGACGCTGACCAGGTCGCTGCCGAAGGTGGCTGTGGTCATTGTGCCTTCAACGTGCGAGGTAACGGCCATGCCGACGAAAACCGGGGATGGCAGCGGAAGGGGCAAGCTGCTGATTAACTCCCACGTGCCTCCCGCATAATAGTAGCCTGTAATCGTATCGCCGGTCTTTACCAGCCGCAGGGACACAGGAGCTTTAAGATGGGCTGTAGGCCCGCCATGCACTGACTGGGTCTCCGCGCCGGCTTCCGGGCGCCATTGGAACGCTACGCCGCGCTCCGGCGTTACCAAAATCGACGCGTGCGCCGAATCCGGATCCAGCGAGCTTCGGAGCATCAGTCCGGCCTTGGCCCACTCGTGAGTGTCTTCTAAGCCCAGTACTGTGGCGGTCATCTGGAAGTCGCCTGTTGATATCGGCACCGGCTGATAGGCGTAGTGGAATTGGTCTGCGCTGCCCCAGATGTCGGCGCCTTCACCCATTACGGTCCATTCCTTTTTAACCGGGTCGTACTCTGCACTGCCGCCCGTGGAACCGATATCCACGCTGGTGAATTGTTCGGCATTTGTAAAGGGATCAATCTCCTGAGGCTGCTCCGTAGACAACAGGTAGTTATTCGCCACGAAAGCCACATCCATGAGATTCGTTTTGGTGTCGCGGTTGATGTCGGTGGCAGCATATCTTCGTCCGCCGGTTTTTTTATCCATGATCGTAACCGGCAGTACAGCGGTCTCGGTGGGGTCACCGGCCAGGTAGTGGGCAATCCGGCCGTGGCTTGCCCAGGTGTCAAAAAAGTATCTCCCCGCTATGCTTGCTGGGGCTGGGTTCCAGGTGTCAAAAAAGTATCCCCCCGCTAAGCCAGCGACTGTTTGATCTGACGAGCTTGTCCATGGGCCATGCGCTACTATGCTAACGACTTGTTCCTTGTCCCAATTACGCTGGTCAAACTGCAATTGGTACACATCTTCGTCGTAGTCAGCCCACTTTATGGCTGTCGAATCGCCGAGTTTAACATTAACGGTGACCTGGCCACCCGGTTGCTCTCGAAGCCTGACGCCGTAACTGATTGCATCTTTCTCGATGATTTCAAGAGAATTGGTGCTTAATAGTATAGAGGGTTCCGAAAGGTTCCAGGAGGCGTACTGGATGCCGACATCGCCTTGGCTGCACGGGTCGGTAATCTTCAAATGGCTGAAGATATCGCCTTCCAAAAAGATCCGCACATCTTCCTCGGTCATACCGAGCTCTCTGACATATTCTTCAAGCCCGTTGATCGGGATTAACTCCAAGTTGCTGAATACGCCCTGAACTGTGGCATTGACGATATAGTCGTGATTCTGGATCACGAGGTAGTTCATAATATTAGGGTCCAGCGGACTGCTAAGGCCCTCATCCTCAAACATTAGCTCCAGGCAATTTCCCTGCCCGCTGGGATCCCAAACGAAGGACCATCGATGGACCGGACGTACCTTTGCATCTGCGTATTGGAACGTCAGGTGGTCGGTAAAGGCCCATAAATTCGACCCGCCATGTGGTGGATCTTCGAAAGGCTGGCGCCAAACGCCGCCGTCATAGAACCAGTCCCAACCCCCATAGAAGCCCGAGCGAACAGTCACCCAACCAGGTGTAGGTGTCTGGGCCAGGTTCAACTTTCCATTGTAGAACCAGAAAGCCTTGAACAATTTCGACTTCAGCGCCGCCACGCCGTACATGTTCCTGCCTGACGGATTGGTGGTGTCATTTTGCTGAAGCAGGGTAACCGTGCCCGCCTGGAATTTCTTGACATATACGGACGCCCACTGGTCGACGTCCCCGTCGCCCTGTTCATCTATCCCGATGTTCAGGCCGGTGTCGCCAAAGCCCTTACTGTACACCCAGTCCATTCCGGCTGTCCAAAGGTCGGGATTCATATTAGGATCACCGCCGGCTGTATTACCGTGGCCCAGCCGATTATCTAGGAAAAGAAACACTCTCGCCGACTGCGATAATGTTACATCCAGCGAGTAGTCCCACTGCGTCTTGTCGTCATTGGAGACCATCACATACTCTGCACCGAGTAAAGCTATCGGTATGGAGTTGTACTGGTGCGCCCGGTCGACGAAACAAAGCTCATTCTCAGCAAGTAAATTCGGTGCGATTATAGGTGGGGGCTTTGTGCTGCTTCCGCCGCGCACAACGCCGGTGATGATCTGTGCCTGGGCTGACGTAAACACGCCGAGCCAGCCTACAACCAAAACAACTACAAACAATGTTAACTTCAAATTTCTCATAACAAAATCCCCCAGGAAAACATTGTTTCCCATAATCAAGAATTCCTGCTCGTTATTAATTTTCCGATACTGTAGACGCAAGTGATCTCTTCAGGTGAAAAAGATGAAAAAAAATAAAAACATAAGACATTGTTACCACTCCTCATTTAATCCTTATAGATATGGATTGAGTTTAGCGCCTTACAGTGCCCCCTGTCAAGGAAAATATTATAAGAATATAAAAATTTATTTTGGTTATCGAGGGCGAAAAGATGGATTTTTCAGCTTCTGCCGACAACGCCCGAGGTTAAAATACAACGCAGTCTAACACCTTTATATCGCCGGCAAGGGGAATAATACGCCTAAACAAGGAAACCATAGTACATCTACTCGACTATGAATCTGCCGAAGAACATGGACAAGTGTAGCTATGCGGCTTGCATTACCGCGTGCGGCCGGTCCCTTCGGTAATTGTAAAAAGCTGATCAACCGCAATATCTTTAAAAATATCAATCCCACCGTCAATCCAGCGGACCTCAATACGATCCACTTTCTCACGGTCTCCCAGCCCAAAGTGAAGACGCATACCATAGTGGCCCTGATATCCACGGCCGCTGCGGACTTCGTCCAGAAGAGCCAAATTGCCTGCCACAACCTTGACCTGTGCTCCTACTCCGTCCAGGTTGGCCTTAACTCCCCGTAAACGAACCTGTAGCCAATGCCCCTTAGACGGCGAATCGTTTCTCAAAATGGTAGGCTCGGCGCGTGAGTTTAGTATCACCACATCAATATCGCCATCGTTATCTAAATCATCAAAACCCGCGCCCCTGCTGCTCAACTTTACCTTCATACCGTCCCCGCTTTTTTCCGATACGTTGATGAATTTACCATCAGAAGTGTTCATGAAGAGTAAATTTCGTACAAGAAAAGCGGATCTATCGTCCCATTTCTCAATATTTTCCTGGAGGTGTCCAAGAGCAACGAAGATGTCGCGATCTCCATCGTTATCAAAATCAACAAAACCTGTTCCCCATGCCACATGGTGCATTGTTCCCCTCCCCGCCTCGGCCATAAGTGTCACATCATCAAACATCCCATCGCCCAGATTTTTGAATAGGTGAGACAATTGCCCCTGGTAAGAAGTGACATATAAGTCCAGCCATCCGTCATTGTCATAATCGCCGGCATCAACGCCCATGCTTCCCATCTCTTCGCCGTTGATATCGTATGCAACACCGGCTATGAGTCCTGACTGCTTAAATTTTCCTGTGCCGTCATTTAGAAAAAGAAAATCTTCCATCCCATCATTGGCAACAAAGATATCGGTATCACCATCTTTATCGAAGTCGGCACATACTGTTCCCATACCCGAGCTGGGGTGCTTGCCCACCCCCGAGGCTTTGCTGACATCGGTGAAGGTCCCGTCACCGTTGTTACGATATAACGTATCAGGGACCTTTTCATAAAAATGGGGACCTACCTGTGCTGGAGCACCGTTTATTGTATTAGGTACATGTTTTTCATAGGTAAAGTCAACATAGCATGAAACATAAAGGTCCAGGTCTCCATCCTTGTCCATGTCCAGAAAATTGACGCCTGCTCCCACCTTAAATCCATTATCAACACCTGCTTCTTTTGTGACGTCGGTGAAAGTGCCATCGCCATTATTGCGATAAAGAACGTTAGGCCCCCAATTACTTACGTAGACATCCAGATCTCCGTCATTATCATAATCACCGGCCACAACTCCCAGGCCATGTCCCGTATTGCCCAGGCCGGTTTCTTTCGTTACGTCCGTGAACTTCCAATTGCCTTCATTTCGATAAAATGCATTTTTCGGCGGAACCTTAAACTTCGTCCCTTTTAACGCTCCCCCATTTATAAAATAGATGTCCACATCACCGTCATTGTCATAATCAAACAATGCTAATCCCGCAGTCAACGTCTCTACTATGTAGCACCTTCCGCTATTTCCATCGGTGTGTTTGAAACTAATTTGCGTCTCTTCGGTGACATCTGTAAGTGTGATTGCAGCATTGGCGGGTGTATGTGAAAATGCACATAGTAAGATCAATACTGTTGCAATCAGTGGTTCCAAACGCACTCTGTGTTTTTGAACATCGGTAAAAATCATAAAATCAATTTTTCTTCTTAAATTGCTCATAGATCTGTTTGTATTTCGGATTTTCCGGTTCCAATTTAATGGCCTGCTCTATCGCAGCCAGCGCACTTGCTGTATCACCGTTCAAGTCACAGGCCCAGCTTAATACAAAGTAATTATCGGCAGTCGCCTCCAATCTTACGGCCTCTTCTGCAAGTTTCCTGGCTTCGGCAAGCCTGCTATTGGACCTGAGATAAAGACGTGAAAGATGTCGGTACCCAAAGGATTTCTTCGGAGCAAGCTCAATAACTTTTTGAAAGGCACTTTCGGCATCGGCAAACCTTTGTAACTGATTTGAAAGTATTCCTATATTCAAGTAACAGAACGGATCTTTCGGTTGCAACTTCCTGATTTTTTCGAACTGGCTAAGTGCTTCCGGAATTCGGTTACTCATCTGATATAAGGATGCCAACCTTTCAAGGCATATAGTGTTTTTCGGATTAAGCGTTTCCGCCCTTTTCAGGAGTTCTTCGGCTCTTTGTAAATCCCCTCGGGCCCGATAAAGTTCTTCGGCACCTATAGCCATCGCAGCCAGGGCTATCGGGGCAACAGTAATGCTAAATTTGGCTTTGTCGCGGCCTTTTGTAAACTCCGCAACCCTGGCCTTCATTTTTTTGAATATAGACAGGTACTCCCTGGCCTTGTTTGGCTGCTTTAACTTCGTATACACCCTGGCAAGACCATAATACGCTTGGATATGGCTGGGCTGAAGCTCAACTACCTTTTCGTAATGCTTCTTTGCCTTGTCATACTCTTTGAGTTGCAAATATGTCCTCCCGAGCAAATAATGGCTAAGGGTGGGCCGGGGTGAGATTTTTATTTCATTCTCTAATTCTACGATGGCTTCGGTGTGTTTGCCCAATCCCTGAAGAGCTTGCGCAAGGTTGTTTCGCAGGCCTCGAATATCCGGATTAATCTCCAGTGCCTTTTTCCAGGCAGTTACCGCTTTTTCGTGCTGCCCCTTTTCAAGGACAACAATGCCTATGGCGCGGTAAACGTCGAACCGCTTGGGATTTACTTGCAAGGCTTTTTCCCAATACTTCACTGCCTCGATAGAATTACCATGCCTCCTGTATAATTCGGCGATCAACACGAGCGCCTCATCACTATTGGGAAAATCTCTCATTAGCTCTTGGATCAGTTTCATCTCCTCCTTTTCCAGTGCCGCGATTTTTTGTTTGAGTGCGAGCTTCGATGGTTTTGCTGAAAGCTCGGGATTTTCAGTCAAAATCGGGGGTGGTTCCTTTTGTTGTTTTTTTTCATCACTGCCCCAGGAAGATTTCGTTTCTCCAAAACCTGCAATTGTCAAACAGGCGATTATACCAAAGGTAAACGGCCATTTAGTGAATTTCGCCGTAGCCGAGATGCGAGGTTTTGAACATCCGGAATTCTTCATTCCCGTTCCCCGGTTTTTTTATGCTTTTCCATTACAAATTACCCTGAATAGAGATTCATCGTCATATATAAAAATGCTCTTTAGCCTAACTTTTCTTCGGTTGTACAGAAACCTCCCTCTTATGCAAGACACCTCCATCCAACGGCTTTATGTGAAAAATTGTAAAACTTGTTCGTAGTACACGTCCATAATTTGAGATATGGGTATATGCTATCTGTTTCAGGGCAAGAGCAAAGTGGTTCACTTCAATGGCCAACCCGCGGGGCAAGAGCAAAGCCACTCTTCGACAAAGACTCCCAAATCAAGCCAGTTGACGATGTTATCTATATCCTCATACAAGTCAGCCGGCAACCCGGTTCCTGGCTCCCGCCAGTATTCGGCGAATCTTGCAAAGTGCTCGAAGTTAACAAAGCATAAAGGCCCGCCCGGTAAAAAGCCGCCAAGCAGCTCGTAGTCTCCGCTGGCCGAGTACGCTGCATCAGGCTGACCGATAGTGCTAAGAAGTGAGTATTGCCCACCACTGCTTCGCCCGCCGCCGCCGTCTATAGTACTCCAGCTCAAGTCATATTGCCCACCGCTCTGAGCAGGGGCCACTATCGCCAAGGCCAGCCAGCACAGAAGCCAAAGCATTATGAATCTGCCTTTACCATTGAGAAAACCATACTTGGGTTTCATAGCTGTACCTCCTTCTCACTCGTGGGACCGTTATGATGCTCGTTAACTTCCAAAATCTCAATCCTCTGAATAAGAGATTCAATTTGCTTCTGTTGTTGTTCAATTTGTTTTTGCTGCTGCTTAATTGCCTCAGTCATTATAGGAACAAGCTCGGTGTATGAAACAGCTTTATCACCGTTTGGACCTTCTTTTACTATCTCGGGCAGAACTTTTTCGACCTCTTGTGCAATCACTCCGAAATGCCTGCCTTCAGCAAATCCCATGTCTTTATATTCAGACCTCTTCCATTCAAACGAAACCCCTTCTATACTTTTTATCTTATCTAAAGGAGATTCTATTGACTCGATATTCTTTTTAAACCGCCGATCGGAAGTTCCCCATGTACCTGTCGCATAAGCATTTCCATTAACATATAGTTTATATGAGCCGGGATTTGCCGTCCCTATGCCCACGTTGCCAGTGCTTTGGTGGGCGGTTAAAACAGGAGGGTTCCATGCGGTATTTGAGATTCTTAACACATCACCATTGGCGCCCTCATTAAAAATATGCCATTTTACTATCCCATTCTCACGAAATTGTATTCCCGAATCGTTATCTACAGTACTGGTATCCGAAAGAATAAATGAACCAGGCCAACCGTTCCCCTTAATATGTAGCCCTGCCTCAGGACTCGTCGTCCCGATGCCGACATTGCCGCTCTCTACTATGAGCCCATAACCTGAAGAGGAGCTTAAATATCCAGCGGTTCCGAAATCGCTGTAGCCATAAACACCGACACTGCCGCCGCCGAGGTAGCCGTAGTTGCCGCTCGCGTAGTTAAGGCCGAACACGCCCCTGCCGCTGGAGCTTTCACTCCTGCCGTAGACACCGTAGTTGGTGCCGCTCGTGGCGGAGGCACGGCCGTATACACCGGTGCCGCTGGAGCTGGAGCCGTGCACGCCGATATTGCTGCTACCGCTGGAGCCGTACACGCCGGAGCTGACGGTGCCGAGGTAGCCGTAGTTACCGCTGTTGGTGTGTTCGCCGGACACGCCGTAGCCGCTACCGGTGTTGGTGCCTTTAATAATAGCATCTGTATCTGATAATCCTTCTACATCTAACTTCGTTTGTGGACTCGTCGTCCCGATGCCGACATCACCCTCAAAATAGTTGCGTCCTCCCTCAAAGTAGCCTGCGTAGCCATCAGGGCTGTTGGTTTTGCCATAGACTCCGCGGTTTGTTCCGCTGGAGCCAGAGACCTGGCCGAAGACACCAATGCCAAAAATGCCATCTGCCATGCCATAGACGCCGAAGGCGCTGACGCCTACGCCTTGGCCCATAACTCCCCGGCCCGTGTCACCGTCAGCCCTGAAGTAGCCGCCCATGTTAGTACCGGTTCCGGAAGCGTGGCCGTAGACCGCCAAGCCGCTGAGCTCTGCGTTGGAACTTTTGATAGTGCCTTCAACGGTAAGCTTTTCATCAGGGATTGTAGCTCCGATGCCGACATTGCCGGTGTTGTGAACAACAAAGCTGGTGTTCCCAAGTGCGTCTTGAACTTCCAATTGGTTGGCTGTATTGTACAAGGCCTTCTTAATCACTAATCCGTCAACAGTTGACGGCCGAAAAATAAATCCCTCTGGCATTTGAATTGATAATTTTGCATCCGGGCTCGTGGTTCCGATGCCGACGTTGCCGAGGGGAATCGCATACATGTCATTCACGGAAATTCGCCAGTCGCCGTCACCACCTGCTGTCTTTGCGTAAATCGCGTATGGTGTTGGCGTCAGCTCCACCAGCGGGCTGAGTGTAGCCGGGTTGCTGCCCATAGGACTGCGAACGACCCTTGTTTCGAGCCAGACTGCATTACCGTTGAATACGCTGCTGCCGAAATCCAATTCTACTGTAAAGTATCCGTCAATCAAATCAACATCAGGCTTGTTGACATCCTCGCCCACCTGATTGCCGTCGACCACATTAGCATCATCAAAGAGCCTGAACTCAAAGTCATACAGCCCGTCAGCCGGGCCGTTGGCGTCTATAAGCCGGCCCTGGTACGTGAATGCCGTACCCATCGGCGCCCCTTCACTAACCTCTGCCAAACAGACCATCAGGCCCAAAGCCAAAACCAAAATTGTCAACCATTTCGCACTTTTCATCTCTTTACCCTTTCAAAGCTTGTCCCTGTGTAGACAGGAAACGGTTAATATTTGGCGTCTTATCCTGCACGTTTTACATCGCCCCAGCCAATTGATTTTTCCGTATAAGCTTTTCCAGAACTGCAAGTCTACCATTCAATTCCTGGTTCTGGTTTTTGAGCTGTTCTTTCAATGACTCATTTTCTGCTTTTAACTCTTTGATCGCCTCAACTAATACGGGCACGATACGGCTGTAACTAACGGAATAAAATCCTTCCTTGTCATCGCTTTGGTTGACGACCTCCGGCAAAACCTTTGCAACTTCCTGCGCGATGAAACCGACCTGTCTTTCTTCACTGAAATTATATTCCGGGTATTCATCTTGCTTCCAGCTAAACTCTACTCCACGCAGTTTCAGGATTGTGCTCAGCGAATCTGTCAGCGGTTCCACATCTTCCTTAAGACGAGCATCCGAGGATGATTGGTAGGAACCGGTGGTGTACATGCTGCCGACACTGTAAACACCCCAAGTGCCGCCCCATGCTCTCACGCCGGTACCGGCAACGCATCTTCCATAAACGCCCCAGCCGGTGCCGTTGTGTGATCCATACACCCCCATCCCGGCGCTGCCGGTGCCAAGGTTCTCTCCGCGAACACCGGCTGATGATGAACCGGCGGATGTATTATTCAAGCGGCCATGGACCGCATAGGCATTAGCCGAGGCCGAGTCGTTTCTGGCCATCAAAGCCGGTGCCGTCCCGCTCCCGGCATCATGAAAAGCAAACACCCCGGTCCCGTCAGCACTGGCGGCTTGGAAATAGCCCCCGTAGTTGGTTCCATTGCCATTGGAGGCCCAGCCGATAACACCGATACCGCCGATGCTGTCGCTCTGGCCGGATACTCCTCTTGTGTTGCCAGTGGCGGCCGTGGCACGCCCGGCAACCCCAATGCCGTTGCTGCCGGAACTTCGGCCACGAACGCCATAGACATAGCCCGTGCTCGAAGAGGCAATACCGTAGACCCCACTGGCTTCCATGGAGGTTGACTTGGTTTCGCCCTTAACACCAGGCTCTTTACCGGTGGAAGAGCTGTGAATACCGTACACACCGATACCGTTGTCCTTAATGTCCCCGTAGACGCCATAACCGTCGCCGGCGTGCCAGCCATAAACGCCGGCACCTCTATTTCCCGTCCCGCTGTTGACGCCCCGGACGCCCGCCGAGTTGGTACCGGGCGTCGTACTGTTGATAATGCCGCGCACCCCCGAAGCATTAGTTGACAGCGAATCGCATTCACCATGCACACCCGGCCATGTCCCCGTTGTACCCGTGCGGTGCCCGTAAAGAGCGATATAAGGAACAGTCGACCGGATTCCTTGATGGTTTTCCGTTGACATCACTTCTAATTTGGAGGTGGGCGCACTCGTCCCGATGCCTATATAACCGGTCGGGATCGAATACATATTGATGCCACTGATCAACCAGTCATTGTCATTGCCGGTGTTCTCGGCATAAATGGCATAAGGCGTCGGTGTCACTTCATGTCGCGGACTCAGTCTTGTAACGCGATCCTCGCTGTCACCAGGCCGAACGCCAACCTCAAGCCATCTCGCATCACCAGTGAACGCGTTGTCTCCGAAATCCAATAACACTGTGAAGTAGCCATCAATTACATCAAGGTCGTTGATATCAACAGTCCCCCCGACTTGAAAACTGTTAAGGACCGGATCTGGGTAGAGCCTGAATTCAAAGTCGTACTGCCCATCCGCTGGATCGTTGGCATCCATCAGACGCCCCTGGTATGTAAAGGCAGTCCCCATCGGCGCCGCTTCTACGACCTTAACTGCGCAGACCATCAGGCCCAAAACCACAACCAAAATTGTTGATATTCTTGTACATTTCATCTCTTTACCCTTTCAAAAAATGACTGTTTTAATACTAATCCACTTTTTTCGCTACTTGGCGAGTTTCGGAAACTCGCGGGTTACGCACGCTTTCTATACCTTTTTCCTCTGGCAAGCCGTAAGCCATCGGATTCAGATAGTAGCCACGCTCTTCATCCTTCTTTTCTTCTTCAACCTGTACCCGATGTGCAACAGCGTAGGGGTCATGCCTGACACCGGTGACCTGCCAGGAAACTTCCATACCGGGTTTGCCGCCGGCAATCTTGAAACGGTTGTCAGAAATCTTTTCAGCAATGTAAACGGGGGCAAAACCGCCAATACACGTTAGTTGATAACGGAAATCGAAGTTTAAGGCTTCGAAATACTCAGGAAGCCGGACGCAAGCTTCTCCAGTCTTATCCAGAACCGCGTTACCGTTATAGACGTTCATCATATCCGGCGACTCGACAAAGGAGTGAGAAAGATACTTGTTCTCCGGGTCAAGCGGATGGTCGATCTTGAAGGAACCGCTGCTCTTGGTGAGGGTTCCAGAGACATGCACGTTGCCGGAGAAGTATCCGGCATAATTGCCTCCGCCGCTCTTATAGAAGTATCCGGCGTACTTGTTGCCCGATGTATCATTGTCGCAATATGCGCGTATACCATACAAACTGCCGGTGTCGCCGGGACTGCTGTTTGCGCTGAAATATCCCGCATAGTTAGTTCCGCTACCGCTGGAATAAGTATAGGATTGCACTCCATAGACGCCTCCGCTGGTTCCCTGATGATTGACATTGGAGTAAAATCCACGTTGAGTATTGATGCTTGCCGATGTGGTGTCAAGGTCAACATATACACCATATCCCAGTTTTCCCGGATCCAAATCGGCATAAAGACCAAAAGACGAGCTGTTATTGTTGGCAACCTTGGTTTTGATACCATAATTGCTATTGGAAGCGTTTGAGAGCGTCACCTCCGAATATAGCCCATATCGGTTTCCGTTAAATCCTGTGGCTGTGGTGTAGAGACCGTAAGATTCTCCGCCTGCTCTATCGTTATCGCCGATGAAATATCCGCCGTAGGCCGTACCCGCCGTGTCGAAGCTATACTTCCTCCCTAAGCTGTAAATCCCGTAGCTATTACCTGTATCGCTGCCATAAACGCTGGAAAACATCCCGTAGCTGTTCCCGGCTGTGCCAGAATGAGAACCGTAGCTGTAAATTCCGTATAAGCTCGATGTACTTCCGGAACCAACACCTACATCGGAATAAATGCCATAGGCCATACCATTGTAGCTATCGGAGGATAACTGGAGGCCATAACTTATCCCACCTGCTGTCGCCCTGGTATTGTCCGCGTCAATATAAATGCCACGCAAATAGGTTCCGCCTGCGTTGGCCCTGAAGTAACCGCCATAGGCGCCGCTATTGGTTGAGGTGGCACTTGCCCACAAACCATAGGCGTACGAGTTATTATGGCTCGTAATACTCCGGATACCATACGCGGAGCTTCCTGTATCTTTCTCAGTGTCTACTTGTAGTCCGTAGCTGTAGCCGCTGTAACCGCCCTGGTTAAGGATTTTCGCCCCATATTGTCCCGCGGAGGTAGTCACATTCAACCCGCCGTTGGCATTCGATGACCCGGTCTGTTCAAAATCCCCCGCATAGCCGGTGCCCGTATTAGTCAGCGAAAAGGCGGCGGCACTACTCGATGTCGTCCCCGAGTAAGGCAGCGTTAAACCGTTCGCTTCCAGGGCATAAATCGCATAAGGCGTGGGCGTCAGTTCCGTACGCGGTATGAGTGTGTCAAAGCTGCCAGCACTCTTACCCGGCCGAACGCCAATTTCCAGCCAGCGGGCATCGCCGTAGAAGATTCCGCTTCCGAAATCCAATTCAACCGTAAAGTAGCCGTCGATGACATCAAGGTCGTCTACAACAACTGTGCTTCCCTGCTGGGTGCCTGCACAGGGGTCATCGTAAAGACTAAACTCAAAGTCATACAGATCGTCTGCTGCGTCGTTGGCATCCATAAGCCGGCCCTGATAGGTCCAGGCCGTACCCATCGGCGCTGCCTCGCAGACTTTCGTTACACAGACCATTAGGCCCAAAACCAAAACCATGATTTTCAACATCTTTTTGACTTCCATCGTCTTTCTCCTTTCAAAGATTGTCCCTGCGTAGCTTGTCATGGACATGATCGCCGAGCAGGAAACTGGTAATATTTCACTGTGCACACTGTGACCAACGATATCTGCTCATGTAATTTTGCAAAACGACTTAACGTAATTGTGTTGTTACACCAAATCCTCCTTCCAGAAAAGCGATTTTCAACAATATTATTATATGCTTTTAAACGTCACTGTCAAGAGATTTTAAGGAACATTCCGGATTAGAAAGTCGCTATTTGTTATTGCGCACCTTCCCTGTGGGGCGGTCCTGGTAAAATGGTATCTTTTTTAAGCATTTGATTGACAAACCTGCTAAATTATGATAGTCTTGATTATGAACAATCAGAATATATGAAATTATAAAGGGGACATAAAAAATGCCGAAAAACCTGAATCGCCGCCAGTTCTTGAAAAAATCAATCGTTGGTTCCGCCGCGGTTACCTCCGCTTTGAGTCTTGAGGAAAAGACCCTCTTGGCGGCGGCGAAAACCCCGGCTAAGCCGACCGCCGATTCGGTCAAAGGTATGCCGATAGGGAAAATCGGCAAGGTGAAGATTAGCAGACTTATCTGCGGCGGTAATCTGACCAACGGCTATGCGCACAGCAGGGATCTGACCTACGTATCTGGTTTATTAAAGCACTACTTCACTGATGAAAAGGTGATGGAAACCTACGAGATAAGTGAAGAAAACGGAGTCAATACCGTAATAGCAAATGTCCGCGGAGGAAAAGATGATAACCAGGTTGAAAATACCGTCAGAATCTTCAGGAAATACTGGGACGAAAGAGGCGGGGAAATACAATGGATTGCGCAAACAAATCCGAATGAAAATGACATAACCAGCAGTATAAAAAAGGCCGTCGATAATGGGGCAGTCGGGGCCTTTGTCCAGGGCGGCGTTGCGGATAATTTCGTCAGAAATGATCAAGTTGATGTGATTGCCAAAGCCGTGGCCTTTATCAAACAAAACGGATTAATCGCCGGCGTCGGGGGACATAACCTCAAAACCACCATGGCCTGCGAAAAAGAAGGGGTAGAGCCTGACTTTTATATGAAGACGCTGCACAGCACGAATTACTGGTCATCACGCCGGCCGGACCAGACGCTCGATGTGATTGACAACGGCGGTGCCGACAACTACTGGGACAAGGAGCCGGAAAAGACCATTGCATTTATGAAGGAAGTTAAGAGGCCCTGGATTGCTTATAAGGTTTTGGCTGCGGGGGCCATCCATCCAAGGGACGGCTTCAAGTACGCTTTTGAAAACGGGGCCGACTTTATCTGCGTGGGAATGTTTGATTTTCAGATTAGAGAAGATGTAATTATTACAAAAGATACTTTGAAAAAGATGAGTAGAAAACGCCCTTGGCTCGCGTGAGACGAAATCTCAAATAATGGTTAGCCCCGCCACCTGTGGGCGGGGTTGTCTTTTTATATAGCCCCCAGTCCTGTGCTGGGGATTTCTTTCACCCGCCACGACTTTCTAAATTCATCATTCTAACTTCCCTGCCCCGTGAGATAGTGAAACGTTACCTCACAGAGGTAAATTCCTTCTCCCTTTGTCTTCCCACCATTTTAACGAGTGCCGCTGGGTGTCCTGATTTACTTATCGTTTATCTCTCCTTTTGAATCATCCGAACTGGACTCTTTCCTTTTTATAATTTCTTCTTTTTCCGGCTTCTTATCTGGGAAAAGAGCAGTCAACAAAATAGCACAAAAACCGAAAGCAGCAGCAAGGGCAATACTTACTTTTACGGAATATTTTGATATGAAGGGCTGGTACAATGCGGCGTATATCACGATTGCTATTATGAAAACCGTCTTTTGTTTCCAATTACTTAAACCAAATGTTTCAGACCAATATCCTCTATCTTCTTCGGTTTCTTTCTTCTCTTCACTCATACTATGAGTCTCCTTACACTTTACAGCACCATTTTAACAATTGCCGGGTCGTTCCGATTTACTTATTGCTTTTGTTTATCTTGTATCTTGTTCTTGATTGTCATATCCAGTGGAACTTGCAGTTTCTTATACCAAAGTGAAAAGCCTATACATGATAAAATAAAACCAACAAGAGCACAGAAGTAAAATAATATGACTCCTTTTATTATTATGTTGTTAATGTATGATAACTCTAACTCTTTTGTGGCAATTTGTATTGAGAGAGCCTTTAATTGTTGATATTTATCCCAAAAATCATCGATATATTCTACAGTTTCTCCTATTACTAATTCGGGCTTAGAAGCCTCAAATTTTTGAAGCTCATTCGAGAACTTTTCGAACTCTTTCATTGTCATTGTTTTTTTGCTTTTGTGTAGTTTCGAAATTTCTTGCAGATATTTTACATTCTGTTTCGTTGAATCAAATTTTTCTAATACTCTTAAAGTTTTATTTTTTAGTGATTCATGTTCACTATAGAGTAGAATTTTATCTCCAGCAAGCCGCAGTGATTGGATATGTAACTTGTGCTGAAAATAGAATGGAAAGAAGGACGCAATAATAATTGCAATTCCAGATAGGGCCATAAATTTGTAAAGATTATCAGTAGGAATTTCGGGAAATTTCATTTTTTCTCCTTATGTTTTGGGAAGCCTTTCTCAACATCAACACACCATTTTACAGATTACCGCTGGGCTGTCGCGATTCATTTGTTGTTTTTATCCATATTAATAGACCAGATGTAACAAAAATCTTTAGGGTTGAGCTTCGGGCCTTTAACCTTCATTTCCGAACGGATTTGTGAGACAAAGTCACCAACATCCTTCGCGGTGATTTGTTTGCAAAGGAATACTTCCTTAAACTTATTTGCAACTGAAGCACTTGTGCCGTATATAGATAAGAGTGTATATACCACATTTGCCTCAAGCTGTGTCGGTGACTTCTCGGGTGGCTCATATCTTTGGCCCTTTGGCATATTCACTGCATTAGCTGGTACAGAAGCAAGACGTCGTTGAAGAACATCGACCGCGTCGGCACACGCTTTATATCTCCGATCCAACAGCGATTCTGCTGTTCTAACTCTTTCCGCTACTTTCGGAGCAATTAAGCCTTGTCCTAAAAGTACGACGAGCCCAACAATAACTGGAGCTAATAGATTCTCAAGCCAAGATGTATTATCTTTCGCCATCACATTCTTGAGGTCGCCAGAGATAGTATTGGCTTCTACTACCGCCGATGCTTGCAAACTAAACGAAAGTATTACAATACCTGCCAATATAACAATCTCTTTTAATTTCATTTTCTCGCCTTTCAAAAAGGTTATGTCAACTCACCATTATAACAATTGCCGCGGGGTGTCCTGATTTACTTATTGTTTTTGGTTATCTTGTGATTTTGCAGTCTTTCGTTCGCACTCGGTACAAAGAAGCTCTCCATCCTCTATATAAGCCTTCTCTGACTCACTTATCTTCTTGTCACAGATTTTGCATTTGTCTCCTTTTACTTCTCCTGCATACTTTCTTCCTTGGCTTCTCAGAAACCAATGACCAGAATTCGACATGCGTTTACGCACACCGAGCCATCCCTGAATAAGCAGGCCCAACTCTACTGCGTATCTCGGAAGCCACAAAATTGTTATGGCTACCCAAGCACCGAAAGTCAACCCTCGTACCTGTTCTTCCTGTGATAAGTTTGTAATGTTACCGTATGCTTGAGTCATAAAGTAAATAAGGCATAGTAGGAAGCCGACTTTTACAACCTTCAGTCTTTTTAGGGCTACAGATATTACGTAAACAAGTATCGCTACGAGTCCAAAAGTGTGGAATGTGAGCCTCCCAATCCAGTAGAAGGGACTCTGCTGAAAATTCGCAGGGTCATGTCCTAAACTAATAAGCAACTCTTGATTATGCGTGATGGTATACTCGGTATAAACACTAAGTATTTCTCCTCCAACACTACTGAATAAGAGCAAGATACCAACTACAATACCAATACTCATCTGTACTCTCCCCCTAATAACTGTCGTCTGCCCCCTATCTTTCTGTTTCTGTTGTGACAGTAAAGTCCCTTCGCCTTCAGCGATTGTGTACCACTCACCACATCTCCAACACTTTGTTTTCTGGCCTATATTTTCCTCTTTTGTTTTATCATTAGCTTGACATTTTGGACATGCAGTTTTCATAAGTAAAATCTCCCTTTCTCTATCCAAATAAGAAATAACACTGATGGCCCTGTAAGAAAAGATAAAACGAGTGTTAGTCTTTGTAATCCTTTTTCCAAGTTCATAGCTTTTTCCCCTTATGTTGGTTAAGATTTCATCCCAACATTATACCGAGTCCCTATTCCAATAACAATAATTCACTCCAAAATTATGGCATCCGTGGAAAGCTCGCTAAAAACCTCTTTGCTCTGTAATCTCTGTGGCCAAAAAAAGCACTATTTTTTCATTTTTTTGTTGTCTATTGTTGGAATATCTGTTAATATACTTGTATGTTTGCCAGCAGGTAAACATAATACGCTGGCAGGCGAAAGATTTAGCGGAGAACCGCACGTCTTAGTATCAGCAGATACACGAATCCCTGCATGTTTGAGGCAGGGAGCCATTTTAAACAACAAAAAAGCATTATTTTGCATCATAAATGCCAAAGTTTTAAACATTTGGGTGTATTAATGACTAATAAAACACTTTTTGCACTCATGTTCTTGTACTCTTATGCCCTTGTGCCGTGCTTCTTGGGGCTTGAGTCTGAGGACTGTCGTCTATCGTCTATCGTCTGTCGTCCGTCGTCTGTTCTCTACAACTGTAGAGAGTTCTCTACAAATCAGCCCTTTATTATGCAAAACGAACCCAATTTTCGAAAAAGTCAAATGAACGTAAACAAGGTATTAACAAAGGATTATGAAAAAAGGACACTTGGTGAACATGGGAAAAACGAACCCAAAACGAACCCAATCAAAGCCAATAAAAACCAAATCAAAGCCAATTTAATGTTACTTAAAATCGCACTTTCTTCAAACAGGTTTTTGCGATACAATGAATCAGCGATGAAAAATGTATTATTGAGGCATGAAAAGCATGGAAACACATAATAAAATCACACGACGAATGTTCCTTGGCAAGGTAGTTGGAGGCACCACTGCCGCTATTCTTTTGCCCAATTTAACAGCGGCAGCGAAAACATCAAAATCAGAGGGCACACTGGCAAAACGGGTCCTCGGCCGGACCAAAGAAAAAGTTACCATCCTCGGCCTGGGCACAGCACCGGTGGGAGAAGGCCCAATCGATGTCGAAGAAGGTATAAAGATATTCGGTGCTGCCATTGACCGTGGGGTCAACTATATCGACACGGCCAGGATATACGGAAACGCAGAAGAGATTCTGGGCCACCTGATACCGAAACGGCGCGACAAGCTCTTTGTTGTAACAAAGGTATCGACGCATATGGCAGACGAAGCGGAAAAGTCGCTTGGCGAATCAATGCGCCGGCTCAGGACGGACTATATCGATCTTGTGCATATCCACAGCATCGGCGGTAAAAACATCGACCGCGTGCTGGCTAAAGACGGCGCCCTGAACTTTCTATTGAAGCAGAAGGAAAAGGGCAAGATACGGTTCATCGGCATATCGGGGCACAACCGCCCGGCAAACTTTGTGCGGATGATTAAGACCGACCAGATTGACGTAATCATGTGTGTTATGAACTACGCCGACAGGAACATCTATGATTTCGAAAGTAAGGTCCTGCCCGAAGCGCGAAAACGAAACGTCGCCTGCGTGGCGATGAAGGTCTACGTTGGTATAAAGGGCGGCTTTCGCAATCACAGGAAAGGTTACGTAGGTTGTGTTACCGAGTCTGCTAATATGCCTCAGGCCCTCGGCTATGCGCTGGACCTTAAAGGTGTGAGTGTCGCCGTTGTCGGCCCTTACACGCTCGAACATTCCATACAGAATGTGGGTTTTGCCAAAAAATACAAGCCGCTGCCAAAGGATCAGCTATCTGATTTGATGAAACTTGGAAAGAAGCTGGCGCCGGACCTTGGCCCGCGGTATGGGCCGGTAACGTAAAACTCTCTCAATCTTTGTACATGCCGGCTATCGGGAGGGGGGGTCGTAAAGTTTGAGACCTTCGTGAATTGAACGGCGGTTATTCAATTCTATTTGTTGACGTGCGGTATATTGCTGCTGTCGTTGTTGGTCGATGGGACAAGCCTGGAATCCCGGCATGTCGGCACGAGGTCGATTCTTCAGCATCAGTGACCCGGCCTCGATAATCGCCAGGGCTTCGAGGTACTCAGGGTCGGTGGGTTCCTTGAACTTTTGCAGGCACGGACTTAATCCGGGGCGGTCAAAGCTTAACTGTGGACCTAAGTTTGAGTTGTACGCGGCTATCTTGGTAAAAGGTAAATTCGTCAGCTCACTAAGGCGCTTGAGCTGCTTGTTGTTTAACGGGGATCGGCCGGTCATGTTTTCAGGATACGCACAGTCGTAGCGCTGATAGTACGGGGCGTTAAGGTCGATCCAGGTTACGATGGTTTCAAACTCGGTCTCGCTTAATTTGACACCCTCGTGTCCCTCGCGAATCACTTTCACAAGTTTGCTTGCGTGCGAACCCCATGAGTATGGCTTCTGTATCTCCGAGGGGCCGGCGCCGATGGCTTTGATATATTTTTTTCGCCACAGTTCATTGTAGGATGTATTGAACGTATTTGTTCGGTCACGCGCCAGGTTAAGCTTGACGCCGGCTTCTTTTCCATAGTTGTGGCAATCGGCGCAGTGTTTGTCGAGAACTGGCTGGACTTCCGTCATATAGCTATACAGTCGCGGCTCACCTTTCCAACCCTGTAGCTTGCTTGGCGGGCGGCGAAGTGCAATGGGCATTTTTACAGGCGATTGCGGAAGCGCCATACGCCGGCCCTCATGGCATCCGACACAACCCGTTTGCTCGCCGGACTGGACAATTGTACCGCTGCGCATGGATTGGACCATCATCTTGTTTTCGTCGAGAAGCTGAAAGTAAATGAACTTATCGGAGGGTACTTCAAAGTATGCCGAGCCGTCTTCAGCGACAGGTGCTATACCGAGTATGCGTTTATTTTCAAAACCGTGCCAGTTCATAGCCGGACAATGCACCCCCTGGCCGCCCCATGCTGCATGGGTCCAGAAACGTTTTTCCGGCGACTCGACAACTCTCAGGTACTTCACCGTCCCTTTTTTAACGTCCTCCATACCGGTCCCCTGATAGACGTCGATAACATACAAGTAGCCCGGCTTGTCCTTGAAGTTGCGCCGCGATGGAATAATCGGAGGCCGGACTCGCGGTCCCATCGGCATCGGGTCGTAACAACCGGGCTCCTCTTCGTGAAGGAGTATCTCGTTGCCGAAAACATCGATAAGATAAATCCCCATCAGCTCACCCCGGCCAACCATACGCGAGCAGAGGAAATACTTATCATCCAAAGGATAAGGGTCCTCGTATTTGGGATTGACCTTTGTGAAATTGTCAAAGCCATACACGCCCGGCGAGGGGCCCTTTTCTTTCACTAAGTTAATCGCGCCCGCAGGCCATGTGCGAACTACAGACTCCCTGCCGTCGACACCAAGCCTTCGGTCGATGATGGCAAGTGCCCCCCAGGGACGGTCGTGACAGGAGCTAAAAACGGAGAGGACTTTCTGGGTTCCCGGGATGGCACGTGCATCGATGACACTGCCGGGAGACCAGGTGTTATTGCCCCAGTAAACGCAGTGGTTCGTCCCGTCAGGATTCACCGCCCACAGCCCTTGTGCGTCACCGAAGTTACGGTCAACATACTCCCACCGGTCATACATTATTCTACCGTCCGGCAACAGTGCCGCGTGACCCTCGTGCAAAGTGCTTCTGCCGATCTGATGAATGTTAGCTCCATCGGCATCCATCCGGAAAAGGTTCCCCATGATATGGCGGTTACACATACAGTACTTGGGCTCGCGCGTCGATGAGAAGATAATTGTGTCATCGGGCATATAAACAGGGTCGAAGTCCGCAATCCCGGCCGCAGAAGTGAGCTGCTTCAGGCCCGTGCCGTCGGCGTTGATTTCGTAGATATGGTAATCGTCTCTGATGTTTTTTCGCATCGAGAAGATGATTTTCTTACCGTCAAAATGGACCTCCGGGTCGCGGAACAGGCCTTCCGAAGATTCGATAAGCGTAGTGACCTTGCCGCCTCTGGCAAAATCAACTGTTTTCATAGCACCACCGCCTACGAAGCTGTTTGTATTAATCTCGCCGGTTTTAAACATCGTGGCTGTATTGTGATGATCTGATTTATACTGGCGCCGCATGACAAAAAGAATAGGCTGGCCGCTGACCATTGGATTAGCAATCAGGGCCTGGCGCTGAAGCTTAGCAAATTCCACTTCAATATCTGGTATTTTGTTGTTCTGTGCTTGTTTGAAACGCTGTTCGATGCTATCGAGCTTAGTTAGATATTCTCTGCCTTTGGGATAACGCTGGCCAAATGTGCTCATCAGGTCCTCTATCGCGGACCCAAGAGCAATCTGTTTTTCAGCAGCAGATCCGGACGCGCCGCCCGCAGCCGGCTTGGCAAACGTTTGCGAGACACACACCAGTATCACCAAGGCTGAAACATAAATGTATCGAACAGTATCTGACATCGTTACCCACCGGAACTGGTTACTAATACGGCAAAGTTTCCACATATTAAGAGTCTCTAACAAAACAAGCCGTTTGAATACAGAGTCATTTTGTTATAGACTCTAAGATAATAACAAATTTGGCGGATAATTGAAATACTTATTTTGACTTCTCTAAAGCTGCCTCTGCGGAATCCCGTTTTTTGTTCTGGCCGGACATCTGTTTTCACCTTGAAAATAGTACCCTGAAATTACCCACTGACCCAGAGAGCACACCCTTGATGTGTGATTCAGGATTAGAGCATACCTGTCACTCGGACCGTACCCGGCCAAAAACTCACAAATCACCCTTCACCAATTCGCAAATTCCCCGGTTCCCAAATTCACTAATTCACTAATTTTCTATCTCCTCACCGCAGTCGCGTTCTTTGGCCTCGTGTTTCAAGGCACAATATTTCTTGGCTAATTCAACTACAGCGTCATCACTCTTGTCCACGTATAGTTCGAGCCAATGGCCCTTCACACCTTCCTTGGCAATGCGGATACCAGCCGCCAGCCGTCCGCGATGATCACCGCCGGCACGGTCCCCGGCGACCAACGCAGCCATTAGCTTATCGGCAAGACTTCCCTTGCTTTCTTCGTAGGCCCTGGCCATAGCGAAGATAACATCTCGCCCAACAAGCGTATTACCCTGGCAGGCGTAGTACTTGCCGGATATGGCTCCCCACCACACACCGGATGGATCGGCCTTGGCCGGATTTCTGTTCGCGGCCCGGCCGGTCATATCGATGATAGCTAATTGGCGTTTATCACGCTGGGCATCATTTTGCAATAGTTCCGCTAAAACCTGTTCCGGCAAATGCCCCTTCGCCAGTAGGTCCAGTGCAAGCTCTCCCCATTTCGGATTATGCCAATGCTGCGTACAGAATGCGCCAACCCCCGCCCGCACGTATGGTACAACTTTTCCGACAGCCGGATATTTGCTTGCCACCGCCGCTCCGCAAACACCTGCCTCGGGATCCACCGCTGCTATAGAAAATGTCCCCGTTACCTCGGCTGCAAGCCGCTTATTGCTTCTTAAATCTTGCGCGCAGGAAGAACATAGCCCCACAAAAATAATCAACAAAATCGAATTTCTGAACATAGTGTCCTCCAAATATTGTTTAAATCCTTTCTGCTCAATAGTCAATTATTTTTTTGAAAGTGCGGTTTTGAATACTATTTTGCTTTATCAATCGCCTTTAACCGCACCGCTTCGAATTCATCTCCGGGAAGCCAGCGGGGCATTTGCTCTTTATTTGCTAATTGCCGCGCCACTTCGAATATAAGATGTAAATCCTCGATACATCCTGATAAATCCCAATCAGGATTATATTCATCGGAAGGTTGATGGTAATGTGTATCGTTCCAGCTTGTTCCTTGTTTTTGTCCCCATCCCTTTTCCCGGCCTATGAAATCTTGTCCACCGGATAAATAAAGGCAGGGGACTCCGATTTTTGCAAATGAGAATTGGTCGGCTCTATAGAAGGAACCTTGCTCCGGCCGGGGATAGGGTAAGACAATTCGTCCCTGAGTCTTTGCGGCCTCTTTGACTTCCGCATCGATAGTCGACTTATTGGAACCGACTATTGACACATCTCGTGTTTTTCCCCAGATGTTAACGGTGTCAATATTGATATTCGCTGCGATCTTACCTGCGGGAAATGTCGGATTCTCGGCGTAGTATTGAGAGCCCAACAAACCCGATTCTTCCGCATCTACAGCGAGAAACACAAGTGTCCGCCTCGGAGGATTATCCATTTGCGAAAACGCTTGTGCCAAAGTTAAAATACACGCAATCCCTGTAGCATTGTCCCGCGCCCCGTTATAAATAGAATCTCCGTCGACTGCTTTGCCGATTCCTAAATGGTCATAATGGGCTGTAAATACGACAGCTTCTTCTTTTAATTCCGGGTCGCTGCCTTCGATTACACCCCCGATGTTAGTCGCTTTAATTTTGCGATATGTAGATTCGAGACTGCAGCTGACCGTTACACCTAAGGGTACAGGTCTGAATCTTCTATCTTCGGCGGCCAATCTTAATTCATCGAGATTATTCCCGCCCATTTTGACGATTTTGTAAGCTGCTTTCTCTGTGACCCAGGATTTATAGACCAGGCTGGACCGCTCGCTTTGAGGTAGCTCGAACTGCGCCCCCGACCAGCTTGTTTGGACAACTTTCCACCGGTATCCCGCCGATGGAGCGGTATGGATAATGATTGCCCCGATTGCTCCCATGCGCGCTGCCTGATCATATTTATAATCCCATCGTCCGTAATATAGCCTTGCTTTACCTCCAAAAAAGTCCGGGTCACCCGTATTGGGATCGTTATTCATAATTAGCAGTACTTTCCCCTTTACATCAACATCTTTATAATCATCCCAGTCATATTCCGGGGCCGCAATCCCATAGCCGGCGAAAACCAGTTCAGCTTTTTCTATCTTGATGTGCTCTCTTTGTACCCCCGGAAATGCGATAAATTCATCATAGTATTTCAAGCCGCTCTCTCTGCGCTTACCGGAGATTATTAGTTTCATCTCCGGCTTTGTATTTATTTCGATCATATCGAACTTTTGGTAATAGCTTGATTCCGAAAAGCCGGGCTCTAACCCTGACCCTTGCATTTGGTTTGCGATATAAAGTTGCGCTATTGAGCTGCCGATGCTTCCAACGCCTCGTCCGCCTAATAAATCATCGCTTAAAAAACTGATATGCCCTTTGAGCCTGTCGCTGTTAATCGAATCTTGTGAGGCAATTAAGCTCGGCTCCGCTGATAACAATATAGGAATAACAATAATAGTTACCAGGGCCAATATATACCTTTTATGCCGTTTCAACATTTCATACTCCAATGATGTCTGTAGGATACCTGTTCACTTTATTCTTTACAGCCTGCTCCTGAACGTCTCGGGCAGGGGGGCTCACAACGGATCCAACCACACACATTCTAAAAAACAAAGCCCGGATTTACCAGACTTTTCCTTTTTCAAAGCAGCTTTCTTGAACGTATGCAACAAAACATGGTTGTTTATGCCCAGCCTTATTCACTTTGGTAGTTCTTATTCTTTTTGTAGGGTAGGGCTCGCCCCACCTTAAAAAACTGCCGTCATCCCGACCGGAGTGAAGCGGAGTGGAGGGATCTTTCAAAAAAATATCCCGACGTAGTCGGGATTCCACATTTTTGAATTTTACTTTTTGATTTTTAATTTCCTACCGCATCCAGCATTGAGAATCGACCATCCTGTTTGAGCCTGTCCCCCGTTAGCCTCCACTATTCGGCGGACACACGTTCTTCTTTCAGCATGGTCAAAATCTTACCGGCAACCTCCTGAGCTACTTCCGTCCGTTCAGCCTCCGGGACATCGGTATACAGGAATACATCACCAAACTTCTTGTGTAAAGGCAGGGTATCGATATGAATTATCTTCTCTTCATCGACAATGTTTTCCAAGACCCTTCCCAAACACTTCAGGAAGCAGCCGTCAATCATTACGACCTTATCGGCTCCCATTAGCCAACGCTTCATTGACGAATGGGGAACCAGGAACGTTTCCGCATAGCAACTGCGGGCGTAGCCGGATTCCTTAGCCACGATGTTCGCGGCAAGCCTGGCGATTTCACCCCGTATACAAGGCCCCTCACAGGAAAAGACCGGGATTTTCCCTTCGGCCATTCTGTCTTGCGCGTGCTTTTCGCCCGCAGGGCAAATCCCTTCAACGCCGTCAACTTTAAGGGAAAAATCCGGTGTTGAGTCGTTCACAACATTATCTCCTTATTTTATTTTTCCTATAACTATGTTTATATGGTTCCCGTACAAAACTCCTGACCTCTCCGAGCCTCAGTATAACACCCCTTCGCCCAAAGTCCATAAGTTCTTCTTTGGTAGGGTGGGCACTGCCCACCGAAAACCTGAAAACTGGCCACTGATCCCTGATAACTCGCCGAAGCGGTAGGGGGGCTTACCCCACCATTATTCTTGTTGACAAACATACTCTCGTTGGATAATCTTAATTCCACGGATGCCGAATAAGGTAATTTAACTTATCTGTTTGGAGAATCCTATGCGAGACACGAAAGAGTAGCAGAGAAAAGGAGAAATATGTATGTGCCTGGATTTCCCAGATGGAGTTGTGCAAAGGAAATAAATTTTGTTAGAATAGAGCTTATAGAAGGCGTTTGATTGAGTTATCGTTATACCAAATTGGAGAACCCAAAGTAAATTCTTGGTAGCTCAAGGTGAATTTTGTAGAATTATTGATGCCGCAGAGTGAAAATTATGTTTTGTGAACCTTTAAATGGGATATGTCAGTTCAGTATCAATATTGATAGCGAACAGAATTTACGGTATACTGCTGTTTTGTAATTGGACGTTTTTTTCTGAGGAGATTTAATGCACACGAGACATCAGATTATTATAGGTGACTGTCGAGATATGTCGAATATTTTATCGGAGTCTGTACATTTGATTATCACATCTCCCCCATATTGGCAACTAAAAGATTATGGTAATCACAACCAAATTGGCTTTAACGATACTTATGAAGATTATATTAACAATCTCAACCTTGTCTGGCACAAGTGCTTTAAAAGCTTGTATAAGGGATGCCGTTTATGTGTGAATATTGGTGATCAATTTGCAAGGAGTGTTTATTACGGAAGGTATAAGGTTATACCTATTCGGACCGAGATTATAAAATTTTGTGAAACTATCGGGTTTGATTACATGGGCGCGATTATCTGGCAAAAGGTTACAACCTGCAATACTACCGGCGGTGCCACGATAATGGGATCATTCCCAAATCCGCGAAACGGCATTTTGAAGATTGATTACGAGTTTATTCTTATCTTCAAGAAGCCTGGAACTGCTCCAAAGGTGAGCAAGGGGGTAAAAGAGCTGTCCAAAATGACCACGGAAGAGTGGAATCAATACTTTGTAGGTCACTGGAATTTTTCAGGTGAAAAACAGGACAAACACCTTGCTATGTTCCCTGAAGAACTGCCTAAAAGACTGATTAAGATGTTTAGCTTTGTTGGCGATACCGTGCTGGATCCATTCTTAGGAAGCGGAACAACTTCTTTAGCTGCCAAAAACCTTAACCGAAATTCAATTGGATATGAAATTAACGAGGAATTTCTTAACATAATCAAAGACAAATTGCAGGTAGACAAAACTATGTTTCAGGATGATGTATTTGAGTTTATTCAGCAACATGACATAAAGAAAGACTTTTCTAAAGAGATAAAGGTTTTACCTTATATTTTTCATGACACTGTTAAGTTTGACAAGAAAGTTGACCCGCGAAAGCTCAAGTTTGGCTCAAAAATAGATAATAATGACAAAAAGAGAGAGAAATATTTCCGCGTCAAAGAAATTATCTCGCCTGATAGACTGGTTCTCGATAATGATTTACAAATTAAATTGCTGGGAATAAAAGAAAATCCCAGAACTAGAGACAAGGCCATGGATTTTTTAAGAGAAAAAACAAAGGGCCAAAGGGTATTTATGAAATATGACAAACAAAAATATGACCGGGAGAACAACCTGCTCTGCTATCTATATCTCCAAAACAAAACCTTTTTAAATGCCCATTTAATAAAGCAGGGAATAGTTGAAGTAGATTCTTCTTGTGATTACAAATATCGGAATATATTTTGTCTGAAAGGAATTAACAAAACATGACAAAAGAATGGATCGCGGGACAAGAAGGGGAAAATCTAAAATTTAAACGAGAAACACTCCTAAACTATGGAATGAACAGATGGGGACTTAATAAAGCTCACAGCGTCGGACCAACTTCAGAATTAATCAGAAATTGTGCACCGACAACTTTTGAAGAATGGGAAAGTTATTATTTTATCAATGCAACCCAAAAAAAGAAAAATGGCTTAAAAATCTCAAGGGAATATATTACTGATTTAGGACAAAAGCTTTATATCAAACTTTCAGAGGTCGTTCAAAATGAACTTGAGTCTGTCAAAGAAGAAGAATGTATTGATTACGCATACAATCTCGTCTTAAACAGAACTTATGTAGGTTATAAGTCTGAAATTGATACCATTTACGGACAATTACAGGATGTTTTGGGCGTCAAAATTGAATCTGCTCCAGATGAATGGGATAGGACTTTTTGTGTAGATTTCCACATTAAGATTAATAAAAAACATATAGGCCTACAGATAAAACCAATCTCTTCTGGAAAAGCATTGGACCAACATCAATGGGACAACATGCACGATGTTAAGCACAAACAGTTTGAGGAACAGTTTGGAGGTAAAGTGTTTTTCATTTATTCTGTCAAATCCAGCGGTAAAAAGAAAAAGATTTACAACGTTGAGGTGATCGAAGAAATTCAACAAGAAATTAAAAGACTTCAGCAAACAGGTTAGAAACTGTCAGAAAACTAAGAAAACTAGGGACAGCCACGGACAGCCACCTATTTTTACCTGAGTTTGCCGGGGTGTGCACTGCACACAAAACAGAACTTTTCAAATTTGTAGGGATGATAATGTCTGAAAAATTAAGATTTCTGACGATAAGCCTTTTTCTTTATTTTTGTGTAGGCTGCGTGGTCAATCCGTTAACCGGCGAAGAGGAATTCATGCTCATGGGCGAGCAGCAGGATATTGCAATAGGCATGCAATACGCCCCTGAGATTGAAAAGCAAATGGGCGGAAAGATTGCCAGCCCAACCCTCCAAAATTACGTTAATACTGTCGGCCTCAAAGTCGCCAGGGTAAGCCATAGAAGGAGCTGGGACTATCGATTCGTCGCCTTGAACAACGATTCGGTAAATGCGTTTGCCCTCCCGGCTGGATATATCTTTATTACAAGGGGCATGCTAAAGCAATTAACTACGGAGTCTCAACTGGCATCGATACTCGCGCACGAAACCGCGCACGTTGTTGCCCGCGACACTGCCGTCATGATTAGCCGTGAGATTGGCATAGGCGCCTTGCTTTCCGCGGCAAACTCTAAAAGCTCATCACGCTCTGTTCGGACAGCCGCGGGCATGGCACGCCAAATCATGGGCTTCAGCTTCAGCAGAAGGGATGAGCGGGATGCGGACAGGGCCGGTATGGATTACATGGTTCGGGCCGGCTATGATCCCAATGGCATGATTGAGACTATGCAGATGCTCGACAGCCAGCAGAAGGAGCGTCCGATCGAATTCTTTTCCACACACCCGAATCCGGAGAACCGCGTGGCCTATTTGAAGGCAAGGCTCCAATCAAGATATCGAAACCGTCAGGGATTGAAAACGGGAAAAGAAGACTTTAGCAAATTCGTCCTGTCCCAGTTAAAGAAAAAAAGATACCCAGGGCCTTCCTCGAAACCATCACCTTGAGCGTTCCCCCTTTGTCTTCCCGAGAATTGCCCCGAAAGACCGCTCTGCCCGAAAGAAGCAATCTCTCAATACCTAAAAACTGAGTGATGTCAGCAAGCCATCCCTAAGCTGCGCTTGAGACTGCTGCTCGTCTGTGCCAAATGCGCGAAGCGCAGTAATTTAATATCACACCGCAATTCTACGGGTTTACACCCGGAGATGAAGTTATCCGCCGAAGGCGGACAGGCAAAGCCTGTTGCGGCAAATGCCACGGGTTCCAACCCGTGGTTGTTAACTACAATTGATATAATACTTAGGGACTTCCTCGAAACCGTCACTCTGAGCGTCTCCCCTCGTCTTCCCGGGAAGTGTGACGAATGTGCGCTCTGCCCGAAAGAAGCAATCTCTCAATACCTAAAAACTGAGTGATGTCAGCAAGCCATCCCTAAGCTGCGCTTGAGACTGCTGCTCGTCTGTGCCAAATGCGCGAAGCGCAGTAATTTAATATCACACCGCAATTCTACGGGTTTACACCCGGAGATGAAGTTATCCGCCGAAGGCGGACAGGCAAAGCCTGTTGCGGCAAATGCCACGGGTTCCAACCCGTGGTTGTTAACTACAATTGATATAATACTTAGGGACTTCCTCGAAACCGTCACTCTGAGCGTCTCCCCTCGTCTTCCCGGGAAGTGTGACGAATGTGCGCTCTGCCCGAAAGAAGCAATCTCTCAATACCTAAAATTCGACTGATGGCAGCAAACTTTCGGAAATGTCATACTAAAACTTATGTAAATAACTCAGCTTGAATTCAGGTAGGCGGCTTAAATTTCTGTCGGCTCGATTTGTGCCATCTGCAAAAGCTTTACTGGTTCCTCAGGCGTAGCCGTACGGGCAGAAAGATACGCCGATTCAATCACTGCCATATTCGTAAGGTTCTCTCTACCGCTGCTGCAAAGCTTGTTATTGTGGGGAGATAGTATACTCAGTGCGAAATTCTCTAACATGGCCATATACCACTCAGACTCATCATCGTCGTATTTCAATTTCTTGCTCTTCTGGCTGAGACCATCGGTGACCGTAAGCTGCGTATTAGTTATCGTTAAGATTTTATTTTTACCGTAAATCTTCAGGAATTCTTCTCTCGGCCCGGTCCCGTCTCGACGCGAAGCTATCAGATTACCGAAAGAAGTGTCGCTGAATTTCATCGTTACAACCGCTGTATCCTCGGTCAGGTATAATCGCTGTTGCCTGTCACCCGCTGCGTTTGTGTTCAGTGAATATACCTGTTCAGGAGTTCCGAAATTCAGGATTATCTGGTCGATTATCTCGTAACAGTTATGCAGCAGGACTCCGCCGCCGGCGAGTTTCGGGTCGGTCTGCCAGGGGGAGTGCTTCCGGTCACCGGCGTTGTAATAGGCGGTTATCAGAAAGACCTGTTCGATTTGGCCATCCTGGAGAAACTGGCGCAGGTCAAGATGGCTCTTGGCGAACCGGCCCGGATTGGCAATCGAGAATTTGACATCCTGGTCTTTGGCCAGGCGGACCAGTTCGGCCGCCTCTTCGAAATTCCTGGCCACAGGAGGTAACTTGAGGATATTAATCTTTTTCTTAATGGCCATCCGGACGTACTCGTCGCAGGTATGCATGTCAGCGGCGACCAGCAGACAGCCTATGTTACCGATGTTGTCGCTGTCCTGGCTGTGTTCGGCGTCCTGGCTGTGTTCGGCGTCCCGGCTGTGTTCGGCGTCCCGGCTGTGTTCGACGTCCTGGCTGTGTTCGGCGTCCCGGCTGTGTTTGACGTCCTGACTGTGTTTGGTGTCCTGGCTATGTTTGGCGTCGTGGCTGTGTTTGGTGTCCTGGCTGTGTTTGGCGTCGTGGCTGGCTTTGGCGTCCTGGCTGTGTTCGAGATCCTGGATGTGTTGGTCATCTCTGTCTTCGCCAGTTTTTTTGTCTTTGGCCGTTTCCCTGTCATTGCTGAGCAGGCTCGAATCCATCACTGATACCAATTGACGGTAGTCGTCGTAAAAGGCACATTTGTAGGTGGAAGCGACTTTCTCGGCGAGCCCGGCGTCTTTGTCGGCGACGGCGATGATCTCGAAATTCTCGATTTTGGCGGCCGCTTCGAGCAAGAGCAGGCCCTGTTCGTTGAGGCCGAGTACCGCGGTTTTTAATTTCCCTTCGCTCATCTTACTTATCGTCCTTGAATTTAACCTTTTCATTGAAAGTTCTAAAACTGTGTCATCCGGCGCCCAGATTTTACACTTCCCTATGAAAAAAGGGAACTATAAAAATCAGGAAATCCCCGTCTATCCCACTTTGCGGGTAAAACGCTGGGACAGTCCCACCGCTGGCTGTTCGACACAACCAAAACGCGGGGGCAAGGCCACCTTAAGAGTAAAAGACGCTCTAAACAAGGGGGCAGGTCAATAAAATCATGACTTTTTAGAGTTCCAGATACCCCCCCCAATGGGTAAGGGGCAAGCTTCGTGGGCACAAGTTACGCAGATTAACATGGAGTAGTGAGTCATAAGTCACTATTTAACCAACAAAAAAAAATCGCCAAATGCCGAAAAATATTTTATTTTTTTATTGACTTCCGGTTATTCATCTCCGTAAAATGGCTTTTAGTTGGGTATATTCCCGGGTCTCTCAGGGATATACTCTTGAAGCAAATGCGAGAGACAAATTATATGGCCGATTAAAAGGCCAAAGGAGTAGTATTGTGGGTACAGGTACAGTAAAATGGTTTAATGGCAACAAAGGTTTTGGGTTTATCGTTCCGGATGATGGCGGCGATGATTTGTTCGTTCATCACTCGGAAATCAAGACGAGCGGCTACGCCACTCTTGAGGAAGGCCAGAAGGTAGAGTTCGAGATCGGAGAGGGCAAAAAAGGCCCTTGCGCGACGAACGTAATACCCGGCTAATCCAAAGTAGCACCATTGCAAAAAAACCAAGGGGCTCCGTTGAAACGCGGGGCCCCTCGAATTTTCACTTCATAATTAACCGGCCGACTCATCACCTTCCTTGTTCTGTTGGTCAGTAGTCTTTTTCTTTCTCTTCAGCACCAACACTATGACAACACCGGCGATAATGATCGTGATTGCGAACAGGCCAAACAAGAGTAAGAGAACTAATAATATCCACGAAAATTCCATCATTTTCTCCTGAATTACAATTATCTATCTATTTTCGACCGACACTATCCAACCTTTTGGCCATTTCCTCAAGGCCGTCCAGGCACAAGCCGGACCATGTCTCCATGGTATCCCGGAGTTCCCGCATCTCGTCGATTGTCTTAAATGCCATTTGGGTCATCATCTGTTCGCGCCTGCTCACCTCTGGCTTATCCAGGATCCAATAGTGGACTATTCCCAGGTGCACACTTCCGACCTCGTTGGATTCGTCATTGAGCAGGGCAACGATATGGTCGGTGTGACCGGCTTCGAGGGCGACTTCCTCGGCCACTTCACGTTCCACGGCGGTGTTGTACATCTGGCTGAAATCCGTATCGAACAGGGGGGCTTCATAATCGGCGGGGTTTATATGGCCTCCTATGCCAATTGACATTTTGTCGACGAGGCGTTTCTCGCCTGCCCGCACCCCCCTGACGTAGCTAAGGTATTTACCATCGCATGACATGATTACATAGGGAATGATTTGCTTAAAGGATGGGTCGACTTCGGCCTGCGGCCGAGGCATGAAACGAGGAACGCCGCGGGCGAAGATTTCCGGGAGATAGCGGTCCACATCGAACATCAGGCCCTGGAACAATCCGACCTCTTCAACAACCTTTCGCTCGACGACTAATACCTGCTCTTCCTGTGCCATGCGGTCATTTCCTTCTAAATATTATGGATGGACAACAAAGATTCCTATACCACCCTGATTTTACATAGCTCGGAGCCAAAAGTAACCATAAAAAACAGGCATAATTCTAAATTCCTTCTTCCGACTTTTTTAGTTTACTTTTCAAGAACATATTAGCCCGGCCGAGCGTATATGTGCATAGCAAATCGGACGTGGGTGAGAAGCAGCTAATAATATTTCGAGTAATTTGATATGGAAGAGTTATGTGTTCCCTCGACAGACGACAGAAGCAGTTAGTGTTTGATTATTCCTTAGGTTTGACCACTGGCGAAGAAATTGTCCAGGCCGAGCAGTTAATTGCCAGCAACAAAGATGCGGCTGAAATTCACTCGAAACTCAAAGCCGTTCTTGAGCCGCTTGGCAGCATCGTACCGCCGGGGCCGTGTTGGGATGGACTGGCAGAGCGGACTATCCAGCGGCTCTGTGAGGAATTTAGAACCGAACGGACACTCGTTAAAACGGCGCGGTGATACCAGATACGCTTCTGTCTTTGCGAGTAAATACCTACCTGCTTTTAAGGCAACCGAGGGACCTGATTCTAAATTCCTTCTTCTCACTTTTTAGCCGGGCTAAGTCTTTAAGAGATGGATGTCCCTAGTTTTCCTACGTGGAAAACTAGGAAAAACAGATAAAACTAAAATCGTCGTCGACACTAGCCCTTTCTGCGAGAACAAACCCGCCTCCAGATGCGTTTGGCGATTTCTTTGATATTAACGGTGAAGCCAGCCACACCTGGCTTGGCCTCGAAGATTTCCTTCGCCCCGGTTTCTTGCGTCTTGCCTGATCCTATTGAACCAAGTAGAGAATACAGTCGGCATTCCGAATAATGCAGGGGCGTTATGTTCGACCATTGCCAACGCCAATCGGATGCAAGAGCGCCCTGCTTACTCAATTGTTTATGCGCAACATCAATATCTATATCATCAGCATATCGATGCAATTCTGAAGCAAATAATCCAAAGACATCGAAAGCTACTTCCGGGCAGAAATTGTGCAAGCTCTCATTATTCCATATAGAAGATTCGTCCTCCTTCACCTTTGGCCAATGTTCTGATTTCTTCCATTTTCTCAAGAGTCGTTTTTCCTCGGATGGTTGAAGCGCTGTCGTAATGCCAACACTGCCGAGCAATGAGAGGCTTTCATAATAACGCGGACATCTGTCCATATTTGCGTATGGGCATCGTGGGGGGATACTCTTTTGCGAAGACACTGAAGAATACCAATCAATATTTGCTTGTATCGGTTCCAATTAGTCAACCAATTTTTCTGTTCCTAAATTAAAAGATAAACGAACCAATTCTAAAATACGTCTTCACTTTCTTCCACAATTTGGAAGTCGAGTATTCTAAATTCCACCCTTGTATGAGGAGATGCGCTGCCGTCTCGTGTAGTTAATTCTTGAACACTACCATCCACTTCACTTGTAACCCTTTTAGCAAGCCTGCCAGGAATAATACCGGTATACTGGATGACATCTATGTCGATAGGCTCGTTATTTCTATCATAAAAAATGACTAAGCACCAAATATCACGAACAGGCTCTCGTAGCTTATTTTGAAAGGATAAGGAATAATCGCCCGCTTGCATTTGCTTGTATGCCCAAACTAAATTCGTTCCAACGACACCTTCGGTATTCCGCCCTCCTAAATCATTGAGAATAGATTTAACTTTCTTTTTAGGTTTTTCTTTAACTGATAGTGCTTTCGCAGATTTTATGTTGGTTAAAAGATTTGACAAATACGAAACAGGGATAGCAAAATTGAGATTCTGACCGCCTTTAAATGTAGCAACCGAGATACCTATAACATTGCCTTCACTATTCAAAATAGGACCACCGCTGCTTCCGGGGGATATTGGTGCCGTTATTTGCAATAGAGTATCTTCTTCGATTTTACGGATTGCGCTGACAATACCTTTTGAAAAAGTGCCCTCCAATCCCTTTGGATTACCAACCGCAAAAATTTCATCGCCTACTGCAATTTTAGAGCTATCACCAAGAGTAACCGCAGGTGCGTTTACATCGTTAATTTTGAGAAGCACTAAATCCATCTTACGGTCAATAGCTACATATCCAGTAATATCATATTTTTTTCGCTTTCCGACTATTTTTGCGTAGCCTCCTGCGGCTCCTTCTACAACGTGCAGATTCGTGGAGACTATATCCTCTCGCACAAAGAAACCACTACCCAAGGATAACGGCTGACCGTTATCATCTTCCATAACAAGCATAACAACAGAGGGGAAGGCCTGTTTAGCAATGTCACGAGACACTTTCGCTTCAGTTACACCATTTAGCGCGATAATACTCAGAATAATCCAAAAGCAAAAAAAGAACTTTTTGTATATCATAATAAAAATCTCCATATGTAAAAATTAGGTATAGTCAACGTCTCCTGTGCGCTCAACCAGACATTAATACGTCGCTTTCCAAAATATTCCAATACTAAAATATTATTCTTCCCATCCATGACTGACAGTAAGAACCGGAATCCACCTCCAATCATTAAATGCGAAATAATGTCTTCTAGTGGGTAACCTTTTCCTATTGCCTATTTCATCACGAAATTCTATAGTCAAATCCATAGTAAGCTGAGTAGTTCTATTGTCGGAAGCATATTCTTCTTTCATCTGCTGAACAGTTTTTCCTTTTTGCGCTAGTAACGGAGCTATCTCAAACCATCCTTGGCTCATCTGCTGTGGAAAAACTAGCCATATATTTGTTCCATTAAATTCATCCTTAACTTCTACTGGAGAGTCGTATATTTTAAATTCACACCAGATTTTAGCTCTAATAATAAATGGTGAACGATTTGTTATTCTGAAGAGAGTCCTTCCGGCTCTTCCAATATCATCTGTTCCCGCCATTTCATATGTCGCATTGAGAACATTTTCTCTTTCCCATCTTGCTTGCGCGATTGAGGCTAGTTGATTGGTATAGTATGCATAAAATATCAGGGCGATAAGAGTCAGAGTAAGTACCACAAAAGTGCCAATTTCTAAAATGTCTTTTTCAGTTTCTCCACAAGATAGTTTAAAAAAAATATAAAAGGCACTTAAAACAATTAACAATACTATTATATAGATAACTATCTTTTTCTCTTTAAGTATTTTATTTGATTGCATTTTTCCCCTTATTCATGCTTGCAACTATTGATTATGTAGTTTCCGCATTATAACCCATCGTCCCGGCTGTTCAACAAGAACCTGGCCGGTTTTCTATCATCTGTTGCGACTCCCTGATTTCTGCGATCTCAGTACGGACAATTTAACAGGACGGGGGGGAGTTGTCCAGGGAAAATTCGTCGCCCGTCGCTTGTGATTTTGACCCCCTGCAGTGCAGGGGGCTAACAGCTTTTCGGTGTGCAGTGCACACCCTACCTTTTAGCCATACTCCGCCCACAGTTCGCGGGGATTTTCAATCAAAAGTGAACGTGTGAAACGACAAAATGGAGGGAAAATAAAAAAATTTTAATTCCTTTATTACCCGGCGCTTACGCTTCGGGCTCTGTTATTTAACACGCCGGATTTCGTACCAAAAGTGAACATTCGTGCAATTATAGAGGGGCTACTTTTTTTCCAGAGGAAAAAAAGTAGCTAAATACGAAATACGAATATCGATCCGCCTACGTCAAGACTACGGCGGACAAGAATCCGAAACAAATTCGAATGACGGAAATCGAAATGTTCAAAATGGATTCCTGCTTTGGCTGGAATGACAAGTGAGGGGCCATATCACCTTTTGCGGATATGAAAGTTAAGACCTGCCAGAATTGTGACAACGTTAGGGAAGCGGCAGCGGTAAATCGCACTATTCTTATCTGCGATAAAAAGCAAGGCTGTGAGGACGACTTCCATGTCGTAGCGGCTGGACAAATTTGCGGTAATTGGCACGGGGACCGGGAGAGGCCGGGCGGGCCCGTCGATGACGATGGGGCCAGGTATATTCCCTTAACGCAGGGCCGATTCGCCGTAGTCGACGCCGATGATTACGAGCGCCTTATAAAACACAAATGGAGCTGTCAGAAGAGTAAAAATAATTGTTACGCCTCACGGGCTTATGGGTATACGAGGATTTCCATGCACCGTGTGATAATGAAGGCCCCCAAAGGTCTGCAGGTTGACCACATAGACGGCAACGGCCTGAACAACCGAAAGAGTAATCTACGACTTTGTACCCATGCTGAAAACGTACATAACAGCCGACCTATGCGTAACGTGAGTTCAAAATACAAAGGAGTATGTTGGCATAAAGATAAGAAGAAATGGTGTGTTAGTATTACTAAATCCGACAGGCGTAGCTATCTTGGCCATTTTGATGATGAGATTGTCGCCGCCAGGGAATACGACAAAAAGGCAAAAGAACTGTTCGGCGAATTCGCATACCTGAACTTCGCAGAATGCAGGGATTAGCGGATTAGAGAATTAGAGATTGGGAAAGGAAAAATAAATTGGTGGGGCAAGCCTCTCCCTACAATTCTATAAGGGTTATTTTAGCGTTGCAGTAAGAATGTTACAAGAACCGCCCCGATGCCGCAGAGCAGCGTTAGCATTACGATTGCGGTGGCCAACGGCCTAAGCCGAAGGGCCGTACCTGCGGTGACCTTTCTGCCTGCTGTATCGACATCGCAGCCGCACTTAGTGCAAATGCAGCCGCCCTGGATCCAATGGCGTTTTGTTTTTTTCAATGGCGATAGAAACCTGGGAAGTTGTTGGCCGCAGTCGGGACAGGGCTTTGGCCGTTGCAAAAACAGTAATATGAAGAAGAAGGGGATGAAAGGTGCGAAACCGGCCAGGACTGAAAAAAGAGTACTGTTCATTTCAGGCTCCTAAGAGTTTATTTTGCAAATAAATATTGGCTTTTCAATGATGCGGTTATTATAGCACGCTAAGCTGAATATTTCAATGGAAAAATAAGCTGTTCTTGGCGCGCCGCGGTTGAATCGGCAGCAACGCATCGGCTCATTAAGTCATAGGCTATTTTTCTTATTTGGTATGATGAAGTGGTCGGGCACGGGGAAATGCGAGCACAGGAGCAGGGCTTCCTTTCCGATCTCTTCGATTACGGATTCATTATCGATATTTTCAGCTACTCTATTTATGAATCTGGCAATCAGCTTTACCTCGGGCTCCTTCATGCCGCGGGTAGTTATGGCGGGGGTTCCGATACGCAATCCGCTGGGATTGGCCGGATGAAGGGGGTCTGCCGGCGTGGTGTTATAATTAGAGACAATTCTTGCCCTGTCGAGAGCCTTTGCCAGTTTTTTGCCGGGAATGTTTTTGTTTCGCAGGTCGATTAGAATCAGGTGGTTGTCGGTCCCGCCTGATACGAGGTCGAAGCCGTATTCGAGGAGCTTTTCGGCCAGGGCTTTTGCGTTTTTGACTATCTGCTTTGCATAGGCGATAAACTCTGGTGTATCGGCTTCAGCCATTGCTACGGCGATGGCGGTTAATGTGTGCATATGCGGTCCGCCCTGGAGGCCCGGGAAGACGGCCCTGTCAACTTTTTCTGCGTGTTCGGCTTTGCAGAGCAGCATTCCGCCGCGTGGACCTCTGAGGGTCTTATGGGTTGTAGTCGATACGATATCAGCGTACGGTACGGGGCTTTTGTGAATTCCTGCTACGACGAGGCCTGCGATGTGGGCAATGTCGCTGACGTGGTATGCGCCGACGTCTTTTGCTATCCGGCCGAATATCTCAAAATCAATCTCGCGAGGATATGCCGTTGCGCCGGAGATGATGATTTTTGGTCTGTGTTTTTTTGCGGCCTCTTCGATCCGGTTATAGTCTAACCTGCCGGTATCGGGGTTGACGGTATATTGGACGGATTTGAATAATTTGCTTGTTATACTGACTTTCCAGCCGTGGGTGAGGTGTCCGCCGTGCGGTAGAGACAGACCCATAATAGTATCTCCGGGCTCAATCAGTGCGGTGTAAGCTGCCAAGTTGGCAACAGATCCGGAATAGGGCTGGACGTTGGCGTGGTCGGCCTTGAACAACTGTTTTGCCCTGTCCTGTGCCAAACGTTCGATCAGGTCGGTTACCTGCTGGCCCTCGTAGTATCGCTTGTTGGGGTAGCCTTCGGCGTACTTGTTGGTGAGGCAGCTTCCGCTTGCCATCATTACGGCACGGGAGACGTAGTTTTCCGAGGGTATAAGGCGGATTGAGGCGCTCTCACGTGCGATTTCCTGCCTTACCAGCTCGTAAATCTGCGGGTCATACTGCTCAAGGGCATTTTCCATATTAATCTTTCCTTATACTCGCATTTCCATTCTCGCATGAGGAAATACGCTTGGTGGTATATATCACAGGTTGAGTTTTTGTACAAGTATTTATTTGTTGACAAAAATTAGCCGATTGTTAGTATTTGGGCTTTATTACAGGTCTGTATAAGGAACCGGTTAGAAAGTATGGCAGAGAAAGATATTGCAAATGCTGTTAAGGCACATGCCTTTTTCGAAAGAGCACAGCAGGCAGCGGGGAAACAGAATTTCGACTACGCAATCGAAATGTATCTCGACGGTCTTCGTTTTGATCCTGATGCGCTTGAGCAAGGGCATCTGCGTCTTTATGAATTGGCTCTGAAGCGTCAGGGTAAAGACGGCAAAAAGCCCTCGATGGTGGAGAGAGTGAAGCGGCTGCGCGGCAAAACTCCCATCGAGCAGATGCTTAACGCAGAATACTTATTCGCGAAAGACCCCGACCATCTGCATTATGCGGAGGCAATGCTGAAGGCGGCAGTGGCAGGTGGGTATCAGAGGACAGCAGGGTGGATTGCTAACCTGGTATTTCAGGCCAATAATGCTTCCAGCAAACCATCGGCAAGTACATATATGCTGTTAAAAGATTCGTACAAAAGTATCGGTCAATACGATAAGGCGATTGTCGCCTGCCAACTTGCCTCGAAACTTAAACCTGATGACGCGGATCTGGCGGACGAGTTTAAGAACCTGACGGCAGAACTGACGATGGCACGCGGTAAATACGACCAGGAGGGTGATTTCAGACAATCTATTCAAAACCGTGAGGAGCAAGAGAAACTTCAATCGCAACAGGCCGTGGTCAAGACCGAAGATTATAAGCAATCGGCGGTTGAAGAGGCCCGAAAAGCATATACGCAGGACCCTAATCTGCCTAAGAATATATTCGGATTGGCGCAGGCGTTATCCGATTTGCAGGACAGTAAAGCGGATAAGGAGGCGTTAGAACTGCTGGAGAATGCTTATAAAACCAAAAATGATTTTAGCTTTAAGCAGCGGGCAGGTGAGCTTCGAATGAAACAGCTCAGGCGCAAGATAAGAAAGGCAAAAGCGGCTGTTGAGGCTAAACCTGAGGACAGCGAAGCTAAGGCGCGGTTATCTCAATTGAATGCCCAGCGAAACAGTGTCGAATTAGAGCATTACCGAATGTGTGTGGAGAATTATCCGACCGACCTGCAGGCCAAGTACGAATACGGGAGCCGTTTGATTCGCAATAAGAAGTATGATGATGCCATACCTCTGTTCCAAGAGGCCCAAAAAGACCCGCGGCACAAGATTTCATCGATGGACAAAATCGGGCTGTGCTTTTTTCTTAAGGGCTGGTATGCAGATGCTATCGATATTTTCACTCAGGCGATAGAGTTGTACGATATAAAAGATGATGGCGTCGCGAAGGAATTGCGTTATAATCTTGCGAGGTCTTATGAGCAGAAGGGCGATCCGGAAAAGGCGCTGGAGATTTTTCGCAAGATTGCTCAGCTTGATTTTGGTTACCGTGACGTTCGGCAGCGTGTAGATAAGCTTCGTGGCCAAGGGGCCGGGCCGGGTTCATAATAAGTCCCGATGTGTCGGGATGGATGTTTTTAGAAAATTTATTAGGGTATCTTAGGAGATTACAGTGGCACATTCGTTATCAGCAAAGAAAAGGGTGAAACAAAACGCGAAAAGAAGGACAATTAATCGCGCACGTAAGAGCCAGATTAAGACACAAATCAAACATTTTGATTCAGCTATAAGCAGCGGTGACGTGGAAACAGCGAGCGAGCAATACCGGCTGGTTGTCCAGAAATTAGACAAGACCGCTGCGACGAGCACGATGCATAAAAGAACCGTCGCACGTCAAAAATCACGCCTTGCAACGAAACTCAACAGCCTTAAAGCGAAAAAGGATTAGGACGGTTTAACGGTTTAACGGTTGAACGGTTTAACGCGGAAGGGGAAAAGATGAGCTATCAGGGATTTAGAGAACTCAAAGTCTGGCAAGAAGCCAAACAATTAGCCGTTCATATTTATAAAATCACAACGAATGAGAAATTCAGCAAGGATTATGGATTGCGAGATCAAGTCCGGAGGGCATCGGTCTCCATCGCGTCAAATATAGCAGAAGGTTACGAAAAAGAAAGTAATAAAGATTTCGTTAGATATCTGTTAATTGCCAAAGGTTCTCTTAGCGAGTTGAGAACTCAACTGGAAATAGCATTAGAGATTGGATATATCAATGACAAAGTCTTCGCGAAAGTTGAAGACAAATGTCAAAAGATTAATGCTATGCTGATAAACCTAATCAAAGTGAGAAGGGAACGGTTTTAACGGTTGAACGGTTTAACGCGGAAGGGGAAAAGATGAGCTATCAGGGATTTAGAGAACTCAAAGTCTGGCAAG
>VRUL01000006.1:96237-128322 GCA_019456145.1 Planctomycetota bacterium
AAGCCAAACAATTAGCCGTTCATATTTAAAAAATCACAACGAATGAGAAATTCAGCAAGGATTATGGATTGCGAGATCAAGTCCGGAGGGCACCTTAGGGTGTAAACAAATTCGGATTTTCGAAATTCATAAACTCAAAACGAGGGGAATCCCTGTCCCTTTTTTTGCGTTTTTTTGGTTTGACACGTTCCCGAAGTTATGGTAATATGATTGTTTAGCAAGTCTGAGATGTTTTCTTTGCTGTTTTGTGCGAGTGTGGGCCGTAGTTGTGATAGTTCGGCTTAAGTAGGGTAGAATGGGGGGAAGGAGGTAAAAAGGAATGAATGGGACGAGGAATTCAAGCCTGTGGGCAAAATTCACTTTACTTATAGTTGCGGCTGTGTGCTGGGTTAGTATGGCGCAATCAGCGTTAGCAGGGATTATCGTCGGTTGGGGGAGTATAGCTGTAGATAGCAGCCAACTTGACGGCAACAACTTTGTGGTGATAGCCGCAGGCGGGGAACACAGTCTGTCCCTAAAGTCGGATGGCTCTATCGTCGGATGGGGCTTCGACAATTACGGGCAGGCCACACCTCCTGACGGAAATGACTTTGTGGCGATAGCTGCTGGCGATCATCACAGTCTGGCTCTAAAGTCTGACGGTTCTATTATCGGCTGGGGCTGGGACAGTTTCAGTCAGGCCACACCTCCTGATGGAAATGACTTTGTCGCCATAGCTGCAGGCGATTTTCACAGTCTGGCTCTGAAGGACGACGGCTCTATTGTCGGTTGGGGCCGAGACGATTACGGTCAGGCCACACCTCCTGATGGAAATGACTTTGTTGTCATAGCTGCAGGCGACTCTTACAGTCTGGCTCTGAAAACCGACGGTTCTATTGTCGGCTGGGGCGACGACGATTACGGTCGGGCCACGTCTCCTGACGGAAACGACTTTGTGGCGATAGCCACAGGCGCCTATCATGGTCTGGCTCTAAGGTCCGACGGCTCTATCGTCGGATGGGGCTACAACTATTACGGTCAGGTCACGCCTCCTGACACAAACGACTTTGTCGCCATAGCGGCAGGCGGCTATCACGGTCTGGCTCTAAAGGACGACGGCTCTATTATCGGTTGGGGCGCCGACAATTATGGTCAGGCTACGCCTCCTGATGGAAATGACTTTGTCGCCATAGCTGCAAGCTCCTTTTACAATCTGGCTCTGAAAGCCGATGGCTCTATTGTTGGCTGGGGCCGAGACGATTACGGTCAGGCCACACCGCCTGCCGGCAGCGATTTTGTGGCGATAGCCGCTGGCGAGATTCACAGTCTGGCCCTGAAGGCCGACGGCTCTATTATCGCCTGGGGCAGAAACGATTACGGTGGGGCTACACTTCCTGACGGAAATGACTTCGTTGCCATAGCTGCAGGTGACTATCTCAGTCTGGCTCTGAAGGCCGACCGCTCTATTATCGGCTTGGGCTGGGACAATTACGGGCAGGCCACACCTCCTGACGGAAATGACTTTGTGGCGATAGCCGCTGGCGGGAAACACAGTCTGGCTCTAAAGTCCGACGGTTCCATTATCGGCTGGGGCGATGACAATTACGGGCAGGCCACACCTCCTGACGGAAATGATTTTGTCGCCATAGCTGCGGGTGGGCGTCACAGTCTGGCTCTGAAGACCGACGGTTCTATTATCGGCTGGGGCTACGACAATTACGGGCAGGCCACGCCTCCTGACAGAAATGATTTTGTTGCCATAGCTGGTGGTTGGCGTCACAGTCTGGCTCTGAAGGCCGACTGCTCTATCATCGGCTGGGGCTACGACCGTTATGGTCAAGCCACGCCGCCTGATGGTAGCGACTTTGTGGCGATATCCGCTGGCAGTGTCCACAGTCTGGCTCTGAAGTCCGACGGCTCTATCGTCCGCTGGGGTAGTCAGACCACGGCGCCTGACGGAAATGACTTTGTGGCAATAGCCGCTGGCGGGCGTCACAGTCTGGCCATCAGACGTGAGCCGCCAATAGAAGCCCAAATGAAATTCACGCCACAAACACTAAATTGCAATAGCAGAGGAAAATGGGTCAAGGCGCACTTTGTTCTGTCTACGGATTTGGCGGTTGAGGACGTTGATTCTAATGTTTTAGGCCGGATTGATTCGCTCGGCATCGAAGCAGACTATATGGATGTCTTTATCGATGAGGATGGCTTAGTCAGTGTCGAGATGGCTTTTGACCGTACTGCTTTCTGTGATGCTCTAACTGACTCTGGGTCTATTGAGATAACCGTTAAAGGCTTTCTTACAAACGGTCAATACTATTATGGTACAGAGACCATAAAAATAAAATAGAGATATGTAGTCGAAGCTAAATATAGGAAAATGATTTATCCTTCGCAATAGATGCAACGGAGAAGAAGGACAGAAAGATGAGTGAGACGAGGATTTCAAGCCTGTTGGGGGTGGATTGCTGTAGTAGTTATTGTAGGCTGTAGTTGTTTGTCTGCTGAAGGTATATACGGCGGGGGTACGAGAGAGCCTAATGATCCATATCAGATACGGGATGCTAATCATATGCAGGCTATTGGGGCTGATGCAAATGACTGGGCCAAGCATTTCGAATTGGCATATCAGATATAGTATGTACTTGTTTAGCGGGTGGGGGTGGATATGCTATATTGCGATTTGTTGGAAGTAGAGATTGTTGGAGTATTTGTCGAGAATGAAATGATTGATTTTATTTCAACAAAGTGGCTAAATCGAACTCGAAAAATAAACTTTGCACTATTCATCTGTGTAGTAGTCATGTCGTTTCTTGTTGATGGCAATGGCAGAATCTCCGGACTTTCGGAAAAAGCATCCTATGTAATTACAGTGTTATTTTTTTCTTTCGGAATACTTTTGAGTAGCGTCCTCACCATAATTGACAAGAGATACAGGTTCGCAACGGTGCTCTTCTTAATCGTTTATCTCATATTGGCTGCTCCAGCAGTATGGCCTTTTTGATAGCTTGTTTGGCGGGATGTATTTGATATACTATATTGAGGTTCGTTGGAAGTAGAGATTGGCCAAATATTTTATTTTAATGATTTTATTAACCGATGAAGTGAAATAATGAGATGATAAGTCTTGCGGAGTATGAAAAAAAAAGAAAAGATAATTAATATCACACGAACGTGCACGATACCGTTTATCCTTTTTGTATTTCCAATTGTATGCATAACAGCAGCCGGGGAGAATGAATGGATCGGGAGGTTAATTGCACTAACAGTAGTTTTCACTTTCGGGATTCCAATGCTTTTTTGGTGGGCACTAAATCCTAAATCAAACTTCATAACAAAACGTGCAAAGCTCAATCAACCAAAATTCAAGAAGATAAAACCATATATAGACTTACTTATGCGATTAGTTATTATTGCCTTTGGGATTTGTTTGTTGTGGGGCACGGCAATACCATTGGCCATCGGTGTTGGTTCTCTTATGTGCGATGAAAGACCAGTCGTGGTAAGAGGTTGCACAACAAGTATTACGACGCCTTTTCCCCTATTGGAATTTCTAAGCCAAGAAATAGTGCTGGAAAACACGGGCGATAAAACCACATATCGCTTCTGGTATTCGCTTAGACCTCGGCTTAAACACAACAGAAATTATGAGTTCTTAATCCTACCTCGCTCAAGACTTGTATTAGAGGCCAAAGAGTTAAAAGAGATGAGAAAATAGGTTTGTTTGATTCTAATATTATATCCGAGAACTGGCCTATTGAAGAACTGCGGCGAGTCAATAGTGAATAGTTGATAATATTTAGGATAGTGAAAACCCTGGCGGAGTAAGGATTTGTTTTTTAGAATGGGTGTGATTTGTTGAGAGAATAACTGCATGGGCTAAAGCCCATCCTACATTTTTGGAGTAAAAGATGATGAAAAAGGGTAATTACAGGGGAATGGTAATGGAGACAAAAAGCAGGGTATCAGTGTTGTTGATATTGTTCGTGGGCGTGGGGATGTGTGCGGTGGCTGATGGGGCGAGGGACCCGTTGGAACAATATAACGTGGTGTGGGAGACGGCGAGTAAGGATTCATCGGGGTCGATGCCGATAGGGAATGGTGGTATCGGGCTGAATGTATGGGTCGAGGAAGATGGGGACCTACTCTTTTATATCAGTAAAACCGATTTGTGGAGTGAGAACGCGCGGCTGATGAAGCTTGGCAAGGTGCGAGTGAAGGTGCGGCCGAACCAGTTTGAAAAAGGGATGGCGTTCAAGCAAACTTTGAAGCTGCGCCAAGGGGAGATAGAGATAACAGGAGGGGCAGCGGAGCAGAAAGTGAGGCTGCGGGTGTGGGTGGATGCCAATCAGCAGGTGATACGTGTTGAGGCGGAGAGTAAAGAAGCATTTGGGTTTGAAACTGAGCTGGAAGTGTGGCGTACGAAGGAGCGTGAATTAAAGGGAGGCGAAGCGAACAGCGCACGGGGATTAACGAGAGGTGATTATCCGATTATCGTATATCCTGATACTATTATGCCAGCGAAGGACGGCAGGATTGTATGGTATCATCGAAATGAGAAGTCGTGTTATCCAGTGACGCTGAAGAACCAGCACCTTGGGGAGCTGCTTGCAAAGTATCCTGACCCGCTGATGGGCAGGACGTTTGGCGGGTGTATGAAAGGAGACGGCCTGAAGGCGGTCGGTAACCAGGTTTTGAAGTCGGTTGAGCCGGGCAAGCGATTTGTGGTTTCGATTTATCCTTTGACGGCCCAAACAAAAACGAGTGGAGAGTGGTTGAAGCTATTAGAGAACCAGGTAAAATCGATTGATGCGACGGATTTGGAAACAGCAAGGGCGGGGCACAGGAAGTGGTGGGACGAGTTCTGGGGGAGAAGCTGGATTCGTGTTTCGGGGGAGTCATTGTCACAAAAAATCACCACCAACTCGCTGCCTTTGCGGATAGGGGCTTGCAGCAATGGGCAGAACCGGTTCAAAGGGTATATATCGCGGGCGCGGGTCTTCGGAAGGGCTCTCAACGAGAGTGAGATTGCGGCCTTGGCCAAATATCCGAGTACCGCACCTGCTAAGGGGCTTGTGTGTGACTGGAGTTTTGAAGGTTCTATTGATGGCCTTTTTATTAACAAGGTCGATAGTGAGCTTGGCGCAAGGATCGTTGGCGACCTTAGTATTGTCGAACATGGGGGGCGAAAATGCCTGCGTTTTGGTGGAGATGGTTATCTCGAAGTTCCTCATAGTTCGAAGTTGAATCTTACGGAGGCGAGTACGTTAGAGGCGTGGATAGCGCCGGAGATACACGGCGGCGGTGGGGGGCGGATAATAGATAAGTCAAAGTCGGGGACATCCAATGCTTATCTGCTGGATACGTATCCTGGTAATTCGCTGCGTATGATTGTGGAGGCGGGGACGCTTGGTTATGATGCGAAGTTCCAGCCGGGCCAGTGGGTACATGTTGTTTCGACGTACGAGGGCAGAGGCGGGCAATCGAAACTGTATATAAACGGGAAGGTTGTCGCATCGTCTGGAGCGGAGGCGAACGCGTCTATCGTGTCGAGAGGATACGTACTGCAGCGATGGATAAACGCGTGCGGAGGGCGTGGAGCGTATCCTATTAAATTCAACGGATCAATCTTTACGGTCGATGCGCAGATTGGCAATGAGCATTATGACGGCGACTGGCGGCGGTGGGGCGGGATGTTCTGGTGGCAAAATACGCGGCTGCCATACTGGTCAATGATCGCGGCGGGGGATTTGGATTTGATGGGGCCATTATTTGGTATGTATAAGGACGTGCTTGGGCTGTGCAGGGACAAGACGAGGATTTATTATAAGCACGGGGGAGCTTTTTTCCCGGAGACAATGTATTTTTGGGGGACTAACGGGAACTGCGACTACGGGTGGGGACATAAAGGGCCTGAGACGGTCAACCAGTATATTCGGCGGGAATGGCAGGGGGGGATCGAGATTGTCGCGATGATGTTAGACTACTACGCGATAACAGGGGACGATGAATTTGTGCGTGAAACGCTGCTGCCGATAGCGGAAGCTACCGTGACATTCTATGATGAGCACTGGGAGCGGGACGAAGAGGGTAAGATACGATTAGAGCCATCGCAATCGCTGGAGACGTGGTGGAAGTGCGTTAATCCGATGCCTGAGGTTGCGGGATTGCAGTATGTTATACCGCGACTTTTAGAGCTTTCGGCTGATTTGACGACGAGGGCGCAGCGGAGAGCGTGGAAGAAGACGTTGGGTGATCTGCCGGCGATACCGATAAAAGAAGAGGATGGAAAGGGATATCTGCTTCCAGCGGAGAAATTCAGCAATAAAAGGAACCAGGAAAATCCCGAGCTTTATGCGATTTTTCCTTATCGAGTTTTCGGGGTTGGCAAAGGCGGTCTTGATATTGCCGTTGAGGCGTATAACCGGCGGGTACATAAGGGGACGGGAGGGTGGTATCAGACGGCGATACAGGCGGCATATCTTGGATTGGTTGAGGACGCGGCGAGATTTGTAACGAAGAATTTTTCAACGAAAGACGGAGGCAGCCGATTTCCCGCGTTCTGGGGGCCGAACTATGACTGGATTCCCGACCAGGATCACGGCGGTGTTACGATGACTGCGCTGCAGCGAATGGTAATACAAACCGAGGGCAAAAAGATATTGCTATTTCCTGCGTGGCCTAAAGAATGGGACGTTGAATTTAAATTGCACGCACCTATGAAGACGACCGTGGAAGGTGTTTATCGGGATGGTAAGCTGGAGCGGCTGAAAGTAACGCCGCGGTCGCGAGCGAGGGACGTAGTGAAGATAGGGCCTCAGTGAGAAGGCAGGCACTATTTGGGGCGGACATACTCATTGGTTGAATTTTAGATAAAGGGAACGCCTGGCCGATATAGAAATTGGCTTTGCGTTTTTCATGTTTTTTTTATAGATTGGTCAAAATGCCAGATATTTACAAAAAAAGAATAGCAAAGTTATTGAAGCATTCCGATTATACGCCTTTGAAATTAGCACAATTAGCGAAGGTGTTAGGGGTGAGTTCTGGAGATTATCCGGAGTTTAAGGCAGCTTTTGAAGAGATGCGTCGAGCCGGTCACGTGGTAGTGGGTGAACGGAGCTTAGTGAGTCTGCCGGCGATGTCGGGGCGGATTATAGGGACATTTCGTGCGAACGCGAGAGGGTTCGGCTTTGTGACGCCATTAGAGCCGAACGCGCATGGGGATTTATTTGTGCCGCCACGTGCGACGGCCGAAGCGATGACTGGCGATATAGTTGCTGTGAGAGTTCGAAAACAAGGCAAACGCGGCGGGCAGATACGGTATCGGGGCGAAGTTGTCGAGATTTTAGAGCGGTCGCAGAATAAATTCGTTGGGACTTTAAAGAAACGGGGCGATGGGTGGGAAGTTTTGCCTGACGGGACGGGATTTATCGAGGCGATTTCCGTAGATGATGTTGGGGCCAAAGGAGCGAAACAAAAGGACAAGGTGGTTGTCGAGATACTTTCATATCCGAAAGAACAATACCTGGCACGCGGGGTGATTGTAGAGGTGTTAGGGAAAGCAGGGCGGTATGACAGCGAGATAAAATCGATAATCCACCAATTTCATCTGCCGATCGAATTTGATGGTGATTGTAACGAGCATGCGCGGGAGGCAGCGACGGGATATGACTCCGAGAACATCGAGGGCAGAGAGGACATAACGGGGAAAGTAATTGTAACAATCGACCCGCCTGATGCGAAAGATTTTGACGACGCGATAAGTGTGGAACAAGACGATGAAGGCAACTGGGTGTTAGGGATTCATATTGCCGATGTGAGTAATTTTGTGCAGGCGGATTCGGCGCTTGATATAGAGGCAAAAGAACGGGGCAACAGCGTTTATCTGCCGGGTAAAGTTATACCGATGCTGCCGGAGATTTTGAGTAACGGGGTGTGCAGTTTGCAGCCTGACCAAAAGCGGTTTGTAAAAAGTGCGTATTTGACTTACGACGAGCAGGGTAATATTCTGTCACGCCGTTTTGCCAATAGTGTTATTAAATCTACGGAGCGGTTGACGTACCAACAGGCAGAGAGGATTTTGAAGGGGCATACGAAAGTTGCCAAACATGAAACGGTTGAATTAGTGAAAAATATGGAGAGGCTTAGCCAAGTGATTGAGAAGCGGCGATATGAGAACGGGATGTTACATCTTGATTTGCCGGAGATAGAATTAGTAATGGACAAGTCCAGGCGGATTGTGGACGCCAAGCCGGCGGACGACAGCTATCCGCATACGATAATTGAGATGTTTATGGTGGAGGCGAATGATGCGGTCGCGGCGCTTCTGGACAGGCTTAATATCGGGTTTATGCGGCGGATTCATCCGGAGCCTGATGCTTTGAGTTTGAAGAACCTGGCCAAACTCGTTCGAGCGTTTGGTTATAATCTGCCTCGAAATCCTGACCGTGCGGCGATACAGGATTTGTTGGCGGCTGTTAAAGGGACGGACAGCTCTTTCGGTGTGAATTTAGCGGTGCTGCGAAGCTTCGAAAAGGCAGAGTATGCGCCGGTGAATATCGGTCATTTCGCGCTGGCTTCAATTCACTATTGCCATTTTACCAGCCCGATACGGCGGTATGCGGATTTGTTAGTTCATCGGGTCCTGGAATTCTACCTGCAAAATCGTGTAGACTTGGCGAAGGACATATCGGTCGAAATAGATTTAACAGAAGTTGGAAAACATATCAGTTTTACAGAGCAGCGAGCTGAAGACGCTGAAAGGGAGTTGAAAAATGTTCTGCTTTTGCAGATGTTGAGCAAGCGTATCAATGAGGAACTTGACTGCGTTGTTACCGGGCTTACGGGTTTTGGTGTGTTTGTGCAGTCGCGGAAGTTCGGGATCGAAGGGCTTATCCAGATGGGTGATTTGGGGCCTGACGAATGGAAATATAACCAAAGGGCGGGGTGCATTGTCGGCGAACGTACGGGACGCAGCATTCGGTTGGGCCAGGGGTTGAAAGTGCGAATAATTTCTGTTAATGTAGCGGCACGTCAGTTGAATGTGTCGCCTGTTGAGCCGTTGGCTAAAGAGCCTGTTCGGAAAAAGAAAGGTGCAAAGAAGTCCCCAAAAGGCCGGGTAAGGAAACGGCCAAGAAGGAAAAAATAGGGATTGGAGATTGGTGGATGGAGTGTCGGCCAACGATAGTTAGCCGCATGCGATAATCAAGATGTATATGGTGGAGGCGAATGATGTTGTCGCGAATCGCCGGCAGGTCAAGGGCGACAAATCAAATAAGGAATCCGATCCTGCAAAGGTTATAATTACAGTAAGCAAATAAGCTAATCTAAATTCCGGAGGAACGACAATGAGTAATCTCAATCGACGTGATTTTTTCAAGAAATCGGCGCTGCTGTCCGGCGGTTTGGCTGTGGGGGGGACTGCGGTAGAAAGTCAAGGAGGTAAGACAGTAAAGGTTTCGGCAACGAAAAAGCCACTGCTCAAGCTCGGCCTGATGAGCTATAACCTGGCACGCAACTGGGACATCGAAACAATAATCAAGAACTGCACCGCGGCCAAGTTCCAGCATGTGGAACTGCGAACGACACATGCCCACAAGGTGGAAGTCAATCTGTCCAAGGCTCAGCGTAAAGAAGTGCGCAATCGGTTTGAAGATTCGGCATTAGAGGCAATCAGCCTGGCCAGCGGCTTCAGCTACCACCATGCGGACGCCGGCCGACTGCGGGAGAACATAGAGGGCACCAAAGAATATACCAAGTTAGCACACGATATCGGCGCATTGGGGATTCGGGTATTTCCCAACGCTGTAAGCGATAAGGGTGTTTCGGTTGAAAAGACATTAGAGCAAATCGGCAAGGCTGTTCGGGAGTGCGGGGAGTTTGCCAAGGATTACGGGGTAGAGATTCGATTAGCCAACCACGGCCGTGGCACGAACCGAGTGCAAGTCACCCGTAAAATTCTCGATTACGCCGACAGTCCTCATGTTTACGTCAACTGGAACTGCGACGGATCCGATATCGAAGCACCCGGCTTCGAATCGAACTTCAACCTGGTCAAAGGCAGGATTAGCAACCTCCACATGCATGACCTCTTCAACGAAAAATACCCGTATCGCAAACTGTTCCAGTTGCTGCGTGAAAACAATTATTCGCGCTACTGTGACGCGGAAATCGGCGAAAGCAAGGAGCCGGTACGCCTCATGAAATACTACCGCGGCTTGTTCCTTGCCCTCCAGGATGCGCTATAATTGACCGGGTTATTTTAGTGGCTTGTTTGAAAAAGGGTTTTATGTTTTATAGATTTTAGAAGCGGTCCATATATTTTCGGGAGAAGAATTATGATAAGAATAAAACGACGAGATATTTTGAAGGTTTCGGTGGCTGCGGGAGCTGGTTTGTTTACACCTTTTTCACGCGTTCGGGGCGCGAATAATGACATTCGGGTTGCTATGGTGGGCGTGGGCTCGAACGTGAAGGTCGGGGGGATAGGTAAACAAATGATTCGCAGTATTAGGAAAATCCCCGGCGTTCGCATCGTGGCATTATGCGATCCTGAGCGGGCGCATCTGTATCCTGAAGTGCAGAAATTTAAAGACCGCAAGGAAAAATGCGACGCTTACGTCGACATTCGCAAGCTTCTGGACAACAAAGACATCGACGCTATCGTCGTGGGCACTCCGAACCACTGGCATGTGCTGGCGGCGGTTTTGGCGTGCCAGGCGGGCAAGGACGCCTTTGTGCAGAAGCCATTTTCACACACTATGTTCGAGGGCCGTAAGGCCTGGGAAGCGGCGCGGAAGTATAACCGCATCGTTTCGGCGACCCACGGCTCGCGGGGCAGGTCGGGCGTGGGTGAGGCTTTCGCATACGCGCGGAAGGGGAAACTTGGTAAAATACTTTATGTTCGCGGCACCACTTACCGGCGTCGCAACAGCATCGGAAAGGTAAGAGGTTCGCGGCCGATTCCGAAGACATTAGACTATGATCTGTGGTCCGGCCCTGCGCCAATTCAGCCGGTAATGCGTGAGGAACTTCACTACGACTGGCACTGGATATGGGCCTACGGGGACGGTGACCTGGGCAACCTGGGCATACACAATCTGGACGCCTGCCGGTGGGCCCTCGGGAAGGAGAGTCTGCCGGAACGGGTGTTGAGCTTGGGAGGCCGGTTCGGATACGAAGATGACGGCCAGACGCCGAACACGACAATCACTTTCTATGACTACAAGCCTGCTCCTATTATTTATGAGGTGCGCGGCTTGCCGACGACAGAGCGGTACAAGGGCATTGGCAGCGGTGTAGTCGTCCACTGCGAGGATGGGTATATCGTTGGGAACAAGGCTTACGATAATGATGACAAGTTAATTCGGGAATTCGAGCCTACCAATCAGGATTCATTTACCAACTTCTTTGAGGTGGTCCGCAGCCGCAAGATGAGCGACCAACAGGAGAATGCGCTAAGCGGCCATCTCTCGGCGTGCATGGTCCATTTGGGCAACATCTCGTATCGTATCGGTAAAGAGACTGACAGCGAGAAGATCCGCGAGATCGTGCGGGCGGACAAGAACTTTTCCGAAACTTATGACCGCTTCTGCGCTCATTTGGCGGAGCACAAGGTAGACATAGAAAAACATCCCGTTACTCTCGGACCATGGTTGAGGATGAATCCCCAGGAAGAAAGATTTGTAGGAGCGTTCAGCAAACGTGCCAATCAACTGCGGAGCAGAGAATATCGGCCTCCATTTATTGTACCGGAAAAAGTGTAGCAATACAGAGCCTGCTCGAAGAAAGAAAGGTGAAAGGAAATCTAAAAAAGGCCGTGTGCGGAGACGAGGAAAATTTAGAATTTAGAAATCTGATATGGGGAGAGCAGGCCAGTAAAACCCAAAAATCTGAGCTAATATAAGAAATCAGTGTCTCTGGCAAATGTTAGCGAGCCAAAGGGGAATTGTAGTATGTTAATAAATCTCGCGTATTTTTAGGCCACTTAAATCGAGGAGGAATAATCCTATTTCCCTTACGCCTGTTTTGGGGGACCATCTGTCCACTAAGTGATATTTTTGGTCATAAAGTCCTTCAATCATCCATTGGGCTCCATCTATAACCATGCTATCTTTTATACTTGGAATATCCCAAAAATTCTTTTCTTTTATTAATTTAAGAAATTCATCTGTTTTTTCTTTAGCTATTTTCTTTTTCTTATTTTTATTTATCCGGCCTACTTCAAAACCACCACCGCTATATATCTTTTTTGCAAATATGATTCCGGAACCATCAGGTTTGATTTCCAAACGAATCGAGACAGGTTCATGGAAAGTACGAAGCCAGGTGAATCTGAAAACTTTTTTATTTGATATATCTCTTTGCTTATATATTGAAGGTTCTTTCAGAGCCTTGAGATATTTTGTAAACCTAGAAACTGTAAAATCATGAATATCCTTTCTATCGCTAAAAATTTTATCAGGGAAATAAGTGTAATCAACAGGTCTATTTCTGTAAGCAGTTTCCTGATAATAGAGGTAGATTGGACATAGTATAACTATTGCAGTACAACCCAGAATGATTGCAGGAGTAGTGATATATATTTGTTTTATGCTTGGTTTCTTTAGCTTCTCAATTATTGAATCTTGCATAAATGATAAACAAGTACCACATACTGTTCCTATTACAGCAGACGGAATGAAACTCCAAAGAATAAAGGGAATCCATCCTACTAATGACCAATAAACGATTGATATTACGACATAAATCAATCGTCTGATATTTGTTCTGGGTGGTACAAGTTTAGTTATAATAAATTCCTGAACTATTGAGTAAACAACAGATTTAGGAGTCATGGTGAATGCGATAAGAATCAAAGTATGCTTATTAAATCCGAATACACTTTCAAAAGAAGTTAAAACAAGACGATAAAATAACATGCCCATTAACTGTGGTGCAATAATTCCAAATAGTATTCTGAGTATTCGTAATTTATTTTTCGTGCACATATCTTTTGAATAGATTGTTTCTGTATAAAATCAAGCTCGCCGACGGTGCGATAGCGTCATCCGAGTTGAGCCGGAATTTGTGGGCTAAAGCCCACGCTACAATTTTTCGTATCTCGTGTGGTATTATGGTCGTGGAAGGCCAAATAATGCAAGGAGAAAGAAGCGATTAATAAAAAAAAATCCAAAAATCAGGGAACGTCTGAGTCGAGGGATTTGTTGGAACCGGGGGCTATGGTTTTTGAGAAAGATTTTTTCGTGGACCACCAGAAGAGGATTCCTATGCTGGCACCTCCGAGATGTGCAAGTGCTGATACATTGGTGAAACCTGAGACCTGCCAGAGAGCCTGGAGCATCTGCGAAAGAATCCACAGTGCGAACATATATCCGACGGGGATACGGAACCATCGGAAGTACCAGAAAAAGCCCACACTTGCTTTGGGAAAGCGCAGGCAGTAGTAAGCAATAATACCGGAAATTCCTCCACTTGCTCCTACGCATGGTAATGTTTTGTAAGGGTCTCCCAGGATATGGGCGATTTGCCCTGCAAAAGTAGCGATAGCGACGAGCAAGATAAAATCCTTTTTACCCAGAATGTCTTCCGTGTTATCTCCGAAAACTAACAGGAAATACAGATTTACAATCATGTGTAGGAGTCCAGCATGCAAGAAGAACGAACTGATAAAGGTGAAGCCAAAGTGACGACCCAGTTCGGCAGGTACCAAAGCCCAGCTTGTTATCAGTTCCTCAAGGTCCCTGTAGAAGTAAATATTCACGAAGGCAATAAAGACAGCCAGTGCCCATGTTGCGAAAGGCAAATGTTTGAGCGATGTGTAGTTGTACTCTATTGGCAGGCCAAAAATTGCGGGTATAATTTCCCACCAGTGGTCGGGGCTGCTGTCGGTCATTTCCTTTAACTCCTGCTCCTGCTTAAGAACTTCAAGCTTAGCCAGAGCCAGAGCTTCCTTAGCCTTGAGTGTAAGATCATCTTTGGGTTCTGTAGCGACCGGGAGCTTGGGAAGACGCTCATATTCCCGCGGGTCGAAGAAGATAAAATGACACCCTGTACAGACGTCGAGACATTCTGTTTTTTCCTTGCTGATAATCGGGACTTCGGTCATTGTGCGTTTACACGCAGGGCATTTTCGAGTGCCGGCGTATTGACCTGAGCGAGCTCTCTGCCACAGGCTGTTTACGATTGGGCGCGGTATTGCCTTTCTTACCACTTCAAGGGCCACGGCGCGGCCATCACATGAGGGGCACACCCAGAAAAGACCCAGTGTATTAGAGCTTTTGTTTAACGATGTTTTGCAGCTCGGACAGATAAGCATTTGGATTTTAGTCGTTAGTATTTCGTATACAGTATTTAGAATCTCGGCTCATTGCTTATATGAGATAGCAGAGAAGACAATTTGTCAAGGAATTTATCATGAATCGTCGTTTGTGCTCGTGGTTCGACAATCCAGAATCTCAGGTAATGGGAAGCGGGGCGGCGGGGCGTTAGTCTGAGTGGGAGTGCATGGGGGCGAAATCTGCTTCCACTCTGTGGATGCTTGCTTTGAAAGCGAATACCGCAACCAAACCAGCAAATGTGAGGTTTACGATGCGTTGAGGAGTAAACATTTGGGGAATCGACCAATCTGCGCTTAGCACATCTTCCGTGTTCGAGATGAGGATGGCATAGGGCAGAAACAGAAGCAATATCATCATTACGGAATTGATACCACTTTCGAGCAGTGCGACGATTGGGGAATACTTTGGGAAAATGTATATGCAAAAGGCACAGATGATGCAGAAGCCGTAATAGGCGTTCTTATATAGCGGCATCGAGTCAAGCGCAGCCACTCGGACGTTTATTCCGACAAGGTAGTCGAGCAGGATGAATAAGGGAGTGGCGTAATAGTACCATCTCGGAATAAAATGTCTTTTGTATGTTCTCATTTTATGTCAGAGACAATTTCGTATCTCTTGAAATCCTTCGACTTCGCTAAGAGTAAACTCAAAAATCTCGTTACGGTGATATTATGCTGTTGGATTTTATATTTATTCAGAATACTCCGGTAGACGGTTCAGCATTTCAGGGAAAAACTGGGCAAAATTGTTTTTACCCTGCTCGTATTCTTCAAGCAGACGATAGAATGGTTGAACAAGAGTAAGCCCGTTCCGGGTGAGGGCGAGTACGCTTTTTTCGCAACGCCTTGAGGTCGATGGGGTCTCTGCCAACAAGACACAAAGTCTTTTGTCCAAGGCCCTGACAAGGCACTCATAGGCATATGTGACGTTGTGTCGATATGGGGCGGCTAATGAATGGTCTTTTCCCGCCTCAAAATAGCGGTCGAGTTTTTGGCTTTGGAAATTATAGCAGGCCTTGATCATGGGATTTATGATCGAGTGGAGGTACTCATGGATGTTTAAGGCATGGGAGCCGGCCCCGGGGCTTTCGACCATGTAGTAGTAGTTCTCATATTGGGCCCCTATGGCAGTGTAATGCCGTTCAATCAGATTCGGGATAGTTACAAACACGAACCGGTCCTGGCGTTCCATCCTAAGATAGTCCCATAGAAATTCAAGTTGGTACTCCATTTTCTCGAAATCATATTTGGCAATTTCCTCTATGTAGTCCGGTTTGACCTGGGCCCAAATCAAGTCTAAATCGCAGGTTTTCCAGAACTCATTTAGAACCATCGGGAAACCCGCGAGCCTTTGAGCAGTAAAAGGATATCCTAACTCCCTGTCGGGACGGATTCGTTTGAAGGGGTAGTCTGCACTGAGACTCAAAGCAAAGTCCTGGTAATGAAAATTGTGGAGATTTGCTTTTTGGTAAAACTTCCTCCATCTACGGAATTGCTCCGGATACGCAGAGGCCTTATCCTTAAGAAACCGGCGCAGGCGCAGGCGTGCGGGGTGCATCCGCATTCCCCGGGCCTCAGCATCATATCCCATCGCATTCATAAAAGCCATTGTGGCGAAGATTCTTCTGTCAGCGAGTACGGTAAACTCAGGTTTTGACACTACTTCATCATTATGCCAGAAAGAGACTGCTTCTACCGGAACGTATCTGTTGCAGCCGAGAAACGCTAAAATAAAAAGCATTAACAAAAGAAGTAAATGACAATTTCGCATGGTTTCATATTTTCCTATAAAAGTGTACGAGAAACTGGGTGACGCAGGCAATAGACGATATCCGGCCTGGTCAGCATGTTAGTGCCGATGGTATTATGGCCGGGATTGTGGGGCCAGAGGAGATTTGTTCTGTTTTCTATGATTTCTTCGTGGGGGATTTTGCTGATGATTGCTTCGTATTTGTCATCGTTGTAGGCAATCGAGGCGCAGCGTAAAAGGGAAAAAAGGGATGCGGGGCTTTGGCGTGTAATTTGTTTGTAGGGCCATTTCTGGCCTGTGTCGAGATATTTGGCGAGGAAATCGAGTGCCTTTTTGATGCTGCGGCCGTCGGGGGATTCGTAGCCGAACAGGTCGATGTCGAGTTTGTCTGCCATTATCGCCAGTCGAAAGAAGCCATCAAGGTTGCCTGTACTGTAGCCCAGTGACTTTGTTCGTGCCAGCTCGTGGGGCTGGCTGCCATCGGGTTCGATTTGCTTGTCTATGCGGCGGGCCTTTACCTGCTCAAGGATTTTTCGTGCCAGGTCGTCTTGGCCTGTATAAAGGGTGAGACTGACTACCTGGGCATCGTACCAAGTACCGTGATTGTTTAGCTTCTTTTCCTCGCCGAGCCCATGTTTGCTGGTGCGTAGCCATTTGAGGTATTGGGCGCACCAGTCGCGCATTTGGTTTTGGTCTTTTTCGGTCCATGCGGGTGAGGATTCGAGCATTCCGATGGCGTCGATGATGCGAACCAGGCGTGCGGTGTCGATTATTCCGATGTCACGTCCCTGTGTTCGGCCGGGGATGGCCTGTCCGAATTGAAGGTGTGGGTTCATTTTGGTGTCAGGGTCCAGGAACCAGGTGCGGAGCAGGGTTGCGGCGTGGGTGGCATAGGGCTTGTGGTTCGTGAAATACCAGGCGGCGGCAAGGGTTTGGATTGCTGAGGTCATTTGTCCCAAGGCCAGGCGGTCGAAATTGTCCGTTATCGTTTCTGGATTTCGCCGGCCATCGTGGCGGATGTAGGGGAGGCCGTCGGATTTAGTCGGATCCGGCCACCAGTAAGAGCCCCGGCTCATATAGTCGTGTTTGTCACCGCTGGGCGGGGTTGCCTTCTTGTACATTACCGAGAAAGGTCCCTGCTTTAACGCATCGTCGGCTTCAAGGCGTAAGCTTTTTATCGCAGGGCGGAGGGATTTGTCACCTTCGTTGAGGCGGGCCCTGCTTTTTGCGAGTATGACGGGATTAAGGGAGAAGACTCTCGGAAGCACTTCGGCGCTACTATTGATGTTTTTGCTGGGCTTTTGGGCCCGAGCGGCGGCGAAGTATTTCAGCCAGCTTTTGGTGAGGGCGGAAGGCAGGTCGGCATTGGCATTGTACTGGTCGATGGTTTTGCCCCAGTAGAAGCCGATATAGCCATCGACAATCCTGCGCGAAGCGTCAATGAAAACGGCCAACTCTTTCATATTACAGTGTAATGGGAACATTTCCTCTATGACCAGGGGCTTGCCGATCTCGTATGCGGAAAGTGCTTTGAGGGCCTTTTCGACCTGGCCTTGATGAGGATAGAAGTGAACGCAGGCGAAATCCAGGTTAGCGGCCACCTCTTTTGAGTAGAAAAGCGGTTTTGCTTTTGGGAAGGTGTGCACCCAGGGGATTACTCCTACGGTTATCATGTGACGGTTGTCGTGCTTTCGGATTGCCGCGGTGAGCTTGTCGACCCAGGCTTTGGCGACCTGCTTGCGGGTGCGGCCTGTAAGGTCGAGGGTGATGCGCTGTACGAAGTGCTTGCCTGCGAACTCGCCGGCGAGCCAATCGGTCTCTTTTTTGTTGGCGCCGGGCAGGATAGGCTCGTTCATAAGATCGTAACAGAAGATCGCTGAGCTTTTGGCACAAGTCTTTGCGACTGCCTCCCAGAAGATGGCCTGAACGTTCCAGCGTTGTATCTCATCCATCGCGTCGTACCATTTCGGGACGTCTTTTTTGTGGTAGCAGCCCAGGCCCGTGATGTCGAGGTAAAGTCCTGTTTGCTCGGCCAAGTTGACGAGTCGGGCAAGTTGGGCAAGGGAGGCCTTGTTGGGTTGGGTCGGCGTGTTCATGAATTTGGCCGTTTGCAGGTGAATCCTTACAACGTTTGCTCCGAGGGATTTCATTTCTTTGAAGTCTTCGACAACGGTGGGCCATTCTTTGTGCCAATAGTCCTCGATGAGTCTGCCGGCGTCATCGTGGTCGTAGTTGAAGCCCCAGGCGACGAACTTATCCCCGGATAGAGCACCGACGAAGCAGGTGCCATCTTTACTGGGGCGTATCAGCTCAAGCTGGGGCGCAGGGGTGTTTAGCTGAGCGGCCCCATTGTTACCGGTCGCGCAACAAAGGTTAATCAAAAGAGCGGGCATTAACAGAGAGACTATCACAAATATGGAATTATACTGTTTCATATCTTTTGGCATCATTTTCATGAGGATATTTATTTTTACCAGAAATAGCTGTAAGAAACTACTGTTTTGGAAAATTCGGAAATTGGGTTTGTTTGGGTTTGAATTGGGTTTGTTTTCACAAATTGCCCAATTTGATATATTTTCATAATCCTTTGTTATAAAAGAAGATACGTTCATTTTGGCCTTTTTAAATTTGGGTTCGTTTGGGTTCGTTTTGGGTTCGTTTTTCCCATGTTGACCAAGTGTCCTTTTTTCATAATTCCTTGTTAATACCTTATTTACGCTCATTTGACTTTTTCGGAAATTGGGTTCGTTTTGCATAATTAACTCATAGCCACAAAGGCACTAAGGCACAAAGGAACAGAGTGATAGAGCGAATCCCAAAAAGCTTGTGGCTGTTTGGGCCGGTTGAATTTGGGGCGTTACGGCAGTTTGGGAGAATTTGTGCTTCGGTGGTCATAAGAAACACCCCTTTCTTACTGATTATTGATATTTGACTTGGCTGGCTGGCTCTATGTCCTTGCCACGCTGTGGCTTACGACTTGCGGTTCTCCGCTAAATTCCTGCCATTTCTATGGCGATTGTAATTATACCAAACTTGGCCTGAATGTTCAATGATAAACGAACAAATTTAAGAAAAATATTTATCCTGGGGATTAGGGATTGGAGTATTAAAACTGCATGGGCTAAAGCCCATTCTACCAGACTCTTGCCTTTGCGGCCTCGGGGCTGTCCGGGTTGCGATAAATGGAGCTAAGCATAGCGGCTTTGTCGCGGAGTTCCTGCTGCCGTGGATTTTGGTCTTGCAGTCTTGAAGTGGCAACCAGCTGGAAATCTTGCGGTGTAAGCTGACGTTTTGGTTGTGGATTCTCTGTCTTCGGCTGAATAGCCGAAGTACTGGCATCCTGTTGCTTTATCTGTTCCACATCGGGCGATTCGGCAGGCCAGAGAATGTAAACTCCAATAATGGCCGCTAAAACGAAAATTGCTAATCCTGTTATTTTCAATATATATATATTCATAACTTTTTGCATTTTTTTGTCCTTTCAAAAATTCCAATACGATATACGTACAACCTCAACGGCTCCCGATGTTGTAGGTCAGCAATCCAGGTTCTGTTCTTCGGATTCCCGGACTTCACCAAACGGCTCATAGGTGTAGTACTTAACCACATTGGTTGAAGTATCTATCATTTGGCGGACGGAGCCTAAACGGTCGTACAAATTTTCAGTTTTCAAAGAGCTATACATAAAATCGGTCGACTCTGTAGAATATTTTGCAACAGTAATTGTGGTATTGGAAAATCTACTACCCACATTGTAAGCATTATAAAAACACCTGCGACCAATAACAATAGCCAAAAGAACCTGATTACTTTAGGATTTGAAATATCTATACTCAACACATTATGGTGCTTGATAAGGAATTCTGCACCACCTTTGAAAAATATCCAATAGGTTATGACAATCATCATGATAAAGATAGAAGAGAACCAAGCCAAAACATATGGATTACTATCTCTTGGATTGAAAAAGTACCAAATAGAAGGAACTTGGCCAACGGTACACCCTATACCCATTACTACCCAAGGTATGTTCATCCAAATTAAATATCCACAAAAGAGCTTACTATAACCAGGCGCAAGTTCTGGCTTTTTCTGAATGTAATGATTTGATGCTCGCTTGGCTGTGGCAACAGGGATTAAAGTGATGAAAATTGCAAATACCCAAAAATACTTTGAAAAAGCATAAAAAATAATTTTTATTATTTGTTCCACAAGTGCACCTGCTCGTTTTCAAACCTAAAGAACAATTCCTATTATCAGGAGCAAGAACAAAAACAAAAGAGAGGGAAAAATCGCCAGAATAGCCCATGTCTGAGCATTTTTCGCCCTGTTTTTTAAGTAAACGAAATCAGGATCTTCAATATCATGTTTCTTATACAATGCATTGCTAAATTTGAAACCATTGAACCATCCACCTAGTGGGCAACCAAAATCCTTTGTTTTCTCAGGATGATTCCTACGTAGATATTTTATGAGCTTGAATTGTAAATATACTGCCCTTATGACAAGTACAAATAGAATTGCCATATTTGTAAGAAAGAAATATCGAACTATATCTTGCATAATCAGATTACCCACTCTTGCCCAATCTGGTGTTGTTGGTCTTCATAAATTCTTTACTCTAAACTTCCCCAGGCTAATAGTAATCCATACCCTTGACCAACTGTCTTTACATCGAAAAGAGATTCTTCTAAGGAACTATTAATCCTATCCAAAGCATCCCTCCAATTCCAATCAAATGCGTCTACCTGAGTATAAGTAACATGTCCATGTATCTCTACGCCGTACGCCGGTGATATTGTTGGACCAATAGTAATCTCAAAACCGTGGTACATTTCTCCTGATCGTTGTTTTCCGAAAATATACTCTGCGCCCCCAAAAAGAGCTGAACCACCTGTAGCACTTCCTATTCCCTGTATGTCGAAAATTGTGTCAGCATTTGTCCAGCCAAAGCTTACACCTAAGCTTGCAGCTGGAGTACCAGCTCCTATGCCGGAAATATTTATCCAACCAACATTTCCTTCACCATCAATTACTATCCCACTTTGCCGCACTCCGCTCCAGCCAAATGATGCAAGACCTGTTCCAGTTATATAGAAAGTCCAAAGACCCGTGGGATCTATTTTATTAACCGGATCGTTAATGCAGTACAGATATTTATGTAGGGTTAAAGGTTCCTCAAAATTTCCAGAAATCGGGTCTCTCGCGGTGAATCGGCTGATATGCGGGTCGTATTGCCGGGCACGCAGGTAATACTGGTCGATTTCGGTGTCAAAATATTGCCCTGTGAACATTATATTGTTGCTCAATGTTCCATCTTCTTCCAGGACTTCGCCAAAGGGTTCGTATGTATAATATCTTACAACGCTTCCGGAGGTGTTAATAATTTGACGGATGGAGCCGAGCTGGTCGTGCATGTAGAAATAACGCACAGCCGAATAATCGCCATCGTGCTGGCAGAGTACCTGGCCGTTAGCGTAAACATAAGTCTTAAGGATGGTATTATCTGTCATTTCCATTAATGTCGTCGGCAAGTCGCCCACGATATCGACGATATACTTGCGGTCGCCCACCACCGCAGATTGCTTGTGGACGCGGTTGCCTGATGGGTCGTACTTTATGTTTCCTGATAATGCCGGTGCAGAACGCAATTTATTGTCCCAGTTATAAGTAAAGGTTTGAGATACGCCGGTGGTCATATTGCCGTTGTCGTCCCAGTCAAGGTCGAACGCCTCTCCGCCGGATGCTATATCCATAAAGTCGCCGGCGTAAGTAAAGTTTGTTGTTGAACTGTTTATAGTCCTGGAATCCAAATTGCCGTCCTTTCGATAATTATATACGGCGTTATGGTAAGGACTGCTGTTTTTGTCTATATCAGCCTGCTTTAACTGCGAGCGCATATCGTAATCGAAATCATAGCTGAAATCAACACTTCCGCTGGTATTAGAGATTGTTTCGTCAGCGTCAGGCCCGTTCGTCATATCGTCAGGATACTGCGTATGGCATTATTTTTGGTAAATAACCATCCCCAAACGAAGTTTGAGACTGCCACTTAAAGGAAATGATTAATGATTAATTTTTTGAGATTCTTCCCTCGCACTACATTGAGTGCAGGGCTAAAGGCTACTTGCGTTCAGAGATGACAAGGTTTTGGCGTTTGTGGTTTGATTGGTTGTGGTCTGTTAATTGGTGGTTCATTTACCAAATATGGGGTATGAGGCGCCAGGGTACCTGCTGGGCGTATTCGGTATATCCTTCGAGGTCTTTTTGGAGGGTCCGGTCCTCAAGAAAAGTACGAACGGCCAAAATCGTGAGTCCGACAGCGGCAGGCAGGAGGGCCCATAATGAGCCAAGTGCGATGGGCAGCGTGATAAAGGCCAGTACGGCGCCGGCGTAGCCAGGGTGGCGGACATAGGCATAGGGGCCGGTGGTGATTACAACATGCTCACGCTCGGTCTGAATTGCTACACACTTTGCGAAGAACTTGTTGGTGATTATTGCCCAAGCGGCGAAGGCCAATCCTAAAGCGAAGGTAATTAGAGCTATTAGTTGAACCAGCAGGGGTACGGTTGGCGACCAATGGAAACGACCGTAGTCCAGAGCGGCGACGACGTTTGCTCCCGGCCAGAATAAAAGGAATGAAAGGCCTGCCAAAAAGGGGTCCCATTTTTTTGTGCCCTTTTCTTTTCCGGCGCGAACGAGCAGCATTTCGCGGTTTCCGAGTGCAAGTATTGTTATAGTCGAGGTGGTAAGAACAGCCAGATAGGCCCAGCCCATAAGCCAGTCTAATCGGCCCGCCGATCCGAAAAGAAGCCCACCCATGATTGCAAGAAAGGCCACTGTTCGTGAAATTATTTTTATCATTCGATTACCTTTTGTTTTCCTGGATAGTCAACCTAACACCTCGTATCCAAGTGCAGCGGTTGGATTGGCAATATCTTATGATAATGCATGGCCAAAGGAAAGTATTCCTCTAAATGTTCATATTGCAGAACCGGTGGCAATTATCAGCGAAAAAGAAGTTCCTTAAATTTGCGTTTGCTCCGGGAACTGGAGCACCTGTTCTGTGGGAGGTGTCTGGGAGCAAGCATATACGCCGAAGTATAGATACGCCAATGCAACCAGCAGGTATACAAGCCCCACACCACAGGGTAAATGAACGCCAGCCAAACCAAAAACCGTTTTGACTATCATGCATGGCGTCATGGCTACTACTGCCAAACGAAGCAGAGCACCATACGAGAGCGATACCTTGCACAATGAGGCAAAAAGCAGACCTACTGCTGCGAAAATGAGTGCCTGGATGATTCTATAGACGTAAGAGCTTAGAAGGGCCAATGGGTACAATATTATAACGAGAAACTTTTTGGCGGTATGCATCCAGCTCGTTATAGTGGCACTGTCCATAGTAAAACTTTTGACCTGTGAGAGATCAATCGTTTGCGTCTTAAAATCGGTCTGTCTTATGATCATCGAATTATCGGTAAGCAGGAAGAAGGCATTTGCGTCTGCAGGTGATTTGATAGAGCCCGTAATATCGATGACTGCTATTATTTCGTTACTATCCGGTTCCCTGATAAAATACGGCTGAGGTTCTTTTATCGAGACCTGGCCATCGGTGATTGTTATCTCCGGGACCTGGTCAACAACGCGTGGGGCTTCATTTTTGACAAATTCGGCGAAGCCCGTGTTTATCCTGACCATCATTGGTATCCAGCAAATGGCCAGGAGCAAGAGCAGGTATCCAAAGCATATTCGGTTCCAATGTAAGCCCACATCTCTATACAAGTCTTTAGAGAAAAACGATAGAACCGGTAAATGGATAATAGAGAACTTTTTCATAAACCTTTATGCCTCCACATTGTTTTTAGCCACCTTTTGTATTTCAAGAAAAAACCGAGAAGTCATTGTATGGAAGAATTTTCGATGTTGCCAACATAAATTTCGTATTTGCGGTAGAATATTTGTGGGCCATTTGGCGAGATATTTGTCGATTGCTTGACATTTTGTATGAGGTATGTAATATTGAATCGGAAGATATTGCTGTTTAGAGCCAATAACAAAATGACTCTGTATTCAAGCGGCTTGTTTTTTGTCCTGACGGCGTCAGGCTGCATCGACAATGCTTTGGCATTGCCTGTTTCGCCTTCCTTGCAGGACAAAAAAACGCTCGCTTTCGGTACAACGATTCATTTTGTTAGAGACTCTTAATTTATTTTTTTGGAGTAACAAATGAGAGCATCTGAAATGAAAAAAGGTCAGACGATTAAGATAGACGGCAAGCTGTATGCGATTGTGGATTATCAGCACGTCAAATTAGGCAAAGGCGGTGCGGTCTATCAGACTAAGATAAAGAGTCTGACCGAAGGTACAACACAAAATGTTCGTCTGCGTGCCGAAGAGATAGTCGAAGAGGCGTATCTGGATAAGATTACTTATGAGTATTTATACTCTTCCGGAAGCGAGCATGTTCTGATGGATATTAAGACCTACGATCAAATCAGTCTCAATGATGAGGCATTCGGTGATGGTCCAAAATATCTGAAATCAAATGCACAACTTCAGGTAACGATGTATGAGGGTAAGCCGATTATAGTTACACTGCCGAATACGGTTGACCTGGAGGTGACCGACACTCCTCCGGAGATTAAGGGTGCGACTGCGACGAATCAAAATAAGCCGGCCACGATGGAAACGGGATTAGTTGTTCAGGTTCCGCCTTTTATTAAAGTCGGCGAGATGATCCGTGTCGATACGCGGAGCGGGGAATACCTGACGAGAGTTTAAGCCGAGTGAATTAGTGAATTGCTGAACGCGTAAACGCGTTTGTGAGATACAAAATATGGCGTTTGGTAAAGTAAGTAAAATCCTGTTAAAAATCTTCGGCTCCCGTAATGAGCGGTTGATAAAGGGATATTCGTTTATCCCTCAGCAGACAGGCGAGTTCGAAGAGTCAGTCAAAGGGCTCGACGATGAGGCGTTGCGAGCGAAGACAGGAGAGTTCAAAGCCGCCTTAAAAGCCAGTGCCAGTGCGGAGGATATTCTACCTGAGGCCTTCGCGGTGGTACGTGAAGCGGCCAGGCGAAATGTCGAGATGCGGCATTTCGACGTTCAGCTAATCGGGGGCACTGTCCTGTACGAGGGCAAGATTGCCGAGATGGTTACCGGGGAGGGAAAAACATTAGTTGCGACATTGGCGGTGTACCTTGTTTATCTGACCGGACGAAGGGTCCATATAGTTACGGTCAATGATTACTTAGCCAAGCGTGACGCGGAATGGATGGGTCCTGTGTATGAGGCGCTGGGACTGACGGTAGGGGCGATTCAGGCGGACATGGATACGATGGGAGATGAGAGGAGGGCCCAATACGAATGCGATGTAACATACGGCACAAATAATGAGTTCGGCTTCGATTATCTTCGCGACAATATGAAAGTATCTCTGGAGCAGATGGTCCAGGGGCCATTGCAATTTGCAATAATCGACGAAGTTGATTCAATTTTAGTTGATGAGGCGCGGACGCCTTTGATTATATCAGGGCCTGCCTTTGATGATGTCAGTCGATATAAAGAAGCAGACCAGGTGGCAAGGAAACTCATGGCCAAGCAAAGTAACTACAGCCGCCTGCAAAAACAAATTGATTCGGCACAGCGGAGAGGAGCCAACGCGCAGGGTGAACTGTCTGAAGCCAAAAGAGATAAGGACAGCAAGAGAATTGCAAAGGCCCAGAAGGTAATTGAGGAGAGCCAGAGAGAGGGTGAGAGGGCAGAAGCTGAACTGGCAAACGCTACGGAATATTACGAAGTTGAATACGACAAGAAATCGGCCCATCTTACTCACGAAGGGGTAGGAGCGGCGCAGGAGATAGCTGGTGTTGGGTCGTTCTTTACGGGCTCTAATATGGAATGGCCGCATCTTCTGGAACAGAGCCTGCGTGCTCATGTAACTTTTGAAAAAGAAAAAGAATATGTCGTTATGGACGGCAAGGTCATCATAGTAGACGAATTTACAGGGCGATTGATGCACGGGAGGCAGTGGTCCGACGGGCTCCATCAGGCGGTGGAGGCAAAGGAAGGCGTCGCTGTCAAAAAAGAAACCCAGACATTAGCTACTATCACGCTACAGAATTTCTTCAAGCTCTATGACCAAATATCGGGAATGACCGGTACAGCAGCGACGGAAGCTGATGAGTTTATGAAGATATACGGCCTTGACGTCGTTGAAATACCCACCAACGAACCCTGTATCAGAGACGACCGTGATGACGTCATCTATAAATCGATGCGTGAAAAGTTTAACGCAATAGTCGAAGAGATATATGAGGTCAGCAGTGCCGGTCGGCCTGTTCTTGTGGGGACGGTCAGTGTAGAAAAAAACGAGGCTCTTTCAGCGGCACTAACAAAAAGATTCGGGCTGGAGCACGAGCTTCTGAACGCCAAACATCACGACCGAGAAGCTGTGATAGTTGCCAAGGCGGGCCATCAGCATGAAGGCAGGGACGGGCGAATGCGAGGCAATGTAACAATCGCAACAAATATGGCGGGGCGAGGCACAGACATCAAGCTTGGCCCGGGAGTTCTCTATGAGGTCTTAAAGGTAGAAGATAGTCCATCCGAGAGAGGTGTTAAGAACTATACACTCAAGCAACAAGACACGGACAACGAAATCAGCTTCAAGTCGACTGACCTATTGGCGCACGTGTTCCAAATAGGTGAGGGTCAAAGATGGGTCGGCGGACTGCACGTATTAGGCACGGAGCGTCACGAGGCCAGAAGGATCGACAATCAGCTTCGCGGGCGAACGGGCAGACAGGGTGACGCCGGCTCTACCCAGTTTTACCTGAGCTTCGATGATGATTTGATGGCGTTGTTTGGCGGAGACAGGATCCCAAAACTGCTGAGCCTCGTCGGTTGGAACGAGGGCGAGCCCATTATTCATCGAACAATCAGTAAGCAAATTGCAAAAGTTCAAAAGAAAGTCGAAGAACGAAACTATGAGGTGCGCAAAAGCCTGCTGGAATATGATGAGGTGATGGACTACCAGCGTAAGATATTCTATGGCCGTCGCCGCACAATTCTTGCCGGCAAAGGGCTCAAAAAAATTATCGAAGAGATGATAGAAGCCACAATTGCAGAAAATTGCGAGACGATTCTCAGCGAGCAATACCCGCATAGGTGTATTACCGAGTGGGCGCGAACTAATTACGGTGTTGATTTGAAGCCCTCAGATATTGCGGGCATTAAGGCTGAGGAGATAGAGAAATTAATCAAGCGCGGAGCGAAGGATGAAGCTGGAAATAACATATCTCTTTCCTTAGGCGAATATTTAGAAGACTATGATGACGTTCGGAGCTGGGATGTTGCGGGTTTGTGCAAATGGGCGATGAGCGCATTTCGAGTTAGTCTGAGCCCGAGCAAGGTCAAAGAGCAGGAGCCGGACGAAATCGAAGAGCAACTGATTTCGGCGGCAGGCGAACAGATTGATAAAAAAGATTGTTCGAAGGTCGACGAATTTTTGCGAAAAGATTTCGGCCTCCGTACATTTGCCGAATGGGCTTGGACTAAATTCGATATAAAACTGGACATCGATGAGATAGCTGACCTAAGCATCTCTGAAATCCGTGAGCAGCTTTGTGAGGAAACGGCAAAGAAATACAAACAAAAGGAGATTGAGTATCCCGTCGAATTTGCGATGAATATGGTATACGGGCCTCAAGGCGCCAATATATATGCATTCGAGTCATTAGCCGAATGGGCGAACAAAAAATATAACGCGGGTATTTCAGCCGAACGAATACAGAATACCAAACCAAAGCTGCTGCATAAACAACTTCTGGAGTTGAGCGAAAACTTTAACAACGGCGAATTGGAGCGAGAAGTCGATAACAAGCTTGCCAGCTTAGAGGGCAGCGAATTGGTAAGCTGGGCCAATGAAAGGTTCGAGGCGTGCCTTACCGAAGAGGAACTCGGCGAAGGAGAGGAACGCAAAGAGAAGTTGACTGAACTTGCAGGGGAATTTCTGCGTTCGGAGCTAAGCGACCTTGAAAGATACGTTATGATCCAGGTTTACGACAGCACATGGAAGGACCATCTGTATGCGATGGACCATCTGAAAGACAGTATCTGGATGCGGTCGATGGCGGAGAAGGACCCTAAGACGGAATATAAGCGAGAAGGCCATCGTATGTTCCAGGAGATGCTGGGCACGATTGAGGACCGTGTTACAGATATTATCTTCAAGGTGCGTCTGGAAGCCGGTGCCCAGGCGAGAAGCGTTTGGAACGTAAGTCAGACCGCCCACGATGAGGTTGGCCAGTTCGCGATGGCCGAGCGTCAGCGTGCGGCCGCCCAGGCCCCACAGGGCGAGCAAAAAGTAAAGCAAATACGGCTGGAAGGCCCGAAGGTCGGGCGTAACGACCCCTGTCCGTGCGGCAGCGGTAAAAAATATAAGAAGTGCTGTGGGAAAAATGTATAATCTTTGCGGGCCAGGAATTTCCAAAAAAGGTTATGTAGTCAAGTTATTTAGCAGAAGAATCTCTCGATATGGAAAATAATAACTCCTAAGGCTGAAATCGTTTTCCTGTCCAATAGCGTGCCTGGTTCAAAAGGGGTGTAAGAAATGACAGTCGTGACTGGTAAAGTACCCGAGAATTCCTTTAATGAAGTAACTGTAAAGCCCGCCTCCCGCCCCTTTCGTTACTTCCAGCTTACATCTCTGGCAGCGATCGTAGTAATCCTGATTGTAGCGGGCCTGGGACTTCGATTTATCTTTCGGAACCTTGTGCTTTACGAGGCCGAGAGGGATGCCATTCGAATCTCGACTGCGCTTCGTGATTCTGAAATAGACCGCTTCATCCAGAAGGATTACAAGGGAGAACAATGTCTGATTATTGCCCCAAAAGAGATATCTGAGATGGATCGACGATTGCGTATTTTTCTGGCTCCATTTGATATCGTGAAGATCAAGCTTTATGACATGAAGACGCGAATTGTTTACAGCACCGACCTGGAAATTATCGGTCTATTAGACCGCGACAACGCCAAGTTATTAACGGCTTTGAGCGGATCTCCGATTTCAAAACATGAAAGCAAGGATAAAGTCTGGGACCTTGCGGACGAGGAACGTGAGGACATTGAGATTGTTGAGACATATGTTCCTATCCAGGGCCCAGAGGGAAATATAATCGGCAGTTTAGAAATTTACAAGGATGTAACTTATGACCTTGCGATGGCCGACAGGACCCTTGTTCGTGCCGGAGCTGTTCTTTCGGTGACAGTACTAAGTGTGTTCGCAATGCTGAGATTCGTGATACGTCGCGCGACTGAGGCAATCAATTCCCGGTCGGCTGAGCTGGCGGCGGTGAATAAGCAACTCCGTGAAGAGATCGAAGAGGTCAAGCGCCTTGAAAAAGATCTCCTGAGTATTACCGAGAGGGAACGGCGACGGATTGGACAGGAGCTTCACGACAGTGTTGGTCAGCAATTAACGGGTATTGAATTTATGACCACTGTTCTGGAAGAAAAGCTATCGAGTAAATCGTTGCCCGAAGCATCTTACGCGGCAAAGATAACAGCACATGTTAATCGAGCCAGAGACCAGGCGCGAGACCTTGCCAGGGCGCTTCATCCAGTTGATTTGGATGCAAATGGCCTGCCGTCCGCCCTGAAAGAGTTAGCGGCGACAACAGAGCATCTTTTTGATGGTGTTTCCTGTACTTTAAGATGCGACAATTTTGGCCCCATCAACGATACTTCGGTGGCAATAAATCTCTATCGTATTACTCAAGAGGCCATTACTAACGCCATCAAACACGGCAAGGCGAAAAAAATCCTTGTCGAATTGAGCACCGATGGAACTCGCTCGGTGTTGACGATTGAAAACGACGGTCTTGATTTTCCCGAGATGCAGGCTAAGGGCAAGGGTATGGGATTGAAAATTATGCACTATCGATCTGAGATGATTGGCGGTTCGCTCGATGTTCACAGTGGTGCTGACGGTGGGACAATTGTAAGGTGTGTTTTTGAAAACAAAGGCAACGACGATATTGCGGAGTCAAATTATGTCAACTGACAAGGGACAAGACAAAAACGACAAGAACAAATCCAGGATAGTTATTGTTGATGACCATCCCATCGTCCGTGAGGGGCTTTCGGACCTCATCAATAAAGAAGATGACCTTGCTGTTTGCGGCGAGGCCGAAGATGGTCAGGGGGCAATGGCGGTTATCAAGGAACTTGAGCCTGACATAGCTATTGTTGATATTTCTCTTCAAGAAACAAGCGGTCTTGAACTGATAAAGGACCTCAAGGTCCAGCATCCGAGTATGCCTGTTCTGGCCCTGTCGATGTACGAGGAGTCTTTGTATGCCGAACGTGTTCTTCGGGCAGGAGCGAAGGGTTATATAATGAAGCGTGAAGCGACTAAAAACGTCGTGATGGCCATTCGCAAAGTTCTGAGCGGCCAGTTGTATCTTAGTGAAAAGATGGCGATAACTTTGGTGGATAAATTAGTTGGTGGCAAAGCTGATGCGAGTTCCTCTCCGATAGACCGTCTGACGGACCGTGAGCTGGAAGTGTTTAGTATGCTCGGCCATGGAAAGGGGACCCGGCAGATATCCGAGAGACTGCACTTGAGTGTAAAAACAATTGAGACATATCGTTCTCGTATCAAAGAGAAACTAAACCTGGCGAGCGGTTCCGAACTGCTCCAGCATGCTTTCCAGTGGATTAACAACCGGGGCAAAGGATGATTCGGTCACAGTATTGAATCTGACCTTAGATCCTGCTTTTCTCAATTCCTAATAAAACACAATCATAGCTTTCTACGGATCTTTCTTTTATGACTGGTGCCTCAGGGGGATTATTGTACAAACAATAGTGGTCTCCCCGAGACCCAAAAATTCCAGGTAAAACGTGAGGCAACATATCAAAAACCACCACATTGACGACGTCAGGCCAAATACAGCTCAAATCATGTCATTTTGTTAGTTTTCAGGAAGAAAAAAAGTTGAAAATATTCTTTTTTTTTACTTGACATGTTCGACAACTGTCGAATATATTCTAATAATATAGAATAGAAGGAGTAAAGATATGCCAAAGTCGAGAAAAGTTAAAAAGCCCACCCGCGGAAAAGCAGCAGAGGAATAACAGCAAAGCAAAAGAGCAGCGACGCGGTGAGTTTAATATTTAATTTACAGGAGATAAGCGCTATGTCTACGAAAACACTTCTCATAACCTCAGTTTTGTTCGTTTTTTTGCTTTCTGTGGCAGCAGGCGTGTGTTTTGCAGATGCGTCGGCCCAGCTTGAGCAGGCCGACACGTATAAAGACAACAAAGATTACGAGCAGGCTGAGGCGATTTACAGGGACATCGTGACCAATTACCCCGGCACGGATGAAGCCTTCCAAGCCCAAAAGAATCTGGCGCTTCTTTACATTATAACGGCCAGGTACTCTGCAGGCCGGCAAGAAGTGGATACACTGATCACAAACTTTGCCGACCATCCGGAATTGCCCGATGAGATTTACAAATTCGCCGGACAGTACTGGAACTGGGGCAAAAGATATGAAGACGCCCGGTGGCTTTATGAATATATCGCGGAAAACCACTCCGACAGTGATTTAGCTATCAAGGCGCGAACGTGGGCGGCAGGGGCGGATATTCTGTTGGGCAATGACGCCCGGGCGCAGTCCGGTATTGATGCGTTAATCAGAGATTTTGCAGGACACCCTGAGCTGGCCGGGATGCTCTGGGAACTTGGCGATGGCAACTGGAAATTCGGAAAATACGACTGGTCCCGGCAGATTTATCAGCATATCTTCGAGATAGACCCGCAAGACCCCCTGGCTATGCAGGCAAAGGCCCGGGTGGCAGAGTCGGATATGCGCATGGGCAATTACGCAGCGGCACAGGCGGGGATTGACAGCTTAATCGTTGATTTCGCCGACCATCCGGAATTGCCCGATGAGATTTACAAATTCGCCGGACAGTACTGGAACTGGGGCAAAAGATATGAAGA
>VRUL01000006.1:128422-206707 GCA_019456145.1 Planctomycetota bacterium
GCGCAGTCCGGTATTGATGCGTTAATCAGAGATTTTGCAGGACACCCTGAGCTGGCCGGGATGCTCTGGGAACTTGGTGATGGCAACTGGAAACTCGGAAAATACGACTGGTTCCGGCAGATTTATCAGCATACCTTCGAGACAGACCCGCAAGGCCCCCTGGCTATGCAGGCAAAGGCCCGGGTGGCAGAGTCGGATATGCGCATGGGCAATTACGCAACGGCACAGGCAGGGATTGACAGCTTAATCGCCGATTTTAATTACCATCCAGATTTGCCTGATGTGCTTTACCAGGTGCCAGGTGGCAAGCCAATATCAAGGCCGTCAAAAATACGAACAGGCCATCGAGCTTTATCAATACATTGCAGATACTTGGCCTGAAAGCGACAGGGCACTACCGGCCCAGATGTACGTTACGATTTCAAATATTGCTCTCGGAGATGATGAGGCCGTTCAGGCTATTATTGACAGCTTAATCGCCGATTTTAATGACCATCCGGATTTGCCGGGGACGCTATTCAGCTTAGGGGAGGAATATTATAAGAAAGCTTATCGGTTGGAAAACGAAGGACATTATGAGCAAGCGAAAGAATATTTTCAAAAAGCCATAGTTGCACTTGAACGAATAATACGAGAATTTCCAGGTTCTACCCATGCTGGATATTCCCGCCCCTTAATAACTGATTGCCTTAATCGGTTTGGTGACAAATATTGTGGCGCTTATGTTGTTTGGCATACTTTGCACCATTATGGATTAACCAAGCCAATAGATGTTATTGCCAAAGAAATGCGAATCGAGAAACAAGGTTCTGTTAGTATTTATGAGATAGCCCAGACGCTTAAAACTAATGGAATTTCTGCACATGCTGTGAAATTGGATTTTGATAAGATGAGCGCAATCAATAAGCCTTTTATTCAATACATAGCTTCAGCAAAAGACGGACAGCCTGGTCATTTTCGTTTATGTATTCCAACCGGCTCGGGTAAAGCAGTTATATTGGATGGAGTTGAAGAACCAGAGGTTTTTGATTTGACTTTTTCCGAAAAGTATGATTACCAAGGGACAATATGGAACGGAACTTCTATTTTGATAGATGGAATTAGAAAAGATACTTCTAATGAGTCGGTATCGCAACTTTTATACTTCAATGATATGTTATTAGTGGCTGCAAGCTGGTTAGGTCCTCATTTGAGCAATAGCGATTTATTAACACTGGACAAACAGCTATCTTTACGAGGCGGTTGTCCTACTGATTGTAAAACATATGGTAAAATTTGTTATAATCGTAGAGCTTGTACAGACCACGATGTATGTGCAACCTATGTTGGTCAGAGAGTTTGTCTTGAACAAGATGAAGACGAGGGATGTAACACTCCAGGTTCAGCACCCAATTGTGTTGTAGACTCTTCAGTGTATTGTACTCCTATGGAAAGTACTTTACCCCACTGTGACTTTACTATAAACTACTGCAAAGTATCAATTTCTTTTCCTTCAGTACAATGTGATTTAGATACTAGCCTACCTCGATTGTATTTAGGTCAGTGTCACGATTAATTTTGTATTGTTGGAGATGAAGAATAAATAAAGATAATGCAGAAATTATCAAATTAAGCAGGAGATAAAAAAATGAATACTTTTTCACTATTGCGATATTTAGTTATTAGTTTTTTAGTTGCTGCTATTCCTATGGTTGCATCTGGCAGTACAACTCTTACATTTGAACAACTTGTATTATTAATGGATGCTTCAGCAGAACGATATAAAACTATGGATATAGAAATGGTAGCGGAAGGCTGGCAATATGATATTGATAATAAGACTAAGTTGAAACTTAAGATAAAGGAAGAAGTTTTATGGCGTTGGGCGAAGAGTAAAAGTTTTTGTAGGGTCATACGAACTGATTACGTAAATTCGATAGATCAACCAGAATTCGTTACTATAGAGACTAATGTGGTTTCGCCTAAATTATGTAAACGTTTGAAAGGAGCATTAGATGGTCGAATACCGCGTGGATATATTTATCCTGGAAAGTATTCTGATGCGCTTTCTGAAAGACGCAGCATGTATAGGCTTATGTGGAATACTTGGGACAGTAGAGATAGTACAGGTGAGACCGCAGTTAATTATGATGAAAAAAATAATTATTATATCGCAATAGCCAAATTTTCCAGCAGAGAAAAGAGTGGAAAGGTGAAATTGTATATCGACCCATCAAAAGATTTTATTCCAGTTAAGAAAGAGTATATCTTGCATGATGGTAGAGTTCTGATGAGATACGAATTGGATGATTTTCATCAAACAAAAAGTGGCCTTTGGATTCCTTATCGAATTTTTGATATTCTTCCACTACGACATTATCGAGGGATTATTAAGGTTTTGAATGTAAAAGTAAATGAACCTATTGCCGATGATTTATTCGATTTTGAATTTCCTGTTGGGACTATTGTGTATGATGAAATATTGAATTTGCGATATAAAATCGAGGATGTAAATCGGCCTCAAAGTCCTGTAGTTGACCCATGTTCAGAAGTTACAGGTACTGCTGTAGGAACATTGCCAGTTAAAGAGGAAGCTCTCGCGGCAGCAGCGTCAAAAGCAAGAGAGCTTATTGCCGCTCATGCATCTACAGATACTATATCATCAGGAATTGAAGTATCACCTTTAACAGTAATGGTAACTCCAAATAAATATGAGTATAAACTATCGGTTAAAGGATATGGTGATACAAAACCTGTATTGCTTAATTATAAGATTGAAAGCGCCGAGCTAAAGCTTTCCGCATTCAAGAATCTGATAGATAATGACGACCGATTGGTTGTTAATGTTAATAGACTACAATCCCATACCGGCTTTGCAAGCGGCAGATTATTTTTATATTTTGCAGGTGAAAGCAACCCTGTTGAAATAACCTTTGTCTCCGCTCCATTGGCAAACGCTCCGTAGCAAGCTGGAAGAAGGGTTCTGAATTACCGTGGTTCTGTTCTTGCTAACAAAGAAAAAGGCAAGCATCTGTAGCAAATAGTCTTATTTAACGAATCCCCAGTGCTTTTCCATTCTCCGTAGTAGGCCTACTACGAAGGATGAATCCGTGTTGCTTGCCCCGTTAGAAAGAAAGCCCTGCCTTTCGGGCGGGGTTTACAACAAAAATCCCCGGCCAAAAAAAGCACTTTTTTTTTATTTTTTTCTTGTCTTATGTTTGGAATTCTGTTAATATATTTGTATGTTTGCCAGCAGGCAAACGTAAACCGCCAGTAGGCGAAGATGACATTTCAGTTTGCACGTCGTAAGCCACAGCGTGGCAAGGTCTTAGGGCCAGAAGGCCCGAATCCCTGCATGCCCTAAGCAGGGAGCCATTTTAAACAGTCAAATTTAATCGTTCGTAAATAGTGAATAGTCGATGGGAAATTACCAATCATGAACAACGAACTACCTACTACAAGCTACGAAAGCCGCCTATCCAGCCTAATTTGCCAGCCAATTATGACCTACGAACTAAGAACTACCAACTACCAGCTAAATACGAGCGACGAGCGAAGTATTTTTATGCAAAACAAAGCCAATTTCCGAAAAAGTCAAATGAACGTAAATAAAGTATTAACAAAGGATTATGAAAAAAGAACACTTGGTGGACGCGGGAAAAACGAACCCAAAACGAACCCAATCAAAGCCAATACGAACCCAATCAAACCCAATTTCGAAGGCAAAAAAATCCCCGGCCAAACAGAGCCAGTCAAAAACATCAGAACTTGCTGCGGCACAAAGCGCGGTAACGGCTGCTTTAATTCGGCCTGTATTTTTGCGTTTTTCTCTGGACGCTTATTTTCATTTCAAATACACTATTGCTGTTCCGCAGTCTGTGTCATAAATGCGACAGACGAGAACTGAAGGCAGCAGATTTGAATTTACTGAATATGCCTGCCCAAGCGTAAAGCGATGCAGGTGTCCAACGCGGACAGCTAAGCTTTCAATTGTCGCAGTGATTAGATTAACAGAAAGGAGATGGGAATGAATCGTCGAGATTTTAATAAACAGATGCTAATTCTTGGAATAGGCGCTCATGCAGGCTCTGCAATGGCCAAACCCGTACAGCCTGGGAATTTCTACGAGGAGCCCGCGAAAAAATTGCCTATCAGGAAATTCGATGTTGTCGTCGCGGGCGGTGGGACGGCGGGAGTGGTTGCAGCAATGGCAGCGGCGCGTCAGGGAGCAAAGACGGCCTTGATAGAGGTAAAAGGTTATCCCGGGGGGACCGTCACGGAAGGGGGCACAGCGCTTCACAGCTTTTATAACCTGTGGAAGGCCTTTCCTGGTGTGAAAAAGTGCCAGGTTGTGCGAGGGATTCCTCAGCAGATTATCGACCGGCTTTTAAAAGTTGGTGGGACATCGGGACACGCTGAGATGTCCAAAGGGTACAATTACGATTCGGTTTGCACCTGCATCGATACGGAGATGTATAAACTGGTTACTTTCGAGATGCTTGTCGAGGCGGGCGTTTTCGTCTGCGTTAATACCCTTGTTGCAGGAGCGATTATGGATGGCCCACGGATTAAGGGGGTGATAGTAGAGAGCCGCTCCGGAAGGGAGGCGTTCTACGCAAAATCATTTGTTGACTGTACCGCATACGGCGACCTGGCCGCGTACGCCGGTGCGCAATACAGCGAGCCAAACGATTACGCAGTCGTAAACAGCATTGGCGTCGCTAATGTGAGCATGGAAAAACTTCATGACTTTCTCGAAAAACACGATGCCATTACCCAACAGGCCGAGGGTATTCGCAGCGGTAAAGATGGGCAAATCGTGCGAATCCAGGGCAGGTCTGCGAAGCTCCCCGGCGGCTTCGGTAAGAAAGCGGGGAAGATCGGTATGTCAATGGTGACGACGACGGTCCACGATAACTATTTTATGTTCATCAAGCTGAATTTCAAAATGCGGGTCAGTCCAACGAACCGGGATGAAGTGGCGAAAGCTGAATTGGAGTTGAGAAGGCGGCAGTTCAAGGCCATTGAGCTGTTCAGGGAATATATCCCCGGTTGTGAGAAGGCGTTTATCGCCCGAACGAGCCCCAAACTTTGCATCCGGCGCGGCAGACTGATTAGCTGCGATTATGATATCTCACATGAAGATGTTATTGAAGGCAGACACTTTGATGACGATGTCCTGACTTACGGTTTTCATGACAGCGCGCCCCGTTACCAAATCAAGGACGGCGGAACATACGGAATTCCATACAGGGCTTTGCGCGTGGCAGGGGTCGAGAACCTTTTGGCTTCGGGTATGTTGATAACCTCCGACCATAGGGCCCATATGTCAACGAGAAACACCGTATGCTGTATGGGGCAGGGGCAGGCTTCGGGTACGGCGGCGGCCCTTTGTGCGGCTAAAAACTGCGGTACGCGTGAGCTTCGATACGGTACTTTAAGAAAGGCCTTGGTAAAAAGCGGCGTATATTTCGAAAGTTAAAGTCTAATCGGGCACGATCGCAGAGTATTTTTCGGATATTGATATCAGCAATATTGCGGCATTAAGCCGATGAAACAGCGGCAGGGGGGAAATATAGGAGATGCCGCGGAAAGAGTTCATAAAGCTCCCATTAAAATATTTTAAAAAAAATGTTTGACATGGAGAGTGGCAGAGTTTAAGATGTAGATATTGATAATCGTTATCAATATGATTGTGAGTCTTACAGTAGAATAACCGCTTATATATACAGTACATATATGATCGTCAGGTTTGAGCACAAAGGACCGTGATTTGGAAGCAATAGCGAAATTTAACCAGTTCCTACGGCAAAAAGGGCTGCGGAGAACCAAGCAGAGGGACGAACTTGTAGAGGTGTTTCTGCGGACGGAAAAGCATCTGAGTACGCAGGACTTGTTTGATATTGTCCGGAAAAAGGACAAGGACGTGGGCTATGCGACGGTCGCAAGGACTTTAAAGCTATTGGCAGAATCCGGTCTTTGCAGAGTGGTTGATTTTGGTGATGGTGTTCAGCGTTTCGAGCATAAATACGGTCATGAACACCACGATCATTTGATTTGTCTGAAGTGCGGCAGATTTGTAGAGATATATAGTAAAAAACTGGAAAAGCTACAGGACGAGATCGTAAAAAAACATGGCTATATTCAGGAATATCACAAACTTCACATATTCGGCCTATGTCCGCGATGTGGTAAACCTGGCAAGAGAGGTAAATAATATATCTGTTAACAACTAAAATAATTTTTTTTGGAGGTATAATGATAAAGATAATCAATATCGTATGATATGCCCGCATGAAGGGTCGTAGAATGTTGTGATTGTTTGGGTTTTGATAATACCTGTAATTTTGAAAGGAGAATGTCGTATGTTGTCAGCTATAAAGAAGGAAACGATTTGTAGTGTAATGTTGGTTATGGTTATACTGGGTGTTAATTCGGCGAAAGGTGATCGCAGAAGTTACGTATGGACATATGAATATCAGACGATGCCAAAAGGTGAATCTGAAGTGGAATATTACCTTACGACCAAGGTGCCTGACCTGCACAATTATGGTAACAAGAACACATGGGAATCTCAACTGGAATACGAGTACGGGATTACCGACAGGTGGGACGTATCTGTTTACCAGAGATGGAAGCAGACAAATAGCAAGAGTGATGATAAATTCGAATATACGGGTACGAAGTTGAGAACACGTTACCGTTTAGGAGAGAAGGGGATGTATCCTCTTGATACGCTGTTGTATCTTGAGTACATACGGCCTGACAGCTCAAATGAAGCGGAAATCATGGAGGGTAAGGTTATTATAGCAAAGGATTTTGGCAAGTTTAATATTGCTTATAACCAGATACTGAAAGTCGGAATTAATAATAATGGGGGCAATGAGAACGAGTACGCTTTGGGTATGGGCTATGAATTTAATCCGAGATGGAAAGTAGGTTTGGAATCGGCAGGAAATTACACTGAAGATAAGTATTACATTGGCCCGACGGTTTCCTGGGCAAGCAAGAAATTTTGGATTGGAGCCGGACTTCTGAGGGGCCTGAATGACCGGAGTGATGATTTGCGGGTAAGGCTGATAATGGGCATACCGTTTTAGCAGGTTAATTTAAGCCGGGGCCGGGCAAAAGCCTGGCCCGGGTGTTTTTAGTGTTGAGGTTTAAATTGAAGAAAACAACAATTATGGAGAGGAACTTATTACTTTGGTTGCCTGGAGCACTCGGATTTTTGGCGTTCATATATGGGTGCCAAACTATAGCCAGGGAAATGAGCCCCGGTGAGATGCTGTACCGGGCGAAATGTTCATCCTGTCACAATATAATTGAGGCAAGTCGATACGAAAAGGAAGAATGGTGCTTATATATTGATGAACACGGTGAGAAAATGACAGACGAGGAAAAACGGATGGTCTTAGGGTACCTGGCAGAGACGGACTAATTTGTTTGTGTTAATCTTTATGAGCCGAGGGCTTTGGAAGTATAAATGATTTATCAGGTGCGTGTATAAAAAAGAAAACATCGTGCAGCACTACACTACGCGATGTTTTCCGGAGGGGAGAAAATTGTATTTTTCTATTTTAGTTATCGGCAAGATTAGTGGGGCTACTTTAGCCGAAAATTAGCAGATTCTTCCGTGAGGGATAATAAGCTTGTTCCAATAAATGTTGGGCTATTGGGGCGCAAATGTCCTTTCTCAAAACTCCAAGTGTGAAACTGAAAAACCGTACAATTCAGGCTTTTTGTGTTAGTCGAGGCTCATTGGCTCCTGGGTTCGGCTGTGTCGGCGATAAATTGTAATTCCCTTACAGCCCAGCTTGTATGCCAATTTGTAGGTTTTATCGACGGCTGCGGGGGTGGCATTTTCCGGGAAGTTTATGGTTTTGCTGACCGCTGCATCGCAGTGCTGCTGGAAGGCGGCCTGCATTTTAACGTGCCATTCGGGCTTGATATCGTAAGCACATTTGAAGACTTTCCTTATTTTAGGGGGGATTTGGTTGATTTTTTGAATACTGCCTGTTTTTAGAATCTGATTTTCGAGTTTTTTGGTATAAAAGCCGGCTTTTTTCGCGACTTGTTCGAAGATGTGATTTTTTTGTCGCAATTTTGTGCCTGCCAATATCCGGCGGACAAAGACGAGCGAAAAGGTGGGCTCGATGCCGCAAGAGCAATCCGCGATGATGCTTATTGTGCCAGTGGGGGCAACGCATGTAAGAGCGGCATTACGGACCTTTTTATTTCGTTTGGTTCGCCAGATGCTTTCATTCCAGTTTGGAAAAGGTCCACGCTGATTGGCCAGGGCGGTGCTGGCCCGGCGAGCTTTCTCGTTGATGAAGTTCATAACCGTAGATGCGAAATCGACGCCCGGTTTGGAATCGTAAGGAATTCCCATTAAAAATAAGCAGTCTGCGAACCCCATAACTCCGAGCCCGATTTTGCGGTTGGCGTGGACGAGGCGGACGCTGTCTCTGACGGGATAATTGGATACGTCAATAATATTGTCCAGAAAGCGCACGGCTAATTTGACAGTGGCGTCCAGAGCCTGCCAATCCATGACGGCTTTGCCATCGTTGCTCCTTACAAATTTTGTAAGGTTGATACTGCCTAAAGTGCAGGCCTCAAAAGGCAGTAGAGGCTGTTCGCCGCATGGATTGGTTGTTTCAATCGGGCCCAGCGAAGGTGTGGGATTGTCACGGTTGATTCTGTCGATGAAGATAACGCCAGGCTCTCCTGTTTTGTGGGCACAGTTGACGATAATTTTCCAGATGTCGCCGACAGAGTAGAATTGACGTGCTTTGGCGGAAGGGGGCACTTTTTTGCCGGTCAACTTATGCAAATCGTTTATTGTGTAGCTTGCAATATCAAGCGACCGAGGCAATAGGAACCTGTTTTGCGTGCGAGGATTTTTTACGATGTGCAAAGATCCAGGGGATTTGAGGACCCGCTTCATCCAACCATCGGTGATTTTGACGGAAATATTGAAGTTGGTGAAGGCCTTTAGGTTCTGTTTGGCGCGCAGGAATTTCAGTATGTCGGGATGCTCGACAGTCATGGTGCCCATATTTGCACCGCGGCGAAAAGCACCCTGCTGAATTGCATCGGTGGCCTCTGAAAAGACCCGCCAAAAACTTATCGGGCCTGATGTTGTGCCTCCGCTGGATGCGATTCGGTCTCCGGTGGGTCTTAATTTATCGAGAGAAAACCCGGTTCCGCCGCCAGCCTTTTGGATCAGTGCGGTCTGCTTAATGGCCTCGAATATGGCTTCTATACTGTCTTCGATCGGCAGTACGAAGCAAGCGCTTAGCATGTTGTTGGGGCGGCCGGCGTTCATTAGGGCTGGGGAATTGGGCAGGAATTTGAGGGAGGCCAGGAGGTCGTAAAATCTTCGGTGCCAGCCCTTGATTTGGTCTCTCTGTGCTCCATATTTTTTTTCAGCGCCAGCTATCACGGATGCTACTCTGCTGAACATCTGTGCCGGTGTCTCGATGCATTTGCCCTTGCTGTCTCTGAGCAGGTATCTTCTTTGCAAGACAGTGAAAGCATTTTGTGTAAGGACAGGTGGCTGTCCGGGGGGGGGCGGTATATCGGAGTCAGTCATTTTTTTTATCTCTTATGACACTAATCCGTGTTTTATCTTTTTCTAAGCCATCTGAGGCGAAAGACATCACGAATTTTTTCAGTAAACCGGATTCCCAAACGCTGGGTGCTGGTCTTGAACTCGGCCCGCTGCAAGTCAGCGGTAGTCGGCCCGGGGGGCGATTTGCCGAATATCGACAGAAGCAGGCTCGCAAACAAAGCCAACAATGAATTTATTTTTGCGCGAAAAGACATTTTTAGTCGTTAGTATTTAGTCGTCAGTGTTTAGTGCATCATTGCCGTGAAAGGAGGATTGCATTGGCTAACGACCATCCATATTACCTTTGCACAGCTAATTTTACTGAAGCTAACAGCTCTGGGCCTGTGCGGCTTACTGACTCGGATTTTCCGAACAATTGATGTCTTTCAAGAATCCGGGGCTGTTGGTCATAATATCTTTGCACCGCATCAATACCCCCTTCGGCCGCACCTGTGGTTTTATACCTGCCATCTAAAAGCCATGAGCTTATCTCGTCATCATACTCGGAGGGATAAATAATAGCCACTGCAAATTTATCGCCGTTGTATTTTGCAAGATGCAGCTTGGCCCGGCAGGGCGGGGCGGCTTTGACTGCTAAATTAACAAGTGCGTTGAAATCCCGGGTGGCAGTTTCGAGATCGTTGCAGTAGAAGAACATACCGGCCTCAAGATGGAAGATTTCAGAACGGACGCCTTTTAGCTCAAGTTTTCCATCTGGATGGGCTTTGTGTATTTTGTAAACCTTGCAGTCCTTATACTTTTCGCTTTCCAGAAGCTCAGCCACCTCCCGGGCGGTAAAGCCGGTGCCCACATGGTCTCCGAAGTCGAAGATATACAGGCCGACGTATTTCTCAGGTTTTTCAAGTTTTGGCATTTTCATAATTACCCTATTATAACCACAGATTTCACACCGTTAGAAATATTTTTGTATTTTCCCGAATATTTTTATCGGGTCTGGAATTTCTAACGGGGCAAGCGGGTTTTTTGGACGGAGAGCAAATCAATCTTGACGTGCTCGATTAGGGATGTAAGATGTGAGAAAAATGGCAGAATGAATGGAATTTGTGATGTTCAGGGCGTTTTGAGGAATATTATGATTAGGAGTGAAACAAATGCGTAGATTTATCAGTAAGCCACATATTGTTCTTTATCTTGTATTTTTGTTGTTATTAACAACTTCCTGCAGTCCAAAACTGGATGAGCAAATTAAAGAATATCAAGAGGCCCATAACAGCGGTGATGTTGCAAAAGAGATGTCTTTTCTGGCAGAAGACATAAGCTATGAGGTTGTGGATCAATGGACAGTAACAGGTAAAGAGAGCGTGCAGAAACTTGCTGAAACGGATGCTGTTATCGACAGCCAACTAATATTTACAGACGTGAAGGCAAGTAAAAACAAAGTAACGTGCAAGGTTGAAGAGCAAAACAAGTGGCTTAAACTTGCCGGGATCGAAACGCTATACTATGAATTCCGCGAGTTCACTTTTGAAAAGGGATTAATAACAAGTGTGAGGACAAAACCTACGCAGGAAGGCGCTGTTGCACTGGATGTGTTTCGTAAGTCTTTCGGAGAATGGGTTGCTGAAAATCGAAAAGAAGAGTTCGAACAATTGAGGCGTGCGAGTGTTATTACAAAAGACAATATCGGTAAGTGGTTAGTGCTGATGCAAGCGTGGCGAGAAGAAATGGAAAAAGAGGAGCAACAAAAAGAAGATGAGAAAGAGAAGCAACAAGAAGAAAGTGAGAAAGAATAGCAACAGGGTTTGTTCGGTCAAGTTATCTTAATTACGAGTCGTTCCTGACGGTCCGGCTCACCGTGGTTTGGGTTTTAATTCTTTTTTATTTTTATTTTAGCAAACTTTCTTTTGCCAACCTGAATGACCATTCCTTCGGCGGGGGTGATTTGAGCGTTGGGATCGGTCAGCTTCTGTCCGTCAATGGTTGCGCCATCCTGCTTGATTATGCGCTTTGCCTGGCCACCTGATGCTACGAGTTTACATGCCAACAGGAGTTTGCCGGCCATAATGGGGCCAGGTGTTATTTCAATTTCCGGTATGTCGTCGGGCAGTTGTCGCTTTGCGAATATCCTGTCAAATTCGGCGGCGGCTGTGTCAGCGGCGGTGTTGTCGTAAAAGTCTGTGACAATCGCTTTTCCTAATATAACTTTTGCCTGCTTTGGGTGGGTTGCACCGGGATTAACAAGCTCAGTTATTTCGCCGGCATTGAGGTTTGTTAAAAGCGTAAAGTAATTTTCCATCATATCGTCTGAGATGCTCATAACCTTGCCGAACATATCATTGGGCCCGTCTGTAACGCCGATGTAATTACCTTTTGATTTGCTCATTTTTTCTTTTCCGTCGAGGCCGACGAGTATGGGCAGGGTAATTACAATCTGGGGTGGTTGTCCGTATGCTCGCTGTATGTCTCTTCCAACGAGGTTGTTGAAAGTCTGGTCTGTGCCGCCCAATTCGACGTCGCTTCTTACGACAACGGAATCGTAACCCTGCATAAGCGGGTAGAGAAATTCGTGCATAAAAATATCTTCGTCGTTGCGGAGGCGTATTTTGAAGCTGTCCCGTTGAAGCAATTGAGCAACAGTTTTTTTTGCCGCGAGTTGAATTATTTCGATTGCGGTGAGCTTTTCAAGCCATTCGCTGTTATATCTTATTTCGAGTTTACTTTCTGAAGTGTCGAGTATTTTACCTGCCTGGTCGAAGTAAGTTTTTGCGTTTTCTTCGATTTGCTCGGTTGAGAGCTGTGGGCGTGTCGTATTCTGGCCTGAAGGATCACCGATTCTGGCGGTGTAGTCACCTATAATGAGTACTGCCTTGTGGCCGAGGTCCTGGAATTGTCTCATCTTTCGCAATACGACGGTATGGCCGAGGTGTATATCGGCGCTGGTGGGATCCAGGCCGAGCTTGATGCGGAGTTGCCTGCCTTTTTTGGCCGCTTCGGTGAGTTTGCCCGCCAGTTCAGCTTCAGTAAAAATTTCCACTGTGCCGCGTTTTAGTAATTGAATTTGTTTTGCTGAATCCATCATATTTTTATTACCATCCGGGGTTGGGCCTTACTGATGCCTTGAGGCCTTTTGATCCTACAATATAGAGAGGACTTGTTCCGAGGGGAACGGAAAGTGATTTAGTTCGTATTTTATGGACCGGTACGAATCTTCGCGTCCCGTAAATGTCATAGATATTCAGTCCTTTTTCGTTGTTGACGCGTATGTAAGCGTAGGGCTTAGTACTCCAGGCCACAATTATATCCAGATCGCTTTTATCGTCCGTGAAGACCACAGCATATACCTGTGGCCCGAAGACATCGTTGTGCACCCATTTCTTGCCTTCGAGCATTCGTGTCATAAAAGAGAATGCATAATAGGAATATTTCGGTGTAAGGTCGTTTCGGAGAAGGCCAACCATATCGGCCTGGTCGAATTGCCGAGTTCCCGTGTCTCTGAGGGTCCACCAAAAGACCTTTTTGATTTTTTGAGAGGCGATGGCGAGGACGTGGAACCGGACTACGAGGTCAGCCTGGCGTGTTTCCAGTGTTCCATAGGGATGGATGTGGCTGTTCCAGCATATTTCGGTAATCCAGATTGGTTTTGGGTTGCCGAATTTGGCCATTACTTTTATAAGCTCGTCGGTTTGCTCGAGGAAACTCATTCGTACAAGCGGATAGTCGGGCTTTAAGTCGTGACGGTGCCAGCTCTTGACATATTGGTCGAGCTCCCACCAGTCGAAATGTTCTTCCGGGGCTGATGGGGGCCGATAGGGATGAAAACAGGCAATATCAAAGCAATCGTAAGGGACGAGACTCAGTATCTTTTCGGCCCAGAGGACATCACAAAAAGCCATATTAAGGCCAAGGACTTTTGCATCGGGATTTGCCTGGTGAATTGATTTGCCTGCGGCGGCGAGGAGACGGGCATACTCTGCGGGTGTTCCCTTCCAGAATCCTCCATTCGGCTCATTCCAGATTTGCCAGAATTTTACTTTGCCTGCGAAATGTTTCACAGTTTCCCTTACAAAATTACAGTATGCCTGAACTCCCTCCGGTGTTCGGGGGTCGTGGAAATTCGGGGCATAAGCCAGGTTGCCAAAGAGCAGAAGTCCGTACTTATGACAGGTATCAACAAGCCGGTCATAATCCTGGAATTGGTATTGCCCTTTCTTTTTCTCGATTCGGCGCCAAGTGAAATCCTGACGTCCCCACTTGATGCCGGCTTCCTTCATTTTTTTCAGGATGGGTTCAAGTTTAGGAGTATCGGGTTGAAAGGCGGTGTTGATTCCAAAGGGAGAGGAAGGCAGAAGGTCGTCGGCAAAGGCGTGCGGGGGCAGTGTCACGTGAAAACTACTCTCTGCCGTTGGAGGTTCAGCCATGCAAAGGGAATTCAAGAAGATAAACTGCATAAATAACACAGCAGAAAGATTCCGTAAAGAAACAGACATTGCCATATAACTTCCAGGCGACCATCCGGGCGTGAGGCATTTCAGTAACCGGGTCTGTTTTGCGATTTTATCAGCCATAGACTTTCGTTAGAAATTCAGGATATCCAGAAAGTAAAATTGTAAACCATAATGGCCGAATAGGCAAGAATCCAGTAGAGCTTTTACCGGAATACGCCAATGTTTGCGGCTATTTAGTCAACAAGGTCTTTATCCTGAGACGCCGCCTGAGACAATAAAAGACATTGCCTCTGAACTATCAACATTCAGAGACTGAATAGAGTCCTTTTTAAAAATCAATACGTTGCCCGCGAAATTGTATGACTGAGGCAGGTACACGGCGGCATAATCGTCCAGACCAAACTTCTCAAGAGACTCGGTTGTAATGAAACCCGCGATTTTCGGACCGTCAGCGCCGGTGAGCGATACGATAACCGGCTTGTCGAATTTTTTCTTCTCTCCGGCAAAAGCTTCCACAATATCCTTGATGGAACCATAGAGCAACTTGACCAGCGGGACCTTTGTGAAAACCTTTTCCACAATCCCAAACAATTTTTTGCCGACAAAATTCGAAGTGAGAAAGCCGATAAGGAATATCACCGAAATTGTTACTAATATACTCAGTCCCGGGATGTCTATTCTCAGTATGCCACGAAAGATTTTATCCAGAGATGTGAATGCCCAGACAATTATGAAAATGGTTACCGTTGTTGGCACAAAAACCAAAAGCCCCTTTAGGAAATACTTTACTATCTTCTTCATTCTTTGGTCCTTTCACTGAAACTTTTAATCCTTTTCATTACTTGCAGTATCTTTTAATTTCTTTAACCTGGAATATGACAGCACCTCGAGCGCCCATAAGACAATAGCTGCAACAAAGAAGACAAGACATAAGGCCTCTATTTGCTGCCTTGTTATAATCCTCCATAAAGGTATTGCCTTATGTGGCCAAAACAGGTGTACGTCCGGGTGGTAGATGCTGTCGATCACAACATGGAGCCATACGCCAAGAATACCGGAGAGGAGCATCTTCAAGAAGCTGGTCTGGTAGTGTATGCGGAGTATTTGCATTATCTTTTTGAAAAAATTTCGCAGTGGATAGGCTGCCATCGCCCAGATAATGCCTGCTGCTGCCCCTATTAAGAGCGTGTGAGTGAATCTGTGGATCGGGTAGGTAAGTCCGAGCTGTGTGATGATAAGCACCTCTATATCAACTATTACGTTGGCGAGCACAAAGACAGGGAGGTCAATCCACTTTCTAAAAGCGAGGGCGATGAAGCCGCTCGGTCCAAAATGATATGGCGTAAAGGGCATTTGAAGCTTCCTTCAAGGAACAGCAAGGACTAAATCCGTTGATTAACCGGTTAGTTTTTGTGAGCATAACTTGCGGTTTTGAGTGTGTCAAATGTTTAGCGGGATTTGGTGGGATAAAAAAACCGCCCGATTTGAGCGGTTTTAGAAGCGGAAAGAGGCAAGCGGGTTTTTAGCATAAAGCAATATAGCTCATGATTGCCAGAAACAGTATCCGCCTTTTATTAGTTGTAAACGGAAGCCAGGTTTTGTAATAAAAATTCATCATCGCCCTTCTTGAAGCCAGAACTTTTAAAATATTATTCTCAGGTCATAGAGTTATTATAATCGAAAAGGGGGTGGAAAATCAAGTAAAATTATTGTTCTGTAAACGTTAGTGCTTACTATTAAAGGCGTTATGATATGTGATTTGTAGATTTTTTTTCGCCCGCACAGCCGCCGAAAATCAGCATACTCAGCACAAAACGATAGAATAGTAACCGGAAAGGTTTTCGATTTACTGTGATCCAGTAATTTTCAATCATTATTTTACAATCTTTACTTTTCCAAGATTGTACCAGCCATCGGTCTGCCTTGAAGAAATAGCGAGTTTAACCTTAGGCTTATTAGACCGTGGATCAAGAATGCCGATTTGCAGGTCATATTTTCCGGGAGGCATATCGGATGGGACCAAAACGGAATCATCATAAAGGTTGTCGCCCGGCAGCCAGGTTCTGATGTCGGCGTTGGTGGGTAAGATTTCGGTTTTTTCATCGCTTTTGATACGAAGAGCGAGAGTAAAATTCTTATAACAGGGCGCAACACCCTTGTTGTCCCACCATGAAGTGAAAGCCAGTTTTCCGTTTATATTCACTGTTGCCGGGTAGGTAAACTTGCGAAGGACAAATCTGTATCCCATTTTTCCGAGCCACCTGTTGACCGCAGGCCACCACTCTTTGGGCACTGGTGAGGACTTTGCGTTGAAAGAAGAAATGTGCCACTTGAGAGACTCATCGATTATGTGGTCGACGTCCCAGCCCATATCCTTCCAGTGCTGCATGACCCAGCATACCTCGAGTGTTACGGGAGCTTTTTTCCAGGCGTCCCTGACACCAAAATTTATGATTGCCTGCGGATAATAATCGTTCATGTGTGACCAATTGGCGCTAAATCCTCCCATATCCCCGAGACAATCGATTCTCCAGCCGACGTCGGCCCTGGAAAGGGCGTAGCTGTTTGTTTTCTTGTCGGTGAGGAGCATAACAAGATGTGTTTTTTTAAAGGATTCTATATAGGCGTCGACCAGTGCCTGTCTTGTGTTGTCCGTCAATTGAGCGGAGCCCGCACCTTCACCCCATGCACCGACAATCGAAACGTCGACGCTTTCGAGGTCCGGGTGACCGTCGTAGCGTTTGCCCATTGTTCTTGTCATTTTTGTGAAATGCCTGACGTAGCGCGGGTCTTCCGGGTCGACCTGCCACTTCTTCACCGGCAAATCTTTTCTCTTGCCAACCATTGCGCGATACCAATCAGGGACATCATTCTCGGTTCCTGTGCCGTAGGGTGCGATGCGCAACATCAGAGTCTGCTGTCTCTGGTGAGCTGTTTTGAGCGCTGTATCTATCAAGTCCCAGCGATATTTGCCCATATTCGGTTCGATGAACTTCCAATAGATTCGGAAATAGGCTATCGAGGTCGTCGGATAGTCTTTGTTCCGCAGGTTGCCATCAAATTCCTGATAAACAATGGGCTTGCCCTCGGTCCAGCGTTTAGCTTGATTTAGGGTATCACCGTTGAATCTTTGAAAAGTCATAAATCCGATTCCTGGATTGGTCAGTATATCGTCGATTTCCTTTGGCCGAACCGTGATAGTTTCCTGCGCTAAAACCGAAACCAAAGATGCTTCAGTTAAAATGATTGCAATTGATAATACTGCGATTAATCGTGAGATACGCACGACAACTTTTCCCTTCGGTATTAGCGCAAAAAAACTTACGAGGTTTACTTGACCCTAAAGTTCAAGGGGATTATAGTTTCTGTCTGAGATTTTGTCAATATTGGATTTCGAAGGTTCAGGACAAATGCCGAATATAAGAATTGCTATGGCCCAGATATTTTCACTTGACGGTGACCGCAGCGGCAACTTTGTACGAATTGAGAACGCGATTCGGGAGGCAAAAGATGGCGGGGCTGATATTATTTGTTTTCCTGAGATGGTGATATTGGGCTGGGTAAATCCTGATGCATACGAGAGAGCATGTCCGATTCCAGGTGAGGATTCGGTGCGTTTTTGCGAATTAGCTAAAAAATATGAAATTTTTCTCTGCGCCGGTTTAGCGGAAAAGTACGGAACGAATCTGTATGATTCGGCAGTGTTAATTGATGATAAAGGGCGGATTGTCCTTAAACACCGTAAGATCAATATATTGACGGAACTGATGACTCGGCCCTACAGACCGGGCAAAGAGATCAATGCGGTGGAAACTAAATATGGTAAAATCGGGCTGCTAATCTGTGCGGATACACATAAAGATGACATTTTAGAGCGTATGGCCGAGTTGAAACCGGACTTGCTGCTGGTTCCATATGGATATGCAGAGCAAGAGGAGAACTGGCCTGAACATGGTAAAGAGCTTGAGAAAGTGGTCAAAGAAGCGGGGCGGAAAACCGGAGCTGCGGTGGTTGGGACCAATCTTGTCGGTGAAATAACAAAAGGACCGTGGAAAGGCCGAATATTCGGTGGACAGAGCGTTGCGGCCGATAAAAACGGCAAAACACTTATAATTTGCGCAGACCGGGACCGGGATATCAAGATTGTTTCGGTCAGGACAGGGCGAAAATAAGTCAAGATTTGATTGAAGGCAGATTATTGTAGAGGTGCTGCGGGTGGAGAAAATACTACAAAAAAAGAAGATTTCTAATGGGGTTGACAAAGCAGCCCGGATGCTGTTATAATACTTTGAATGAATAAAAGGAGACTTATATGACTGGATATATCCACTATCTTGGATTTTGGACGCCGGGTCCGATTGAGCTTGCGGTTATTGCTGTTGTCGCTCTTTTGATATTCGGCAGAAGGCTCCCGGAAATCGCCCGCAATATCGGTAAGAGCATGACCGAATTCAAAAAGGGCATTAACGAAGCCAAAGAAACCAAAGACGATATCGTACAAGACGTCAAAAAGGTCGGTGACGACATAATAGATGAAGCCAAGGACGCCGCCGGGCTAAACGAAGATGATACGATGGGTGCTGATTGATTATTGGTAATTGATAATCCAGATAACCATTTATCAATAATCAGTGATCAATTTTAATATGGGCGAGAGCAATAATAAAGAAGGCCTTTTTGACTCCACAATGAGCCTTGGTGACCACCTCGAAGAATTGCGAATGCGGATGATTCGCGCGCTTCTTGGGCTGGGGATTGGTTGTGTAATCTGCTTATTTTTCGGCCGCGGCATAATAAGATTTATGCAAGGACCATATGATGATTCAACTGCCAAGCTTCTGTTCAACATTGACCTGGATTTCCAGTCAGATTTAGACCAAGGCACTATGACGGAAGGCCTGCGGCAGGAATTAAGGAATAAAGGGGTGGTACTGTCTGCCGAGGTCAAAGTGAAACGGCAGGGGTATCTGTTCAGCAGCAGTAGATGGCTGATCGACGACGGTGTAGACAGCCGATATTGCGCCAAGAGAGAGATAGTGAAGGTCAAGAAAGAAGGGGACGAGGTCAAGGAAGAGGAGGATGAGGTCAAGGAAGAGGAGGTCCGACTAAACATTTATAAACTAAAGCCGCTCCAGGTAATTGCGGTAGCGGCCGGGCTTATCAGCTTTATAAAGATCTCTTTAATTGCGGGGCTGTTACTCTCATCTCCATGGGTTTTTTATCAATTGTGGATGTTTGTTGCCGCGGGGCTATATCCGCACGAAAAACGGTACGTTAATATCGCAGCGCCTTTTTCAGCAGTATTATTCGTAGGCGGGGCACTGTTTTTTCTAATCGTTGTTGCGCCTTTGACTCTGAAATTTCTGGTATCGTTCAATCAGAGAATACTAGATGTAAATTCGCAATTTACCTTTCAGAACTACATTTCTTTTGTTAGTCACCTTATGTTGGTTTTCGGATTGGCTTTTCAAACGCCGACGGCCATTTTCTTTTTGAACAGGACGGGCCTGGTTTCAGTTGCTGCGCTGAATAAATCGAGAAAATTTGTCATTCTGGCGATTTTTGTAGTAGCGGCTATGGCCACACCCCCTGACGTAATCTCCCAGGTGACTCTGGCTGTGCCGCTGTACCTGCTGTTTGAATTAGGGATACTGCTAAGTTACATCGCCACTCTACGAAAGAAATCACGAGACAGCCGGTGATAAGCCCGGCATCCTGAAGTTACTCAGTCCCGATTATGTAATGCTACTGTGACTAATCGAGGACGACCTTGTCCTGATATTCGGGAACGGAGGCTTTCCAGCCGGTTTGCTCTCTAATGTAGTTACCAAAACTGCGTGCGCTTTCTGTCTCGCCGTGTACGACGAAGACGCCCCTTGGAGGCGCCTCCAATTCTTTTAGCCAATCGAGCAGCTCGTCTCTGTCGGCGTGTGCAGAAAAGCCATGTATTCGTACTATTTTCGCTTTTATACTGCGTTTTTCACCAAGTATCCGGACCTTTTTGATCCCATCCACAATGGATCTTCCGAGTGTGCCAACCGCCTGATAGCCCACAAACATTATCGTGTTATTTGGTTGCGAGATGTTATTAACCAGGTGAAACTTTACTCTTCCGCCGGTGCACATTCCTGAGCCTGCTATGACCATAACGGTCCCATTTACATCGTTGATTGCCTTTGATTCGTTAGCAGTACCTGCCATTTGCAGCCCCGAGAGTTCGAAAGGGGATTTATGTCGTTTGATAAATTCGGTCATCTCTTTATCAAACAATTCCGGGTGATGCTTAAAAACCTTTGTAATCCTTGATGCCATGGGGCTGTCTAAAAAGACCTTAAACTCCGGAATAATATTTTTCAGCCGCAGCTCGTTTATGTAATATAACATCTCCTGAGAGCGTTCGAGGGCGAAGCTGGGCACGATAATGTTACCGCCGGCTTTTATAGCGGAGTTTATAACCTCACCTATGGCATTTTTTACATCTTTTGTTTCCTCATGTACTCGGTCGCCGTATGTTGACTCAATGAGAATGTAATCAGCATAATCGAAAACTGTTGGGTCACATACAATTGGCCTGTCCGGCCTGCCGATGTCACCTGAGAACAAGATGATTCTTTCCTGCCCGTCCTGAAGTACTTTGACCCTTATTATCGAAGAGCCAAGGACATGACCGGCGTCATAAAAAGTTGTTTCCACGCCGTCGCCAAGATTTACAGATTCTCTGTATTCGACATTCGAAAAAAGCGAACAGCAAGCTTCGGCATCTTCTACAGTATAAAGTGGAACCACCGGATAAGGGCCCTTGCGACCCTGCCGTTCGTGTCTTTTGCGTTTGTGCTCGGCGTCTTCTTCCTGAATCTTTGCAGAATCCAGCAATATAATCTTGGCAATTTCAGCGGTGGCGGCAGTACAAAGTATCTTCCCTTTGAATCCTTCCCGAACGAGCTTCGGCAACAGACCACAATGGTCGAGATGGGCGTGAGTTAACAGGACGGCGTCTATGTTTTTGGGTGGTACAGGGAATGGGTCCCAGTTTCTTTTGCGGAACTGGCGTTCCTGATAGAGACCACAGTCTACGAGAACTTGCGTTCCATTTGCCTCCAGAAGGTGCCGAGAACCTGTCACATTCTGAACTGCACCGAGAAACTGTAATTTTATTTGCATACTTTCCTCGTTAGAAAACTTCCTAATTAACCTATGTTCTTATTTTCCCCGCCGGCATTTCTAACGGGATCTGACCTTACACAATAAAGTGTAATTTCTGCGTACAGATTCTATACATAACAGCACTATTCATCAAGAGAATTCCGCAGGCGGATTGAAAGGACAGGAGCAGGATTCTATATTCGGTGTCCGAAGTTCAGAATGCTCCCAGCCAAGCGATATTGTTTTCCGCCAGCACAAATGGTGGAGGTTGAACCGGCTAAAAGCGAAAATATGCAATTGATTTGTGAAAAAGGGAGGCTATATAGACACATGCCCGGATGAGATAGTCTCATTCCTGGTCGGGGGAAAATTGCTCCCTTTCCAGGTCAAGCATGCCATATTTTGTGGGTTCAACTATCTTATAGTAATAGGCCAGTTGAGACAAATCATCGGTCCGCAGAGCTGTGATTAAAGCAATATGCTTTGTGATTTGAAGCTCTTTTAGTGTAGAGCGTATTAGTTCAGGTGTCATTCCCAATCTCTCGCTTAAGACGGGTACTTTGAAGCCGGCCACATCGTCTCTATGATAAAATAAATAGGCGTATGTTAGCTTGCTTTCAGACGAAAGGTCAGAGGTGTTTATCAGCTTAAAAGTCAGGAGTAAATCCCCAATTTGGCCGTGTTTTGGAACCATATGAGCCTCCTTGCGGATAAAGTCTACAAAATCCCTGCATAAGGATAATGTCTTAAACTTCATAATAAATCCCCTGAAATCATTATCCAATTATTGATACAACACAATCCCATTAGTTACATCTAAAGTATAAGATTTGTTTTCTATTTAAGGCAAATTTAGTTGCCTCAAATTATGACAAAAAAAGTCATTTGTCTGTATGCCCGATAACAACCACTTGCCGTAGCTACGAGGCGAAGCTAACGTACTCTTTTTATTGAGTGAAATTAGATCTTTTAATTACTGGTGGAAAAGAAGCCTGTAAAGTTTTTTACTAAGTAAGGGATTTGAACAATGAGTTGAGGCTGTTTTGAAGGAGATTTCTTACGGTCAGCCTATTAGAATGTTGTCAAATCATACTCCATCTCGAATCTCAGCTTGTGTTCATTCTCTTCATGAGCGAGCCACAGAAACATATCCTTCATTTCTTCGTTTTGTGCAATTTTGGCCAGTTCTGTATAGAGTTTTACAGAAACATCCTCCTTTTTCATTGCCAAAATAAGTATATCAGCATATTTCATATCCGGTCGGGCCTCGCCGCCATCAACGTCCTCAGTGATGCCAAGGCTCCCCACATCTTCATCCTGGAGCACAATCCCGACCGCCTTTGCATCTTCCAGCTTTATCTTGTGTTCCTGCTCCTCCCTTGCAAAACCTTGAAGGAACTTATGCATCTCGGGTTTGTTCACCTTATGTGACAGGTCGATGTATAGCTGAATTGCCTCAATCTCTCTTCCGATTGCAAAATCCAGAATTTCATCATCAGACTTGAAATTATACATTACCAAGCCTTTGCATTTTTCTATCTACAGTTCAAAAGTTTAATATCTCATCGGCAATTTTACATTGACAGCCGCCTTGGTCGAATTATCCGCTAAAAGTTGTACCGCCTTAGTTAATTTACAAATGTTAATCACGTAACCGAAGTTTGTCAAGGTTATTTCAAAAAAAGTGTGATTTTGTCCTCAAACAGAGACAGGAGTATAGTTTGTCAGGTTCGAAAGATTGTTACTGCATATAAGACTTAAGGCAGGTGATAGTTTAAGTGTGGAAAGATGACGAGAAGTCAGCATTTTTGAGCTGGGAAGTACCGTGTTCGTAGGCAGTTAGGGCAGCAGGATCAGTGTGAAATGGCCTAAAACGGTTGTGATTTTGAGAATATAGTGGTATTGTTTTTTGTATTGCAAGGCTCAATTTTGCAGCCAGACGTTTAATATGGGAAATGACGGGTGAGAATATTTTCCTGGCTGTTGAGTGGGAACTCTTAAATGAATTCAGTAATCCTTTAAAGGAGTTGTCCTATGAAAAATCAAACCGAACTATCACGACGTGATTTTGTACGAACCGCACTGAGCACAGGGGTGGCCTTAAGCGCCCCAACGATCCTTGGAGCAACCGCCAAGGGACAAGGCAAGACCTTCAAAGTGGGGCTCATCGGTTGTGGTGGCCGGGGCCGCGGTGCCGCTGCTGGTTCCCTCGAAGCAGGGAAGATTCTAGGCTTCGACGTTCGGGTTGTTGCCACTGCCGACTATTTCAAGGATCGGGCACTTCGGGCAGGCAAGCAACTCAAAGTTCCGCCTGAACGCTGCTTCGGCGGTCCGACCAGCTATCAGAAGCTGTTGGAAACCGACGTCCAGATTGTCCTGATGGCTACGGCACCTCTGTTTCGGCCGCTGCACCTCGAAGCGGCGGTAAAGGCCGGCAAGCATGTCTTTATCGAAAAACCGGTTGCCGTCGATCCACCCGGCTGCCGGCGCGTGATTGCCGCAGGCGAAGAAGCCAAAAAGAAGGGACTCGTGATCACGGCCGGTACGGAGATGCGTCATGACTGGAACTACATCAAGACCCATCAGGCCGTTGCCGTTGAGAAAGCACTCGGTAGGCTTTACGCGGGCCGCGTCTCGTTTTGTATGGGCCATATGTTCTGGAAACAACCCATTAATCCCAAGACTGGTGAAGACCTGGTTCGCTCGTGGCAGAACTGGATCACGCTGTCTGGTGACCATCTTGTCGAGCAGCACGTGCATAACATCGACGTTGCGAATTGGTTCTGCGGCGGACCGCCGGTCAGCGCAGTTGGATTCGGCGGCCGTGCACGACGCAATGCCGGTGACATGTACGACTTCTTCAGCGTGGACTATGACTACGGTGACGGTGTGCATATCCACTCGATGTGCCGCCAGGTCAGCGGCTGCTGGAACTGGGTCGGGCATGACTTTGTATACGAAAAGGGCCGAACGAATGGAAATAACCATCCAAATCCGAAGAAATCACCGATTCCTTCCGACCTGACCAGGGCGCCGAGCAGTCACATTCAGGAGCAAATCGATACGCTCTATTATGTCAATAAGGGCCAGCCGATTAACCAGGCGCAGGCTGTAGCGGAGTCTACGGCCACGGCTATCATGGGCCGCATCTCCGCCTACACGGGCCAACAGGTTTCCTGGAAAGAGATAATGTCTGACCCGAGCGTGAATCCCGACCTTTATAACCTGACGCTAAAGCCAATAGCTGAGGACTTCGAGAAAGGCACGGTCGAAATACCGAAGGAAAACTCTATACTGCTGCCAGGCCGGATGGCATGACAGGCTTAGAAGCGTTTTTTTTCTCAACAGGACCGCGGGCAAGCCCCATAAGAAGTTCGTAGCCCCACTACTTCGATTTGCGAAGCAAAACAGCGGCGGCCGAATCTGACTTATTTCTAACGGGGCAAGCCGAGCAGAAAGAGCGTAGCCGGTTCGGGAGTAAGTACCATAGAGTCATTCCCTCTGGCGCGGAGGTGTATGAGCAGCAAATCCAAGCCGGTACAAGACCTACAGTTGACGCTTTATGCTTGCAAAGGTAATTTATGGCGACTATAATGATATTCCCTAAATGAACATTATCTCTCCATGGTTACGAACAATAGGAGGAGGATACAAGGTATGAAAGTTTCCTTTGGACTGAAGACTGTAATTCAAGCTACTGTACTTGCGGCATCGATCTTTACTGCTCATAGCGCTTTTGCCCAAGGGGGGCGTTCCGACTATGAGCGTGCGCACAATCTTCGAAAGACCACGGCCAATAAAGTGTTCAAGCAACGCATCAATCCCACCTGGCTTTCGGGTAATACTCAGTTTTGGTATCGCAATGACCTGGCTGATGAGGTACGTGAGTTTATCTTCGTGAATGCCGAAACCGGCACACGCCAACGGGCATTTGACCACGAGCGTTTTGCCGTGGTACTTTCCAAAGCGGCCGGGGAAGAAATACAGGCCGACAAACTCCCAATCGAGAAACTGAAGTTCAGTGAGTCCGGGGCAGAGCTTCAGTTCACCAGTGACGGCAAACGGTGGAAATGTGATTTGCGAAGCTATGAAGTTCGTGAGGTTCCGAAAGACGAACGGACAAGCTCATCTCTTCGGCCACACCCTGAGCTGCATCCGAGTATTCGAGCTCGCCAAGAGACTTCGATTACGTTTATCAACGGCACAGCAGGCGATGTGGAAGTATATTGGATTGACTATGAGGGAGAGCGACGTCACTATGCTACAATCGGCGCCGGCAAGGAACATCAGCAGCACACTTTTGTGGGGCATGTGTGGCTGGTAACGAACAAGGACGGAAAGAGACTGGCTGTATTTGTCGCTACCGAAGAATTCGGAAGTGCTGCCATAGACGCTAACAGTATTCAGGAAACTGCCGCCAAAGGAAGGCCCAGGTCAGTGAGACAACGCGGCAAGTCGCCGGACGGCGAATGGTCTGCATTTATAAAAGATTACAACCTCTATGTACGGAACATCGAAAATGGCCGGGAGAATTCGCTCAGCAGTGACGGCACCGAAGAAGAGGCATATTCGAGACGTCTATACTGGTCACCGGACTCCGAAAAATTAGCCACGCTGCGAGTCACAAAAGGCGATGACAGAAAAATCCACCTCATCGAGTCGTCACCCAAAGACCAGTTGCAGCCGAAACTCCATACATTTTCTTATGCCAAACCCGGCGACCGCATTGCTATCAGCAGGCCCCAATTGTTCAACATCGCCAGCGAGTGTCATATTCCTGTTGCGGACGAGCTTTTTTCAAATCCCTGGAGAATTTCAGAGATTCGTTGGGCGCCGGATTCCAGTAAGTTTACTTTCCTCTATAACCAGCGCGGCCACCAGGTACTCCGTCTCATAAGCGTGGATGCCAACACCGGCCAAACGCGTCACATAGTTGATGAACAAAGCAGGACGTTTATCGACTATTCATTTAAGCAGTTTAGTCATTACCTCGACGATATGAACGAAATTATCTGGATGTCTGAACGTGACGGCTGGAACCACCTTTACCTTTATGATTCGGAAACAGGCTGCGTAAAGAACCAAATTACCAAAGGTGATTGGGTTGTGCGCCGTGTGGATCGCGTCGACGAGGAGAAACGCCAAATCTGGTTTCGGGCCGGCGGTATCCGAGAAGAGCAGGACCCTTACTATGTGCATTTCTGCCGTGTGAATTTGGATGGCTCAGGTCTCGTAGTGCTGACCGAAGGGGACGGGACGCATGAAATTGAGTTTTCACCGGATCGCCGATTCTTCCTTGACCGATGGTCCCGGGTCGATAAGCCGCCTGTCACCGAGCTGCGCGATGCCAACGAAGGTAAACTCATTTGCGAATTGGAACAAGCCGACTGGACCGAGCTGCTGGAAACCGGATGGCGTCCACCGGAGCGATTCGTTGCAAAGGGCCGAGATGGCCAAACAGACATTTACGGGATAATCATCCGTCCGAGCAATTTCGACCCGAAACGCCAATACCCTGTGATTGAGCAGATTTATGCCGGTCCGCAAGGCGCGTTTGTACCGAAATCGTTCGGGCTGCAAACTCGCCAGCACGCTATTGCCGAGCTTGGTTTTATTGTTGTGCAGATTGATGGCATGGGTACGTCGTATCGCTCAAAGGCATTTCATGATGTTTGCTGGAAAAACCTCGGAGACTCTGGTTTTGACGACCGTATTCTATGGATGAAGGCAGCGGCAGCGAAGTATCTCTCCATGGACCTTACACGAGTCGGTATTTATGGTGGTTCGGCGGGGGGGCAAAGCTCGCTTCGTGCTCTTTTGGCCCATGGCGATTTCTATAAGGTTGCAGTTTCCGACTGCGGCTGCCACGATAACCGAATGGATAAAATATGGTGGAATGAGTTGTGGATGGGCTGGCCTATTGGGCCGCATTACGAAGAACAATCGAATGTTACGCAAGCTCACAAACTACAGGGTAAACTGCTACTAACCGTGGGGGAACTCGACAAGAACGTGGATCCCGCCTCCACCATGCAGGTCGTCGATGCACTTATCAAAGCAGATAAGGATTTTGACCTGATAATAGTGCCGGGCCGTGGTCATGGCGTGGGTGGAGGCCGCTATGCCAGCCGGCGGCGTACGGATTTCTTCGTTCGGCACTTGCTTGGTGTAGAGCCTCGCAGCCGGCCATGAAGGGCCAATAGAAGCCGACACACCACTTGATGTATCAATAAAGTTTATGCCGAAAGGCGCATCATTATACCGACCATCATCGTTCAGAATCCAAGCCACGAACGCACTATCGGCCTTAAACAGGTTATGGGGGAGGTGATAAAAGTTTGTCAGATGACGGTAAAAAAAAAGTTTCGAAGTTGATTTTTTATTGCAGGGGTGATATTCTATTGGGGATGAGGTTCAGTTGTGTAGCTGGGCAGAGATAAACGGGAAATATAAGATGAAATCATTTTAAGGAGCAGAAAGAAATGTTAATGAAACGAATCTTGATAGTTTTTGTGCTTGCGGGTGTCATGCTGGCTTTCGGTGGCTGCAGGCCTTCACTTATTGGCTCAGATTCGGCCGTTTATTCTATGGGGACACTGTACGCTGTGACGAACCAGGATCTAACCCTGGTCTACGGGGCGGCACAGAAAGCTCTGGCGGATTTGGAGATAGAGGTCACTGAAAAAGCGAAAGATGCCTTTTATGCCAAGGTTGTCGGCACAGGTGCAGACGACAAGATGATTACGATAGAGATAAAGCCAAGAAAAGACAAGCTTACTGATTTTCGCATAAGAGTAGGCCCACCGGGCAACCGGGAGCGATCACGTGTAATCTATGAGCGGATACAGCAAAATCTTAAGAGTGGCTCCAAGTAGAACTCCAGCTCACATTGGGCCGTCCGGATAATAAAGTCATAGAACACATTACCTCTTCGCTTGCATTTGAGTATAGCCGGGTCAGCGTTTCGGTCTTAATATTACTGCGCCGAAGCCGAGGAGCGAGCAATTCTGCCGGCGCGAATCTGCTGTGGGATCCAATCCGGATTCTTTAAACTTTTCCCCAGCCGCGCATAGCTTCCAGACATTTCTCTATACTGACAAGCGGAGGATATGCGTCACTCTCGTACTCAACAATGTACCATTTGGTTTGGCCGATTGTCTCGCAGATTTGAAAGATTTCTTGCCACGGCAGCTCATCATCTCCGATTATGGCGTTGGGCTTGCTTTTTGAGAATGCCTTGAGGTGTACGGTAGTGGCCCGGCCGGGGTAACGCTTCAGGAACACAACCGGATCACCACCGCCTCCCATAGCGTTTCCTGTATCGAATTGCATGATTACTTCTTTTTTCGTATTACCGAAGAACGTGTCCCACGGCATCTCGCCATCCAAAGGCCTGAATTCGATGTTGTGATTGTGGTAACCGACCTGCATACCGTGTGGTTTTACCTTGTCAGAGAGTTCGTTGAACAGCTTTGCAGTTTCCTGCCAAGCCTTGCGGGAGCTTCGATACTTTCCCGGCAGGCCCGGAACGATGAGATATTTATTGCCGATAGTTCGATTGAATTCGATTGTCTTTTGCAGATTGTCACCCAGCAGGGTATCGAGTTGAGTGTGTGTGCCGCAGCATACCAAACCTGTGTCATCCAGAAGCTTTCTTAGTGTTTTTGCGTCCCGGTCGTAATAACCTGCAAATTCCACCCCTTTGTACCCCATCTTTGCCACTGCCTGGATGGTGCCCGGCAGGTCTTTAGCGCATTCATGGCGAACTGAGTAGAGCTGTACACCGACTGGGATTCGCTTTTTGCTTTTTACATTCTTGGATTTGCATCCCGTACAAGCTGTAAGGAAACCTGTAACACCGAGTTTTAAGAATTCACGTTTTGTAATCATTTGCTTTTTCATAATGCTATCCTTTTTAGGCACTGACATCGATTTGTTAATCCTTGAAAAATAAAAACGGAATTTAGATACTGGTTGACGCATCCACGTATCTATGCGTCATTGCACGAAAGCCGAGTAGTAGAAAACACACAATAAACATTATGATTATATACTACTCCGCTGGCGGACAGTCCAGAAAAAACGGAGCTAAATATTGCCTTTTGAGGCGAAATTCGTAGAAACCACGATATGAAAGCGGCCGAAATTGAGCCGATTTGAGATAAAGACGATAATGGTGATTCCTGTAGCGTAAATCTTCTATTCTTTTGAACTTTCGTGTGGGATAGGTTCATCCAACAGATACATAGAGGAAATTCGGCTAAGGTATGGCATGGACAAGGTGAATCTGGTATTCTAATCAAAGTGGCAGGATTAGCAGCGAAGAAAAGTGAATACAAAAGGATGTGCCGGATGAAAAGGTCAGGACAGTTGGTGATTACAGGCAAACGAATATTAAAACAATTTGTAGTGGTGAGCGTTTTCTTGTTGGCGTCAGTGGCCCCCGCAGCTTCTCTTTTGCGAAGCAAAACGGCGGGGGGGCAGCAGTGGACGCGTTTCCGCGGGCCGAACGGACAGGGCATAAGTTATGCTGAAACGATACCCATCAAATGGACCCAAAAGGATTACAACTGGAAGGTCAAGTTGCCGGGAGGCGGTCATTCTTCGCCTGTTATCTGGGGTGACAAGGTCTTTTTGACCAGCGGGGACCAAAAGACCAGTCGCGGAATGCTTTTAGCTCTACGCGTTTCAGATGGTAAGGTCTTATGGCGAAAAGAATATGCCCTGACCAGGTATCTGATGAACAGCAGCAATAGTTACGCTACTGCCACGCCAGCGGTGGATGGCGACCATGTATATACACTTTGGGCTACTGCTAACGAGACAATCCTGGTTGCACTGGACCACAACGGCGAGGAAGTCTGGCAGAGTACCTTTGGAGGCGTTAATTCTCAGCACGGGCCGGGCATTTCGCCCATTGTTGTCAACGATGTTGTGGTTTTTACCCATGAGCACGAAAGAATCGTCAATGATGCTCGAAGTGCCTGGATAGCAATTGACCGTAAGAGCGGCAAGAGGCGATGGAAACTTGAGCGGCAGACGAGGGGCAAAACGTCCTACTCGACGCCATGCGTTTACTCACAGGGAACCGATGTGCCGCTGTTGGTTTTCACAAGCTTTGCCCACGGCATGACCGGTGTTGACCCGAGCAGTGGGGCGGTCGTATGGGAGGCCAAGTCGGTGTTCACCAGCCGCATAGTCAGTTCACCCGTTATTGCAGGTGAACTGTTAATCGGTACTTGCGGCGACGGTTCCAGCGGTAAGCGCCTGATTGCTGTCCAACCGGGCAGGGGGGGCAAGTCGGCCGAGCCAACAGAGGTATACAAGATTGAGAATAGATTGGTGCCGTATGTCACCACTTCATTGGCTAAAGATGGATTGTTGTTTACGTTTCATGACAGGGGGGATATTTGTTGCCTGCGCAGCGCCACAGGTGAACAACTGTGGAGCGAAAAGCCCGCCGGTCCCTTTTATGGCTCGCCAGTGTGGGTAAACGGCAAACTGTACTGTATCACGAAAAAGGGGGAGGTTGTCGTAATCAAGGCCGATTCCACATACGAGCTGCTTGCGGTCAATCCGTTAGGTGAAGAGAGCTACGCAACTCCTGCCGTGGCTGGCGGGAAGATGTATCTGCGGACTTATTCACACCTTATTTCCATCGGAGGCAGGAAAGAGTAGGGGGGCAAAATCTTCGTCTCTTCAGCAGTAGCACACCAAGGCCAAGCAATAATATCGTTGCCGGTTCGGGTATTATCTCTATAGATACTGACACAGGAACTCTTTCACCACTAATAAGGTCTAATTCTCCAATTACATCATATATGCCTGGATTTACAGGAAAATCATCATCTGTCGGCAGTGTCCCATTATCGTTCATCATATTCCAGATGGTCTGGCCTTCTTTAGATTCATACGGGCCTAAATGAAAGGCTGTAAAACCAAGCACAACGGACAGATATGGGTAGGACCAAATTTGGATACCATCTTGCATAATCCTAAATTCGTAATAAGCAAGTGAGTCAGATACAACCGAACCCAGAGTTACATCCTCGTCCCCGAGATTAGTCACCCTATATAGCATCTCAACATTCTCACCTAAGTCGTAAACAGATTTATTCGTCTGCATATAATACTCAATGTTGTCGACGACTATAAACGAGTTTGAATCAACGAGAGTCGCTTTTGCACTTACTGTCATGAATAATATAGATATGCAGATACAAGCCAATTTCTTCAGAATTATTTTTATTCGGCCATTCGTTTTACTGCCCTCATTTCTGACCAATGCGGCCATTAAATATTCGTAAGAGAAGCAAGGTGCCTTCGCGTGTTGAAAAAATCCCAGAAACTTGATGCTAATCTTCTATAATTTTACTGCCTTCGAGCAGCTCTGTCAAATCATTTTTAGTGTAAAAGCGGCATTTTGCATGCAGCCAACGGGGCATCTTTATTTGCAGGTTTAATTAAAAAGACTGTTTATGAGCTAAAAATGGGTTTTGGGGAGCTATAGAAAACAATTTTTTTTCTTGCGTATATGTCTAAATAGACATATAATATAATAAGGTAGTTTTTGAGGCGATTATGGAAGCTCTAACGGAAAAACAGCAAAAGGTTCTCAGTTTTATTGAGAAAAGGTTGGGAGAGAATAATCCGCCGAGCCAGCGGGAAATCGCCCGGCACTTCGGCCTTGCGCGGAACGCCATTCGTCAGTTCGCAAGCTATCTTAAGAAGAAAGGCTATCTGATAGATTTGGGCGGCCATCGGGGACTGAGGCTGTCTGAAGAGTACCTGTACAGAAAAAAGGAGACGGAGGGTATCCCTATTGTGGGTAGAGTGGCGGCGGGGGAGCCGATATTGGCGGAAGAAAATATCGAGGGGTATGTAGACCCGGGGGAATTGTTCGGCCAATCGAAAGACAGTTTTATTCTGAGAGTTAGCGGCGATAGTATGGTTGACGAAGGTATTATGGATGGTGATTTCGTAGTGGTTGAGCCGGCTTCGACGATTGAGAACGGGAAAATTGGGGTGGTGCTGCTGGATGATGAAGCGACCGTTAAGAGAATATATATCCAGCGTAACCGGATAGCCTTAAAATCGGCCAACCGCGCGGCGGGTTACAGGACCAGATATATTAAGGGAACCGACAGAAGTATTCGTATAATCGGCAAGGTGACTGGATGTCTTAGAACTATATAAGAGGGAAGAGGTACTTTGCCGGACCTGGACAGGAATAACGGGCTGGTCGTATTCGAATGCGGCAAAGATTACTTTGAGCCAATAATGAGTGCAGAATGAATACTAAAGTCCAGACAGTTTATATGCCGGATCTATCTACAAAGTATCGGCAATCCCTGTTTGATGCGAGGGTGCCGGCAGGGTTTCCTTCTCCTGCCGCCGATTACGAAGAGGACAAGCTCGACTTGAATGAGCACCTGATTAAGCATCCGGCAGCTACATTTTTTGTCAGAGCAATCGGCGATTCGATGATTGGAGCGGGCATTCACTGCGGAGACCTTTTAGTTGTTGACCGCAGCCTTGAAGCCAGAGACAAGAGCGTAGTAATAGCGGTTGTAGACGGCGAACTGACTGTCAAAAGAATCAGAATCAAGAAAAAAAAGATAACTTTAGAGCCTGAAAACAAAAGCTACTGTGCTCAGGAGATCAATGAGAATATGGAATTTGAGGTATGGGGGGTAGTGACCAGCGTTATACATAAACTATGAAAGAGATATTTGCGCTTGTTGATTGTAATAACTTCTATGCCTCCTGTGAGCGTGCATTTAATCCGAGATTGGAAGGCAGGCCGATAGTTGTGTTATCAAACAACGACGGCTGTGTTGTGGCCCGCTCCAATGAGGCAAAGGCACTGGGTATCGGTATGGGGGTTCCGGCTTTTGAGGCCGAAAAGGTCATGGAGGAAAATAACGTTGAGGTCTTTTCTTCAAACTACGCCCTTTATGCGGACATGTCCAGCCGGGTGATGAAAACACTGTCGAGTTTTACTCCTGATATGGAAGTCTACTCGATTGATGAAGCCTTCTTAAACCTTGCCGGTTTTAACTGCTCTTTGGCCGATTACGGAGGAAAGATTTGCCGAACCGTCAAGAAGTGGACGGGCATTCCTGTAACAGTTGGTATAGGGCAAACAAAAACGCTGTCAAAAATAGCCAACAGGATTGCCAAAAAATCGGGCAAAGCAGATGGAGTGCAGGACTTGACCGATGCTGCTTTTCTGAACGAGATTCTTGCCAAAACCGCGGTAGAAAAAATCTGGACGGTAGGAATCAAAACGACTATAAAGCTAAAAAGGGCGGGGATTGAAACTGCGCTGGACTTACAAAAAGCGGACATAAACTGGATTAGACAAAAGTTTGGTGTTGTGGGGGTAAGAACGGTTTATGAGCTAAGGGGTATTAGCTGTTATCCTTTAGAGCAAAATCCGCCTGTTAAAAAATCGATTGCCGTATCGCGGTCTTTTGGCAAGCCGGTCGAATCCATCGAAGGGCTAAAAGAGTCGGTTGCCAGCTATTGCTCAAGGGCCGGTGAGAAACTGAGGCAGCAGGGATTAGCAGCCGGCTTGATGACGGTATACGTTACAACCAGCCGATTTATAAAAAACAGGTATTTCAATTCTCACGCCATAGAGTTTCCCACTGCTACCAGTGACACAATGGAGCTTATTCGGGGGGCACTATTCTGCATAGGCAAATTATATCGCAGTGGCTTTGCGTTCAAAAAAGCCGGGATTGTGTTAAATGGTCTTGTGTCTGAAAAACGGATTCAGGGGAATTTGTTTGATAGTGTTGACAGAGAAAAATCTCAGCGACTTATGCAGGCGGTAGATGCCGTCAATACCAGATTAAACTGCCCGCTTCGATGGGCGGCAGAAGGATTAAACCAACCCTGGAAGGTAAAGTTCAACAAGCGCTCTTATCGATATACGACCCGATGGGATGAGCTGCCGCCAGTTGCATAGGGATAAAATGGGCAAATCTCTACAGCCTGACAAGACGTAGATCGTAGAGACGATATTGAAATAATAATAGGCGTAAAGACGCTTAGAGTCGTAATACTCACATTACTTAACCGGGTAAGGTGGTAACGGCGGTATCTCTTTTTCCTGCGTCTTCAACTCTTCAAGAATAACTTCGATTGCCTTATTTAATTGTTCATCAATTCCGGCATATTCTTTAGCCGGGTCGTTATCAACGTAAATATCCGGCTCGACTCCGTATCCTTCGATGATCCATTTTTTCCCTTCCACGTCGTAACGCGAAAATTCCGGTTTACGCAAATAACCGCCATCCAGCAAGGGCAGCGAGCCGCGAATTCCGACAACACCGCCCCATGTTCGTTTACCGATCACTTTTCCGAGTTTATACTTCTTAAACTGATACGTAAACAAATCGCCGTCCGATGCGGAAAATTCATCCGCCAAACACACCATGGGCCCATAGATCATACTAAATGGGTCCGGCTCTGGCGCAGTATTCCTTGCGAATTCGATCATCGCAATTTCACGCCGCAGCCGTTCAATCAACATTGGCGAGACGTTACCGCCGCCGTTTCCACGCACGTCGATGATCAATGCCTTTTTGCGAATTTGGGGATAGAAATGCTTCACAAACTCGCTTAAACCGTAACGCCCCATATCAGGCACATGGATATACCCAACCTTTCCCTCGGTAGCTTCACTTACTTTCTCGATATTGGTCTGTACCCACTTGTAATAATACAACTTCTGTTCACTGCTTGTTGGTATAACTATTACGTCCCGGCTGCCTTTCTTTACAGGTTTTGAGTTGAGTGTTAAGGTGACCTGTTTCCCGGCTCTATTCAGTAGCAACTCATAAATATTATCGACATCGGCGGTTGATTGGCCGTTAACAGCCATAATATAATCGCCTTGGTTCGCATCGACTCCGATTTCGGTTAACGGCGAACGGATACTTTTGTCCCAGTTTTGACCACGTAATATCTTTTCAATCCTGTAATACCCCGATTTTCCATCGCGTACGATTTCAGCTCCAAGGAGGCCCATTGGTATCCTCTTGGGTTTCGGATACTCTCCGCCGCCCACGTATGTATGCCCAACATTTAATTCGCCGATCATCTCGCCGATGATATATGTCAAATCGGCACGGTGATTCACATGATCAACCAGAGGTTCATACAGGTCACGCATAGCCTCCCAGTTAACGCCGTGCATATTGGGAACATAGAAGAATTCACGCATCTGGCGCCAACATTCGTTGAATATTTGTCTCCATTGCTCTTTCTTATCCAGGCGGACTTCCATATCGGACAAGTCCAATGTCTCTTTCATATCTATTTTTGATTTGGGCAGATCGATAATGGCATATTTCCCGCCCGATACAACCAGCATCTTCTTGTTATCAGCCGATATCTCGTAACCGCGGATCTCGCCAAGCTCGGTTTCCTTTCGTTCCTTAAGGTCATACATCCGAAGCTGGGTTTCCTTGTCTTTGCTCCCTCTTCGATTGTAATACACATAATCGCCAACCGAACTTAGATTGTAGTAACTCGAAACAGCTATAGGCAGCACGGCAATGCGGTCCTTGATGCCCTCAATGTCAACTTTGATTTTTGTTTTTTTCTTTTCATCCTTTTCCTTCTTGCCTTTCTTCTCTTTCTTCGAATCTTCGTTCGGATCAGGCTTTTCAGCGTCCGTTTTTTTGGCTTTCTCTTTTTTCTTCACCTCTACTTCGTCACTTCGAGGTTTGAAAGGCGAATCGGTACTCTTTGTCAGCGTGATTAAGTAAATTCGAGACATGTCCTGATAGGCGTGGTTCCATTCGATCCTGCTGTAAATCGGATTGAAATCCCGGTCGGAAGTAAAGAAGACATACTTGCCGTCCGAGCTGAACACGGGATTGGACGCCGAATACCATCCGTCGGTCAGCTCATGGGATTTCTTGTCCTTGAGAGAATAAAGATTAATTTTGTTCATCGCGCCCACTTCCGATTTGACATAAACTATCCACCTGCTGTCGGGAGACCAGGAATAGCGACTGAACTCCCATTTTTCGGATTGATCAACTTCGGTGATCTTACTGCTCTTGATACTTACAAATCGAAGACGTAATCGTTTGTCTGCCCACATAATCTTCTTGCTGTCCGGTGACCACTCGATTCTGTATTTGTAGGTTTCGGCGTTTCTTGTTATCTGCTTTGCCCGTCCGCTGCCGTCCTGAGGCATGATATAGATTTCATCTTCACCAGTGGCGTCGGATATGTATGCAACCCACCTGCCGTTAGGCGACCATTTGGAATTTCGTTCGTGAATCCCCGGTGAATTAGTCAGATTTCGGATAGCACCGTGTTTGGCAGGAACCGTAAATACGTCACCTCTGGCGCCAAACAAGGCACGCTTGCCGTCCGGGCCGATTTCATAGTTGGTAACTTTCTCAGAAACACTGACAATACCGCTTCTGCCCCCGCTCAAATCTTCCTGAATATATATAACCACTTTCTCGTATTTTTCACTCTCGATATCAAAACGGTAAATATAGCCTCCGTTTTCAAATACAATTGCTCTTTTACCCAGCGATGGAAATTTAATATCGAAATCAGTGAAATTAGTTATTTGCCTGGTTTTCTTTTTATTAACATCATAAACGAAAAGGTTCATGCGTTTATTTTCATCGCGGTCGGAGAGGAAAAAGATTTTTTCTTCTCTCCACATGGGAATAATATCCTGAGCGTCGTTATTGGTAATATTCTCAATTCTTTTCGTTTCGAAATCATAAATCCAGATATCATCGGCCATACCGCCGCGATAGCGTTTCCATGTGCGGAATTCACGAAATATCCGGTTATAGGCCAACTTCTTATCGTCAGGCGAGAACGAGCAAAAGCCGCCGCGAGGAAGGGGCAGCTCATCAGAAAGGCCGCCTGATTTGGAAACGGCATAGAGTTGTCCATTAAAGGAATTAAATGAACGCTTTCGCGAGCGGAAAATGATATGTTTGCCGTCTTTCTTCCAGGCCATCACAATATTATTGGGCCCCATTCGATCGGACACATCATCACGTCCAAGCGTTGCTGTGTGGGTCAGGCGTTTAGGCACACTGCCCCCGGCACGCATCAGATAAACCTCAGTATTACCATCATATTGACCGGTAAAAGCGATATGCTCGCCGTCCGGAGAAAAACGTGCAAACATTTCAAAGCCTTCGTGATTCGTAAGCTTCCGGGCCACGCCTCCTATTGAGCGTACGCTATAGAGGTCTCCGGCATAAGTAAAGACAATCTGGTCCTCATGAATTGCTGGAAAACGCAACAGCCTCGCTTCACTTCGGGCATATGCAGAATTTGCAATTAACACGGCACAAAAACACAAGACAAATAAGCGATTCATTTCAACTCCTCTTTCAAGTAAAATAATTCTTACGGTCCGATACTTCTCACCTAAATTCACATAAAATGCATGGGAACACTTGAAGCCCTTCCCATTTATATTAGTCGTACCCTGCCTAAGGATACTTGAAGCCCTTTCCATTTATATTAACTGGAATGTCCTATATAGAATATTCGATAACCCTGTTAAGGCCTCCAATCGCATTATAATACCAAATCTGTCCCGTTTTTTCAACTGATTTTAGTGTGTGAACGATAAAAGTAATGGAAGGAAATATCTATCGGACGCAGAAAAATCACAGATTTCATGATATCAGCATATTTGGTAAGAACGGAATTATTATTTATATTTTATTTGACGGTTTTAACGCGAAAACCGTTCGCTCCTTAATTTATGAGAGACATTAAAAACGGCAGTTTTTGAGTTATTGCCGTTGAAAACGGTTTTATCCGGACTTGCCCTGATAGTGTGAGTTTTATTTTGGAGGTATTAACAAAATCATGACACGTTTTTTTGGATTTGGACACAAAAAGGACCGCCATGCAGAGAATCGCGGTAGTCCGCCTGTAGTGGATTCAAACAACGATTTTGAAGAGGACATCAGTGGTCTCTCAAGCCTGTATAGCCCGCAAGAGGACACTCCCGTACATGTCCGGGACCTCGCTGATGTATTGTGCGAGATGGGGAAAATTACCTCGAAGCAACTCGCTGGGGTAAGAAAAATACAGGCGGAAAAACCAGGCTCAGAAATCGTTCAAATAATCCAGGATTTAAAATTAGCCGATGGACTGGAAATTTCAACGGCCAAGGCCGGTTTGTATGGACTCAAGTTTCGACACGTTGAATCCAAAGACGTTAACAGGGGTGCGTTTGATAAACTTGACCTTGACTACGTAAAAAGCAATCATGTTATGTCCATAGCTATAAAGGGTAACAAACTCGTAGTGGCTACGAGCCGGCCCGCAGATCTCTTTGTCATTGAGGATGTTAAAAGGCAGACTCAGATGAATGTTGAGGTCCTCGTATGTCCGGATGAAGATATAAACAAAGTCTGTGAGGCCTTCGAAAAGGAAAAAATCGATTACGGACTTGACGATGTCATCAGTGATTTGGAAGACGTTGAGGTTGTAAAGGAGCAGGATGATGACCTTGAAGACCTCGAAAAAATGGCGGGTCAGTCGCCTGTTATTAAATTCGTAAATTACCTGATTGGTAATGCGATACGTGAAGGAGCCAGTGACATTCATATTGAGCCGAAAGAAAAGTTTACAAAGGTAAGGTTCCGCATAGACGGCATACTTGTTGAGACAACGCAGTCGTCGTTAAAGATGCATCCTGCAATTATTTCACGTATTAAGATTATGTCCAATCTCGATATATCTGAGAGACGGCTGCCTCAGGACGGCAAAGTCAAGGTTACCGTCGGCGGCAGGGGAGTTGACCTGCGTATTTCGACACTGCCGACAAATCATGGGGAAAAAGTGGTTATCCGTGTGCTGGACAGTAAAACGATTATGCGAAGTCTCGAGCAGTTAGGTATGGAGCCGAAGGTGTGCGAGGCCTTTCATCGGCAAATTATACTGCCTCACGGGATTCTGCTTGTTACAGGCCCTACCGGTTCGGGCAAGAGCACTACCCTTTACTCGTCTCTGTGCCAGATGGACGGAGAGAAGTTAAACATATCGACTGTTGAGGACCCGGTGGAGTTTGAGCTTGATTTCTGCAACCAGGTGCAGGTCAATGAGAGGATTGGTCTTGACTTCGGCTTGACGCTGAGGAGTTTACTGCGTCAGGACCCGGATGTGATGATGATTGGTGAGATTCGTGATAACGAGACAGCTCGTATCGCGGTTCAGGCTGCGTTGACCGGTCATTTGGTCCTCTCGACACTGCATACAAATGATGCGGCCGGCAGTATCACCAGATTAGTCGATATCGGCATTGATGAGTATTTGATAGCGGCATCGTTGAATGCGGTGCTTGCTCAACGGTTGGTCAGGAAAATTTGTCCCAAGTGCAAAATCAGGTACAAGGCGCCGGAAAATATACGCAAACACATAGCCGCCTCAGGTATCAATGCCAAACAGCTTTTTACAGGCCGCGGTTGTGACGATTGCCGGGGCTCCGGCTACACAGGCAGAATAGGTATTTACGAACTGTTGGTTATTGATGACAAGTTCAGGGACATGATTAACAAAGACTCTTCGATCAGTAATATGCGAAGCGTTTTTCACCAGAGCGGTCAGCCGTGTTTGTTTGATGACGGCATAAAGAAGGCCGAGCGGGGCTTGACTACGATAGAAGAAGTCCTGCGTGTTACAGAGGTAGGCAGCGAAGTATCCGAAACCGTCCCAGAAAAAAACTCGAAGCCCGTTCGGTCTAAGAAGCAACAGGAACAAACAGGTGGAAAATCCTGCGTGAGTAAACAGTAAACTTAGATTTGAGATTATGTTTAAGAAATTTGCTATCCCTGGATTAGTACTATTAATTGCTGGTACCGCTATGCTTGGATGGGTTCTCACAGAGAAAAGCAAAGATCAGCAGAAAGCTGCTTACTACAAGTCCAAGTATGACTCAGAAGCGGATGAGTATCTAAAGCAATACAAAGAATGGTTGCAATCAGCTCCGGAGCAGCGAGCATACTTGCCCTGGGGGCTGAATGAGTACGGGAAACCCAAAACAGAAGCACGCATAAACAAAGAGCAGCAGGAAAGACTCATAGCTGACATGGACAAATTGGCCGCAGGCAAAACGGAGGCTTATCCATTTGCCGACATCCTTTACGGCAAAAACTGGCGAAACCAATTAAGCGAATACAAGAAGCGAAGGGAGTTCAGGGAGTCTGTTTTCACCGGCTCTTTATTGTGTACGTTTGCAGGGGGGGGGGTTTTTACCTGTTGCCTGTTATTATGGATAGTCCGGACCATGATTAATACCTCCTCGTATCTGAGTAAATCTGTCAACGTATTTTTCAGAAACCAAAAGGTAAACAATAATAAAGAGATGGCTCGGGTCGATGCAAAAGCCAAAGCGAAAATAAAACCTCAAGATAAAGGAAAGGTCAACGCTAAACCAGAAGCTAAGACAAAGGCCGAAGCTGAAAGAAAACCTAAGGTGCCAGTCGAAAAATTGGCCGGAGCTAAGGCCAAAGCAGAGGCAAAGGCCATAGCTGAAAGAGAAGCTAAGGCTGAAGCTGAAAAATTGGCCAGAGTTCAAGCCAAGGCTAAAGCAGAAGCAAAAGAGAAAGTCCCGGTTCAAAGTGATGCAGTAGAAGATCGAATCAGCCTGGGGAACAAGGAGAAACGGCAGGACGCCGCAGGCCAGGGTAAGAAACACTCACAAGTACAAATAAATGCAGGCTGGCAGACATTTGGTGATGAAAAACAGGATGCAGTATTAATTTCAGATGAAAAATCCGACGAAATTGTGGGGTCATCAGAAGACGCGGATGAGAATATGAACGTAACTCCCAAACTTGAAAATTCGCTCAAAGCACAAACGGAAAACCTGCAAAAACAGATGGCGGAATTCAGACAGATGGCTCAGGGTGTTCAGCAAACCACGCTTGAGAATTCAAAACCAATCAACAACACCCTCAGCGAACTCACTCAACAGGTCTCGGCCATTCGTGAGTACGCAGCCTCCCAGCAAGGCAGACTGACAAAACTTCAGGACGGATATGACTGGAACATAATGAGAACTTTTTGCCTAAGAATCATTCGCAGCATTGACAATCTTGAAAAACGTATTAGTCGGCTGGCAGAACAGAATCTCGAAGTCGTAGACCTCGAGGAAGTAAGGGATGAGATGCTCTTTGCCCTCGAGTCCAGTGGTGTCGAACAATTTGAGCCGGAAATTAACAGCGATTATCACGGGCAGGAAAAATATGCAGAGGCTGTTAAAGACAAGGAATGCTCAGATGGACCAAAAATGACAGGAAAAATTGCAAAGATAATAAGACCGGGTTATCAATACTTTATTGACGAGGACAATTCAAAGGTAGTACGTCCGGCTCAGGTTAAGCTGTTTGGTTAGGTTTATTAAAAAGACTCGTTTTGCAATATGTAGCAAAATGAGACCAGAATGAGATACAAGGGGTTTAAAAATGGATAACAAAGTGCCTAAAAAGACCAATATAGTAGGTATAGATCTTGGAACAACATTTTCAGCATTAGCGGTTCTCAATGCTATCGGAAAGTCGGAGATTGTCCCAAATGCTGATGGCGAGAGACTCACGCCGTCCGCGATTTTCTTCGACGAAGAGAACTCTGATGTAGTCCGGGTTGGTATTGAAGCTGTTAACTCAAGGCTTATAAACGCTCGACGCTCCATTCGGTGGATAAAAAGGCACATAGGAGATGCGAATTATCATAAGAATATTGATGGAAAGGACTGGACGCCTGTGGAGTTGTCAGGATTGATACTAAAGAAGCTCAAACAGGAGTGCGCCGCTGAGAATGGAGAAATCCGTGATGCTGTTATTTCGGTCCCTGCACACTTTGACGAAGTTCGCAGAAAAGCGACCATGGATGCAGGTATTGCAGCGGGCCTGAACGTGATTGGAATTGTCAATGAGCCCGTGGCCGCCGCGCTATATTATGCTACAACACGCGATGTCTCCGGTAAAGTTCTGGTATATGACCTCGGTGGAGGAACCTTTGATGTAACCATAATGGACGTAAAGGGACATCAAATGGAGATTGTCTGTTCACAGGGTGATCATGCGCTCGGAGGTACAGACTTCGACCAGAAGATATTGGAGATTTTGGAGCAAACCTATAGGGATAAATTCGGTGCAGAGTTGATTATCTCTGATGAGGACAGGGCAAAGTATGAAGATGAATCCGAGGATATTAAAAAAACTTTGTCACGGCGTCGTGTTGCAAAGAAAATGCTCTACGGACCGGCAGGAAACATGAGGGTCGAAATCAAACGAGAGATGTTTGAACAAGCCATTTCTTCCTTGATTGCTCGTACGGATATCCTGGTGGAAGTGGTTCTTGAAGAGGCAAATCTTAAATCCTCCGAAATTGATAAGATACTGTTAGTCGGTGGCAGCACTCGAATCCCATTAGTCCGCAAACACCTGGAAGAAAAGTTTGGATTTGAGCCTGAAACTGCAGTAAATGTCGACGAATGTGTTGCGCTGGGCACTGCTTTACACGCCGGATTGACAATGCTTAGAGAAAAACCAGACGCTGTGCCGGCAGGAATCTCCAGCGGGCTAAAAGATATTAACCTCACGGATGTCTGTAATCACAGTTATGGGACTATTTGTGCTCCGGTTGACAATGAAACCGGCCGGCGGATAATTCAGAATCGTATCATTCTGAAGAAAAACACACCATTGCCTTGCGAGGCATCACAAATGTTCTATACCCTCTCTGAAGGGCAAACAGAACTCGAGGTCACTATAAGCCAGGGGGAAGATACGGCCCCTGAGTATGTAACTAAGATCGCAACACACAAATTCGAGTTGCCTCCGAACAGGCCCGCCGAACGACCGGTTAAAGTCACTTACAGCTATGATGTAAACCAGAGAATGCACTGTAAATTCGAAGACATCGAATCGGGTAAGACACTTGAACTCGATTTTCGATTAGACGAAAATGGTAAAATATCAGAGAGCAATACAGGAGAAAACAACAAACAACTGGACAGTGTCAAAGTCAAATAGCTATATCTACGGGTATGTCAATGGAAGAACTTTTGATTCCAATTCTGATAGTAATACTTACTGCTATAGCAGTGATTATTCTTGGTTTGACCGCTCGAATCAGGTTTCCATGGGTGATTAGTCGCTCCGGGCATCAGGATTTGGCCGGTCAGGAAAATTTTCCGGTTTCACTTGAAGCAGGCTCCGACCAAATCTCCGGGCTTTCTGCAATTACCGACTCGCAGGAACTTAATTGTATGGTCCAACTAACAAAGATGGAGCAGGGGGATTGTGTTGTTGATGCTTTTACCGTGCAAATCGGAGGAACAATTCACGCTCCTTCTGATATGCATTATACTACGTTGCAAATTCTACTCACAGATGTAACGGACGAAGTAGGCGGTGCTAAACCAGTACATAGCCGCCTGAAACAATGGAAATCAAAGGATTCACAAACATTTTGCTACAGTGCAGACCTCGGCAGAGTCCCTAAGCAAGTCACCACTCTTTCGGATTGGACTTCCGTTGCCCGGTTACACATTGACTGGCTGATGTTCCCGCGAAAAGGAAAAAGAAACGTGCAGTGCACGACCTCAATATTATCTCGACAGAATGGCCGGGAGATTACTTCTGCCACATGCAATTTTAATTATGACAATCCCGAATATGGCTATATCGATTTACAGCAAAACGTCCAGCGGACGAAAAACCTGGCTGTGGCGCTGGCTTTTGCCGTTAGCGCTGCTGATAGAAAACTGTATGACTGCGAAATTGAAATTATAAAAAACTGGGCAAGAAACAATCTTGATTATTCTCAGGCCTCTGATAAAGACAGGCGAAAGCTTGAAAAGGCCTTGAATAAAACTGTTGCTTTTTTCTCCAATGGTAACCAGCTCGACGCTTATAAAATTTGCAGGGAAATCGTTGAAATTGTGCCCCTCGCCCAACGCTACGACATTTTAGACCTTTGCTTGCATGTTGTGCAGGCAAATGGCGTGGCTGCCGCTGAAGAAATGGCTCTTATTAAAAATTTCGCTCAATGGCTCGAAGTTGACACGAACAGGTTTCGGGGTATGGTGGAAAAGATTCTGCCCGTCGGCATGCATGAAGCTACGGACCAGGAAGTTATACTTGGCGTCAGTGCCGATATGAGCAAAGAAAAAACTCGCCGGCAGCTAAATAAAGAGTACAACAAATGGAATTCGAGAGTGACAAATCCTGACCCCAAAATTCAACACCAGGCCGACCAGATGCTCAAGCTCATTGTAGAGGCCAGAGTAAGAAGTGAATGTGTAAGTTAAGATACTACGGATGCTGACTCCTGTCTCGGTCATCATCTTCAAATATAATTGTTGCCAATTATTTTATCTCTTTCGGAAGCGTCCTATCTCATCTCAGACGTTTGGCCAGCTCAGCTAAGGATTTAAGTTTTTCAACATCGAATGGCGGGATTGACTTTTCAGATTCTTCTGCATCGTCAGCGCTTGTTTCCGGTATCTCTTGACCACGGTTGCGTTCGGCGGTTTCATAGTGGATTTCTTCAATGGCATCTGTTAGCGCGCCAAGCTGCTTCATAATCTCTTTCCTGGCCTGTTTGCTTTCGCTGATTTGATGCTTGAGTTGTTCGTTGGCTTCTGTTAGCTCGGCAGCCTGCTGCTTGAGATGTTCCTCGACTTGCTCACGTTCTGTTATTTGATGTTGGAGTTGTTCGTTGGCTTCTGTTAGCCCGGTTGCCTGATGTTTGAGACGTTCGTCGACCTGCTCACGTTCTGTCATTTGATGCTTGAGTTGTTCGACGGCATCTGTTAACTCATCATCATGCTGCTTGAGACTCTCCTCGGCCAGCTCGTGTTCGATGACTTTGTCTTTGAGTTGCTCGTTGGCTGCTGTCAGCTCTTCGGCCTGTTTCCTGAGGGGTCCCTCGCTCTGCTCACGTTCTGTAATTTGACGTTTGAGTTGCTCGTTGGCGGCCTTCAGCTCTTCAGCCTGTTTCCTGAGGGATCCTTCGCCCTGCTCACGTTCTGTGATTTGACGTTTGAGTTGCTCGTTGTCGGCTGTCAGCTCTTCGGCCTGTTTCCTGAGGGGTTCTTCGCTCTGCTTATGTTCTATGATTTGACGTTTGAGTTGCTCGTTGGCCGCTGTCAGCTCTTCGGCCTGTTTCCTGAGGGGGCCCTCGCTCTGCTTACGTTCTATGATTTGACGTTTGAGTTGCTCGTTGGCGGCTGTCAGCTCTTTGGCCTGTTTCCTGAGGGGTTCCTCGCTCTGCTGACGTTCCGTGATTTGACATTGGAGTTGCTTGTTGGCATCTGTTAGCTCGACAGCCTGCTGCTTGAGATTTTCATCAGCTTGCTTGTGTTCGCTGATTTGATGTTGGAGTTGCGCGACTTGCTCCTTTAGTTTTTTTTCTTGTTTAGTGGTCCCCGTTGCCGCTTCTTCCAGTTGCTTGCTCTCTGTGATATCCGTAATGATAACTATAAGCCCACTGGCCTTGCCTTTCTTATCTTTCGACATCACCATCTTCATCCGGCTCGGGAATGTCGTCTTGTCTTTCCGCACGTGTTCTATCACGCAGGTAGAACTGCCTTTACGTTTGGTTTCCTCGATCAAAGGAATCAAGGAGGCTTTCACCTGCTCTTGGCTGTGGAACGTGCTGATCTGTTTGCCAAGCAGTTCATTGCTCGACTTATATCCATGCATCTTTGTCCACGCCATATTGATAAAGCAAATGGTTCCATTCAGATCAACCATGGCTATTCCCTGGTCCACCTGCTGAGTGATCATTCCAAGATGACGCAGCAGTTGATTGATCTGCTCATTGTTATCAGTAGTAATCTTGCCTTTACTTGAGCTTCCAAAGATCATGAATACCCCGTGATTGAATTTGAGGTTTTAGCCTCAAGCCGTATTCACCAGTGTGATGCCGAAGATATATTTGGTCATCTGATACCGAACATTTTCCTGGCAACTGGGCTTCGGCTGTCAGCGCACATGTTTCGTGAAACGTTTTCCGTCTTTTTCAAATTCAACTTTGTCTCTGTAGATTTTGACGACCTTGCAATCGTCTATTATATCTCCTTCGTGAACGACTTTGTCGGATACTATGGCCGAAGCATTTTCCTCGCCGTACACTATCGCAGTTACGACGACTTTTCCCGTGGGCAAAATATCCAAAGCAGGTGATATTAGATCCGCTCTCCAAAGATAGTAAGCGACCGGACCTAAGATTACGATCACCATCAGAAAAAGCCAGAATTTCATGTTTCTTTTGGGTGAAGGTCTTTCTTTTAGCTGGATACCCTGCTTCCGCCAATCCGACACAACTTTCTTCTTGGGCTGCTGAACTTTCGTTTCTGAATGACCTAACTCGCCCTTTGCCAAACCATCATCCGAGATCATATATTTCAAGACCATCTAATTACTCCGCACCTATAACCGTATATGTCATAGATATATGTCGACAAATTCAGAATGACACTTTATCTCATCCTTTTCACAATTTTAATAACAAACCGAGGGTTCATAATATGATTGCAGATACCCTATAAAGCCCGAAGTGACATTATTTCCGGACGCTAAATGACAAAAAACCATAAAGGAAATAAGGATTGAGGGATTTGATATTTCTGGGACTATGACGATGTATTTTGCACTTTACATACCTGTGCAAGTGCAGCTAAATCATTCTGAAGGAATTGCCTTTGGCTTTTCCACACCCTGAGTATCATTATATCAGGGCAAAACACTGAGTACATCATAAATGGGACCGTCATGATAAATGACAGGTAAATAACAACAAATAGATATTGCTGCCTGCCTATATCTCTAAACCGGACGTGTCCTCGCCTTTTTTTCGCAGCTCTTGGATGTAGACGTCATAGCGTTTCTTAAGTGTGGATATAGACCTGTTTAATTCCTCAAGTCTTTTTCCGTCCTCTTCTAATATTTCCTCGAAAGGAACTGTCTGGAGCTTGGTAGTGAGTTTCTCAAGTTCGAGTTTTTTGGCTGTTATCTGTTCTTTGTATTTCATCACCTCTGTCCGCAGTTCTTCAGGTTCTTTCTGCTCAGCTTCGGTCTTCACCTTAGCATAAAATGATGGTTTAGCTGCAGGTTTTTCCTCCTCCTCTTCTTTCTTGCTGCACCCTGAATCAGCAAGCGATATCAATATCAACAAAGACCAAAGAGTAGCATTTTTCACGATCTTCATTTGTTCTGTCCTTTCAAACAAACTCAACTTTTCGATGCTCCAATCCGTGCTCAGCAGCATTGCTGTAACCTTCTCAAATCCACAATAGGAACATAACTATTGTTTTCTCGTTGCACGGGGCCAATCCAAGCCGATATTATTCTACTACTTCCTTGACACAAGTCGAGAGATTTCAGGATAAAATACTTATTCAGTTTTGCGTTGATATATATCTCAATCCTGCTGCAAGATTTATTTTGTTATAAATCTGCCTTTTTCGCATAATAAGCACAGATGGTGCTGAAACTGCAATTTTATTTGTCACACGCCTCCTTTACTTGGTAAAATTTCGCAACGGAAACAAATTAAGAATTGAGCTTATTATTTAATGCAATGAGGTGCTGATATGATTCTTCCACGATTTATCAAAAAATTCCTTGCGATACTCCGTGGCGGCGTTTCCCCTGTATTTATTTTCCTGTCTGTGATGCTTGGATTTTCGTTTGGACTCATGCCGGGCTTCTCAGGCTTTCACACAGTGATAATAATACTTGTGCTGGTGTTGAATGTTCACGCCGGCCTGTTTCTATTGTCAGCCGGGATAGGAAAGACTCTCTGCTTCGCGGCTGCACCGGTCCTCTATCATACCGGCGCCTGGATACAAACTTATCTGTCTTTTCTGTTGCGCTTATTGGCGTCGGTGCCAGTGATAGCAATGACCAATTTCAGCAGATACTCAGTGGCCGGCGCTGTCATCCTCGGTCCGGTTCTCGGCGCCATCGCCGGACTGCTTATGGCACGCTCTGTCATAAGCTTTCGCCGGATGCTGTTAAAATTCGAAGACGGGTCTGATAAGTTCAAAAAATGGTATTCCAATCGTTGGGTGCGCATCTTGGATAGACTGCTGATTGGTAAACGCACAAAGGACGCAAAGTCCCTCTTCACCGCAAAAACCAGGTACGTCCGAAAGGCCGGAGTCGCCTTGGCCGTTCTGTTACTCGCAGCCTCGGCAATCGCAACAACATTAATCAAAGACAGCACAATTAAAGATTATGCCTCCGCCGCAATGACACGGGCCAACGGTGCCGAAGTAAGTCTTGACGACCTCGGCCTCTCTGTACTGACAGGTGCCGTCTCTGTCTCCGGAATAGATGTTACAGACCCTGAAAATCCCAACAACAATCAGTTAACCATCGACAAAGTTGCTGCCGATGCCAGTGTCTATAACTTGCTCTTAGGCAGGGTGGTTATGGAGAAGGTGGAAGTCTCCAATGTCAAGTTCAATCAGAAACGCTCGGCGCCGGGCAAGGTTGATGAAACCACTACCAAACAGGAGCCGGCCGTTTTCGACCCCTGTAATTTCAAAGTCGATCCCGCCGACCTTACCAAACTGCAAACCTATCTAAAAGACGCAAAGGCCCTTAAAGAAAAGCTCCGGAAACTACGTCAGTGGCTCCCCAAAAAAGACGCTGAAAAAACCGCCACCCAGCCGAAACAAGTACCGCAAAAATACCTTGATTACCTTAAAGCCCAGGCCGTCATGCCCGCTACGCCGCGAATATTGGCCAAAAAAGTCATTCTCAATAACGTTCAAATACCTTCACCGACCTTCGGCAACAGCAAAGTTCTTCTGACAAATCTAAGCGATGCACCCCGGGCGGCAAAGCTGCCTGTAACTTTCGATATAAAGTCACTGGATACATCTGCATTTATAACGGTTACAATCGACTACGGTTCTAAAGACCGGGTCCCAAAACTCTCCGGGAGCTTTGGTGGCTTCGATATGGCAAAAATACAATCGTCTCTGAGCGAAAACGCAGGCCTGATATTTGCCTCCGGTACCGCGTCAGGTCAATTCAACGGCATAGCCACGAATGAACTCGTCGATATCACCGCTGATATTGCCATCAGTAACCTTCAGGCAAAAGGTCAGGGAAAGGGAGTCCTGGGTCTGGGCTCCAAAACTACCTCCGAGGCGTTTGGTGTTCTAACAGACCTAAAGACAACGATACGGATTGTTGGCCCCCCCAGCGAGCCACGCCTGTTATTCGATGTAAAACAGCTTACCGATGAATTGAAAAAGGCCCTGGTCAAAGCCGGAAAAGACAGACTTATCAAGGAAATTGATGACCAGCTCGGAAAACAACTGGATGGTAAGGTTGGCGATAAAGTCCCCGATGAAATTAAGGATATTTTGAAGCCTAAGAAAATAATAGAGGGACTCAAAGGCCTCCTCGGAGGCAAAAAAGATGAGGGGGACAAATAAGAAAACAGATGTGTGCCATCACTCTCCCGTGAGGGCATAACGGCTTCACGATTCCACTACGACTCTTCTATAACCTCTTTCAGTGCCTTCAAAGTTACGTCTATATCCTCGGCCTCAATGCCGTAATGAGTCACCACCCGACAACGGCGTGGTCCGCCAATATGTAACAGCCTGATTCCTTTCTTCTCGAGTTGCTTAACGAACGATTCAATATCTATCCGGTCACTGATCAGGTCGAAATAAATGATATTGGTTTTCGATGCCGCTACATCAATTGACAATCCCTCGATTTGGTCTATCCCCTCAGCCAGGCGCCTGGCATTGGCATGGTCTTCTTTTAGTCTCTCCACCATTTGTTCCATAGCCACGATACCGGCTGCCGCGATGATACCTGCTTGACGCATACCGCCCCCTAATACCTTACGGTTTCGCCGTGCCTCGGCTATAAAATCGCTACTGCCGCAGACCGCCGAGCCCACAGGCGCCGAAAGCCCTTTTGAAAGACAGAAGCTAACCGAATCGACACTGCCCGTTAATTCCTTGACGTCCACTCCAAGGGCGACGGCAGCGTTGAATATACGCGCGCCGTCCAAGTGTAACCAAAGACCATGACGTTTGGCCACCGCCGCCACCGAATCGATATATTCCACTGATAGAACGGAGCCGTTACAACTGTTGTGGGTATTCTCCAAGCAAATTAACCGCGTGCGGGGATAGTGTAAGTTACTGCCGCGGATAGCACCCTCGATGTCCGCCAGCCGCATTGTGCCATCCGGCTGATTAGCAACGGTATGTGGATGAATCCCCCCCAATGCCGACATACCACCGGCTTCATTAAGAAACATATGCGACTTATCACCTAAGATTACTTCTTCCCCGCGTGCGCAATGGGTAAGGCTGCATACTAAGTTACCCATCGTCCCGCTGGCCACGAAAAGTGCCGCCTCCTTACCCACCCGTTCCGCCGCCATCTGCTCAAACCGGTTTATTGTTGGGTCCTCACCAAAAACGTCATCACCAACCTCTGCCTCACACATGGCCTCACGCATCAGCGTAGTTGGCAAAGTAACAGTATCACTCCGCAAGTCGATGCTCTTCATAACTTTTCTCTCTCATGTAAAGACTCGGTTTCACTTCTCACAATCACCACACCCAAGCCAGGCTGCAACTAAATTTTCTTTTTCCTGCAGATAAGACCAGCATTGGGCGGCAATATACTCGTTCATTTCTTGACCTCGGATCCCTACAGCTCTTTGATGTAAATGTCTTTAAAGCGGATTTTTAGTTCGTCGTTTGTATGGATTTGCAATGCTATGTGGCCGTTTAGGCCAACGTTTCGACCTTTGTGTATATCGTCATTGAGAACACCCTGGCCGTCGTATTCCATCACTTTTACACCATTAAGGCTGGCGCTTAACCTGGTGCCGACCGCTCTAATTTCGAGGTCGTTCCAGCCGGGCCAATCACCGCTATAGTAGAAGACAAGCTCCGGATTTGCCATCGATTTATCAACCCATTTACCTTTGGGCACTTTTGGATAGAGCCAGTGTTTGACACCTCGTGTTTCGTCCCAGATCATCCCTGTTCGCCAGGGTCCCGGCGGATTGATATCAATCTGTGGGCCGTCGAGCCAGCCAGCCTCATCGTCATATCGGCTTCTGATTTGGACACCGCTGTTACCCGGGCTCTTCCGATAAGCCTGAAAGCGTAAGCGGAGGATAAAGTCACTATACTCCTGCCTTGTAACCAGCCAAACGTAATCATGTTTCTTTCTGCCTATTGAATCAGCGAGAATGGTTTTGCCTTCGACACGCCAGAACTTTTTGTCCTTATCGCCCGACTTGCATTTTATAATCCAGCCGCTTAGGTTTTTTCCATTGAAAAGTGACTTCCAACCTTTGCTGTTGGCGGAGAACTTCTGTGAAGCGCAGCCGGTAACGCTGACTAATGCAGCAATAAAACAGGCCGAAAGAATCCAATTATAGCGAACCTTCGAAGGCGGCGTAACTGCCTCAAATTGTGTGGCCTTGCCAGGTTTTGTTAGCACGATGACCTCAGTCTTCGACCATAAAGCATCGACAAGTTTCTTATTTGCCATTACACGACTCCTTTCAAAAACTTTTTTATATTTTTTTCTCACGATCACCGCACCCAGCCCCGGCGGCAAGAGCGCTAGGTTGTGCCCTGTGGCCGTATCTATCCTACGACAACTGCCGTACCATTGGCCGAAGCCATTATGAGCGACTTGTTTTTCGCACCGATGTTATCGTAGTCCAGGGCGAAACCAACGATCGCGTTTGCGCCAAGTTTCATGGCTTCTTCTTTGGCTTCGGCAATAACATCGTCCTGCATAGCCTTCATAACTTCCTGATATGAGCCCGACCGGCCGCCGACTATGTCGCGAAATGACGTAAAAAAGTCACGGATAATATTTACCGCTCGAACGTTACGAACGATTACGATACCCTTATATTCCTTGATTTTGATACCGTCAAGAATCGGCGTTGTGAAAATTTGTACATCATCCATTTCAGATATCCATCCTTTCACTTTTAACAGGTTTTTACCGTTTCAATTCATTCAGCCACGCACCTGAGCCCCGGCAAGAGAGCGGCTCGTTCGAGGATGGATATTAGAACAGCCCTTCAAAGAAATGTCAATCTTGATATTCCCCTCCCGGTCATTGCGAGCACAACGAAGCGATGCGGGGCAAGCTTAGCAGCAAGGGCGTGGCTGATTCGGGAACAAACACAAAATTATCACTTTACAAATTTTTGAAAAGTGCAGTATATTTAACAATGCTGGTTGGGCAGGTACACTTCATGTACGGCGTGTCTTAGCAGCCGCTTGCACCAGACAAAGCTCTGTTGAAATTGTGGGAAATTGATAAAGGATTATTAATATGGTTTTACAAAATCTGCGACTGAGGTGCTTCTTCTATGTTTTGGCGTTCTTGCTGGCTAATCCTGGCTGCTCTGTACTCCCACAGGAAAGTAACATTATTCGTCCGGCCAAATCCCTGCCGCCTACAACTCCATGGGACTTGATTGCTTTGAGCAAAGTGCCCCATTACCAATGGTCTCAGCGAGAGGGACAAATATGGTCGCTTTTCTATCAGGGGCCAAATTATAAGGGTAAATCAACGCGAGTGTTTGCTTATTATGCCAGCCCGGACACGTTGGAAAAAAAGAATATGAACACTCAACGCTTCCCGGCAGTTGTATTGGTTCACGGTGGGGGAGGAACAGCTTTCAAGGAATGGGTCCAGCTATGGGCCGAGCGTGGTTACGCTGCAATTGCTATGGATCTGGCTGGTTGCGGCCCTGACCGTAAACGGCTTCAGGATGGAGGCCCGGGCCAGGACCATGCAGACAAATTCGGTACTATCGATGAACCTGCGCAAGACCAGTGGACCTACCACGCCGTTGCCAATGTCATTTTGGCCCATTCGCTTATCCGAAGCTTTGATGAAGTCGATGCTGAACGTACTGCTGTTACAGGAATCAGTTGGGGTGGATATCTGACGTGTATCGTTGCGGGTTTGGATAATCGTTTTAAAGCGGCGGTCCCTGTGTATGGCTGTGGCTTCCTGCACGACAACAGCACCTGGCTGAATGAATTTGCCAAAATGACACCTCAACAAAAAGCAAAATGGGTCCGCCTCTGGGAGCCGTCGATGTATATCGGTTCGGCCTCAATGCCCGTGTTCTTTGTGAACGGCACTAATGATTTTGCATATTCCCTCGACAGTTATGCAAAAACGTATGGCTTGGTTAAGAGCGACCGCAACTTTCGGATAACGGTCGATATGCCCCACGGCCATCCACAGGGCTGGGCTCCAATCGAAATAGGCCTCTTTATCGATGAGCATTTGAACAACGGATTGCCCCTTCCAGAGATTCTGCGACCACAGTCCGGCAATAACCAGATTCGTGCAAAGGTCAGAACAGAAACGAAATTAGTCTCTGCTTCCCTTCATTACACAACCGGTACAGGTCCCATCAACAAGCGTAAATGGCAGACTCTTTCAGGTCACCTCGAAGGGGCTTCTATTGTAACTACACCGCCGCCCGAAGAGGCTACTGTTTGGTTCCTAACGATAAAAGATGAGCGGGGAGTGATTGTATCCAGTGAGATTATGTTAGCCCAAAAATGATGTGATCGCCGGTAATCCGGGGAATTTCTTTGCAGGTAAGGAACAACCATGAAAAAGAAAATACTCATACTGTTTGTATTGTTGTTTAGTTTGATATTGCTGACGACATGTACCCGGCAGGGCGGTCTAACGGTCGAGCAAAGCGCGCCTTCAATAGTGGAACTGGTCAAACAGGGTGAATCGGAACTCTTTACGGTCCCCTTTGACCGTTATGAGGCTGAGACGAAACCGCTTCCAATCGGAATATTCGACTCCGGCATTGGAGGTCTCACCGTGCTCACAGCTATCCTGGAGATCGATGCCTTTAACAACATTACTCACAAGCCAGTCCCGGACGGCCGACTCGATTTCGAGAACGAGCGTTTTGTGTACCTGGGCGACCAGGCAAACATGCCCTACGGAAACTACCCGTCTGAGCAAAAGGTTGATTTTCTGCGCGAGCTTATCATAAAGGATGTGGTCTTTCTCCTCGGCCGGCGCTACTGGCTTTGTGCTGATGCGAAAATGCCGCGCAGCGATAAACCGCAGGTCAAAGCAATCGTCATCGCGTGCAACACAGCTACCGCTTACGGCCTGGAGCCGGTACGTGATGCGATAAAGCACTGGGACCTGCCTGTCCATCTCGTTGGTGTTGTCCAGGCCGGTGCCGACGGTGCCATTCAGACGATAAACCAGCCGGGCAAAAGAGGCGCTGTCGCTGTTATGGCCACCGTGGGCACATGCACCAGCCGGGGCTACGTGCGCGCAATCAAAAGTGCCGCAGAACAAGCCGGCATCGAGTCCCCGGCAGTGATTCAGCAAGGCTGCCTTGGTCTTGCCGGCGCCATCGAGGGCGACCCATCGTATATTACCTCGTCCGAACCTCCTGTAACCGTGGAATATCACGGGCCGGCTGTGGGCAACCAGGCAGCGCACATTGTTCCTGCGCTGTCTGCACAATATAGCTTTGAGACCAAAGGGCTTTTAGGAGACGTCCACTCACCTGTCACCTGGAAGCTTAATTCTGTAGAGAACTATATCCGCTATCATACCGCGTCCCTGCTGGAACGGTACCGCCGCAGCCCCAATTCAGAGCCAATCAGCACTGTAATCCTGGGCTGCACACATTTTCCTTACCAGATGGACAGCATCGCGGCATCCTTTGAGCGTCTGCGCAGCTTCCGCAAGGCCGATGGTGACGAGCCCTACAAAAACCTGATTTCCGAAAAGCTTTCTTTCATCGACCCTGCCCAGCTTACCGCCGCCCATCTTTATAAAGCTCTCGCCGCAGAAAAACTGCTCATCGGAAAGGCTGATGAGTCTATCCTTACCACGGACGAGTTCTACATTTCTGTGCCTAACACGTCTCTGGACGATGCCAGGCTGGCAGTCAACGGTGGATTCACCTACGAATACAAGTACGGCCGTGCCCCCGGCAACTTCGTCGCCGAGTACGTCAAACGTGTGCCTATGAGCAGTGACAATCTCTCCGCTACTGTTCGCAGGAGCATCAAAACGAACATGCCCGCTGTATGGAATCGGCTCGTCACGTTCAGCCAAAAAAGTCCGCGAACTAAAGGCCTGCCGCCATCAGCACGGATTAGGTCCGACAACTGATGCGTTTAAGTTAATCACCTTCGCTTGAACTGTAACAAGCCGCCTAACAACTCATAGTTGCACCGGTCGAATAAGCCGCATCCGGCTGACCAATCGTCTCGCTGAACACATACGGCTCGCCACTGCATTGCCAGCCACTGCCATTTATGGTTCATTTTGGCACTACGTAGAAAAGAAAGGGCCACGAGGGTGTAGCTCGCAGCCCTTTCTTGGATGTCTAACCAAGATTATTGAGAATCCTGACTATCATTGGGGCGATTTAGAAGATATGAATCTTGATGTTGCCTCCACCGAGGATCCCCTTTGCCTTGTGTTTGGGAGTCGGAGGGGCATTTTCCGTATCAGCCACCACGCCCATCCAGATTTCTATCTGGAACGTATCATTAGTGCCGGGTTGGCCATTGTCCTCGGCAGTGACCTTAAAAGTGTAGGGTCCTTGGCCGTTGACTGTCGCTTCGCCTTTGAAGCGGACCTTAGTAGCGGACTGGACCACCATCCATTCCATACTCGTGCTGTCCAAGTCGATGCCGCCTGCTTTATACTTGAAGCCCAGGTTGCCGCCCGGGTTACTCACGCCTAACTTATACTTGACAACAAAGCCGAAGTGGGCTTTTGATCTTGTGTCAGTAACCGCTTGACCGTCGATAAAGCTATCCGCGTCGGGTATGAACCAGCCGCCGCCGGTGGTGAAGCCTGCAATGGGATCATATACGACAACGATTATACTATCCGTTGCTGAGTTGCCGCACTGGTCGATAATTGTAACCGTGACCACATAGATACCGGGCACAGTGTATACATGGGTTGCTGTTGTTGACACAGATGTGGTTGTCGGACTCTGCACTTCAGTGAAGCTGTCACCGAATATCCAGGTTGCATCAACCGATTCTCCACATATCTCGGAGAACACAGCATCAAATGTCACGCCCGAATTGACAGCCGCCAGCAATGGGTTACCATTGATAGATACGATCCCCGGCGGGGTCGTGTCTACTACTGTGATGGTCTGTGTGCAGCTTGAACTGTTACCATATTCGTCTATCGCCGTCCATATACGTGTGAGCGTTCCTGTATTGCCACAGGCTGGCGCCCAGGCATCACTGTGTATGGTCGTTACACCACCGCAGGTATCGCTGGCGGTTGCTTGCCCTGTTGCACTTGGACTCGTGTCTGCCGGACATTCAAGCGTCACACTCGGTGGACAGGTGATAACCGGCGGGGTCGTGTCAACCACTGTTACCGTAGCAGTACACTGGTCTGACGCTCCTTGGTCATCCGTTACCATCAGAGTCACTAAGGTATCTCCGAGTGGATACGGGCCTGGCGGATCTTGTGTGATGGTAATCGGATCGCCATCGGGATCATAGGAGCCATTGTCAATAGAGACGTCGGCCGTGCAGCCCAGCCCAGCCGAAACGGTTACATCCTGGCATACCGCTACCGGCGGCTGGTTAGAGGGCGCGACGTTTACAGTGAACGTAGCAATGGCCGAACAGCTATCGCCGACGCCAACGATAAACAGTGGATACCGTCCGGGCGGCGTATTTGACGTGGTGCTTATTATCAAGGTTGTCGTAAACGGCAAAGGCACTTGCGAAGACTGGCCAAGGACGGCCGTCATTCCTTCCGGCAGACCGCCTGGGAGAAGGGACTTAACACTCAAATCAAATGCCCGTGTGATATCTGCGTCGTCAACACCGGTTACCGTCAATTGCCCGGATTCCCCCTGAAGCAAATCAATTCCTGTGGCATCAAGGTCAAGTCGGCACAGTGCCACACCAACCGTGATGGCGCGGGTTGCCGCGTCATTGAGCTCGAACTGCACAACAGTTGGGCTCACCTTCACCTGTATGACGCGCGTTCCCGCAGCCTGGGGTGTCCATGGCATGCATAAGCTTGCGATTCCACCGCCGGCGGGGAAGTCGACGTAAGTGTCACCAATGGGAAGTATTTCCAACATATCTCCAATGGGGACAATCTCGCTAACAGTAACAAGCTGATCGGTCAGAGCATCGTTGCCGAAGTAGTGGATCGTTGCCCCGACACCTATTTCGACACCAGGGAAAGGATTATGGAACAGACCGGTCTGGCATAGTCCATCGCCCAAAAACGAAATATCCTCGGAGAACAAATACAGGTCGACGAAATCTGGTATTGGTGGTGGGGCGATGGGATCGGGAGCTTGGGGCGGTAGACAGACATAGGAAGTCTCTCCAATGCCTATCAAAGTGCAGTCATCTACCAATACTTTGACGATGTATGTGCCCGGAGGTTGCGACACTGAAGAGATTCTGATCCGATAGGAGCCGTTTCTGTCGGTGTGGGCGCCGGTGGCACTCGCCAATGGAGTAGTTGGATCGTCCGCGTTAAACAGCGTAGCCGTGACGGCCCCACATCCGACGGGAACACCAGTTGCCATCGTGTCCGAGGTCCCGGCGTACACTGCACGACCGGAGACGTCTATTAGGCCTCCGCAACCGCCGCCGATTTCAGTCGTTATGAGAATCTCGGTGCTCGGCTGGGCCGTGCCCACTTGTATGCCTCTGGTCGCCACATCGTTATCACGATACTGGCTGATTGTCGGCTCTATTGCCACCTCAATGACGTGCTCACCATTTTGGCCGGGTGTCCACAGAGTAGTAAACTCGACGGTGCCGCCACCGACAAAGTTCACCAACGTCTGACCGATTGTCTCAGATGTGAACCCATCACCTTCCTGAATGTGGGCGGTGATGATTACCGGCTGATTTGAAATCGGATCAGCCCCATAATTGTGGATCGTAGTGCGAATACAGACTGTATCCTCCGTAGTGGGCTCACCTGTAAGTGGAGTCTGGCAATCACTCGCCAGGAACTCGATATCGCACGAACAGACAAACAGGTCGATATTTAATCCTGGAGGCAAGACAGGCGGTGGAGTTCCCACGCCGGGCGTACCGCCGATGATGCAGTCGGCCTCAGCAAAAATCTCCAGCGGTACTTCCACCACACCGGTCAGACTAAAATCAGTCACCTCAACCAGAACGCTGTAAGTTCCCGGCCCGGGTGCGCTGATCGGCTGTACAAATGTGCCGGTAGTCAGCGTGTGGACCGTTGAGGCACTGTTTATGAAATTCAAGTTCTCATCGAAAATTGTCACCGTAACCAGACCGCCCTGTACCGGAAAGTCGAGCACACTGCCCGTGTCGGAAACAAAAAAGTAGTCTGCGCGTCCCGAAACGTAGATGACGTCTCCCGTGCAACCCTCGTTGACCGAAGCAGAAACGACAATCACCGCACCTGTGACCGGCAGCGAACCGACTCCAATATAGGTTGCGGTCGAATTATTAGCGGTCGTCATCTCTTCCCCGCCCTCGAGCAAAACAACTTCGACGCGGATCACGTGGAAGCCTACAACCAATGTACCGCCCGGCAATTCGCTGGATGCAACGTTGGTCGAAGCTCCAACGGCCAGTCCTCCAGGAACTTCCACAGAGTCCAACAGTGTCGTGCCATCGAAAAAGTTCACAATGAAGGGACCTGCCGCCGCAGCACCCACGTTCGAGACGGTAGCGGAAATCGTAAACGCCTCGGCCTCATCAAGTGGAGGCGACCCGTTCGTTCCGGTTACTACGATACTTCCGCCGGTCGTAACAGGTGTCAGGTCCGGCAAAAGGTCGCCGGTAACCTGAATATTCAAGTGACCTGAGACCTCACTGGCCTGGCCTTCACCTATCAATGTCACTATACCGGTCTCTACAACTTCCAATTCGCCGCTGGTGATTCCCACGGTCAAATCGGCTATTTGCCCGGGATCCACTGTCACCGGCAGCGGAGTAAGAACTTGAACATCTACAACAGTAAAGCCGCTAATCTCAACATCCATAATCTTTAGCGAACACAGACTTGTATTCTCAATCTGTATGACATGCCCAACGGTAGATAAGGGCTCGAGAATCACCGACGTTGAATCCTCCACAAAGCTGATGTCCTGTCCGGGATTGGCAGCAGTTGGATAATCCTCACATAAATCTCCTAAACCATCTCCATCTTCATCTGCTTGATCCGGATTATAAATAAATGGACAGTTATCACATGCATCTCCACCGTCACCCAAATAGCCATAACCTGCTAAACTGCCTTGATGATATTGTTGAACTTCTTCTGCAGTTAAGGCCCTGTCGTAGATTACAACTTCGTCAAGCAGACCATCCCATCACGTGCTGCCGGTATCTTTGCCGCCCGCGCCAACAATCAACTTCGTGTAGCCCGTCAAGGTGCCGGCTCGGGGAGGCTGATTTGTATACGAATTATCTAACTGCCCGTTGATGTATATTTTGACGAGTTCGCCACTCTGCCAGGTCATCACAATGTGTTGCCAGCAGGTAGTCTGAACACTGTCGGAACTCTCCACTTCGTGTATACCGTCGGTCGATGTGATCCCACACTTGATAACATTATAGCGGCCGCTCATTGCGCCATCTTTGTCATAGCGCATGTCTCTGTTGTCAGTGCGATCGGGGTCGGTACAGATGAGAGCACCGCTATCTGTTCCAATCACGTTAGACTTGCACCAGAGGGAGAACGTCACGGCGTTCAAACCATTTAAGGAGGCTCCGATACCCTCATTGACCACGTACTGACCGGTACCGTCGAAGCTCAATGCTCCGCCGACTTGACCGGTAGTCCATTGTGCTCCATAAACAGCACCGTGATTTTGGCCGACCGAATCGTATGCTGTTGATCCACTTACTTCATCAAACTTCCAATAAGAGATTATGCCCTCAGGCATATCGCTGTCCTCCTGTTCCGGATTCGGCGTAAGGGGGCAGTTGTCGTCCAAGTCTGGTATGCCATCGTTGTCCGTGTCCGTTGCGCTTACCCATGCAGGTGTGGCAAGTATAAGCACTGCCAAAACTAAGATAATCTTTTTCATGATTCTACCTACCTTTCTTAATGTGTTTCCGTAGTTTCCTCTTATGCTGCGAATCTCTCGCAGCCAACAGAATGTAATTTTTGAATCCATTCAAGTAAATGCAATCCGTCTGATTAGCTACAACATTGTTCCATAAGCATTACCTCTACTTCTTACACATAATATTCCTCCCTTCAGAGTTAAACGGTTACGGCATTGTGTAAATAAGCGTCTAAAGGCACACAATTCCAAAACATAAAACAAAATCCCCCGAAACCGGAGCATCGAGGGATTTTGTAAGGCGGTATTTTGTAGTGCCCTTTACGGAGCTAATCTATCCATTCACCCTGTAACCGAATATTGAAATCCCAGGGATGTGTGTTCCAGTCCGACCATTGATCAATACGGTCACTATCATTCCCACCTCCATAACCTACGCTATTGGGAATTAAATCCAAACAACCAGCCCATCCACGAACACCTGTAGAAAGCATATTTGTAGAGCCATCTTTGAGATAGCAGGTGAATATATACGTTGTCCCAGCTTGGAATGTCAGATTAATATCAAAAAGAACCCAGCCACCGGAAAAGGTCGCCGGAACGTTCGTTTCTCTCTCGGCTATTATATTTCCATCTTCAGACCTGATATGCAAAATCAGATCAACAGCGTGGCCTGTCCCGTCTGGATTCTCGTGATAGTCAAACTCTCTTCCAAAGCGGAATCCAAACGTCCGAAGTGATGCATCTTCATTGAATAGGAAAGACTGTCCGACGCCGACATTTCGTCCGGGAGGAGCATATCTGTCATCTCCCCCGAACCACATGCTCGCATTCGTTCGGTCATAGGCGATATCAAAAGTGCTCGATGGTTCAACAATTGAAAAAACCGCATCACTTTCATCTGTGTTGATTCCATCGTCTATCCGAATGCGGTAATCTGAACCAAGCAGTAGTAAGTCCATCGGTATATCCCAAAGGAAGACTCCCACATTCGTAATGATGTCATCGGCAAGCTGGCTGTGAAGAATTCCCCCCTTGAGAAGGTAAATATCAACGGTTCCAGAACCGCCTTTCGAAATCCACTCTATAGCATAGCTACCTCCGAGATGCCATGATTCTTCACCGTTAGGATTTAGAACCGTTAGGCCGGGAGCTGCTGCTATCGGCTGCCCAAATCCAGTTGCCGGGTCATCTCCATCAGGCGAGAAGTCCACTGCTGTACTCTGCAAGTAACTCCTTGTAGCTTCTGCGCTACCCTGCCACAAGATCGCTGCCAACCCGGATACATGCGGTGCCGCCATACTCGTCCCGTCCATAAGCACATAACAGCCATCTATGTACGTGGATTCTATGTCAAGACCAGGAGCTCCAAATTCAACTTCTTTCTCTTCTATTACATAGTCACCATCATTAATTCCTCTTGAAGACCAATCTGGCACGGAGCAGAAGCCAGTTGCTCCTACGGCTATTACCTCTGCATGAGTCGCTGGGTAATCTATACTCCCTAAAGCTGGCCCATCATTTCCTGCCGATGCGACCAGTAAGACTCCGTTAGAAACCGCATAGCCTATTGCCGCCTCAACTAGTAAGTCAGGTGAATCACCACCCAGGCTCATCGAGATTATATTTGCTCCATTATCTGCTGCATAGTAGATTGCTTCCGCTATATCATCACCCCAACACCCTCTATTTCCACAGACTTTTATTGCCATTAATGTTGCTTCGGGTGCCACTCCAAGAATTCCCTGCCCATCGTCTCCCCCATTGGCCAATATCGTTCCAGATACATGAGTTCCGTGACCAACACTATCCGTACAGCCATCTCTGATTCCTCTTTTGGTGGCATCTTTACAATATCCTACATTGGCTTTCAAATCCAGATGGTTTTTATAAACTCCTGTATCCAAAACCGCTACTGTCACACCCGTCCCTCCTGAGCCGCCATTGACTTCTCGAACATTCCGAGGCCATCGCATCCTCGGGTAGCAAGATCTTTCAGCAGGCGGTTCAGGCGGTGCGGTTTCTTCGACACATTTGCAGTTTTCGCACACATATCCTTCCGGGCAGTTCGGCAATCCCGGTTCCCCACACTGTTCACTCTTCTGAGCTATCCCATCACCGCAAACTGGCTTGGCTGATATCTGATATAGCTGAACTGGCACTGTATCTATTCCCAACCCATCCAGATATTCTACTTGTTCTGGTGTCAAGTCTGTCGAAAACAGTCCTGGGAACTCGTGGAACTCGTGCCGAACTCCTAAAAGCGCTTTTAAGTCTGGTACATCAGACAGTACGTAGTGTGGCAAACGCGTCAGCTCCCAATCGTCATCTATTACGGGCGAGTTTTCGGGAGCTTGTGCATTTTCTTTGGCTTTATCGTTCGCTGGGATTTCTGCTGCCACAAGTGAAGTCACAAGAAAGCTCAGTAAGATACTCATCAACATTTTAGTTTTCATAGCATTTTTCCTTTCCATTTCGAGATTTTCAATTCACTTTACCCTGACTATAAATCAAACAATGTGCAATGATTTTACGATCAAATTTTCGGCTGTTTCGATAGGCCTCCTTTCTTAAATCCAGATAAACAGTCGCTTAAAAACAAACATAACAAATTAAAAAATTGTTTCGCTTGTGGCATATTCCTAACCTCCATTAACCTTGACCCAGTTATTAGTTTTTGTTATAATTAAATAAATCTTGGCCCTGGCGCGCAAACAAAGCCGCCCGGGTCAGGTCCGGCTGGTGAGTTCTTGCTTGGTGGCACGTTACTCACCGGCCCTCTTTTTCAGTTTTCAATTCTCAGCGTTGTAAAAGATACGCAGAATTCTACAATGCTGGACTTTCAGTATCACTTCAAACGTTTACGTCTTTGAACTATTCTCTGGCAAAGATAAATTATGCTTTTAGTTATTGACATTCAAAATCATTCCGGCCTTTCGTTCGGGCCGGGACCGCGCCCGGCATAGAGTTCTTTGACCTCAGCCTCACCCAAGGCATAGCTGTAAATCCGCACATCATCAATCAGGCGGTTCGCTCCTCTTCCTGGCAATTGCGGATTTGCACCTATCAATACGTTTTCCCTATTAACGTCAATTTTGTCGCTATAAGACATGGGACTTCCTGTGTCCTCCACGCCATCTACATATAAACGGATATTCGCTCCGTCATACGTTCCAACGACGTGATGCCATTCGTTCGCGGCTACTTCGGTTTCTCCATGGGCTTCTATAGGGTCCAACCGCACACCACTTGCAGAAGTAACGGCAAAGTGGAATCTTCTTTGGTCTTTCTCGGTGGAAAGCCGCCAGGCGGAGTCGCCTTTAGTGACGATGCCTGTCCACTTATATGGGACGGTCGTGATATTTACCCAGGCCGCGAGTGTAATTTCGTCGGTGATGTCGAAGATCAGATTGTTTCCACAGTCTACATAGTCACCGTCACCATCCAGGCTCAAGACATTGCCTCTAACCGGATCTGAAATGATACGTGCACCACCGCCCACGAGTTTCCCGTCAAGGCCGTTGCCGGATGAATCAATAACGGTTTCGCCGTCGGTTTCATCAAATTTCCACCACGCTATCATCTGTTTTGCAAAAAGTGGCTGCCTATGGTACGACTGACCTGCTTGATATAGTCCCATCTTTGCTTTAAACGCAAGCTGGTATCTGGAGCGTTGTCCCACCCCTAACAAATCTATCGCTTTTTGCTGCCACTTGATGGCCTTATCAAAATCATTGTCCTCAGCATGGCTGGCCGCAAGCGTGTCCAGGTAGTCAGTGTTCTTCCAGTTCGTAAGTTCGCAGGCCTTGGTGGCATTCTCGACCGCCTTGGCACCGTAGCGAACCTCAGCCGTCGGACACGTAGCCAACAACCAGGCAAGGGCATTATAAGCTCGCGCATAACTCGGATCCGCTTCGATCGCTGATTCATAATTGTTAATGGCTTCGTTGTACTTGTTTTCATGGTCTCCTGCTATACCGTGCCCAGTGTACACCCGCGCCGAATGTCTCCGTACATACTCAACACGATGTGCTGCAAAATTAGGATCTTTCTCCAGCTCATAGCCGATTGATGCATCCCATACTTTCGCCGTACAGTCAAAGCTGCCGGAGGCCAATCGCCGCCCATCCGGACTCCAGGCTACAGAGAACACCTGGGCTTCGTGCCCGAGAAGTGCAAGGACCTCCTCACCCGTGGCTGCATCGCGGATCTTGATTGTTCTGTCGCCACCACCAGAGGCTAACCGTCGCCCGTCCGGACTCCACACGACGGAGCGGGCCCAACTTGTATGCCCCTGTACTGAAAACACCTCTCGGCCGCTGCTAACTTCCCAAACTGCCACCTTCCCGTCGTCGCTTCCCCCCGCTAATTGACCTCCGTCCGGACTCCAGGCCAGGGAATTCACCGTGGCCGTATGCCCCCGGAAGGTCATGATGATCTTGTCACTGTTGATGTCCCAGACCTGGATTGTTCTGTCGGCACTTGAAGAGGCGAGTTGCCGGCCATCCGGGCTCCATTTCACCGCATGCACACCAGACTTGTGTCCCCGCAAGGTGGAGATCAATTCTCCGGTCGTCGCGTTCCAGACCAGCACGTTCGAGTCCAAGCCTCCCGAAGCCAGCTTTTCTCCATCAGGACTCCAGGCCACAAATCTCACTTGCCCTTTGTGACCCTTGAGAGTAAAGAGGGCGGGTCCGCCGGCAGCGTCCCAAACTCTGACTGTGCTGTCCATGCTCGCAGTGGCCAATCTCTTGTTGTTGGGGCTCCATGCCACACACCAAATCCTCCCTCTGTGACCATGGAAGGTGAGTAACTCCTCTCCAGTCAGTGGGTCCCAGATACCGAACGTCGGCAGCAGATGCGCCGAAGCAAGTCGCTGACCGTCAGGGCTCCAACTAACGGAAATCACCCAATTAGGGTGCCTGCGCGTCACGAGAGCCTCCTCAGTTTCTGTCGCGTCCCAGATCTTGAGCGTTCCGTCTTCGCTCCCCGTCGCCAGTTTTCGCCCGTCTGGATTCCAGGCGACTGAGTTTACGGCGCCCGTATGTCCACATAATGTAATGAGCACTTCCTTAGTTGCCGGGTCCCAAATCTTGACCGTCTGGTCGTCACCTGCCGAGGCCAGACACCGGCTATCAGGACTCCAGGCGACGGAGTAGACCTTGCTCTTGTGGTCGCGGAGGACGGACTTCTTGTTTCCGGTGGCCGCATTCCAGACCTTGATCCTCAAATGGTCGGTTGTTGACGCTACGAGTCGGCTATCCGGGCTCCAGGCTACCGAGTTGACGGCCCCGTACCCTGCGAGATCGCGCAGGTGGCGATGTTGCGAGGTGGACACGTTCCACAAGGTAACGGTTCCGTGTCCGTCTGACCCTCTCCCGTGTCCTGCTGCCACCCATCGTGCATTTGGGCTCCAGGCCACCGACAGAACGGGCTCTTGCCTTGACTCAGAGTAAAGGCAAAGGGCCTCCTCTCCAGTTGCCGCATCCCAGATCCTCACCGTCGAATCCTCACCCCCCGATGTTATCAGTGTTCCGTCTGGGCTCCAGGTGACAGAGTTAACCGGCCCCTTGTGGCCAGTGAAAGTAAGGGCCGCTTTCCCATTGGTCCAATCCCAAATCTTGATCGTTTCGTCGTCGCTTGCCGAAGCGAGGTGCCGGCCATCCGGACTCCACGCGACTGAGTTCACCTGTAACCTATGACCACGCAAGACTGAGATTGGCTTTGCTTCAACCGCGTCCCAAATTCTGACAGTGTGATCGTCACCTGCGGAGGCCAGATGTCGGCCGTTTGGGCTCCACGCCACCGAACGTATAGTGCCTATGTGGCCGTGCAAGGTAAGAAGGCTCAGGTTGCACAGACTGTCCAGATAGTACCATTCCCAGCCACGAAGGTCAGCCTGCCCAGGCTTGGGGCGATGGCTATCCAGTAGCTGCGCAAGGCCTGCGACTCGTCCATCCTCCCAATCTCGTCGGGCGGTGACCATATGGGCACAATATAAACTGCGTCTGGCCTCATTGCGCTGCTTCTGTGCGATGCTTTCGGCTTGCTCAGCTTTGACACGAGCGTCAGCTTCTTTCTGACGTGCTTGCTCAGCCACCTTATGGGCGACTGCTTCCTTATCAAGCGCTTCATCAGCGACAAAATACATCGCTGTACTAACCACAAAACCTATAATGAGGACAGACACAACGGTGACTACCGCAGCTACAGTTTTCCGATGCTTTTGTACGAATTTCCTGAGCCGGTAGAGCGTGCTGGGCGGTCCAGCCAATACCGGCTCGTGATTGATGTGTCTGGCAATATCAGCTACCATTTCAGCAGCAGCGTTGTATCGGTGTGTACGGTCTTTCTCCAAGGACTTCATGACAATCCAGTCCAGATCACCACGTATAAGTTTCTGGAGCAAATCCGGGCTGGCTTTGCGGTGTTCGGCAACGTCTGTCAAAGTATCTCCCAACGTGCTCAGCTTTGTCGAGGGTTTGAGCGGTTCCTCTTCACTGATAATCCGCTGCATCTCAACGTATCCCGCCTCACGAAGCTGCTCTTCGCTAAAAGGCGTGGCTCCAGTCAATAGTTCATATAGCAAGACACCCAGCGCATATATATCGGTACGCGTATCCACATCCAGGCCGCTCATTTCCGCCTGTTCAGGGCTCATGTAGGCCGGCGTGCCAATCATCTGGGCATATCGTGTAAACAACGTTTTTTCAGTAAGCCTTTGGCTGGTCGCCTTGGCTATTCCAAAATCGATAACCTTGGGAACCGGTTTGCCATCATGCAGGGTTACCATAACGTTAGAAGGCTTGATATCGCGGTGGATAATACCTTTTTGATGTGCGTGCTGAACAGCGTTACATACCTGCACGAACAAGTCCAGCCGTTGCTTAGTATCCAGCTTGTTCTTGTCGCAGTATTTGGAGATGGACACGCCTCGGACCAGTTCCATAACGAAGTAAGGCCGGCCTGTTTCAGTTGTGCCGGCATCGAACACTTTGGCAATATTGGGGTGATCCATTAGGGCCAGTGCCTGACGCTCGACCTCAAAGCGAGCAATAACCTGCTTTGTGTCCATGCCAAGTTTGATGATTTTCAGGGCCACTCTGCGACGAAGCGGTTTTTCCTGTTCAGCCATATAGACAACGGCCATTCCTCCTTCGCCAATCTGCTCCAGAAGCTTGTATTTGCCTATGACTGAGCCGGGCCCTTCCGTAATTGGTGAAGTATCGACAGTTATATCTGCATCAAAGACAGGTGCCTCAAGAAAATCGCCTGCCTCTTCGTCAGCCTTAAGTAAAGCCTCAACCTGAGTACGCAAGGGAGCATTTTCACCGCAAATACCATCCAGATATTCAGACCGTCTGGTTTGTGACTTTATTTTCACCGCTGCGTGATATATTTTTTCAATATCTTTTAATTTAGGCCCCACATTTGGCTCCTTATATATTTACTTCATATTACAATGCGAAATTCAGGTCAAAATCGACTCACTAAAAGTAAAAAAATAAAGGAAATAAGAAAAAAAGGCTTATTCAGCCGCCTTTCTTGATGTTGTGAAAAAGCCATGCCCGCGCGAAAGACCAGTGTCGGATGGCTGTGGAACGAGAAATCTGAAGTACTTTGGCTGCCTGATCAATGCTCAAACCTGCGAAGAAGCGGAGTTTTACGAGCTCAGCCTTCAAAGAATCCTCAACTTCCAGCTTTGTTAGTGCTTCGTCAAGGGCGATTAATTCATCGGATTTCTCTTCAATAGCTGCCGCTGCACTATCAAGGTCTACTTTTAGATGCTCTCCTCCGCGTTTTAAGCTCTTCTTACGACGCGCGTTCTCTATGAGAATACGGCGCATAGCTTCTGCGGCCGCCTTAAAAAAGTGACCGCGGTTCTCCCAATCCTGTGCTTCTGAGCCAACGAGGCGAATATAGGCTTCATGAACGAGAGCAGTTGCCTGAAGAGTTTGTCCCGGCCTTTCCTGCGATAGCTTCTGGGCTGCTAGAAGACGTAACTCTTCATAAACAAGTGGAAGTAGTTTATCCACATCCCGAATATCCCCTTTCTCAAACGCATTCAATATTCGAGTAACGTCATTCATGTGTTTGCTGTGGAGTCAGGAATCTTATTTCTATTGTTCAAGTATCAACTATAGGTTCGTCAAAATGGACTAGACTATTTCAGCCATATATACAACAATGCAAACTATCTAATCAGGGGACATTTTACATAAGTATTGATGATTATTCAAACACTAATCTCCCTCTCAGCTACAGCCAATCATCAACCGGCATTCTATCGACTGCTTGACGCATAGCAGGATCAACAGAGAGTCGTTCAGCATCGTTGGTATCTTCATACCCTGCAAGACGACTGTAAACTGACTGTCGCAGCAACGCAGTGATACTATGCTGGGTATTCTTTCCCGATCAGAACAGCAAAACCGCCTTAAACAGCATCCATTAGCCCTATACTATCAAAATCATGTTACTTTGTCACGGTTTACCTGGGAAATCCGGGTTTAATTTTCAGGAATAATTTGATATATTACACAAAACCAGGCTCAGTAATGTAGCTGAGCACAGTTGACCCGGGAACAATAGTTTAGGGAGCACTCAATATGTTTGTACGACGCTGTATATCTGTTCTTATCTGTTATTGCATACTCTCTGGTTGCATGGCCGTTTCCAGCGCTGAGGAAATGAAAATGCACAAAATTCCGGTTGCGAAAGGTTTGGCCTCACATCCGGTCAACGGCGGCCGATGTTTAATTTCGGACGGCGAATACCAGTACATCGCTTTTTATGACGGTGACCACAATATGACCGTTGGAAAGCGGAAACTGACAGAGACAAAATGGGACTTCGCTAAGCTCCCGGAAAAAGTTGGTTGGGACACACACAACCGCGTCATACTCTTTCAGGACCGAAAAGGATATCTTCACATTACAGGTAACATGCACTGCGCCCCTTTGCGGTATTATCGAACAAAAGCCCCTGCAAACATACACACATTCCAGCCGATTCACAAGTGGACCGGTGACTACGAAGAAAGAGTCACGTATCCGAGCGTGTTGAAACTCCGCGATGGCTCAATCTACATTATGTACCGGCATGGTGGCAGTGGAAACGGAATGCGAATCCTGGTCCATTATGATGAACGGACTAAACAATGGATAAAGACTGTACCGGCTCTCACCAATGGCCGCGATCGCAATCCTACATGCAACGCTTATCCGTTTGGTGTTGTGGCCGAAGACGCTGCTGGCAAAATTCCAAAGTCAGGCATTTTGGAGGATAAGGATGGACTGTGGCATATTGCATGGTGTTGGCGACAAACTCCGGATGTCATTACCAATTTTGATATTTGTTATGCCAAAAGTCTCGACCATGGATTGTCCTGGAAGGGCTGGGATGGGTCTGATTTGGAACTGCCGATAACACCTGAGAATGCATACGTAGTGGAACATATCAAGCAGAAAAGCGGATTGCTCAATGGTGGCTCTTTAACTGTGGATGGCCGGGGACACCCGTACATTGGCTATACACGCTTTGATACCAATGGCCATAATCAAATATATATCGCAACTCCGGTCGAGACGAAATGGAAAATCATTCAAATAACTAACTGGAAGCACCGCTTTTATTTTCAAGGCCGGGGGACGATTCCACAAAATCCCCCTGTACCCAGAGTTTCAATCACGAATGACGAAAAAATACTGGTAACGTACAGCTACACATATGCAAATCCCAAAAAAGGACAGTTGGTTCTCACCAGAAAACAATTGCTTAATATGAAACCCGGCCAATATCTTTTCCAGAAAGCTAAAGCTGCTTATTCCGGGATACCGCATATCCGCGCTGTCAATCACGGCCCCTTGCCCCAGGGATATATACATTATATGCAGCAGGAAACAGACTCACCCAACCGGGACCGAAAGCCTGAACAGCCGCGGGAACCTACGATGATTTATCTTGTTGAAGTCAAGGGAAAGGGATAATGTTTTTCCTGCACCGGCTCGTAGCTGAGGAAGGGTATACAAGTTATATGGGAAATGTCAGATTAAATTAACGGAGGATTTTATGAAATCTCGCGTAATATTTATTGTTGGAGTTTTAACTGTCCTGATGTTCGCAATGGCCTCGCGCGCCGAGATCAAAATCGTTGCCGACCATAACCGCAACCAATATGCCACGTCCAATTTCAAGTTCAAGAATGTTCCTTCGCCCTCAAAAAGCGACGCGGCCGCAAAAGCCGTGTTCACCATCGTAGACGGCAGGAGGGACCGCAATGGCGGCAACGTCGACAAGCTTCACGACGGCAAAATCCCCACTGAGGAAGACCAGCCTTCTGAGAATTTCTTTTTTAACGCTGGCACCAATGGCGGCAGGCTTCTTGTTGACCTCGGCGGCACAATCGATATCAAGCAGGTAAACACCTATTCGTGGCATACAAGCACAAGAGGGCCGCAGGTCTATAAACTCTATGCCGGCGATGGACGAGCCGATGATTTTAATCCTAAGCCAAAAACGGGGACCGACCCGGAGACGTGCGGGTGGAAACTGGTCGCCAGCGTCAATACACGACCGAAGGAAAGACCCGGCGGGCAGTATGGCGTCAGCATTTGTGATTCCAACGGCACCATCGGCAGGTATCATTATCTGCTGTTTGACATTTCACGCACTGAAGGGACAGATCCCTTCGGCAACACGTTCTATAGCGAAATTGACGTAGTCGAGCCCAATGCGCCTGTGGTTGTCGTGACGCAGGCAGCAAAAACGTACGGGGAAACATTCGAGGCTGAGGGAGGAAAATATCAGATCACCATCTATACGTCGGAAACACCCGACCTGACAGAATGGGCGCACAAGGAGCTGGCGCCGGTTCTGCAGCAATGGTATCCGAAAATCGTCAAGATGCTCCCCAGCCCGGGATATCAAGCACCAGGCAGGGTCAGCATCACATTTAGTCCGAACATGCAAGGTGTGGCCGCGGCAAGTGGAACACGAATCCGGTGTGGTGCACGCTGGTTCAGGCGGCAATTGCAGGGCGAAGCCAAAGGCGCGGTCGTTCACGAGCTGGTGCATGTCGTCCAACAGTACGGCCGGGCGCGGCGAACCAATCGCAACGCTACACGAAATCCCGGCTGGCTCGTGGAGGGAATCGCCGACTATATCCGTTGGTTCCTGTATGAGCCCCAGACTCGTGGTGCCGAAGTGACCGGGAGAAACATAGCGCGGGCTCGCTACGACGGCAGCTATCGCATCACCGGAAATTTCCTCAACTGGGTCACCGAGACGTACGACAAGAACATTGTGCGTAAGTTGAACGCGGCCGCTCGAGAAGGCAGGTATAACCAGGAGTTGTGGAAGGAGGCTACCGGCCGAACTCTGCAAGAACTCGGCGACCAGTGGAAACGAAGTCTGGAGAAGAAAATTGCTGCCGAGACTCCCGCCGCCGTGAAGACCAGCATTCCCACCGACCAGGAGAAGGAGGCCGACAAAAGCGATGACAAGACGGTAGAAAACACTGATGTATCAGAGAAATCTGATGCAGAACTGGCTGAGGAAATGGCCTCCAACACCGTTAAAGCCCTCGAGAAAGGCCCGCTCAGCTACCCCAAAGGCAATGGCCTTCGAATCGTTTCGACCGGGCACAGTTGGGTTGCTCCGGCCCTTTGGACATTGCCCGCAATCGCAAAGGCCGCCGGCCTGGACGGCCACCATCAGCGCAAACATATCAGCGGTGGAGGCAGTGGAACTGCCAATGCAATCTGGCTGGCCGAAATCGGAAAGTCCGATGGCAACAGCGAACCGAATCCCATTCTGATTCCCGCCATCGCTACCGGCCGGTGGGACGTTATGACATGGGGCATCTTTCATAACGACAAGCCAGAGAATTTTGAGCAGTGGATCGATTTCTGCCTCAAATACAATCCGAAGATGGTCTTCTACCTCCAGGATGCCTGGACCGGGACCGTTTTTTACAGGAGCGAAAAAGAACTCAGCCTGGACAAGTTCGATGCCGGTCAGAAAATGGTAAACATCAGGGTCAAAAATATCATGGAACCTCTCCGGAAAAAATATCCCGGCAAGGTCCACGTCATCCCGGTCGGAAATTCGATGCTCGAACTCCTCAAACTCTACTACGCCGGGGAACTGCCCGGCATCGAGGGAATTTCCAAACACCTCTGTAAAAAAGAATACACACTCTGGAGCGACGGAGGCCATCTCGGCAAACACATGCACTGGTGGGAAGGCTATGTTTACTATGCAGCAATCTATAAGAAATCGCCCGAGTTGATAGAAGCCGGTTTTGAGGTCACCGAATATAACGCCGAGCTTGACAAGCTGATGCGTAAATGTGCCTGGAAGGCCGTCGTTAACCACCCCTATAGCGGCATCACCGACAGGAACGAAAACGGTATCGCCGATCAAATCGAAAACACGCCCGGGAAATAGGAATCCAAAAGTAGTTCGCCAGAGAAGAAACCAGAACCACACAAAACAGAGAGGGCGGGATTCGAATCCGCGGTAGGGGCGTTTACCCCTATGACGATTTAGAAAACCATTTATTATTTTCGGAATATCCTGTTTAACGACAGGGCAGTTCTGACGATTTAGCAAACCGTTTATTGGTTTCTGAATGTCCTGCATAGCGGCAGGGCGGTTCTTTAGTATAACCGAATCATCCTCAAACCTCCTTCCACTTTCCCGGAATGGGGACTGGGAATTGACCGTTTTCGTCGGCTTTGACGGGAACCGGGCTGTCGAAGTCAAGGTCGTCGAGATAGTCGCAGAACTGGAATTTGGACTTCATCATCTGGTCCCAGGTTATCTTCTGGCCTGTATGACAGGCGGCGCGGCCCATGAGAGACGTGAGGTCCGAGTAGACCGCTCGCTTAATTTCATTATGCGGCCGGTCGTTGCGAATACTGTCGATTAAGATGTTCCACTCGTACTGCCAGGGACTGTGGGCGTCCTTTGTGGGTGTCCATACGATTTTGTCCTTTTCGATACGCTGGTCCTTGTACATGTGGACGGTTGCGGCGTGGGTCCTGCCGGAGAACTGCGCCGCACACCTGGTACCGTGAATGAATGTGGCAAACTCACCGCGGGCATTGTTCATTCGGCGAAAACCGCAGATCGCTTTGGTTCCGTCGGCGAAGGTATATTCCATCGAGTAGATATCGATGTTCTGCCCGAGGTCCTTGCTGTGAGGTACTCGGCCGCCCATGCCGACCGCAGAAACAGGCCAGGCGTCCTTGATCCAGCAGCATTCGTCGATCTGGTGGATAAGATTATCAACCATATGGCCTGAGCCAATCCAGAGCAGATGAATCCTTCCAAACTGGAGCTGACTCATCAGGTTGTTGGCCTTGTCGCCCTGATTGCGGAGCCACCCGCTACCCCCCAGACGGTTTGCGCGGATCAGCGGTATCTCGCCCATGGCGCCATCGCGGATTTTCTCGATCAGCGCCTGGCGTGCGGGGGAGTGACGGCACTGGAGTCCTGCGGCGACCTTTATATTCTTCTTCTTCGCCACCTCGTACAGACGCAGGAGCCTGTGCAGGCCGCCCGGATCGGACGCGAATGGTTTCTCCATAAAAACATTGATGCCCTTGCGGATGGCATACTCCACGTGCAGCGGCCGAATGTAAGAGCGCGTCGTGCACATGGCGATATCGCCGGGCCTGAGGATGTCGATGGCTTTGCGGTAGGCGTCGAAGCCACGGAACATGCGGTCCTTAGTGACGTCGATTTTATCTGGAAACTTTTTCTTCAGCGCCTTGATCGACCTTTCCATCTTCTCCACGATGAGATCAGCCGTAGCATATAGCTTGATCGGCCCGGCTTTTGGGACAGACAGGGCGTCGCCAACCGCGCCGGTGCCGCGCCCGCCACAACCGAGAAGCGCCAGGCGGATCGTGTTATCTTCGCCGGCGAACGCCGAAGGCGCCAGACTGCCAAGCACAGCCGCGCCCGTAGCGAGAGAACCACACTTTTCCAGAAACTGTCGACGGTTGACATTGGACTTGTCGATAGATTTAGTCATGTTTGCCTCCTAAATTGATGATGGAATCGATAGGAATTTGATTTTCTGGTATGTTTGTAAGACACCGTATCCGGCGCCGGGAACGCAGGAAAAAAAGTCTGAGTTTTCCCGTTGGATATCATAGATGGCGCTCCTGCACATTTGGGCTTCATTATGGTTTGTTCATCCAGTATGAGGTTACAACTGGTTAATAAAAGTTCAAGTTTTTAATTTGCTGCCATTGGGCTTACTTCCACTTAGAGCCTATCCTCACCCGGGCCCATTCAATATATTCAAAATTGCACTTTCGGCACTTCTGTTTTTGCCTTCTCGGAAGCTTCGAAATATTCCGTTTTCTCTACACCTGCCCGCCCGCAGAAAAATGACCCGAAGAATTCACGCGTATAGGAGTTCAACAGTTTGGCTGCTTCGTTATACCTTGTCCGTGCCACAGCTATCCGATTCTCTGTGCCTTCAAGCTGGTCCTGAAGCGCAAGAAAATTCTGGTTGGCCTTTAGCTCAGGATATGCTTCCCGAAGCAGCAGCAGCCGTGACAAAAATCCGCTTAGCTGGTTTGAAGCCTCGATTTTTCCTGCCTTGGTATCTGCCTGGAAATATTTTTCGCGGGACTTTGCGAGACTCTCGAACAGCTCCTTTTCATGTGATGCATATCCTTTTACAGTCTCGATGAGATTAGGTATTAAATCCAGTCTTCGCTGTAGAGAAGTGTCCACGTTTGACCATGCAGTTTTGGCCCCTTCATCCAGGCCGACAGCTCTGTTATAGCCGGAGATGTACCATTTGAATATCCCTATGCCAAACAGCAGTATAACCGCGAGAATTATAACCAGAACAACCCATACTTTACCGTAATTTTTCATTTTGTAATACCTCCACAATTTGTCATTTATCTACCAACTCCCACCTGCTCCACCTCCACCGAATCCTCCGCCCATACCACCTCCGAATCCGCCGAACCCACCGCCAAAGCTGCCTCCGCCATACGAGCCGCTCCTGCCAAAACCGCCAACGCCGCCAAATCCACCGAACATAAACGGCAAAAATAACCACAATCCCATCCCACGTCCACGTCCACGTCTACGGCTGCCAAACAGCAGGGCCATAAGAAGTACAAACGGCAGGACACTAAAGCAAGGCAATCCCCTTCTTCTGTGCCTGACTGGAACAGCTTTTAGCTTTGGCATACCGGTTAAGACCACGCCGGACTGCTCAGCTATTCTTTGGACGATTTGCAAATTGGCTTGATATATCCCCTTGCTGTAGTCTCCTTTTTTAAGGAACGGCACCAACACTTCTCTACCAACCCGCCCGCAGTACTGGTCTGTTATAAAACCCTCCAGTCCGTAACCGGTATTGAACCAATATTTTCTGTCAGCGGCGGCAAGGACAAATAACATCCCATTATCCTTGCCCTTTTGACCGAGCTTCCACTTGTTCGTCAATTCAATGGAAAACTGCTGGATGGGGACACCTTCGGTGGTCTGCACAGCCAGAATGATGTATTGAACTCCTGTCTTTTGCTCTAATTCCTGCAGTATTCCGTTGAGTGAATGTTCATCAGAATCATTTATCACCTTGGCGTAATCTTCGACATAATGGCGAGGCATTGGTAAATCGGCTCTGCCATAGCAGACCGCCACTGTTGCCGAGATTACCAGCATCGCTGCGATCAAGTTTAAAACCGGTCGTCGCATAAGATTTAAACCTCAAGTTTATCAACGACAAAAGCCAGTAGCTCAACATTTGCGTAAATTGACTCGAAAACACTTGTAAATTCACTTTTCTGCTGAAAGGGCTTTTTATGTCGCCATTTTTTTGCATCTATCAAAGAATCCGCCTTAATCGAAAATTCAGAGGCAGCTTTTGTAAATACCTGCTCAGCAAGCACGGGTCTGTCGATGTCCTTTAGCCACAACATCGCACGTAATAACGGCACTAATCCGCCCGCAGCAGAAGCAAGAATGTCACGGACAAGCCGCTTATTAGCCGCCGCCGCGATATAACCCTGCCTTAGCCTGATAAGTGTTGCCTTCAGCTCCCGCTCACATTGAAGCCGAACATGTGTTTTGGCAATCGTCAGTGAAGTAAAAGGGTCGTCGCCGAAAATCGTTTTATGGGTCAACTGAAAATCCAGGAACTCAATGCCGAAAACATCCCGGCTGCGTTCGATATACTCAGGCGTCATCAAAAGGGGAGCCGCAACTGCCTTTTTGTTCATTGACTTTGCCATAAGTGCCAGCGTATTGAGTGAATCAAGACTTTGTCTGCCAAGGACGAGAACTGTGTTAATGTCGCTTTGCCCGGGCCTGAAATCCTCAGTCAAACTGCTGCCAACAATGCTGATACTCTGAAGATTGTCTCCAAAAACGGATATAACCTTCTCGGAAAAAGTCTTTAGGCGATCACGAATCTCGTCACGCAGACTATTTAGATTCAGATTATTTGTCTTTTCAGCCATTTTTCGCATCCTTTTATCTTTAAAACCTTAACACAGGCTTAATCTATAGCATTTATACCTTAAATGCAACCAGTTACAATTTGTTATTTATCTACCAACTCCCACCTGCTCCACCTCCACCGAATCCACCCATGGCGGACCCGCGGTCGAACCGGCCCCGGCAATCCGGATTAATACACTTTTGAAAAGCAGTACAACTGACACCCATACACAAAATTCCTTATCAAATTCTCAGCGCTTAGAGGCAATTATAAATAATAAACCAGAACCAATGGTACAAAAATTGGCTTTGATTGGGTTTGTTTTGGGTTCGTTTTGGCATTTTATTTGCTTTAATTGGCTTTGTATTGGGTTTGTTTGGGTTCGTATTGGGTTTGTTTTTTCCACGTTCGCTAAGTGTCTTATTTTCATAATCCTTTGTTAATACTTTAATTACGTTCATTTGACTTTTTGGGAAATTGGCTTTGTTTTGCATAAAAGGGCTGATTTGTAGAGAGTTCTCTACAACTGTAAAGATGCCGAGGGCATGTAAATAGTTCATTAATCGCGGATTTCATTGATTTCACGGATTTTTTCACCACGAAGGACACGAAGAACACGAAGAAAAATTAGACAGGATAACAGGATTTACACAGATTATTCTTAGCTGGCTTGGTGTTCTCGGCAAACTCTGCTCTAAAAGCAAGCTTTTGACGCAGAGACTTGCCTTCGTCCACAAGACCATCAAAATGGCCTTTTTCAGAAACCAGCTAAAACGGTGATTCATTAACCTTGGATATTCCAAAATGTTCAAAGCTTTGCCTTGTTTACCAAATAAGGATTTATGACTTGTATCTGCTGATACTAAGACTTGCGGTTCTCCGCTAAATATCTGCCATTTCAATGGCTATTTGTATTATACCAAACTCACTCGGAATGTTCAATAAAAATAGAACATTTTTTAGAAAATTTTAACCACGAAGGCACGAAGAATATAGCCACGAAAAAGCACAAAATTCACAAAAGACAACAAAAAATGGACAGAAAAGTGCTTTATAAGCACATAAGTAGCTGGATTTCCGCTTTCGCGTGAATGACAGAATAAATAATTAATGATGAATGATTATTGATTATTGTTGGAGATTCTTGTCTTCACTTCGTTTCGCTCAAAATGACGTTGAAAAAGAATATCGAATATCGAGCAAGCAATTTCGAATGATGAAGTGAGAAACACTGGGTTCCTGCCTACTGCATGCAGGGACTGGCGGGGAGAAGGGAAAGGGAAAAAATGATAAGAGGGGCGACCACATGGGGTCGCCCGTACGTTCGCCTGGCGTGGACACATTCGTGAAGCTTATTTCAGCAGGTCTCAGTTCTCTTCCCTTCGGCTGCCAGGCTGTGTCGCAATTAAGGAGTCGAAGTTGGTTGTGTATTTGGGCCGATATGTTATAATAGGGGCTACCAAATGAAAGGGATTTTGTTATGGCATATCGACACGGAGATCGAAGACAAAGCATACTTTTTCCGCAGA
>VRUL01000066.1 GCA_019456145.1 Planctomycetota bacterium
GAGGTCGGGCCTCCCGCGGCCCTCAGGAGCCGCCCCTGTCTACGACATGGGCAGCTCCCCGCTTCGCGGGTACCTTCGGGCTTAATGAACGGCTATTAGCGCCGTTCCGCGGGAGGCCCGACCTCTTTCGGTACCGTTCGATTTTTTGAGGAGCTTAAGACGTTATGTTAAAAGATTTATTTTTCAGGACTGTCTTGGAAAACGACTCCGGACGAAGGCGATAAAAATTCACGCCGGCCACTCGGGGGCCAGAATTCGGCAGGGCCTCATACTGTTTGGCCGAGGCGTCCAACCCCTCGCTCTGACGGAAATGGGAATACATTTCCTCCGGAGTGAATTTTCAGCGCCTTCGACCTCCGGCGTTTTAGGGGAAGTCTTTGATTGAGAACCCGACAAGAAAACTGCGAGGGCGCCCTTTCAGGAAGGAACTCCAATTCCTTCTGTAAAATCTTTTTCTGAGAGCTTTTTCTCGATAGAAAGTCGGACTGTATTACCCTCTATCTCCTCTTTTATTTTCTCCCATCCAAAGCCCCTTACTAAATTCATGACCCTTTGTATCTCTATTTCAACAGGTAATTCAGGCATTTTCTGGACCTCCCTCTTTTTTGATTTTAATCTCAAACACGTTTTCCCATGCTTCCGTTAATGCGCTATTCTCTAAAATAATAGGCCAATTTTCGATTACTTCATCGATCAGCCGTATTGCGACATTCTTGGCTATCGTTGACGCCGGTCCTTTGTTTAAAGGGTGTCTTATGGCCAACTCAATATGCCCTATAATGGTTACAATTTCAAAGCAATTCATTTCTATTGAAATTTTATTTGCTTTGTTATTTTCGGTTCTATATTCAACAATATCAGCCATTTATATATATCGCTCCTTTCATTTAGCCGACGTTATTCCTTTGTGGCAGTTTTCGCATAGTATTAATTGCTTAACTTTTCCCATAATTTCAGGCCCTTGGCACACATCGCAAGTCATATAATTAGGTTTATTTTCCATTGGAATGAAATCGCCCCCCCCATCGTTTTTAATCTCTCCTTTATTCCTTTGGGTTTTCCTATAGTCCTGAACCCATTGAGTCGCCACGGCGGTCGTAATGCCATGTTCTACAGCGAGATCGAGAAGGTATTCTCTGTGGGTCGGATCCTCACACCGCCATATTGCCTCCGCTGTTGTCGGTTTTATCAGGCCCCTATGGATAGCTTTCTGAAAGGATACAGGCATTTTCATTATGTCAAGCATCCGTTTGACACGGCCCGATTGACGGCCTACTCTCTTGCTGATCTTTTCTATGGACATTCCGAACTCGTCGCGCAGCATTTTATAATTGGCTCCTTCTTCGACGGCTGTCAGGTTTTCCCTAGATATGTTTTCCGTCGCCCTCCGGAGTAACATCTCATCCTTTGTGAGATCAATCACCCTTGCCCATATATTCTCTTTATTCAGCACCTTATGGGCCAACCATCTTCTGTGACCGAAAACTATTTCATACTCATCACCGCTTTTATTCACCTCAATCGGCTGTAGTGATCCAGTTTCCTGTATAGATCTTGCTAGGTTTTCAATTTCATCTTTATCAATTTCCATCCTAGCCAACTCTTTTGGCTCAACACATTGATTAACTTTTATTAATTGGAATTCCTTTTTCTTTGGCGTTTTTGAGTTCAATGGTTTTTACCTCCAGTTTGCCTTTTTCAATAATACTCACTTCGACGAATTGTTTCATGTAAAGGCCGGATTCAATGGCAATTTCTCTTGGTATGGTTATCCGGAATTGATTCTTTGAATGAAGTATCCTAACTATTTTTCCCGCCATTTTAGCCTTTTATCCTTTTTGGTTTATTTATGTATTTAAGCCTCATATTTTTGTCAAGAAAAATCGTTAATTATTACCACCTTGTGGCACCTTTCATGCTAAGCGCCTAGAGTACTCCTCGTGTGTCACTTTTGATAGACTATATTCCCCCTAAGGGGGGAAGGAATATATATTGAGGCGGTCGGAGCCTTTTTCGCTTCCGACGAACGCCATTTTTTGATTTTCGCCGCGGCCGCAGCCGGCTTGAGATGAACGGATCATCGGAATGACCCTGGGGACTACTTTGGTCGTTTCGTTCATTCTCATATATGATTTTTCCGCATGGTTAAAACCGCGCCCTTTTTAGGGCTCTTTTTCCTGTTAAAGCGGCCGATGATGGAAAATCGGTCATGTCGAGACCTTATTTCCTTGAATTTATTACATAAATTCACACATGAGCCAGGTCTTTACGCTCGTATATAAATATATCTTGACATCTTGAGTAATAATGATTACTTAGATATCTCGGAGATCTTACAAATGGTGGATCATGTAAAGAGATATTTTCTCAGTACTTTTTGCCGTTGTGGAAATAATAAAAAAAAGGCCTTTGCTTTTTGTAGGCCCTGTTTTTTATTTCTTCCTCATGGTTTAAGAGAGAACCTATATAAGCATTTCGATAATGGTTTTAAGACTTCATATCGTCTCGCAGCGGAATATTTAAAAACCCATGGGAAATGGCCATAATTGGATAAAGGACATGAAAGGGTTGATCGTTGTCAAGGACAAGGAGACCGGTGAAATTTACCAGTCCATTAATGTCTGGGTTGTTCTTTTGCTTTTAAATATTTATGACGAGTGCACCGTCGACACTGATAAAGTCGAGATATTCATTGATGGCCAGGAGATCCCAAGGCCGGAAGGAATGAACAATGATAGACACCATGCTTGATCGGTACGCACTGGCTGTTTCGTTTATTTACCTTTTTTTTATGCTGTTTTTGGGCTTTTCTTTATATTATTTTGGTTACTATCTTTGGCGGTTTTTGATTTGAAGTATGAAAAACCATTTGAATTTTGACCGCCCCGAGGACTGGACATCTTGGAGGTAATATGAACCCCACTTTACTTTGTGATAGCTCCGCAAAGGTGCTTGGAATAATTGATGATAACGGACATTGGGACATGGAAAAGTTTCATGAACACGTTATCTCTTGTGAGGTCTGTCTTGATCTGATGGAAACCTTTTTCAAAGTCATGCGCGAAACCAAGCGCGGGGATCTGCTTAATGGAAAAAAAGCTAAAAAAGTACCTAATAAGAGGAATCGAGCCAGAACTGTATAAAAATATAAGGCGCTTCTGCTTTGATGAAGGTATCACGGTCAAGGAATTTATTCTGCGGTCAATGGAACATTATTATTGTATGATGTCTGAAAAACAGGAGGAATAGCCCATGCAGCCTTTTTCTTACTGGACATGGCCCAGGACCGCAGCCGGTAAAATATCGCTAAAATCTACTGACGACGCCTTATTTTACGCTTCTAAGATCTGGAGGAACGAAGATCGAGTTGACGAAATAGACGATAATCTGGACCGCTCGAGGGACGAGATAGAATTATTAAACCCCCTCACTGGATCTAATATCGTCGATATTTTAGATAAATCTTTTGAAATCGGATTCTTTGTTGAGTGTTTAGAGGAGTGTCAACGGCTAGACGTTGTATATGGCAGTTTAGCTTACTAGGGAAAGCTCCCTACCACATATGGTAGGATCTTAAGCGGGATTTTTGATATTCTAAATATCCTCTGCGCCTCCACTTGCGAATCTATTTTTTCAGGTCTTTTCTCCCTCATTTCCTTGACGGTCTCATCTGATCCGGAAACCTTTTTCGTTATCCGCTCCCAGGTACGGACAAAACTCCATGGTAATAATTTACGCCTAACCAGGTAATAGACCCCTTTCCAGGTCAGGTGAGTGATTGACGATGTGAATTGACGGCCTTTATCGGTCGGATAAGTCCGGCGCCGCCATTTTATTATAAAATACTCATCTCGGAATTTCCTGTTTTCCCTATTAATGGTTGACAGGCTTCGCGAAATGAAATATGTTTTAGTCTTAACGTCAAGCGTCTGTTGAAGGCTCCTGAAATGGTAGTTTTTTACGTGATAATTACAGGCGTTCGCGTAGACTAGCAAGGTGTTTTCGGCAGATTTTGACAGATTCATAATCTCACCCCACATCTCAATTTTCATGAAGGCTCGGGTTGCACCCCCGAGCCTTTTTTTTATTTGAAGCTATTGACATTGAAATGTCAACTGTGGTAAATAGGCCGCAGTAGGTAAAAATTTACCACTATTTCCCGTAACCATTTAATATTATTAAAGGAGGTTCATTCAATGGCAGAGATAAAATCACTTGCTTCAATTCGAGAAAAGTGGACGCGAGTCACACCAGGAAGGACCGACGATTATAAAATCGGTATTCAAAACCCCAGGAGAGATTGGGAGACCGAAACCAAGGCATCAGCCGGCAACTGGAAGGCCGGCGTTGACGCAGCCGCGTCCAAGAATCTTTTTGCGAAGGGAGTCACCAAGGCTGGCACCGCTAAGTGGCGTGAACGAGCCCTAAAGAAGGGTCCCGGCCGATTCGCAGAAGGCGTCTATATCGCCGGTCCTGATTATGAAAAGGGTTTTGCTCCTTACCATGCCGCCATCGAGCGCGTAGACCTCGGACCCCGCTTTCCAAAAAGGGATCCACGGAACCTCGAGCGCGTGAAGAGAGTCGTTGACGCCCTCGTTGAGGAGAAGCTAGGAGGCTAAACCCTTTTTTGAGCGTCTTGCCCGGGAAGGCGCTTAAATCCATAAGGAGGTTCTTATGCCGAACGGACTTAATACTTTTTTAACCGGTCTTAAGATTATCGGTGATGTTTCCAAGTGGTCAGAAAAGGCCCTCGCCGATGGAAAGGTCACTATTGTTGAGGCAATTGATCTTGCCGAAAAGATTGCGTCTGCCCTGGGCGTTCGCCTCGAACTTGACATCCCCGGGATGCAACCCGTTGAATCAGATGACGACAAGACGGAGGCCACCGAGGAAGTAGAGAAAACCAAAAGATCTTGGGAATAGTTTGATTCCGTTTACTCCTTTTCTTCATTAATTCCATGTTTTTTTATTTATAACGAGGTAATAAATTATGAAATATAGACACTTGGAGCTTTTAGGTCTTAAAACGATCAGCGCCGATCAAACCGAGCCGATTGATATTGACCTTGCAGACCCCATAAGCCGTATCATTCTCGATCTGAGAGTGACGAACGGCGCCGGCGCTTCATCCACTGAACATCCTTTGGCCGCGGTAACTAATATCGAGATCGTTGATGGGAGTGAATTGCTTTTCGGTCTCACCGGCCTATGCGCCCAGGCGCTCGATATTTATTCCACTGGTCAACACCCTCGGGGAGGCTGGTTGAATTATTTAGTCACGACAGACACAGAGTGTCATGTGGCCATTGACTTTGGTCGATATCTTTTTGATCCTCTCCTTGCCCTCGATCCGAAACATTTTCGCAATCTTCAACTGAAAGTCACACACGACATCTCAGCGGGAGGCATGAACCCGAGTCAATGTAAAATGGCCGTTTATGCCGAGGTTTTTGACGAAAAACCTATTACCCCGATCGGTTTTTTAATGTCCAAGGAAATCAAGTCATGGTCCGGTACATCCGGAGCCCATGAATATACGGATCTTCCCGTGGACTTTCCTTACCGTAAATTACTCTTTCAGGCATTGAAGCGCGGCGCACCCCCGAATTGGGTGATGGACATTATTAAACTCAGCGAAGATCAGGACAAGAAAGTTGTCTTTAATGATCACCTTAGAGATCTCATGTTTGGTCTTGGCAGGGAAAATGCTTTTATTGCGGAAACGATCACGGGATCCACTGATACAACCGCACAGACAAAACACTGTACTCCCACGATGGACGTCATGGCGACGGTGAATCAGTGGGTCGCTGCCCAGACGGGAATTGATTTCTCTACTTATGATGGTGATGGAGGTCAGTTGACTGTTGACGCTTCTGCCTCCGCGAATCTTGCCATGCACGTTATGGGTTGGGCTCCGCATGGGGTACTTTGCATCCCTTTCGGTGATCAGCAAGACGTTGATGATTGGTATGATATGACAGATATCGGAAGTTTAAAGCTCGACATCACCGACGGCCAGACAACCACTACGAGTAAGGTTTTCGTGCAACAGCTTCGCAAGTATTAATAAATTCAGTCTCTTTATTTAGAGCTGGTTTTTTATGCCTCCTCGATTTAATATTAGTGGCTTCGATCAGTTTTACCGTTTATCTAAGACCGCAGCCGGCTTGACCGGCTCGCTCGTTAAAATAACTATAAAACCGGTTGATTCTAAGTGGTTGCGGGTCCTCACTCACGTTTCATGTGAGAATAAAACAAACGCATTCACTAAACTCCGAATTGGTATCGACACCAGGTCTCAGTCGCATTATCTTGATGAGCTTCAAACAGTCGCTAAAAATGAATTAGTTGTTTCGCGCTCTGATATTCTCTTGGGTGAAGGTGATGTCTTTTTTGCCGAATTTACTGGCACTACCACCGGAGATTTGCTTTCTTTTACCTGTATAGGTTGGCAAATGGCATTATAAATGACTGATTTTGGTAGACGACCGGTCCCGGTAGATCACGCTTCCCGCCATGAAAATAATGGATTAGATGAGGTTGACGCCTCTGGTTTGTCGGGTTTATTGACTTATACGGATAGGGGAGATCTTGGCTCCTTTGATAAGGTTCTTGCAGATCTCACCATGGATAGTACTTATTATGATTGGGATATCAGCGCAATCTGCCCTGCAGGAACTGTACTTGTCGGATTCCGTGTTTGGTTGAGAACTGATCTCTCAGCTGTCTCTTTTAGCATTAGGTCCAACGGGAACTCAAACGTCATTAATATATTTCAGGCCGTTACTTCGGTCGGTTCTGTAATAGTCTCTGCAGATGGTTGGGTTGCACCCGATTCGGATCGAAAAGTTGAATATATTGGAGTTGGAGGTTATACTTACACGGTTTGCAATGTTCTCATTTTTGGTTGGTTCATTTAATTCCTGATAGAAACACGCTTTTTCATTCTCTCTGTCCGAAACTTTTGGAGGTATTATTTTTAGTTCTCCTTTATTAAATAAATAATCTTTGCCCTGGCCGAGGTAGTCCAGTCCTTTCCATGTAAAACCTCTAGGGGGTTTTTATGTTTTTTTCTTATTCCTACACTGTGACCGCGAATGACATCGCCACCGCTAAATATCGTCTCGAGATGCCTTTAGCTGGCGGCATTATTCACCAGGTCGATATTCTTTTTCGGAAAGACGCTGCACATAAAATCAATGTTCAAGTTTTTGAAGGCAACCACCAATTATGGCCGAGTAATACCGGTTCAGCCCTAAGAGCGGACGCGACCGTTATTTCTTTCAGAGAATTTTATGAACTTGTCGGCTCGGTCAATGACCTTTACGCTCTTATATGGACAACAGACACCGGCGTCTTATACGAAACGATTATTAATATTGGTATTTTGCCTAAACGAGTAATTCAACCGCTCAGCTTCGAGGAACTTCTCTCCGCTGCATCAGGGCTTTAATTTGGCCGGCCCTTGCGATAAAGGTCTCACTTCGGATTGCTTCAAATTATATCCGGAATGGGCTCGTAAGGTTTTCGCTTACCGTTTGCTCCATACTATTTTTCCCGGCGAGATCTCAAAACGCCTACCCAATTCAGTCAGATTCCCCCCGCTTCCCCCCGGTTTGGATCCTGGGACTTTCCCCCCCGGCTTTGAGCTTCCCCCAGGATCTTACTTTCCACCCGGCTTTGTTTGGCCTCCTGGATGGCTTCCTGGGGATCCGTTGCCACCGGAAGTTATACTACCCCCTGATCTTCCACCAGATTACTCCGGATTTTTGCCCCCGTGGTACTTCGATCCATCCGCCCATTTACCTACCCCAGGCGGTCCACCGCCTATGGACAGGACTTCGGTTGCCCTTGATGGTGTTGACGTTGACGGCTGGATCTATTTAACCGGCGCGGCTGGTTCATGGTCATCGGCCCGCGACGGTACATCAGGAACCAATAAAAACGACTCAGATGGCTTTGATGAAAACGGGGTCAGGGTTTTTTACCCTGCATCAAAAACCACAACCATTCACAGATCATTCTTTTATTTCATGCTCAATAATATTCCCGCCGGCGCTTCTATCGTTTCCTGTTCTTTAGAAATTACCTGCAACAGCACCGGAGATTCCGATTTATGTATTCAGCAAGGCACGCAATCAAACACATTGGTTTTAGGAGATTATGACGCTTTTACTGGTCCGGTTTTTGATACCCTTATTGCTACCACTGACTTTGGCAGGGAGACTTTTACTTTTAATTCTTTCGGTCGCAATTATATTGAATCTGTTTTCGGGTCAAGTACTGCATGTAAATTGTGTCTCAGAAATTATCAATATGACTTTCTCAACGTCGCTCCTATCCCAGGGTATTCCACTTTTAAAGCCGGCATTGATTATGTCGATCATGTAACAGTGGCTTGGAGACCGATCCTAAATGTCACTTATGAGGTCTAAATCATGGGTCCGAATCTATTCCATTATTTTCTTTACGCACTTCCCCTTGTTGTTCCTATCGTTTGGTTTTCATTACGAATCGAGCGCAGATTGACTAAAATCGAAACCAATATAATTTGGATTAGAGGAAATTGTATAAAATGCCCACCGACCTTGGAGAAAAATTCTCTATAGACTGGCGCGGGGATCCACCGCACATGCTTGATCCGGACGTCCCGGTTTGGTATAGGTTTCTTGAGATTTACGGTCATCTTTTCAATAACTTATGGTATGATGTTTGCGTAGGAGGCCCTTTTTTCACCCAAGAAGAACTGAGGGATCCTCTGAAAAAAATGTGGTACCAAAATTTAGCCAAAAGAATCGACGCCCTTGCCGAGGTAGATAAAGAAATTTGGATAATCGAGGTCTCATCTGATCCAGGTCTCCGCGCCATTGGTCAGCTTTCGAGTTATCAGATTCTTTGGAATCTTGATCCTCGAGTAATCAAACCCGAAAAGCTCATTTTAGTGGCTGGAACCATTGAAACGGATATGCTCACCGTCGCCGGCAGCCTGTCCATCCAATGTTATATCATTTAGGCCCCGGCTAACCCCTTGACCACCCTTCAAACGTCCAACCTCGTGTATATTTGGAGTTCGATACTTTGGGGTTTTCCTTTAAAAATCCTTTCATTTCGATTTTTTCTTTTCGTGGCCAGCTTGTGAAAGGGTTCACATCCAAACTCAGTGATCCAAGCCCTTTTTCCCGATTACTAGACCGTCATGGCATAAATGCGGGCTCGGGAAATCAATTTTGGATCCATTGATATTCCATTAATATTCTTCCCGGGCCCGCATCGATGCCGCCACTTTTGGAGTGATAAAATGACATTTAAATTTGAATCGCCGGTAAAATTACCACAATTCACTAAGGAAGAATTCCTACTTGAAAAACAGAAGCATGTCGCTAAATATGGCTATACGGTCAATGTTCCAGGGTTCAGAGATATTTTCACTTGGGACGTGACCCCCGAGCCCTCGCCGGCAGAGCTTCAATTATACCGTCAAAAGAGGGTTAGTGAACTTGGAGAAAAACGCTTTGAGGATATTAGGGTATTAATGGGGAAAAAACGTGATAATTACCTCCGGATGCTCTCCGCTCCGACTCCCCAGGCCGTACAAAATATTGCAAGCGTCATGACAGCCCTTGATGATGTAAATGACGTCCTGGGGACTATCGCCGTCGTCGCGCGGATCGTCGCACGTCGATTGCCGGCAGCCGTCGCGAAAATGTTTCTTGGGCCGGCTGGTTGGGCTCTAGTCGGTGCCGATATTGCAAACCTTGGAATCCAGTTAATGAATTTACCTTTCAAGGCCCGACGCCTGCAACACGCACTAAATGATGGAGTAAAAGGTAATCCACTTTCAAAAAGAGCGAAACTTAGGCGAATGAAGAAATTACGACGGTTGGGAATATCTAAAGGCGAACTCATAGAAGCCGCGCAGACTACTGATAATATGTTCGGCGTCGGTCTTTCTCTTGGTCCTATTGTTGGGCTTTTAACTGATATTCCATCCGGAATTTACCGATCTATCCGTGGTCAAAAAGTATCGGTCAAGGGACTTCCTGAACCGTCCACGTGGTTTGATCGTTCATGGGGTCGATTGATGAAATCTGCACCAGTCTTATTTTATAATCAGTTTGGTATAACCGATCGAGAAATGGGAAAGGCTATCGTCGCGGTAAATCTTGCGTCAAAAGCCGCTTATAACTACCTAGATGGAACAAGTCCACTTGATGCCATAGAAGGCATAGAGACTGTGGAGGTGGCGGCTCCTGAACCGATGTATCCTTCTACTGTAGAGGTCATGAGTGAAGAGAAACCGAAGTGGAAGAATGACGTTGGTTGGTTCAATGAGAAATTAATGTGGACCGACGTTTCTAGTCATTTCGATAAAACTGTAGAGCAAGTACAGTGGAACGTCAAACAATGGGTTAAACGAAATAAAGCCGGATTAGAGAATCAGGTCGTCGCTCAAAATATGGTAGAAGTGGGACCAAATATTCTGGCCGGCCTTGAGGGGCCGGATCAACTGGATATGTCTTACGACCCCGTGGCCGAGGCGTTACTTGCCTTGATGAATGTCAATTTACGATTCCCTTCTAGCCTACCTAAAGAAAAATCTGATTGTTGGTCCGCTGAAATTATCCGCTTGGGGGAAACCGTTGGTAGTGTCTCAATCGCCACTTCCCAGGATGTCGCTACTCAATCCTGTGACTTTGACTTTACGACAGAGGTACCGGATAGACCGCCACCGACCAAGGCAGAACTAGATTGGCAACGTGATCACAGCATCGACGGTTTAAGAAAGTGGCACTTTGGGACCATTCTCCGCAGGTACGAGTCCTACCGTTCAATTTTACGATCCGGATTTTATATGACATGGTCGGGTTTTCTGAAAAACGTCGAAAGCCATTTCCTTTGGCTCGCTCGATATGGCTTTGAAGGGGGAAACCCGGTTGCATGGATCGCCGGCCTTACTAAGCGTCAAGTTGAGTACTACACGCCGCTTATCCAAATTTTTATACGTTGATCGCAATTCTTACCCGTTCATTCAGAGATAGTGGAGGGACCCAGGCATATTTCCGGTTTTTACAATGAGCTAATGATTTAAGACTTTTTTTTGACTTCCCCATACAGGATGAAAAATAAATCTTTTCCGCAGGAAAAAAATCGAACGGTACCGAAAGAGG
>VRUL01000067.1 GCA_019456145.1 Planctomycetota bacterium
TAAGCCTCGGGCAGCTTCATCCATCGCGCCAAGGAGCGCCTGAAAAACCGGGGAGTAGTCCATCCCCTCTTTTTTCTTGTAAAACTGGAAGGTTGTTGCTGCTTGTTCCACGCTCCCCTTGTACCTCGGTGGTAGCTTCTCAAGGGTTGCCTGGTCAACAATTTCCTCAATCTCTGGGGCTTCTTCTGCAAGTGCGGTGAATAGAGTAGTTTGTACTTCCCCTTCTTCTAAATCCCGCAGCAACTCCTGACGGGCAGGCCTGCACATGGAGGCAAGTTCCGCCACAGAATCACCCGTCAGACGCTCGAAGACACCCTGGGGAACGTAGATATACTCCCACTTCTGCTTACGGGTAGAAGCAGATTCACACCACGCCACGGCTGCTTGGGCTTTCCGTGGAACTTCTCTATCCTCTTGACCCTTGGTTTCCACCAGGTAGTAATGACCATCAGAGGTTCTTACAAAAAAGTCGGGTGTATAGAAAGCCAGACGGCTGCCGCTCGCAAGGTAATCGATGCGGAGACACTGGTAACCTGCATTCTTAGCGAAGGCTTTTACATCGTGGGCCCGATCAAGAAACTTGGTCATTGCAACCTCAAGTTCGCGATTGCATGGAACTAAGTTGAACAGCGTATTCCCGGCTTCCAGAGCCGGACGCCGCTCGCTGTGTGTGACTTGATAGGGCCTCCAATTTGAAAGTTGTACCGGCTTGCCAGTAGGTACCCTCTCCTCGACAGTCGTAGTCCTGACGCGAATTAGGGGAACGAATACTGCTCGGATATGCTCGCTGACATCTGCGTTACCCCGCCTACCCTGGCCGTCCCGGCCAGCCTCGACGTGCCGTCTCCGGCGAGTCCGGGGAAGCCGGCGGGGTAACGCAGTGTAGCGGCACCTTTGCCCCGCAGACTAACCCTCCCCTCTCACTCCGTGAGGCCCCTCCCTTTAAAAGGGAGGGGAAAGTCCCGACTCTGACGTCGGGACTGGGGTGGGTTGGTGCCCACCCCGCCCAGCTGGTGTGATACCGGCCGCCAGCTCCTGAAGTGATGCTTCCTGGTCCCCAGATGCTACAAGCGGAAGGATTAATAAGTGCTAACTGAAACCTAAAATCTTAACTTTAAGTGTGGGCCAAAGAAGAGGGGCAGGTCAGTTGATGAAGCCATGAGAGAGTTATCCAGGTGGTCTGAAGAGCATATGGTAACATTGCGTAATAATAAATCGCTTTAGCGAATAGACCATCAAACTAAAAGTTGCATGCTATAACGCTCATGAGTAATGAAGTATTTGCTATTATACCGAGGTAGGGAATTGAATTGGATGTAAGAATATACAGCCAACATCCCCTGCCCCGACATAAACCCAACTATTTACTCTGGCATGGTGACGTATTACAGTTTCTTAACGCATTGCCCGAACGACCTCTCTTTGATCTTGTCCTAACATCTCCGCCGTATAATATTGGCAAACCTTACGAAAAAAAGGTAGAACTAAATAAGTACTTGTTTTGGCACGAGTCAGTGATTGTCTCAATTATTTCAAGGTTAAAGGATACTGGAAGCATCTGCTGGCAGGTTGGTAATTATGTGGATAATGGAGAAATCATTCCTCTTGATTTTTTATTTTCGCCGATATTCCGAAAATATAATCTACAGCTAAGAAATAGAATCATCTGGCATTTTGGTCACGGATTACATAACAAGAAACGATTTAGTGGTCGATATGAGGTCGTACTCTGGTATACGAAATCAGATAATTATACTTTCAACCTTGATCCAGTCAGAATAGACTCAAAATATCCTGGCAAGAAACATTTTAAGGGACCCCGTGCTGGAGAGTATTCAAGTCACCCACTAGGGAAGAATCCTGAGGATGTTTGGGCAATCCCTAATGTAAAAAGCAATCATATAGAAAAAACTAGCCATCCTTGCCAGTTTCCCGTAGGTCTTGTTGAACGTTTGGTATTAGCGTTAACTAACGAGAAGGATATAATATTTGATCCATTTGCCGGTGTCGCGTCAGCGGGTGTAGCTGCCGCCGTACACAAGCGTAGGTTTTGGGGATGTGAAATCAAAAAGAAATACATTGAAAAAGGTTATGAAAGGATGCATGATGCACTACATGGCAAAGCGATATATAGACCTCATGATAAACCGATTTATGATCCTAGACAATCAAAGCTATCCATCTGGCCTCCTGAATTACTAGAAAAAAGAAATCAACATAATATTGATAAATGAAACTCCGCATTCATAACCATAGGAATGCTAAAGATATAATATCTAGAGATCTTTTAACTAGTCTTGTAGATACGCTAGAAAGAATTAGTATCAATTACAAATATGATCGACCACCTTATATACGTGAAAGTATATTAAATGTACTATTTACAATAGGATGGTCAGATAAAGTTCGAATCGATCCTGCACGTGGAATAACTGTGACATCCATGTGTAAAGGAGTAGCTCTTGCACTTCAAACAGGGAATATGGCACGTTTCTACGCCGATCTACTAAAGTTACAGACACTTTATAAAACAGGAAAGGCTAATGCAGCAATATTCCTTGTATTTACTAAAGAAGCAGCAAAGAAACTAGGAAGTAATTTGGCTCATTATGAGAGATTAGTTTCAGAATTAGCTATTTTCAAGCCAACAATCACAATACCAATAGCAGTTATTGGGATAGAGTAGGAGGAATAAGATGAAACTTGGTTGGCCTCTCCCCAAACGCATTGAGTTATTAGATAGTTTAGATGATTCATCAAAGGACGGAAGTGAGAGAATATTATTCCAAGGTCGTTATGAAAATCGGGACGTATATCGTATACCTATTGAGTTGCCAAAATACCGGTTAGCAAACGGTAGAACTCAGTCTGCTCAAGAAGAATATCTTGTTGATAATCCAAAGGTGGCTGCTGAATTATTCACCCGGGATCTAGAATCTAATGAAGCACAAAAAGTACAGCATCAGCTACTTACGGACTTGGCTGATAAAGAGCATCTCTTTGAATATTTTCAAAATAATCAACAGACTGAGTCATTGTATTTAACGCATGAGGGCTTTGTTGTAAATGGGAATAGGCGTCTATGTGCGTGGCGTATTTTACTCGATGAGGATCCTAAGAAATACTCACATTTTTCAAGCATAAGAATCATAAGATTACCAGTTGCCGACGAAAAAGCTATTGATGAATTGGAGGCAAAACTTCAAGTAATAACAGATATTAAGGCTGAATATGATTGGGTATCTGAAGCATTGATGCTTAAGAAAAGACGGGATACTCACAAATATACTATGAAGGAGCTCGTAGCGTTATATGAAATGAAGGAAAGAGAAATTAATGTAGTATTAGATATGTTCGATTACGCGAATAAATATCTGACTAATGTAGGTAGAGAGAAACATTACTCGGATGTTATTGGGGATGAATATGCCTTTAAACAACTAGTCAAAACACGTAAAAATATTGACTTGGAAGAAAAGAAGGACCTACTCGAGGCTTGTGCATATACCATAATAGAAAAACCAGGACCGGATAGAGTATATACTACCATTAAACAAATTGGTGAGCACATCGATAAAATCATTGGAACTCTTCAGAAAGGTGAATTCGTTTCAGAGGATGATGAAGAAGTAGATAGTGAAATAATAGAGCTTCTTGGAAAGAGTACGAGTGATGAACTAGGAAGTCTGGTTGAAGCAGTATCACGTAAGGATTTTAAAGAAACGTTAAGGTCAACAATTCTTGATGTTGTTAGAACTGAAGAGATGATTAAAAGTGAAAAGAAGAAACAGAATTACGTGCTCTCAATGACCAAAAAAGCGCATACTCACTTGGAGGAGGCATTTAATGGTACCTCACTCGAGAAAGTGAAGAAAACTGGTGTGAAAGAACAGTTGGATGCTATTGAAGAGCTAGTAATAAAACTAAGAGCCTGGTTATTAAAAGATGGTTAGTGTAGGTTATAACGCATTAGGTCAACTAGCCAAGCTTACTGTAGACAAACCGGACGAGGGATGGATACGGCTGCGACGGCTATACGATGATCATTGCGCAGAAATTGAGTATGCATCTGAAACAGAAATATTATTACCCTGGTGGTCCTTTCTTTCATTGAGGAAACGGTTACTCTACGTAGTTAAGCGATATTCAATAGAAATAAAATTTGAGGAAAAAGCAAAAAAATTACTACAGAATGCGATTGATCGGGAAGAAACCTTCATAAGGGTGTCTGAGGTAAAACCGCTCGATGAGAAGGATGTCAGAGAAGAATTAGTCAAGGTTGGATTCATTCGTAGACTGACACCAGAACAGCTAAGGAACGTATCTCGAATTGCGCCCATGCCAGGAGCGGCAACATTTTCGGTACCTGGAGCGGGAAAAACAACGGAAGCACTTGCTTATTTCTTTTTTACGAAAGCCGAAGGGACTCGATTACTGGTCATAGCACCGATAAACGCATTTTCTTCCTGGGAAGAACAACTGGACATTTGCATGGGCGAGGGTAAATATGAGATTATCAGATTAACTGGTGGGTTAAACAATATTTCAGAGTCCTTAGCTGATAAACCCGACTTAATGATAATGAGTTATCATCAATTTGCTAGAATTGAGGTAAGGAATTTAGTCGCACGATATATTACTGAAAAACCAACCTATTTATTTCTCGATGAAAGTCATAGAATTAAGCGTGGTATCGAAGGAAAGATAGGGAGTATGATTCTATCTATTTCACACCTGCCAGTGAGGAAACTTATTCTGACTGGTACTCCACTCCCCAATTCTCTAGAAGACCTCGTACCGCAGTTGAATTTTTTATATCCTGAGATAGAGGTAACGTCCAGTACTGTAAGTAGCAATATACAATCGATTTACGTTAGAACAACTAAAAGGGAACTAAACCTACCGCCAGTGACTCACGTGATCACAAAAGTCAGCATGGGGCCATCCCAACGTCGCCTTTATAATCTAATTCGTTGGGAGGAAGCTCGTCGAGCGGAAAAGATAATAAGCTTAGGGACTAAGGAACGTCTGCGGCAGATGGGTCGAGGAGTGATGCGTATCATCCTTATTGCATCTAATCCCGGCATACTTGCATCAGATCCAAACTTCCCTCACAATGATTTATTAGCAGAGGTGCTCGAAGAAGGCGACAGTACCAAGGTGGCTTGGGTTTGTAAGCGAGCAAGAGAGTTAGCTGGCAAGGGAAGAAAAGTGATAATCTGGACCTCGTTTGTTAGAAACGTAGAGCTAATAGCTAATCGCCTATCTGACTTTGGAGCAGAATTCATACATGGGGGAGTTATTGCTGGTAGTGAAGAAGAGGAGAATACACGAGAAGCAAAACTTAAAAGGTTTCATGAAGATCCCAATGCTCTCGTCCTTGTTGCTAATCCAGCTGCTGCGGGAGAAGGCATCAGTTTACATACAGTCTGTCATAATGCAATCTATCTTGATAGAACATACAATGCGGCTCACTATCTTCAATCAGAGGATAGGATCCACAGGCTCGGTCTGCCTCAGGATGTTGAGACCCTCATCGAAATTATGATGGCGAAGAAAAGTATAGATGAATCTATAAATATAAGATTAATGCAGAAGATTGAGATGATGTCCAAGGTCCTTGATGATCGATCATTACAAATAAATCCAATTGAATATGATCCGGAATCTGAGGGTTTTGATGAAGATGATATGAATAACTATCTGAAGCATCTTCAAGAATCCGCACCCACTTTGTAATGTTCTCCGTAGGTGTATTATACTCCGCCACGAGGTTTCTAGCTCTCTTAGAAAAAGCGCCATGCACTTCGGATGAATTCCTCAATATGTCAAACACATTTTACGTCGCATCTACCCCGATTGTCCTCGAAACTTCACTTTCGGGTGGGTGGGTAAGGATAAACAGTCAAAAGAAAATGCATCCAACTAGTGCGGGTGTCACGATTCTTGAAGCGAGAACTTCTCCCGCTGCACTACGACTTCAGTTGAGAGATCTCATTATTGCCGTCGATCCGCCCTGGACTAGATTGTTAACAAAGGGACGAATGGAGTGTATTCCTGGCTTAAGTGATGACGTGGGACAAATATTCGTTGAGGCTGAATTGCTAGATGGCTATGAAGATGAAATAGTAGAGTGGTGGGTGAACCTTGATAAGCATCTTAGACTCAAGCGGGCAGATTACAATGTTGAAGTTGGAAGACAGGGTGAAAGGTTGTCCATAATGTATGAACAAGATCGTACAGGAACTGAACCAGTCTGGCAGGGCTTAGAATCTAATTTATCTGGCTTTGATGTTCTATCAGTTAGGGACAAAAATAATCTATATCCCCTAAGGATTGAGGTTAAAGCATCTTTAGAGGACCTAGATGAGGCTCATTTTCATCTTACTCGGTCAGAATGGGACGTTGCGACAAGTGGTTTAGGGGGATATGTTTTGCATCTATGGCTATTAAACTACCAACCACCTCGACTTTTTATTGTTGAACATGACGAAGTCCAACCGCACATTTCAGTGGATAGGGGAAAAGGTAAATGGGAATCCGTACTTATTCCCTACTTGCCCTTTAGTAAGCGTGAGGTTTCACACAATATTATTAAAGTCTGAAGTACCTGATGATATATCTACCAACCGCAGGTAGATCATCCAGTAGTACTCTAGATCATATTTGTTGTTTCTTATCTGTGTGTAATCTTCCATACCCTGCTGGAGAAATTGACCTGCCCCCATTCTTTGGACTACTTTTATATTTAGGACTTCACGGCTCTGAAGGTACTGAAAACTTGAATCTGGCTGTCTCCACAGTGGCCACCAATGGTCGCCGTTGGGCGAATTCTTGCCCCGTTTTCCTGCCCAAAGCGTCATCATACGACGGGAGAGCCATAAACTGAAAAGCCATTGGTCATTTCAGAGACCTACTTATTGTCAGCCTTTCTTGACAGCTTTTTTCTTTTGTTGACGGGATCGCAACGGCCTTCTAAGCCGTTGCCCCTGCGCCCTCTGCGGTTCCTTTCTTCTTGGCTGACGGCTGACTTGTCCGGCGTAGCGGGGCGTAGACGGATCGCTCACCGCTAAGCTCTTTCCCCCTCTATCTCCGAGAGAGGGCGCCTCACGAAGTGAGGGGGTGAGTGCCGCACCAGGCGCACCACGCGAACGACAAGGCCGCCGCCGCCGGCTTATATTCCGGCGCTATGATAATGCCACCGCCATATCGCCTGGTTCACCAGCAGTACAACGGTGGAATTAGACGTTTTAGGCCGAAAACGCACCTTTCAGCCGCCTCACCGACGCGAACTTTTTTAAAAGCGTCCATTTTTGGCCTGGTTTTGTCCAGTTGGCCGCTAGCTTATATTCCGGCGTTATAATGATGCCGCTGCCATATCGCCCCGCGAGCGCTCCCGCCTCTATCTTTGGTGCGGAAATATTTTTCAACAGGGAGATTTCCGCCCCTGTCCGGCGTAGTATGAACGTAGACGGATCTCGTCGGGAAAAAACTTTAAAATGCGGAATTTTAGACGGGTTTTGTCGAATTTTGCACCGAAGGCGGTGCCCGTAGGGGCCCCTGGTTCCTACTTCGTGGGCCCCGAGGGAGTCCCTCTGGGATATTCTGCCCCATCGCCCATCCCTGGCCGTACCCGGCCCACGGGGAGGCCGTACCAGCCGGAAAACTGGACACCACCTCAACAGTGCTCTCGTCGGGGGAAGCCTTGAAAAAAACGAATTCTGTATGGGTTTTGTCTAGTTTTAGGGGCTCTTCCCTGGTCCTGCTTCTGAATATTCAACGGTCCTCAGATCGCCTCGATGGTCGAGGGGGGCTTCGACGCTATGTTGTGCGTGACGCTGACGATGCCAGGCACCTCGAGGATGATCTCGCGAGCGACCTTCTCAAGGATTTCGAACGAGAGCCTTGTCGGTGTTGCGGTCCGCGCGTCGACGCTGTCCCAACAGCGTACCTCAATCTGCTGACCGAAATCGCGCTTGCCGTCGCGTATGCCTGTCATGCGGTCTTCATGAAGGACCGCCAGGTACTGGAATGCACCAGTGCCCTTGAGCAACCGCTCGACAACAACGGTTGCCTTGCGGACCGTCTCGATGCGTTCCATGGTCACCTCGCCTATCACGCGTGCCGAGAGCGCCGGCCCCGGGAATGGAATACGCTCGAATATCGTGGCTGGAAGACCAAGGGCTTTGCCTATCTTTCTGACGCCATCCTTGCGAAGCTGAACGAGTGGTTCGATGATGCGGTAACCGAAAGCATCCTCCGGGTCGATCCCGAGCTGCTCGAAGACATTGTGCTGTCGCTTGATCCCCGCGACGGTCTCGTCAACGTCGGTCAGGTTAGTTCCTTGCAGAAGGTGCTTCGCTCCACTTTCCTTGACGAGGTGTCCGAATACATTTCGGTAGAAGGTCTGAGTAATAGCCTCGCGCTTCTCTTCCGGGTCCGTGATTCCCTTGAGCGCCGCGAAGAACTCTTCGCGCGCATCGACTACTTCGACCGTGACGCCGAGCTCTCGAAACAAACCCGTGACCTGTTCGGACTCTCCCTCGCGCATGAGGCCGTTTTCGATGAAGACAGTCATAAGGCGCTTCCCCAAGGCTCGGTGCCC
>VRUL01000007.1 GCA_019456145.1 Planctomycetota bacterium
GCCATTCGGGCATATAAAGCGTAACTTGAAAGTGGACAGCTTCTTACTAAGGGGACTTTCGGGTGTCAGGGCAGAGATGGCTTTGTTGGCCAGTTGTTTTAATATTGCGCGGATGATTACCATTATGAGTGTTTCAGGATTGATTGCGAAACTGGGTAGTTGAGCAACGATGTAATAATACGTTAGCAGAAAAACGAGCCATATTAAGGGGAAATTTAGGCAAGTAATTGTTGGACTCTTGCTGCCAAAGGTGAATTATCAAGATTGCGACTTATGTCCACAACAAAACAAAGGCGTATAGCAACTATTGCGACACAGCCTGTGCGCTCAGGGTAAACTCTTTCACTCAGGGTGAAGTCCGAAGCTCAGTGTAAACTCAAATGAAACCACCGACAGTGCCGGGGGCTAAGAAACCCACCCAATAAATTGGTGGGCTAAATATTTGATTTTTACATTGCCATACCGCCGTCGACTGGTAGTACCTGGCCTGTGATGTAAGCGGCATCGTCGCTTGCGAAAAAAGCGACGGCCTTTGCCACGTCGTCAACGGTTCCGACCCTTCGCAATGGTATAACCTTTTTTACGGCCTCAATGACGAGGTCCGGTAGCTTTTTTGTCATTTCGGTCTCGATGAAGCCCGGCGCAACACAATTTGCCGTTATGTTCTTTTTGGCCAGCTCACGAGCAATGGTTTTTGTCATGCCAATCAGTCCCGCTTTGCTTGCGGAGTAATTTGTCTGGCCAGCGTTTCCAATCACACCCGAAACCGAACTTAGAGAGATGATTCTGCCGAACTTGTTGCGTACCATTGAGCGAGCCGCGATTCGTGCTGCAATAAAAGCGGCGCGGAGATTTACATCGATAACCTTATCGAAATCCTCGTCGCTCATGCGAAGAAGCAAGTTGTCGCGAGTGATTCCGGCATTGTTTACCAGGATGCCGATACCGCCGTGTTCGTTGGCTAAAGACTCGAGAGCGTCGGTGAATTTTGGTGTATCTGTAATATCAACACACTTTGTTATAACCGTAAAGCCAGCTTCCCTGACGATGCTTTCCAGCTCTGCGAGCTGCTCGGCGTTTATGTCGATGCCGGCGACGATGCGGCCCTGTTTTAGTAGTTCAAGAACAATTGCGCGGCCTATTCCTCTGGCAGCACCGGTCACGATGGCAAGTCTTTTTTCGGACATATTTATCATCTCTCAATTAAGAATTTCTTATTCCGCGGCCGTGCCTGTAACGACTAAACAATCCCCCGCTAAATCCTTCGACGTTGCCCAGGACAAACCCGGGGGCTAAACGGCTTCGTTATATTTTTGTAACTCCTTTATATCATTCAAACTGCTTACGTTGACGACCTTTGTTTTTCTGTTTATTCTTTTCATGAGTGAAGTCAGGATACGTCCGGGGCCAATCTCGTAAAACTTTTCGATCCCGTCGGCCAAAAGTCTCTCCATACATTTTTGCCAAAGAATAGGACAAGTCAATTGCTTTGTGAGGCCTTGCCTTATATTTTCCGAGTTTTCGTAAAATTGTGCATCTATATTTGAAATAGTCTTGATAGCCAAATTTGAAATAACCTTTAAATTCGAAGGCTTCGAGATGTCAGTATTTTTTAATGCCTGTTTGAGAGTATCCGCTGCACCTGTCATCATCTCTGTATGGAAAGCACCGGCTACCTGCAGTGGTACGGCTTTGAGGGCACCGTATTTTTCAGCCAATTTTTCGGCCCTCTGACAAGCAGTTTTGCTGCCACTTATGACGATTTGTCCCGGGCAGTTGAAATTAACGGGTTGCAGAAGCTCACCCTGGCCTGCTTCGGTACAAAGTTGTCGGACTTTTTCCTCATCCAGGCCAACAATACTAACCATTGTGCCTTGAGTGGCGTCGGCTGCGGCCTGCATTGCCTGTCCTCGTTTTTGTACGAGAACAAGTGCATCTTCAAAACTGATGACGCCCGCGGCATAGAGGGCAGTATATTCGCCCAGGCTCAGTCCAGCCGTTATGTTTGCCGTCATATTTTTTATTTGAGGATTTGTCCTGAGGACTTCCAAAAAAGCAGCCGAAGTTACAAAAATCGCAGGCTGTGAAATCGTTGTGGTGTTTAACTTATCGGGGGGTCCTTCGAAACAGATATCGCTCAAGTCAAATCCAACAATATTGTTTGCCTTTTGAAAAATCTGAGCGGCTGCGGGGAAAGCCCGGACAATATCGGCGCCCATTCCTACATTTTGTGCTCCCTGTCCGGGAAATAAAAAAGCTGTCTTCATAACTTTCACCTCGTCGTTGCTTGTTCATCGCTCGATGGCGGTGACAGTAAACCACGCCCCAAAATAAATCCGGGGGGGGTAAACAGAAAAATCAAAGCCGAATTACATTTGCCCCCCAAGTCAATCCTGCGCCAAAAGCCACGAGGATAACAATGTCACCCTGCTTGACTTTCCCTTGCCTGATACAGTCTTCAAAGGCGATTGGCACTGATGCGGCAGAGGTATTGCCATACTCGGCGATATTTATAAAGACCTTTTCAGCAGGTAAATTCAGGCGTTTTGCAGCAGACTCAATAATCCTTCCATTCATCTGATGCGAAATCAGCATTCCAATGTCATCAAGTGTGAAGTTGCACACCTTTAGACAGTCGGTGACAGTTTGTACAATTCGGCGAATTGCCTGCTGATATACTTCCCTTCCCTTGATTTGCATATAGATTTTTTTCGGGTCGTCCAACTTTTTGTCGGCCGGATAGCGCGACCCGTATGCCTGGCAGTTCAAAGCTTCCCACCGTTCCCCATCTGAAGCCATAGTGCTGTACAAAATACCTCTCCCATTATTGTGCCGCTCCAGTACGACGGCCCCGGCCCCGTCGCCGAAAAGTATGCAGCTTGTGCGGTCGGTCCAGTCAGTAATCTTAGTCAAGGTTTCGGCCCCTATTATGAGTGCGTTGTTGTAGCGTCCACTCTCCAGAAACTGCTGGACGATTGACAGGCTGTAAATAAAACCGCTACAAGCGGCACATAAATCAAACACCCATGCCTTTTTGGCGCCGAGAGCCCGCTGCACAAAGGACGCAGTGGAAGGGAAAACCATCTCCGGCGTAATTGTAGCGACTATGATAAGCTCAAGGTCGACAGGGTCAAGCTTTGCATCTGCCAAGGCCTTTTTCGCAGCTTCTGTTGCCAAGAAGGCAGTAGTTTCGGTGTCATTAGTAATGTGTCGAACCTTTATACCTGTCCTGGCTGTAATCCATTCGTCGGAGGTGTCGACCATCTTTGCGAGGTCATCATTTGTCAATAATTTCTCAGGTACGAATGAGCCACATCCTGCGATAACTGCGCGATAAGGGATTGGGCGGTCTTCTATCAGCTTGTTCATTGAGTTAGACATATATGATGTTTGCTCACTTTCTTCTGATTAGAATGGGATATTTTTTTGTCTTGGGAATGTCTAACGGGATTCATCATCCGTCCTTACGGAGGTTTGTGACAGATATTCAACGATCTTGTCGTTAATTTTTTCTGTGTAGAAACTTTTTGATGCTGAGATGGCGTTTTTAATGGTCCTGCTTTTGCTTGAGCCGTGACAGATTAATGCTGTTCCGTTAATTCCCAACAAAAGCGCACCGCCATACACATTATAGTCATACTTCCTATAAATTCTGGTTATCACGGGCTTGAACTCCATTGCGAGTTTGAGTTTCTCAGTCATAAGCTCATGTTTTATGGCTTTAAACAGGCCGTCGACAAGGCCCTCAGTCAGTTTCAAGATTACATTTCCGACGAAACCATCACAAACAGCAATGTCACAGATACCATTGAAGATGTCCCTTCCCTCAATGTTGCCGACGAAATTCATATTCGGATCGGATTTCATCAGCTCGCGTGCTTTTTTAACGACCTCATTACCTTTTGCGTCTTCCTGTCCGATGCTCATAAGCCCAACCCTTGGGTTTTCAATTCCATGTAGATGTTTTGAGTATATCATAGCCATAACGCCATATTGATAAAGATTTAAGGGCTTGCATACGATGTTTGCACCGACATCACATATTGTGACCGGACCTTCGAATGTTGGAAAGACTACTGCTATGCCGGGTCTGTTGACACCTGACAGATTTCTCATCCTCATCTGAAAAGCGGCAACAGAAGCCCCGGTATTGCCCGCCGAGATGACCGCATCAACCTGGTTTAGCTTTGCCATTTTCGCTATAACGGCAATCGAACTCTTGCGTTTTTTGCGCAAACTCTCTACGGGCGTTTCATCCATACTGATAACATCCGGAGCATGAACAACGCGGACAGCACCTTTATGGGATTTCACAGGCGGCAATTGCGACTCTATCACATCCTGAGGTCCGACGAGTATCAACTCATCGTTTTCGCCGAGCAACTCCATTGATTCCAACACCCCGGCGATAATTTCATCGGGCGCATTGTCGCCTCCCATAGCGTCAATAGCAATTCGCATGCTTAGCTACTTTCTTCCTTGCCGAGCTTCAAGGTTATCTTCGGGTTTAGATAACCACAATTTGTGCATGCTGCGTGCGGCAGCCTGGCTTGTCCGCATTGTGGGCAGAAAGCATAGTTAACGGCCTTTAGCCGATGATGACTGCGGCGTGTTCGTGTTTTGCTCTTACTTGTTTTCTTCTTTGGTAACATTGTCCACTACTTAATAAAGTCTTCAAAACTACTAATATTAACGAACTCATACTAAAAGGAGCCTAAATAGTTTACCGCCAGTAGTTTGTCAAGTGAAATTTACGAGAATACGACCGCAGGTGCGTGAAAAGGTTTTTATCGCATCCTAAATTTGCGTCTTTGGTGCTGAAGCGGAATCTTTATCGGTCATTTTTTTCTTGAAAATAAGGAAACAAGGCAGTATACTACAAATACAGGTATGTTTTAGGCTATCCGGGTGAGGAGATAGCTAAAATGTGGTTTTTAGCACTCCCCTCGAATTGCCATAAAATTAGCGAGGCTTTGTAATGTGCAAAGCGGGAAAATCAACATTTCTTGATTCAGCAGCAGTATATATGCGGACACGTCGGATTATTTTGCCCAACTCTCAAGAAAATTACATGGCTGGGGTTGGCGTGGATGCAGCCAAAAATGGCTCGAATAAAACCGTAAATTTTAATATAATGATTTACATAGTATAAACATCAATTACGGGAAGGAGATCAATCATGAAAGCGAAAATTATAACAGCGCTGGCAGCGATATTTTATGATTTTGTGACAGCAACGGAGTTGTCCGGAAATGCGGACTTCAAAGCCTTGGTATATATGGTCCGTCCGGACTTTGCTGCTCCGGTTATGATAATTTCCTGCTCTATGTAGCCTCCTCAATGGATGAGCCTGATGCCAAGTCTGCTACATTGTACGCTTTATCTACAGTCGACCTTACACTTGTGCACTCTATCAATAATATGGGTCACATAACCGATATTACCGAGGATCCCATCACGGGTAGTGTCTGGGTAACCGGCTTTACAATGCCGCAGTATGTGAGCTACTTGCCGGCCACTGGATGGAAACCTGTGGGCCAAACACCCGTCCTAAACGGGTGTGGAAAATATTTCAAGAGTAATTGTAACACCTACTAACCTCCTGCGTCTATAATAGTGTGGTAGAAATATTTCAGAAAACGGGCATTGGGAAGTATAATAACAGAGCCAACATTAGCTGAAGAAAGAGAATGGGTGAAAGAGACAGGAATTTTTTGGAACTTATTTTAGTGAAAGTATGAAGCTGGAATCCAAGTTGAGAATTGTTATCAGAAGTTCGGCTGAAAGAAAGGGTATATACGGAGACCGTGTTTTATGAGCGAGTGTCTATCAAGCCAGGAGTTTTCATTCTTTGTTGATGGTTCAGCCTCTGCAGAGGCTGCAACGATGTGGCGTCGACACCTTAGAGAATGTGATTCGTGCGCGACTACTCTTCTGAGAATGCGTGCCGGGATTGAAAGTGTTCCTGAGTCAACGGTGGAAACGTCCGGCAAAAGAAACATCAGTAGGGAACTCCACACAATCAGCAGCCTGGAACCTAACGTCCAAATCGGGGACTTTCGCATTGAAAAGCGGTTGGGTACGGGGGGAATGGGTATTGTTTACCAGGCGGTCCAGGTTTCTCTGAACCGTCGTGTAGCATTGAAGGTGCTCCCGCCAGGGTTGACACTGAACCAAAGGGCGGCAGTTGAGCGTTTTCATCGAGAGGCCCAGGCGGCAGCGAAACTTCATCACACGAATATTGTCGCGATTTACGCCGAGGGAGAGGAAAACGGCACCTGCTACTATGCGATGGAGATGATCGAAGGCCAAGGCCTAGACCAAATCATCGATGACTTTCACGCTGCCAAAGGGGACAAATCCGCGTCAGAGGACTTCATATCCATGGAAAACGGGGTCACTTGCGATGAACCTGAGTCGCCAGAGGCGGTAAAAAGCAACACACAAACAACGCTGTCCCTGAGTCGGGGCGGTTCGTTGCAGAGGCACTTTGACACTATTGCCCGGCTTATTGCTGATGTTGCTGATGCCCTGGACTATGCCCACAGCAAGGGCATCATCCATCGAGACGTCAAGCCTTCCAACCTTATGCTGGGAAAGGATGGGCGGTTGAGTCTTATGGACTTTGGTGTAGCACGCATACTCGAGGACCAGGGGATAACCATTACCGGCTCGTTCATTGGCACGCCGCACTACATGAGTCCTGAACAGATTCGAGGTGGAGGGGACAAGTTGGATCACCGGACGGACATTTACTCTCTTGGTGTGACATTGTATGAATTATTGACACTTAAGCTGCCGTTCGCCGGCGACAACCAGGAACAAATCATCACGCAAATTCTCGGCAAAGAGCCGCGCAGGCCGCGTCAGCTCGATGATCGTATACCCGTGGATTTGGACACCATCTGCTGCAAGGCCATTGAAAAAGAAGCCAACCGTCGCTATCAGACGGCCGGCGAGTTTGCCGAAGATTTACGCCGGTACATCAACCGTTATACTATCCGGGCGAAGCGGTCGGGCCCCATAGATAAGATTGTCAAGTTTGTTCGCCGGCACAAGGTTCCAGTCGCTATGGCTGCCGGTATTGTGTTGGCAAGCACAATAGCAGGTATGACCACGTGGAAGTACTTTTCATCACGCTGGGCCCAGGAGCGTGTTATTCCGGAAATCAGAGTTCTGGTGGACAAAGGCAAGTACTTTGAGGCGTTTGAAATTGCCCGGAAGGCGGAACGCTTTGTCCGAGGGGACCCAGGTCTTGCCGCTTTATGGCCTGAATTTTCGGATACAATGTCGATCGAGACCACTCCCACCAGGGCCCGGATATATGTAAAGCGATACAACTCACCCAGCGACAAGTGGAGGCGTTTGGGTAAGTCTCCGACGGGTCAAATCAGACTTGCCCGGGGCCTCTATCGGTGGAAGCTTACGAAGCCGGGCTACGCCACAGTCGAGGTTCGCAGACCTACGTCGAATAGAACGGTCAACTTTCAGCTTTACAGGAAAGATGAAATTCCATCGAGAATGGTGCGTGTTTCGGGTGGCCGTTTCAAGCTGTGGCTCAACGGTATGAGTCATCACGAAATCGAACTGGACGATTACCTTATCGATCGTTATGAGGTCACAAACAGGGAGTTTAAAGAATTTGTGGACAGCGGCGGTTATCGCGAGGAGAAATACTGGAAGCATAAGTTCCTTAAGGACGGTATCGTTTTTTCGTGGTCGGAGACCATACAGGAGTTTCACGACCAGGCCGACTGCACAGGACCATCTGGCTGGAGAAACGGGAACTACCCTGAAGGGCGGGATGATTATCCTGTCGGTGGAATCAGTTGGTACGAGGCCGCCGCTTATGCTGAGTTTGCAGGCAAAGAATTGCCTACGATATATCATTGGAGCAGAGCCGGGATAACGGTGGGCAGGTATTCGGGCACAATTCTTCTACACAGCAATTTCAGTCAAAAAAGCCCCGATTCGGTTGGAGACTACCAGGGCATGGGGAGTTATGGTACATACGACATGGCCGGAAATCTGAGGGAATGGTGTTGGAATAAAGCCAGCGATAACAAGCGTTACATTTTGGGCGGTGCGTGGGACGAGCCGGAGTATAAGTTCGTGATACCGGCTGCCTTCAATCCGTTTGACCGGTCCACAACAAATGGATTCCGTTGTGTGAAATACGTCTCGGAGACTGCAGTTCCGGAAATGGCCTTCGAAGACATAGCCTTTGAGACTCGGGATTATAGCAAGGAAACACCTGTCTCTGATGAGGAATTTCAACTCTACAAAAAGACTCTTTACTCCTACGAGAAAGATGCACTGAATGAAGTTGTTGTAGCAATTGACGACTCGGAGAAATACTGGAGGCACGAAACGATTATCTTCGATGCCGCCTATGGTGAGGAACGAGTAATTGCGCATCTTTATCTTCCTCGGAACTCCTCGCCTCCCTATCAAACGGTGATCTATTTTCCCGGGAATTCGGCCCTTTTCTTACATCAGTATCACTCAGGGGGGCTACCTGACTTTCTTCTACGAAGCGGGCGCGCAGTGCTTTACCCCATTTACAAGGGCACGTATGAGCGAAACAGTGGTTTACAGTCTAATCGCCCGACTCGTTCGCTGTCCTACAGAGACCACGTGATTTGGTGGTCTAAAGACCTGAGCAGGTCGATTGATTATTTAGAGCTTCGTGGGGATATTGACCATGAAAAAGTGGGTTTTTTCGGTTTGAGCTGGGGTGCAGCGTTGGCGGCGATTTTTCCCGCAATAGAGGACCGCCTCAAAGTATGTGTGTTAGTGGGTGGAGGATTCTACTTTGAACCTGCTCTTCCGGAGGTTGATCAAATCAACTTTGCCCCCCATGTAAGGGTGCCGGTATTAATGATCAACGGCCGGTATGATGGTGCACTGCTGGTTGAAAAATCCCAGCGTCCGATGTATGATCTTCTCGGTACGCCTGAGAAAAATAAACGGCATCTGCTCTTTGACACAGGACATCTACCACGAGAGCACGTCAACGAGGAGAGCCTTAAATGGTTTGATCTTTATTTCGGGCCTGTCCGGTAAATATTAGATTACAAAGAAAAATAATATCATGTATTTGAAATAAGATTTGAACAAGTGAACGTCTGTTTCAGTTCCGTCGGGAACAAAGATATACAACCTCCTGAATAACGAAAATATTGAATTATGTAATCAGTGAAGGTATGCAGCTGAATCCTCCGGGTGTAATGATATGAGCGAAATGAGCCAAAGGGACATGCTTCTGTTAGAGGAGATTCGCAAAGGAAAGGCCGGCGTGTGGGAACACCTTATAGAGGCATACGAAGGGCGGCTTTTGAACTTTGCGACCGCTCGCCTTCCTCAGCGTGCAGACGCCGAGGATATTGTTCAAGACACATTCGTTTCCTTCATCAAGGGATTGAGCAATTTCCGCGGTGAAGCCAGTCTGGAAACTTACCTGTTTATCATTTTGCGCAACAAGATTTTCGATCGCTACCGCAGCAGACGGTCAAAATCAGTCTGCCTGATTCAGGATGTCTATAGTGATGGACAAGGTGATGACGGCATCAATGTTTTTGAGCGGATGTCGGCGCCCGAGCCCACAGCCAGTTGGTATATCAGCCAGGTTGAAGAGCAACAACTTTCGCGAAAGGCACTGACAGAGTCCCTTCGAGAACTGCTTAAGGTATTCAAGACATCGCGGAAGTTTCGTGATTTGAAGATGATTGAGCTGCTATTTTACTGCAAGATTCCTAATAAGTATGTTGCGAATCTATTCAAGTTGAAAGAGATAACAGTGAGAGTTTTCAAACATCGGTGTCTCAAGCGGATACGTGGAAATATTACAAAACTTGACGCCTTAACGAATATAGCTTCTTCAAATTTTGAACATTTCCTAACTGAAATCTGGGAGTCCCATCGACTTAGCTGCCCGAAGCGCAGTACCCTTGGTGCCTTTCTGCTGGAAACTTTAGAGCCGAGATGGTTTGATTATGTAGATTTTCATCTGACCACATTAGGTTGTCATTTCTGCCGGGCCAACCTCAAAGACCTTAAGCGTCACAAAACCACTGATGAACAGCGTCTTTTTCGGAAACGAATTATGGAATCCACAGTTGGTTTTCTTTCCAGTTCATAGTGTTATTAAATTATGGCCTTAAAGTCATAAAAATAATCTACGAAATTATTGTAACATTTTCAGGTCTTTTACGTCTCAATATATATGTGAATTATAGCCTGAATTGACTTCAGGGCTTGTGATTAGCTGTAAAAACGACTAACATCCCAGCGGATTATGAGCATCCAGTAATCTTTTTTGAAAGGAGAACAAGTTAGCGGAAGAGCGAATCTAAAGATTTCGCCTTGTGTTTTTCTTTATATTTTGAAAATTTTCATGAAATCTCAGGAGTAATTACGAAAAAGGGTGTAATTTACTTGACATTATTCTGTCACTAAGATACATTATATAAAGAAGGGCGGTGAAAAAGCTTTTTTTGCCTCCAGTCAATTTTCGTCCACGAAAAAGCCGGATGTTTTGTATTCTATACTCCCTAAGAGTTTCCTGGGAAGGGACACGGTCACTGAAAACAAGAGCAAGATTCAATTCATTTTTAAGTTTACGCAAGTCTCGAAGTGTAATTTATGCGCTATACGCGTATTGTAAATAACAATAAGAATGAAGAAAAAAGAAGGACCGGCAGTAGTAACGGCTACCCCAGAAAAACAAGGAAAAGATAATGAGGACCTACAGGAAACCACGAAATCCGATGTTTTTGTTCGGCGGGCGTATCATAACCATCGTGGCAACAATCTCCTGTATCCTGGCAATGTTCACGTGGCAGGACTTCGTCGGGCCTGTCGAGGCAGTTCAACCTGACGACAGTGTTATCGGGGACCGTATTATTGAAGAAGAACCATTTGTTCCGGGAGAGGTCCTTGTGCTACTGTCGGTGGAGGCGGATGCAAACAGTGTTGCGGAGTCAGGAGAGTACTTTTCAGGCATTGAATCTTCGGTGAAAGGGGACATCGTTCGGCGTATTACATTTTCCGGCGGGAAAGAGGTGCTTCGTGTCAAACTGCCAACCGGCAAGTCTGTAGAGGATGCAATATCAGAGCACTGGGAGGCGAGAGACCGACGCATCGTTGTAGTCGAACCTAATTATCGTGTGCGTATAGCGAGGATTCCAAACGACCCGCTCTTCCCACAGTTATGGGGTATGAACAACACGGGCCAGACCGGGGGCAGAGAAGATGCAGATATCGACGCTCCAGAGGCCTGGGATATTGCTACCGGTGTACCAGAAGCATCAGATGTAATCGTGGGAGTTATCGATTCCGGTGTCGACTACCTTCATCCGGATTTGATTAACAATATGTGGGTCAATCCCGGAGAGATACCCGGCAACGGTATCGACGACGATGGTAACGGATATATCGATGACATATATGGGTACGATTTCTACCAGAATGATGGTGATCCGAGTGACGCGGCTGGCCATGGTACACACGTTTCCGGGACAATTGCGGGTATTGGTGATAACGGGCTTGGAGTGGCCGGTGTGAACTGGCGATGTAAGCTGATGGCGCTGCGATTTATCGATGCGCGTGGTTTTGGCAACACGTCAGGTGCTATAGAAGCGATAAACTACGCCGTAGCCAACGGTGCCAAGATATTGAACAATAGCTGGGGCGGGGGCGGATACTCAGAGTCTCTTGAAACTGCGATTACCGAGGCGCGCGACAACGGCGTGCTTTTCGTGGCTGCAGCGGGTAATTCCGGAGTGGACACTGACTCTCAGCCACATTACCCCTCGAGCTATGAGGTTTCTAACGTGATTTCTGTGGCTGCGACCGACGATGAAGATTCATTAGCCAGCTTTTCCAACTATGGCGCTGAGTCTGTGGACCTCGGTGCGCCAGGAGTAAGTATTCTCAGCACTATCCCGAAATATAGAACAGTGTTTTTCGAGGATTTTCAGGGCGCTATTACGCCTGGCTTTGGTGGTACACAAATGAGTCTGGAGGGGATTATCAACAACCGATGGGGCACAGTTCTGGTCCCGATACCTGATGACCAAAACAATATTGCCGCCCGCGGCGATTGGCAGAACTCCTGGCCTTATTTTAGGGACAGTTCCGGCTCGATTGTAACATCTGCAATAGACACGCGGGGACTTCGCGGGCTTACTCTGGATTTCGAGTTCCGCTTTGAGATTGGCAACGGTGACGAGCTGACCGCCTACGTATGGGACAGTACAACCTGGCAGGAAGTCTTTTCCATAGCCAGCAAATGTTGTTACCGTGAGGACTTTTACTTTTCGACACTGATTGATATCCCTGAATCATATCGCCATGCAGAGATGAAGGTAAGGTTCCAATGGGCTACCGATGGGGAGGATAACAACTACTTCGGGGGAGAAATAGACAATATTCGCATTCAATGTATCGATGACCACATGGGTAGCTACGCCTGGTTCAACGGCACTTCGATGGCGACACCGCACGTGGTGGGTGTGGCTGCGCTGGTAATGGCGAATGTGCCTGGCTCTGCATCGACGACAATGTCGCTGGATGAATTGAAGTCGAGAATCGTGTGGACTGGTGATCCGATACCTGCGTTGAACGGGCGGACTGTTTCCGGGCGCCGCCTTAATGCGTACAATGCCTTAACCGCGTCGCCCGGAGTTACAGTGGTTGCTCCTAACGGCGGAGAGAGCTGGGAACTGTTGTCCAAGCACGATATTGAATGGTATTCGATCGGCACGGGCTCTGTCTTTGATATTTACCTGTACAAAGGAGGCAGCTTTTACGCGCTGCTGGCAGAAGACGTTCCAAGCAGCGGTAAGTTCACCTGGGAGATACCAGTAAGCTTGCCATCCGATTCAGATTACCGCATTCGGATAACCGGCGGCACATACTCTGATGAAAGTGACGAGGACTTCGAGTTGTTTTGCCCGGCCATGATAAAGCCGAGTTATCCTGATCCCTGCAACGGCGCATCCGACGTTACGCTGGATACCGACCTGATATGGAACGTCGAAGAATTGAAACCTGTGACAATTACTTTCGACGAATTACCTTATGGTACTACGGTCGACGGTATGGTCATCGAGGACGTAACATTCGGTTTCTCATCTTCTGATGCGAACATCAATGGTGGTCCAGGCGACATCTACTATATTCAACAGCCTAACATCGAAGGAGAAGCGGCAGGGACTTTGACGCTGGACTTTGCTGTGCCTGTGTTCGATGTCTCCTATGGCTTCGCAATGAGCGCCATTGGATTTGAACCGAATGCAACGACAATGGTTCTGATTGATAGTTCGTTAATTCCTATCGGCACTTTTTCGGCCGATGCTGACGATATGGGTTTCTATTTTATAGAGGGTATGAACAGAGGAACAAGTACGACACCGATAGCGCATGCTGTTATTACCTTTTCTCATCCCGACGCAGAACTCGGTCGTTTTGCGCTGGATAACCTGACGTACAGCCCAATTCCCGGGGGGCTCTCTGAAGCAGCAGCAACTGGTGAAAGTGGAGGTAGGGTTGAAGGAGAAAGCGGGGAGCACGCAGATGCAAACGGCACAAACGTTGGTTTTCAGTCCTGGATTGAATCAGGAGAGTTCGGTTCGATGCAGCCGGCGTACTTGTTATCCGGCGTCCGAACCGGTGTCGAATCCGGTGTAAAAGAGTCTGCGGCACCGGAAGCCATAGCAATGGAAATGTCTGTCAGTACAGGTGAATTGCATAGTGGCGGTCCTGATGCCGGAAATTATATCTTTATTGACAACAACGAGCCAAATGGTCCATCTTTCGATTGGATCGAGATCGCTGCGCCGCCACCGCCTCCACCACCGCCGCCCGGTGGGACAGTGCAGGAACCTTCAGAACCCACAGAGACTATAAGCGGGATTCACATGGGTCTCGATGATGACAGTGCCTACTTCCCCATTGAGCTGCCGTTTAGCTTCTATTTCTACGGCAACAACTACAATCGTGTTGCAGTTGGCTCGAATGGAACGATTTATTTCGAGGACCAGTACCTTGGCTTTAACAACTGCTGTATTCCATGTAATACCGGTTACAACGTTCAGCGTTTCATAGCGGTTTACTGGGACGATCTCGATCCCAATCCCGTCGGAGCTGACAACGTGTATTATTCGATTGTCGGGCAGGCGCCCAATCGTATTCTGGTAGTGCAGTGGGAGAATGTGAGTCACTTCTTTTCTGAAGATGACAGGGTGACTTGTCAGGCTCAGCTTTTCGAGGGCAGCAGTGACATTCTGCTTCTTTATGCGGATCCCAGCTCAGAGGCCGGTTCGCTTGCAACTGTGGGTATCCAGAGGGACCGTGAAACAGGTTTGAACTATATGTGCAACGAGGAGAAGCTGCATCCTGGTTTAGCAGTCCTGTTCAGGTACATGCCTCCTTGTCCTGCGACCTGGGACGTTTACTTCGGAACAAACCCGAACGCAATGGAGCTGATTGAAAGTGATTTGACCGATCCGAACTGTGACCCGACACCTAATCCTGGTGAGACACTGAAGCGCGGCACGAGGTACTTCTGGCAGGTTGTAGTGAAGAACTGCTGTGGTGCTATCGACAGCAATGAGTGGTCGTTCACAACGGTGAACACACCTCCTGCCGCCGATGCCGGTGATGATCGGACTGTCGTATGTGCATGCAATAGCGAGCAAGGGACACAGGTCATCCTGGACGGCACCAGGTCCAGTGATGCCGATGAGACCCCACTAACATATATGTGGACGGGGCCTTTCCTTGAGAGTCCGGCACAAGGCGCTACGCCGACCGTCACGTTAGATAGCGGATGCCCGGATGATTATGTGATAACCCTCATTGTTAATGACGGAATAGTGGACTCGGAGCCTAACGAGGTTGTGATAACAGTTGTTTACACGAGTCCTCCTTCATTTGAGTTTTCCGTTGCGCCCACCTTCCTGTGGCCTCCGAGTCATAAGATGGTTGAGATTACACCGAGCTGGACTGTGAGCGATTGCGATGCTGCACCGGAGGTGTCTTTGTTCAGCATAGTGATGAGCGATGATGCCAACACGGTAGGCGATGGACAGACTACCGGTGATATTGAGACAGGCGATGACGGCTCAATCTATGTAAGGTCTGAGCGTAGTGGGACCAATAGCAGCAGGCTTTACACGATAACCTATCAGGCGGTTGATGACTTCGGAAATGTTAGTGTCCGCAGCGCAACCGTCAGGATTCCACATGACTTTAAGGTTTTAGGGAGAATTGCAGAACGATGGCTTTTGTCCGGACCGGCAGGGTCGATCCAAGTAGACTTTAACCGTGACGGTATTGTGAATTTGACGGACTTTGCCAGATTCGCAGAAAACTGGATAAAATAGTCTGTTGCAGGTTACAAAGTTGTGAGTGTAACTTTATTTGTTGACGCAATCGCCGATGTGATGTTTTCAGGCTCAACAAGCCCGCAAAAATTTCGGTGCTAAAGAGGTCCTGTGCTTCGGGTGACAATTGTGTTGCGTGGGGAACCACCGTTCCAGCGACGTTTAAATCGACGTTACGAATCCAAAGATTGTTTGAAGATTGCAAGCAGTACTACCTGTTCAGGTTTTTCAGTAACTGTTCGTAAATGAGTCTTGATTTAGTCTCGTCTCCAAAGACACCCGCCCGAATGCTTAATTCAGTGGTGTTTTCTGCAGTGGACTTGAGCTTTATTGTGATCTTTTTATCCTGAGCATCCCTGGCAACGATTTTTGCGGCTAATGCGTCCTTTACCTTGCTGCTGACTTTTAGATCGAGCTGCTCAATGGACAGTTGCGCCGCCTGGTATACTGAGTTTATATCGTTTGACAGGTTCGCTTCGAGGTCGCCCTTGACATACATTACGGTGCCTGCTCCAACTCCTACCAAAGCAATGGCCATACAGCCCTGCAGTAAGAGTAAGACAGCAACAAGCAGAAGCGGTACAACAACATGTTTTGTTCGCATTATAGCGTCTCCTTACAACTGTAACACATCATTGTTTAATAATACGGTCAAATAAAGCGTTTGTCAATTCCCTACATCGAAAAACAGCCGAAATTGACCTTTTGCGGGATTATGGTCAATTTCGGCTTCTTAAATAAATATTGACTTTCCTGTTGAAATTCAGATTGAAATATAGTAAAAAGAAGCGATAATTTTTTAATTGCTATTGGCCTGCTGTCTGGACTGATGCCGATATAATAGTGAACTGCCGGATATTTTGAAAATTAAGCTGATTTGGCTATGGCACGTAATCGTAAAAAAATGTCTCCTTACGAGGTTATAGGCAAAACCCGGTCCAAGTCAAGCTATGGTAAGATATCGAAGAAGTTGCCCCCGGAAAAGTCCGAGAGGACTGAAAAAGACAGGGCAGAATCGGTTCTGCCTGCACCTGGAAAGGTGATACACTGGCCAAGAAAGCCGAAGATTGTACAGTTTAACGCCGGCAGGATCGAGATATCATTGCCGTACCCGCTTGCGATTGCAGTGCTTTTGGGCATTATCCTGCTGTTTTTAGTGGCTCTTTGGATTGGTGAAATTGGTTACCTAAACAGCGAAAGAGCAGCTAATTCTACAGGAAAAGTATTAAAAGGCCGGCAGAAAGCGGTAACAGGCGGCATGTCGGGCAGTGATTTGGAAGAAAAGAATTTGACTGATTTAAGAGAAACCGAAACAAGTGCGTTGACAGGCAATAATCGAATCGTGATACAAACCTATCACAGCAGGGCCGACCTTGAACTGGTACAGTATCATTTCGCCCAGGGCAATATAGGGACCGAAATAAGAAAAATCGGCGATACTTTTTATCTTGTCAGTAAGGACAAGTATGAAAATCCAGGCAGGGAAGGGACCGATGGTTACGCAGCCAAACAAAAAATAATCGAGTGGGGTGCGCGCTATAAAGCGCCGAAGGATTATGAAACCTTCGCACCCAATTTGTTCAGTGATGCATACGGTAAGAAATTTGAAGATTAATTTTAGGCAGTGAGGTTAAATGTCAATTGACCGCTCATTAAAAATCAAAGGTGCCCTCAGGAGGCACCGTAACGTTCTGACCCGCGCAGAGCGTATAGAGAAGCTTAAAGAAGAAGAACGATGGACTGAGGAAGATTCTCTTCTTGGTCTTCCGAAGGTTGCGCACCGCAAGAGTCACGCCGGCCGAAAGGACAAGGAAGAACCAGAGAAGGAAGTTGCGGCTGCGGCTGAAGCAGGAGCCGGCGCCGAAGCGGAGGCTCCCGAGTCCAAAGAAAAACAAGATTAAAAGCTTCAGATAAATCTCAGGTTCCGCAAGTGGGCTCTCAAGCAGTTTTCCCTGGCGGATATAATCACTTTGCTATAAATCCGCGCCCACTTTTATACTGAACATAAACGAGGGTTGTATGATTTTATCACTCTTGGCCACTTACTAAGCCGCAGGCAGCATTTTTTGAGGAGAACAAGGATGAGAGTGCAAGTATGTTTTTTGTTATCAGCGATTATAACATCGCTGTTGAGTTTGCCGGCGGCAGGGGAGTTTAGTGGGGGTGAAATTTGGCCGATGCCCACCTGGAAGCAGGCCACGCCGCGAGAGATGGGAATGGATGCGGGGGTATTGGGACGGGCACGCGAGTATGCGCTGACCGGTGGCGGGTCGGGCTTTATCACTCGGCACGGCCAAGTGGTAATGCAGTGGGGTGACCAGAAGCGACGATACGACCTGAAGTCAACGACTAAAGCGATTGGCGTCACCGCAGTAGGTCTTGCGCTGAAAGATGGTAAGATCAAGAGCCTGGGTGACTTAGCTACAAAATATCATCCGAGATTTGGTGTTCCGCCAGAGTCCAACGCTGAAACTGGTTGGTTGAATAAGATAACGCTTTTTCATCTGGCGACTCAAACGGCTGGATTCGACAAGCCGGGGGGATACGAGAAGCTGCTTTTCGAGCCGGGGACAAAATGGTCGTACAGCGACGGTGGGCCAAACTGGTTAGCTGAGTGCGTGACGCTGATCTATGGGGAAGATTTGAATACGCTTATGTTCGAGCGGGTGTTTGGGCCTATCGGTATAAAAGCATCCGATTTGACGTGGCGGAGCAATGCGTATCGGGCGAAAGAGATTGACGGAGTCAAACGGCGTGAGTTCGGCTCGGGTATCAGCGCGAACGTTAACGCTATGGCTCGGATTGGGTATCTTTATCTGCGGGGCGGGCGGTGGAAAGGTAAGCAAATCATCCCTGCATCGTTTGTCGATGCGGTGCGGACGGTGCCGCGTGCTGTTCGTGGGCTACCGGTGGTTAAGCGGGAAAGCAACTTCAACGCCTCGGACCATTATGGGCTGCTTTGGTGGAACAACGCCGACGGGACGATGGCGAAGGTGCCGCGTGATGTATACTGGTCGTGGGGATTGTATGACAGCTTGATTGTAGTGATACCGAGCCTGGATATAGTGGCGTCGCGGGCGGGCAAATCGCTGAATAAAGAACGCAACGCAGGCTACAAATCCATTGAGCCGTTCATTGAGCCAATTGCCTTGTCTGTGATAACTGAAAACGGCAGGGCGGTTCAACCTTATCCGACAAGTCCGGTAACAAAGGGTATCGAGTGGGCAAGTGCAGGGACAATTGCGAGGAAGGCATCGGGCAGCGATAACTGGCCGATTACGTGGGCGGACGACGATAATCTATACACCGCTTATGGGGACGGGTGGGGATTTGAGCCAAAGACCAAGAAAAAGCTGAGTCTTGGTGTTGTAAAAGTCACAGGATCCCCGCCTGATTTCAAAGGTGTCAATATCCGAACGATAAGTGGTGAGCGAGTAGGGCAGGGGGCCAAAGGTGCAAAGTGCAGCGGGATGCTTTGCGTGGAGAGTGTGCTTTATATGTTGGTTAGAAATGTCGGCAATTCGCAAATCGCGTGGTCAGAGGACCATGGGAAGACGTGGAAATGGTGCGACTGGAAGTTTACGACGAGCTTTGGTTGTCCAACGTTTTTGAACTTCGGCAGGAATTACACAGGTGCGCGGGATAAGTTTGTATATATCTATTCGCCGGACAGCGATAGTGCTTATAAGCCGGCGGACAGGATGGTTATGGCGCGTGTGGCCAAAAATAAAATAAGAGAGCAGGGGGGGTATGAGTTTTTCAAGGGGCTTGACGGTGCCGGCAGGACGGTGTGGACTAAGGATATTGCCGATAGGGGGGCTGTGTTTATCAATCCTGGAAAATGCTATCGCTCAGGGATTAGCTATAATGCCGGTCTGAAAAGATATTTGTGGTGTCAGACTATTTACGGCCAGGAGGATATGCGTTTTAAGGGCGGTCTTGGTATATTTGACGGAGCGGAGCCGTGGGGGCCGTGGACGACCGTATTTTATACTGAAGATTGGGACGTTGGGCCGGGTGAGACGAGCAGTTTTCCAACAAAGTGGATGAGCAGGAATGGCAAAACCTGCTATCTGGTTTTTTCAGGAGAGGATTGCTTTTCTGTGCGAAAAGGAGTATTAAAGGATTAGATTAGTGATTGATGATTGGTTTGGATGAGATTGTGATTGAAAGGGGTAAAAGATGATGAAACTAAGAACAGCGTTATTGATGTTGGCGGCCGTTATGATAGTTACTGGTATAGGCGTAGTGGAGGGCGGCCGGGCCGGAGACAAATCTGGTAAGGCAGAGAAGAAATTTGAAGAAGATGTAATCAAGACGAAAACCGGTGACTTGAAAATAACGTTCATCGGGCATGGGACCCTGATGTTTGTATATAAGGGAAAGGTTATTCATGTGGATCCTTATACCAGGCTGGCTGATTATTCCAAGCTGCCCAAGGCCGGCCTTATTTTGGTTACCCACGAACATCGTGATCACCTGGACACCAAGGCCATAGGGACCATCCGGCAGGAGCAGACCAAAGTGGTCTTGACCAAAGCATGCGCCGAGAAGGTGACCGGCGGCATTGTTATGAAGAACGGTGATGTGCGGACTGTTGGCGGACTCAAGATCGAGGCGGTACCGGCCTACAATATTGTGCATAAGCGCCCAAGTGGGGAGGCCTTCCATCCCAAAGGCAGGGGTAACGGTTATATCGTGACTTTCGGCAAGACAAGAGTGTACGTGGCAGGGGACACGGAGAACATACCGGAAATGAAGAAGCTGAAGAAAATTGATATCGCGTTTCTGCCAATGAACCTGCCCTACACGATGACGCCGGAAATGACAGCCGACGCGGCGAAGGCATTCGAGCCGAAAATTCTATATCCATATCACTACGGTCAAACAGACCCTAACAAACTGGTGGACCTCCTGAAAGAATCAAAAAAGATTGAGGTCCGCATCCGCAAAATGAGATGAGAATTCGGCGGCCGGATTTTTCCCCTTCGACTTTGCTCAGTGCAGAAGGCTGCTTTTGCTGAAGATGACAGGCGGTTGAGTGTTTATGCCTTTTGCCAGATTGATTTTAGCCTGTAGAGTTTGAGAGATTTTATATTTGCTTTGCCGCCGGTTGCAGAAAGATACTGTAATGTATTGTTCGTGTCGAGCGGGAAACAGAGATGTAATGAAACCCGGCCGTAGTTGGGGAAGACTTCGATGCTGGTGCGGTCGACGAGGATGTGGAGCTTTATTACACCATCGATAGGGGCCACCTTTACTTTTTTGCCTTTGCAAGTCAGCATTTTATCTTTGACATTGTAGGTCAAGGGATTGCCGCGAAGATTGAAGACAATCTCGGAGACTGAGCCGAGTTCAATTTCTGTCTGAATCTCAAAGAGTTCGGCGGATATAGCGGAGAGGAGCTTTTCTCCCGGTTGTAGAGTAGTGTCTTTCAAGTGCCAGAGCACACCTCGTAGCTTTTCTATTTCCCTAACGGGCACCCGGCAGAGGCGAATTCCTTCGGGGAACGTGTGTAAAGTAAGTTCGCATGGAATCGACATCTGCTGATTAAAGGGCATTCCGGGGAATTTTCCGCCAGCCATCCAAGCGATCTGGATTCTTCTGCCATCAGATTCGGGGATATCGCTGTAAGTCTGTGAAGCGTAGAAGTTTCCGACCCTGGATTCGAAGGGCCCGGCCTGCTGGTTGAATTTTCGGCCATCGAAGGTACCGAGCAGGTATCTGCCATTTCCGCCCCAGAAGACCCAGCGTGTATTGGCGGGATCTCCATCGACTGCCAGCGGGAAGAAATCGGGACATTCGCTGCTGCCGGGTAGTTTGACATCCTGGAAGCGGGACCACTCTTTGAGGTTCTTCGAAGAGAACAAGACGAAATCGTTCTTATCAAGAAACAGTGCCATAATCCATGTTTTGGTAGGTTCGTGCCAGATGACCTTGGGGTCGCGATTGCTGGCCCGTATGTGGCCGATGACGGGATTGTTTTTGTACTTGACCCACGTCCGTCCACGGTCGTTGCTGTATGCGATGCTCTGGGTAAATGGCACTTTCTTCGGGGCGTGCGAGCCGGCCGAGGTGTAGAACGCAACGAGTACTTTTTCTGCACCGGTCTGGAAGCCGGATGTGTTGTTCCAATCGACGACGGCGGAGCCGGAGTAGATTGTTCCGAGTTCGTCTGGTTCGATGGCGTTGTGGAGTTGTTCCCAGTGGATGAGGTCGGTGCTGACGGCGTGTGCCCAGGTCATGTTGCCCCAGTTGATTCCTGTAGGGTTGTGCTGAAAGAACAAGTGGTATTCGCCCTTGTAAAAAACCAGGCCGTTCGGGTCGTTGGTCCAGTTTTTTCGGGGTGTAAAATGAAATTGTGGGCGATACTTTTCATTGTATAAAGCGGCAGCAGGGGGGGCCTTGCGGCTTTCGGCGGCCATGACATGATGCGGTATCAACTGCGTTAGGGCCAGCGACGCTGTGCCGAGACCGGCTTTTTTGAGGAAATCGCGGCGGTTGTGTAACCGGTTTTGATTTTCGATTTGTTGTTTTCTGGTAGCCATTCCTGGTTCCTCGTATGCTGAAGGGAAATCTTAAACCGAGATTTAGGTCCACTAAATCTTTAGTTCAATAGGATACCAAGTTTGCCCCTCGAATGCAAGTACAAATGGTTAAAAGATATTGGTGATTGATTATCCGGGGGATTTCAGTATTATAAGGACAAATGAAAGAGATTATCGCAGACAGAACAAAATTTATCGACGCCAGCGGAATTCGAAAGGTCTTTGCGCTGGCGGCGGAACTGAAAGACCCGGTGAATTTTTCGATAGGTCAGCCTGATTTCGATGTGCCCGATGCGCTTAAGGAGGAAGCAATCAAGGCGATTAAGAGTGGGCAAAATAAATATTCACTAACAGCGGGCGATAGTCTTCTTCGGGAAAAAATCGCCGGGCAGGTAAAAGAGGAGTTCGGCTGGGCGAAGCCTGCCGTACTTGTAACGAGCGGCGTGAGCGGAGGACTGCTATTAACGTTTATGGTGCTTGTCAATCCGGGTGATGAAGTAATTATGCCCGACCCGTATTTTGTGATGTACAAGCATCTTGTCAATATGCTGGGCGGCGCGTGCGTTTTTGTCGACAGCTACCCGGACTTTAAGCTGCCCGTCGAGAAGATAGCGGACAGTATTACGGACAAAACCAAGCTGATTATACTCAATTCTCCCTGCAATCCGACGGGCGCGGTGTATTCGGAGCAGCGGATAAAGGCACTTGCCGAGATTGCAGACAAAAATGATGTGGTCATACTGACAGATGAAATATACGAGAAATTTTGCTACGATGGCAGGTGCGCAAGTATAGCAACTTATTATGATAAGGTCCTTTTGCTGCGTGGTTTCAGTAAGCCTTATGGGATGACGGGGTGGCGATTAGGCTTCGCGGCTGCTCACGAGTCTCTCGGAGACGTAATCGAAGAGATGACCAAGATACAGCAATTTACCTTTGTCTGTGCGCCTACTCCATTTCAAAAGGCAGCTATCGGGGCCCTGGATTATGATGTGAGCGACTTTGTCGACGGGTATAGAAGAAAAAGAGACCTTGTCTATGAGGGCCTGAAAGACAAATTTGAACTTGTCAGGCCGTCAGGAGCTTTTTACGCATTCGTTAAAGCACCTGGCTGCTCGGGTACGGAATTTGTGGAGAAGGCAATAAAGAATAATGTGCTGGTAATACCGGGCAATGTTTTCAGCGAAAAAGACACGCATTTCAGGATAAGCTATGCAACCAGCGAAGAGAAGATACGGCAGGGCGTGGAGATTTTAGGCAAATTAGCGGGGTAGAAAATCTTGTTCCTAAAAGCTGAATTTTAGGGTTTGCATTATTGAAGATATGGGGGTAAAATGCCTTATATGAAAAAGTTGTTGCGGAGAATTTCGGTTATTTGCGTTTGTTTGTTGCTGGTTAGTATCCTGTGCGGGCAGGGTGTAAGCATTGGTGATGCAAATGACATCTCGCCAGAGCAGCCGAGTGTCAAAGCGGCGGTAATTGTCTGTAAGGGTATGATTGACGGGGGGTTGTATGAATCCATCAAACGCCGAACCCAAATCGCCCGCGATGAAGGGGCAGAATACCTTATCTACGAAATTCAAACATATGGAGGCCTGGTTTCTTCCGCGGACGATATATCCAAATTTTTTCTCAATGCGGGCAAGGAAGCACATACCGTTGCCTACATAACTACGGAGGCGATATCAGCCGGGGCAATGATAAGCGTCCATTGCCAGGATATAATAATGCTCGAGAATACCACGATAGGTGATTGCGCCCCAATAACACTTATGCCCAGTCAAAAACTCGAAGGTGTCGAACGTGAAAAAACCGAAAGTTTTATCCGCGGCATTTTCGACCGGGCCGCGAATGCAAACGATTATCCGCGAGCATTGCTCAGGTCAATGGTAACCATGCAAATCGAGGTATTCAGGATCAGGAATAAAACGACCGGAGAGGACGAATACTTCGAGAAAGAGGAGTTGCCTAAAGACCCGAATAAGTATGACCTCGACAATAAAAAACTGGCTGTCAGAGACGACCAGTTACTCACGCTCATCGCATCTGATGCTCTCGAATACGGGATAGCAAGGGCGGTAGTCAAAGACCAGGCAGGTGCGTTTGAGTTTTTGGCCAAGCGTGACGGCGTAACCTTTGCAGGGGAACCTCTGGTGCTTAAGACGCTCTGGTCTGAAGAGATGGTTCGCTGGGTGAATTCACCGGGGGTGATGGCAGTACTTGTTATGCTGGCCATGTTAGGAGTTTATATTGAATTTAACACGCCCGGGGTAGGGCTGCCGGGACTTGCAGCGGCGATATGCGTTGCAGTTATAATCGGGAGCAAATACCTTCATGGGCTGGCAAATTGGGTGGAAGTAGCGTTATTCCTGGTGGGTGTGCTGTTGCTTATGGTGGAAATCTTCCTTTTGCCCGGGTTCGGTATCGCAGGCTTTCTGGGGATAACGTCCATATTGTGCGGCTTGTTCGGCATGCTCATCAAAAATGCACCTGATGAAGTTCCGTGGCCGCAAGATCCAATTGCCTGGAATGATTTTACCTGGGGAGTGTTAGGTTTGACGGGGGGCTTTATAGGATTTGTTTTCTTGGCGTGGCTTCTGGCAAAGTACCTGCCTAAAATGCAGTTCCTCAGCGGTATGATACTCGTGCCGAGCGTCGCCAAGCAGGGCACTGAAATGGGAGTTAATATAACGACCCTTCCCGAAAGTAAATCTATCGGCGTGATGGTAGGGGAATTAGGGGAAGTGAGCTCGATACTTCGGCCGACAGGAAAAGTACGGTTCGGAGATGCAATAGTCGACGTGGTCGCAGAAGCGGATTTCCTTGACACAGGCACGAAGGTTGAGATAATCGAAATTCACGGCAACAGAGTAGTAGTCAAAAAAGTAGAAGATTAAAGTGAAAGTTTTTTAACAGAGCTGAAGAGCATCGAGGCCTGAGATTGCCCGGTGTGCTTAGCGGGCCTTTCAATGACCTGAAAAGGAGTAAAGCTTATGTGGTGGCTTGTTTTTGCTGTTTTTTTGTATTTTGCATGTGCGGCGTTGATTATCGCGGAAGTATTTGTGCCGAGCGGTGGGATAATCAGTCTCTTTGCACTTGGGTGTTTGATTGGCGGTGCAGCGATATTTTTTGGCCACAGCACAACGGCGGGCTGGATAGGGGTCGGTACTGCCGTTGTAATGATACCATCGGCTTTGATCATTGCTTACAAAATATTCCCCAAAACGAGATTTGGCAAAAGCGTTATACTCACACCACCCGAGCGTCAGAAAGGGGATGCAATACCCGATACGGACGAATTGGGGGAGATGCTCGATGCGGTGGGTGTTGTTCTTACGCCTTTGCGGCCGGTGGGAATGTGCGATTTTTCAGGACAAAGACTTGAATGTGTAGCCGAAGGTGGTTATGTTGATAAGGACAAGAAGGTGAAGGTTATAAATGTAGAGAGCACACAGTTGACTGTTCGTAAAATAGAAGTAGAAGAAAGTTAATGAAAGGGCAATAATATGTATAGCTTAACAAGTGAAATCTTAGGGGCAACCGATACCGTAAAAGCTATCGGAGTGGCACTTTTGGTCGTACTTGTCTTAGTGGTATTGGTATTTTTCCTGCTGGCGTTGAAGTTTTTCAGGTTGTGGCTGCAGGCGAAACTGTCCCGTGCCGATGTGAAATTCTCTGAGCTTATCGGGATGTGGCTGCGAAAGGTCGATACGCGGACGATAGTGATAAGCAAGATAACGGCGGTCCAGGCGGGTCTGTCACTGACGACGCAGGACCTGGAAAGCCATTATTTGGCCCGCGGCAATGTTCCAAACGTTGTACGTGCCCTGATCGCTGCCAACAGGGCCAATATCGATTTGACCCTTAAAACAGCTACCGCAATTGACCTGGCCGGTCGCGATATTCTTGAAGCAGTTCAGACAAGCGTCAATCCGATGGTTATCGATTGCCCCGACCCTGCAAAGAGCAAAGGCACTATAGACGCCGTTGCTCAGGACGGTATCCAGTTGAAAGCGAAGGCACGGGTGACCGTGCGCGCCAATATTGAACGCCTGATCGGCGGTGCAACTCAAGAAACAATTATCGCCCGTGTCGGCGAAGGGATTGTTACAACTATCGGAAGTGCGATAACATACAAAAGCGTTCTGGAAAATCCGGATAATATTTCCAAGTCAGTTTTATCAAAAGGCCTTGATGCGGGCACGGCTTTTGAGATTTTATCTATCGATATTGCAGACGTAGATGTAGGCAGCAATATAGGTGCGGAACTTCAAGCTGCGCAGGCGGAAGCCGATATGCGAAGGGCAAAGGCAGAGGCGGAAAAACGCCGGGCAATGGCTGTGGCGCGCGAGCAGGAAATGCGAGCACTGGTTGTCGAAAACGAATCGAAGGTGCCGTTAGCAATAGCTGAGGCCTTCAAGAAGGGCAATCTCGGGATTATGGACTACTATCGAATGAAGAACATCATGGCTGATACCGGAATGCGGGACTCCATAGCAAAGCCGAAGAAAAACGAGTAGTCTCGATGCGTGACGGATTTTGTGGGTAAAAATATGTATGAGTTTTTGACAGAAATAATCTTAGCTGTCCGTCAGAAGGGCACTGAAAACTGGATGAAAATACTGTTCCCTGTGCTCCTTGCGCTTTTCTGGGTAATCAGCGGTATCCTCAAAGCAAGAGCCAAAAAGGCTGAAGATGAGAAAGCAGGGGGCAAGCAGTGGGGCGTTAAGCCGGGTGGAAAGCCGGCTGAGAGTACCACTAAAGTAGGACCTTTCCAAAAAATTCGACTTGCTATTGAGGCTGAGGTGGAAAAACAGCGCCAATTGCAAGCTCAACAGAGACAAGCCCAACTGGCACAGAGAAAAATTGTTCGTCCCCAGCCCGCAGCAAAGGAAGTCGCTGCTGAAACCGAACGTGCTACCCGTATTCCTACTTTGGAACGAGCGAAAGAATCAAAATTTGAGCCGCCTACTCCGCAAGTTGAGCCCAGGATTCAAAAACTTCCAGAGTTTAAGGTCAAAACCGTCAAAAACCTTAAAGGTATGCGCACTGATGTTCCGGTAGAAACGCCGCAGGCAAAGCAATTGTCCGAAATCCTGTTAGATTATTCCGATCCCGATGAGCTAAAACGAGCTATTCTTCATTACGAGATTTTGGGCAGGCCTTTGGCATTGCGAGATCCATCCGGGCGTATTATCGGACTGTAGCTATTGTAAAACAACATGACTTGCCAAACAGTGCAGCACTTAGTCGTTTGCGGCTTAGTGTATGAGGAAGGGCATAAAGTCACTTGAAATTATACGGCAACATGACATTAATAGTTTTCGTATGCATCGCTTCAATCGCGGCTGCTTCGCCAGATGAATCGAAATCAGGCAGGGCGGCAGCGTCGATTTCGCGCGAACAAATTGAGGCGGATTGGCTTCGTCAAAGAGAAGTCCGTCAGACCCCGCCGGTCACCAGTGGAAAGAAGGTCACAAAGCAAGTGGACGCGGCAGGGGGGTGCGACGGGATCAAAGACGGTAAGTGGGGATTTCATACCGAAAACGAAGATAAGCCCTGGTGGCAGATAGACCTTGGGAAAACTACTGCGTTAGGTCGAATCATTCTCTACAATCGCTGTAACATTGCTGAGCGGAACTCACGTATAATGGTTCTGGTCTCCGATGATGCCAGGAACTTCAGGCAGGTATACCAGCATGACGGCACGACGTTCTTCGGTTTTACAGACAAAAAACCGCTGGTAGTAGAACTGAGTGACATAGAAGCCCGCTATGTTCGGCTTCAACTTCCCGGCAAAAGCTACTTTCACCTGGACGAGGTCGAGATCTATGCCCGCGGTACTAAAGAGAACATAGCTTTAGGTAAGCCGGCCACGCAGAGCAGTACAAGCCAATGGTCAGCAAGCCATGCTCAAAAGAGCAGGGGGTATGAGACCATGCGAGCGGTCCAACGTGGTCTGAAATTAGCAGAAGACCTTCGGCATCTTGGGGCCGAGGTTGCTACACAGGAAAAGGTGCTTCGTCAAGTGGCGGAGGAGTTTAATGGGCTTGCCGCCGATGCGCCGGAGAAGGTACAACGGGAGCTTTATTTCCGGGCACTTTGGGCGGTTCGCAAAATGGCGCTGGCTAATCCGCTGCTGGATTTCGAGACTGTTTTGTTTGTCAAACGAGCACCCGGGATGTTTCCACATGTTTGTGACCAGTACTATGGGTGGTGGTCACGACCCGGAGGAGGTATTTATCTCCTTAGGGACTTCAAGGACGATGCGTCCCGGCCGCAATGCCTGACCAGTGACTGGCCGACGGGTAATTTCCTCCGCCCGGAGCTTTCATACGATGGCAAAAAGTTTCTTTTTGCGTGGTGCAAATATTATCAGCATGTGTCCGGCATCAGGAATAAAGTTGATAAAGAGAAGCTTCCCGAAGATTCGTTTTACCATCTCTTCGAGATGAATATTGACGGTAGCGGTTTGCGGCAACTGACCTACGGCTATTACGACGACTTTGACGCGCGATACCTGCCCAGCGGTGAGATTCTGTTCCTTTCGACGCGAAAAGGGACGCGGCTGCAGGCAGGTAAAGCCAGTGCAGCAGCTACACGCCTATCAACGTGTCCGGATAGCTTCGTGCGCTGTGGGGGCGACAATCATCGTCCTGTGGCCGTCTTTACGCTACACGTTATGGACGCAGAGGGTAAGGACCTTCGTGCTATCTCGGCTTTCGAGAACTTCGAATGGACGCCCTCAGTGGCTGAGGACGGTCGGATTTTGTATGCTCGGTGGGACTACATCGACCGTTTCAACGGCCATTTTATGAGCCTTTGGTCGATGAATCCTGACGGTACGAATCCACAACTCGTGTATGGTAACTACACAAAGAAACCGCAGTGCATTTTCGAGGCTCGTCCGATTCCGAATTCTCGTAAGCTGGTTTTTACAGCTACAGCACATCACTCTATCACGGGCGGTTCGCTTGTTCTGCTCGATCGCAGGCTCGGGACAGAGTACGAGCAGCCGATGACTCGTCTTACACCAGAGGTTTGCTTTCCTGAAGCGGAAGGATGGCCGAGCAGCTATTACGCGTCGCCGTATCCGCTTTCGGAACAACACTTCCTGGTGGGGTGGAGCGACCGCAAGCTTCCGGCACACCAGTTGATGCGGATTGACGATCCCAGGAATCCCGGTAACGCAATGGGGCTATACGTGTACGACGCATTCGGCAACCTTAACCTGTTGTATAGGGACCCCAATATATCGAGCATGTACCCGATTGCTGTTCGTTCCCGTCAAAAAGCACCCGTATATTCCAGCAACGTCGATTGGGACGGCCCGCAGGAAGGGCGTTTTCTTTTGCAGGATGTTTACCAGGGCCTGGGAGGAATCGAGCGAGGTTCCGTGAAAAAGCTGCGGATTGTTGGAGTTCCGCCGAAGATTCAGCCTGTTATGAATTCTCCTAACTTAGGTGTTTCGAGCGAGGACCCGGGAAAGTTTGTTCTTGGAACTGTCCCGGTAGAAGAAGACGGCTCTGCGTATTTTCGCGTTCCATCGGGGGTGTCTGTCTTCTTCCAGGCGCTCGATGATAAGGGATTTACTATTCAGACAATGCGTAGTCTTACTTATATTCATCCGAACCAGACTCTTTCCTGTATTGGTTGCCATGAATCGCGTGATTTAGCACCGGAAGTAGGCAATCGGCCTATAGCTTCGCTTCGGTCACCATCTCGTATCACGCCAGGTCCGCCAGGTTCCTGGCCTCTTCGTTTCGATAAGCTGGTTCAGCCGGTATTGGATAAATTGTGCGTTAGCTGTCATAGAGAGGGTAGTGATAATAAAAAAGCCCGCTTGTTCGCCCTGTCGTCAACTAAATCCTATGGGAATCTGCTTTCATTTGCAGAAAACGATTTGAAAAATCTTGTATTTGAACGAGACTCATCCATTGTTGGTTACTGCCCATCGAAACAGAGTAAACTTCTTACTATGCTTACCGACGAAAAAGGCCATGAAGGCGTGTTTTTGGATTCTGACAGTTTTAACCGCTTAGTTACATGGATTGATACATACGCTCAACGTCAGGGATCTTTTAGCAAACGCCAGGAACAGGAACTCGTCGAGTTTCGTTCTCAAATTGCAGCCATGCTCGACGATTAGCATGGTGATGTTTGCTTAGAAGCAAAGCCAGCCGAACTTTTTATCGATCCCTCATTTAAGCCTTTTGAACAAATCATTGAAACTGACCCGATTTCCAACGTCCCATAAGATATGTTATGTTTCATTCAGTTTTTTGGCAAAACAGGCTTCATGCGTGTTATTTAGATTTTGTGTTGTTTTTGCTCTGCAAAGGATAATTCACTATTTATGCAGTCTTCAGTAAGGCTGATCCGGTGAAGCCGTTGAAGATGGATGATTGGGACCTATCGCCTGGCTGGTTGTATCTGAAAGGTTTTCCCATGTTGCAGTGACTCTGTCTAACAAGCCTAAGTTTTGAAGCACAATCGAGATGTTAACAGTTGCATCGGCCCGGGTAAAGTTATTCTCGAGTAAACGGTCAAGGTTAATAAGAGAAGACGCAAACTTCAGCTTGTCGCAATAAAGCATTGCTACCTTATAATGTAGTTGCAGTGTATCATTATCGAGATAGTCAGGAGGATTGAGATGCTCCATTGCAAGCTTTTTCTGGTCCGTTTCAAACAGACAGACTGCAAGTTTGCTTTTTGCCCGATGGTACGTTGGATTTATCTTCAGGGCGGTTTGAAATGACATAATTGCTTCGTTTAAGCGTGCGATGCTCATCATCAGTACGCCCAGCCTGTAGTGTAGGTCGGGATTATTCGGCCGATGGCTGATTTGTTTTTGATGTGCACAAATTACAGCTTCGATTAGACTGGCAGCATCATGGCCATCAGGAAACGGGAAGCTCTGCCCAAAACGTGCCTTGAATTGCAAGGTAGCGGTTTCTGCAAAAAGGAATGAGCTGTTCGGCTGTATTGCGGCTGCCAACGATAATGTGGCCAGGGCGTATGAGTTGTCGCCTCCCAATTTGCTCGCGGTTGCCAGTCCGATATAAGCATCAACGATTTTGTCATTTATTTCAACCGCACTGTTGAATTGCAATGCGGCGGGCTGTTCGGCATTTAGCTGTAAATATTGTGTTCCGAGCTTTATAGTTGCTTCGAGAAAATCCGGACAAAGGCGAATTGCTTCTTCATATTGTGAAACAGCCTCATTTGTAGAGCCCAGCATACTAAGAACATCGGCACACTTTGAGATCAAATCGGGGCGGTCGGGCTGTTTTTGCAATAAATCCTGAATATGCTCGAGTGCATCGTAAAGTTGTCCATCTGCTATGAGCCGGTCTATATCATCATCATCAGTGTAAAAATTTCCCGGATGTAATAATATTGCGGTGTTAAATGTTTCAATTGCTTTGGTGTATTCTGCACCTGCAATATATAAATGGCCAAGCGTGACAAGTGTCGAAATGTCGTCGGGATATTCATTTTTCAACAGCTCGTATTGCTGTATGGTTTTTTCAAATTGGCCGTTTTTAAAGTAAATTGCGGCGAGTCTTTGGGCTGGAAGCTGCAAATAGCTTTTGAACTTAAGACAATCCTGATAAAATTCGATTGCCTGAGGCCCTTTGCCAAGCCTTTCATAACAATGTCCAAGGGCGTAAAGAGCCATGGTATTGTTCGGCTGCCGCAGATAGACTGAGTTTAGTTCTTCGATGGCATTTTGGGGCTGGTTCTTTTGCAGATACACTGCAGCCGCTGCCATGCGTCCATGCGTGCAGGATGGATTTTCGAAAAGATACAGCCTTATCTGCTCCTGGGCAGCATCCAATTTCCTCTTGCCCAGCAGTTCAATAATTTTATTTAGCTGCAGATATTGTGCAGATTCACTATCGTCTTTTGGAAGCTTGACTGCATCCAACCAGTATGTAATCAGGTCGGCTGTATCGACCGTTATCGCCCTGCCGAGGATTTCCAGTAATGTGCTCATAAGCTCGCTGCTCACTTGTAATATCTCGTGTCCGGCTCGGTAGGACAGGATACACGAGATACGGATTTCTGTCTTATTTTCGTTGTAGTAAAGATATCGACAACATGAAGATGCTTATTAATCCTTGTTTTGGCAATTGGTTATATGGGCCCTTATTTTGTCAGGATTATATGGCGATTGTGTGTGATGTAGGGATTGTTGGGATTCTAAAGAGAGGTTTCCGGACTTTGCCAGGGCCCTGCCGAAGGTATAATCAGGGCGAAGAAGGCTATTTGTGTTCTTCTGAGTTTTGCAGTTTCCGAGAGTGGTAATGTACCCATGCCTTGGTGCACGCACCAATAAACATCAGAGCCCCCCTAAATAAATAAATGGAACATATTATTATGGGCTGTCTGGTGTTTCGCTTCCGCAATGTTCGCAGAACGGCAGGAGCGAGTGGCGAATGTCACTGCATTTATCACACTTTTCGTAAAGTTGAGTCCCGCAGGATGGACAGGTATAAATCTGCTGCTCCGGGGCTTGCGCCCCCTGTCCTGCCAAGATGAAGCTTTTACGTTTACGCCCTACTGCGTAGCGCAACGGCCCGATACGAACAGGCTTGCTGCAGATCGGGCAGACGTTTTTATCATAGGCTTCCTGGTACTGTTTTAGTATCCAGTCCTTTTTGGGAGATACAATCATTTTTATCAGATAGACCAATAACCTTAGAACAATAGCTATGATTACCAATAGCGCTATATACTTGAAATACTTTCTGGGGAAGTATTCGTGGACGACGAGCGAGATTTTGACAAAGACGGCGATGAAGGCGGCATAGACTACGGGCCAGTATGTGCCGGTACGCTTTTTTGTGAAAAACCAGGCAGCAATCAGGAAAATGGGTATCATAACCGCTAATTTCAAGGCGGCGAGCTTCCATCGGTGCTTAGTCATTAGTTCGTTGTATTCGGTCCGTGCGACATTCCACTGGCTCTGGATTTGTTCAGAGGCAGCATCTAATTCTTCTTTCAGTTGATCTTGCTGTTTGGTCAACTCGCCAATTTCTTTATTCAGTACCTGGAACTCTTTTTGGTTCTCCAGAAACATCGTTTGACTGTCAACGAGGACCTTCTGCTGTTGCTCGGGGAGCGTAAGATTTCTTTCTATGTTTCGCTTTTGGATAGACAGTAGTTGATTTATGGTAGTTTGCAGACTTCTTGTACCCTTCTCCAGTATGTTTTGTCTACCGTGTTTATTACCTATTTGCTTGTTTAGAGTGGCCAGTTTTTCTTCCAATGATTTCTGGTTTTCGCAAAGCTGTGCGTTGACATATTTTGCCTGCACTATAGAGAAGTCCGGTCCCGGCAAAGAACCTATATCCTTTGTGATAAAGCCAAGCAGCCAATATAACAGCACTCCCAGAATCAGGCCCAAGAATATAATAGCGGCCTGCTGTATCCACGGTCCTTTAAATTTTTTGTTTTTGCTCATAATGATACCCTTACTCTGCCTTTGTTATTTGCGCCTGTTTTTCTATTTCGCTTAAATATGCCAAAGTACGTTCGAGCTTGTCGCTTAAGTGTTTTAACTTCAGCATAGTTTTAACTCTTGTCAGAAGTTCCAGCTTGTTTACGGGTTTACTGATAAAATCGTCCGTGCCAGAGTCAATGCCGCGTTCGATGTCACCAAATTCATTAAGTGCGGTTACCATTATGATTGGGATGTCACTTGTTTTAGGGTCGTTTTTTAATCTTTTACAAACCTCAAAGCCGCTCATTTTGGGCATCATCACGTCCAGCAAAACCAAATCAGGCGCGCTGCCGGCTATAATCTCCAGTGCCTGCAGCCCATCGTGTGCAGGGACCGTCAGGCAGTCTATATCCTCAAGATACGCCTGCAAGAGTTCGAGGTTTTCCTGGTTGTCATCTACGACGAGTATCGTAGGTGTTTTTTTCAGGTCTTGTTCGATTTTGGTCTGGTTCATAAGAAGATTTCTCCTGTTCTAATCAGCGTATAGTTTTTTCTCTCTACAATCATCTATCCTTCTTTTAAATGATATTCTTTCTTTGCCCGGGCCGCAACAAAATCAATCGCCATTTTATTTGCCGCCATTTTGTACTACTCCTTTTTTCCGCCAGTATGATTTTCGATAAATTGGCGGACTTCGGGCTTTATATAGAGCTTCTCGATATCGGCCACCTTTGAGACCGCCTCAGCACAAATGGCGGCGTTATCAGCCGATTGAGCCAGGGTATCTACGAAGAAAATCGATTGGCCTTTCACAGTGCACAGTCCCCCGCCGCTTCCGCCAAGGGGTTCTGCACGAATTGTAACGCTGTTTGCCTCCAACAACGATAAAAGTTCTTCCAAAATCCTCTGCTCGTTCATTGTTTGTCTCTCGTGGCCCGATTTACGACATACAATTCACTATTTTACGATCCTGCCCTTTCCTTGACATTCTTCAAGAAAAAGGCCTCTAAAAGTCGATATAAATACTTGTAAGCCAGTCGTTACCGGTAGATAATAGGCAAAGACACAAGAATGAATTTTATAACAGGAACAGACTGTTGACAAGCATTATCGAGAAACGCGCTTCTTTGCACAAACACCTGGCCGACCATCAAGAGCAAAATAATGCCTTGAAATCCCAGATTACCGAGCTACAGGCGCTTGCCAACGTCGGGACCATTACCCCTATGATAGCCCATGAAATGAATAATCTTCTGACGCCTCTGGGTAATTATGCGGCCCTTGCACTGGATAATCCTGACGATAAGCTACTGGTCGAAAAGGCGCTTGTGAAAATGGTCCAGAGTTGTAAACGTGCTTCGAAGATTATGCAAAGTATGCTGGCTATGGCAGACGGGAAGACACAAGAAAAGAAAAATGTCCGACTAATTGCTATGGTCGAAGAGATTTTTACGTGCCTGTGCCGGGATTTTGCGAAGGACGGGATAACCGTTAAAATACAGATCCCTGAAGAGCTGGCAGTTTGTGTTGTGCCCGTGCAAATTCAACAGGTTTTGATGAATTTGATTCTTAATGCACGTGATTCGATGTTTCGTCACGGCGGAATTCTGAAAATCACTGCAACAGAAGGTAACGAAGCGGTCCAGGTTGAAGTGACTGATACCGGCTGTGGAATCGCACCAGATGACTTCAAAAATATCTTTGATTCTTTTTTTACGACGAAAACTGGCAGGATGCCGGCATCCGAGCATACAGGCTCCGGACTTGGTCTTGCCTTTTGTAAAAAAATAATCGACGCTCACGGCGGCAGCATATCAGTCGAATCCCAACCTGAGAAGGGAAGCACATTTACATTAACGCTACCTAAACCACATTAAGGTAGTAGCTAACAGTGGGTCAATTTTACGAAAATATCGGCCATATTATCCTGATGTTGGCTCTTCTTGCTTGCTCAGCTTTTTTTTCAGGGACGGAGACCTCCTTTTTCAATTTGTCGCGTAGACAAGTGAGCCTTCTTTGGCAATCCAAACACAAACTTCACAAGCTTGCCGCAAGGCTCCTGAACAAACCCAAACAATTACTCAGTTGTCTGCTGTTCGGCAATATGACTGTTAACGTTCTTTTCTATGCTATCGCCAGCGTGCTGACGGTTAGAGTGGGCCGAGAAATCGGCGCAGTTGCCGGGGCGCTCACCGCCTTTGTCAGCTTCGCAGTGCTGGTGCTCTTCGGTGAAATAGTTCCCAAATCGCTTGCGTATGCGAATTCAAAATCCGTCAGTGTTGCAGCGGCCCTGCCTCTGGTTTTATGCCTTCAAATTTTCGCACCTCTTGAATTTGTGTTCAGAGTCTTTATAGTAGAGCCTGTTCTGCGTCTTCTTTTGGGGCCTTTAAAACCGGCCAAGCCGATAAGTACAGGGGAATTCAAATCGTTAATCGAACAAGTGCGAAAACGCGGACTAATCACGGCTGATGAAAATAGGCTCCTGGGTGAGATTGTCGAGCTTGGTTTTCTCAAAGTCCGCCACGTTATGCAGCCACGAGTTGATATGATTGCCTGCAGTGTTACCGGCTCTGCCGAATCGGCGCGCAAGAAAATGCTGAAAAACCATCTGACAAAGCTGCCTGTTTACGCCCGGACAATAGATGACATAGTTGGCCTGGTATACCTGCGGCAACTGTTGCTTGAAAGTGACACGTCCTTAGACAAGGTTGTTCAGGATGTACATTATGTTCCGGAACAAAAGACGGTGGAATCTTTGTTGGAATTTTTTCGTGAAGCTGGTACGGACATGGCCATAGTCGTTGATGAATACGGCGGGATTGCAGGTTCGGTGCGTCTGGAGGATATCGCCGAAGAGCTTCTGGGTCCGATAGAAGCTGCCGAGGGTATTGAGCTTGTCGAATCGATAGGCCCTTTCAAGTATCGGCTGTCAGGTGATCTTTCTATTCACGACTGGGCAGGGGCATTTGGCATCGATCCTGAGCAGGCGAAAGTTGCCACAATCGGCGGTCTGGTAACCGTTCTTCTAGGCAAGATACCTAAAAGCGGCGATGCCGCATATTTGCAGAATCTAAAGTTTACTGTCGAACATGTGCAAAAGCACCGCATCAAAACGGTAATATTAACACTCGAGGCGGCCGGTAATAATGGTCAATAACACAGTCTTAATATTGATAGCTGTCTTTGCCGTTGTTCTTTCCGGTTTTTTCGCCGGGGCTGAAACCGGTATGTACCAATTGAGCCGGCTTCGCTTACGGCTGGGTATTGAGAGAAGGCGATTATCGTCTGTCATGCTCGGCAAATGTTTGCGTGACAGGTCGGCCCTGCTTCTTTCGATACTGATTGGCAACAACCTAACACACTACGTCGTCACAAGCATTGTAACGTGGCTATTACTGAGCGAGGTCAAAGCTGCACACGCAGCCGAGCTATTTGCGATGCTTATAGCGGCTCCGGTACTATTCGTATTTGGCGAGTTGATACCCAAAAATATATTCTTTTATCGTGCCGATTATCTAATGCCCTCGTTTGCACCTGTTCTATTCGTATCCCATAAGCTTTTTACCTGGTGTGGAGCGGTGCCGCTGCTTAAACTCACGTCAGGTATTTTTGCCCGATTAGTAGGTTCTTCCGGCCCATCCAAGACGGTGACAGGCGTTGTACAAAAACATCATATTACAGCAATGATGGCCGAGACCCATGAAGAGGGAATCTTAAGCCCTGTACAGACCGGTCTGGTAAACCGTTTAGTTAGTATCTCACACACTGCTATAGGAGCCGTGATGACACCTGTTAACAAGGTTGAGATGGTCGATGCGAATTCTGATAGTTCAGTCCTGTTGGACATATTAAAGAGATGTGCGTTTACCCGTCTGCCTGTCACAGATAAGCAGCGTGTGAATATTGTCGGCTTTATAAATATTTATGAGGCTTTAAGCTCGGCAGAGCAGTTCACAGAGCTACGTAACTTTATAAAGCCCATCCGGAAGCTTGGCGACAATACGGCGGTAATCGAGGCGATAAATATTATGCAGCGTGAGAACCAAAAAATCGTTTTGGTTACGAGAGCCGGCCGCGGGGATCAAGAAAGGCCCATCGGCATCGTAACGATGAAGGATTTGGTTGAGGAGCTGCTCGGTGAGTTAGCCGAGTGGTAAGAATATCCTGAAAATAAATAAGATTGAATAATTAGATGTCACCGAAAATTATTAATGCCATCGTTATTTTTGTGCTCGTGGTCCTTTCGCTCGGAATCTTCGCGAATGGCATGACCAAGCCTCTCGGCCGGGATGAACAAATGTACTGCACCGGCGGCGTGATGATGGCTCAGGGCAAAATGATTTACAGGGATTTTTCCTACGTGGCCCAACTGCCCTACCACCCGTTGCTCTACGCGGCACTGTTTAGGATATTGAACACAACTCACTATCTACTCGTGGGAAGAATGGTTTCCGTGGTCTGTGACGTTCTTGTGATGCTTTGCATCGTCGGCATATATCGGCACATCTTCGGCAAGTTTGGAATTTGCGGAATGATTCTGGGTGCCGCGGGAGCCGTTCTGTATGTTTTTAATCCTCTCGTCGATTACGCCAATGGGTATGCGTGGAACCACGATGTTGTAATCTTGTGTGTTGTGCTTTCTTTCTGGCTATTCATATCTACGGACTTCAAGCAGAAATCAAGATGTTGGCGAATAGCGGCCATTGGCGGGCTGCTTACTTTGGCAACGTGTATGCGGATAACGACGGCTCTGGTGCAGATTCTATTTTTCGCAGCTTTGCTTAGCCAGCCGGCTGAGTCATTGAAACAAAGAATCAAGACTGTATTGCCTTTTTTGATATCTACGGCTGTTGTTTTAATCTGGCCTGTTTGGGTGATAGCTTCATCGGGGAAGGCATTTTTCCTGAACCTGATCTGGATACCGAGGTTGTACGGCAAATGGCTGCATGAAGTAGGTCTGGTTCATAACAAACTCGGACTAACATTGAGTGCCTTTAAGACGCCGGGTTATTTAGTACTTATCGTCATGGCGATTTATCTTTGCGCAGTGATTGTATGGCAGCGCAGGAAGTTAGCTAAATCTGACGCAAGAAATCTATTGTTTGCCGCCCTGCTGGTTTTAGCGTTTTTCTTAATCGCTCTGATTCCGCCGACCATGTGGAGACAATACCTCTCTTTGCCGGTACCTTTTGTAATAATCAGTTTTGCCTATCCTCTGATGCAGCTTAGACAACTTGCCGAGAAGGTCAGGGACAACAAGCAATTTAAGATAGCCGGTGCTGTAGTAGCTGTTTGCGTGGTTGTGGCGGTGGTCTCATACCCTATTGTACTGTATAGAACTGTGGTGCTCTTTTATCCTGAGGGCTGGGTGCCGATTCAAGTGCATAAGATATCGCGGGATATCGCTGAAAAAACCAAAGCACCAAAAAAAATACTTACCTTAGCCCCCCTATTCGCTCTTGAAGGCGGCTGCGATATTTATACCGAACTGTCGTGCGGCTCGATTGTGTACAGGATTGGGGACAGACTGTCTGCCTGGAACCGTGACAAAACACATACAGCCGGTCCGAGGGATCTTGCGAAGCTGGTGGCAGAAGAGCCGCCTTCGGCGGTGATAATTAATGTAGAAATGATGAAATTCCTCGAAGACGACCTGATTAAAACCGCGGTCAAGCCTGGTTGGGAGAGGAAAGTTTACGAATACGGCCCTGTGGTATACTTCAGACGTTAGGCTTTGTTCACAGACTTACGCATGGGCCATGCAGCACTAAACATACCGCCAGCCATGTTCAAGCCAGGCGTACCGGCGATCGGTGATCCTTGTAGCCGCAACTTTCTCAAGGCGTTTCCGCCCGCTCGGTGAGAGTTTCGTCCAGGAGGCGCTGAAATTCTCGCGGACCTGCTCGATCGTGTGTACGCCGCACGTACAAATGTCGACCAATTTATTCTCCAGCACGAACGAGATCATGTCGCGCGGCAGACCGGCGTCGGCGCCTCTGAGGTCGCGGTTCTTTAAGAGTTCCCCCCGCGCGAAGGGCTTGATGGTAATAACACCGAGTCCCTTTTTCTTAGCTGCAGACAGCAGTGTTTCGGCCGCACGATGCCGTATGTTGTACGGCAGCGAGACGATATCGAAGTAGTCTCCATACTTGTCAAATGCCTCAAGAAACAGCTCAGGCGTGAAGTGGCAGCCGAATCCCGTGAAGCGAATCTTTCCCTGCTGCTTTAGTTTGTCGAGGGCTTCGATTGAATAGGACATATCCCAGTAACCGGACTGGGTAGTGTCATTGGCCGTATTACATAACAGACACATATCCACATAGTCTGTCTGCCACAGCTTCAAACGCTTCTCGGTCCACTTGTAGATTTCCTTCTTGTCGGCCTGGCGTCCCTTCATCTTGTGAGAAACGCGAATCGAAATAAGAACCTTGTCTCGCTTGCCGAGCCTTTTAAGCGCCTCGCCCGGCACGCTGGATTCGTCCAGCGGTGTGCAGGAGTCGAGGAAATTTACTCCCATTTCCAGGCCGGCTGCTATCATCCTAACCGCCTCATCGATTGTAGGCTTGCGATATCCACCCTTGCCGTCTGGAACTTGCTTGTAGGACCAGCTATGTCCCCCAAGCCCGATTTCAGAAACCTTCAGGCCGGTTTTGCCAAGAACACGATATTTTACCTTTGGACGATTTGTTATAGACGCGGCCGAAACTTGCGAATCGACAGTAAGCTTTTGTGCCGTACCAGCAGCCACCATGCCAATTCCCAATTGTCTAAGGAATTGTCTGCGTGTCGAACCATTTGCCCCCTCAATTCGTATTCGGCCATTTTGTGTGTCCTCCAAAGCTTTCAACTAACATTACCCATTTCAACTCCGATTAAGCACTCCTGCGCTGCTAATTCCATACTACCAAAATCCCGACTATTTGTCACGAATGAGATGGGAAATCTTATACAAGTAAACCATTACTTAGATACATCATCGATGATTGCCTTTGCGATGTTATTAATCGCAGTGCGTGTTTTTCCATTGGTCTTGTTGGCGAGGATTGAAAATAAGTAATCTCCGTTGTCGGTTGTGCAAACCCCTGAGAGAGCCTTGACGCCAGCTATGTATCCGGTTTTGCCACAGATTTTGCCCTTGTATTTTTGCTCTTTGAAATATCTGCTAACCGTACCATCAACCCCCCCTACCGCGAGCGAGGCCTTATAGAGCGGCCAATCTCTGCCTTTGTAAACATCCGATAAGGCTTTAGTAATGGCATATGCGCTCAACTCGTTCTGTCTGCTCAAACCGCTGCCATCGGCGATATAAAATTGACTCCTGTCAATACCCAGGCCGGACAAGTAACGTGAGATAATCCGCCGCCCCGCCGCCCAGCTACCGTTCCTATTGGTCATACTGCTATTGGCAGCGATGGTTTTGAAAAGCGCTTCTGCCGCTAATCCAAAGCTGCCCTTATTGCAACGGGCCAGACAATCAGCTATGGGGGTGCTGAATTCGGTCAACATGGTTACATTGCAGTCCTCGCTGACAGCTTTTTCTATAAGCTCGCCTTTTGTTTTTATGCCGGCTTTAGCCAAATTTTCTGCCAATAAGAATCCGAAAAACGCGGCAGGCCTTTCAATCGCCACGGCAAAGGGGCCGATCTTACTTTTACATTTTCCATGAACCACAATCTTGTTTGGCTGACGGTTGCGGTACGAGCCAATCGTACTTGTTCCTTTTGATATTGGTATGACCTTATTGGTGAACTTTATGAAAGCTGTTTTCGGCTCGATGGAGACAACCACTCTTCTACCTGTTTTTTTAGCGGAGATGTCTATACAATTTCCTCGGAAATTTAAGCCGCTCACTTCACAGGCGTATGGTTTGTTCAACTCTTTCCTTGGCCAGCTCGGATGGACCCGCTGGTCATCGAAAATTCCGCTATCAATAATAATATCTTTTATGGTTGTTATGTGTTTTCGTTTTAAAGCAGCTATTATATCTTCAAATATCCAGCCAACCTTTCGGGTATATTTAGCATCCGTGACTTTGTCGGCCAATAGCGGATCACCGCTTCCTATTACTACAAGGGTATCGTCACAAAATCCAACTTTTGTTTTATATTTGTAATCTGCGCCTAAGAATTTGAGGGCGGCTGCGGTAGTAATTATTTTCATATTCGACGCCGGCACCAGTGCCTCTTTTGAATTATGGCTATACATTGTTCTGCCTGAATCAGCCTTTATAATGTGAATGGAAAACCGAACGGTTTTCAGCGATGGCTGGCTGATAATAGCATTAACCTGCTTTGCCAGATTCGCTTCCGCAAAGGTAGTCAGGCAGATGCTAAATACAAGCGCAATCAGTAATTTTTTTATTTGAGCCTTCATATGATGACTTATTATTTCATAAAACAAGCAGTTTTTCAATAAGTTTCTTTTGCGGTGCAGCTAAATGCCCTGATTTGCGCAGGGAGTTTAGTTTTAATTGTCTTGAAATAGTAACCTTATGGTGTATATAATTGCCTGACTTTCGAATCGTAGGCCATGATGGCATAATAATAGCGGAGTACAGGTTTGAAATTGGACAATCGGACTTTATTAAGAATAGTTAAGACCTTAGCCTGCCTGGTATTAATTGCCCTTTCGCTTGTAATCTTTATGAGCAGTATGTCCAATCCCGTTGTGGATGCAGAGCAGGCTTCGTGTGCCGCGGGTGTTCTGCTGACCAAGGGCAAAATGATTTACAGGGATTTTTCCTGCGCAGCTCAAATGCCGTATCATCCTTTCCTTTGTGCGGCCATATTCAAGGCTTCGAATACAACGCACTATCTGTTTGCCGCAAGGATGCTGACGGTCGTATGTGACATACTGGTGATAATATCCATCATCGGCATATTCCATCGTGTTTTTTCCTCTTTTCCTATTACGGGCCTGCTGTTAGGTATGGCCATGGCTGTCCTATTTGTATTCAATTGTCATGTCGACAGGGCCAATGGATTTGCCTTGAACCAGGATTTTATGATATTGTGCATTTTGGTGTCGTTCCGGTTGTTTTTATCTATCGATTTTAAGGGGAGGTCGCTGTATTTGCGAATTGGGGCCATGAGCGCTCTGCTTACATTGGCGACCTGCCTGCATTACACGGCGATTTTCATTCAACTGCTGTTTTTCGTAATGCTGCTGTTCCAACGTGCAGAGTCAATCAAACAAAGATTTAATACTGTTTTTGCGTTTTTGATTGCTCCAGTGATTATTTTGATTCTGCCTATATGGACAATGGCTCAGGCGCCACGCGCTTTTTTAATAAACGTTTTCGAGATGCCCTTTCTAAAGATGCAGTTGGTACGCAAAATGCAAATCATGATGGGAGAAGGTCTGTACGGAAAAGTTTTAAGAATACTTACCTTTCTTACAGAACCCCACGGCATTTTTCCTTTTCTGATTGCCATTTGCCTTGTTGTGCTGATTGTACTGTGTCGTGACAATTTAGAGATATCGAATCTTCGAAATGCATTACTTGCCGGCTTAGTACCGGTGATATTTTTGATAATCGCCCTATGCAATCCGGAAATGTTGTACGAAAACTTTGCCATATTGATTCCATTTTTAATAATCAGCTTCGCATATCCCCTCCTGTATTTAAGACGTCTTGGGACAAGCATCCCGCATAGGTATTTTCGAATAGCCTCGATTGTAGTGATTGCCTGTGCCTTTTCCCAGGCCGCTTCTCAATCATCTATGCTTTTGAGGCTATCGAGAATATCCAGGCCTCAGAGCTGGATTCCTATGAGGGTGCATCAGATATCTGAGGAAGTAGCCCGAAAGACCAAAGAACCTAAGTTAATAGTTACACTTGGACCTCTTTATGCCCTCGAAAGTGGATGCGACATTTATCCTGAACTTTCGTCAGGATGGGAGGGATGCAAAATTGCCAATGCATTGTCCGCCGCGAAGCGTGAGGCTACCCATACGTTAAATGCAAAAGCATTTAAGGAGATGTTAGGAGAAAGGCCGCCCTCAGGTATAATAATCAACAGAGACCCGAGAAATGAGCAAGTGACCCGCATCGGAATGATACTACTTCGGATCGCCAAAACAAAGTGGCCAGAACAAGGTTACGACGAAAGTATCTGGGAGCGAAAAGAATACCCCTTAGATATTGTGGCCTACTTTAGACTTTAATTTTATAATCCGAGACTTGTTTGATAGGACTTCTGGTGTTTTTGACACTAACATCGAGCATTCCGAGGATTAATAATTGATAAAATTACATTATTCGTCTTGGCCGTAGTTTGCAAAGTTCGCACAAATATCCAATAAATACTGCTTGACAAAACCAGAGGAATGCGCATAATTGGTTATTGAAACTTAATCGTTAGGAGACGGCTGAAAGGCGTATGGAAATTAATATGTCTGCTATAAACAAGGGGGAAAGAAGCACAAACGTGTCTGCTTACACACGTCGTGGTTTTCTAAAAGTGGTGGGCGCGGGTGTGGCGGCCGGTATTACTGCACCGATTTTGCCGACGTGGGCACGGAAAACCGGCAGGAAAAAATGGCGGATGAGGCTGTCAACGTCATCAATCCATTTCATGCAACTTCCAATCGAGCAGGCGTGTGAGAGGATTGCGAAATTAGGATTCGAGGCAATTGACATCTGGTCGGCACACGAGGGCTGCCCACATCTCGACGACGCGGCCAAACGCTTAGGCGCAAAGGGCCTAAAGAAACTGCTGAGCAAGCACAAGCTGAAACTGTTTGCGTTTTCAGTTTATCAGGGCGGGTATGAGCGTTACGCGGAGCTGTTAGGCAAGACCGGCGGCGGTGTGGCCATTCGTGGCAGCGCAGGGCCCTGCAAACCGGAGGAACTAACCGGGCGGATGAGACAGTTCATCGAGAGGCTCAAGCCTCTGGACGAATTAGCTGAAAAATATAACTCATATCTGGCGATAGAAAACCACGGAAATGCGCTGCTGAGCTCGCTCGATTCGCTCAAGGCTTTTGTTGACATTAACACGTCGCGGAGATTAGGCATTGCACTGGCTCCGTATCATATCCAGACGCTTAAGGCTTCTGTGCCGGATGCAATTCGTATTTGCGGAAAGCAGCTTTTGTTCTTTTACGCATGGCAGCACTCTGGGGGCTCAAAGCAGCTTCCGGGTATCGGGCCCACCGACATGACGCCCTGGATACAGGCTCTGGCCGACATTCGATACCGTGGATATGTTAATCCGTTCATGCACGGTCATCCTGAGGCGAACGTGATGACGGCGAATCTGGCCAATTCACGCGATTATCTGAAGAATTGCTACAAAAAGGTGAACCAAACAACGGACCTCTGACAAATAGCTCAGAACTACAATTGAAAGAGAAATGAGGAAGTAACTATGGCTGATAAGCAACGACACAAAGTAAATGATGTAACCAGACGTGAGTTTATACGCGATGGTGCTCTGGCGGCAGCGGGTTTGGCGGCGGGTCTTAGCGCTACGGGAAGCCAAATTGCACGTGCCGGTGAGGCTGGTGCGGTGGTCAGAAAGACCCGGAGCTACAATCCGGAGATGGAGTATCGACGGCTGGGTAAAACCGGTCTTTGGATTTCTGCCGTATGCCTCGGTGGGCACTGGAAACGAGTCGATAAGATGGTGCCGGATGTTTTTAAGGGCAAAGGCTGGCTGAGCGCAGACCTCGAAAGTGAGGGATTCCGGAAGAATCGGTATGATGTTGTTACCCGGTGCATAGAGTCTGGTATCAACTATATCGACGCCTGCACATGGCAGGAAGTAGTAACCTACAGCAGAGCCCTTAAAGGAAGACGCGATAAGATGTACCTCGGATTTTCCTGGTATCAGGAGGAGATGCGGAGGAAGAATTTTCGTACCACCAAGGCACTGCTCGGAACGCTCGATAAGGGGATGCGGGAAGCAAAGTTGGACTATGCGGACGTGTGGCGTATCACAATGCTATCGAAGAGCGGCAAACACACTACGGCCGAAGTGGATGAGATGATAGGTGCACTTGAGAAGGCAAGGCAACAGGGAAAAGTTCGTTTTACGGGTCTATCCTCACATGATCGGCCGCACATAAAGTGGATGATCGAAACTTATCCTTCTGTTGTTCAGGTGGTTTGCACTCCTTACACAGCTAAGAGCAAAGTTCTACCTACAGACAGTGTCTTCGACGCGGTAAAGAAACACGATGTAGGTATCTTCGGCATCAAGCCATTTGCGGGTAACTCGCTTTTTAAGGGTGACAGTTCGCCTAATAGTCCCCGAGCTGAGGAAGATGACCGGCTGGCACGAATGGCCATCCGTTACATCTTGTGCAACACAGCTTTAACGGCCCCCATCCCGGGTATGATTAATACCCATCAAGTGGACAATATGGCAAAGGCCGTAAAGGAGCACCGCGAACTCGATTCGGCCGAGGCCAGGGAACTCGAAAAAGCTATGGATGAAGCGTGGGCCAATCTGCCGCTCCACCGTCAGTGGCTGAAAGACTGGGAGTACGTGTAGAAAATATTCGTTTATAGATAAGATTAGACAGCTTTTGGGAAAAAATCGTGGAATGTTAGGTATAATCTTGTAATCAAAACTGTAATCAAGCAATAGTTTTAAGGAGTCAAGTATGAAAGACAAACAGCAAAAAGGTAAAGCAAATAATCTGAACCGTCGAGAGTTTATTCGCGACGGTGCGCTTGCTGCCGCGGGTCTGGCTGTGGGTGCCGGTGCCTCTGGAAGCCAAATTGCACGGGCCGGTGAGGCTGGTGCGGTGGTCAGGAAAACTCGAAGTTATAATCCTGAGATGGAGTATCGGCGGCTCGGTAAAACGGGGCTTTGGGTCTCGGCCGCGTGCCTTGGCGGACACTGGAAGCGCGTCGACAAGATGGTTCCTGGTGTGTTCAAAGGCGGAGGCTGGCTGAGTGCTGACCTGGACAGCGATGGTTTTAAGAAGAACCGCCGCGATGTTGTAACCCGATGCATCGAATCGGGCATCAACTATATCGACGCCTGTACATGGCAGGAGTGCGTGACCTACGCAGAGGCGCTGCGAGGAAGGCGCGACTCAATGTTCCTGGGTTTCTCATGGTACCAGGAAGAAATGCGGAGGAAGAACTTCCGCACGACCAAGGCGCTGCTCGGAACGCTTGACAAGGGTATGCTCAAGGCAAAGCTCGACTACGTGGACTTATGGCGAATTACTATGCACGAGCAGAGCGGTAAACACACCGAGGGCGAAGTTGAGGAGATGATGGGAGCACTTGAAAAAGCGAGGCAGCAGGGCAAGGTCCGTTTCTGCGGAGCATCCACGCACGACCGTAAGCATATCAAATGGATGATAGAGACCTACCCAACCGTATTTCAAGTTGTTGTGACGCCTTATACGGCCAAGAGCAAGATTCGTCCGAAAGACAGCGTATTCGACGCAGTAAAGAAGCACGACATGGGCGTTTTCGGCATCAAGCCTTTTGCGGGCACCTCTCTGTTTAAGGGTGATAGTTCACCTAATAGCCCCAAGGCAGAGGAAGACGACCGACGGGCACGTTTGGCCATCCGTTATATCCTGGCTACTGATGCGATCACAGCGCCTATTCCGGGTATGATCAACGCACACCAGGTTGACAATGTTGTTAAGGCAATCAAGGAGCGTCGAGAGCTCGACACGGCCGAGGCCAAAGAGCTGGAGCAGGCCATGGATGAGGCATGGGCGAATCTACCGGCCCACCGTCAGTGGTTGAAGGACTGGGAATACGTATAAAAACCGTTGTCTAATAACAGACTATTTGCTTTGAAATATTGCTTGTTGATATTTGTGCAAACGGCAGTGGCTGTTGCGGCTACGGCGTGTAAGCAGGAAATCGTACAGGAAACTCCGCTACAGGTCGAGAATGGTGGTAGCATAGAAAACCATTTAATGGTTAGTGAAGACGCAGCCGACAACAGCCGCTGCCATGTTTGCCATATCAACTACGACGAGGAAACCCTTGCGCTTAACCACGAACTGGCGGGCGTTAGTTGCCAGAAGTGCCACGGCTCATCAGATACCAGTTCGTATAGAACGGTGGGACAAAACGATCGAGAAACTTTTAGGGGCGGTAGAGTAAAGGTTTCTTGAATCATTTTTCAGCCTGCCATTTTGACGTTTCTGTCAAGCAGACTATCGGCAAGATGCGATTGAGACTGCCATTCATCACTGGAGAATCAGGGAGTTTTAGGCTTGACCTTAACACTCAAAAGATTATATGATTGTACTGCACGCCGTTAAAGTAACCGTGTAAACGAGCGAAAAATGTTTAGTAAAACTGTTGAACAGAAAGGAATATAAGATGAGCGGAAATATGCAATCAGACAGCCAGGAACGTGGTGGTATCAGCCGGCGGGATATGCTGCGGATGGCGGCCGGGACAGGTGCAGTCGGTGCTGCAGCTTTAGCACTTCCCTCTTGCGCCATCTTCAACAAAGGTACGGAAAAGGCCGTTACCAGGGGACGCATTAATCAGTCGATTGTACACTGGTGCTTTGCGGAATACTGGGACCTTGAGAAAACCTGCCTGATTGCCAGACAGCTTGGCTGCAGGAGCATCGAACTGGTTGGTCCTGAAAACTTCGCTACCCTCAACAAATACGGCCTGACATGCGCCATCGCACCCAATGGCATGCCTGACCCGCCGTTTGTCAAAGGCTTCAACAATCCCAAACATCACGATTTGGTCATCGCGAAAACTCGTGAGATGATTGATGCCTGTGCCGAATACAATGTCCCCAGTGTCATTGCATTCACCGGTTTCCGCCAGGATATTCCAGATGATGTTGGACTAAAGAACTGTGTCAATGGCTTTAAGGAGATTATAGGTCATGCGGAAAGAAAGAAGGTAAACATCTGCCTGGAGATTCTCAACAGCCGAGTGGCGGTCGAGATGAAGGGGCACCCCGGCTATCAGGGCGACCACATCGACTACTGCATGGATATTGTCAAAAAGGTAGGCTCACCGCGAATGAAGATACTCTTTGATATCTACCACGTCCAGATTATGGATGGTGACATCATTTCCCGCATCCGGCAGTACAAGGACTATATCGGGCACTACCATACAGCAGGCAATCCCGGCCGTTGTGAGATCGACGACAAGCAGGAGATAAACTACAGGGCCATCATGGAAGAGATTGTCAGGATCGGCTACAAGGGATACGTCGGCCAGGAATTCATCCCGACCCGCGATCCGCTCGAAGGTCTCAGAGAAGCCGTCATTCTGTGCGATGTATAACAAAGGGCTCCCATCCTTATAAAATCAGGATGGGGACCCAATAGTTACTATAATTTTAAGTCTGGATTGTCCGGGCCAAAGTGCTTGAGCATGACAATCGGATCGGTCTTGGAAGAATTCGTGATAGCTACTCCTTCTTTGGCCGCTGCTTCGCTGACAAAGTACTCATCATGAGTTAACTGGCCGTATCTAATAAGCGAGGGAGTCTCTATGTTCCACACACCCATCGTGCCGTGGCCCTGCATCATAATAAATCCGTAGCAGGCGCTGTCTTTGATGGCTACCGTTTGGCCGGGCAGGACCGTAAGCTCTTTAGCGCTGAAGGTGGTTGACTTGTAACAAATCCAGTTTTCGATATAGCCTTCGGCCTCCATCTCCTTAACCGGCCGGACGGGCTTGGGAGCCATAAAGCGGTTCTGAGCAAAATTCGGGTCGACGTTGAGGTCCCAGTCGATAATACTAAGAAGCCATTCCACGTCCCCTTCCTTGTCCTTCGGCGTATCCTTCCAGAGCAGTTCCTTCGGCACAACCTGGTCGTGAGTGATATTCTCATACATCGCAAAGACATCCGAGGCCTTCTGCGGCTCGTATGTGCAAAGGCTGCCGGGTGCGTGCAGGACGCCCGGCGGGACATCCCAGCCGGTTCCGACATCGAGACGATAAGCGGCCGACAGACTCGTGATCTTGTTGTCTCTACCTTCTGCTGCATCCTTAAGGGCCTTTAGGACCTGGTCCTTTGTCACACCGGGGTTGAGGCCGAAGAAGGTATAAGGGAAGTCGCCGCCGTGGTTGTTCGCCTGGGGCGGGAAGTAATAGGCTTCCGGTTTACCCAACTGGCCGGTCAGTGCCGCATGCTCATCGCGATGATGAATATGGTGTGGCAGAGCACCCTTATTATCGAAGAATTTCGAGTACATCGGCCAGCGCTTGTGTTCGTTCCATAATCTGTCACCGATAATTTGGTCCTTGAGCTCATCAATAGCGTCTTTGAGCAGGACTTTTTCGGTCTTTCCATTGTCATCTAAGACAATAAAGCTCAGGCCCTCATTCGGTGAGGTCAGTGGGCCGTTGTCGGCTGGTGTAGTCGATGCAAACCAGCGTTCGTCAATACCACCTCGCTCTCCGCCCAGAGCGTAATAGTCGTCCGGATGGAGCTTGATACGCCGGCCCGGCACGCAAAAGGACCGAGGCACCCAGTTCGGCGCCAGCCTTACGATTCCTTTTCCCTGTTCGAGTGCCTTACTTGCAATAGAGTTTGCAGACATAAGTCCTCCTTACTAAAATTTCACAAGTCATAAGATCACAAGTTGCCCGTGCTCACGGTTTTTTAACTGTTTCCCATGTTTTATTTTTAGCCGACGTCAGCACTGCATCACAGACATACTGTGTTGCAAGGGCTTCGCGGAAGTCCGGTGATGTAGATTTGCCTTGGGCCAGGTTCTCCATGAATTCAGCCACCTGGTGAACGAAAGAGTGCTCGTAGCCAATCTGCAAGCCCGGAACCCACCATTTATCCATGTACGGCATGTCGCTATCTGTAACGTGAATCGAGCGCCAGCCTCGCACGATCGAATCGTCGCTGTGGTCAAAGTAGCTGAGGCGATGGAGGTCATGGAGGTCCCATGCGATGGATGCCTTTTCTCCATTGATTTCGAAAGTATAAAGGGCCTTGTGACCACGCGCGTAACGGGTTGACTCGAAGTTGCCCAGCGAGCCGTTATCGTAATGGCAAATGAAAGTGCAGGCGTCGTCAATCCCCACAGGCTCGACCTTGCCCGTTTCAGCGTGCATGCGTTCTTTGACAAAGGTCTCTGTCATGGCAGACACATCAGTAATGGGCCCGTTATGCCACATAGCCGTGTCTATACAGTGAGCCAGCAGGTCGCCTGTCACGCCTGAGCCAGCGGCCTTAACGTCCAGCCGCCATGTTGCCATTCCGCCCTGCGGCACTTCCTTCGAGATGGTCCAGTCCTGCAGGAAATTGGCGCGATAGTGAAAAATCTTCCCAAGCCGACCTTCATCGATGAGCTGCTTGGCCAATGTCACGGCAGGCACCCGGCGATAGTTGAAGGAAACGAGAGTGGGCACACCGGCTTCCTCCACAGCTTTAACCATCTCCTCGGCTTGTGGGCCGTTCAGGGCCAGGGGCTTTTCACAACAGATTGCCTTGCCGGCCTTGGCAGCAGCGATAGCTATCTCGGCGTGCAGATTGTTCGGCACACAGATTTCCACTACGTCTATGTTTTCATCCTCGACTACTTTATGCCAGTCAGTAGTATGCGACTTGTAGCCCCACTTCTCGGCAAAGGCCTTGGCCTCTTCCTCCACCAATCCACAGACAACCTGCAGGACCGGATCATAGGGGACGTCGAAGAAGTTTTTGACCCTGTTGTAGGCATTGGAGTGCGTTCGGCCCATAAAGCCATAGCCAATGAGGCCAATATTAAGTTTTTTATTCATTTCCGTAACTCCTTATTCAAGTTCTTAGGCTGGAAGAAGCATGTGTGAAGCACCAATTCCGAATTCACAACTAAGACGTCCACCCATGCGCCGCCCGCACTTTGAGCATCACATCGAGGACCGCGTTCCACGTAGCCTGCGTTTCGAGCGTCGCGTTGGAGAACATGCACCCGTCCCAGCAGATGTGCTGGATACCGCGCGCCGCGGCGTCCTTAAGCCAGTAGCCCGCGCAGCGGACGATGTCGAGCTTGCCGTTGGGGTCGTCGGCTTGGCAGTGCTTACCCGTCTTGTCGTGTGAACCGGCGCCGTGAACTTCGCCGTCGTTCTGCGCCACGTGAAAGTCGATCGTCCAGGGCCGCAGCTTCTCGACCATCGTTTCGTAGGCGGCGTAGAATTCCTCATCTGAATAGCCGGGCTGCAACAGTGCATGTTCCGGCGCATTGTAGCCCATCAAAAACAGGTACGTGTGGGCCATATCAGCCTGGAAACCAAGCGCCTCCGGCATTCCGACTGCTTCCAGAAGATCGAGCGTGTCCTTCCAACTATGATGGCCTGCCCAGCAGATCTCACCCTCGACGGCAAGACGCTCGCCGTGATCGGCGGCGATTTTGGCCGCTTCGCGGAACGTCTCGGCGATTTTCGCGGTGTTCGCCTTTGGGTCTTCGCGCCATTTCTCGACGCCGAACTCGGCCGAATCGATCCGGATCGCGCCGTACTTGCGCACGCCATGCTCGTTGAACACACCAGCAATGCGACATCCCACGCGCACGGCGCTGAGAAATTTCTCGCGAGCCGCTGCATCCCCCATCGCCGAATCACCAACCGTGCCTGCCCAAACGGGCGCGACAAGCGAGCCGACGTTAAAACCGTACCCCTGAATAAGGTCCGCGATTTTCTTCAGTTCGTCGTCGCTGGCGTTAGGGTCGGTGTGCGGCAGGAAAAGGAAGTAGTCAATCCCGTCGAACTTCTGGCCGTTCACCTCCGCGCCGGCGGTCAATTCGAGCATCCGTTCGAGACTTATTGGTGGTTCCTGGCCCGGTTCATTTCCTTTGCCGACCAGCCCGGGCCACATGGCGTTGTGAAGTCTGGGGAGGGTATCCGAACTCATCTTTAGCTCCTTTCAAGTTCAGTAGCGTTCATGATAGTTATTGCCTTGCCTTCTCGTGGGCCGGTTCGACCGGGTCGTCCACATACGGACCGATTATATATGCCCATGATCCAATTGATATTTTTTTCATAATCTACTCTCAATGAAATATTTCCTGTTTATCATAAGCGCCAGGGTGGTCGCATAGCCCTTGCGAGCATCCTGTCGGCCTCTGCGTCATCGACAAATCGTTCAGTTTTTGGGTTCCAGCGGACTTTTTTGCCCAGCCGTAAACAGATATTTGCGACATGACAGGTCGTCGTCGAGCGATGGGCGATCTCCGGAGGCGCGATTGTCAGCGCCCTTGTTTTGACACAATCGAGGAAATTGCGATGATGGCCGGTCATAAACCCATAGCCTTTCTGGGCGAAGTTGACCTTATTCATAATTTCTTTGCTCGATGCCGTGATTTTCCCTGTGTCATCGACACTTACCCATCCTTCGGTTCCGACGAATTTGTTTCCTCTGGGGCCCCTGCCTGGCTCACTCTCGTCATGAAGGATCATCTTTACGCCGTCAGGATACGTTGCTGTGACTTCGAACTTTACTGGCGTATTGAATAAGCCGTCTTTGGGAAACTGGGCCCAACCTTCGTATTCTGTAGGCCCGGTATATTGACTGTCGTGCGCCCACTGAGCCAGATCGTTGAAGTGCGCTCCAAGATCAGTCATTTGTCCGCCGGAGTAATCGTATAACCAGCGAAAACTGCCGTGACACCGCTTGCGTGTATACGGCTCAAGTGGAGCAGGTCCGAGCCACATGTCGTAGTCAAAACCTTTCGGAATAGGCTCGGGCTTTTGCGGAGGACAAGTCGGGCCGTTATGGTAATAGCAATGCAGGGTATGAAGCCGGCCGAGCATACCGCTTTTAGCAGTCTCCACAGCGAAACGAAAACAGCCGTTACTACGTCGTTGAGTACCGGACTGATAGACGGTCCCGAACCGTTTCATCGTATCGGCGACAGCCCTGCCCTCAGCAATGGTCAGGGAAATCGGTTTTTCACAATACATGTCTTTGCCGGCTTTTGCCGCTTCAATGGCAATAACGGCATGCCAGTGGTCCGGGGTTGCTATCAGTACAGTATCAATGTCCCTGCGAGTTAGTATGTCTCGGAAATTGTTGTATGCCGAACAATCCTTGTTGCCGTATGCCGAATCCACCGTATTTTTTGCCCTGATGCGGTGGTTCGTATCGACATCGCAAACAGCCAGTATTCGCAGGTCATCACAGGTAAGAAAATTTCGCAGATTGTACAGCCCCTGCCCGCCCAAACCGATAGCTCCCATCGTAATTCGCTCACTTGGCGCGGTAGCACCGGCCCTGCCCAGCGCCGATGACGGAATGAAATACGGCACAGCCACCGCTGTGGTAGCTGCGGCCATGCTGCGTTTTAGAAACAACCTTCGCGAAATCTGTCTCATAGGACCAATCCTTTGAATGGTTTCTCCATGTCATTTTGCTTTGGCTGCCCATCTTGCGACAAAATCGGGGCTGCCCAACCTGCAAAATGCACTTTTGGCTTATACTATAAGCTCTCCGATGATTTAAGCAAATATTTTTCCCAACAATGGGCTGTGTTTTTCCGATTTAGCAACGCGTGCGGCAGAATACGGCATCTGTTGTTAATATAGATAATCTACCGCTGCCTGCTAAATTTCACTTTTTAAAGCCGGCTTTTATCTGCCAGCCGGGATTTGTGGCATGGGCCTGGATTTCATAGGCGCCGACATCAAAAGGAGGTTTTCTGGTAGTGTTGTTGAAATCCAGCTTTGGAGTATAGGCCGGGTTGGCTTTATTGAGCAGGATCGAATCCGGTTTGGGCCAAAAGTCCTTTTTGTCCGGGGCGCAAAAAGCGAGTGTAGTGTTTGCTCCATCATAAAAACGAGAATTGTCGATTTTGACACCAATCAAACGGCCCTCAATATAGTTTGCGCTGAAGACAGTGTTCGTGACTCCGGACGCATCAACCGCTATAAAGCCGGGACAATAAACGGCGTTATTACTGAATATCATATTGGCCCCCCCGCCCCACCGCATCAGGATACCTCTGGGATGATTCACAATAGTATTATTAACAATCCTGACATTGCGCACCTTTGGTACGGCGGCATGTGGAGCGGCTGTGATACCCGTCGCCGAGCAATTGAAAATGATATTATTTCTTACAATCGCATCGGAAACCACCTGAATACCTTCGCCTGCGTTCCAAATTACGTTTCCTTCAACGATATTGATGCCTTTGCCGCCACCATATACGAAGATGCCGGGATACTGCCGACCGATGTTCGTATCGTGGATGACATTATTACGAATAATATTGTTGTATGAGCCAACTTTAATTTCGATACCGTCGTTTCCACCATTGCTTGTGCTTCGTAAATGATGAATGTAGTTGCCTTCAACGACAGTATTGGTAGTCCGACATGAACCGGAATGGCAGCCGATATACATACCTTCCCCCTCGGTATGCCCTGATTTACTTAAGCCGGTGTGATGAATATGATTTTTTCGAATCACGAAGGCATCACAGTTTCCACTATTCATCGTCAATGCGTTATTGCCGGTCTCGAAGATTTCACAGTTTTCAAATGTGATATGGTGGCCCCTGATAAACCGAACACCGGAGCTGCCGCCTTTTAGCCTGATTCCTCGAATCCTCAGATAGGCACAATCGACGAACTCAATATTATTATGCTTATCGATGTTGTCAGCGGGACGGGTGAGCAGAGGCGTTTGGCCATCTGCGGCACGAATAACGATTGGTTTTTCAGCCGTACCTTTAGCTGTCACGGCCCGACGGCCATTTTGCCAATACACTCCTCCATGCAGGATAAGCTCATCGCCGGGCTTAAGTGAATTTGAGATTTGTTCAAACTCTTCATCGGAATTCACGGTTGCCGGGTAAATTTCGAAGGTAGCGGCCAAACAGACTGACCCACCGACCAAAACGGCAAAAATGCCGGCAATTATAAAGGACGAACAAAATCCTGATTTAAGGTTCATTTTTTCCATAATATCCAGGTTCTAATAAGATATTTTTTACACGCTTTTGCCAGGAATTGAAACAGTTTTTTTGTTATATCCTTGCATATTATCAGCCTGTGTGTGATAATTTCTTTACGCGTTGGCCAGGTACTAACTTGAGGAACTGGTGCTGTCCTGCGCTTTTTGAGTGAGGTTCTCGAACTTCTCTTATTACGATATAAATTCATTAACAATAGGAGACCTTGTTATGACAAAACACCGCAATATAACACGACGTGATTTCCTGCAGAAAGGCGCCGCCGCTGCGCTGGCTGCCCCATTATTTATTAATTCCAGGGTGTTTGGCGCCAACGACCGTATCGTCATGGGATGTATCGGTATGGGCGGCCAGGGCACTGGTGACATGGGCGGCTTCATGGGCTTTGGTGACGTTCAGGTTGTGGCGGTTTGCGACGTGGTAGACGATCACTGCAATCGGGCCAAGAACCGGGTTGACGGCAAATACGGCAACAAGGACTGCAAGGCTTACAAGGACTTCCGCGATGTCGTTGCCCGTGACGATATCGATGTGATATTCATCGGTACGCCGGATCACTGGCACGCGATCATCTCTATCGCGGCGATGAAGAACGGCAAAGACGTTTACTGCGAAAAGCCCGAGACTCTTACCGTCCGTGAAGGCCGGGAGATGGTCAAGGTCGCCCGCCGTTTCGGGCGGGTATTCTCCGGTGGCAGCCAGCGTGTATGGGGTGACTACAACTGGTTTCACAGTATGATCTATGGCGGAAGGATCGGCCAGGTTCAGGAAGCATGGGTAAACGTCGGCGGTCCTTCGGGCCCGTGTGACCACGCTCATCAGCCTACTCCCGCGGGAGTTGATTGGGACATGTGGCTTGGACCGGCCCCGTGGAGGCCCTTTCACCCCGGTCTTATCAGGGGCGGCTTCAGACCATTCCGTGACTACTCCGGCGGCGGCATGACAGACTGGGGCTGCCACACATTCGGCGGTGCCCTGTTCGGCTGCAACCTTCACAGGACAGGCCCGGTAGAGATAATTCCGCCGGACGGCAAGGATGTCAAGAACCTGACGTATGTCTTCGAAAACGGCGTTAAGATCTATCATGGCGGTGGTTGGGGCGGCATACTGACATTCAAGGGCACAGAAGGCGAGATTGGTCAAGGAGGTGACAGGAGCGGCAAGAAGGAATCGCCACCTAATATACATATACCCAACTACAAAGGACACGGCGGAATATTTGGTGACTTCCTGCATTGTGTGCGCACACGAGAGAAGCCGTTCCGCGATATTGAGATCGCCCACCGCACGGCCACGCACTCTCACTTAGGCAATATAGCCTACTGGCTCAACAGGCCTCTGAAATGGGACCCGGCCAGGGAAGAGATAATCGGTGACCCGGAAGCAAGCCGATGGCTCGACAGAACAAAACGTGAACCGTGGAGTCTCTAAGATACGACCAAAGATATCCCTTACATAGAAAGGAAATATCAATGCAGATGAGAAAAACAATATTCTTGCTGGCTGTGGTACTGAGCCTTACTGCTGTAGCAATAGCGGCAGTCGAAATGGAGAAACTTGTCGGTTCAATAGACACTCTCAAGTCGTATAAGTATGGTAATACAGGTGGAGTCGACCTGCGCTGGGTCGAGACGCAGATTGGGATGGCCTCGAAAGATTCGAGCATCCGGGGGCAAATCGAGCAGAAACTAATCGAGGCGCTCGCTGCGGCAACGACAAACGACGCCAGGCAGTTTCTCTGCAGGCAGCTTCGTACAATCGGCACTGAAAAAGCCGTACCGCAGCTCGAATCAATGCTGGCCAACCCAGAGATATCACACATGGCACGTTATGCCCTTGGCAGAATTGAAGCTCCCGAGGCGGGTGTAGCTCTGCACAGGGCACTCAAAAAGACATCCGGCAAACTAAAGGCCGGCATCATCAATACTCTGGTTAAGGCCAACTACGGCAGGGCGCTGGGTGATTTCATGAAACTCATCGGCAATTCGGATAAGGATGTGGCAATCGCAGCCATCAGAGCCACCGGGCACTTCCCCTGCAATAGTTCGGTAGGTGCATTGCGGAGAGCACGCCGCTCCGCTGACAAAGATATTCAGGTTGAAATAGACGCAGCTCTGCTCGCAAGCGCCGAAATCTTTCTCGCAAACGGTACTAAAAAGCGGTCAGCGGCAATCTATGAGGACTTCTACTCTGGCAAATATCCCGCTCATCTTCGCGTAGCAGGCCTGAGAGGTCTTGCAGCAGCACGCGGTGAGGGGGCCGCCGGTTTGCTGGTCGATGCCATCAAAGGTGACGATGCGGACCTTCGCAGGAACGCTATCGGCATGATGGCACTGATAAAGGGCAAAAAGACGACGGATATATTCGTGAAGCTGTCAAAGTCGCTGCCTGCCGACGGACAGGAACAGATTGTCCGCTCTTTGGCAGTGCGTGGGGATGTGTCGGCTGTGCCGGCGATTATCGAAATGACTGGCAATGAACATGAGAACGTTCGTCTTGCCGCACTGGAAGCACTCGGCGATATCGGAACTGGACAGGCCATCAAGTATCTGGCAAAGGCCGCAGCAACCACGGGCGACAGGGAAAAGCGAATCGCCAGGGCAAGCCTGGTACGTATGAAGGGCGAGAGTATCAACGATGAGTTTATCAACGCGATCAATTCAGGCGACTCCGAGAGCCGGGTAGAGGTTATCCTCGCAATCGGCCAGCGAAGTACCCGAGATGCCTTCTCTGCACTGCAAAAGGTCGCTGAAACTGAAGCAGATGCATCCGTTCGCAGTGAAGCTATCCTTTCAATGGGCAGAGTCGGTAAGGGGACAGACCTTGAAACTCTGGTAAAGTTAGCTGTTACTCCCAAGGATCCGGGCGACCGTTCTTCGATCGAAAAGGCCATCGTAATAGTATTCAACAAGACTGAGGATGAAAATGCTCAGGCAGCTCCGGTCATATCCGCCTTACAGAAGGCCCCGGATGAGGCTAAGCCGATTCTGTTGAGTCTTTTAACTAGGTGTGCTACTTCGAAAGCCCTTAACGCGGTGCGTGCTTCTGTTAAATCTTCCGATAGCAAGGTCAGTGATGCAGCTATCCGTGCATTAGGCCAGTGGCCCGATGCCGCTCCTGCCGAAGAACTTTACCAGATCGCCTCCAGTAGTTCGAATCAGGTGCATAAGGTGCTGGCCCTTCGCAGCTATATACGCATGGCGGCGCTGACTCAGGATCCCATGGCGGCGTATATCAAGGCCATGAAACTTGCAAGCCGAACCGATGAGATCAGGCTGGTTTTGGGCGGTCTGCACCATGCCGGCTCGCTGGAAGCGCTCGAGATGGCCGAAAAGTATATGACCAACGAGACCCTGAAGGCTGAAGCATATATGGCAGGCGTCAAGATTGCGAATGTCTACTGCTGGCAGGATGGCGCAAGGGCAAGGATTACACTGGATAAGATCGTTGCCGAAGCCCCGAATGACAACATTCGCAACCAGGCCGGGAATGTTATCAGAAAGATGGGAAAATATAAGGGCCTTGTCGCAGTCTTCAAAGGAGCAGGACCCTACAGACTCAAAGGTGTAAATGATGGCAGGAGGGTCTTTGAGACACCTTTTGCCCCGGAAAAGGACCCCGATAATGAAAGCATCAGGTGGCAAATTGTCATACCGGATTTTGAGGGTAATAACAGAATCAATTTGCACAAAACTTTCGGGAACTTAGATTACTGCTGTGCGTATCTGCGAACGATCATCCACTGTCCCGTCGAGCAGGACGCCCGTCTCAAGGTCGAGGCAGATGACTATATTAAGGCCTGGCTGAACGGCAAGCAGGTCATCCAGGATATAAAACTGCGACGTGGCGCCAACGACTTTATACTCAAGGTCGGCGATCACGGCGGCGGCTGGAACTTCAAATGCCAGATCCTAAAACCGGACGGCTCAAAGATTGAAGGCCTGAGGTTTAAACCTAAGTAACGCGCATATAGTCCAGGAAGACATTTCCAAACCGCTTCGTAGTGCTTTTGTCCACGAGGTGGTTTTTTCATAGATAGTTCGAAGTATGATCACCTGCTTCGACCCGATTTCAACGATGCTATTATTATTACCGGCCATTTATGGCAGACGGTCATGGTTTCTCACTTTCTCGTAAGGCATCGACTGATTATATCAATGACACAGCCAATTGGGAAACGACCTCACCTTCACCCGGTGCCGCCAATCCGTAGTACCTTTGACAGAACAAATGTGCGAGGGAAGCTTCAGTATCAGTTGTTATCAGCTCTTATATGTCTTTTCAATAAGCCGTATCGCTGCTTCGACCATTTTTTCTCCGCCTCCCGGTGCGATCCGCGAATTGACCGTTTCATAACTGCCTTCTGCAAACGCCTTCTTCGTGGGGATGTAGCCGGGCGCGTCCTGGCACAGCTCAATGACCAGTGTGGTCGGGAAAGGACTTGCACGTTTAATCGCAAGGCCAAGGTCAGCGAACACCTCACCCGGCAGGCCGACCAGAACCACGTCACGGCCCAGTCGAAAGACCTGGACTTCGAGCGGGATAGTCTTGCCGCGGCGCATCTGGATGGCGAGAATCTTGTACGCCTCGACCTGTTTGAGGAACGACAGTTCACCGGTGCCGACCTTTTTAATGTTCTGACGTGCCCAGGCAACCTCCTGCGGGCCGTAACGCTGAAGGGGTACGTGCACAATCTCGCTACACACAGCCAGCGAGGGCTCAGTAACATCTTTTAGCTGTCCTGCTTTTTCTTTCACTGTTTCGGCTAACGTTTTGCCGATGTAGTCCGTCTTGAGCCGCTGCTTTTTCGTAACGTCGATGTGGTTGATGTCGCCGCATGTACCCGTACCGAACAGCAGAGAAAAATCGCTGCCATAGGCCTTTCGCAGTGACTGCTCCAGGTAAAAAGGATAGTCCGCCGCGTATTTGGTTCCTCCGACAGTGTCAAGGTGCAGGGCGAAGTTCACGAGTGCCGCAACGACGCTTTCGCTGTCGGCTTCACGGAAAAATACCATCCCGACCTCAGGGTCGATTGGGCCAAGGGACCGTACGATATCAGGATTCAGCACCCCGGGATTGAACCGGACGCTTCCATCCTTCATACGGAACCTCCGGTTGAACGATAGGTCCTGCTGGTCGGCCACCCCGGCCTTTAAGCGGACAGGTTTTGCCGAAGCGTTTGCTTCGGTTATCACCTTGACGAGTTTGGCAACAAATTCCGAAGGGTAATCCACTTTTTCGTACGGGTCGCTGCCATACCTGGCAACCGCCCTGTCGTGAAGGTGTTTTCTCAGTGCACCAAAGTAGAGCGGCCCGGTGTGAGAGTGCGTTGCGGCAATGAGGATGTTAGCCGACGGAATGCCGGTCTTTTCAGCGGCCTTCCTGCGAGCGTCAGAGGATACTTTGGGTGATAGGCCGATGATATCGCAGAAGACCAGGGCCGCGGATTCGGCGCCCTGGCGAAGGACAATAGCCTTAGCGTGGAGCGGATTCGAAGTACCGGTGCTTAGCCGTTCACGAAAATATCCGCTCATGCGGTAACCTACAGGCGGAGTGATATCGATGACCGCGATGCCTGCGGTCAGTTCCATTGCAGAGGTTATAGACGCCGGCGAAGCAACGGAGGCCTTCTGTCCGGTGAGTTTCTCTAAGAAACGCCGGGCTTTCGCGGCCTCGGCGAGCGTTTGTTTCAGGTCTCCTCGCTCAAGGCATTCTACAACCAGCGGGCCGCGGGTGAAGCCACCTTTCTTTAGACGAGCGAGTACTGCCGGGAAGTTCACCTTACCGGCCCCGGGCGTAACTAAGACATCTCTGGGGTGTCTGTAATCCTTAATGCACATACCAACCACGAGCCCGTCGACGGTAGCGGCGTCGACGACCGGGTCGAGTTCGCCATTGGAGTAGTAAAGGATGTTGCCCGGGTCGTACCAGATGCGGAAGTTCCTGTGGCCAACCATCTCAATGGTCTTGCGGCACTGGGGCCCGGTGGCATTGAGGCCTCCGTGCGGCTTTATACTGATGCCGATGCCTTTCTCAGCAGCGTAGCCGCAGCATTCAGCAATGGCTTTATAATAGGTCTTGTAGAGCTTTTCATCGCCGGTCCCGCCCATCAGCAGGTTCTTCGCACCGCAAGCAGCGCAATTGTCGATGAGCTTCTTTAGGGCCTCGATACCCGCCTTGAGTGACTTTGCCACTGGTATGCCGCCGCCGTATACCGACGCGGCTACCAAGCTGCGTTTCTTTATCTCTTGGCCGATCCGCTCAGCCTCTTCGAGCGTAGTGGAGACAGAAATCACGAGACCCGTTTTGGACTTGGTGGTCATCAGGCCGACATACTTGAAACCGGCCTCAGCAATGGCGTCAAGCGCCACGCGATAGTCGTGTCGGTCCCAGGGTCGTGTGTAGCAGCCGATCTGCCAGGGGTCGCCAGTTGCAGGTCCCGTCGAAGCTGGTGCGGGTGATGCTGCGGCGCAGGTTGCCGCAAGGCTTGCTGTTCCGAGCCTTACAGTCTGGCCGAGGAACTCCCGGCGGGAGAATTGATTCAGGTAGTTCATTTTCATCTTCTCCTTTTTTTTAAGTCAGAGTTCGCAGCCGTTATCCTTCGCGGATCAGGCGTTTCTCCGGATCGTAGACCGTTCTGCGGCCGGTGTCATAGGATTGCATCGCCATGATGCAAGCTACCGCGTGCTGGTAACCGGCGTCAATCGAGGCGTTTGGCGTCTTGCGTGTTCGCAGGCACTGGAGCCAATCGAGGAAGTGGTCTGGTCGTGGGACCTCTTGGACAGGATTCTTACCCCTTATCTGCCCCATTCTTTTGCCACCGCCTTCCGCCGTCAGTACAGGCGCATTCCAGTTGACCATGTCCAGCACGCCCTGGTCTCCAAAAATCTTGAAGCTATTGCCGCTCCCATTGCCGAAGTTTGTCGAATAACTGACCATAAAGTCCTCCGGGTAAATCCACAGGGCCTGGACGTGGTCGGGGCAGGTGAACTTTCGCTCGTCCTTCCAGGTAAACGTGCCACCCAGACACACACAGCTTGTGGGAAACTTCGCACCGGTGATATAATGCACCAGATCGATGAAGTGGCTGCCCAACCCGGGAATCGACCCGTCGGAGAATTCCCGGTAGCCGTACCAGCCCGAGTACACTACAGGGTTGAACGGGCGCATCGGGCGATCCATCAGGAACTCTTTCCAGTCCACATCTTCTTTCTTGACATCTTTGACATAAGAATACCAGTAGGGTCGTTCACCGTTGCGGCACTGCTCGATTCGCCCCACCGTACCGAGGATGCCCGTTTTGTAGAGTTCCCGGCACCCGGTGAAACTTGGAAGACTCCTCAGTTGTGTGCCGATTTGGACGACTGTCCCTGCCTTTTTGACGGCATCGCAGGCGTCTTTGAGCCTATCGAGTCTCTTGGCCAAAGGCTTCTCGCAGTAGGCGTCCTTGCCGGCCTCGGCGGCGGCTTTGAGGTGCGTTGTGTGCTGGTGGTCGCATGAGGCAATCATAACAGCGTCCACATCTTTTAAGGCCAGCAGGTCACGGTACGAAGAGAACTTCCGCGCGTCACGGCCGTACCATTCTTTCACCTTGGCAGCGGCGGTTTCCTGACGGAGCCGCCACGGGTCGCACACAGCCGTGATTTCGATGTTCTGGCTCTTATCGTGATTGTGCACTCCAGCCATGTGGGCCCCTACTCCACGGCTGCCGCAACCTATAATGCCGATTGAGATTCGGTCGTTGGCGCCGATAACGCGAGAGTAGCTCGTGGCTGACAGGGCCAAGGCGGCGCTGCCAGCGGCAGTAGTTTTAAGGAATTTTCTACGTGATAAAGACTTTTGCATCGCATATCCTCCAAAAAAGGACGAATTGACAGGAAATTTCATCTAATATTTCCCATATAAAACCGCTCATTTTCTTTATTGAAAAAGACGTATAGAAACGCGCCCGGGAGGACTCGAACCTCCAACCTTCGGATTCGAAGTCCGCGACTCTATCCAATTGAGCTACGGGCGCTGAATTCCTAAGTGCCTGTAATGTAACAATTTCCCACATTCGGTGTCAATCCTTTTTGGCAAAGAAGGTTGCATTGGTTGTTTCCCTGAGAAAATTGGGTTTGTTTGGGTTCGTATTGGGTTTGTTTTGGCATTATATTGGCTTTAATTGGGTTTGTATTGGCTTTGATTGGGTTCGTTTTGGGTTCGTTTTTCCCATGTTCACCAAGTGTCTTTTTTTCATAATCCTTTATTAATACTTTATTTACGTTCATTTGACTTTTTCTGAAATTGGGTTCGTTTTGCATATAAACAGGGCTGATTTGTAAAGAATCCTCGACAGTTGTAGAGAGAGCAGGGATCAGGGATCAGGTGTCAGGGATTTGTGGAGGCCCTTGGGGCGGACTTTTATTTGTAGCCGGCTAAATAAGAGATTTATAACCATTAATAGACCTTTTTGATTGATTATTGACGATTTTCTATTGATTATTGAGTATTCACTGACGATTAATTTTACAAAATGGATCACTGCCCCCTGCCTAAAACCTGCTGGGGCAAGCTACTGCATGCTGGGATACGTGTATCTGCTGATACGAAGACTTGGGCGGCTGCCCTACTCGCGCGGTTCTCCGCTGATTTTAGACTAAAGACTTAAGATTCAAGACTACAGACTTTTAACTTCCTAATTTTGCGTGCCCTTCGGGGCTTTTCCTGGGCCGCTGGCCCTATATCTTCTGCCATTTTTAGGGCGGTTTACGTTTGCCTGCCGACAAACATACAGGTATATTAACAGATTTCCAAACAAAAGTAAACAAAAAATCGGCCAAAAATGAACTTTTTTTGGACCGACCTTCACCCCATAAGAAGATTTACTTTTTCAGTAAAACCGCCTCGGAAAAGAGAAATCTTGATAGTTCAAGTTGAATTTGGTAAAATTATTAGAATCGAAAGGATAGAATAATGTCTTGTAAACAGTTAAATGGGAAATCTCAGTTTAATTGAACATAGTATAAGTAAGCAAAACCATGTCAAAATTAACAAGGCGTCAATTTGTCAAACGTACAACTGCTGTGGGGGCTGCGTGTACGATTGGTTTTCCTAGTTTCCTTAGAGGCCGAGGACTTAACGAGAAGCTTCAGGTTGGATTTGTTGCTACAGAAGGAAGGGCCAAAGCTCACACCAAGGCTTCACACGAAGCAGGGCTTCAATGCATTGCCTTTGCCGAGGTTGATCGTACTCGGTGGGGCGGCGTTCTCCAAAAAGAAGGCTGGGAAGGTGCAACCGGCTATACAGATTGGCGCAAATTATTTGAAAATCACGCTAAGGAACTGGATGCCATCTTTGTTGCCACGCCGGATCACTCTCATTTTGCGCCAAGCATGACAGCCGTCTCCATGGGGATTCATTGCTATACAGAGAAGCCTTTGACCTGGTCTGTCCGTGAAGCACAATTGCTTACGTCTGCCTATGCCAAGAATACGAAGGTTGTAACCCAGATGGGAAACCAGGGTCATGCTGATATGGGTTGGCGTAGGGCCTATGAATACATCAAAGCCGGCGCTATCGGCGAAATCAAAGAGTTCCACAGTTGGACCAATCGACCAGTCTGGCCGCAGGGAGGGAAGCGTCCCGCTTATACTAGTCCAGTTCCTGAAACACTGGACTGGGATGCCTGGATAGGTCCTGCCCCGATGAGGCCTTATGCCGGACCCAAGAAGGGAAGCAAACGAGGCCGCGGACCTTATCACCCGTTTAATTGGCGCGGTGTGGTTGATTTTGGTTGTGGCGCATTAGGTGATATGGCCTGCCATATTACAGACGGCATTTATGCGATCATGGAACCAGACTATGCGGCGACTGCCGAGCCAATCATTATCACAGATCCTGTAGAAGAACAGTGGCCGCGTGGAATGGTGGTTAAATGCACCTACCGCGCCAAAGGCAGTTGGCCCGAATTTACGACTTACTGGTACGAAGGCAAAGATAAAAACGGTAAACCTTATATGCCCGAAACTCCCGAGGAACTTAAGGCTGAAGGACGCAAATTACCTACTAACGGCAATCTGATTATCGGCACCAAGGGCAAGATGATGAGCAGCGGCGCCTACTGGGGCAGTCCAGCTCTGATACCTTACTCCCGAAACAGAGAATTTGGCGCTCCGGAGCAATTGCTTGAACGCTCACCCGGCCACCACGAAGAGTTTTTTATGGCGTGTCGAGGAGAGAAGCCGCGTGAATACAGCAAGTCCAACTTCTCGTACTCCGGCCCTATGACTGCCAGTATGCAGCTTATCAATCTTTGTGCTCGCGCAGGCAAGAAGCTTGAGTTGAATGAAGCCGGCAAGATTGTCAATGACCCAAAGGTCAACGAGTTGACCTGGCGAGAACCTCGTAAGGGATGGGGCCCCATGGAGACAAACATCTAAAACCAACGTCACTTGAGCTTACCAGAGAATACCAAGGGTAAGCTCATTTCAATATAGTATGGAAACTATTGAAGGAGTTTGGTCATGAACAAGATTATATTTCCCGCAATCATTGTGCTGACCTCGGTAGTGACCAGCCATTCCGCCCAGGCCGACAATGCTTATATCGGCCATTGGGCATTGACCCTCCCCAATGGAGGCCCCGGTTGGCTTGGGATCACTGAGGAAAAGGGAGGCTTGGACGCCGCCATACTCTGGGGAGGCGGCAGTGTGAAACCGGTGAGTTCGGTCAAAGTCAAAGGCGATCGACTCGTAATCACGCGCATACAGGTTGAGCGAAGAGGAGCGAACAAGGGCAAGAAAATTACTGAAACCATCACGGCGACTCTTTCAGGCGACAACCTGAAACTCGTTACCGTCAAAACCAGGCCCGACGGTAGAGAATTCGGCCGGGCAGAGTTTACGGGGAAACGCACTCCGCCCCTGCCGCCGCGGCCCGACCTGTCCAAGCTTAAGTTGGGCGCGCCCATTACCCTCTTCAATGGCAAGAAACTGGACGGCTGGAAGTTGACCGATCCCGCGAAAGCCAATGGCTGGACCGCGGAAAACGGCGTGCTGGTCAATAAGCCGATCCGGCCCAAAGGCAAAGGTCATATTTCCTACGGCAATCTACGGACAATAGATGAATTCAAGGATTTCAAGCTGAAGTTTGAGGTCAACGTGCCGGAGAAATCCAATAGCGGCGTCTATCTTCGCGGCATCTACGAGCTTCAAGTCCTCGATTCTTACGGAAAATCCCTCAGTCCCCACAATATGGGCGCTATCTACAGCCGCATCACGCCGGCGGTGAGCGCGGAGAAACCGGCTCGGCAATGGCAAACCTTCGATGTTACCTTGCTTGATCGACACGTAACTGTAGTCTTGAATGGAAAAACGATTATTGATAATAAACCACTGCTGGGTTGTACCGGTGGAGCACTGTGGTCGGACCCATTGAGGCCCGGCCCCCTGTATCTGCAAGGCAATCACGGAGCGGCAAGTTTCCGGAACATTGTGCTTACGCCAATCCTCAAAGAGTAAGAGTTCGAATATAGCGCAAGGCCGAATAGATGGTTCTGAGAACATAGGATAGAAGCAAATGAGACCACACTCCAAGTATTCCAGCAAAGCGTCACGAATCAGCCGACGTCATTTCTTGAGGTCCTGCGTCGCCGGTGGGCTGATCGCCAGCGGCAGCTCAGCGGTGCGGGCAATATCAAAGCCGCCAAGAAAGCCAATTACGGATGCAGGCAGGCGTCCCAACATTATCTTCATCTTTGCCGATGACTGGGGCTACGGGGATCTTGGTATACACGGCAGCACGTTCTGCAAGACACCCAACCTCGACCGGATGGCGAAGGAAGGAATCGACTTTCAACAGTTCACCGTCAACAACCCAGTCTGTTCACCCAGCCGGACGGCGGTGATGACAGGACAGTTCCCGGCGAGGCATTGTATTCACCAGCATTTTGCCTCGGTGGAGCACCATCAGAAAGCGGGAATGCCTGACTGGCTGGATCCTGGTCTGCCACTGCTTCCGAAGCTTCTCAAGGAGGCGGGCTATGTCACGGGGCATTTCGGCAAGTGGCATCTGACGAATCGTCATGTCCCGGATGCGCCGCTGCCGACAAAATACGGATATGACGAGTACGGCGCTTTCAACGTTCCCGGCGTGCAGATCAAGACGCCCGAGACGTGCCCGCGAACGGTTGATTTCATTCGTCGCCACAAGGATCAACCGTTCTTCATCAATGTGTGGCTGCATGAGACTCATACGCCGCACTACCCGCAGAAGGAATACATGAAGAAGTTTGAGTATCTTGACGAGCAAAAACAGGTATATGCATCTGTTGTGGCTGAGGCTGACGCTGGTATCGGAACTATTCTCGGCACGTTGGAAGAACTTGGGATAGATGAAAAGACGCTGGTGGTCTTCTCGTCGGACAACGGTCCGGAATGGACCGGTAAGCGTACGACCCAGGATGACAATTCCACCGGTCGGGGCCTTGGTACGTACTATTCGGTCGGGCAAACGGCCGGTCTAAAGGGCCAGAAACGCTCTCTTTTTGCCGGGGGTATTCGTGTTCCTTTCATTGCACGCTGGCCCGGGGTGATTCCGAAGGGCAGGATTGATCGAACCTCAGTTCTTACTGCCGTGGATCTCTTTCCCACGTTCCTCGAACTGACCGGACAGCCTGTGCCGGCGAATATCAAACTGGACGGCGAGAGCATTTTCGCGGCACTCAAGGGTCTCGGATTCAAACGAACTCAACCCATTCACTGGGAGTGGCGTGGCGGTCATGGGCCGCCGTATCTCTGGCCTCACCTAGGGATTCGGGATGGCAAATGGAGGATGTTGATCAACCAGGAGCTAAATCGCACCGAATTGTACGATATCGAAGCCGATTGGGCGGAGACGACCAATGTAGCAAGGGAGAATCCTGATGTGGTAAAGATGTTGACGAAGAAGACGATGGCGTGGAAGAAGTCTTTGCCCACAGAAGCGTCTGGGAATTGCTTTTCTAGGTTGCGAACGGAGCGGCAGTAAGTTTAGTGACAGGATGTGTTTGCAGTATCATAGTTTTTACTTAATGGCATAAGGGATTTCGTAATGATGAAGTGAGAAACACTGGATCCCTGCCTACTGCATGCAGGGATTCGGGAAAAGGGAAAATTAGAAGTGAAAAGTGAGAAGGGGAAAAAATATCGAATATCGAACAAGGAATTTCGAATGATGAAGTGAAGGTAGAAATAATGGTGTGCGGTGCACACCCTACCTAAGAATAAGAATGGTGGGGCAAGCCCCACCCTACCGCTAAACACAAAGACAACCCCGCCCAGAGGACGCCCTTAGATCATATCAGGGCAACCACATGGGGTTGCCCCTACGTGGGAATGACAGCAAAATGGTGTGTTTCGCTCAGAATGACAACTCATATCGGTTTCAAGATGTTCTGGCAATGGGCTGGGCGTTCGGGTATTATTATGATTAGAAAATCAGCGGTGTGGCTGAGTTTGATTTAAAGGGAAATATTAGTTTACAGAGGGCTTAGGATTTTTGACTTAGAGGACACAGCGTTTTTTAAGCAAATTGGAGGATTTAATTGAAGGCTTTAGTTTATACGAAACCACACTGTTTTGAATATTGTGATTTTCCGGAACCTGCAGCAGGCGATGATGATGTGCTGATTCGTGTCAAGGCCTGCGGGATTTGCGGCTCGGACGTACAGGGCTCTACAGGTAAGACCGGCAGGAGGATTCCTCCTTTGATCATGGGCCATGAGGCGGCTGGAATTGTTGAAGAGACTGGAAAACATGTGAAGGCTTTTGAAAAAGGTGACAGGGTTTGCTTTGATTCAACCGTATACTGCAATCGCTGCGAGCAATGCTTAGCCGGCCTTTATAATCGCTGTGAGAGAAGGCAGGTGCTCGGCGTCTCTACCCCGGAGTTCAAGAGGCATGGCGCATTTGCAGAATATGTTGCAGTGCCGTGGTGGATTGTCTCGAAGATCCCGGAGAATCTGTCTTTTACCCATGCAGCCCTTTTGGAGCCTGTATCAATAGGTGTTCACGCCGTGAACAGAGCCCCCTTAGCGGCTGACGATACGGTTGTGGTTATCGGAGCCGGGACAATCGGTCTTTTCATTCTGCAGGCTGTCAGGCTGAAAGGGGCCGGGAAAGTCCTGGTATCGGATATTAACGAATTCCGGCGTAATGCAGCAATGAAACTCGGAGCTGACGAAGTCATCGATCCTGTTGAGTCGAACCTAAAAGAAACAGTTTTGAAACATACAAACAATAAAGGTGTGGATGTGACTTTAGAGGCCGTCGGGTATGCAGGCACTTTTCAGGATGCTGTTTCGGTAACTAAGATGGGTGGGCATCTTGTTGCCGTCGGTAATATAGAAAAGACAGTCCAGTTCGATTTGCAGCAGTTCATTGCCAGTGAGTTAACCTTTACAGGTTCATACGCAAGCTCGGGCGAATTTCGTGATTGCATAGAGTTAGTAGCTTCGGGCAAAATAAATGTGGAGCCGTTAATAAGTGATGTTTTGCCGTTGGAAGAAGGGGCACGGGCTTTTGAGAGGCTGCTTAAAGCTGAGGAAAATTTGCTCAAAATCGTCTTAGAACCATAAGATTCGAGGAAGTGAACATGATAGAACTTTTTGACCTTTCAAACAAAGTAGCAATTGTAACCGGAACAAGTCGCGGCCTGGGCCAATATTTTGCCAGGGCACTTGCCAAAGCTGGAGCTGATCTTGTTATTACCAGCAGGGATTTATCGAGACTGACCGAATTCAAACAGGAAATAGAATCTTTGGGCAGAAAGGCATTACCTGTTCAGTTGGATGTGCTTTCACAAGGTGACATTGAAAATATGGTCCGCATGACCCTTGAAGAATATGGGAAAATTGATATCCTGGTCAATAATGCCGGGCTGAATATCCGAAAACCAAGCACCGAAGTTTCCCCGCAGGATTGGGACACCGTATTAAACACCAATCTCAAAGGGAGCTTTTTCTGTGCACAAGCGGTGGGCAAGGAGATGATAAAACAAAACCACGGCAGAATAATAAACGTCGGTTCGTGTACCTGTGTTTTCGGGATGGAAGGCATCGCGCCTTATACAGCCAGCCGAGGCGCTATCCTGTCTATGACCAGAAGCCTGGCCGCAGAGTGGGGCAGGTTCGGAATCACTGTGAACGTTCTGGCTCCCGGATGGTTTAAGACGGCACAAAACGCAGTGTTATATGAGAACAAGGAATGGGTCGATTATATAACAAATCGCATTCCTCTAAATCGGCCCGGGCAGCCACACGACCTTGATGGTACAGTTATCTTTTTAGCTTCGGATGCCTCGGAATATATTACAGGTCAGATAATTCTGGTGGATGGCGGATTTACAACTGGAGCAACAAAAGCGATTACCTGACAATGTTAAGTGAAAACTTATTACATGTTTTTCTGCTGAGCACAGGTTACATTGAAAATGAGGATTTCGCATAATCGAAAACATTTTGGTTCAAAAGAACGTTAAATATTATGGAGGTAAAATCATGAATCGGAGCGTCTTGTTGATAAGTTTGTTGCTTGGGTTTCTAATGCTGCCGCTTGCAACCCAGGTTGAGGCCAAAGTCTTTCGTCTCGGTATGATAGGTCTGGATACCTCACACGTTATCGCATTTACCAGGCTTATCAATGACCAGACGAAAAAGCATGGCTGCAAAGTCGTAGTTGGCTATCCCGGTGGTTCGCCCGATATTCCCTCATCTGCCAACCGAGTGGATAAATTCACCGAACAACTGCGCAAGGAGTTTGGCGTGGTTATTGTTGACAGCATCGAAGAGTTGTGTCGGAAAGTCGATGGCGTACTGCTTGAGAGCGTTGACGGGCGGCCCCACCTGGAGCAGGTTAGACCTGTAATAGCGGCGAAAAAGCCCGTGTTCATAGACAAGCCCATGGCGGGTAATGTGGCAGATGTAATCGAGATATTTCGGCTGGCTCGAAATAACAAAGTGCCGTGCTGGTCGAGTTCCTCTCTGCGTTTCAGCCCCGGTATTCTCAATATGAGAGACAACAACGAGGTTGGTTTGGTGCTCGGCTGTGCAGCATATAGTCCTTGCAGTCTTGAAGAGCACCATCCCGACCTCTATTGGTACGGTGTGCATGGCGTCGAGATTCTCTTTACAATCATGGGCCCAGGCTGCGAAACAGTTAGACGCATACAAACCAAAGATGGTGAATTCGTTGTCGGAGTTTGGAGGAACGGGCGAATTGGCACGTACAAAGGCATCCGCAGGGGCAAAAGCGACTATGGCGCGTTGGTCTACGGTACGAAAGGTATAGCCCAAAGCGGTAAATATGGAGGCTATAAGCCCCTTGTAGATGAAATAATCAAGTTCTTCAAGACCGGTAAAGTGCCGGTGTCGGCCGAGGAAACGACCGAGATTTTTGCCTTTATGTCCGCTGCCGATGAATCCAAAGCAAAAAGCGGAGATGCTGTTTCTATAGCTGAGGTTATCTCAAAGGCCAAAAGGCGTAACGAACTTCGCCGTACTGAGAAAAAGCGCTGATGTGCACTTTCAAAAAAGCAGTCTTGTTGTTTATTGCTTTGTCATTATGCTGCTGTTGCCGGGCGGCCCCGGCGAAGGTCTCCGGTGAGAACCTGTTAACCAATGGCGATTTCGAACGAGGACTTCCCGGCTGGGGCAAGTTCTGGACCCGCACACCTGGCGGCAGCGCCGCGATTGATACCCGGGTGTATCATGGCGGGCAACGGGCGGTGCGAATAGAGCATGGCGGTCAGCAAGATTGGAGCTTCCATCAAGAGCAAGTACTTGCTGTCGAGCCCGGGCAAATTTATGAACTCAGCGGTTGGGTTCGTGTAGAAAGAGAAGGTACTACAACGTTATCTGTCACCTTGCGCGGCGCAAATGAGAAGGTAATCGATTGGGCATTCGGTGCCGTCCAGACGGGGGCAACCGACAAGTGGCGCAGGCTGAGTTCCCGATTCATCGTTCCCGCCGGTGGGAAGACCATTCTGCCTCGATTGATTGGGAACGGCCCAGCCAGGGTATGGCTGGACGATGCTACCTTGAACATTGTCGGCACGCTGAACCAACTTCGGTCGAAGAAACTTCCCGAGACACTAAAGGTTGCTAACGAAGTGTTGGAAGTTACGCTTAGCGTGGCTGATGCCACGCTTTCGGTGGTCGACCGCCGTTCGGGTCGGACATGGAAGCAGCGCCCCACCGCAGACACTGTCATCCTTGACGCCAAGGCGGCCGGAGACAGTTTTTTCCTGCGGCTGTTGGAACCGTCAAGCATGCTGGAAATCGATGCCCGGATCAAACTCGATACAAAGCAACCCGAGCTGACTGTGGAATTAGCCGGTCAGGGAAACCTGGCAAAAACCATAGGGCTGCCTCATCCGTTTGTTACAGGCAAGGGGACTTACCTCGTGATGCCGGTCAACGAGGGCATTAGTTATCCGGTTGACGACCGGAATCTGCGTCCGATGGGGTATCACCTTTACGGCGGACACGGCTTGTGCATGGCGTGGTACGGAGTTACCGACGGCCAACAAGGAATAATGACCATTGTGGAGACGCCTGATGATGCGGCTGTTCGAGTGCCGCGTCTTGAGGGATTGCTGTGTCTTGCGCCGGAGTGGCAGCCGCAAAAAGGCAAGTTCGGGCCGCGACGGAAGCTGCGATATATCTTCTTCGACCGGGGCGGTCACGTGGTGATGTGCAAGCGATATCGCTCTTACGCTATAAAGGCGGGTTTACTCAAAACATTAGAGCAAAAACTCAAAGAAAATCCGAATGTGGACCTGCTCATCGGGGCGGTAAACGTCTGGTGCTGGGAGAGGGATTCGCTTTCGGTCGTTCGTGAAATGAAATCGCTGGGCATAGAGCGGATATTGTGGAGCAATCGTCGTTCGCCGGATGTTATCAAGGCGATGAATCAAATGAGCGGTATTCTTACGAGCCGTTACGATATTTACCAGGACCTTATGGATCCGGAGGTAGTGAAAGAAAAGCTTCGCGGACTGCACCGCGACTGGACACAGGCAGGCAGGCCGAAAGACATTATGCTCGATAAGAACGGCAACTGGCGCAAGGGATGGCGCGTGAAGGGAAAGGACGGCAAGATGTACCCATGCGGCGTGCTGTGTGATAAGCAGGCACTCAAGTACGCCAGGCAGCGCGTGCCTGAAGAACTTAAAACTCATCCTTACCGCTGCCGCTTCATCGATACTACAACCGCCGCACCATGGCGAGAATGCTACGATCCTGACCATCCGATGACCCGCAGCGAGAGCCGACACTGGAAGATGGAGCTGTTGCGTTTTATGTCCGAGGAGATGAAACTGGTCACGGGCAGTGAGACGGGACACGATGCTGCTGTGCCTTATGTTCACTATTTCGAGGGCATGCTCAGCCTCGGGCCTTATCGAGTGCCGGAAGCCGGGCGAAATATGGTCAAACCCTTGGATGAGGTTCCTGAGCGGGTGGCCAAGTTTCAGGTAGGCCAAAAATATCGACTGCCGCTCTGGGAGCTCGTTTATCACGATTGCGTAGTGGCACAGTGGTATTGGGGCGACTACAACAACAAACTGCCTGCGCTATGGGACAAGCGGGACCTGTTTAACATTCTTTACGGCACACCGCCGATGTTTATGTTCAACAACCAAATATGGAAGAAGAATAAGGCCCGCTTTGCCGAGAGCTACAAGAACGTATGTCCCGTCGCCCGTGCCGTGGGCTACGCCGAGATGACCGACCATCGTTTCCTTACACCTGACAGGAGTGTTCAGCAAACCAAGTTTGCCAACGGCATTAATGTTACGGTCAACTTTGGCGATAAACCCTACCGCCTGACTGATGGTAAAAAAGTCGAGCCCATGGGCTATCATGTATCCGGTATGTGAGAAGGATAGAGTCCGTCATCGGCGGATCGCAAAAAGGTTATTTTTGCAGCAGGAGGACAGATATGAAAACTTTTCGGCACATTGTTTTGCTTGTCATATTCACTTTTTCGCTTTCACTGCCGGCTCACGGTAAGGAAATGGAAAATGGGGGAGCTGAGAGTCGCTATTGGGCCGGCGCAATGACCGAGATCCATGAAAAATTCTCCGGCGAGAAAGGGACCTTTGCTCATTTTGGCGATTCTATCACGGTCACTTTAGCCTTCTGGACGCCGCTGTTATACTCACGAAAGAACGCTGGCGAGGAAATGGAACAGGCATATAAGCTGGTCGAGCAATACCTGAATAAGGAATGCTGGCGTAATTGGAAAGGCCCGCAGTTTGGCAACGAGGGCAGTATGACTATCCGCTGGGCACACGAGAATATTGATAGATGGCTTGCCCGGCTTAATCCGGAAGTGGCCCTGATTATGTTCGGCACAAATGACCTTACCTCTGTAGGGCTGGAGGAGTACGAAAAGAAAACGCGGGAAGTCGTTCAAAAGTGCCTGGACAACGGGACAGTTGTGATTTTGAGCACAATTCCTTCGCGGCATGGACTTGTTGAGAAAGCGGCGCTCTACGCCGACGCCGTGCGAAAAATCGCCCGCCAGATGAAGGTGCCGCTTACCGACTTTCATACGGAAATCCTTAAGCGCCGCCCTGCCGACTGGGATGGCGCTCTGGATAAATTTTCGCAGTACAAAGGCTACGATGTCCCTACCCTTTTGTCCCGTGACGGAGTTCATCCCAGTAATCCCAAAGAGTGTTGCGATGACTACTCTGAGGAGGGACTTAAGTGCTGTGGGTATTCGCTGCGTAATTATCTTGTCCTTATGAAATACGCTGACGTGCTTAGAACAGTCGGTCTGGTTTCGCCGGCGAAAGACAAGCCCGCCGCCAGGCAACAAGCACGGCAGCCTGCAATCATAAATCCTCCCGACCAATCCTGGTTTCCCAAAGCACCCCCCCTACCGCGGCCTTCGGGACAGATAATAAAAGTGTCGAGTGTGCAGGGACTTGTAAAGGCTGTTGATGAAATAAAACCCGGTGGAACCATTCTGTTAGCGGACGGCCATTACATGATGACCCACTATATCGAGATAAAAACAGATAACGTATCGTTGCGGGGAGCTTCGGGACATCGTGAACGTGTGGTCATTGATGGCGCCAAGAGTCGCCATGGAGAACTGGTCGGTGTCAGAGGGTGCTCAGGAGTTACGATTGCCGACCTGACCATCCAGAACACCCAGTACAATGGATTCAAAATCAACTCCGAAACCAACGTTCAGAAGCTTACAATCTACAATTGCATCATACACAACATCTGGCAGCGCGGCGTCAAAGGGGTGAAGGTGCCGAAGAAGAACCGTGAAGTGACCCGTCCGAAGCACTGCCGAGTGCAGTACTGCCTGTTTTACAACGACCGGCCCAAGCGCTTAAGCGATGACCCGCGCGACATCGCCGGCGGAAACTACGTCGGTGGAATTGATGTGATGTATGCCAAAAACTGGGTGATTAGCGACAATGTTTTCGTAGGTATCCGGGGCAGAACTCGCGAGGGACGCGGAGCCGTTTTTATGTGGTTTGACTCACAAGACTGCGTCGTTGAGCGGAATATCATTATCGACTGCGATGCCGGCATCTGCCTCGGCAATCCGCACCGCGCCGACGGCATAAAAATCCACTGTCGGCGTTGTGTTGTCCGTAACAATTTTATTACAAGGGCTACCGAAGGAGGCATTGTCCCAGTTTATACCCAAGACTGCAAAATTCTCAACAACACAATCCACGAGCCTGACAGCCGCCAGGGCCGACTGATTCGGATTGTTTTTGACAACGATGGCCTGCTTGTCGCCAATAATCTGCTCAGTGGCCCCAAAATCCGGAACGAATCGGACAGTAAAATCACGTTTGTTAGTAATCTTGAAAAAGACCTTACTGCTGCGCTGGTCAATCCGTCACAAGGAAATCTGCACCTGACGGCGTCGGCCGGCGATGCTATCAACAAAGCTGAACCACTGTTCGAAGTGACCGGTGATGTCGACGGTGAGGTTCGCGGCGCCAAACCTGACATCGGGGCTGACGAGTTGACTCCCTGATACCGTTATTTGTCAAATTCGCTATAATCAGGATACGATGAGCTTTAAGACACTAAGAGTTACATTCAGGCTAACGGGTGTTATATGGGGGAGCATGTTTGTTCTGTGGTCTATCGGCTACATTCAGTCTGCGGCCGCTCAGAATACGAGGCACGCAGTCCCGAAGAGCCATCCACGATTGCTCGGTTCCCGGCATCGTCTGGGAGAGTTGGCCAAGCAACGTCCGGAAGCATATCTGCGTGTTGTAAAAGTGGCACGTGAGTATGACGCCGATGACCATTCTAAGATGATATCGATGGCCCTGGTCTGTGCGATAGAGCAGGATGCCCAATTAGGCAAACGTGCCGTGCAGATGGCGATGAAATACATCAACGGCCCTATCCGAAAAGGACATGTTACCTTCGCACACGACCTTGCGCGCTGTGCAATTGTCTACGACCTGTGCCACGGGTACTGGAGTCTGGATGAGCGGGCAAAGTTCCATGCATATATGAACAAAACCGTCGATGCGAACATCCGCAGCGAAACGCATGTGTTCCACAATGGCTGGTATGGGTACAAGAACTGGGGCATCGGATTGGCCTGTTATGCGACGTTTTACGAAAACCAGCGTGCCGAAGAGTTTCTCAGGACTCTCGAACAGGAGTGGCGCGGCCGTGCGGCCCCCGCCCTGCAGTTGGCAGGAGCTGGCGGAGGTTGGGCCGAGGGTTACTATATTAACTACTGGTTATACGAGTGGCTGTTCTTTTGCGAGGTGGCTCGATACTGCGAAGGTACCGACTATTACGCTATGGCTCCTGGCTTTTTCAACAACCGGGCAATTGCCAGTCTGTTCGAAGCCTATCCCGGTATAAAGATTTATAACTCTCGCCGGCCAGTCCCCATGGGTGACGGTGGAGGCAGAACGTTCGGCGGCGACCGCGATAAGACCTTGTCAGCCAGGCGTATCCTCGTCAACCGCTTACGCGACGATTCGAGCCATCAGGCTGTGCATGCGTTTAACGAGACCACGTCACGCTCAAGCGTCGGCGCCTACGCATACAAGGATTTCCTGTGGCGCGACACTACTGTCAAGAAAGCGGAACTGAACAGCTTTAAATTGTCACATATCAGCCCCGGTCCCGGCTACGTTTATGCCCGCAGCTCATGGGACGAAGATGCAACGTATTTCTTCTTCAAATGTGGAGACCGCTTTACCGCACACCAACACCTGGATATAGGGCATTTTCTGATTTACAAATATGAAGAACTCGCCGGCGACGGCGGCCACTATGACTCATTCGGCTCAAACCACGATGTCAACTACCACTTGCGCACCATCGCCCATAACACTATACTGGTCCACGACCCGTGTGAAACCTGGCCCGGGATACGCGCCGGCCCCGTTTCAGGCAACGACGGGGGGCAGCACCACAACTGGCCGCACCATAACGGCGCCGTTTTGGATGCGGCCGACTGGCAGAAAGGACGCAAACTCTACGATATTGCTGATATTTTAGCCTTCGAAGACAAGGGAGATTACGTGTACGTCGCAGGTGACTGCACACGGTCCTATTCGTTGAAAAAACTTGAGTATTTTACCCGGCAGGTTGTCTTTATGCGACCGGGCACATTTGTTATCTTCGACCGCGTAAGTTCCAGAAATCCTCACTTCAAAAAGACCTGGCTGCTCCAGGCGATGAAGGTTCCAGATGAAACTGAGGACGGACTCGTAGTAACCAATGGCAAAGGACGATTGTTCATACAGACTTTGCTGCCTCCTGACCCACAGGTAAAACTCGTTACGGGACCGGCACTGTACAGGTATGGCGGCAAGGCCTATCCTCCGAAGCGAGATACAGGGCCTGCGCCTCAATGCCGTATCGAAATATCACCGGCCCGGCAAAAAGCTGTTGACTATTTCCTGCACGTCTTAACGGCAGCCGATGCCGATGTTACTTCTATGGAAAAAGCGATTGCAGAAGTGAAAGACCAGGAAGTCACCGTGACAATCGGCCGGACAAGAATAACGTTCGAGATGGCCGAAGTCCGAGGGCGTATAGAGCTTTTCGGGCGGCGTGCCAGGTTCACAAATCAAATCGTGGTTGAACCGACCATGCCACCCGGCAGATAGGAGCATGTCTTTTATCTACTGCATGTTATAATCGCGGTCGGTAACTGTCCCCTGATGAGATGAGCAGGGGTAAATTTGAAAAAGCCGGGATTCTTCAATCGCAGATTTAATATGAGTCCTAATGCGTCATTTCAGGCTTGATATCGGCTTTTTGTACTGTGGAAACTACGGATTTTTGGCTCAAAAAGCAATGTTTTGCCTTTCATTTTTTATTGTTTAACCGCCGGTAAGCTTGATTTATAAGACAGACTTGATATTCTATTGGTAATGAGATTCAGCGGCGTAGCTGAACAGGCATAAATGGGAAGTGCCAGAGGCTGTTGACACATCACCCGGAGTTAATTAGAGTTTAGCAGATAAGGCCGTACTGGTATTCTGTTGCCTTTGGTACAACTCAATGTGGGTTTCTCAACAAAGATCTTATAAGGAGGTTGTCATGAAAAAAACAAATCTATCGAGGGCCGTGATTGTAGTGTGTGTGATCCTGGTCGGCACGGGCTGGGCTTTTGCGGAGGATTGGCCACAGTGGCGGGGGTCCAATCGTGATGGTAAGGTGAGCGGATTCACCGCACCTGCGAAATGGCCGAAGGAACTAACGCAGAAGTGGAAAGTAACAGTGGGTACGGGCGATGCGACGCCGGCCCTGGTGGGCGACAAGCTCTATGTCTTTACACGACAGGGTTCCGAAGAGGTCACTTTGTGTCTGAAAGCGGATGATGGCAAAGAAGTGTGGCGGGACAAGTACGAGGCGCAGGCCGTGACCGGAGCAGCCTCACGGCACCCGGGTCCCAGAAGCACGCCGGCAGTAGCGGGTGGAAAGGTCGTGACGTTAGGCGTGGGCGGGGTCCTCTCCTGCCTGGACGCAGCCACCGGCAAGCTCGTGTGGCGCAAGGACCCGTACCCCAAACTCGTGCCACGGTTCTTTACGTCGACGTCGCCAATCATCGTGGACGGGATGGCCATCGCTCAACTCGGCAAGGCGGGCAATGGTGCGATTATCGCATACGGCCTGGCCAAAGGCGACGAGAAGTGGCGTTGGGCGGTCGAAGGCCCGGAGTATGCTTCGCCCGTGGTGATGACGGCGGGTGGAGTGAAGCAGATAGTTACTCTGACGGAAAAACATATCGTGGGTATTGGCGCAGCCGATGGAAAGCTGCTGTGGCAGCTACCGTTTGCGCCTGGGAGGAGGGCTTACAACGCCGCGACCCCGATTGTGGACGGTGATACGGTAATCTATACCGGCGCCGGGCGGGGTACGAAGGCGGTTAAGATCGAAAAGAAGGGTGATGGCTTTACCGCGAAAGAGCTTTGGAGCAACGCGGATTTGGCGACTCAGTACAATACGCCGGTGCTCACGGACGGATTTCTGTTCGGGCTCTCCAACCGCAGCAATCTGTTCTGCATCAACGCCCAGACCGGGCAGACAGCGTGGACCGATTCGGCGTCGCATGGTAGGGGCGGTTTCGGTGCCGTTGTCAACGCCGGCTCCTGTATCCTGGCCCTGCCCAGCAGCTCCGATTTGATAGTTTTTAAGCCCGATGGCAAGGCTTACAGCGAGATAGCGCGATACAAAGTTTCCGAGACGCCGATTTATGCTTATCCTGTAATCTCGGGGAAACGAGTGTTTGTGAAAGACCAGGATTCGCTGGCGATGTTGATGGTCGAGTGAGGTCCGCCAGCGAAGAACATGTCCAGGCGGTTCTTAGGCATTGGCCTGCCCCGCCTTTACGGAATGACTGTTGTCGAGTCAAGGGTAGGCGTTACATGTTTTCCGGACAAGGCGGGCTTGATTTCGGCTTTTAACATATTCTTAATCTTACAGATAATTGTGTTGTATAATTTTATCTGCAATGGCGGCCCCAAATAGATGTTCGTAAGCAAATTGTTACTGTAAAGCATAAAAACCACGATGATTAATTTTTTGTAAGAAGGAGATAGAGAAATGAAAAGATTAATCCTGATTTGCACTGTACTACTTGGTGTCATAGTGGCGGCGGGGATATTGCCTGCGGCCGACTCAAGTAAGAAAATCAAAGTGATGTTCTTCCGGGGTGGTGGGCATGATTGGAAAAACTGCCCGCCTATTATGAAGGCCGTACTTGAAAGTACAAACGACTTCGAGATAACGTTCACCGAAAACCTTGATGACCTGAAAGAACGCATCAAGCAGTTCGATATCATCATGCAGTACACTACCGGAATGAATCCGACTAAAGAGCAGGAAGACGGACTTTGCGATTTTGTCCAGAACGGCGGCGGCTATGTAGGTATTCACAGCGCTACTGATTCGTTTAAGAACTGCGACCGGTACTGGGAGATGGTCGGCGGACGTTTCGCCGGACACGGCAGCGGCAAGTTCACAGTCTATATCTACGACCATGAGCACCCAATTACCAGGGGCATGAAGGATTTCGAAATTCAGGATGAGACCTACGCTCACAACTACCACCGTAACGCACAGATGCGATCTCTGACTCGAATGAATCGCGGCAACGAAAGACAATCGATGGGATGGGTTTCATCTTACGGCAAGGGAAGGGTCTTCTACACGAGTAACGGCCATGACCGCAAGGCGTGGGTGAATCCACATTTCCAGCGTCTTGTTGTTCGCGGCGCATACTGGGCAGCCGGCCGAAAGGTAAAGGACCCGCCCAACATACGCTAAACCTGATTTTCTGACGGAGGGCGGATGTTGATGTACGAAAAGATAATGAGGCAGGAGGGGTTGTAACGGGAAATTTCTGCATTTTGGTCGGTTATGTCTGTGATAAATACATTAAAGGAGACAAAAACTATAGCAGTTTTGGGATAAATTTGGTAATATAGTATATCGGAAGGTTAAAGAGTGTTTCAAAGCCGGGTATAGGGGCGATTGAGATAATGCCGGCTTTTAATGGATTATCTTGAGGTATATGGAGGACTTTTTTATGAAGCTCGTAGATATCAAGCTTATACTCATTTCTCTTGTGGGGCTGTTGCTCTTTCACAGCAGCGTTTCAGCAGGAACAACATTTATCGAATCAAATGATACATGGAGATTCTTCCGGGGCACTGAGCAGCCGAGTGAACCAAACGACTATTGGAAAGAGCCCGGCTTCAACGATTCGGGCTGGGAGACGGGGCAAAGCGGCTTCGGCTACGGTGATGGCGATGATAACACGAAGCTGCTCGATATGCAAGATAACTACGTTACGGTTTACATCCGAAAGGAATTCCCGGTGTCGTTGGCGTCACTGGATCCTTGTGGGATTGTGGAACTCGTGATCGATTACGACGATGGATTTATCGCGTATCTCAATGGAGGAGACGAAATAGAACGCCGGCACATGCCCGCTGGTCCGGCTATCTACACGACGCTGGCGAACTCTCACGAGGCCGGGACGCCGGTGATAATCCCTCTGGGAACGGTGGGCGAGCTGTTGAATGATGGAAATAATGTTCTGGCCATTGAGGGGCATAATACCACAAAAGGTAGCACTGACTTTTCACTAATACCGGCCCTGCGATTGTTGCGAGTGGTGAGGGATATAGAGCTGACCGAGAATACCACGTGGTCGGGAACGCAAATTCTTGAAGATAACATTATCGTACCGGCCGGCATCGTCTTGACTATTGAGCCCGGGACGACGGTCATGATGGATAACGGCGTTTCAATCAAAGTGTACGGGCAACTGCTCGCCGATGGGAACCAATCCGAGCCGATTCGCTTCACACGCAACGGCAGCAGCACAAGATGGAAGCAGATTCTGTTCGTAGAGGCAGAAGACAGCCGTTTTGTGCACTGTATTTTTGAGTATTCAGATTGTGAAGGCGACCACAAGGACTACTACGACAACGACTGCGACCCGTGTACGCCTTTTCCATCCAGAACGTATTTCCAGGCGGTGGTTGCCCTGGCAAGCCACCTCGATATCGAAAACTGCACCTTTCAGAACCTTCCCGATGACGGAAACGCTGGAGAAGGTGATGCCATAGCGATTATATCAGACGACCCGGACATCCCGGGAGAGGCGTCAGCAAACATCACTGGCAGCCAGTTTCTCTCAATCGGACAGGGTGTGCATACGAGATTCTCATACGTCCTGGTTGAGGACTGCTACTTCACGGATCACCATGGCGACAACGACGACGTCGACTTGTATGGAGAAAGCATCCCCCCGCCGCTTATCCTGAATAACGTGCTCATCAATTCCTACGATGATATGATAAACCCGACGCTATGCTCGGCGGTGCTCATCGGAAACATAGTAGCCGGAAGCACCGATCACGGCGTGGTGCTGCGCGACAAATGCTCTCCAGTCATGATAAATAATCTGATTTATAACTGCCCAAGCGGAGGCATTGCCGTGCAAAATCAGTGTGATGCGCTGCTGGTGAACAACACTATTGTTAATTCAGCGGTGGGCATCAAGTTCTTTGATCACACAGGCAGGTGGGGCCCGCCTTATTGCCTCTTCCCCGGCAGCGGAAGCGCCACGATAATCAACTGCATCATATGGGACTGTTCGACGTCATTGTCACTGGCGGACAGTCCTTATACGGGAGATCGCGGTTCTCATGCAGAAGTTTATTACTCAAACATCGAAGGCGGTCAGGGCAGCACATCGGTGTCCGCAAATTCCACTCTTACCTGGGGCGCTGGAAATATCGATGCCGATCCTCAATTCGCCGATGTCGGCAGTGGAGACTTTCACCTCAAATCCATAGCCGGCCGATGGAACCCGGCCAGCCAAAGCTGGGTGCAGGATATTGTGAATAGCCCCTCCATCGATAAAGGGGACCCGAATTCGGATTGGACCGCAGAATTATGGCCGCATGGAAAACGAACAAATATGGGCGTGTATGGCGGCACTGCCGAAGCAAGTATGTCCTCATCGACTCTCGGCAATATCGCCGACCTGAATAATAACGGCACAGTTAATTTGCAGGACTACAGTCTGTTATCCGGCAGCTTTCCTCTTTATGAGTATCTATTGCGCGAGGACCTCGATAGAAATGGAAATATCGACTTTATCGACGCTGATATTTTCTTTGGTAACTGGCTCTGGGAAGAATAGAAAAAACAGTAACTTAAAGTAATTTGGCTTCGATTTCTCTTAGAGTTTTTATCGACTCTTCTGCGATTTTCCCGCCGCCGGGCGAAAAATCGAATACTTCCAGGGATATCCATTTGTCGTATTTCAAATCCTTAAGTGTTTGAAAGGTTTTTACATAATCATTAGCCGCAGTACCTGTCCCGAGGTGTTTGCCGTCCATTTCCTGTATGTGAATATGTTCAATATTCTCGTAGTATTTTTCCAGCAGGACATCAAAAGGTTCCGTCTCGTCAACGGCATTATGGAAATCAAACATAATTTGAATTGCCGGGTGGTTAATTTGTTTAGCCAACTCCAATGCTTCTGCCAGTGTATTTATAACATCTGTTGCGTACCTGGGTAAGTGTTCGACGAGTATCTTAACACCACGCTGATGAGCATGGTCGGCGATCCCGGCAAGCCCTTCCGCAAAATATTTCTTTGCCTCTTCAACGGTGATTCCCTCAGTGCTGCGTTGATTTGGAGAGCCGAAAATCATACAGGATCCTCCAAGGTCGCCGCAAAAGTCGATAAGTTTATCGAAGTAATCAATGGTTTTTCGGCGGATGGCAGTATCAGGTGTAGTAAAATGCAGTCCTGCCGGGGGCGGCGCCAATAACCAGTGCAGCCCTGCACACTCAAGGCCGGCGTCTTTCATAACTGAAACCATTTGTTTGCGTTTTTGCGGGCTTATTTCCTGCACGTCTTCTTCGATAAAAGTAAACGCTGCAACTTCAATCCCTTTATAGTCTGCATTAGCAACAATCCGGCACTGCTCTTCCCAGCTTAACTCTGCCATGCTCTCGTTGCACATGGCATACTTGAAACCACTCCATTTCGAACCATTCGGCATTGTTTTGCTCCGAGAACCCAAAGCTCATACAGGTAATTTTCGGCTGTCTAAAGATTTCTTTAGCAAAAGATTATACCGCATCTCCCTTCCTGGTTACAAAAGAAAAAAACCAATCACTCGTTCGCAGAAAGCGTTTGAAATAATCAACTGATTCGGCTATTATAAAGATAATGAATTTACGTACAATCAAGTTTGGAAAGATAAAGGTGTGAATGTATTAGTTCAACCCTTGAAAATACTGTCAAAGATGAAAACAGGACATAACAGGACAACAAGCGTATTCTTACCGACTGTGTTCGCAGTCTTGGCAAGTATAATTCTGCCATCTAACGCAGATGCTAACGGTGAGCAAGACATCTCCACCTTGTATGTAAAAAAGGACACCTGGCAGCAGACTATGCTGGCATCACGCGTGATTCTGCACAAATCCAGTGCACGGCAAAAAGAACTGTGGAAACGCCTTGAAAAGGACTTTCCCATCCAATGCGACTGGGCATATCAGGATTATGGGATGGATTTTCACAGGTGGTTCGGCAATAACGCCGGCACTGATATGGAAAGAAAGATTATAGGTAAAGTGCTGGCTGAACTTGGCTCAGAAGGCAAAGAACCGGCGGCTGATTTCGAGGTGCTTTGTCGATCCAACGTATCGCCAAACGATCGGAGCTGGCTGGAACTTTATGTCAAAGCGTGTGAAAAGCGGCGAAGAATTCGTCTACAGCCGTTCCTAAGCAAGTTTAAGACAATTGTCTTTACGAAGCACTTCAATATGGGCGGCTCGCATTACGCGTATACCGAGGCCCAGTCCGATGCACAGCAAGAGCGTAATTTTATCCCGGGTTCGGCTCTTTGCCTGTTGGAGATGGAGGGCTGCTATGGCAAAGTACGAACGCTAATCGATGAGCCTGATGGTGTTATTCGAGACCCGGATGTTTCCTACGACGGCAAACGTATTCTGTTTGCCTGGAAGAAATCCGACCGAGGGGACGACTATCACCTCTACGAGATGGAGGTGGAAACCGGCAAGGTTCGCCAGTTGACATTCGGACTCGGATTTGCCGATTACGAAGGCGCTTATCTGCCCAATGGAAATATTATCTTCAATTCCACACGCTGCGTACAGATAGTCGATTGCTTTTGGACGGAGGTCAGTAATCTTTATATATGTGATAAAGATGGGAAATATCTGAGACGGCTGACCTTCGATCAGGTCCACACGAACTTCCCCACTATCACTGAGGATGGACGCGTGATTTACACTCGCTGGGAATATAACGACCGGGGCCAGGTTTATGTACAGGGACTGTTTCAGATGAATCCCGACGGAACCGCTCAGACCGAGTTCTATGGCAACGACTCGTGGTTTCCCACCACCATCCTGCACGCTCGTTCTATTCCGGGCACACAAAAAGTAATGGCTGTTCTCTCCGGACATCATACACATCAGCGAGGCAAGCTTGCGATTATCGATACACGCAGAGGCCGACAGGAGGCTTCCGGTGTTCATTTTATTGCTCCGGTCCGTGAGGCCGAGGCTGTTCGTGTCGATGCTTACGGTCAGGAGGGTGAACAGTTTCAGTATCCCTATCCATTAAGCGAGACGGAATTTCTGGTTACATACGATCCACAAGGCAGCCCAAATCAGCGCTACGCTCGCCCCTATGCTATTTACTTTATGACAATTGACGGTCGGCGGGAACTGCTTATCGCAGATTCAAAGATCTCTTGTAATCAGCCTATACCGGTTGTCGCACGCAGGAAGCCGCATATTCGACCGAGTCTCGTGGACTACCGTAAGAAAACAGGGACATATTATGTGCAGGATGTGTACATCGGGCACGGCTTACAAGGGATTCGGCGAGGGACAATACAGAAACTTCGCGTAGTTGCTTTAGAGTTTCGGGCGGCCGGTATTGGCGATACCCGCAACAGTGGGCCTGGCGGTGGTTCACTATCCAGTACACCGGTTGGCGTGGGTAACACCAGTTGGGATGTCAAGGTAGTATTAGGTGACGCGACAGTGTATGCGGACGGCTCGGCCATGTTTATCGTTCCGGCACAAACACCGGTCTATTTTCAGGCTTTGGATGGAAAGGGCCATACTGTCCAGACCATGCGGAGCTGGTCCACGTTACAGCCGGGGGAGACATTCTCGTGCGTCGGCTGTCACGAGAATAAAAACGAGACGCCTGCAATTAGCCGGCAGACCCTGGCAATGAAAGCAGGCCCCGAATCCCTCAAGCCTTTTTACGGCCCGCCGCGGGGCTTTAGTTTCAACAAGGAGATTCAGCCGATTCTTGACCGTCACTGTGTCAAATGTCACACCGGCCGAGAAACAGAACCTTTTGGTCTATCCGGAAATCAAATTGTCGAAAATACTTCCAAGCGGAAATGGAGCCAGTCTTATCTGGCCCTGACCCAGGCCCGCCCGGAGGGAAGACCACCCCATTCCTATTATAAAGGCAACCAGGACGGTGAGCTTGTGAACTGGATTAATAATATGTCGGTTCCCACAATGCTGCCCCCCTACTACAAGGGCTCGGCCAGAAGTAAACTCATAACCATGCTTGAAGAAGGACATGAGGATGTGAGCCTTTCTCAGGAAGAGATGGACAAAATTTCCTGCTGGATTGACCTTCTCGTGCCCTACTGTGGTGACTATACAGAGGCCAACGCCTGGACGCAAAAAGAGGTGGCCATGTACGACCACTTTATGAAGAAGCGCAAGCGTATGGAAGAAATAGAGCGTGAGAATATCGAGGAACTGATAGCTACAGTAGCTGGGCCTTAAACCTAACGAATGCGTTTATATGAAAAAGACCATAGTTGCATTTGGTGAACTACTCTGGGACATATTGCCTTCATGCACTGTTCTCGGAGGCGCTCCTTTTAATTTCGTCTATCGAGTAAATTCTCTTGGCGATACAGGCCTTATGGTAAGCCGTCTTGGCCGTGATGAGTTCGGTAGAGAAGCCTTTGACCAGGTTGGCCAACTGGGCCTTGACACAACTCATATCCAATGGGACGAACACCTGCCAACCGGCACTGTTGAGGTTATTTTTGATGAAGATAATAATCCGGATTATCTCATAGTCCCACAAGTTGCGTATGACCGAATTGAGCTGACTGACAAACTTATTGATGCCGCCTCGACTGCCGATTGTTTGTGTTTCGGAACCTTGTCCCAAAGGTCAGAGGAATCGCGTAAAACTATCGAACAGCTCCTGGAAAGAGCAGATCAAAGCCTGAAGCTTCTGGATATAAACCTGAGAAAAGATTGCTATAGTTTAGAAACAATCCGCTTTTCCCTGCAAAAAGCAGATGTCCTTAAATTGAATGAAGATGAGGCCCACCAGCTTGGCTGGATATTAGGTGTCTCACATAATAATATCCTGGAATTTTGTGAAGAAATATTAACCAAGTGGTCCCTCGAACATTGCGTTGTAACGCTTGGCGAGAAAGGCGCTTTTGCGATGTCGGCCGGGGGCGAAAAAGTCTATGTGCCGGGCTATAGAGTCAAACTCGCCGATTCTATTGGTTCCGGAGATGCTTTTTCAGCTGGATTTGTCAATAAGCTTCTCCGCGGAACATCGATTAACCAGGCTGCCCGGTTTGGCAATGTGCTTGGCGCACTGGTCGCGACAAAAGAGGGTGCGACTTCTCCAGTTACACTCGATGAGATAGGCCTGTTTCACAATCAAAATTTTGAACGTGATATTTATCCTGACCTGGAAGAATTCATAAATTAATAAGACTATGGGAGTAGAAAATAATATTGCGAAACGATGTACACAGTACGAAATCAGCGGTGCTCGGTGAGTAAACGAACTGCCCAGATTAAAGACTGCCTGGAAGCACTTTACGCCCGCTATAACCGCAGGGAATTTATCGGCAGCGACCCGTTGCAATTTGTATATGAATACTCCAATCCTGCAGATATGGAAGTTGTCGCATTTTTGGCCGCTGACCTTGCGTACGGCAGAGTACAGCAGATCCAAAAAAGTCTGGCCGACCTCTTAGGACGTATGGGAAAAAGTCCGTATGCGTTTGTGAGAAATTTTGGCAAAGCGGATCGCCGGAGCCTGACTGGTTTCAAACATCGTTTCACAACAGGCCGGGACATCTCAGATTTGCTGCAGTTGTTAAGAAACGTATTTGAGCAAAGCGGCAGCATAGAGAAACACTTTCTATTGGGATACAACAAGGACGATGAGAATATTCTTCCGGCGTTGACGAAATTTTGCGATACGCTATCTGCAATGTATGCAAGAGAACACAATGGTCAAATCAGTCGTGGATTGAAATACTTGTTAACCAGTCCTACAGGTGGCAGTGTATGCAAACGGCTCAATCTCTTCCTGCGATGGATGGTGCGGGATGACGATGTTGATACAGGATTATGGAAATCAGTCGATAAAACCAAGCTCATTGTTCCGGTTGACGTGCACATGGCCAGATTGTGCAGGATTTTAGGGTTCCACGACCGAAAAACGGTTTCTTTATCAACAGCAATAAAAATAACTAAAAGTTTTACAGAGATTGAACCAAACGACCCTGTCAAGTATGATTTTGCATTGACGAGAGTTGGTATAGTAGAGGACTGTGACGGCAACTATCGACCGAGCTGTCGAAAATGTGAGCTGTCCGGATTTTGCAGTAAGTGATATTGTCTATATTTGTGGTTTTGTTGATAAATTTAGAGGAAAGGCTATGTACGATGCTAAAGACAAGATAAATGTATTGTTTCTTTGTACGGGCAATTCGTGTCGCAGCCAGATTGCAGAAGGCTGGGCCAACCATTTGAAGCATGATATTATTGAGGCACACTCTGCTGGAATCCGCCCAATCGGAGTTAATCCCAAGACAATAAAAGTGATGGCCGAAGCAGGTGTTGATATTTCGGGTCACACATCCAAGCACATCGATGACCTTGTGTGTATCGACTTTGATTATGTTGTTACGGTTTGTGATAATGCCAGGGAGCAGTGCCCTATATTTCCCGGCCGAGCAAAGCTCGTCCACAAGGCATTTGACGACCCTTATTATGCGACCGGCAGCGAAGAAGAAATTATGGCTGAATTTCGCAGAGTTCGTGACCAAATAAAGGCCTTTGTGGAGCAATTTCCGGAGATTTTAGCAAATAGTGAGTAAGGAGAAAAGTTAAGATGATTGATGTTAAGGTAAAAGAACTTATTGCGATAGGTGCCTCTGTTTCCGCCAATTGTCACCCGTGTGTAAAGTATCATGTCAAGCAAGCCCGTGAACTGGCAATTGATGAAGATGAAATCCAGCAGGCAATCGACGTCGGCAAAATGGTAAGGAAAGGCGCTGCCGGACAGATGGACAAACTTCTGTCGACGGTAGTTAAGGATAACAAAGAGTTGTAACCGGGAGTCAAAGCAATGACGGCAGAAGCATGTATTACAAAACAAACCAAGGGGCTGAATGTTTTTGAGAAATATCTCACAATCTGGGTGCTCCTTTGCATTGTCGGAGGCATTGTTTTAGGCAAGTTTGCCCCGAAAGTGGCTGTGTATCTTGATAGTCTGGCAATTTATGTTAACAATGCCCCTGTTGTTTCAATACCCATCGCGGTGTGTCTGTTCTTTATGATGTATCCGATTATGGTGAAAATTGACTTCGCCGAGGTGCTCAAAGCAGGTAAAAGCATAAAGCCTGTGGGGCTGACGCTTTTTGTCAACTGGGCTATTAAACCTTTTACAATGTACGCAATCGCATTGTTTTTTCTGGGCACATTATTTTATGGTTTCATAGGGCCGGATGCGATTGACCATGTCAAGATTCCCTTCGGCCTGAACCTCGACGTAGGAGCAACACACGGTGTCGGAAAAGTTGTACTTGTTGAAGGCGTCAAAATGCTCGAAGTGCCGCTTTGGCGCAGCTACCTTTGGGGCTGTATTCTTCTTGGAATTGCGCCCTGTACTGCGATGGTTCTTGTCTGGGGCTATCTGGCCAAAGGCAACGACGGCCACACCCTGGTAATGGTCGCAATCAATTCTCTCGCGATGTTGTTGCTTTTTGGCCCACTGGGTGGATTCCTGCTGGGTATGGGAAGATTGCCCGTCCCCTGGCAGGCATTATTACTATCGGTTGCCATATACGTTGCTTTTCCACTGGTGGCGGGGTATTTCTCAAGAAAATTGATTATAGCTACAAAAGGACAGGATTGGTTCAACCGGAAGTTCCTGCACGTCCTGACGCCCATTACGATTATTGCCTTATTGGTTACCCTGGTGCTCCTGTTTTCCTTCAAAGGTGATATGATTCTTTCAAATCCTCTGACGATTCTATGGATTGCGATCCCGCTTTTCATCCAGACTAACGTGATATTCTGGCTCGGATATGGCCTGTCAAGGCTGTTAAAACTCAAATACATAGACGCCGCGCCCTCTGCGATGATAGGAGCATCCAATCACTTTGAGGTTGCCATTGCCACTTCGGCAATGCTCTTTGGCCTGTCGTCCGGTGCGGCGCTGGCAACCGTCGTGGGAGTGTTAATCGAGGTGCCTTTAATGCTCATGCTGGTTAAAATATGTCTGCGAACGCAAAGCTGGTTCGAGCGTTAACATAACAATTTCGAGATGCACGGGGGAATTTAGACTTTGCAATTTGCGTGGTGAGGCCTAAAATATACTTCTAAGTTTGTTAGAACTGTAGGTGGAACTAACAGAGAATGAATTCAGAGCAACTGGAAAAATATACCTCTGCGATTACGCTTTCCGATATGGAAATCTTTGTGTTTCCGGAGCTGATGTACAGCCTTGTCCTGGCTGATATTATGAGCCCTATTATCTGGCAATGGCGCCAGATGGATTGTTTCAAAAAGCTGGAGGGCAAAAGCAGCCACAAAAAGTTGATGCGGCTCAAACAGTTCATCATGGATGAATTCGAGTTTAATCTCGACCTTGAAACCTGGGGCCTTACAAGCAAGGCCAAAGAGCTCAAACGGTTCGAGAAGTATATTTCGCCCGATGATATCGGCCAAAGCAACGCTCTGTTCGGCTACCACGGCGACAAATATTATTTCGATGTTGATATTCGCAGACACTTCGGCCTGGATAAATATGATAGTGACATCATTCCATACTGGAAGACCGAGACTATTGAGGCTATGAATGCCTTTGGTCTCAAGCAAGGCTACGGGACGGCAGCCGGCGAGTGTGTATCGCTTGCGGCTTTATATGTGGCGGCAGCGTTTATTGTCTGCGAGGTGCCTCTGGACGATATCTATATGATACTTACCCCCCTTCACTCTCAAAATTATATCGACATACAGGACGGCTTCCTGACCAATAATAGAAGACTCGTTACGAAAACGATGTGGTTTAACGGCACCGCTATCTCCAACAAGGCCCAGCGGGCGCTGCGAAACGAAAACGTTACAATCTTAACACACTCATCCGGGTATGTGCATTGTATGTATGATGATGCAACGATGGACAGGAAAGCCTATGAGCACTTTATAAGGCGGCTTGGTTCATATCTGTCAACAGAATTGACGCTGCCGGTCTTCGCGAATTTCCTGCGCTCTCATCAGGAGTATCAAAAATTCTTCCAGCTCTGCCGTGACTGTCATGGACAGCCGCAGTTTTTAAAGGCCGAAACACTCTTCCATTACGAGCACACCAGCAACTTTCGAATAGCTGATGCAACGCACGAAAAATTGCTCGCCGAGGTTTCCGACGAGGATTTTGTCCAATACGAATTGCCCGGCAGAATTCGCTGCGACGAATTTGAAGAGTTCATAAAAAAACAAGATTTTGACCTGAGAACTCCCGACGGTAAAACGACTTTGCGAAAATACATTGAGCCGGTTATACCTGACCCACAGCGGTTTGTAGAAGAGCTGGATGATTTTATACACATAGAGGCAAAGCTGCCGTTTCTGGGCAAGAAATTCGTTCCCGCTAATCCTATCAAAATCGTAGTAGAACAGAGCAGAGAACAGATAATCGACTATCTCCAGCAGGTTCGGTCGAGTAATCCCACCGCCGACCTCGCTTTTTACGCATATCGTGATATGTCAACCTGTGATTGGGCCCCGTTTATAAAGGCAGCGGTAGAGCGCAACCCAGTTTCCATCCAAATGGTGGATTCCATGTCAACCGAAGATGTGCATACCTGGCTTGAGCAAATGAATAATACTTCAATTTACGATGGCAAGCGTCTTGCCCAGCCAGATGAGGTGGCAAACTACAAAACAGGCGACGGGCTCGAAAAGGCCTTTTTGCTGGCCAACATAATCCGTCAAAGAGATCCTGAACAAAACATTAAAATAGTTGTAGATAAAAACGATGTGATGTTAAAAGGGCATGGAGAATACCGTTTTGTGTCCGCTAAAGGCCTTGAAAAGCAAATTCGCCTCTCTGCCATTGGTGTTTTCACCATAGTCGGTTGACGAAGGGTATCCGAAAGTTGGACAGATTGTACCCTTTTTAGACTGTACCGAAAAAATATTTAAAAAAATCCATTTTTTATTTTGACAATGCATACAAATAGGACTATAATAGTCCATTATGGCAAATAATGAGCCCAAAAGAAACATTTGCGGTTTTGTTTTGAAGGTTTAAGATGGACATTTTGAGGCGAAATACTGATTATGCATTGCGGGCGATAGTAAACCTTGCTGCGCATTATGGAAACGAGCTTGTCTCAACCAGGACAATAGCAGATGAAGAAGATATTTCGTTTCAATTAGCCTGCAAGCTGATGCAGAAGCTCCACAAAGCAGGGTTAGTAAAAAGCTGTATGGGGCCTAAAGGGGGATTTCGGTTGACCAGAGAGCCCGCGATGATAAACTTGCTGGAAGTTGTAGAAACGATTCAAGGGCCCCTGAAACTGAATAGATGTTTGTTAAGAAGGGATGCTTGTAAGCGGCGGAAAAGCTGTGCTGTCAGCAGAGAACTTGCCGGGCTTCAGGAATATATGGACAATTATCTTCACAATATTACGCTGGACCAACTGTTGCAGGGCCGGGGCAAGGAAAGAAAGTTGAATGCAGGGAGTCTTAATAGGAGAAATAAATGAGCGACGAAAAGAAAAAGGCTACTTTATTGCAGGCGTGCCTGGGTAAAGGACAGAGATTGGCCGAATTGGTCGAATACTCAGATAACTCGATTGTCAGCAAGACGATACTGGATAAGCCAGCAGGCACAATTACACTTTTTTCATTTGACAGGGGTCAAAAATTAAGTGAACATACATCACCTTTTGACGCAGTTGTTCAGATTATTGATGGGGCGGCGCGGTTGACCATAGGCGGTGAGAGTGTAAATGTTTCGACTGGCCGGATTATTATCATGCCAGGCAATGTGCCGCACGCGGTTACCGCAGATGAAAAATTCAAGATGCTGCTTACGATGATTCGTGCGTAGGTAAGTATGATTTGTTGGAAATTAAAAGGACAACTTATGGTCAGATGTCCAGGACAAGACCAGAGATTTTGGAAGCCGGAAGATATTTTTGAAGTGAAATGTCCCGGCTGTGGGGGCAATGTGGAGTTTTTCAAGGATGAGCCAAAACTCAAATGCCGAAAGTGCGGCCTGTTGGTGACTAATCCAAAGATAGACCTTGGCTGTGCGGAGTGGTGTCAATATGCCGAGCAGTGCCTGGGAGTTTCTCCCGAAGGCGAGTTGAACATTATTGCCGATAAACTAAAAGATGAGATGAAAGAGGTCTTTGCAGGAGACCAAAAGCGAATTGAGCACGCACTTAGTGTCTTGAACTATTCTGAACAGATACGGGAGGCTGAAGGTGGCGATCCGCTGGTGGTTAAAGCAGCGGCGATTTTGCATGATATCGGGATTGTTGAGGCAGAACGCAAATATGACTCGTCGGCAGGAAAGTACCAGGAACTTGAAGGTCCACCCCTTGCCGAAGGTATTTTGAAAAGATACGATCTCAAAGCTGAGACAATCGAACATATATGCAGGATAATTGCAAATCACCACAGCGCAAAAGATATTGACACCGCTGAGTTCAGGATTGTGTGGGACGCGGACTGGCTTGTAAATATTCCAACGGATTTTCCCGAGGCGAGTAAAGAAAAACTTCAGGAAATTATCGATAAGACATTTAAGACCTGTAAGGGTCGTCAGATAGCATTGGAGATATTTTTGAACAGGCCAATGAAGGAGTGTTAAATTATGCCGATATGGTTTACTCAAGTTGGAAACTATATTTTACTTGAAAGGAGCTAATTATGAAACTGAGCAGGAAATGTATAGTGATGGTGATGGGCGCGGCTTTGGTCGGCTTGCTTCTGTGTGGCAATGGCTGCAAGAAGTCAGATGAAGGAACCAGTGCTGGCACAGCGAAAGCAGCCGACAGTGTTGCGCTTTGCGTCAAGTGCGGCCAGTTTAAGGGCAGCGACGTGTGCTGCAAACCTGACCAGGCTACTTGCACAAAGTGCAGTCTCGTAAAAGGGTCGCCCGGCTGCTGCAACATTCCCAAAGGTGCCGAAACTGCGGCTATTTGCACCAAATGTGGACAAATGAAAGGCAGCGAGTCATGCTGCAAGCCGAATCAGACAACATGTGACAAGTGTGGTCTTGTGAAGGGCTCGCCCGGTTGCTGCAAGATAGCAAAGAAGTAAGAAAGAGAACGACGCGTAAATATAATATGTTATGAGATGACTCTATCACGCAAAGAAATAGCGTAACTGATATCAAAAGCGTAGCGTGATGTAATCTGTGTGCATGAGCCTGTGCGTTCTCAAAGCGAAAAAACGCGTTTTGAGGATGAGTAAACGTATCTGGATGCCAAAAATGATATGGCAGGAAAGCAGGCTGATAACAGTTATAGAGGTAAAAGTATAATGTTCACGCCAAGTAATGTGAAAATCGTAACAATATTGACCTTGCTGGCAATGCCTGTTGCCGCACATGCCGGAAAGGGTACAGCAATGGTTATCGAAACTATAACACACAAATACACGAATAAGCTCGCTGGCGAAACCAGCCCGTACCTTCTGCAGCATGCGCATAATCCGGTGGACTGGTATCCATGGTCGAAAGAAGCTTTTGAGATTGCAAAGAAGCTTGATAAACCTGTCTTTCTTTCGATAGGATACTCAACCTGTCACTGGTGTCACGTTATGGAGCGGGAAAGTTTCGAGAATGAACACATTGCAAAGATAATGAACGAGCACTTTGTGTGCATCAAGGTTGACAGGGAGCAGCGGCCCGATGTAGATAAAGTATATATGAACGCGGTTCAGATGATGACGGGCAGTGGAGGCTGGCCGCTGTCGGTGTTCCTGACACCTGATGCCAGGCCTTTCTACGGAGGTACATATTTCCCGCCCAAAGATATGTATGGTCGCCCTGGTTTTGAACATCTGCTTTTGGCTATTGACGATGCATGGAAAAACAAACGTGCTGAATTACTTAAGTCGGCGGATAAAATCAGCACAATACTCCAGGAATCAAGTAAAAAGACCGGTAAAGAAACGCTGTCAACGGACACATTGAAAAAAGCATACTCTGATATTGAAAGGACCTTTGACAGCGCTTATGGCGGATTTGGCAGTGCTCCGAAGTTTCCACAACCAAGCTATCTTTCGATGTTATTGAATTATTCACACAGGGCTGCTGATAACAAAGCCTTGGCTATGGTTGAGGCCACACTCGATGCAATGGCCAAGGGTGGAATATACGACCACCTCGGCGGCGGCTTTCATCGATATTCCACCGATTCACGCTGGCTCGTTCCACACTTTGAAAAAATGCTGTATGACCAGGCGCTTTTGAGCAAAGTTTATGTTCAGGCTTACCAGATAACAGGCAAGGAAGATTATGCCCGAGTCGCCCGTGAAATTTTTGACTATATAATGCGTGATATGACAGATCCCAAAGGAGGCTTTTATAGCGCAGAGGATGCAGATAGCGAGGGGAAGGAAGGATTGTTCTATGTCTGGGAGCCTAAGGAAATAGAAAAGGTTTTGGGGAAGAAAAACGCCGGGATTTTTAACCAGTACTATGGCGTTACCGGAAAAGGCAACTTCGAAGAAGGAAAAAGCATTTTGAACATCACCAAGTCGGTAGAACAACTGGCAAAACAATTCAAGCAGGATCCCAAAGCTATAGAGAATATTCTGGCACAGGGACGCTCCAAACTTTTGGAGCATAGGTCAAAGAGGATTCGGCCGCATCTGGATGACAAGGTGATTACCGGCTGGAATGGATTGATGATTTCCGCGCTTGCTTACGGTGGTGCGGCATTGGGCGAGAAAAAGTATATCAACGCTGCAACCAAGGCCGCGGACTTTACATTAACTACCTTGCGGCGTGATGCTCGCCTGATGCGTTACTATCGCGCCGGCAAGGTAATCGATCTTGCCTATTTAGATGATTACGCATTTGTAATAATGGCTTTGTTGGATTTATATGAGGCGACTTTTGACACTAAATGGCTCGCAGAGGCCAAAGAATTGGCTGAGCAGATGATAGAGTTGTTTGGTGATGAAGCCGGAGGAGGATTCTACCTGACTGGCAAAGATGCCGAGCGTTTGATTGTACGCAGCAAGCCGGGCTATGATGGTGCTGTCCCCACCGGCAACTCTGTTGCCGCTCTTGTTTTATTCAAGCTTGGCCGATTGACTATGGATACGCGCTTCAATAACGAGGCAGAACAAGTGCTAAACGCTTTTTCCGGGCGAATAAAGCAGTCGCCCACGTCGCTCAGCGCTATGTTAATCGCGCTCGATTTTTCGATTGGCCCCGCACAGGAGATAGTTATTGCAGCAGAGGCTGATCAACCGGATACAAAAGAGATGTTAAGGCTCATTCACCGCAAATTCTTACCGAATACAGTTATTATGTTTCACCAGACAGGTAAGGCCGGTGAGGCTATCGAGAAGATAATCCCATTCGTAAAGTTCCAGGTGGCAATAAATGGCAAGGCAACTGCTTACGTTTGCCAAAATTACGTTTGCAAACAGCCGGTAAATGAAATAAGTGCTCTTGAGAAGCTGCTCGTGAATGTTGTCAAGAACCAAAAGGAACGTTAAGATACAGTATGTTAAAGATAAAACATTGAGAGACTCCCGAAGATCATCAAATAACCGGCGTAAGAGAAAGAGAGACTGGAAAGAGTAATAAAATGGAAGAATATCTGAATAAAGGTATCAAGGAAATCATATCGAGATTTCCTGAAGTGGCAGATATCCTTAATGAATATAATATTGGCTGTGCTCCCTGCAGTGTAGGCTCTTGTCTTTTGAAGGATATCGTGGAAATACATAACCTCTCTGAAGAGGGCGAACAGGCGTTGATGGCCAGGATTGCCAAGGTAATTTATCCTGACCAAGAGGTGAAAATACCTCCGATTAAGAGAAAACAGCAAGCCAGGCCGGGTGAAATAAAGTATTCGCCACCTATGAAAAAACTGGTTGATGAGCATGTTTTGATAAAGAGGTGGGTTGCGCTAATACCCAGGGTTCTCGAGAATCTCGATGTTGAATCCGAGGCAGGCAGGCAGTTCATCCGGGACGGTGTTGATTTTATTCGTTCCTATGCGGATAAATACCATCATGCCAAGGAAGAAGAGATACTATTCAAATACTTTGATGAGAATTTAGATATTCTTCAGACTATACACGAGGACCACGAGAAGGCAAGAAGCCATGTAAGAGCTATACTGGAGGCATTGGACAAGAGGGATAAAGAGGAGATTGCCGAACACTTAAATGCCTACTACGAACTTCTTACTGAGCACATAAAAAAGGAAGATGAGATTTTATACCCCTGGATGGATAGAATCCTTTCTATTACTCAAATAGGAGAGTTATTCTCCGATTTTAATAAGGTAGATGAGCAATTTGGAGATGCCCCTGAAAAGTATGAAGAATTTGTTAATAAGTTGGAAGAAAAATTTACACTCAAGGAGCTAAGAAAATGAGTGAAATTCAAGGTTGTCCCGGTTCAAAGATGTTTGACTTCAGGGACAAAGAAACCCAGGAAGAAACGTCAGATACAAAGGTAAAATCGCAGTTACGACAATGGCCAATTCAGTTACATCTGATTTCACCTCAAGCCCCTTATTATCAGGGAGCAGATGTGCTTTTGGTAGCTGATTGCGTGGCTTATGCTTTGGGAAGTTTCCATACAGATTACCTAAAAGGGAAAGCTATAGCAATTGCCTGCCCAAAACTGGATGAAGGTCAGGATATTTATATAGAGAAAATTAAATCCTGGCTGGAAGATGCCAAGATAAACACTCTTACTGTTCTGATTATGCAGGTTCCCTGTTGTATGGGTTTATTAAGTCTTGCCAAACAAGCTGTAGAGTCTTCAAAAAGAAAGGTGCCCATTAAATCTACCGTTATTAGTCTGCAGGGCGAGATTCTCTCAGAAGATTGGGTATAAAGAGCCACAGTAGCAAAAGGCGATTTAACGATTTTGTACTCGTTCATTAACCCGGCCCTTTATTGCAGTGAAGATGTTGAGTTGATAAAATTGGCCGAGTCTCTTACGGAAGGCAATATGACCGTTTTTTAAAAAATAAATAATCAATTGGAAAATGAAAGGAAAATTATGTTTTGTTATCAATGTGAACAAGCAGCCGGTGGTACGGGATGTACCAAGGTGGGCGTATGTGGTAAAGACCAGGACATTCAGAGCCTTCAGGACATGCTCATATTCGGGCTAAAGGGTATCGCCGCTTATGCGTATCACGCTCGCCAATTGGGGCAAAATGACGAGCAAGTTGACGCTTTCATGCACGAGGCGATGTTCGCAACCCTGACGAATGTGGACTTTGATCTTAATCGCTACCTGGAATTAGTATTGAAAGCAGGCGAAATGAATCTTCGCGTTATGGAGATGCTCAACAATGCACATACTTCAAAGTTTGGCAATCCTACGCCGGCAACAGTGCCCAGGGGCACTAAGGCTGGGCTTGGTATCGTTATAACCGGACATGATTTGCTGGACCTTTACGAACTGTTAAAGCAGACCCAGGGCAAGGGAATTAACGTTTACACTCACAGCGAAATGCTGCCTGCTCATGGCTATCCGGAACTAAGGAACTTTAAGCACCTTGTGGGAAATTACGGAACAGCATGGCAAAATCAACGGAAAGAATTCGACGATTTCAGCGGTGCGATTTTAGTAACGACCAATTGTGTTGTGATTCCGAAAGACTCTTACAAAGACCGGATGTTTACTTGTGGGATAGCCGGCGTTTCAGGCGTCAGGCACATTACCGACAGAGACTTCAGTGCAGTAATAGAAAAGGCCTTATCGCAGCCGCCGCTTCCGGAGAGTCCACAAGGGACGCTGAGCACCGGCTTTCATTACACGGCCGTGCTTGGTCTGGCAGACAAGATTATCGAGGCCGTAAAAGCCGGCAAGATTCGGCGTTTCTTCTTCATCGGCGGGTGTGACGGCGCCAAGCCGGGCCGAAACTACTTTACAGAGTTGGCCGAAAAAGTGCCGGAGGACTGTGTGATATTGACGGCGGCGTGCGGCAAATATCGACTGAACGCACGTGACTACGGTGATATTGATGGAATCCCGCGTTTGATTGATACGGGGCAGTGCAATGATTGCTATTCGGCCATCAAAATCGCGGTGGCTCTTGCAGAGGCTTTCGATTGCGGTGTAAACGAGCTGCCCCTTTCATTCGTGGTATCTTGGTATGAGCAGAAAGCGGTGGCGATTCTCCTGACGCTGCTGCATTTGGGCATTAAGAATATAAAGCTTGGTCCGAGCCTGCCCGCGTTTGTCAGCCCGAACGTATTGAACGTACTTGTGGAGAAGTTCAATATTGGACCGATAGGCAATGTCGATGAAGATTTAGCTGAAATGCTGAGTTGATTCTCGGGGGGCTGGTGTTGGAGTTCAAGTTGAAACAGCGCAGAGTGATCGCTGAAATTGTTGATGCTGGTAATTGTCGATATTACGAGAAAGGCAGAAGGTTTGTCCTTAGTGGGTTCACGCCTTCGGGGCTGTGTGACGGTGCCTATACCGTTTTGTCGCGTGATTCTCAGACGATGCGTTATGGCGCTAAGCTTCCCTGGGCGAGAAATGGAGTGGTGTTGACTCGTTGCCCTGACCCGGAAGGGGCATTGTGGCAATTAAAGATAGAGGAAGGCTTGGATTCTGAGCAAGGGGGACAGCAAGAGAAGGAAGCGGCAAAGTCCTGCTCGGAACTGGGGGATGTTTATGAACATAAGGTCTGCCGTGGAATGAAAGGTGGCTGTCCGTTCAGCCTTGTTGGGGGCTCAGCGCTTAGTGAGGATATAAAACAGGCAGTGAAAGACTCTGCCTGGGTTGGCACCGCAGTGAAGCAGGAAAGCACTGATCTAAGACATTATTGCCGATTCAAGGTTGCACTGGCAGCGTGTCCGAATGCGTGCACGCAGCCTCAGATAAAAGATATCGGCATCATAGCGATTTGTGTACCCAGTGAGATTGGAGCAGATTGCGACGGATGTGGGCGGTGTGAAGAGGTATGCCGGGAAGAAGCGATAGCAGTTAGAGATGGTATCGCAGAATTACTGCCGGAGAAGTGTGTTGGCTGTGGAGTGTGTCTCAGAGAGTGTCCACAGGAGGCGATTGAGTCGGATCCAGTGAGATTTCGGATTTTAGTAGGCGGTACGATGGGAAGGCATCCGAGATGGGGACAAGAACTGTGTGTTGTGGATAGCTCCCGTGTAGTTCAGGTGGTCAAAAGTTTTCTTGACAAGACCGCACAGCAGGCCAGGCCAGGTGAGCGGATGACAAGCGTGGTAGAAAGGATTGGAGCAGGCACATTGAGAGAAGAATTTTCGCTATGACGTCTGATGAGAGGAAGGACAATTGTCGATTATTGACAAAGCAGCGGCCGGAACCAGGAGAAAGCCCGAATTGGCTGCGTCGAGTTGTTCAGCTAAGTTTTGTAATTTTTTCGCTTTTTCTCTGCCTTCAGTTCCGAAGTTTCGTGCTTTCTCTTACCGGGCCGGTTGATGCCCCAATCAAGGCTCGCCCGCCGGCTGTTGAAGCATACCTGCCGATAAGCTCCTTGATGAGCCTGACATATTTGGTCAAGACCGGAGTAGCTAATCGGGTGCATCCCGCGGGGCTGGTGATTTTTACTCTGACGCTGGTCCTGGCGTTGTTAATTCGGCGGGGTTTTTGCAGCTGGGTTTGTCCAATCGGTACGGCAGCCGAATGGGCACATAAGGCCGGCAAAAAACTCTTCGGACGGAACCTATCGATGCCCAGGTGGCTTGACGTGATTTTGAGGTCACTTAGATACTTGCTGCTGGGCTTTTTTGTTTTTAGTATTCTGCTGATGCCTATAGCGGCGCTTCGACAGTTTATTTATGGGCCTTACAACAGAATCGCCGATGTAAAAATGTATCTTTTGTTCAGTAATATCACAGTTACAGCACTCACCGTTATCTTAGTACTGGGCCTTCTTTCGGTGCTCTTTAAGAACTTTTTATGCCGGTATCTGTGCCCCTATGGGGCGTTGTTAGGTCTTTTTTCGTTCTTAAGTCCGGTCGCGGTTCGACGGGATGCCGACAAATGTGTAGAGTGCGGTAAGTGCGGACGGGCCTGCCCGAATCAGATACCTGTTGATAAAAAGAAAATGGTCCGTTCGGTGGAGTGCACTGCCTGTTTTAGTTGTGTCGGAGCCTGCAGAACTCCCGGGGCGATTGGAATTTCTCTCCCGCGCGGGAAAATGAGGGTGTCTGTTGTTGCTTATGGGGTTATAATGATTGCGGCTTTTTTCTTCTCTGCACAAATAAGCCGGACATTTAACTACTGGCGGTCAGAGACACCTGGTGGGATGTATAAGGCTCTATACAGCAGGATAGCCGAGATAGGACATCCAAGATAACAGGCTGATGAGTCAAAAAGTTCAAAAAGAGGTATTTCGAGATGGTCTTGAGAAACATAGTAATAATAGATGAGGAAAAATGCGACGGCTGTGGTCAGTGTGTAAATGCTTGTGCCGAAGGTGCTATTGAAATAATTGATGGTAAGGCAAAGCTCGTCAGTGAAATTTACTGCGATGGTCTGGGCGCATGTCTTGGGCACTGCCCTCGGGACGCGATAACCATTGAAAAGCGCCAAGCTGACCAGTTCGATGAAGAGGCAACACATACGCACCTGGCTAAAGAGCAGCAGGCTCGGGCGCAAGCTGATCTTGTGTGCCCGGGAATGACGGACAAGAAGCTGCGGGAAAAGTCCGGGCCGGCCAGCTCCGATGCGGCAGCGGTTCCATCGCAGTTGACTCACTGGCCGGTCCAGTTGAAGCTGGTATCACCGCAGGCCTCGTGTTTTGCCGATGCCGACCTGCTGCTCGTGGCCGATTGCGTCCCATTTGCAATGGGTGACTTTCACAATAAATTCCTGAAAGAGCACAGTGTCGTGGTTGGCTGCCCGAAACTGGATAACGCGGATTTTTACATTGAAAAACTGGCAGTAATATTGAAAGCTAATAAGCTCAACAGTCTGACGCTGCTCCACATGGAAGTGCCCTGCTGTTTTGGTTTGACGCATATCGCACGTCAGGCCATTACCAGCAGCGGTGTTGATATTGCTTTTGAAGATATAACTATCAGTCTTGATGGCAATGTTAAGAAAAGAGAAACAATATCGTAACTGCCAAAACAATAAAAGAAAGGATGGATCGAAAATGAAAGATTTTGGCATTGATGCCTATACTCCGGCTCAAATGGCCGCTCGCGTGGAAAAAGCAGGAATTGTTAAGGGTAATATGGACTTTCTCTCGATGTACATTCTTTCTGTATTGGCCGGTGTCTTCATCGCCTTTGGTGCGATATTGTACACTTATGTAATCCATGATTCGTCTTTGAGCTTGGGAATGACAAAACTGATTGGCGGTATGGTCTTTTGCCTCGGGCTGGTTTTGGTCATTGTTGCAGGGGCAGAACTGTTCACGGGAAATAACCTGATCGTAATGGCTTGTGTCAGTAGAAGAATCACAATAGTAAGGCTTCTGAGAAACTGGATCATTGTGTTTTGCGGTAATTTTGCCGGTTCACTGGTCGTGGTGTGGTTAGTTTCTCAAAGTGGACAATGGACTTCATCAGGAGTTGCGGTGGGCGTCAAGGCACTTATGATTGCAAATGGAAAGGTCAACTTGGCATTCGGCCAGGCTATATCTCGGGGTATATTATGCAACATACTGGTATGTCTTGCGGTGTGGCTCTGTTTCAGTTGTCGCTCCGTAACCGATAAAATCCTGGCTATAATATTTCCTATCACGGCTTTTGTTGCCCTGGGTTTCGAACACTCTGTCGCAAATATGTACTTTATTCCGGCTGGACTTCTACTGAAACAAACCCCACAGGTGTTGTCCGCAGCAGAAAAAATGCTCGGTCAGGCCCCTGACCTGTCAAGACTGACAATTTTCGGATTTCTGATAAGGAATCTTCTGCCGGTTACTATCGGCAACATTATTGGAGGCGGCCTTTTGGTTAGTATTATATATTGGTTCGTATATCTTAGACGGGCAGCCGCAGAACCGGTTCGAAAAATTATGACTAAAGGCCCCCCTACCATTGCGCCGGACAAAACTGTAGCCGAAGCTGTTGAGACTATGAAACGTCATAGCGTTGGGAGTGTTCTTGTGGGGGAATCTGAGGATAAAGCCGTGGGCATTGTCAGTGAGGCCGATATTGTACGAAAGGTTCTTGCCGCAGGTACAAAACCTGATACGGTCAAGGTCACAGAAATAATGAGTTCTCCCCTGATTTCTGTGGACGTTAAGACACCTGTTTATAAAATCTATAACACCATGACCGAACATCGTATCCGGCATCTGGTTATTACCGACAAGGATCAAAAGGTCGGCTTTGTGTCCGTCAAAGATTTACTTCGGGGACCAGCATCCTGATGAAAGCTGGTTGCAGGGGTAATATCGGCATAATTGAAGCAATGGAAAAGTTGCTGTGATTTAAAAAGAACGGTGTGAAATGGCTGATTTTATTAAGTCGATAATCATGGGTTTTTGGCAAACCATAGCCGAGATGTCACCCTATTTATTGTTTGGCTTTTTCACGGCAGGGGTTCTTTCAGTACTTGTATCACAACGGTTCGTAGAAAGGCATCTTGGAGGTGGAGGAATATGGCCATTGGTAAAAGCCTCGCTTTTCGGAGTACCGCTGCCGTTGTGTTCGTGCGGTGTTATCCCCGTATCAATGTCACTTCACAAGCATGGAGCCAGCAAAGGCTCTACAATATCGTTTTTGCTATCGACACCGCAAACCGGAGTCGACAGTATTTTTGTAACTTTAAGTCTTCTCGGTCCTGTCTTTGCCGTTTTCAGACCGCTGGCAGCGTTCGTTACCGGTATTGTCGGCGGCTCTCTCGTGGACGTCTTTGAAAGAAAAAGAGAAGATGAAAACGGGACAACACAGGAATCTTCGGATGAATCCGGAAGTGCTGAAACAAAAATAAGCAGAGTTGCGAAAGGCTTAAAATACGGCTTTATCATACTGCCGCGCGACATTGGCAAGGCAATGCTTGTCGGACTCGTAATTGCCGCTGTTATCTCCGCAGCCGTACCGGATGGGTACTTCGCTGAGAAACTGGGAACAGGCATTTTCGCAATGGTCGTGATGATGTTTTTGGGCATTCCGGTTTATGTGTGCGCAACGGCTTCGGTGCCCGTAGCAGCGGCATTGATATTGAAAGGCCTGACGCCAGGAGCGGCGTTGGTCTTTCTTATGACCGGCCCGGCCACTAATGCGGCATCATTTATAACTATCTGGAAAATCCTGGGCAGAGCAACGGCAATTACATATCTTGCCACAGTGGCCGGATGTGCTCTCTTGGGCGGTATTCTGCTCGATTACATCGCTGCCGGTATTGACTTAGATATTGCCGCTCGGCCCGCTTGGATGCTCCCGCCGGCTGTTAAATACATATCAGCCGTAGTGCTTTTGGCTGTTCTGGCATTTGCAATCCTGTGCAAAAGAAAACAGGCTGACTAATCTTGCGGACCCGGAAAATACTGTATATAGTGTTGGCGGGATAGCCGTTGTGCCTACTGGGGAAGCTATGTTGTCTAAATCCGCCAAAATCCTGTTAACAGGACTGCCGCGTTCCGGCAAAACCACCGCCGTAATGCAAATAATTACAAATCTTAACTGCAAAGAGATTGCGGGTTTTTACACACAGGAGATTCGCCGGGGAGGTATTCGTAAAGGTTTTAGCTGGCGGCGGCTTGATGGTACCTCCGGGACACTTGCCCATATAGACATCAGGGGCCCTTTCAAAGTCGGGAAATATGGCGTTGATGTTGCTGGCTTTGAAACATCGGTGGTGCCGGTATTGGACACCGAAAAAACCGATACTCAACTGTTTATTATCGACGAGATCGGTAAAATGGAATGCTTCTCTAACAAATTTGTTACTGCTATACGCCGGCTCTTCAAATCAGATAAGTCAGTATTGGCCACTGTGGCTCTTAAAGGCATCGGCCTTATCTCTGAGGTAAAAAATGACCCCAATATAAAGCTATTTAATTTGACACGCCGTAATAGCGAAAAGACAATAAATGAAATTCTACAGATATTAGCATTTTTGACAAAGTGAGCTAAAAAATGGCTGAGATAATATCACTTCCAAAACCGAATAAAACCGGCTCAATGCCGTTGGAGCAGGCGATAGCCGTCCGACGCTCGCGCCGGCATTTTTTACCGAAGTCTCTTACTCTTGAACAGATCGGCCAGTTGGCCTGGTCAGCTCAGGGTCTTGATGAGGGCGGCAGGTATCGCACAGCACCTTCAGCCGGTGCAACCTATCCTCTTGAGCTGTTTGTTGTGACTAACGAGGATTTCTCTCGCTATTTGCCTGCCAAACATGCCCTTGATAAGCTCGCCAGTCAGGACCTGCGTGCCACTCTTGCTTCTGCTGCCTGGGGACAGGAATTTATCCAGACTGCACCGTTGACACTCGTCTTTGCGGCCGAGTTTAGCAGAACAACCGGACGCTATGGCAAGCGGGGGGTCCGGTACGTATATATGGAGGCCGGCCACGCCGCGCAGAATATCCACCTACAAGCCGAGGCCCTGGGGCTTGGTTCCGTAGCCGTCGGCGCTTTTGACGATGCTGCGGTCAGCACAGTCTTGTCGCTGCCGGATAATCTTGAGCCTATCTATATGGTCACAGCAGGCTATTGCCGTTAGTAAGAGGACGATAACTCCAATGCCGCCGAATTTGGCTGAAAAAAGAATCTACGAGCCCCTGGATTAGCACGATGGAAACTATTGTTATCGATGGCAGCACAGGTGAAGGAGGAGGACAGATACTTCGAACATCTCTTACTCTGTCCTGCATCACCGGGAAGAATTTGCATATTGAAAATATCCGCGCAGCTCGCCGCAATCCGGGACTGGCCAAACAGCATTTAAGCTGTGTTCAAGCCGCCTGTCGAATCTGCAATGGCCAATCGCAGGGAGCGACCAAAGGCTCCCAGGTCCTGGACTTTCAACCCGGCCCTGTGCAAAGCGGCGATTTCCACTTTGACATAGGCTCGGCCGGTTCTGTGTCTTTAGTAATTCAGACCCTACTGCCCGCTTTGTTTTTGGCCGACAAACCTTCGGCCGTAACCGTTACCGGAGGAACTCATAATCCAATGGCCCCGCCGTTTGATTTTCTGGATGAAACCTTTTTGCCCGCTATCGCAAACGCCGGCTTCGACAGCAGTTGCAAACTCATAAAGTATGGCTTCTTCCCCGCCGGTGGTGGAAAAATAACTTTTAATATCAAGCCCTGGCAGAAAAGCACAGAAAAGATAATCGACCTTTGCCGACCAAACTCGAAATTGCAAATTCAGGCACGGATATATACCGCCAAACTCCCTGTACGCGTTGTTCAACGCCAGCGAGAACTATTACTTCGGAGTGGACTAAAAATCCGGAATGTTGAACACATCGAGGTGGAAGATTCCGATGGTCCCGGAAATTGTGCGATTATTCGACTTATCGCCGGCGAACGCACAACAGTATTTACCGCATTTGGAATGCGCGGCAAGCCCTCAGAAAAAGTGATTAGTGAAGTTGTAAGTTTGGCGGAGAACTTCCTGGCCCCCCCTGCCGCAGTCGGCCGTTTCCTGGCCGACCAGCTTTTAATCTATATGGCCCTTGCGAAAGCCGGCTCTTTTACGACGAATGAACTGTCCAGCCACCTCCAAACAAATATGGAAGTCATAAAGAAATTCCTGCCTGTTGCTTTTAACATAGAACAGCTCAAACAGGTCTATAGAATTTCTTGCCAGCACCTTTAGTTACTCATAGCTGCTCCAGATGGCTATTCAATCTGAAGCTTTGGCCGGACTTCGTTTTTATTTCAACGACTTTTTCGCCATAGCGGATATTGCAGGTATTACCAAGCAGCGATTGTATTCTGGCTTTTGTGAGTTTCCCATCCTTCCATGTGATATCCACTTCGAATCCGCCGCGGGCGCGCAGGCCTTTGACGTGTCCGGTCGGCCAGGCCTTCGGCAGAGCGGGCAGCAGGTGAACCTCGCCTGCATGGCTTTGCAGAAGCATCTCTGCTATCCCCGCTGTTCCCCCGTAGTTACCGTCAATCTGGAACGGCGGATGATTGTCGAAAAGATTGGGATGCGTAGATCTTCGCAGAAGCGCCGTGACGTTCTCCTCGGCTTTGTCGCCATGCCAGAACCTGGCCCAGAAATTGATGACCCACGCCCTGCTCCAGCCGGTATGTCCGCCACCGTTTGCCAGACGATACTCGATGCTCTTGCGTGCTGCCCTAACCATCTCCGGTGCATTTTGAAACGTGTATTGCCTGCCCGGATGCAGCGCAAACAGATGCGACATATGCCGATGGCCGGGTTCCGGCTCTTTGAACTCTTCGCTCCATTCCATTAGTCGGCCGTCCGAGCCAATCTTAGGCAGCGCAAGTTTTGAACGGGCGGCGATGACTTGACTGACGAAGCTGTCTTTGATGCCTAATATCTCAGCTGCTTCAAGCAGGTTGGTAAAAGTGTCCCAAATTATCTCCTGGTCCATTGACGGGCCCATCGACAGATTTACCCTCTTTCCATCGGGGGCGATGAAGCTGTTTTCCGGTGAGTTTGACGGCCCTGAGACCAGCTTGCCGGTCTTTGGATGTTCCACGAGCCAGTCAAGAAAGAACAAAGTTGCTTCTTTCAACACTGGATAGGCCCTGTTTTTAAGAAACTTCTTATCACCGGTAAAGCGGTAATGCTCCATAAAGTGCTGCGTACACCAGGCCGCTCCCATAGGCCACATCCCATATCCGACGCTTCCGAATGGGGTTGTGTGCCACCATACATCGGTCGTGTGATGGGCAACGAAGCCTCGACAGTTGTACACGTCCCGTGCGGTCTTTCGCCCGGAAGGCACCAGTGCCTCGGTAAGCCTGAAAAACGGCTCGTGACATTCCGAGAGATTACATACCTCAGCCGGCCAGTAGTTCATCTGGATATTGATATTGACATGGTAGTCGGCGTTCCACGGCGCCGCGATATGCTCGTTCCACAAGCCCTGCAGGTTGCTCGGCAAGCATCCCGGCCGCGAGCATGATATCAGAAGATAACGCCCGAACTGAAAATAAAGTGCCGCAAAAGCAGGATCATCAGTACCCCCGCGAAGCGCCTTGAGTCGTTCATCCGTCGGTTTTGCCGCTGCAGGTGTCCTCCCAAGGTCCAGGCTTACTCGCCTGAATAATCTTCGGTGCTCGGCTATATGCTCGGTCCTGATTCGATCAATACTTTTCTTCTCGACCACGGCGAGCTGTTTAGTGCACACCCGGGCCAAATCTCTCTTAAGGGGCTTGTAAGGGTCGTTGAAGTTATAGTCCGTCGCCGCCACAAGCAAGAGCGTCACGGCATCGGCATTGGTTATTGAGAAACTATTTTCCTTCTCTTCCAGTCGGCCGCCATTGAGCTTGACCCGAAGCTGTGCGTGATATTTAACGCCTTTGTGCTTACCGTTCTGGCTTACCTGTCCGGACATAGCTAATGTCCGTTTCCCGGTTAGCTTCAAGCCGAAATCAGCCGGTCGGTCCAGCGTTGCCTCGATACAAATGCTGCCCGGCCTATCGGCTGTTATACGCACAATGACGGCCTGATCGACCGCGCTGGCGAAGACTTCGCGTTTGTACGATATGCCGTCTTTTATGAATGTTGTGGTGGCCACTCCCGTATCTAAATCAAGCTCTCGTTTGTAAGAATCGCTCAAACCCGTCGAAGGTCCGAGTGTTACCGAAGCAGTCATTCCTCCGGGCCCGCCTACGTTGCTTACTACAATCGCGACAGCATTTTTACCCGTCCCTAAATATTTGCTGATATCGAAGCTATGCGGCTTGGAGTAGTCTCTCGTCCTGCCGGCCTCTTTGCCATTGACGTATATAATGCCCTGATCGTCGATGGGCCCCAGCTTCAAAACACCCAAGCCATCCTGCATCTGTTCGCCCGTTAGCTCAAAGCTGCTGCGAAACACAGCCTTCTTGCCAGGCGCGACAGAAGCGTTACCTTTGACGAATTTGCCCGATTTGACCACCAGTTCAGACCAACTCGAATCATCGTAATCGGGCTCTAAGGATTTGCTGTTTGCGGATTCATCCTCACCGCCTCGGCGCCAGTGAGTAAGAGCAATGGTGCTGCTGCCTCCGGGCATTTTTATCCAAAGATTACCGAGTGTCTGGTGACTTCGTGGTGATATCCGACGGCCCATAACCTGGCTTTGCATAATCCGCTGCGCTTCGGAATACTTTCCTTCGAAGATGAGCTTTCGCGCTTCGGCAATGTGTTTATATGCTCCCACGCGGTCTTGAGGCACAGGAGGACCGGCCCAAATACTATCCTCGTTAAGTTGAATCTGCTCCCGAACCACCCCGCCGAATACCATAGCTCCGAGCCGCCCGTTCCCGACCGGCAGCGCTTCAGTCCATTTTTGCGCAGGCTGGTTATACCATAATTGCAGGCCGCTCCAGTCTTCACCGCTATCACCACTGCTTTGCATATTGCCGCTCACACATCCTACAATGCATATAACACCGGCAAAAAATGCCAAAAGCATTAGGGGCATTGTCGCTTTGATTTCTCTGTCTTTCACCTTAAGCTCCTTTCAAAATATACATGGTAAGCCTCCCTGCTTTAACACCAACCATCATCCTGTTTATATCGTAAACGAACGGAATTCTTCAATGAGTAATTTCGTATATTTGCCCGGCTTGCCGTCACCTATAGACTTGCCGTCGAATTTGACTACCGGGACAATGTCCTTTGTAGTTACAGCAATAAATAGTTCATCCGATTCGCTCGCCTGATGCGGGGTAAAAGATTTTTCGTCAATTTTCATTCCGATATTTTTGCCCGCTTTGATTGCAAAAATGCGCGTTATGGAAGGCAAAATATTAGCTGTAAGAGGTGCGGTTTGCATTGCCTGTCCGTTGATTGCAAAAAATGTTGAAGCCGCCCCCTCGGTTAGAAAACCGGCCTCATCGACTAATATCGCCTCGACGCATCCCTTTTGTACGGCATCATGCCGGGCAAGAACATTGGCTAAAAGATTTAGCGATTTTATGTCACATCTCTTCCATCGCCAATCCGGATGTGTCGATACCGCGATACCCTTGTTTTTTTCATCCGCTACATCGGGGGCTTCCGTAACGGTAAGGAAAAAGTGTGGCTTCAAATTGCACCCCCAGTCATGCTCTCTGAGCGCCGAACCTCGGGTGATATGAAAATATATCTTTGCGTCGGATATATTGGCAGCCTCGAAGGCCTTCACGATCCGGGCGCGAATCTGATCGATGTCGACTCCGGCTATGTTGATTGCTGCCATACTGTCGGCAAATCTTTGCAGGTGTTCTTCAAGTGCGAAAATCTTGCCTTCGTAGCTTCGCACCATCTCATAAACACCGTCGCCGAAGAATATTCCACGGTCAAGGTAAGCCGGCTCAAGTTCTTCTACCGGCACAATTTTGTCCTCTATCATAGCTACACGCATAAAATCACTCCCAAAAACGATATCACCGAAATTTTAACTTCGTACAGAATAAGTAGGATACAAAAATATTTGATAATTTTCTTTACAAAAAGGATTCAGCACGTAGAATATCCCATCTATTCGGTTTTTGAGCATAAAAGGTAAGGTTTTGACAATGTATGCAGTAATTGAACAAGGCGGAAAACAATATAAAATAGCTGAAGGTGACTGTATTAATATCGATCTCACCGATATTTCACCTGACGCCGAGACGATGGAACTGGAAAAAGTCCTGCTTATAAACGACGACAAAAAGGTCAAAATCGGCACCCCCTACATTAAGGGCGCAAAGGTTGTTGTCTCATTTAAAACTAACGCTGAGGAATCGGTAGTCAAAGGCAAAAAGCTCTACCCGATGCACATGCGCAGAAGAAAACACAGCAGAAGACGCATCGGCCACCGGCAAAAGTATTTACAGGTCACGGTCGATAAGATTCAAGCCTGAACAAATTGTCCCCGCTAACTAATACCGTAGGAAAATCTGAATTATGGTTTTGGGGCCGGATTTCCACTTGATACCAGCTTCTCAGCATATGATCGCCACTCACCGGAACCGTTTTCAATAAAATATTCGAATGACTTATCATCAACCAGTTGCCCCAACAGGGCTTTACGGTCAGCCGACTCAGGCACCTCTTGAATAATGTGTTTTCGAAGCGTTTCCAGCTCAGCCAAAAATTCCCCATGTTTGTCGGTAAAGATCTGCCCCAGCTTTTTTCTTAGATGGCCGGCATAGGCAGGACAGTACCCTTCTGTGCCGATGGCTATCTGCAGGTCGCCGCGTTTAACGACCGCCGGCACGTAAAAATCGCAAAGCTCCGGATTATCAACAACATTACATAAAATCTCCAGCTCCTGGCAGTCTTTATAAATTCTCCTGTTGAGCTGCTGGTTATTTGTTGAAGCTATAGCAAGCACCGCACCCGACAGGTAATTTTTGGAATACTTGGACCTTATTAATTCAGCGTCACTTTCTGCGCAAAGAGCCGTCAGCAGATCATCAGCGTGTTCAGCTATTATAACCAGACGGGCCCTCGAAGCCAGCAGCGCCTGGGCCTTTCGTACCGCGACCGCTCCGCCGCCTATCACAACCACTCGACGACCGGCCAGCTCCAGAAATATGGGATATTTAGACATCGCAATACTATTGTACTTATACAGTCCTCAGATAGCAACATCGAATTTAAAAGAAATGAGCAGTTTAAATCTAAAAATCGTAGCGGTCGCTACGGCCTCTCAGGCAAAAGAATTACTTTTCGCCCACAAGGTCCGGTCTCATTCTCTGAAGCCATGCGGGCAGTTGCTCACGTGTTACCTTCTCCCACAACCCTTTCTTTTGTCTGCGGGCAAGACCCTCAAGCTGCTTGTAACTGTGATAAAGGCTGTGGCGAAATCGTAAGTCCGAATAGGCAAAACCCTCTGTTATCAGAACTTCATTCAAAAATCTGTCATCGGGCAGTTGAACATAGGCCAGCAGCCGGCCATATTTGCCTCTGGTGCGATGTTCTTCCAGGTAAACCGTAACCTGCTTTCCGAGGCTTAATTTTGTAGTAAATTCGGCAGCCTCCGGGCCGAAATACATTACACCCGTATCCGGGCTTTTACTCTCCGGAGTGTCTATGCCCCAAAGCCTTATCCTTGTGTGCTCGTATTGTCCGTCAGGAACGTCTATGTCAATAGTGTCTCCATCTACGACCTTTACAACGGTGAAAGTATTTTTGTGATATTTTTCGAGGTCGTGGCCTTTTACCTGTTCTTCGGATTTGACTTGCTGCAGCCATCTGACTTTAAGCTCACTGTGGTCAAGCCAGATAAAAACAGCCACCGGAAGTAAGCAAAGGGCAACTATAGAGGCTTTCCGGCGCCTGCTCATCGCAAAAGCGGGTCTTTTTATCTTAGATGACATTTGGTAGTTAGTGACCGTTCAAACGTCAAGACCGGCCCGTGTGCCGAAACGCCAGCCGAAAATCAAGAAATACTACCTCGTTGATCGGCCGGCTTGTCCAGCCCAAAGACAACACACAGGGCCTCAAGGGCTTTCTTGGCCTGATCTTTGTCGACAATGCAGCTGATGCGAATTTCACTGGTGGTAATTGAATCGATGTTGACTTTGGCTTCAGCCAGGGCGCTGAACATCTTATCCGCAACGCCGTAATGGGTTCGCATACCAACGCCGACTACAGAAATCTCGGCAATATCCTCGCGAACGAAAATACGTTCGCAATTAACCTCGTCTTTGATTCCTTCTGCCGCTTTCTTGGCTGCCGCCAAATCGGAAAGGCCAATCATAAATGAGAGGTTTGCCTTTTTGGCGCTGACTTCCGTTTGAACGATGTCATTGACAACAACTTTGGCTTTGGCCAGGCAGGCGAAGATTTTGGCGGCATTACCCGGAATGTTATCAACACCTACAAGACCTATCTTGGCCATATCTTCTTGTACTGTCGCTCCCGAAACTACTACACCTTCCATTTGTGGCACCTCATGAGTAATTATTGTCCCCTCTTTATCTTCGCTGCTGCTTCTTATGTGCAACTTAACATCATACTTCTTACCAAAACCAACGGCCCGAGTATGGATAACACCGGCACCGAGGCTTGACAGCTCCAGCATTTCATCATAGCTAATCTCTTTTATTTTTGCAGCGTTCTTAAACATTCGTGGATCGGTCGTATGGATTCCGTCCACGTCCGTATATATTTCACACTCCTCGGCTCCAAGGGCCGCGGCAAGCGCAACTGCCGTTGTGTCTGAGCCCCCTCGGCCGAGTGTCGTTATGTTGTCACTCTCGTCTACTCCCTGGAAGCCTGCGACTATAACAATCTTGTCTTTGTCCAACTGTTTGTGAATTCGCTCGGCTTCGATGCTCTTGATCCGGGCATTTGTATGGACGCTGTCGGTGAGCATTCGAATCTGCCTGCCCGTAAAGCTGATAGCATCGTGACCCATAGCGTCAAGAGCCATAGCTATAAGCGAAACTGTTTGCTGCTCGCCGGTACTTAGCAGTTGGTCCATCTCGCGTTTGGGCGGATTGGGATTGAGTTCCAGGGCATCGGAAACAAGCTGGTCGGTTTGTTTGCCCCGGGCTGACGCCACCACCACTACTTGATAGCCGTCCTTTACCGTCCTGATTACTCGCTCAGCAGCCCGGCGAATCTTGGCAGCATCAGCAATCGAAGTCCCGCCAAACTTTTGCACTATTATTGCCATTGTGAGCCCTTAAACGTTAATTGCCTCTTATTATCTGTTTAATCCGGATTTGACTCAAGTTCCATTTAGCTCTTAAGGAAGTATTCCATAATTTCAAAACCCTTGTCTATTTTAAATCCTGACTCAGCGGCATGGGCTTCGCTGAAAGTCGTATGCAGAATGCCGCTGACATTTTCACCTGCCATAGCAAAGGGGACAGGCTCAGATGAGTGGGCCCTGCTTGAGACCGGCGTAAGATGGTCCGGCATGACCAGGATTCGCCAGCTCTCGTAATTCCGGATTGCTTCGAGAACAGGCCCCACAATATACTTATCAATTTGTTCGATGGCTTTTTTCTTCAGCTCGGCGCTGCCGTTATGAGCGGCTTCATCAGGAGCTTCTATGTGGACAAAAACAAGGTCGTATTTGTCCAGTGCTTCGACTGCTGCAGAGCCTTTACCCTCATAATTCGTATCGATAAAACCCGTGGCGCCGGCCACCTCTATCAGGTCAAAACCAATCAGCTTTGACAGGCCCCTCACCAAATCCACGGCAGTTATGGTCGCGCCTTTAATGCCGAATCGTTTGTAAAAACTGTCCATTACTGTTTTCTTGCCCTGTCCCCACAACCAGATGGAGCTGACTTGATTTTCGCCTAAGTCTCTTCTGACTCTATTAATGTCGTGATTGATGAAAAGTTGCTGCGAACGAGCCATTAAATCGATGAGCAGTTCGGCACCTTTACCGCGAGGCAAAATCCTTTCTATCTTCCGGCCTATGAAATCGTGTGGCGGATATGTCTGAACGTCGAAATCCAGCCCTTTGAAGACTAATAAGTGCCGGTAGCTTATCCCGGGATAAAGCCGATAATTCTTATCGCCTGATTGTTCGTTTAACTCTGTTATCAGTGCCTTTGCCTCTTCACTGGAGATATGGCCGGCACTGTGGTCCGCCATTTTGCCGTCGGCAATAGTAACCAGATTGCAGCGGAAAACCCAGTCGTCGGCCGATAATTTGATATTCCGTGCCACCGCTTCTATTGGTGCCCTGCCGCTGTAAAACGTGTGCGGGTCATATCCCAAGAGGCTCATTTGAGCAACATCACTGCCGGCTTCCATATCTTCAGGAACTGTCCGAACAAGACCCTGCCTGCCCTGCCTGCTGATTTTGTCCATATTTGGCGTTTCAGCGGCTTCGAGAACGGTTCTTTCGCCGAGTTCTTCGATCGGCTTGTCAGCGGCGCCGTCAGGAACTATTATCGCGTACTTAGTCATCAATCCTTGTCCTCTGGGATATCCACGATTCGTATACAAACGGGCTTTCCGCTGAGAACATCCAGTTTTGCAAGTTCGTCTAATGCTGCGGTAACATTTTTTTGTTGCGTGGGATGCGTTGTAATTACTACCGGCACAGTATTGTCAGGCCCGTGCCCTTCGTGCTGTAATGCACCGGATATACTTATCTCGTGGTCGCCAAGTGCCTTGCTATAGCTGGACACCACACCCGGCTGGTCCTTTGCCAGAACCCTGATATAAAACCTGCTTATGGAATTGTCGATGTTCTCTATCAGTGACTCTGTTTCGCTCCTCGGTTTCAGATGGAGGTGCCGAAAAGTGGTTGCCGAATTGCCAATAGCGACATCGATAATATCGGCAACAACCGCACTTGCGGTAGGCATCATTCCCGCGCCCCGGCCGTAGTACATCACCTGGCCCACCGCACTGCCAAAGATACTGACCGCGTTAAATGGGCCCCCTACACGGGCAAGCGGGCTGTCCTTGGAAATAAAAGACGGATGGACCCGCAGTGAAACTCTGCCCTCTTGGTCTTTTTGTCCTATTGCTAACAATTTTAGAATATAACCCATTTCTCCGCCGTAGCGAATATCATTTTTTGAGATTGCTTCAATGCCCTCAACGAAGATGTCCTCGAGTGCGATTTCGTAACCGAACGCAATGGAAGCTAAGATAGTTAACTTATGTGCGCTGTCCCCCCCGCTGATATCCAGCGTCGGGTCTGCCTCAGCATAACCTTTGTCCTGGGCCTGAGCCAGCGCCTCGGAGAACTCCTCGTCTTTGCTGCTCATCTCCGAGAGGATATAGTTACAAGTTCCATTCACGATACCGTACATTGCGGTGATATTATTTGCGGTCAGTCCCGTTCGGATAGCTGAAATAATCGGTATGCCGCCTGCGCAGCTGCCTTCAAAAGCTATACACCGATTGTTCTCGTGAGCGGCTTTGTAAAGTTCACTGCCGTGCTCTGCCAATAAGGCCTTGTTGGCCGTAACAACGTCTTTGCCTGCTTCGAGCATATTTAGCTGGACTTCTTTTGCTGCGTCAGTTCCACCGATAAGTTCGACTCCTATTTGAATAGTGTCATCTTTCAGGAGTCTGTTTATATCATTGGTCAGGATGTCGTCCGGCAGCTTTACGGGCCGATCGGACTCCGTATCGGTATCAACTACGCACGCAAGCTCAAGACGCAGACCAGTTTTAGCTGCTATCGACTCAGATTCTTCCAGTATCAGCTTTGCAACCCCGCAGCCGACCGTACCTAAGCCGACAAGCCCAACTTTTACCTTTTTTTCAGCCATTAGGGCACCTTCATATTATGGGACAGGACAACCTGCCATTTACGCGAAATCAAACTTTTATTTCCGCATTTCTTGACATTCCCCACCCCTTGTCATTCCGAGCGCAGTGAGGAATCTATTTAGCCTGCGGTTTTACCGCAGGTTTAACTTTTTACAATATCTTCGGCTCGTAGTCTACGAATTCAATAGTAAATCGTCAATAATCAATAATCAGTTAATTGCGGTCAAGTAAAAACCGCCGGACAAATATTATAAGCAAGCGAAATAATCAGGATAATTTCTTGGTGTTCACGATCCGGGTGAAATCATCAGGATCGGCAAATGCGTTAAGACCTTTGGGATTGTGTTTGGTGAGCATTTTTATGGTTGCGGTGAATTTCTTATCGAGGCCCGCGATAAACATTTCGGGGTGGCCTGGCTCGGACTCCAGAAACTCGATTTGATAGGCGTGCAGCGTCAATCGCTTGATAAGTGGCTTTTCGGTCTGGTCCTTAGCGAGTCGGTAGTCTGTTTTGAAATCGGACAGAAATAACGGTCGGCTGCTGCCGTAAAACGTATCTATTGTTAAAGGCATTCCGATGTGAGGCAGATGGACACGAATTTGATGTGTTCGCCCGGTTATGGGCCTGACAGATAATAACGCAACAGAGCCGAAATCGGCAAGCAGCTTCCAGATAGTAACCGCCTCTTTGCCTTTCTTGTGGCCAATGCACATAAGGTTATGCTTCTTATGACTATGCGCCACAGGCGCTTCGATTCTGCCTTGTTGGCCGGTGACTATGCCGGTCACGAGGGCCAGGTATGTCTTTTTGACACGTCTTTTTCTAAAATAACCTGTGAAACGGGTTTGCGCCTCGATGTTAAGTGCCAGAATCATGACGCCGGAGGTGGCTTTATCCAGCCGATGCACAAGCCGAAGCTTACTGCGTATCTGCTGCCCTAACTGTTCACCAAGTATGTCGGCAAGCTCCGCGGCGCCGGTGCGGTCTTTCGTAACCGATATCCCGCTCGGCTTGTTAATGACCAGAACGTTATCATCCTGATATATTATTTCAATTTCTGTTTTTGCTATCTTACTCTTCTTTGGCCTGATAAGCCTGCTAAAACTGTAACTGAGTAAGTACGTTTACACTTCTGGCCGGATTCCTACGGATTAACAACACCAGGTGAAGGTGTAGCAGCTTCCCAGTTAGCTACGTCATTACCATAATCATTCGGGTCTTTACGGGAAAGCGATTTGCCAGGCCCGTCCGCCTCGGCAGGCCACAGGTCAAAACCGCCGGGAACGTCATCATGATGAAAGCCGTCACTGTAAGTTACCCTGTCAATGCGGATATACTGACGAGCGCCAAACCCGTCAATATCGCCGGGCATGCCAATCTGCAATCTCTCGCCGGCGTTGCTTAACCTGCCGTTATAATCGCCGAGAACCTGAACACCAAGCGGCATACTGCCATATCTTGATATAAAGGCCGCCAAGTCCTTCACAATCATTAGATAGCCATAAGCAGGTATCGTAATAGGAGGACTGTCCGAGAAAGTATAATCTATACCGTCAGTGAACTTCCACGGCGTGAGTTTATCAACGCGATATAAGGTCACCGGCGCTCCGGTGATGTTATACAACTCGATATATTCCTCATTCTGATTGCCGGTTGGCGGATTGTACATAATCTCATTGATTACAACCGGGCCGACCTTGGGATAAGGATTATTGGCATCCGGGGTATTGTAGTCCATCGCCACAAAGTTGAAATTATCGGTGCTGCTCTTAAAATATCGGCCGAATGATACATCGGATCGCGCAGGACCAAAATCCTCCACCTGCCGGTAGCCGGTCAACATGCCGTTCGGGTCAAGACGCGAGGAAAGGCAAGCTTCCTCGCCATTCTCACTAAAGGCAAAAGGTACGATACTGCCGGGGTCGCCCGGATTGTTGAAATCCGTATCCTGATAGAAAACCAAATAACCGTTTGCGGCAATCGTTGTACCATTGGCAATCCTGTATTTCATCAGATTTGGTTCATCTCTGTCATTGTCACTGAGGAACCAGCCGTCGATGTTAATCGCTTCGTCGGTGGTATTGTGCAGCTCAATCCAGTCCGGCCCTGCATTCGAATGCGACATCACTTCGTTGATTACCACGGCGCCGGGGTCCGGGAGAATCCCGCTGTCGTCCCAGCCGGGTGTGCCGTTGCGGTATACACTCGCACGCCAGGAGCTTTTCCGATTCCAACGTCCTGTAGGATCGGCCATATTCTGAAACTCACTTTCGCTCACCGCCCGATCATAGATACGAACGTCGTCGATTAGGCCGGTGTAATAAGTTGCAGAAACAGGTTCGCAGCCAATACAAACATTCTCATTAACACCTGTCAAGCCAGTTGAGGATGCGCTGTCTTTCAACCGGCCGTCAACGTATAGCTTCAGGCTGGAACCATCATTGGTCCCGGCGATATGGTACCATTGGTCTGCGTTAAGTACTTCGGGTGAAGTCGCTTGAGCAAAACCTGAACTATCGAAAATGTATAGGTCGGGTTTACTATTCGAAACATAGAAATAGTAACCATAGGTACTGACACTATTCTGCATCAGTACAGGATTCCACGGTCCTGCAGAGGCGTCCACTCGTATCCATGCCTGGACCGTTGAAACGTTTCCTGCTAAAGGAGCAACAGGAGCAGCAACAACATAATCCCCTGCGCCATCAAAGCTTAAAGCTCCATCGACCCGGCCTGTTGTCCATGTTGGATTTCCAATTAGTGCTCCATTGTTCGTGCCGGCGCTGTCTATCGCCGTGCCGCCGGAGCCGTCATCGAACTTCCAGTGCGCGACCAAACCTTCATCCGAACCAAACATGGCGCTGTCACCGGGCTCTATCATAGTCAGAGAGAAACCGTAGCCGTCGGTGATTGGATGCCAGCCGTCCTTGTACTCGAAGTCCAGAATCGTTCGGCCGATAGCATCCTCCAGTTTAATCCTTTCGCCATTATTGGCCAGGTTGCCGATGTATGACCCTGCCGTATTGACTGATGTGCCGTATTTGGCTTCGAATGCGCCCTGGTCTCTCATAACTACGACGCATTCATTGGGATTAAGTTGCATATCCGGGAAGGTGAAACCGATTCCTTCAGTGAATTTTACCAGATTCAGATTCAGTGGACTTGTTCCGATGTTTTTCAGTTCAATGTATTCGGTGTTTGGATCACTCGGACTGCCCGTGTCTTTTGGATGGTACATTATCTCTGTAATGCGCAGGCTCTCTACGAGCGGACCTACGGCATACGTTGCCTCGTTCAACGCGCTCCAGATTCCGCCGCTCCTGGCACGAGCCTTAACATGCGTGCTCTTGGTCAACGTAACCGGAGAGTAAGGAGTTCCGACAGGATTGCCGGTAAGATATTCGCGTGGGTCGCTGCCGTCTGTGGTGTAATAGATAGTGCCGGGCGCATTAACCATAGTCAACTGGTCGCCTGATGAAACCTGGCCTCCATGCTGATACGCGCCCTCGATATAAAAGACCGGTGCGTTCACACCAGGATACAGACTACCGAGCTGACCGAGGACAATTCCATTTCGCTGTGGGAAGTAGGTGTTCTGCAGCCAGTTACGTTCGGTGACCCATTCGATGTCGCGGGTGTATGGAGTGCCCCGGTGATTATCACCCCAGCGTGCCGATTCACCAACTACGGCGCGGTCAACGTCATTTAGCCGCACATCGTACAAAGCGGTCGCACCTGTGGGTGTGAGCACACCGTCATTGAAGAAGTGCCGATGTATATGGTCGGCAAAAAGAAGTTTGTATTCGGCGTTCAAAATTAGTTGCTGGTGGAGGCGTGTCGAGGCGCCACTGTTGTTCTTACTGGTTAAGTTGTCACTAAGCCCTTCAAGGCTGTGTTCGGCGTCCCAGCTATGATATCGCCATCTGCCGGCCGGATCAACACGGCTGCGGGTAGCATACCAGTTATGATGTGCCCAGTCCGTATTGCCAATGTAGAAATTCATAAGCATATAATCGATCAGGTCAGGCACATCGAGGTATTGTTGAATCGACTGATATTGGGAATCGGACGCCAGACCGGCATTGGCAACGGTGAACATATCGTTGTAGTTGGTTCCTGTACCGTGGATGACTGTGCTGGAATTGTGCTTGAGGACGTCGTAATCGTCATCATCACCACCGAAATAGGAGGCGGCGAAGTGTTCATCAGGCCGTTCATGCAGCCAATACAATCCCCAGTAAAGCCCATTTAGATACAGGTGGACATGTCTGCCCTGCCCCCCATAGCCGCCCATAGCATTCTGAATGTCGGATGCAAACTGGTCTCGTGTGTATTGGGCGACATCACGCTGACCGAGTCCGGGCCTGTTAATTCCGACCCCTCCGCCGTAGCCCCAGCTATTGTTCATGCGGGCATCCACTACAAGGGTATCGAACTGGTCAGTTGCGTCCTCTCCAAACACTGGGTATCTAAGCTCAGTTGGCCCCCACTCTCCTTTGAATTTTAATCTCATAGAGAGCTTGTCCATCTTCCATCTGTTTACACTCGAACCGCCGACAATCTGTACTGCGCAGTCGATCTGGAACCCCTCTGCGCCGCTGGGTAAGATCAATTCAGCAGAGACCCCACGCTCGCTTCTTTCTCCCTGGACGTAAATGCCCTGGCCTCCACTCTTGAACCAGTCGTTAACATCCATTACCAGCGAGAGTGTCGGAACGGATTTCATGTCGCTTTTAATCGTGATGCTGTAGGGGCCGACTACTTCCGGATCCATCTCGTAATCCGGCCCGGCATAACCCCAGCCGCTCGTGGGAAAGCCCGGGGGATTGGTGGGCTGCTGGATAACATCATCAACAAAGAGGTAAGTATGCGTTTCGACCGCAGAATCCAGCCAGCCGGGCTTGACAGCAACGGCGCGAATAGTGGTAGTCGTACCGATAAGGATCGGCGAATCGGTATTGTAATTGAAAGTGAATCCGTGGGTTATCGTGGGAAGCGAGCCGTCTTTGGTATATCGGATCTCAGCGCCGTTCGTACCGTTGGATAACATTAACAGGAACGGATCGTCATAGAAACCACGCTTATGGCTGAACCAAACTTCCTCGACAAGATCAATTGCACCGGCTACATTGAATGCGCCAGGTGTCGCTGTTGTGAAGTATTGCGGGATTGGACGATTCCGAGCGGCGACTAATTCAGGGAGAACCAGGAAATCGCCGTCGTCTTTATCATCATTGAGCCCGTGAATTGCCAGCACGTTCGTGCCGGCTTGTAGTAAGTTCAGGTAGGCCATAAGGTTGATTACCTCGAAGACAGAAGCCTCCCCGATCGGACGATTAGAGTCTGCTGTCGAGTCCCACGCAACCGAATTTGGCGCGTTGCGTCTGGCAACCTCCTGGCCGTTGAGGTATGCCACGAAACCGTCTTCGTACTTCATTCGCAGCGTCAGCGTGTCATAGTAAGTGGGGTCTTCTACCTGAAAATCTATCCGAGACCACAGGGAGGCATTGACGCCCTCCATATCGATCTGCAGATCAGAATCACCGCCGCCGCCCTCAAGCATAAACGCGCCAAATGGATACGCCTTGCCTCCATCGGAACCTGGTGTGGCCTCGGCTCTAATCTTGAAACTTCCGTCACCAGCCGGAATGATTTGATCCCATCGAACTACATAGCCCGTAATGCTATTGTCCCCGGCCAGCATTACAGTATTGCTGTCGGTCATTGACACCACTCCGGCACTGCTGTTGTTGATTGCGCCGCCGTGGCCCATGATGGTGAAAAGTGATTCTCGAAGCGGGTAGTTACTTGAGCGTATCGCGGTACCAACAAAGTTATACATACTGGCAGGGTTAAGACCTGTGAACTCAATCTCCGTCCACCAACCGGGATCGCCGTAGTAAACAAGGTATCCGCTCAGGTCCACAATATTATTGAATATCTCGTACGCATCCGTACCTGGGTCGGGATTTCCACCGGCACCGGTGCTTACCCGTAAACCCTCAGCTCCCATTGTAAACGTAACGGTGGGCATTCCAACATCGCTGCCGGTAGCAAAATCCTTCAGTTTTCCAGTGCTGTTACTACTGTCGTTATTATGGATAGTCCAGTCGGTCACATTCGCTGCAGTAAAATCACCACCCATTCTGTGGCTGTCATTGTAGGCAACCGTCTTCTGACCACCGATGCCGAAGCCAAGGCCCGTATTTCCCGTATCCCATCCTGAATCATCGAAGCCGGCATCAGTCCAACCAGTGCCAAGAGCCGCGTCACCGCTGGTGGGCACATGATAGGAAACTGTCGCCCCGGCTGGTACCAGCGACGTTGCAAACTGTGTCAGACCGTAAGAGACATTGATCAATTGCTGGGGATATTCAGGCTCATATTCGTGAACGATGACATTGCTGTCGGGCGCCACCAATGCCAGATACTCACCACCCTGGTCGATTTCGAAGTTGGTGTGATAATAACCAGCCGAGTCAAGATATGGGTAATTAGATGGATATAGCTCAAACGTCTTACCGGAGGCAAAAACGATCAGGAACTCACCCGGATCAATCGCCAGGCCACCCGGGAATTGCCATTTAGCCAGGTTGTCTTTATTGTCGGTCAGGTGCCAGCCAGCCAGGTTAACAGTTGCGCCCGAGGGATTGTAAATCTCAATCCAGTCGGAGGATTGGCCGTCTCCGTCCAGCAGTTCGCCTCCTTCCAGCGGTATATTGCTGGCATTGCTCGCCATAAACTCACTGATGAGAAGGTGGAGTTCTTCTACCTGCCAGTTATTTGAAAGCAGGGCATAGTCGACCATATTTACCCCGTCGGCACTATCTATGTCGGCAATGCAACCAGGAACAATACAACCCGGGTCCAGCCACTGCCAGGCAAAAGTCCGCAGGTCTTTAAAATTAACTCTGTAATCCTTATTCAAATCACCTACAAGTTGAGGCTGGGCAAAACTTGTCCGTAAGGACTCCCAAGGAGAACCGGCAAAACACGCTATCAATACTACTGTTAGCAACGAGTGCTTCACAGATTTGGGCATCTTTATTTCCTTCCTCACTGATGTTTTAGGCCATTGCCTAGGGTTTTATTTTTGTAGCTTATGGGCCTTATATAACCAAAATCGCAAAAAAGAGTTTATTTCATTATACCATATAAGACGGCTGAGTCAAGCCTTTTCGTTCATCTCTGAGCCGACACACACCAAGACTTGCTCTTGACGTGAATTAGGGACACCTCGCTAAGGGCCTGATACACGTAAGAACAATTACAGATTTATGACATTAATCGGCAAGAGGATTCATGCACTGGGCCGGTGAAGTTCCCCATGCAGGAAAGTATACAAGCCGCCCTCCTGTCCCCGCACAAAACAGGATTACTTCAGACCCGCTGGTTTTTAAGCTAACGGTTGTCGGCTGTTAATAGCCGGTCCAAAGATATAATAACTGCGGCGTACTAAGCTCGTACAGCATGGATCTGTCGAACTGTAGGATGTTTTTTTTGCTTTGTAAAGTCAAAAAGCCGGCCAAAGAAAACGGTTTGCGATATTCGACTACCTGGGCGTCTTTGATACCCGCGAGCGACTTAACCAGTTTTATTGCATCGTCCAGATAGCCCACATCGTCAATTAACTTTTGTTTAAGTGCTTCCCTGGCATCATAGATTCCGCCGTCAGCCAGCTCTTTGATCTCACTTAATGTCAGCGATGGCCTTCCTTCAGCGATAACCTCGACGAACCTTTCAAAGGCCGGGTTGATTAGTCTTTCTTCTACATATTTCCGCTGTTCTTCTTCAAATGGCTTGAACATGCTGAGCCAGGCTTTTTTTGGGCCCGACGTGATAATGACCGGCTTGATACCAAGCTTATCTTCCAACAATTCTTGTAAAACAAAGTGTCCGAATATCACACCAATCGAGCCGGTAAGAGTGGTTTGCTCAGCTATGATTTTATCGCATGCAACGGATGTATAATAGCCACCCGAAGCAGCCACGCCCTGCATAAACGCGATGATTGGCTTACCTTCTTCGTCCCGGTACTTGCGGATTTCATTATATATTCGGTCACTGCCGGAAATCGTGCCGCCCGGCGAATTGACACTAATAATTAATCCCTTAACTCGTCTGTCTTTGCGGGCACGTTTGAGTTGTTGCCGCAGACTTTTGGCTTGCAGAGAGTCTATTATGCCCTCTACTTTAATTATCACAATTTTATTTCTTCGCGACCCGGCTTGTATAATTTCCTCAGCAAGAGTATCTCGCTGCCCTGTAGAAAAGATCGTGATTACACCGATTACCACAAAAATCATTGCGAGATTTGCCATAATCGAAAGTGCTAACGTAATGCCCCAGAAGATTTTCCAGCCGCTTCCGGTCTTAACCTGTTGTGACGTGGTTCCGCTTACAGCCGAGCCCGAAATTGGCCCTGATCCGCTCGCGCCCATTGGCTCCGATAGATTACTGTTCTGCTCGAAATCCATAATCAAACCTTTCCAAAGTAAATCCTTTCAAAACACTTATTAGAACAGTGTAAAACCAATAATCTCCCATGTCAATCTACAAATATTGGATACTTTAGAGCCTATCCGAATAACCGGCTCTATTGCGGCCGGCTGCAAAGTCCGATGACTGCGTTGTCAGTCAAAAATGTTCTCAACGTGGAGAAAACCACGCCTCCGAGCATTTTTGGCCTGCCGCCTTGGCCTCGAACTTTTCGCTCGGCCTCATAACGCCCCGTTTATTCGGATAAGCTCTTAGCGTGTGGTATTGCCGATTGCTCGATTCTGTCATTGGCGCCTCTGCTCGACTTTTTGCCTTTGAAATTGGCTTTGATTGGGTTCGTTTTGGGTTCGTTTTCACCAAGTGTCCAATTGGAATTATTTTCATATTCCTTTGTATAGATAACAGTTACGTTCATTTAATCGTCCGAGAAATTGGGTTCGTTTTGCATAAAAAGGTTATAATTGGTTGGCAATCTGGGCAAAATAGGCGGTTTGTTCGAGGTGGCGGCGGAATTTGGGGTGTTATGGTGGTTTGCGTAGCTTATAGTAGGTAGTTGATAATTCATTGTTAGTTCGTTGTTCATAGTTCGTGGTTTCCGTTGACTTTGAACTTATTTTTGCGTGTATCTGCTGATACAAAGACTTGCGGTTCTCCGCTATATCCGGCGCCCCCCACAGGGAAAGGGGCAAGCTGCCGGCGGTTTCCGTTTGCCTGCTGGCAAACATACAGGTATTTTAACAGATTTCCAAACAAAAGCCAACAAAAAAAATAAAAAGAATCCAGAAGTAAGAAGTAAGATTTGAGATTGCGGAGGAAGACAGAAATTGTTTTTGGGCCAGAATGGTCATACAATTGATTAATGGTCTAAAAAGCTTGTTTGTTAGTAAAGATTCGCTTGATTGAGGCATGTAAAATGCCGCTTTGAAGGCAAAAATCAATGACGAAAAAAAATCTGTAAAATTTTCGAATTTAGGGATTGACAGTCCTGCTCAAAGGCAGTAGGATTATATATTATAGATAGCCACGAGATTTTGCACCTTTTGTAACAGGCCAAGAGATAATGTTTGCATTGTGAACGCTTAATGACCGCTTTGGTCAGAAATGAGGGCAGTAAAATGATGGGGGAAATAAACTTAAAGACATTTTGGTTAATATCAATATTCTTGCTTGTAATGGCCTGCGCCGCTGCTGCTGGGCGAACCATTTACGTTGATGACGATGGGCCTGCGGATTTCAGTACCATTCAGGAAGCAATTGACGATTCCAGCGATGCTGATACTATAATTGTCCAACCCGGGCTGTACAAAGAATACATCTCCTTTTACGGCAAAAATATCACTCTCACCAGCACCAATCCCGGCGACTCCAATGTTGTCGCTGCGACAATCGTTGAGAGTGTAAGGTTTCTTGGGACTGAAGACCCGAATTGTACATTTACAGGTTTTAAGATTAACGACGGTATCAGCGGTGGGCAGAATCATACTCATGCCACGATTAGTCACTGTCTGCTCAGCGGCAACATCACTTATGGCGGTACAGTAATTTGGGGCTGTGACGGGACAATCAGCAACTGCGTGGTAGTTGATAATAAGCCTAGTGGTCATGTTCTAGGCGATGCAATTGTTGGATGTCACGGCTTGATTAAAAACTGCACTATCGCCCACAATGACGCGGGAATAGCCGTCCTGGAAGGGGGCACGACGACGATAGAAAATTGTATAATTTATCACAATGGTTATGGGGCGCAAGTTTTGGTCATCAGCAGGTTCGGCAGCGGAGCAACGGTGAACATCCTGTACAGCGATGTGCAGGGCGGTTTGGAAGGTATCTTCCTATGGGATGAAGATAGTATTGTGAATTGGGGCCCGGGGAATATCGACACAGACCCGTGCTTCGTTCGAGTAGGAGACTTGTTCGGAACATTCGAGGGTGACTACCATTTGCTGCCCGATTCACCTTGCATAAACGCCGGCGACCCGAATTACATAGCTGAGCCCAACGAGACGGATTTAGACGGAAAGCCGCGCGTAATCGGTGGCCGAGTCGATATGGGTGCTTATGAATACAGGTTTACAATATCGGCCGAGGCCAGAATTATCCCCCGTACCATCAATCCGGCCAGCCAAGGCAGATGGATTACGTGCTATATCTGGCTCCCGGAAGATTACAACGTTGCTGATATTGACCCCAACAGCGTTCTTCTTGAGGATGAAATTCAAGTTCAGTCTCTCCTGGTCGATGAACAAGAGCAAATTGCGATAGTTAGGTTCAACCGCTCAGAGGTCCAAAGTATCCTCAACATTGGCCGGGTTGAACTTACAATCACCGGCCAATTGACGGACGGAACCGTGTTTGTGGGGACAGATGTAATCAGGGTGCTAAATAAAGCCGGCCGAAAATCCGCTAAGTAGCGGGAACGATTGGGCTGCAAAGGCCTGAACGTTTAAATTACGAACGTTTAATGACCGCTTTGGTCAGAAATGAGGGCAGTAAAATGATGGGGGAAATAAACTTAAAGACATTTTGGTTAATATCAATATTCTTACTGGGTATGGCCTGCACCGCTGCTGCTGGGCGAACCATTTACGTCGATGACGATGGGCCTGCGGATTTCAGTACCATTCAGGAGGCAATCGATGATTCCAACGATGGCGATACTATTATTGTGAAACCAGGTGTATACTTAGAATACGCCAGCTTCCTTGGAAAAAACATCACTGTTACAAGCACCAAGCCGGACGACTACAATGTTGTCGCCTCGACAATTATTGAGTACGGTGCAGAGTTTGCCGGGACCGAAGATTCAAATTGTACGTTTACAGGTTTTAAAGTCAACTTTTGGATCGGTGGAAATCATACGCACGCCACGATTAGTTATTGTTTGCTTTCTAATAGTGCGGATCCATGGGGTATCGCGATACGGGACTGTGACGGTACAATTAGCAACTGCGTGATAGTTAATAACATGCCTGGTGGGCATGTTCCAGACTATGCAATTCGGGGATGTCACGGCTTGATAAAAAACTGCACTGTTGCCAACAACTTTTCGGGTATAAGGGTCCTGGGGGGGGGTACGACAACAATAGAAAACTGTATAATTTACGGAAATAGTGTTTGGCTCGAGGGCGGGGCAACGGTCAACATCCTGTACAGCAATGTGGAGGGAGGGATTTATTCAGGAGGAGATCGTACCGTTAATTGGGGCCCGGGAAATATGGATGCAGACCCCTGCTTTGTTCGAGTAGGAGACTTGTTCGGAACATTCGAGGGTGATTATCATTTGAAGTCTCAGGCGGGCAGGTGGGACCCGAATAGCCAAAGCTGGGTACAGGATGCTAACACAAGCCCCTGTATTGACGCGGGAAATCCCCATAGTCCCATTGGCCTTGAGCCATTCCCCAATGGCGGCAGGATTAATATGGGAGCATACGGCGGTACACCTGAAGCAAGCAAGTCATACTTTGGCCGGCCGGTTTGTGAAATCATCATTGCCGGCGATGTAAACGGCGACTGTAAGGTCAATTGGTTGGACTTTCAGCTTTTGGCCCTCCATTGGCTTCGAGACGAAAGCCAGTAACGGCCGCGTTCAGGATGAAAGGCAGGTTAGAAAAATGAGCGGAAAAATAAATCTAAAAAGGTGGTTAGCAGCGTTTACATTTTTGCTGGCGACGTGGTGCACCGCTGCTTCGGCAAGGACTATCTACGTTGATGACGATGGGCCGGCGGATTTCAATACCATCCAGGCTGCAATAGACGATTCTAATGATGGCGATACCATTATTGTCCAGCCGGGCCTGTATCAGGAACTCGTCGGGTTTCGCGGTAAAAACATTACTCTGACAAGTACCAATCCCGGCGACTTCGATGTTGTAGCCGCGACAATCGTTGACTACAGTGTAGGATTTCGTGGGACTGAAGACGCAAACTGTATGCTTACTGGATTTAAGATCAACCACGGTATCAGTGGAGTTGACTACTTAATTGATCCCACCGGGGAGAATCATACCCACGCCACGATAAGTCACTGTTTACTTTTCGGAAACAGAGTTTCCGGGGGTACAGTAATTAAGGCGTGTGATGGGACAATCAGCAACTGTGAAGTAGCCGATAATTTACCTATCAGCGATGTTATAGACTATGCAATTCGGGGATGTCACGGCTTGATTAAAAACTGTACTGTCGCTCACAACTTTTTGGGAATAAGGGTCCTACAGGGGGGCACGACAAAGATAGAAAACTGTATAATCTATGGAAATGGTATTCGCGTCGAGGGCGGGGCAACGGTCAACATCCTCTACAGCGATGTAGACTGGATCTCCGGCGGTGGGACCGTAAATTGGGATCCAGGGAATATGGATGAAGACCCGTGTTTTGTTCGAGTCCGAGACCCGTTCGGAGCATTCAATGGTGAATATCATTTGAACTCCCAAGCTGGCAGATGGGACCCGAATAGCCAGAGCTGGGTTCAGGATGATGTAACCAGTCCCTGTATAGATGCGGGCAATCCTAATAGTCCCATTGGTCTTGAACCATTCCCCAACGGCGGCCTTATCAATATGGGAGCGTATGGCGGTACACCTGAGGCAAGCAAGTCATACTTTGGTCGGCCGCCATGTGAAATAATCATTGCAGGTGATGTAAACGGGGACTGTAAGGTCAATTGGTTGGACTTTCAGATAATAGCCCTCCACTGGCTTAGAGATGAAAGCCAGTAACCGCTTTCTTTTAAAAGGAAAGGGAAGTCCGTATGAAGGAAGTAAGGTCATATAATAATATGAAAGTTTGGTTATTCGGCCTGATTGGTTTTTGGGGATGATTTTTATTCCCTATTCGGATTGGGATTATGGTATAATATATAATAGTTTCATAATTAGCTTTTGCGGGAAATAATTGGATAACTTGAAAAATGATTAGAACAGCAAAAATTGCAATAGTACTTTTTGTGGTTTTGATTGGTTTTGCACAGGCGCGTACGATTACTGTAGGCCCTGATCCAGACTATGATTTTAACAGTATCCAGCCGGCTATTGACGATGCGAACAATGGCGATACAATCATTGTCCAGCCGGGTGTATATACAGAATACATTATTTTTGACGGCAAAAACATTACTCTGACAAGTACCAATCCCGGCGACTTCAATGTTGTCGCTTCGACGATTATTAACGGACGTGTATGGTTTCTTGGTACCGAAGACCCGAATTGTACGCTTACAGGTTTTAAAATTAACCGACTTATTGGCGGCAATGGCAATGGCCAAAATCATACTCATGCCACGATTAGTTACTGCTTACTCACAGGCAACCTCATTGATCAGGGTACAGTAATTTCGGGCTGTGACGGGACAATCAGCAACTGCGTGATAGTTAATAACCTATCCAGCGGCCAAGTTTTCCCCGGAGCAATTTACGGATGTCACGGCTTGATTAAAAACTGCACTATCGCCAACAACTTTATCAGGGGTATAAGAGTCCTTAATGGGGGTACGACAACAATAGAAAACTGTATAATTTACGGAAATGGTATTAGTGTCGACGGCGGAGCAACGTTGAATATTCTGTACAGCAATGTGGAGGGAGGGATTTACTCAGGAGGAGACCGTACCGTTAATTGGGGCCCGGGAAACATTGATGCAGACCCATGTTTTGCTGATCCGGCAATTGGTGACTATCACTTAAAATCTCAAGCCGGCAGGTGGGACCCGAATAGCCAGAACTGGGTGCAGGATGATGTAACGAGTCCCTGTATTGACACGGGTAATCCTAATAGCCCTATTGGCGCCGAACCTTTCCCCAACGGCGGCCTTATCAATATGGGGGCCTACGGCGGTACACCTGAGGCAAGCAAGTCATACTTTGGCCGGCCGCCGTGCGAAATCATCATTGCAGGTGATGTAAACGGTGACTGTGAGGTGAATTGGTTCGACTTTCAGATTATAGCTCTCCACTGGCTTCGAGACGAAAACCAGTAACAGCCGCGTTCAGGATGAAAGGCAGGTTAGAAAAATGAGCGGAAAAATAAATCTAAAAAGGTGGTTAGCAGCGTTTACGCTTTTGCTGGCGACGTGGTGCACTGCTGCTTCGGGAAGGACTATATATGTTGATGACGATGGACCTGCGGATTTCAATACCATCCAGGAAGCCATAGACGATTCCAACGATGGCGATACAATCATTGTCCAGCCGGGCTTATATCTTGAATTTGTCAGGTTTCGCGGCAAAAACATTACTCTGAAAAGCACAAATCCGGCCGACTCCAATGTTGTGGCTTCGACAATCATCGACTACGGTGTGGGATTTGACGGGAGCGAGGATCCGAATTGTCAGCTTACCGATTTTAAAATTAACGGCTGGATCTACGGCGGCATAAATCATACCCGTGCCACGATAAGTCACTGCTTACTCATTAGCAACATCGTCTATAAGGGTACAGTAATTAAGAACTGCGACGGGACAATCAAAAACTGCGTGGTATCGGACAATTTGCCTATCAGCGACCACATTGACTCGGCAATTAGTGATTGTCACGGCCTGATCAAAAACTGCACTGTTGCCAACAACTTTTCGGGTATAAGGGTCCTGGGGGGGGGTACGACAACAATAGAAAACTGTATAATTTACGGAAATAGTGTTTGGCTCGAGGGCGGGGCAACGGTCAACATCCTGTACAGCAATGTGGAGGGAGGGATTTATTCAGGAGGAGATCGTACCGTTAATTGGGGCCCGGGAAATATGGATGCAGACCCCTGCTTTGCCGATGCAGCAAATCGGGATTATCACTTGAAGTCTCAGGCGGGCAGATGGGATGTAAACGACGGACGATGGACGAGAAACGATGTGACGAGTCCCTGTATCGATGCAGGTAATCCTAATAGTCCCGTAGGTTACGAGCCATTCCCGAATGGCGGTCGGATTAATATGGGGGCTTATGGCGGCACAAAAGAAGCCAGTAAATCATATTTTGGCCGGCCGCCGTGTGAAATCATCATTGCGGGAGATATAAATGGCGACTGTATAGTAAATTTTCTCGACTTTCAGCTTATAGCTCTCCACTGGCTTCGAGACGAAAGCCAGTAACGGCTCCGTCTGTGTGGTTAAAATGAAAGGGAGAAGTCCGAATGAAGAAAGCACGATTATATAAAAATGTCAGTTTGTGGTTATTCGGTCTGATCGGCTTATGCCTGGTTCTGATCGGCCAAACGGCCATAGCGCAGGACAAGGATGATAATGATTACAGTAACATCACGACCAAAATCATTCCCTACGACTGGGTCGACGATAAGGGCGTATTGAAAGGTGGCACGGCCCAGATCAAGGTTGACTTAGATCGCCAGGCACGTGCATTAGATTCTTATCCTGAATGGCCCTTCGAAACAATCATCGACAACGGACCAACGTGGAACCGGGTCGATTTGGTAATTGTTGGGGACGGTTACGACTTTAATGATATTAACGACGGCATCTATAAAAGCCATGTAAACAGCATAATAAATCGTTTCTTCTTGATAGATGGTTTCTTCTCACAATCGCCGCTGGATGAATACGCGTCATTTTTTAACGTTCATCGGGTGGACGTAAACTCTGTAGACTCGGGCGTAAGCTACGACCCTTGTGACTGTAACTGCCTGCGAAATACGGCGTTGAGTATGAGGTTTCACGTAACGACAAGACGGCTTCTATATATCCCGGTCGCAGACAGGGGGGCAGTAATGGATGCGTTGAACCAGGCCCCTGACTATAATGTGGGTTTGGCCCTTGGAAACACAGAGACCTATGGTGGGTCAGGTGATGAACCGGCGTGCCTGGCCGGCGGGAGCCAATTGAGAGTAGAGACCGCGCTTCACGAATTCGGTCATTCCTTCGCCAACCTGGGAGACGAATACTTCGAAACAGGCTCCGGGAGCTACCCCGGCACGGAAGAGGAGCTCGAAGCTAATCTCAGCACCTACGACGCTAACGATATGAATGACAACGGAGCAAAGTGGTACCGTTGGCTGGACTGGGGGCCCGAGCCAAAGGACGTGTGGACGCGCCAAGGGGGCCGGTACTACGAGCTTGACATTTATCGCCCCACCGACAACTCGATGATGCGGGCTTTGCGCGACGACAACGACGTGCCCTACCCTTTCTATCAGGTCAACGCGGAGCAGTTAATATTCAAAATCTACGAGCTGGTCAAGCCCATCGACTATGCTACGCCGGCGGGGACTTATGCTATAGGTACAAAGTTCTTCGTCCAGCCGGTCAAGCCGGCCGCACATTCCCTGGACGTCACATGGTACGTGGTCGGCGATCCGGACCCGGTGGGAACCGGCCCCGAATTTGACTCCTCCACGCTAAATTTACCCACGGGCCAATACACACTAAAAGTACAGGTCATTGACAACACGGATATGGTCCGCGATGAAGGTAAACGCGCAACCGATATGAACGAGGTCCTCACATGGACCATCGGAGAGGCGGCCCACTGGAAACTGGATGAGGCAAGTGGGGGCACTGCATACGATTCCATCGGGGATAATGACGGCACACTCGGGGCGGACCCATGCGACCCGAACTGGGTGAACGACCCGAACCACGGCTGGTGCCTGGATTTTGATGGAGTTGATGATTATGTTTCTCTTTCTACTATGAATTCCCTGGCCGATAACACTACAACAATAGCCGCATGGATAAATATAGATACTGAGGTCAACGATTTCTATCCTATCGTTACACAATTTGATGACGTTAACGTGACGGGATACTATTTGTATGTATATGGAAACACACCTTATTTTTGGCTCGATGTTGATGTTCAAGCACCTTCATCTGAGACAATTAGTAAAGATAATTGGTATCATATTGCCGGAACAAATGACGGTTCCAGCTTGAAAATCTATGTCAATGGAGTTCTAAGAGGCACCGACAGTTCAATTGGTTCAACTGGTGGCAGCTATGATGCCTATATTGGCTCTCACGGAGATAGTAATGACGCTTATTATTTCAACGGCACAATAGATGATGTCCGTGTTTACGACTGGGCGATGGACCAGGCGCAAATTTGGGAGATAATGTATCCGGGCGCCTCTAAATTTAGCGTAAAAGATAATTCAGGCGTGCTAATGGCATGGTTCGACGATTTGGGCAACCTGTTCTTAAGAGGAAGTTTGACACAAGACACAACACCTGTTGCCTATGATAATATCGATGACTTCAGGATTCAGGATTCCAACGGCGTTGACGTGGCGATAATTGATGCCGCTAACGGCAATATGTACATTAAGGGATCATATACGGAAGGCGTTTGGCCGGGTCCGGGGCCTTCTGCGGGAGATAATAATTTCATCATCAAAGACGGCAGCGATAACGCGGTTGCTTATATTGACGACCCGAATGGCGACCTGTATCTCAAAGGCAAATTATTTGAGCCGGATTAGAAAATTGAACAAAAATATAAATGAGAGAAAGAAGGGAAAAAGGTGCTTAAAATGAAGAAAGTATTAAGAAAATCCAATTTAGTTGTGGGCGTTTTGATTTTGATTGCAGTTTGTTTGGGAATTGTCTTTGCGTCAGATGGTATAGTAAAACAGGGAGTCATAGAAGGTGTGAAATTTAAATCCACAGGCAGCACCGCGACCGGACTAAATGCAGTGGCGCTTGGGTACGAGACAGAAGCGACCGGTGCGTACAGCTTTTCGATGGGATATGAGACAATAGCAAGTGGCTCGGGCCTCAGCACTGCGCTCGGCTGCTGGACACAAGCAAGCGCACCCTGCAGCACGGCTATGGGATTCAAAACAACCGCAAGTGGATACTACAGCACAGCGTTGGGCTCTGAAACAACCGCAAGTGATTATTACACCACAGCGATGGGATATAACACGACGGCAAGTCAAGATTACAGCACAGCGATGGGATATGCCACTGACGCAAATGGAGGCACCAGCACAGCAATGGGCTTTCAGACAACGGCAAGTGGAAGCATCAGCACAGCAATGGGATATAAAACAAAGGCAAGCGGAGACTACAGCACAGCGATGGGGTGGCAGACACTGGCAAGTGGAGACTACAGCACAGCGACAGGATTCTCGACAACAGCAACTGGGGATTACAGCGTAGCGATGGGAGAAGGCGTAGTAGCAGGATCGGCAAGTAATACTACTGCGATTGGAAAAAGTTTTACTAACAATGTGCAGGATAGTTTTGCGGTTGGATTTGAGCAGATGGATTTTAGAGTTGAGAGCGGAAAGGTTACTGTAGGGGACCGTGACGCAAATAAGGGCATTTTGGTCGTTGGAAATTATGTTGATGCTAATGATTATCTTACACACTCGAGTTTTTATGACAAAGATACTTATGGAAACGCATTAGATTATTCACAAGATAGCTCAAATACAATAAAACTAAATGCCGCAGGTCAAAATGAATACGACCACGAAGCCGACCCCGAATTTGTACAAAGATGGGTTACTGTAACAGATTATGATAACTATACAGAGCATGAGGTCTGGGATGAGGCGTTAGAGCGAAATATAACCAGACGTACTTATCAAACGCATCAGGAATTAAGAAGCAATTTGGGTATGAAGGTAGCCTGGTTAAGACAGTGTGTTTATGAATTGAAACAGGAAAATCAAGTCCTCAAAGGCGAAATAGCTCAACTTAAAGCAGCAGTTGGTATAGAGTAAAATCAGGGAAAATTAAAGGGGAATTTAAAGCCGTCCGGCCATTTTTCACCGAAAAGTTCAATCCCCCTGCGCCCTCTGTAGCCGTCAATTTGCGTAATCCGCGATTAGTTTTGTATTTTGAGCTTTGTTTTTACATTTTCAGTTTTTGTAATTGCTCTTTTGCGTTCTGGACATACTTAATAAGTTGTTGAGCGCGGCTGTTTGCCCCGTTAGAAATCTTTGCTTTCGCGGCGTGTTGTCCGTTTATAGAATTTCTAATGGGGGCGGTTTGGCCTTTCCACAGCCAATTGATAATCTTTTCAATCCTGTCATCATTTAATTTACGCCAATCGCCAAAACATAAATTCATAGGCAGATTGTACTCTTTTGCCTTCTCCTGCAGCACCGCGATACCGGCGAACGCTGCCAAGGCCATATTGTTCGGCTCGATACCATATTCCAATGCCAGATTCATCGTTCCAAATATCCGCCCGTTTATTGAGAGCTTGCGGACCGCATCTCGGCCGGCCCGTGCTACGGTATCGGCCAGGTAAGGATTGGTTATGCGTTCAAGCAGGTCCTCGGCATAGCCTTTTATACCTGCCTCGGTAAAAAGTTCTTCTCCCAAGTTAGCGTATTTTTTTACAAGCGCGGCGCCGCACTCATTTAAAAAAGCCGATCTGGCTATTTGCATAACGCTCTCATCGTCCTTGAGCTCGCTCATCGAGGTTGCGCCGCGAACTTGTCCAATAAAGCCAAGCAGCGTATGAATGGCATTATGGCCGAAAAGTTTTGCCTCCTCGAAGGGCAACAGATCGTCCTTTTCAATAAAGACCTCAATGCCGGGTTTGAAATCGGCAATCTGCGTTCGGCCCACTAAGATTCGATTGAACTGTTCTACCAGAAACGCCCTGTTAATACCCGGGGTTATAGTTTTGAGTTTGCGCTCTATGATTTCGGCCGGGGTTGTAACCACCCTGCTCATCTTGCCGACTACGGTGTTTAGAAAATGTACTGGTTTTTGGGCCAGAGAACCAATTTTTTTAGCAACGGCCCGCTCAAGTATCTCTGCGGCGTGATTGTTATTTTCAGACGTATAAATTATCGTTGCCTGGGCCTTGCTGTTCTTTAAGCCCTGGGATATCAATGAAACGGCACTGTTGTCAGCGCCCGATTCGTAAAAATCGACCGAGGGCAGGCACGTTGCTATTTCCGTTGATTCGGCCAAGACTTCAAGAAGAATCTGTTTGTCCCCTGCGACGTTGGGATTAAGCAGAACAACATTGTTAACCTTTAACACCTTGATGCCGTCGCTTTTAGCAACGTTGATGTAATATTTTCCTTTATTGGCCCTCACTGCGTTGACCAACGCAGGGTCTACCTCGGCAACAACAATCCGAGTAAAATTGCCGCTTTGAAATGCTTCTTTGGCGAACAGACCGCCCTGGATTGGCCCGAATCCAAACCCGACAAATTGATGCTCAGCCATGATTATTGCCCCGCCGCTTTTAGAAACCGTTTGATTTGCTCTTTGTCCGTCAGGACAGTCATTTCCAGGTCATACGTTCTGCTCTTTCCCGGGGCGATGTGAATCAGCTTTTTCTGTTCTCTGGCCTTGGCCTGGCCTATTGGCGGATTCGTTCCCGGCTCGAACGCAGTGACATATTCCCCGGCTCCCCAGTGCTGCCAGTTGGCAAGGCAGGGTAATTGCTTCTTGTTATATCGCATCACCAGCGCAAAGCCGAGCCGTCGATTATAAAGACCTACGGTGCAAACGCCCTTTTTGTCGGCCCTGACATCGATAAAGCCGCAGGCTTCCCCGCCGCCTCTGTGGCTATCGCGGGGCTTTTGGCATTTTCGGTAATTATGTTTGCTGTTGAATATGGCATTATCCATATCCAGACCGCGAGACACACATTTTCCTTTCCACACAATCTGAATGCCTTCGTCAACCAGGGGCCATCCGTAGTTACAGTGATACAGAATCATATGCGGCGTGGGAGTATTGCCGAGGTTGGTTACCACATCGTGAATTCTGATTGCAGGCTCACCTATGCTGCTCGATATGGTGCGCTTCAGTTCCAGGTTCGGACCGAATACGCGGGACTCTTTGATAACCGCTGTAATACTCATCCCGGGCTTTGCCGCGGTCAGGTCCGGCTGCACAATTGATTCGAGCATCGCAGGAATGTTACTGACGCGCCCGTGCAAACCACGCTCGCCGAAGTTATCGGTTTCAGGCCCGCCGACGTGGGTCAGCCCGCAGGTTGTCACCAGGCCACCGGCAAAGCTATAGAGCCACTCCAGCCCCCGGTTGGCATCCGGCCGAGGAGCAGTCACCCCGGCATGGCTCAGCCAGGCAAGGCTGTGTTGATTATAAAAGGCCTCAGTGATATCCAGTCCCCTGTCGATAACCACTTTATACCGAAGGCCGGCGCCCGTGTTGATCCAGGCGATTCGAGTCCCTTTACCGGGCCCGTTATCAAGAACAGAGGTTTCAATTCCTCCAATCTGGGCATGGTTAATAACCTTGTTCTGCCAGGGGGATTTGAGATTGGATTTAGCCATTTGTATCTCCTTGTCTTTGACAAACGGATTAACGCAGGGCGTTTTGCAGCGCATCAAAACTTTCGTACTTTACGCCACTTCGCACTACTTGTAACATTTTATCATAAGGCTTGATGCCGCCGTATCTGTCATCGAGCGGCGCTTTTATGTAAAGCGACGCAAACAGGTTACCCATCTGCACCGCTTCGTCAAAGTTTATAGAGCCTTTCCTGAACTCTTCCAGTTGGAAGGCAACGTATGTAAGAAGTCCCGCCCTGAACGAGTCACCTGCTCCAACCAGATCAATCACCTCCCCTACCATGAACTGCGATTCAATCAGGTTTGGCCCGTGCGCTGTCCCATCTGGACAAATGTGTTTTTCATAAGCGCCATTACTTACCGTAACCCCGAACAGCTTTGTTCTGTTTGTCTCCGACAGGAATCTCTCAGTCAGAAAATCAAGAAAGTGCACATTGTTTTGACGTTCTGGAAACTCACTCCAGCTTCGCCCCGGGGCAAGCGTATTTTCAATCAGCTTGGCTTCATCGCAGGAGGTAAAGAACAAATCAACTTCAGGCAAAAGCGGCTCCAAAAGCCAATATCGCTCTATCGACTTACCCGACTTTATCAGCTCATGAGGATTGGCCGTTAAAGTATGGCAGTCGACAATGGTGACAGCGCCTTGGCCGCGGCACCATTTGATAAATTCAGCCAGGTCCCGCCCCCCATTGGCATCACCTCTGTCGGATAGACCCGAGTACATATAATAAACTATATTGGGCTTTAATCGCTCAACAGCCCCTTTGAATATCTCGAAGTCAAAATCGTCATTGGCACTGGGAAAGTAGGCAATCCCGCCCCTGTCATCTTCCGTTGTACTGTGAATAAAGGTGGTTCCTGTAGGCAAACTCGGGTGTATATGGGTCTGTGACATATCGATACCGTTCGCAGCCATCAGGTCATAAAAGAACCTCCCCTGTGCGTCAAGGCCGTCGTAATCACCTTTGCCGAGATTGACTCCTATGGCCACTTTCAAGCCGGTCCTGGCTATCAGCGGCGCCGAGTTCCCGGGCCCGCCTGCAGTCGCATAACCCTGCTCAATCCATTCTCTGACCTTTTCCTGAGAGTAGTCAGGAATATCTTCGAATTTGCACTTGGCCAATCCGCCTTTACCCACTAAATCATCGGCAAATTCAAAATCCGGTCTTCGTAAATCCGCAACTCCCGTATTCAACACTAAAACATCTACCGCCATTTTTTCCTCGAACTCAAATATCGTATTTCGTATTTCGTGCTTTCACATGCCCATCAGATGGTCAATTATCAGCATATCCAATTCTTCATAATCCCGCTGCTGTATAAGTGCCTCGACCTTGCTTTTATCAAGGCTTCGAGCAAGCTCAACTAATCGCAAAAAGATTGTCCTGCTGTTCGCCAGATGTTTGGTGGATACCTCCTGCTTTTGCGTTCGCATTGCTTTTACATCCAGACCCACAAACTCACCGTCTTTGCCGTAATCGTGCTCGTCCAGTATCCGCACCTGGTTAAAAGCCCTGCGTAAATCAACGGCGCCGAAGGCCCTGTCCTCATCGAATTTCAAGCCGTTCTGGTCGTTTAAATGAACGCTGAACAGCTTATTGTATGCAAGTGCAAATCCCATTTCATCCGAAGGGTCCAGGCCTGCTAAAATAACATGAGCCGTTTCTATATTAACTCCGACACGCTCTTGATAGTCCGTAAGATAGCCTATAGCAACAGCATGGCCGGTCGTCGGAATATACGTTTGGTCCATCGGCTCGTTGGGCTTGGGCTCAATCGCAATCTTGACTTCCTTGTTGTAGTTGAGCATATCATTTAGTGCCTCTGCAATTTGATCGATGGCGACCTTGCTGTCCTTTGCCTCGCGAATATATGTCCCCTCGCGGGCATACCATAAAACAACCAGCTTCGTTCCGAGCGCATCGGCAATATCCAGCATCCGCCGGCTGCGCTCTTTGGCATATTCCCGGCAGGCAGGGTCGTTGGACGTATAGGCCCCGTCGATTGTGCGGGCGTCCTCCCACAGCCGGGGTGCAACAAATTCGGCGACCAGGCCCTCGCCTTCCAGCATACTGCGCATCTCTTTTGCCTTGTTGACTATCTGCTCGGGGCTGAGAGTGTCCATATCCGGCACGGCATCGTCATCGTGAAACTGTACCCCGTCAAAGCCGAGTTTCTTATACATCTTGAGTTTTTTGCCGAACTCTATACTGTCCCTCACCGACGGCCCGAACGGGTCGGCCCCCGAATGAATATTCCATGGCCCAAACGAAAATCGATATTCTCCTGGCATCTTTGTTTCTCCTTAAATGTGTTAATGAATGTCTACTTTTTCCTCTTGAGTACGGTCTGTGCGTGATGGGCATAGTGGCCCCGAAGGTCAAGCGCGTATTCGGTTAGAATCTTTTCACCAAGGCCCTGGTAATCGCCGCAGCGATATAAGGCCCGCGCCAGAATCAGCTCACGAAGCGAATTGTTGCGTGTCTTGGTATCCGTAGGACTGGCCGGCGTCCGCTGCCTGGCATCCTGGATTTCAGTAAATGCATGCCCCATTATGCCGGGCTTTTGCAGTAATCCCGCAAGTGGTTTGGCCGCAGCGGAATCGCCCAGTGTCTCAAGAGCCATACCGACTGCCCGGCAATGCGAAAACTCGCTTTCGGCATCGAGCTGCCCTACCTTATCAAGAATAGGAGCCAGTCCCCACTTATCACGCGTCCGGCCCAAAGCGATGATGACGCTGTCCAGCGCACTCACGCTCGCCCCATATTGTCCCATCCCGGTAAAGTTCCACCCTTTGTCCCACTCCGTTGACTGCACCGCCTCCATTAAAGTCTCTGACCCTGTCGCATCGCCTAACATACCGAGGATATGCGCATAAGCGAGTTTGGCCTTGGTTTTCTCCGCAGTTTTGTAAGCTTCCCGCAGAAGCGGCATAGCATAATGCGGCTGGGTGAGCACTACCTCCAGACCATCGAAGTCATTGGCAACACGCTCTACAGCCCGCTCAATCTCTTCCGTCGATAACGGAAAAGAGTCCTTATCGGTCAACACCCTCTCGGGCAGATTACCTTTCTTAATGAGGTTCTTCTGAAGGGCCCTGATATCAATGTCGCGTAACCCCCTGCCGCTCTTGGCCGCCATTGTCCCTATGACACCCGCCGCGTAGCCCTGGTTTTGAATGTCCGCCTGCATTCGTATAACAGGCATCGCGTCGCGGTGCGCACTAACGCCCAGCCCGGTTACAAGAATACCATCGAGTCCCTCCGGCAGCATACAGCGATACGGGACATTAACAAAAATGTCTTTTCTTCCCGGAGGTTTGAGCAAAAACGCCGGATGCACTGTAAAGCCGTGCGAATCGAAATCGCTTTTGGATATCACAATGGTATCGGGGTAGGTCCGGTCGTTTAAGATATCAAGCGGTGACATAATAAAATCACCGACAATCCGCCTTCTCTCACGCGTATCTATCAATTGGCCCAGGTCATAGGCTTGGCTGTACTTCTTCCTGGCAACAACATAAGCACGCCAGGTATCGATAACGTCCCCATCGTCGACGAATGTCCAGTCAGTATTAGTGTATCCCGTGCCCATATTGCGAGGCGGCAGTCCTGATCCCTGGACTGCAACACCGGAGCCGTTAGTATACACACATTCGGCACCGGCTGCGGCGGCAATGTCCGCATTACCGGTTGAATCGATAACGACCTTTGCAAGCACCACGCCCCGCCCTTCCGGCGTTGCGACTACGACACCTTTGACTCGCCCTTTTTCCACAAACGCGCCGCAGCCAAGCGCCCCGAACCAGACATCGACACCGGCCTTGCGAAGTTCACGTCTGTACCATTCTTTCTTCCATTCAGGATTCCACCCCGCGCTTAGTTTCTTCTCAACACCCGTGATATTTGCAATACCTCGATCCACCTCTGTAGTGAAGCCAACTCGATTACCGTGATAGTATTTACTGATAAGTCCGAGCGTACCCACTCCGCCGAGCCCGTGAAGGTATTCGACAACGAGCGTTTTGCCCCCCTGCCTCCCGGCGGCGATACCTGCCGGTGCCCCGCCGGTACCCCCGCCAATAACCACAACATCGTACTGGCCGACCACTGGTATAGCCCGCTTGCTCGCAGGAATCATAACAAGTTTTTTTTGCCCTCGACCAATCCAGATCAAATTCTCTCGCGTATCTCCATTCGCCACAGCCGTTGCCGCCCTACCGGGTAATCTCACGTTCTTTAGTTTTCCTCTGCGTTTTGCCTGCGCAGCGGCCGCCCCGCCGATACGGCTGCCCACTTTCATCACCTCCAGCGGCCGAAGCAGCTTCTCTGCAGCATTGCGCGATACATCCGCGCAGCCGCCAAGCACATATAGTCGTTTAATACCCTTCGGCCGAAATGTATCAAGACTGACCTTTTCCGCACCGGGCCAGTCACCGGCTAAAAACCTCTCCCCTTTCATCGGGTCAGGAGGCACCTGAAATAGTGTCTCTGATGCATCCACCTGCCCTGTGTGCCAGGTTCTGTCGCGTGCAATCTGTTCAGCCTCGGCAAACGACGCGAAGGAGCCGTCCTTCATAGGGATACTGAGCGTGTACTCGATGGCTTCACGAGCCGGACCGTTCCTGATTGGTACTGGCGTGGGTATCTTTCGTGCCTGAATGCCTTCGCCTGTCTGAATGTCACCGCCGACAGTAATGTACTTAAAGGTCTGAGACCCGGCAGGATATGGCAGAAAAGACGCGCCTGCCATCCTGGCCACGATTGCCCGCGGCGTTGCATCGATGATGACTTTGGCCTTAACAACCTGTCGCCCCGAACGGTTGACCATAACAATACCCGCAAGTTTTCCATCCCCATCTCGAAGCACATCCGTCGCATAGCAACCATACAGAAACTGCACACCTGCTTCAAGCAGCGCCTCATCGAGTGTGCGCTTAACCTGCATCGGTGTCGGAGGGATACGGTCTTTAGCCAGAGATTCTTCGCTGGCTTGTTCCGACTCAAAAATAATTTCGCCCAGAAGGATTCTATTTACGTCCGGGCTTTTCTTTACCTGCACCTTCACATATCGAGCATGTTCAGTTACAGGCGCCGCCAGATCAATCGGTCCCCAGGGCTCTTTGAGCGCTTCACCTGCCCGTTTGTTCGTAACGTTAACCGCTTGTTTGAAGTTTTGCTTGTCGTTACTGACCGATACGCTGACGCTTTCAACTTCAAAGTCATTTACTAAATCACGACTGCGGCGCTGATAGACCATCACGTGGACTTTTTGTAGCTGATATGCTTTTCCAAGATCGGCAGTAATAGTGACATTCCCATCGTATTGAACACTCTGAGAGGATGCACTGTGCCACTTTCCGTCGTTAAGCAGCGATGGGATCGGAGTATCTTTATGGATACTGGCGGACGGTTTATCGGCCTGGTATGTGAAACTTAAACCATTTCTAACCTGTGGCAGGACCGAAGATTCTGCGAAAATCTTTTTGGCAAGCCGTGACCTCGGCTCTTCACCCGGTTCGAGCCAGAAACGATATGTCCCGCAAATATCCTGGCCAAGATAAGGCCGGGAAGCCGCAAGAAAAACCTTCGCCCCTTTCTCCGCAACCGCCACCGCTGCGGCCACACCGCCCGACGAACCGCCGACAACAACGACGTCAACATCGAAAGCTACGGGAATATCCCGCGCGGATTCATTGACCGCCCTTTCGTAAGCCCCCGGCAAAGAAACAGTTCTACGATAGGTACCAATTGTACGTTCGGTGGAGACCCCGGTTTTCGACGGTTTGGAACAGCTTACGTTTAGACAAAAGATGGCGACGACAAGTGTAACAGGCATGAATTTCTTCATTTTCATCCTTTCAGCGGGCACCCTTTATCAATTGCAGAACTTCTGATACGGCTAACACCATAGGCCTCTAACGAGGTTAACATTATCCTAAGTCTATCACGGTTTTGCAATAAATATCCTTGGGTCTTACTCGAACTTGCTGCGTTCGATGTAATATTCACAACCGCCCAGCAATACGCAATTAGACTTACTTATGCTTGACATGGACTGTTTTGACTCTAAAATCATGCTGTATGGCAGATTCGGCCTCGCACGAAAAGAAGAAGAAAAAGAAAAAACACAATCCTGTTAAAGATTGGCTGGCTTATGTTGCGCTCCGGATTCTTGTATTTATTCTTTACATGTTCAAGATCGAGACCAATCTGAATACCGCCTGTTTTCTCGGGCGAATGTTATGGAAATACTATCATCGAGGTAGAAAACGGGCCCTGGATAATCTTCGTGCAAGCTTTCCCGAAAAAAGCGAACAATGGATATGGCAGACAGGCAGGCGAAGCTTCGAACACATTGTGATGCTGGCAATTGATGTGCTGTTTACACCACGCCTGGTGAAAAAACATAACTGGAGGGATTACTCAAGGTTCAAAAACGTTGAAAAGGCCAAATGGCTCATGCAGGAAGGCAATGGAATGCTTATGGTGGCGGCCCATTACAGTAACTTTGAAATAATGGGATATATACTCGGGCTGTTTGGTTTTAACGTTTACAGTATTGCCAGGCCGTTAGATAACAAGTTTATTAACAAATACTTATACGATGTCCGGCTGAAAGCAGGCCAGAAAATAATCGACAAGAAAGGGGCCGCCGGGATGATGTCACAACTTACCGCCAGCGGTGCAACACTTTGCTTTATTGTCGACCAGGATGCCGGAAGAAAAGGAATATTCGTTGATTTCTTCGGACGAAAGGCCAGCACATATAAGAGCATAGCCCTGCTCGCTGTTACAAATAATGTACCCATCGGAGTGGGGTACAGCAGAAGGGTTGAAAATCGTTTTTTCTTTGAGATTGGCGTTAACCGCATTATTATGCCAGAAGAATGGGCTGACAAAAAAGACCCGCTCAAGTGGATTACAGCAGAATACACCCAGGCAATCGAGAAATTCGTGCGGGAAGACCCCAGCCAATACTGGTGGCTCCACCGCAGGTGGAAGCATCAGCCGAAAGAACGGAAAAAGTTAAGGTCGGGTGATTAGCTCGGAATGTTAGTCACGTAAAGACCGGAAAATAAAATCGTGAACAAATGGAAACTTCTTATTTAAGGAGATACTTATGCCTGGTAGAGAGTTCATTATGGACCTTGCGAAGTTGGTGATAGCGGCCGCTTGGGTCGATGGCGAGTTGCAAAACGAAGAAATTAACGCGCTGAAAGATTTGCTCTTTAATCTTGAGGATGTTACCGGTGATGAATGGTCGCATCTGGAGATTTACATGGACTCGCCCGTTAGTGCCGAGGAAAAAATGAATCTGATGCGATCGGTTTTAGAGCAAATCAAATCGGAACAGGACAGGGAGATGGTGGTCTCCACTCTGGAGAACCTGGTCCAGGCCGATGGGGTGGTCACCGAAGAAGAAAAAGCTCTTCTTGAGGAAGTCAAAGAAGGTGTATTGGATATGAACATCGGTTTGCTGGCAAGAATTTCAAAAATGATAAAGGCAGCCGTGACAGAGCGAGGCCGGACATACGAAGCTGCCACCCAAAGAGAAAGTCAAATTGATGATTACATTGAAAATAATATCTATTACCACCTCAAATCGGAAAGCGAAAAGAAGGGAATAAAATTTGACCTGCCCTCCGAACAGGTCAAAAAGCTTTGCCTGACAGCAGGACTTCTGGCTCGAATTTCTGCGGTGGATTCCGATATCTCAGAGGATGAAATAAAAATCATCAAGGATGTGCTTTCAACGCAATGGGGTTTGTCTGAGCAGCAGGCACAAATCGTAACACAAATTAGCTGCGACAGGACTTTAAAAGGGCTTGATTATTTCCGTCTCACAAGGGGATTTTTCGACTGCACAACTGTCGATGAGCGAAGAAATTTTATAAAGTGCCTCTTCAGGATTGCCAACGCTTCGGAGAAGACTTCATACGACGAAACTGAGGAAATTCGCAGAATTTCAAACTCCCTCAAATTAACACACAAAGATTTTATTGAAGCAAAGCTGACAATACCTGATGAAGATAGAGAGATGTCGTGAAATATATATGAAGGTCAACCTCGGCCAGGCTCTAAGTATCTCTTTTTCTTTTTGATAGAAGGATTAAGTTTCGTATTCCCGCGGTGTCCCTGGCCGCGAGCCATCGCTTCTCAAAATCCTTCTCCTGAGCAATCTGGGCTATGGCCATCAGGGCGCGAAGATGGTAATTACGCTGATCCCGGCTACCGGCCAGAACAAACATTATCCTGACGGGATCCGGCGTATCTGGAAAATCGATGCCGTCCACGGCTCGGACAAGTAGAATATCGAATTTGTTTTCACCCTCAACAACTATATGCGGTATGGCAAATCCAGGCTGAATAACTGTGCCGCCTTCCCCTTCTCGATGCAAAATTTTCTCGAAAAGAACGTACTCATTAATGTCGAATCTGCTCTCAAGTATTTTGGATACCTGCCGGAAAATGTCTTCGGCGGGTTTACGGCCTTTTATATCCAAAATATCACAGCTTTTGATAAGCTCATCGAATCTATCTTCGACTATATCATCGCGCTGAAGCAAAATATCGCGAAGCTCATCTTCAAGAGTCACGGTTTTAAGCTCGTGGTCGGTAACTCTTTCAACGATGTGCATAACCGCTGACGCCCTGCTGACTCGGTGCCGGACATAAAAGATAAACCAGGCCGCGCTCAATGCGATGAACACCGCGGTAATCAGCAAAGGCACTCGGCCCATATCTATTATCAAAGCGCTATAAGCGATGATGGCTAATATATGTATATAGGGATACAACGGCGATTTGAACTTCGGCCGATAGCTTTGTATCCGGCTCTCCCGCATGATAATCACGCTTGTATTGACAAGAATAAAAAGGATTATCATCAGGGTCGAGGCCGTTTTTACCAGTGATTCTATATCGAGAAAAACTATGGCCGCAATCATAAAGCCCCCTGTCAGCATTATGCTGGAGTGGGGTGTTTTGAAGCGGTTGTTCACGCGGGCTAAAGCCGGTGGCAGTAACTGGTCTCTGCTCATTGCCATGGGTGAGCGTGATGCAGCCAGGATACCGCTATTTGCGGTTGTTACAAAAGCTGCTATCGCCGCCACACCCAGAAGTGCAAATCCATAGGGACCCATAAATTTGGACGCGGCCAGCGATATCGGAACGTAACTTCCCACCAGCTCACCGCCATCGACGAGGCCAACTGTGATTGTTATTACCGCAATGTAAAACAGCGTTACCACAAACCAGGCCAATATCATACCAAGCGGCAGATTTTTACCGGGATTTTTAACTTCTTCTGCGATGCTGGCAACTTTAGTCAGACCGCCGAAGCTTATGAAAACCAGACCGGACGTGGCAAGTATGGCAGACCATCCTTTGTCAAGAAAACCTGTATAACGGACTGCTTCAACTCTTCTGGTCCCCAAAAGCACAAATAAGCTAAGTATCGCCAATAATACGGCCACAAGCAATACCTGTAACCTGCTTGTGTGTTTGACGCTTACAATATTCAACATTATAAAACCGAGACAGCAAGTTGCCGCGATTGCTTTGAGACTCCAGGGCTCAAGCTGGATGGGAAAAGCCATTTGCACTACAACCTCGATGAGAACAGCCATACCAACTACGGCAAAGGCGCTCTTCAAAGTTAAGGAAAACCAGCCTGCCAGTCCCCCGAACAGGCCCCAAATCGGGCCCATGCTGCGCTCGACAAAAAAATATGTTCCGCCCGCGCGAGGCATGGCCGTGGCTAATTCGGCCTTGCTCAGAACACTGGGGATTATCAAAATCGATGCAAAAAGATAGGATAATATTACCGCCGGGCCTGCTTTTGTAAAAGCTATGGCTGGCAAAATAAACAGGCCTGAACTTATCATCGCACCGGATGCAACTGAAAAAACGTCAACCGAACCTAATTGTTTCTTTAGCTTAGCTATCTTAAAACCTTCCCGTTAGTGCGATAATTCCTTGCTCGCGCACCGAATAAATAATACACAAACCCGGATATTGCAAATTACTTCTGCTCTTGTGCTTTTATTCGGTATTATACCTCAATGTTGTAGTTTTCAAAAGCAATACCAATTGATTGGACAAATCCCGCTATATCCATTATTATAATCCACAGATTCGGCTTATAGTATAACCCCAAAGTGTTGATGGTAAATCAATTTTTTCTACGGAAATGTAAGCAAGATGATTAGTAGAAGAGATTTTCTTTGTTCGGTTGCCGGCGGTGCTGTAGCTCTGGCTTTGTCCAGGGATTTATTTGGGACAAAGAAAGGCAAAGACAGGCCGAACATCGTCCTGTGTATGGCAGATGACATGGGATTCGGGGACCCTGGATTTAACGGAAATTCGATAATTAAGACTCCCAACCTCGATGCCATGGCAGAAGCCGGCCTGCGGTTCACGCGTTTCTATTCGGCTGCGCCCGTCTGCTCCCCAACCCGTGGAAGCTGCCTGACGGGCCGCCATCCTTATCGCTATGGAATCACCTTTGCAAATGTTGGACACATGCCCCAGGAGGAAATCACACTGGCCGAGGCCCTGAAAACACAGGGCTACACGACCGGCCATTTCGGCAAATGGCACCTCGGGACACTTACCACAAAGGAAAAAGATTCCAACCGCGGCGGACCAGGAGGCGCAAAACACTACTGTCCGCCATGGGAAAACGGATTCGATATATGCTTTTCAACAGAAGCAAAAGTCCCTACCTGGGATCCTATGAAAAAGCCACGGACAAACGAGCACTATGGAACCTACTATTGGACACAGGACCGAACCAAGGCAACTGAGAATCTGGATGGTGACGATAGCCGAGTCATTATGGACAGGGTTGTCCCTTTTATCCGGGATGCTGCAAAAAACAAGAAACCATTTCTCGCTGTAATCTGGTTTCATACGCCGCACCTGCCCGTCATCGCAGGAGCCCAATATCGAAAAATGTATTCACAATACACCGAAGACCAGCAGCATTACTACGGATGTATCACTGCTTTGGATGAGCAGATGGGTCGGCTTCGTCGCCGGCTGCGCGAATTGGGCGTGGCAGATAATACGATGTTATGGTTCTGCAGCGATAACGGACCCGAAGGAAAAGACGGAAAGCACGGCCGCACTCGCGGTTCGGCAGGTTCACTGCGCGGACGCAAACGCAGCTTGTTCGAAGGCGGCGTCCGGGTGCCGGGCCTGCTCGAATGGCCTGCTCGTATTAAAGGCGGACGCGTAACCGACATTCCCTGCTGTACGTCGGATTATTTCCCTACCGTTCTGGACGCTCTTGGTATCAAAATAAAGGGACAGCCGAAACCGATTGACGGCGTCAGCCTGCTGCCCCTGATTAAAGGCAAAATGGAAAAGCGTCCCGTCCCCATCGCCTTTGAATCCGGCAGCCAGGTCTCCCTCACAGACAACCGTTATAAAATCTACAGCAGGAACAACGGCAAAACCTACATGCTTTTTGACCTGATTGAAGACCCCGGAGAGAAAAAAAACCTTGCAGGGGAAAAACCGGATATTGTACAATCGATGAAAGCAACACTCCAGAAGTGGCGCAAGTCCTGTAAAGACAGCCTCGCGGGAAAGGACTATTAACAGAGAAAGGAAGTTAAAATGAAAACACAAACAAGAAGAGAATTTTTGAAAACACTCGGTGTTATGGCAGGTTCGGCATCGGCACTGTCGATACTGCCCGGCTGCGAGACTATCGGCCGGGCCGTGCGGGGAACAAGGAAACGCCCGAACATTATTTTTATCATGACCGATGACCACGCCTCGCACGCTCTTAGCTGCTACGGCAGCAAGATAAACAAAACCCCAAATCTCGACAGGCTGGCTAAAGAAGGAATGCTCTTTACGAACAGCTTCTGTACCAACAGCATTTGCGCGCCGTGCAGGGCCGTGATTCTGACCGGTAAATACAGCCACCTAAACGGCGTCATCGATAACAGGAAAAAGTTTGACGGAACACAGCAGACCTTCCCCAAGCTGCTGCAGCAGGTCGGTTACGAGACCGCTATGATTGGCAAGTGGCACCTTAAAACCGACCCGACCGGCTTTGACTACTGGAATGTCCTCCCAGGTCAGGGTTCGTATTACAACCCGGCTATGAAGGAAATGGGACAGAGAAAAAAATATACAGGATACACTACGGATATTATTACAGACCATTGCCTCAAGTGGCTCAAAGAGCGTAATGCGGACAAACCCTTCTGCTTGATGTACCAACACAAGGCACCGCACCGCCAGTGGGAGCCGGGCCCCAAATACTTGAACATGTATGACGATGTCACCATACCCGAACCGGACAATCTGTTCGATGATTATTCCAACCGCGGAAGAGCTGCAAAAGAACAGGACATGAGTATCGCAAAAACGATGACCAGAAGGGACCTCAAACTTATCGCTCCGGGTAACCTGACGCCCGAGCAGAAAAAGCTCTGGGACGCCGCGTACAATCAAAAGAACGATACTTTCAGAAAGGCAAACCCTCAGGGCAAAGACCTTGTCCGCTGGAAGTATCAAAGATACATCAAAGACTACCTGCGGTGCATCGCTTCGGTCGATGATAATGTTGGTCGGCTCCTGGACTATCTTGAAAAGTCGGGACTGGCTAAAAATACCATCGTCTTCTACACTTCCGACCAGGGCTTCTACCTGGGCGACCACGGCTGGTTCGACAAACGCTTCATGTACGAGGAATCATTGCGCATGCCGCTGATGGTACGTTACCCCAGGGAAATTGAGCCCGGCTCGGTCAATGAGGACATCGTCCTGAACCTGGATTTTGCACCGACGTTTCTGGACCTTGCCGGAGTCACTAAACCCGAAGACATGCAGGGCCGCTCCATCCGCCCCCTGCTGCGCAGCAAAGCTCCAAAGGACTGGCCAACGTCGATGTACTACCATTATTACGAGTATCCCGCTGTCCACAGCGTAAAGCGGCACTACGGCGTGAGAACAAAACGCTACAAACTTATACATTTTTACCATGACATCGACGAGTGGGAGTTGTATGACCTGAAGAAAGACCCGCGCGAAATGAAAAACGTCTATAATGACCCGGCATACGCAGGCACCGTCAAACAGCTAAAGGTCGAACTGCAGCGACTACGCAGAAAATACAAAGACACCGATTGATTGTCGGAGGTAGCGCCGCTGAAAGCTGAGCACAAAAGAAACGCGGTGGCAAAGCTATATGTAAATGTAGACAAATGAAAATCCTGCTTGTAAATCCGCCGATCTACGATTTTGCCGCGTACGATTTCTGGCTTAAACCGTATGGACTTTTGAGTGTCGCGGGATATCTGCGCGGCAGCGCTGATTTTAAGCTTTTCGATTATCTTGATCGGCTGCATCCTTTCGCTGCTCAACAAACCGGGCTCGAATCAGACAGGTGGGGACGGGGACGGCTCTACTGCGAAAAGGTTCCGAATCCAGCGTGTCTTAAGGATATACCAAGATACTTCAGGCGGTTTGGTCTACCGAGAGAATTATTCATAGATTTTCTTACTGCCTGGCAATCCTGTGACTTTGTTCTTATTCAAACCATGATGACCTATTGGTATCCCGGTGTGCGGGAGGTGATTGAGGACATCCGCAATGCTTGGCCTAACGCGAAAATCATATTAGGCGGTAATTATGTAACACTCTGCGGCAAACACGCACAAAGATTAGGCGCCGATCTTATCGTCTCGGGAACAAATCTTGATCCTCTCTGGCAATATTTGGGAATTGCCCCAGACTTAAACCAGCCGACCTTTTGGCAGACTTACGAGAAACTAAAGACCGGTGTCCTGAAGCTAAGCGATGGCTGTCCCTTTAACTGCACTTACTGCTCCGTGCCGAAGGTCTACAGCAAATTCAAAGCAAGGCCGCTTGAACGCTCTTTTACCGAGTTAGAGTTGTTGTGTCGGCTTGGAGTTGAGAATATTGCTTTCTACGATGATGCTTTGCTCTTCGAGCCTGAAAAACTATTGATACCGTTTTTGAATGGTGTCTTACAAAGAGATATAAAAGTGAACTTTCACACCCCAAATGCTCTTAACGCCCGCTTTATTACAAAAGACTTAGCAAAGCTTATGGTGCGGGCCGGGTTTAAGACTTTCTATCTTGGTTTTGAAAGCGCTTCGGCAAAGTGGCAGCAGCAGACCGGCTCGAAGGTCTTTTCCGATGAACTTGCCCAGGCTTGTCAATACCTTATCGCCGCAGGCGCTGAGAGACAAAACATTACCGCTTATCAAATACTCGGCCATCCTAAAACCGATATTCAGCAGCTCGAAGCTTCGATGCGCTTTGTTAACAGCCTGGGTATTCGCGGAATGTTAGCGTATTTCTCGCCAATTCCAGGAACTGTCGATGGCGGGTTTTGCCATAAATGGGTGGATATGGACGAGCCGTTGTTCCATAACAAAACCGCATTTCCGATTATCATGCTTGGCTTCGATGAAATAAGCCGCCTAAAAGACCTGCAGCGAAAACTCAATCTCCATCTGCCAGCCGGCAAATCCAATATGACCAGCAGACACCTATGAAGAGCTCAAAGTCAAATATTAAAATCCCTGGCCAGAATTATTTTTGAGGCATCCTGTTAAGACATATCAGCCAAGCTTCATAGTTTATCTGAACAGCTTTTCGGCTTCGCGGTTCCGTGATAAAGGTAACGCAGCGGCACAGGGATGTTTCTATCGTTTAGGAAGGACGAGGTTACGGCGGGTAGAACTGTCCCACTGGAATGATTTGCCGAGTTGTGGAAACGCTCTGCCAGAACAGCCGGGCTCGGAAATCTTTTGTAGATTCATAAGTGCCCTTGTGGTGCTCAATGCGAATCGGATACTTTTTGCCTGCAATAAGATTGCCCACAGAAGCCGGCGCGGTTTGCGGCATGTCCCACGCATCAATGACCAGCTTGCCGTCGAACCAGACACGACCGCCGTCATTCACCTCGAAAATGAGGGTGTACGGTTCAGAATGAGTGGGTTGAAGGTATCCCGTCCAGCGGCAGCTATAATTATCGCCGTTATTATCGCCCACATTCCCAATCAGAAATCGACCCTGCCAGCCCCGACGCTGAAAATCGATCTGCTCGGTAACTTGGGATACCACCGGCGGCCCCTGGATACTCTCACCATCCCAGTACTCACCCAACAGGCCGGCGCCGCTTCCTATCTGCCTGTCCACCCGGATGTTCAGTTCCTTTGAATGGGTTTGCCCTGTATCATCAGAGACAGTTAACACAACTTTGTAGCTGCCTTCCACTATATAAGTGTGAGAAACAGTCGGGCCGGAGCTTTTCTGACCATCGCCGAAGTCCCACTGATACCGCAATGCATTACCCTCCGGATCAGAACTCTTGCTGCCATCGAACTCGGCTGTCATGCTCTGCCAACCGCGAGCATATTCGAATCGCGACCGAGGGTGTTGGTTGCCCTTCTGCTCAAACGTACCGATGTATTCTGTGGAAATCACCAGAGCATCCAGATAGTTATGCTGAGTCCGGTGACTGCCGCCGTGAAAGTAAGGCCCCAGCATCCAATGGTTGAACCGGATGTCGGCGTGCTTCTCGTCCACCATCGGCAGCGCCAGGATTTCGCTGACCAGCTTGCCGTTCACCCATAATCTAAGTTGACCGTTGGCTTGGCCCGGCTCGGCGAGTTTGCTGTAGTACTCGACACAATGCCACAGGTCAGGCTTAACAAGATCTGCCCGGCTTACATTGTAAGGCAACCGGTTAGCCATGCCGCCATACTTCCTCAGCACCTGGCTATACCCACCGTACCCCCACTTTTGCCGCGCCGTGGCCCCGCGCACGAAGGTCTCGCCCGTCTTCCAAAAGTCCAGATAGATACTCAGGTCCGTATCGGTCGGCGCTCCGTAGGATCCGGCAAACACAATCGAGTCATGGGGGCCATAACCTTTTGGCCACTCCCAATCTGCAGGAAACAGCCGGTAATAGCGGCAATAGACTTCGCGCACTTCCTTGGGAAACCGAATATGCATCCAGCCGCCCGTGTCGCCCTGAGCATAGCGAATCTTGAGACATTTTCGACCGGAGATCGGTTTCACCTCCGGCGTTCCCGCAATCGAAAGACTGCGATCCACGCCCCATTTAGCGATGTCGGTCCAACCGCGCGCACTGAGCAACCTATCCTCAAAATCTTCCTCAACCAGAACCCTCCCCTGCGACAGCTCGGTAAGACAGAAAAGAACGAATATGAGAGAAATGTATTTCATGTATCTTACCACAGTTATTTGCTAATCCGGGATTCCTACTATAACATTGCATATCCTTGCGTAGCTACCCCGGCGCGACAAGACTTAGAGACTCTTAGCCTCATTTCTGATACGGTATCAAGTCCGTCGAAAATTCAAATAGAACTCTTGTCACTTATTTGTCTTTGCGCATAGTCAGAGGTACTGGAACCTTCAAGAGTTTAACCATCCCCTCATCGTAGTCACTCCAGACCAATGGGATGAAATTCTCGGGGGCATAGGGCGGAACGGAGAAGCCCGCAAACGATCTATACTCATCAATAGTAAGTTCAGGCGTGAGATCCACGGGTTCCTCCCACCGGCCGTTCGGGGAACGCTGGTAGCAGCGAAGAATTGTCCGGCGCTGCCAGCGAACACCTTTCCATCTACGGTTCACTTTCCCAGAGGTGAAAAGCGTTACGACATCCCCCGCCAAAGAGAGCATACCTCCATCTTCGATGGGGATGGATTCGTTGTGCCAGGACTTGCCGTCCCAGTGCAATACTGTGTTAAGGCCTGTGGCGGTAAAGAATATTTCTTGATCGGCTTTAGTGACTGCCGACATTGTTGCCCGGTAGGCACCATCCATATCGTCAAGTGTAACCGGTGAGACCTCTGCCGGGGCCGACCAGTCTGAACCGTCATAGACCGACCACATAACGCCACACTTACGTTTGTGCCGCCAGAAGCAGGCGACATGTTCCTTATAAGGGCAGACCACGGTCTCGGGATAGCCATAGGTTCCATCGGACCACTCGGCCGATTGCGAACCGGGAAGTGCCGCCCCCTTTCCCCAGGGAATCCACGTTCGGCCATCGTCGTCGGAGAACTTTACATGTACATCTATGGCGTGTTCACGTCCGACCTGGCCCCAAGCGGCCCAGAGGCGTCCTTTGAAAGGACCGCTGCGAAGGCGTACCACCGATGCGTTGGAGCCGCAGTGCCGGATGTCAGAATCCAGAATATCAGGAAACCGTGCTTCCCAGCCTTTGCCGGTAAAGGTGTATTTGGTCAGGTGCTGTCTCGGATTAGGATTGCCAAGCCCAGCGCAGCCCGGCCCGCTTGATACGGCAATTCCATCGCCTGTTACATCAACGGCACAGCCCCGTGCGGTGCCGTGGTCGAGGTTGCGTGCCGTGGGATCGGCAAGCTGCTTCCAACTGCGGCCGCCATCGTCAGTGAAGACGGCCCTGGCTTCGTCCTTAGCCTCGGGGTTGGTTTTATCCCTGGCATTATAGGCTACGAAGATGTGCTTTTTGTCATAAGCGGAGACCCATCCGAAGGGAACGATAGAGCCGCGGGCCACTACAATAGGTTTCGTGAGCCTCATGGCGGCCCGGTCGGGCTTTACTGTTGAGGGGATACTCGGCACCTCAGGTTGTTTTGGCCTAACGATGGCCACGGCCATTGGACTGCTATCCCGAAGAATTTTCTTAGCAGCAGGGACACCCTGTTTGACTATCCTGATGTTGTCTATCCGCACGGTGGTTCGAACAGAAGATTTGGCCATGAGCCAGAAATTTGTGATTTTGGTCAAGTCAAGTTCTCGAATCCGCGAAGCTTCTTTCAGGTCAAGCTCGACTGTTACCCACTTGTTTTCAGGTATCTCGTAAGTCCTCATTACGGGTGGTTCCAGGAGATTGTCTTCGAGGGCCAGCCACAGTTTAACCGGGCCAGCGTCACAGTGAAGATCCACCCAGAGCAGGTCGTAGCCGGAGAAGTCCCTAAGATCCGGCCTGGCCTTGACCAGCCATTGGAAACTCGTCATCAAGGGCCGTGCCTCAACAAGCCCCCTGCGAACATTAGGATAGAAGTAGGAGAGATATTCGGTCCGGCGGTAGGTTGCTGTTTGTTTTTCAGTATTGACCGGCGCAACAGTTGTGACAAGGGCAAGCTCACCTTCGGTGTGCGCTCCCGGCCGACAGTGCCATGTCCAGGCGCGGTTGGTTTCCCCGGGCCACTCAAACCGTGCCGCAAAATCGAATCCTTCGGGTTGCTCCAGCAGATAAAACCAGCTCTGGCGTCCCGGCTTCTCCTCCCGCGAAATATGTGCGCCACGGCTAAGCTCCGCCTCCTCGAAACCTAATATCAGCTTTTGAGCCTGGTTTGAAGGAGCTGACATTGCACATGGTGCGTAAAAGAGGAATATGCCGACCTGGATGAACAGAATGAGTATTACTGGCCATTTTTTGGGAATTCCTGTCATCTTATGTTTCATTGAATCGGTCCAATGTAGTCACGGGCTATAACCACGTTGTCGATGTACAAGTGGTGATCGCTTTTGGCAACCCAACTGCCGCCTAAGTAGAGGTTCAGCCAGACCGCCTCAATCCTGAGTGTATCAACATCGCGCATACGAACGTCTGTTTTTTCAAAGGCCGGCTGCCCATCCACCCAGCCTCGTAGAATACCATCATTTTTGCCCGGTGTATTCATCTTTACGTACTGTTCGATACAGTACCAGCGATTATTTTCCAGATAGCCCCTTTTTTCCTGGTCCCATGTCCAATTGGACCCGTAACGTCCCTTCATGTCCGCATGGTAACAGTAATAGCCAACAGGCGTTTTCCCATCGGTCTGTCTTTTGAACAGACCACGGGCTGACCATCCGTTACGTCCGTTGGACGGACGGCCACCCCAACCAGCCCGACCATAAGTCCCGGAGATACCGGGCAGTTTGCCTCCTCCTGCCGGATTCCAGTCGTCGGCAAACCTCAGGTAGTATCGGAAGTAAATCTCTTGTGGTTCGCTACCTATCTGATCTTTGAAACGGTACGTGATGCTTGCGCCGTAATGGTCGCCGCGGTCAACCTTAATTCGCATTGCCTTGCCTGCCAGCGGCTCGAACTTCCGCGCAGAATCGGATGAGATTACTTCGACGCGTTCGGGTTTGCTGCGCATGCCGAATTGCTTGAACCAATTGTCCGACTCGAAATCGCAGGAGAAAACGATGTCCTTTCTATCGCGCGAAGATTGTTTGGTTCCTTTGAGGTGGATGTCGGCAAAGTCCATATATCGCTGCCAGTCGTATTCGGTCAGGCCATGTCCGCCGGTGCGAATATGATAGCCGATTCTACCCTTTTGGATGGGATTATTAAGAGCAGGCATTTTCTCGACCTCAAGACCCTTAAGCCCCAGAAGTTTATAAACCGGTTCGGCATTTTTGCAGGCAAGAAACTCACCCCGCGGGTCTGCCCAGAGGTCCTCATCGGCACTGGCCACATACACCGGCCGAGGTGCCATCAATGCAATGAGCATGTGCTGATCAACGGGCAGGCGGTCTTCTTTGCCGTTGTACTTTTTGAAATTATCGCAGAACCAATGGGGAAAACCTGTGTTAATCCGCTTGACGGTTTTGCCGAAGCGTCTGAGCGATAATGCCGCGCCTCCACAGCCGGAGTTGTTGGAAATCACAAATGCGAATCGCTCATCGCGTACCCCGGCCCAAAGCGCAGTCTTGCCAAGGCGCGAGTGTCCCAGCACGGCAACCCGGCTTTCATCTATCTGTTCATCGCTCTCGAAGTAGTCCATTGCACGGCCCAGTCCCCAGGCCCACGCACAGATAGAACCCCATGCATCCGGCGCACGTTTGCCGTCGACGAGCTTGTCAAAGACAGGATGTACCCCGTTTTTGAAATTGTCGTGGTAGTCAGGATCAATGTCCCCATAGTAGATAGTCGCCAGACCGTAGCCGCGTGAAAGAATCTTCTCAACCGGAAACCGCGAATAACCACTTCCACGCGACTGCTCCGTTGCCTCACGGCCACTCCGCATCCAGCGTGTTGACAGCTTGATGGCAGGATCAGGATGGATTGTATGGTTGCCGCCAAAATTCAAGACAACGAAAGTCGGTACGGGCCCTTTGGCAGCGCTGGGCAGATAGATAAGGATATCCATACTCGGCCCATCTTCTTTGCCTGTAAGGTTCACAGTTACCTGCTTACGAATAGCCAGACCGTTCAGGGCTTTGTGCTCCTGGTCAAAAACCTTGAAAGTCATTCCTTTAGGCCGGCCCACCGGCGCCCTGCCGTAAACATGTTTGCGGAAAAGCTCAAGAATCTCGGGCCTGCGTTTCGTTCGCCACATCTCGGGGTTTGTAACCTTCATCCCGTCAGCCATGATGAGCGGCTGTGGTAAAGTATAATCCGGGACCTTTTCCTCGTGGTAGATATTCTCCTTTTGACGCTTTGCGGCAGCGTCGGATAATTTGCGCCTGGCCTGCCAGCTTTTTCCCTCTTTTACAGCCGAAACCTGTGCACGAGCTTGAATACAAACAACGACGGAAACCATCAAAACAAACAACCTGAAGGATACATTATTTTTGCGCATCAAAGACCTCCTTTCCCGGTCGACAACAAGCTTTGCCCGTTTACGGCAGATCGCCTCAGCCGCACAATACTGCAGCAACCGAGATACTTTTGCCATTCGCAGACTGACAAGTACACATCATCAACCTTTTCTAACGTTTTGGCAAGGTTTTTTAGCGGATTAACCTTTCTACCTTTCTAATCCAAGGCCATGCTTTCAGGTCTTAAATGACCTTGTCTGCCTGCTCAACGCGAGCAAAAGATATCAAAAAGACCTCCCTTGCCCGTCTTTATGTGCCTTCACGTTAGGTTTGAACACCAGAAGTGATTAACACTCCGTATGAATATGTAATTTGCTCTCTTGGCTCACTTTGGTAAAAAAATCGAACGACCGACCATCTGTAAAAGGAAGCAGGAGGACTAAGAACAAATCGAGTTTCTGAAAGGGCTGCGCTTTTATAGACCCTGCTGATCCAAAGGAATACCTTGCAGCACCAACCGGTCAAAGCGATAAGGTGATTCACCAACTGCCCACGCCATTGCCCGCAACAGAATGATCCGAAAATGGGCGTCGTTGAACGTGAACAGGTTGTGTCCCGAAGGGAACCGAAAACCCGTCCCTTTTCGATCTTTCTGGTCCAAAACAGCGGCTATGACTTGCCGTCAAGCTGGTCCGGTGTCGGCGGCCGCTTCAATGCGCCGGGGGGAGGGGCCTGTGATGTTGCAAGCACGGTGATCTCGTTGACGTCTCCCTACAGGTGCCAGTAAAACTCATTGACCAGCTCGACCGATTCGGGAAAACCTATAAATTGGGATTCTATATTTGACTACATATTCGGGACATCTGCACGTTTTGATACTGCTTCTGCACTTCTATTCCGTATAGACTATTCGTGACGGAGTGCTTCTATCGGGTCCATGTACGCGGCTTGGCGAGCAGGATAGATTCCGAATACAATCCCCACGCTGAGGGAAATGATCAATGACAAAACAACCGACCAGGGAGCGATGCGCGGTTCGAGCGTGTAAACAATCGGCGGCAACAGGTCCGTCGACATCATCGTCACTACTGACCGCAAGCCTCGAAACAACGGACCACACAAAAGGCCGAACAGGACTCCCAGCAGACCGCCGCTGGCCGTCAGCACAACCGTCTCGGTGAGAAACTGTTGGATAATGTGCTGCCGTGTTGCGCCGAGGGCCCGACGAATGCCGATCTCGCGAGTCCGCTCGGTCACCGTGGCGAGCATGATATTCATGATGCCGATCCCGCCAACCAGTAGTGAGATGCCGGCGATGACCACCAGCAGAACATTGAACATGGCCCGGGTTCTTTCGGCCTGGCGCAGTAACTCTTTGGGCACAACAACGGCGTAGTCTTGCTTCTCATGATACTTTTTCAGCAGCGTTTCAATGATCGTGGCCGTCTCGTCGACGTCGTCGATGTTATCGACACTCACAGTAATCTGGCTCAGCTCGACCGTTTCACCGATGAAGTCCATACCCTGGCCGCCGCCAACACGCTTCATGACGAGATCACCAACGCGCTGGCGGAGCGTTTTGAGCGGTATGTATGCATCCATGTTGTAATCCCTGGCATCGAAACTGCCGCCAATCGCGGCCGAAGCCATACGCGGCTTGGTTTGACCGATCACCACATAGAATTCGCTTCCCACCCAAATCGTCCGGCCAATTGGGTCCTCGAAAGGAAAGAGTCGCTTTGCCGCGTCGTGGGCCAGTACAACGACCTTCTTACCGCGGTCGCGCGGAGTAAGCCATCGACCTCGCGCAATCTCCAGTCGATTCAGTTCCAGGTGCTCCTCGACGCATCCGACGAGTTTGGCGTCGGCAGTCCGGTTTCCCAGGCGCAGTTCGAAACGAAGCTCACGCATCGGAACCGCGCGGCGAATGCTCGGAATGTTCTCGACGATTCGACGGTAGTCGTCTCTGAGCAGACCATAAATCTTGATACGGCTGCTGGCGTCCTGTCCGTCGCTGGCGGAATTCGGCTGCTTGGTCCGAATGATGATGTTCGTCGCGCCGAGTTCTTTGATCTGCTGCTGTGCCTGGTAGCTGACACCTTCTCCCATCGCCACCAGCCAGATTACCGTCGTGGTGCCGATGAAGATGCCCAATGCAGCCAGAGCGGCGCGCATCTTCTGCACCAGCAGGCTATTCAAGCTCAGTCGAACGGTTTGGAGAAAGGAGCTTTTCATGTCTTAGTCGGTTTCGAATCCGCTTGCTTAGGTTTGGCAGCTTTCGGTTTAGACTCCTGTTTCTTCGAGTCGCTGGGCGGCTTCGTGAAACCTGGCGCCGGCGGCTTCGACTTGATGCCGGACTCGGGTGAATCCTGCTGGCGCGGCTTTGTTTTGTCGAGCGGTTTCAGTACCTCTGATTGTGCTTCCTCAATGAAGGCAAGCGGATTGAGCACGACCTGGTCGCCTTCCTTCAAACCCGCCTTGACGACGACGAACGAATCGTCGGTATCGCCGAGTTTCAGCGAACGTCGTTTAGCTCCCTCGGTCGTCTTGACCCAACAGAAGTCTCCCTCCACAGTTTCTAACACCGCCGCTACAGGTATCGTCAGCACGTCCGCGTGCCGATCCAATATCACTTCAACCTCTGCGCTCATACCGGGCTTGAGCCCTTCCACCGAGGGGAGCTTAATGATCGTGTCATATTTCACCACGTTTCCGGTCCACCAGCCTGCCGGCCTTGTGACTTCAGCAACCGAGGAAACCTCGCCGTCAAGCGTCTTGTCCGGCAGCGTAATCCTGGCAGCCAGTCCCGGCTTGATGCGGTCGACGATGGATTCGTGAATACCGACCTTCACTTGCATCTTGGACAGGTCAGGCATGAGCAGCAGGACTTGATCCTTACGTACCGTCGCACCTTCTTCGATCTCGGGTGCGCCCTTCCACTGTGCGGCCGAGGGGTAAATCACCAAGCCGCTCCTTTCGGCTTTAATAACGCAGTGCTCGAGCTCCTCCAACGCGAGATCGCGGCGAGCCTCATCCGCTTTGCACCGTTCCTCCTCTGCTTCGAGCCTTGCTCTGGCTGCGTTCAAGTCGCCCTTCAACGTTTCCAGCTCCATTGCCTTGGTATGTTCTTTCAGAACTTTGATCTCGATATTCTTGACTTCCACGTTCAATTCAGCTTGCCTGACCGCGAATGTTTTCTCCTCAACTTCTAATTTACTTACGTAGTCTCGCTCAGCCATCATTTTAGCATGGCCAAGCATGTTCTGCGCGGTCCGCAGGTTCGACTGGGCAATTGCCAGATCCTTCTCCAGTGTCATCAGTTGCGAGCGATACCTGCCCTCGAGGTACTCCGGGATTGCGAGTTGCGCTGTGGCTACATCAGCTCTGGCTCGTTCGGCCCCGGATCTTGTCCAATGAGCATACTTCGTGCGCTCACTGATGGCGTCTTCGATCGCCAGTGTATCCAGCCGGACCAATTCGTCTCCTGGCTTGACCTCCGTACCGCCCTCGATAACCCAGATGACGGTGTTGAAACCTCGGACTTTGCATTTGATTTCAGCATTGTTGGAGCTCTCTAACGTCCCTTGTTCGGTAACTGAGACAACCAGGTCGCCGCGTGTAATCGTGTAAGTCAGCTTGGGACCGGATTCCCGCTCAGACATGGCGCCGGAGATAAACGTCCCGGCAATCGCCACCACGACGACCGCACCAATCGTCAGCAGAGAGCGTTTCCACCATCGGGCGCCTGGAGAATCCTGACGACCGCTGCGCTGTTGCGGGCGCGGCGGTTGTGGGTGGCTCTGCGTTTCAGGAAGCACGTCAGTCGACATGATCGGTCTCCAGGTTCACCGTCTGCCTTGACTCGTTGCCGGACTCAGGCGAATCCTGCTGGCGCGGCTTTACTCCGTCGATCGGTTTCAATACCTCTGATTGTGCTTCCTCAATAAAGGCAAGCGGATTGAGAACAACCTCGTCGCCTTCCTTCAGACCCGCCTCGACGATAATGAACGAATCGTCGGTGTCGCCGAGTTTCAGCGAACGTCGTTTAGCTCCCTCGCTCGTCTTGACCCAACAGAAATCTCCCTCGACAGTTTCCAGCACCGCGGCTACAGGTATCGCCAGCACGTCCGTGTGCCGATCCAATGTTACTACAACCTCGGCGCTCATGCCGGGCTTGAGCCCTTCGACCGAGGGCAGCTCAATGATCGTGTCGTACTTGACCACGTTTCCGGTCCACCAACCGGCCGGCCTTGTGACCGAGGCCACGGAGGAAACCTCGCCGTCAAGCGTCTTGTCCGGCAGTGTAATCCTGGCAGCCAGTCCGGGCTTGATGCGGTCGACGACGGATTCGTGAATACCGACCTTTACTTGCATCTTGGTGAGGTCGGGCATGAGCAGCAGGACTTGATCCTTACGTACCGTCGCACCTTCTTCGATGTCGGGTGTTTCCTTCCACTCTGCGGCCGAGGGGTAAATCACCAAGCCGCTCCTTTCGGCCTTAATGACGCAGTACTTGAGCTCCTCCAGCACAAGATCGCGGCGACCCTCATCCATGGCAAGCCCTGCCTTGTCCGCTAACAGCTTTGATCTGGTTGCCTTCAAGTTGCCATTCAGCGTTTCTATCCGCATCTTCTTGGTGTATTTCTCCAGAATATCGATCTCGGTTTTTCTAACTTCCAGTTCCAATTCGGCTTGCGTGACCGTCAAGGCATTGCCCTGAACTTCTAATTCAGTTACATAGCCACGCTTAAACATCTTTTCGGTATGGGCAAGCATTTTCTTCGAAGTACGTAGATTCGTCTCGGCAATTTCCAACCATCTCTCCAGCGATTTCAACTGCGTTCGATACGTGCCATCCAGGTACGCCGGGATTGCGAGCACCGCTCTGGCCACATCAGCCTTGGATCGTTCGAGTGCAGCCCTGGCTGTATGAGCATTCGTTGTTTGCAGACTGATGGCATCCTCGATTCGTTTCGTATCCAGCCTGACCAATTCGTCGCCTGCCTTGACCTCCGTACCCCCCTCGATCACCCAGATGACGGTGTTGTAACCTCGGACTTTGCATTTGATTTCCGTATTGTTGGAGCTCTCTAACGTCCCTTGTTCGGTTACTGTAACGAGCAGGTCGCCGCGAGTGATCGTATGAGTCAACTTGGGACCGGATTCTCGTAGAGAGATGGTGCCGGGGATAAACGCGGCGACAATCGCAACGACGGCGACCGCAGCAATCGTTACCAGACCGCGTTTCCACCATCGAGCACCAGGAGAATCCTGATGTTTGCTGCGGGCCTGGAAGCTCTGCGTTTCGGGAAGTACGTCAGTCGACATGATCTGTCTCCATTATGAGTTCTTCCTGTCGGACATCAGATTCGATCAAACCGTCTCGAAGGCGTATGACTCGTTTGGCTCTTTTGGCGAGATCGTCTTCATGGGTCAAGTTGTTGGTTGCGTTTTTGTCACCAATTGTGTCCTTTTGTATCCGGGGTGGTCCGTTTGGAAGATCACCAGACGGATTCGATTCGATTGGGCGACTCTCGACAGGACCGTCGGATGTTTCAATCGCTACCGGGGGCAGTGCATCCGGTTCCTGCGGCAGGCGGTCTGCCAAATCGATCCATTCGGTTGGAACCGCTGGTGGCAGTAGCAACTCTTTCAGGCGCGACTTGTCACTGTCAGAAGATTTATCGAGGCTGGAGTTCGGTATGGGATGGTCGATCCAGCTACCGTCGTGATCGAGCATCATGATACCAAGCTCGCGAGCCAATCGCATGCGTGCGGCGTGGTAGTTAAGCCACACGCTCATGAAGTTGTTCTGCGTGTTGAGTAAGGCAGACAGCGCCGTTAGAAGATCTCTCGCCGCGGTTGGTCCGAATTGAGCCGGTCGTTGTCCCGGCTGCGGGGGCCGCACAGGCGCATAAAGCGCTGCTCGCGTCAGATCGACGCGCCGAATCGCGATCGCCACGGCACGCCGTTGAATCTCCAGGTCCGTACGAAGCTGCTCAATCTGTCGAAGCAGTCCGCGGAGTCCCAGATGGAGTGAGTCATGTGACCGGATGAAGTCGCGACGACTCCGTTGGTAGTCGATCAGCGACTGGCGATAATTGTTCCGTTCCAACAATCGAGTGAAAGGCGCGTCAAATTCCAATCCCAGCCGTAGATTTCTTGTAGAGTCGCTAAAACTGACAGGGTTGTTCCTCGCTGTTCGAATATCACCATCGGCGGTGACATTCAGTACCGACTGCAGAGCGTCGGCGTCAAACTGGATCAACCGCCAACTATCCACGAGCGCCGCCCGGCCATTCATGAAATCCATACGGCTGGCAAGCGCGATTTTGAATGCATTTTGGGATCTCAATTCGATTGTCTCAACGGTTACCGCTTCGAGGCGAGCACGCGCCTGAACCAGGATGGAACCCTGAACGAGGCGAAGGATATCACCGAGCAGGACCACGTTTCCACGGACGGTAGCATCCCTGGTGTCCTCGGCGAGTTCGTCTCGAAGTGTTTTCAGTTTGGCCCTGGCTTCGGCGAACTGCTGTTTCAGGCCCGCCAATCCTTCGCGAAGTTGTTCTCTGTCGCGTTGGAACAGTTTCCTTTCCACGTCGACCATCGTTTGTTCGCGAGCCGGCACCGCCTCTTCCATTCGAGCGAGGTCTGCCTTTACATCGTCTAATTGTAACTGAATCGGCTCGACAAGCTTTAAAGCATCTGTCAGAACCTGACGAATCGGTTCGACGCCCACATCGTCCGGTAACTCGCCAACACGATCCTGCAACTCGGTAATCGAATCCTGGATCGCGGTTGCCTGGCGAGCGACGAGTTGAAACTGGTGAATCAGGCTGTCGTCCAGTTCGATGGGCAGGTCCGGTGGCAAACCGAGTGTGCCCATTTTGTAGTTATCGAGGGCCAGTTCAAGGCCATTGCGGTTTTGCAGCAAGAAGGCACGCTCGTTTTCAATACTCTGCCGAAACTGGTCAACTTGCACCAGGTCGATGACGCCGCCGTCCAGATGGGCTTCCAACTGCGACAAAGTTCGGAGTTGAAGGCTGAGGCTGTCCTCGGTGTTGCGGATCTGTTGGAGTTGTTGTAGGAGGCCAATATAACCGCTGACGGTACCCTGACCGCCAAATACCGCGATGGCCGTACCACCACCGCCCCGCTGCGGTCCGGCGACCCCTAACTCCCCAATTGCCACTCGCGTATAGAAACCCTGGCGGTATTGATGGTAGGCACGCAGATCCGCAAGCAAGGCGCGCTCGACAAACGTCAGTTGCTCTAACGCAACATCTCGCCCAGCACCGCGCAACAATGGCTGGATGAACGAGAAATTTACCAGCGAAGATGCGAAGTTTGCGCCACTGCCGGTGAACTCGACTACGAACGAGTTGGCGAATCCGACCAAAAGCTCACCGGCGGTAGCAAATCGCCGTTTTGCCTGGAGCACCGGATCGGCGCCCACAGTCAGTCGATCGTTCTTCAACGATCCATCGTGGACGTATCTGGCGTCATATCCGCCAAAAAACTGTGTATCCAGGCGGAACCGCTCTGTTGTGACGTCCAAGGCGGACAGATAGAGCGTTTCTAATTGGTTCTGGTGGGACGGCGAGTGTACGTAGGCAAGTTGGAGCGCCGAGTCGATGTTGAGTTTGACCGAGCCATCGGCGCCTACTTCGACATATTCGGCAAGCGCCTTGCGCCATGCGGGATTCTCCAACTCGTCCCGAACACCGTTATCAAGCCAGTGCTTCCAGCCTTTCATCCCGTCAACCATATGCATGTACTGGTTCGAGGCAGGATCGTCCTGGGGCATCGGAGGACGATCTGGATCGTAGGGATCAAAGTATCGACTGCGAGGATCAATCTCGATGCTATAGTCAGCCGTGTGCCATCGCGGATCAACGTTTCGCTCGGCGATCACATCGTACGCTTCTCGATCCGCTTGAAGTCGATGCTCTGTGCGCTCTGTGCTCGAACACCCGCTGGCGGCGATAACGACCGATACCAGCAGAACAGCCATCACCCACAATCCGAAAGCATGCAGGGAAACTCGCATTGATAAGGTTCCGATAATTCGGAGCAGGCTGAGTGCTGGTTCCACTTGGTTCCTCTTCGGTGATCGGCCGGAAAAATCAGCCGATCGCGATGCGGTCCTTTCTGGATCTGAATCGAGTGAGCCGGACTGGTCGCATACCTGTCCTGCGCCTCTTTCGAGCTTGAGTAGCCGGTCAAAATGGAGCCTGAGAGCGTTCTTGTGTGATTCACCTATAGAGCTATCCCGTGATAAATGGTTGAAAATGGCTTCCATATACTCTATACTATCAAATCACAGCTCATTTGTCAATGACCACCTGGGAAATCCATGCTAACAATCTCATGGTCTATCTCGGTGTTTACTTTCGATGGAATCGGCAGCACTCCCCAGCGCATCTATAGCATCTCGGGTCATCGAATCTAAATTTTGTCGCTGCGAATTGCAGCTACTTGCGAGTTGATCTCTGTGGAAGACTCCTGAGCGGATCCTCTACAAGTTGTGAAAGGCCATGGTGATCCCATGGCGACTGTTGTGCTAACAGTGGCTTTCAGAAAGTCGCGTCATTTTGTCTTTTGCATTGGTTCCTCATTCTTTTGGCATTGTTACGTACCCGCCCAATTCATACGCCAACGATGGCACGCCCTACCGTTCGAGATGGAGCGTCACCAGGGGTTTGAATGGATCAAAAGACTCTTTCATGGTCCAGGCCATGGCCCGCAGCAGAATGATCCGAAAGTAGGGATCATTGAACGTGAAATAGTTATGGCCGGCACCGGTGACGAAGACTCTGCCCCGGCCTACCTCCTTTGTCCACATGACCGGCCACTTCTTGCCGTCCAGATCTTCGATCCTGGGAGGACCGTCTAATGGTTTGTTTGCTATTGCCGGGCCGGCGGGCGAAGTCATGAGGGTAGTGACACCTGCCGGGTCTCCCCTCAAATGCCAATAGAACTCCTCGGCCAAATCGAACTTTGCCGGAAAGCCCTTGAAGATGGGAGATTTTAATGCCGCGTCAGTAAGAGTCACCGGCGTGGTCAATACGCCCCATTTGGTGGCGCCCCTTCTCGTGTCCCATGCCAGTCCAATGCGCTTGGATAATTCTTCACCCGAACCTTGCATCAAGGCCATGTGAATAAATATCAATCCACCGCCACGTTTTTGATAGGCGTCGATGAGATCGTAATCCCATTGCTCACGCGACCAGAAATAGAAAACGACCAGGTCGGCTTTTTCCCAAAGCTCCTTCTTGGGGAAGTACATCGAGGGAACGACCGTGACGCGCGGAACCCGAGGCAGAAGCGCATTCACGTAGCGGTCCATGACCCAGGCGTATTCGTGGGTATCCTTTTCGTGAAATTTATCGATGCCCCAGACCCAGACAATGTTCAGATCACGTGACGGTTCTCGCTTCTCGATGGATCCAAGGATGCGCTTTATTTCGGCCGGATCACGTTTCAGTGGTTTCTGCCAGGGAAACTGCGCGCTGGATGTCGAAGAAATAGTCAGCAAAAGCACAACTATACAGGCTGTTCGATACCTCATAACAGGACTCCTTAAGCAAGCGGACTCATAAAATACTGCTGCACTGAACGCTACGACCTCTATGATAGCACAACATGTGGTTCGATTTCAACGCTTCTTAACCCAAACCAGGAAAATGTACTTTATACAAAATGGAATTCAGCGAAGCGGATAACCTTTGACGTCCAGTATCTGAATCGATGCCGGATCAAACATTCGCTTGTGCATCTCAGCCTGCCAAACCACCTTCTTGTCGGGAGTCACCTCGAAGAACGGCGCGCTATCAGTTCGACGCTTATGGATGAACCAGTTGCCGACTACCGTATTGCCATTGCCAAGCCGCTGGATACAGCAGATCCAGTACAGCTTTACATCCGGCAGATCCTTCTGAGTGAGATGCCAGAGTACTTTATCCTTTGGGTCGACTTCGATGACCCCGCCACGGTAGCCGATTACAGTGTTCCCATTGCGCAATCGAATTGCGCTAAAAGCCATGTCAGGGACTTTAATCTGGCGTATCATCTTGCCGGAAGAGTCGTACTCACGGACAACCTTATCGTCGAGCAGGCAGGCCAGGTAGTTGCCGTTTGCCAATTTCCGCCCATGGCGCATTCCCATGTGCACGTTGCCGCCGGATTTGACCGGCAGAATCTTGACGATCTGTCCTTTACGATCAACCTCAATCAATCGCTTGGCCGTACACTCGACGACCAGCGTATTTCCATTGGCCAGCCGCTGACAACCCCATACCTCGCTGGAAGTCGTATACTCCCAGGCTATTTTCTTATCCGGTGTGACTTCTCGAGCACCGCGCGTTTTCCCCGTAAAGCTCATCAGGATATTGCCATTATCAAGCATCCAGGCGTCTGTACATTGATCTGCCGGGTACTCCCACTCAATCTTTCCCGCCGCCGATATCTTGAAAACGCGCTTAGCGCCAATATCACTGCAAAGATACGAATGCCGCACCTTTTGCTTTGGATTCTTTTGTTGTTCGGTACCGTATGATGTTGTTGCCATTGGTAACAAGAGAATAACCATTTGAATTATAAATGCAATGTTCTTCTTCATCCTTTACTCCTTTTTTTGCTAATTCCAGGCTCCGAGCACACAGAGTACAGACTTGTTATTTTTATTTACCACTATACTTATTTGTTGGCGAGATGTCGCATTAGAAATTGCCACCCATATGAGAACGCAAACCATGATGCGGCGACAGCCAAAGCCCATTTCCATAATCCGGGCCACGCTTTGAGACCAACCCACGGCCCTTTTGCATCCGACAGCGTATATATCGTCAGGTTCTTAAGATCAATCATCGGTGTTCGCTTTTGCTCGAAAATACTTGCTGTGAAAAAGATGACGATAGTGGCAATAAAGGAAAAGACTCCGATGTACGCAAAATTAATATCAGTGAATGAATCCAGCGTTATAGTAAGGGCGACACTACTTATCATTGCGATGAATGCCGACCATGGCGCGATCCTTTTCGTAAACATTCCGATCAGATAGATCGCTATAACAACTCCGAAAACATAGGCGTAAAAATCCTGAATAAATCCCATCACCGAGTCGGCTTTCCGAATGACCGGCATAAGTGCCAGCGTAAGGAGTATTGTCAGAACCTCTGTGATACGCACGACTTTTTTCAACTCATCGGGTTTTGCATTTTTTCTGATAATTCGTAAATAGAAGTCATCCGCAAAAAGCGCCGAAGAGGCTGTCAGCATTCCGTCAACCGTAGAGAGCAATGCCGCCATCAGACCCGCAATTAATAAGCCTCGCAAGCCCACAGGAACCAATTCCATGATTGCCATAACAAATGCTTCGTCCGGCAGGATGTCGGGCATTTTTATACGCATCATGCAGCCAACTAAAAACGATGCCAGCGGATAAAATACGGCAAGAATAGCCACAGCAAGAAGGCCTTTCTGTGCGTGAGCTTCACTTTTGGCAGTAAGCAGCCGCTGGGCCATCGAAAAATTACAGGACAACCAGGCCAGCCCCGTAATCGGAGCCCAGGTCAAAATTGCCTGTGTTGGAAAGAATTTTTTTGTCACCAGCGACCAGTCGGAAGGCGGAACGATTGAGTGGATACTCACGCCGGCCTTTGTAATTACAGTTGAATTTGCAAGAACACCAAGCCCGCCGACCTTATAGACGACAGCAATAATCACTATTATTAAAGTAATTATTACGAATATCCCCTGATAGAAATCCATGGTCAGTACTGTTTTCATGCCGCCAAGAATCACATAGAAACCAATAATGGCCGAAATGAGAATCACGCTTGCCATCAGGGACCAATTGAGAAAGTCCTTCAAAAGAAGTGCTCCAAGGTAAACCGCACCAGCTAGCGTTATGATCAATGTGGCCGTCAGCAGCAAGGAAAACAGGGCCCGGCATGGCAGGCTGAAACGTTTCTCAAGGTACTCAGGGGTAGTAACTATTTTTGACCGCCAGTAAATCGGGATGATAAACATTGCCGCGAACCAGGCGGTGAACCACATATGCACGCTGTTCCACTGGATTATGTAGAAACCCCAGAGAAATCCCAGTCCGCACAAACTGAGAATGGCAGGATCGGCGGCCATCGCAAACAAGGCAAACGCAACCTGGTACCATGTTCTGTCACGTCCTCCTGTAATAAAGTCTCCTGCGGATGCCTTCTTGTAGTGTTGACTGATAAAATAGCCGGCGATAAATACTATCAGGAAATAGGCGCCAACAATTATCGAATCGATTTTCATAAAATAGTTCCTTGTACGGCTGCACGTTGTAGCGTCATTGTGCCATTGTTAAGATGTTGCAGCAATCTTTTTCTGATTCAAATGATTCTTCTAATATCGGCCATGCTTTCTTGCTGCATCCGACAAGGCCTGCAGATTCTCTACAGGCGTGTCCCTTGCCAAAAGACAGCCTGAACTCAAAATAAGACCGCATTCGGGTTTGCAGATATTGATTATTGCTTCAGCAGCCTTTAACACCATCTCAGGAGTGCCTGAGAACATCTCCCATGTATCAAGGTTTCCAATAATTGTCACCTTATTCCTGGTCATTTTCCTTGCTTTTGAGAAATCAGTTTTATGATCGATCTCCCATATTGGAGCACCAGCCTCCAACCATTTGGGAATAATCGGGTCGGTATGTCCGCAGATATGAATAGAATATGGGATTCCAATTTGATTACACCTTTCGGCCATCTGTTTTTCATACGGCAGGCAGTATTCCTCATAAGTCGCCGGCGAGCAGACCGACGGCCCGGCAATAGAGTCGCCTGTTGTAACAACGTGAGCACCAGCGGCCTGTAATGCCTTAATAAACTCCCACTGGCAATCATTGCAGTATTGCAATAGTTTATGTAATTGTCCTTTCAATTTTTCATCTGATGCCGCACAGGCGATATCCATGAAAAAATCTTCCATACCACGCATCATGGATGCAAGACTGAAAGCCCCCTGATCGGCCCGCCCCACAACAAGATACTCATTGCCTATTTTTTCAGCAACCTTCTTAACCGTATCGACCCAAACCGGCAATCTCCCATCTTTGGCGGGGTCGGGTAGTTTGAGTTTGTCGATGTTGTCATAATTTTCCAGACAGCCGACCTTCCATCTTGGGCATTCTGTTTCTGAATATTGGACTCCAACACCAACAGCTTCGGCCAGGCATACCGTATCACCGCCAATTATCACTCCATCATAATCAAATCTCTGGCGCTGTTGGATTATTGCGGAGGCCCGTTTATCGGCATCTTTTGCGTATTCTATACAATTTAATCCGGCTAAGTATGCGGCAACTTGTGCGTCCTGGGGAATGACAGGTACTCTGTCAGGTATTTCATGATTTATCACACACATACATCTCTTGAGAGAATTCATTGTCTTTTTTCCTTTCTTTCAAGAGGCAATACCTTCGGCCGTAACTTTACCTACAGAAGTTAATCCTTTACAAACTATTGCCCTGAAATCGATATCTATTGTTTGACGCCCTTTGATTCTCATGGCGGTTCCGTTGAGAATAATTTTATCATTCTCAGGATTACCTGTAAGTAATTCCATGCTTGTGTTGTATACCATGCCATAAACGTGCCGAAAAAGCAATTGGGTACGGGAGCACCTATTGGCCAAATCAGTTGTACACCCCTGGACACCTGGTTGCTTTTACAAAGCCGGGGATAAGCCAGAAAAGAGAAACGAGTGTCGAGTCAAATTATTAGAGGCGGAAGGCAAGTCCCAATAGAAGACTTCTTGTGAAACGTGTGCTAAGTCAAGCTGCTGGTGAAAGAGGACATTGAATCCTTTATTGGCCCGATATTTTTTTGTAAATTGCAATATTCAGCCAAAAAATGAGATATATCCGGACCCGATTTAAGAAAAATCAGTATTTGTAGTGACAAAATGGAGACACGATTTTTCGAAGAATCCTGAAGTTTTCCAACTCAAGAAAAGGGTGTCTCGTGGTATAGTCTCTTGCTTAAATGCTTCAGTCAAGACGCACGGATATTGATTGTAATATTGATAAATCAATCACAAACGGAGTAGATTAGGAACAGATCAATTTCCTGGGGGACCTGAAAACTGAAAATCGACAGTTATTAAGAGGTGATCGCTCAGTTTGCTATCGGCGACATCCAATTTCAGTTGCTTGAGTTCCGTTCGATTCAAAAGCTCGGAATCGAGTATGAATCCATTTTTGGGCACAAGAGTCCTGGTGCTGTAGATAATGTAATCCAGCTTGCCCGGTGAAAAGGAGGCACGCGAACCTCCACGCCAGGTAATAACAGATTCGCCAATCAAGTTGGGTATCAACCAATCTTTCAAGCCATAAACCTTCTTGTCGATTATCAGATCTAAAGGCGTCCTGGATCCAACCAAGTTGAAATCACCGACAATTACTATTCCAGATTTTGTGCCGTGCGCATCATCTTCATCATATTGTCCCCTGTAAATTTCATCGATAGTGACAATAATATCATTTATCTGCCGGATGCGGAGGCGGTCCTCTTTGCTGCCAATGTATCCCATAGCCGAAAGATGAGCATTAATTATGAATAGATAGTTTTCGGCCGATTTGATATACGCCGCTGCATACCTGTTATTTTTTGACGGCAATATATTCAGGGGATACTTCGATGCAATGACATTGCCGTGTATTTTGTGGATATGCCATGGATTTTTGTTTTTCAGTGGCATTAAACGTTTCAAGATTTCACCGTGACCTTCGGTTTTCCATTCCTCCTGAAAACAATAGATGTCACCGTTGACAGAATTCAGCAGACGGCCCATGGCGTCTTCTCGATCAGGATCGCTCAAACCTTCGAAATATGTATTGAAACTCACTATTCTTACGTCTGTTCCAAGGTCTCGGCGATGAGATCGGCGTTTAGGTGTTTCCGAGGATTGTGAAAATGTAAATGTAACCGGGGCGCTGAGCTGATCGGAGCCGTTAAATTGAATGCTTATGGCATCGCCACGATCAATATTGAATTCACTCAGGTCAATTTGTATTTCGAATTCATTCTGGGCATAGGTCGGCCCGACAACGTACTTCAAACGATCCCAGGGGATTCGTTCCTTTAAGTCGTCGTTTAGAAAGGCCCGCCTGCCTCTCGTATCCAGCATCAGTTGTTTATTGTTCGGCAGATCGATTATGACCAATAAAGTTCCTTCTGCCCTCGGACCGTTTTGGAGGTTCAGGAGGCTAACCACGTCAAACCTAAGATAGAGGATAGAGCCCTGACTCGCGGCATATACTTTCGTAATATCAAACGCGCCGTTGGCGTCCCCCTTAGGATCATATGCACATACTTTGACATCTTTCCAGTCTTTAAACTCCCCATCAATTCTCACGACCGATGCTGACAGCTTGCCTATTAAGATCAGTGAAAAAGTAATTGCAAATAGAAAAGATTGAATCCATCTACAGCCCCACGATTTTCCGTTTAACACTTCTGAAAACATTTTCTGGCCTTTCAATTCCACATTTCAAAACAGTATCCCTACAATACATGCGGTCGTAAAGGCAGCTAATGTACCGCCGACCATGGAGCGCAAGCTTAGTTGGGCGATGTCCTCCCGGCGGGATGGGACCATAGCAAACGCTTACATTATATCAGTCGAGTAGGCGTAGTACAGTCTTCTTTTTGGGCATGCATTGCACTCTCCGTTGCCATCGCATGCGCAACATACATTGAATCCGCGATTTGTTGAAAAATAGTTGATGTTTAACGTCTTCAGAACTCGTAAAATCAGCATTTGTGGAGACATTTTGGAGACACGAATTTCCAAAGAATTCTGACCTTTTGCAGCTTATGAGAAGGGTGTCTTGAACAATAATCCATTGTGCTGGGATCAAATAATGGGATTTCGGGTTATACTGCGATTGTAGGTCCGCCACGAAAGCTGATGTGGACAATCCCAGTAAAAAATGGATTGATGGAATTATAATACTTGATTATATAAATAAAGAATCCCGGTACTAATTTCTCCATCGAAACAGTATAATATATTGGTAGAACTCGAAGCCAAGATTTTAGTAGGAAGTACTCTATGAATCGTCGTTTGTATTTTTCACAGATAGGCCGGATAAAGAGTTCTAACAAAACAGGGAATATGATAGTAATTCTGACTATTATGTACCTGCTGAGTTCCACATCTGTCTTATTCGGTAACACTTCTTCCCATATATCATTAATCGAGCAGGATTGGCTTCGGCAGGCAGAGGCGTGGATCGAACCAACGAAACCGGCTCAGACGTTCGAAGATGCGCAGGGCGCAGTTGATGACATTAAGAATGGAACGTATGGATTTCATGTAGGGCATGAGCCGAATCCCTGGTGGCAAGTCGATCTCGGAACCGAGCGACCGGCGGTTTCTCGGATCGTAATTTATAATCGACTCGACTATGCACCCGGGCTACATAATTCGAATCATATGATTATTTTGAGCTCGAATGATTGTAAAGACTGGACGATACGTTACCGTAATCCGGGTAAATTTTTCGGAGGTGTATCGAAGGCCCCGCCGCTGGAGGTTCGGTTTGATTCAGCACCATTGCAAGTCCGGTTTATTCGATTGCAGATTCCGAGTATGAAACCAATCTTTTTTCATCTGGATGAAGTGGAGATCTATGGGCCCCAGGATCCAAAACATAATCTGGCATCAGGTAAGCCAGTGGATCAAAGCAGTATAAGTCCCTGGTCCACAGCTAAAGGGAGAGCGCAAATAAAGCCGGTTAAGGTGTTTCCTACAGTATATTTCCTAAAACGCGGGCATAAACTGGCGAACGATTTACAGTCGATGGGAGTGGATACCCAATCTTTTACTTTAGGGCTGAAAAAGTTAGCTGCCCAATTGAAGAAACTTAATCCTAATGCTTCTGAAGAAACACGGCGGAGCTTGTATCTGCAGGTTCGAGGTGTGGTGCGAAAGCTGGCTTTTACCAATCCACTTTTGAATTTTTCGGAACTTCTTTTTGTTAAGCGGTTCACACAGGAGACATATCCGGATATATGTCTTAATCATATGCCATGGGTGTCACGACCGGGTGGGGATATTTGTATTGCGCGATTGTCGAGTAACGAGGTGGAGCCGTCTGTTCGTAACCTTCTGAAGGGATCCCTGGGGCCGGGACATGTACACGGTATGGACCTGTGGTGGGACGCGGATCGGGTAGTGTTCGGTTACGCCAAGGCAAAAAGTGATCAGCCTCCGGCGGGCTGGAAAGATCGAAGGACAAACTATGATCTTCGGCGGACTGAAGAGCCAATTCACATTTTTGAGATTGGAATCAAGGGTGAAGGTTTAAAGCAAATCACCGACGGTCAGTGGAGTGACCTGGATCCTACATATTCACCGAATGGAGATATCGTATTCGTTTCGGAACGGTGCGGTTGTTCGTTGCAATGCAACGAGTACGATAAAGATGAAACATCGTGTAATCTGTTTGTGTGCCGGCCGGACGGTTCGAACATTAGGTGGATGAGCGTATCTAAAGATGGCGATTACTTACCGCACTGCCTGGACGATGGAACAATTGGTTATACACGGTGGGAATACCAGGAGCGAAACTGGGCGAACATACAATCCATCTGGATTATTCGACCAGACGGAACGGGAGCGGATGCTCTGTTCAAACAGCATTTGAATGATCCGTGGGCACTGGAGGACGTTCGTTCCATTCCGGGGACAAGCACAGGTAAGCTGGTATCGATTGCTACGGGTCACCATACACTGGCAGTTGGTCCAGTGGTTATCATAACGCCTAGCGTTGGGATGAATAATCCGCAAGCGATAGAAATCGTAACACCTGGTGTGAAACCACCTGAGGGTGGCATGTCGGGTACTCCAGCGGAGGAAGGCGGTGTGTTTGATCGGGGTGGATTCTACTCGACACCGTGGCCTTTGTCGGATAAATATTTCCTGGCTTCATATTCATACTCGAACCAACAAACCGAACCAGCTGGATATGGGATCTATCTTATTGACGTGTTCGGAACAAAAGAACTGATCTATCGGGACCCGAAAATTTCAAGTTTTATCCCAATTCCATTGCGACAGCGCCCCCGACCGCCGATTCTCCCTGATCTTACTGATCCGAATAAGGATTTCGCTATTTGTTCGGTGACAAATGTGACACATGGGGTGGAGGGAGTGACCGCCGACCGAGCGAGATATCTTCGGATTTCTCATCGTCTGCAGTGGCCTTATGATAATCGCTATGGTGGCCATCGGTATATGGAGAAAGCGTATCCAAATAATTGGACACCGGCACGAGTGATCGGTACGGTACCGATTGAAACAGACGGTAGTGCGCATTTTCGAGTACCCATTGATACGCCTGTATATTTTCAACTGCTGGATGAGAATCACATGGAACTGCGACGGATGCGTTCGTTTGTCAGTTTTCAGCCAGGTGAGCTGCGCAGTTGTGTCGGTTGCCATGAAACACGCGCAGAAGCACCAATTATCGATCGGATGACAAAGGCACAGTTACGAGAACCATCCGAACCAATTCCCCCAGCCTGGGGTGACCAGCCGATTCATTTTCTGCGGGATATCCAACCGATTTTCAACAGACATTGTGTTTCATGTCATAGCGGTCTGAAACCGGCAGGTGGTCTGGATTTTCATGGCGGTTTGACTTTGGGGCCTAAACGAGGACCCGGGCATTCAGAACCTGTTCCTGGCTATGGTATGAATCGTGCGTTCGAGACGATTATACAACATAAACTGGTATCGTGGTCGCCGGTGCAGGGTGATGCACGGATCACACTACCTCTCCAATTCGGTTCTCATAAAAGTAAATTAGTGCATGTGTTACGTAATGGAACATGCAGCAAGCGAGCAAAACTGAGTCCGAATGAATGGCGAACTCTGGTAACTTGGATCGATCTTAACGCTCCATATCATGATCGGTTCGTGAACAAAAGGCAGCAACCGGGCGCCTATAATCTACCGAACGATCAAGCGTTATTGAAAAAGATTAGTAATATCCATAAGCTTCGATGCAATTCCTGTCATGACCCGGTAACAGTAACACGCGCCGATTGGATTGATATCCTTTCCCCTCATTTGAGTTTATTCCTGACAGCACCGCTGGCTAAGACAGCTGGAGGTTCGGGCAAGTGCAGCGATGTGATCTATAAAAATACAAACGATCCGGACTACCAAATAATACTGAAGTTAGTAGATACTGCGGTTAAAAAAGCTTGGGAGTATCCGAGGCGGGATTTAAAGGCACTGAAACCATTTGAGCCGGTTGTTTGGAATCCCATTCCTGCGAAATCACGTTTTTTTACAAAAAAACCTTAAATTGAAATGCCAAATGCCTAAGCAATAATACTCGTATTCAAGCGGTGGATCACAGTACTTTCTAATGGGATAGAGAGTTAAAGGAAATTTATCTGATAGAGTTTTTCGTTTTGACCTTTTCATCGTTCTTCTCCTTAAAAAAATAGTGTTTCAGTGAATGAAATCGAAACGTACATTGAAACCTATCACAAACTTTGACTATTTTATAACTCACTGCATACAAAGTGCTTATGATACGGGGATTTTTGTAGAATTGAGAGATAACGAGCTTTCGGGTTGTAGCCGGGTTGTATGGTGCACCAAGCCCAAAAAGCCCATAAAAATCGAGCAAAAAACACGCTTAAATGAAAGAGCTTATATACGTCTACTCGACCACGAATTATAAGGCACTTCGCCGCTGCGTCTGAGGGTCAGCTAATCCTATAGAGCTTGTGGTCTTGAGGCATGAATGGAGATTGGCCAGTCTTCCGGCGTGCTATCACTGGTGAGAAAATCGCTTTGCATAGGATAAGATTTCCTGCTATACTTCCCAGACGTATTGCTGCTAATGTTGGTTATAAACAGCGAATCTCGATTAACGATGTCGAGTATGGTAAACGTGCTCAACTAACGTTGGTATGGAATGAAGCCTCAGTTTCTCTCTATTCGTAGATGAGAAAAGGGGCCTATGAGAAGTTTGATCACTGTGTCTTGTAGATTTTTTTGCTTAGTAGGAGGTCAAGTATGTGCAAAGAAAGAATGGGTCTAAACCGACGGCGGTTTCTCAAAACCGCAGTGCAGGCCGGTGTTTGCCTGTCCGTGCCACAATTTATCCCGGGCACGGCGCTGGGCAAGAGTGGCAGTGTGGCCCCCAGCGAGCGAATCAGACTGGGTGCCATTGGGATTGGCAATCGCGGCCGATACGTACTGGGCTGCTTCTTACGCGAGCCTGATTTGCGATGTGTGGCCGTTTGTGACGTACGGGGCGACAACCGCCGACGCGCCAAGGACCAGGTCGATACCATCAACGGTGACAAGCAGTGCGCAACGTACATCGACATGCGTGATCTACTCGCCCGCGACGATATCGACGCCGTGCTGATAGCTACCGGCCCGAACTGGCACGTGACGGCCGCAACGATGGCGGCAAAAGCAGGCAAAGATGTTTACTGCGAGAAGCCCTGCACGAAGAACATCGCCCAGAGCCTAACACTGGCGGATGTTTTTCGGCGCACGGCTCGTGTGTTCCAGGCCGGCACGCAACGCCGCAGCCTGCCCAACTTTGCCTATGCGATCGAATTAGCCAGGACCGGCAAGCTCGGTAAGCTTCAGACACTGCACGCTCACCCCGGCGGCCTGGGGACCAAGATGAGTGGCTGGGTCGCGCCAGAGCCGGAACCGCCCCGAGAGAAAGTGGACTGGGACATGTACCTCGGCCCTGCCGCCTGGCGACCCTACACCCGCAAACTCATGAACGCCTTTCACTTCGAAAAAGGCGGCGGTCTGGTCGGAGGCGGGTGCCTCGAATGGGGTTCCCACTGCGTCGACCTGTGCCAGTTGGCCAACGACGCCGACGACACAGCACCCGTGGAGTACGAGCCGGTGAACGGCCAGTTACATGCCCGCTATGCCAACGGCGTAAAACTCATCATGCGTAACGACGGATGGTTGCCGTTAGGCTCGTGTCCGGTCCGTTTCGAAGGCGAAACCGGCTGGGTCGAGACGGGCGACGATGCGGAGTTTGGCGCGAGTTCCCAATCGCTGCTGCTCCGAAGAGGAACCAAGATACCGGGCTACCCCGCTGACTTCCACGTGCGTGACTTTCTTGATTGTGTCAAGACGCGGGCCCTGACCCGGGCCAACGCCGACGCGGCGTGCTGGGCTCATATCGCCTGCCATGCGGCCAACATCGCCCTTTTCCTTAATCGCAAGGTCAAGTATGACCCGAAGAAGAACGAATTCATTGGCGACGAGCAGGCCAACCGGTTGCGTTCAGAGGCCCTGCGGGAACCATGGCGAATATAGCGCCGGATATTTCGAAAGAAACCATTCAAGCTACGAGGACAATCATGATAATCAAGAAACGATACTTATGCTGGTGCATTGCTCTTCTGATAGCCACGTTGTGGACGGGGGCCTTTGCACAGAATCACCCGTACAAAGAAAGCGACCTGATAAGTGTTCTGCAGTCCGACGCAGCCAAGGGCGACAAAGCCATCACCTGCAAACGACTGGCTATCTACGGCACTGAAAAATCCGTTCCCGCCCTCGCGCCGCTACTGTCGGACAAGGAGCTGGCGTCGTGGGCGCGGATCGCGCTCGAAGCGATTCCCGGAACCTCCGCCGACACCGCACTACGCAACGCGCTGGGCAATCTGCAGGGGCGGTTGCTTGTTGGAGTGATAAATTCGATTGCAGTGCGTCGGGATGTCGGCGCCGTTGACACCCTCTTGCAGAAACTCGATGATGTCAATGCTTCTGTCGCATCGGCCGCTGCCGTGGCGTTGGGCCACATCGGCGGCGAGAAGGCAGCCAAGGCGCTGACGAAATCCCTGGCCAATGCGCCGGTCGGCGTTCGGTCGGCCGTGGCCGAAGGCTGCATTCTATGTGCCGAGCGCTTCCTGGCACACAACAGGACTGCTGAAGCCGTCAAGCTGTACGATACCGTTCGCAAAGCGGACGTGCCAGATCAGAGACACCTGGAGGCAATCCGCGGCGCTATTCTGGCCCGTCAGTCCGCTGGTCTTCTCCTCTTGATCGAGCAGTTGCGATCGGAAGACAAAAAGAGGCTCGGTATCGGATTGCGCACGGCCCGTGAACTTCCCGGCCGCAACGTGACCGAGGCTTTGGCAGTCGAACTGAATCGCTTGAATCCGGACCGGCGTTCCCTGCTATTGTTGGCCCTGGCCGACCGTAGCGACTCTGCGGTTCTACCAATCGTTCAAAAGACGGCTCAGAGCGGTCCGAAGGAGCTGCGCATCACGGCCATCAACATCCTCATCCGTTTGGGCGATGTCTCATGCGTGCCGGTCCTGCTGGAGGCCGCGACCGAGGATGATGCCGAGCTGAAACAAGCAGCTATGGAGACGCTCGTCAGACTGCCCGGCAAAGACGTCGAAGCCGACATTCTCGCCCGCCTGCCGCAAGCGAAAGGGAAGCTCCAACAGGTTCTCATCGAGCTGGCCGGCCAGAGGCAAATTAACAAGGCTCTTCCTGCGGTCGTCTTGAGCCTTCACAATAATGATGCCGAGATTCGCGGTGCGGCCGTAAGGACAATCAGCATTATCGGCCAGGACCAGCAGACGCCCGATCTCGTCAAGATGCTTGAGAATACCCAAAACTCCAGTGAACGGGCAGGCATCAGAAAGGCCCTGCTGGCGATTAGTGGCCGTTGCGGCGCGAAATGCATCCCGCACCTGAAACCCTTAACACAGAGCCGTGACAACGAGCTCCACATGATTGGACTGCACGCATTGGCCATCGTCGGCGGGTCCGACGCGCTAGCGGCTGTCAAATCCGCCATTGAGAACGCTGAGCCCCCCGTCCAGGATGAGGCTGTGCGTATCCTGTCGAATTGGCCGTACAACTGGCCCCAGGACAGCGAGGCAGGGCAAGCCCTGCTGATGTTGGTCACATCGGCTAAGAAGATGCCGCATCATGTGCTGGGTCTGCGTGGTTACCTGCAGTACATACGCGGCAATAAGAAGCTAAGCAATGAACGAAAGGTGGCCAAGATCAAGGACATGCTGTCCCACATCAAGCGGCCCGAAGAGAAGAAGCAGGCCATCGCCGTTCTGGGTGAAGCGCCAAGCGCCAGTGCTCTGGAGCTATTGACGACCCTCGCTGAGGACCCGGCGGTCGTCGAGGAAGCATATTCGGCCATGGTGCGAATTGCAGGTAAAGATATCAGCGGGGTTTCCAGGGACCAGCGCCGAGAAGTGCTGCAAACGGTGGCTGAGAAATCAAGGAACGATGGCACCAGGCAGAGAGCCCGAAAGACCCTCAGTAAACTTCGGTAATAAGACATTCCGAGGAATGTCTTATGCATATACGCATGGTTATTATAGAGCTCAAGATGAGTTGCTGTAATCATGAAAACAAGAAGTGTTGATCTTAAACAGAGGAGGACACTTATGAAGATCTCAAAGCCAAATACTCAAATCTCTGTTACCACAATTTTTTTTGAGGCATCCTATTACGACATATCAGCCAACATTAACATATGGCATGGCAAAAGCGAATAGGTAATTGAATCCGAAAATTTTCTAAAAATATTCGTTATTTGGCAAATATCTAATGTTTGATGCCCTCACAACTCACAAAATCTGACATCTGTAGTGACATTTTGGAGACAAGGTTCTGGCGAAGAATTTTAACAATTTGCGACTCAGGAAAAGGGTGCCTTGTGGTATAGTTTCTTACTTAAATGTTTCAGTCAAGACACGCGGATATTTGAGTATTTTCCCCTTGATATTTTTTGCTTCGGGAGTATAATCATTACAAATGGCCGTAAAATCAAAATTCCTATCAGTATCAGCAGAAGCCTCGCGGCGGTCGCGGGGAGAGAGGCTATCGCAGGAAATGTCCTCTCTATTGCATGCGATATTGATTAAGCAAGTGAGATTCAGAATCGACTTGGCTCAAAGCAATTATGCAAACTGAACCCAAGGGAAGGATCAACAGATGGCAAACCAGAAGAGCAAACCAACGAAGGACCATAGCAGGTTTCATGGACGAAGAACATTTCTGAAAGCAACCGCAGCATCGGTGGTACTGCCCTACTTGATCCCGGCGTCCGCGATGGGGAAAGACGGCAACACCGCACCAAGTAACCGTATCGTGATGGCCGGCATTGGCATCGGCAACATGGGCCGAGGTGACCTGGGTTCATTCCTGGGTCGGGGTGATGTCCAGTATGTTGCCGTGTGCGACGTAAGAAAGGGTGCTCGAAACGGCGCCATGAACCGTGTGAACGAGAAGTACAGCAACAAGGACTGCAAAGTTTATAACGACTTCCGCGAAATCATGGTGCGCGATGATATCGACGCTGTGCACTGTGCAACACCGGATCATTGGCACGCGATCATAGTGATCGAGGCATGCCGCAACGGAAAGGACATCTACTGCCAGAAGCCCGAGACCAAGACGCTCCGTGAAGGCAAGCTGATGATCGGCGCTGCCCGGCGTTATAGTCGGGTTGTATCGGGCGGCAGCCAGCGAGTACTCGGAGACTACAGGAAGACGGTCGATCCCTGCTGGAATGGAGACAAAGGCATCATCAAGTCAATCAACGTTAACGTTGGCCCGCTTCCGATGGACTGCAACAAGAAAGGCGAGCCCATCCCCGAAGGATTCGACTGGGACAGGTGGCTTGGCCCCGCCCCCTGGGCGCCGTACCATCCCCACCGATGCAGCGGCAGTTACAGCATCAATGGAGAAAGCTGGCGGTCGTTCAGGGATTACTCCGGCGGCGGCATGACCGACTGGGGCGCACATCATTTCGGTGGCGCTACCTTTGCCATTGATGTCAGGGAACTGGAACCTGAAGAAGTCATCTTCCACAACGAAAACGGTAGAAAGTTCGCAACCTGCCGCTATCCGAACGGCAGGCTTATTCACCATAATTACCCGGATCGAGGCAACCTGGAAGTAGAAGGTACGAATGAGAAAGGTCCCTCGAAACCGGTTCCCCGATATGCCGGAAGCGGCGGCATCTATGGCGACTTTATCGATTGCGTCAAGACACGCAGGAGGCCGTTCCGCGACATCGAATACGCGGTCCACACGACAACAGTATGCCACCTGTTCCTCATAGCGTACGAACTGGAACGGTCACTGAAATGGGACACGGTGAAACAACAATTCGTTAACGACGATGAAGCCAACCGTCTTGTCGACGTTGCAAGAAGAGAGCCCTGGGTGATTTGAACAAGTGATTACAACAAGGAGACTTGATTATGATAAATAAAGAAACTACTAAAATGACACTGGCGGCAGGTGCAGCTACCATAGCCATTGCACAAACGGATTCGGCCGCATTAGACAAAACATTGGAAACGCTTAAGACCTATGACTGGGGCGCAGACCGCCAGGCCCTCAAGCCCATCGACCAGGCTATCATTGCTACGCATGACGATGCCGCAGCGCGTAGGGCGCTGGAGAAGAGTTTGGTGGATACACTTGCCGGCGGCATCTCACGATCTGCACAGGACTATGTCTGCCGCAAACTGAGAATCGTGGGCACAGCCCGGTCCGTCGAGGCCCTCGCCGCTCTTTTAGCCGCCGAGGAGACCTCGCACATCACACGCTACGCCCTGGAACGCATTCCGAACAAAAAGGCGGCCAAGGCGATGCGGGACGCGTTGCCGAAGGTCAGCAGGAAGCTCAAGCCGGGTATTATCGGTTCGCTGGGCTCACGCCGCGACAAGAAGAGCATCAAGGTCTTCTCGAAGCTTCTCGGTGACTCCGACATCCAGGTCGCCAAAGCCGCGGCCCAATCGTTAGGTCTGATCGGCACGTCGGCTGCGGCCAAGGAACTGAGCAAGTTCGCTAAGAAAGCATCTGCCAACATGAAGCTACCGGTAGCCGACGCCTCCCTGGTCTGTGCCGAGCGGTTGCTGGCCGATGGTGAGAAGTCCGAGGCAGTAGCTTTGTACAAAGAGTTCAAGGGCGATGACAAGCCCGCGCACGTCAAGGCTGCCGCCATGAAAGGTATTCTGACCGCTGCAACTAAGAAGTAAAGCCGCACAATAAGCAAACAGATGATTCAAAGAAGAAACCCACACCGCCACTATGTCGGTGCGGGCCTTTCGACAAAAGTCGTCCCAACATTTGTGTGAGATTTCTGTTGGAGTAGTCCGTTGGCTTTACGGCTTGGACAGCCCCCCTTTCATCTTTATGATTTCGCGCAGTTCATTGAAACCGTCACAAAATTTTCACCTTATCATAAAACGCTGCAACTAAAACACTTATAAAATGAGTATTTTTGTGAAATTGGCAGATAACAGCTTTTCGGGTTGTAGTAAAGTTGTAGGTGCGCCACGAAAGCTGATAAAGGCAAGCTGGTTGAATAGCCTGGTCAAAGCCTAATCAGCAGGCCGAAACAAAACTTTTCACACAGAGCATTTCAGGTGAACTCTTTGAAATCGGCCATTAAAATGTTTACCAGTTTCTTTATTGTTAATAAACCATTGATATAAAAGCGCTTATACAATAGACATTTTCATAAGATTAGCAGATAATAGATCCTTTCATTGTAGAAAATATGGAACGACTGGCACCTCGATTGTAAAGGGCCGCAAGAAATACAACAAGTGTCCTAAGAGAGGCTTTTTGCTCGTTGACCGAGATGGCAGAATTTTATTAAATGATCATGTCCGTTGGAGGTTTTTTGTAATGAATTATAGTCTGTCACGATGTCTAATTGCGGCTTTGTCCGCAGGTATTATTTTGCTTTTACCCATAGCCCTGGCTAATGCCGCCGAGACAATTACTATTGTAGCTAATCACGGAAAGTTCTCGAGCTTTGAGACAGCGGCTGGTAGCGAAGAACAGGTCAACTGGCAGGATGAAGATAAATCTGATGACAATGCCTGCACGGAATCTTATGCAGCAGTCGAGCTGAAAACCTTTCTCCCTAACATCTGCAAATACAAAGAGCAGGACATCAAATTGGTCAAATCCGACAACCTGCCTACCAGCGGGCATGTGTTTCTGCTGGGTACTCGGGATTCGAACCTGTTGATAGACTCGTTTAATGCTCCCGGGGATAGACGAGCTAACCTGAGCAGGCCGGAGTCTTTTTGCATTCGCTCGTTCGAGCAAAACCAAAGAATAGTAACTATCATCGAGGGCGCAGATAGGATCGGTGTACTTTACGGAGTATATGCCTACTTGGAAAAACTGGGCATAGGTTTTTATGGGCTCGGCGAGCAGGGTACAGTCTATCCCAAAAGAATAGTAAACTTACCGGCCGACCTTAAGCTGACCGAGAAACCTCACTATCTGACACGGGGATTCTTCACCAAAGGTGATTGGAATGACAACGACGAGTTCTTTCTGTGGATGGCCCGCAACCGCCTGAACCTTTGGACTGCCGACCAAAGCCAATATCGTTTCCTCAAAAAGCTCGGCATAAAACTCACAGCAGGCGCCCACGATATTCAGGAACTCTTCCTCAACCCCCACAGCGAATACCCTTACAATTGTAGCAAATACAAAGGCGATGAAAACAAACCTGAAGATCCGTATTCAGCCGGCAGCGAATACCTCGGTGATATCAATAAAGACGGCAGGCTTACATATGCCGAGGTACATCCGGAATGGTATGTCATGCTCGGCGGGCAGAGAGACGCCCATAAACATAAAAGACTCCGCGGTAATTATTGCACCTCGAACGCTGACGCTACCAGCGAATTGGCTGAAAATCTGATTCAGTGCCTTGTAGACGGCCAATGGGCCCATGCAGACATGGTCAACTTCTGGATGCTCGATGGCGGAACGTGGTGTCAGTGTCAGGCTTGTAAGAAATCAGGGATCCCTTCGGATCGACTCTGCCAACTAATTCACACAGTCAATAGCCGAATCCAGGAGGCCCGCAGGCAGGGCCGTTTGAAACGTAATGTTCCCCTGGTTACGCTGGCCTATAGCACGACATTGTCACCGCCGACCAGACCGCTGCCAAAGGGCTTTGACTACGACAATATATCAATGACATTTTTCCCGATTATGCGTTGTTATGTACATTCGTTTGCGGATCCGGCATGTACCGAGTGTAACCAATTATTATTGAAGGATTTTCGGGGCTGGTCCGGAGGGCCGGGTAGCTATTATAAAGGCTCTATTTTTATTGGTGAATATTATAACGTTAGCAATATCAAAACACTGCCTGTGCTCTTTCCGCGCATCATGGCGATCGACATTCCCTGGTTCTTTCGCAATGGAGCCAGGCATTTCCATTACATGCACACACCCACTCGGCTTTGGGGAACATGGACTCTGAACCAGTATTTAATGGGCCGGTTGTTGTGGAATATCGATATAGATGTGGATGTTATTCTAAATGATTACTTCGGGCGCTATTATCCGACCACGACTGAAACTACTCGAAGCTTTTATCAGCATCTGGAACATGCAACCGCCAACATCAAGCCCTTGAAGCATTACATTCGTTCGCAAGGCCAGCCCCGCAACAGGTACACAATGCGTTTCGGTTTGACCAGCGAAGACTTCGAATTGTTTCCTACCAAACATCTGCGTTATGAAAGTTATCATCCGGTTACGAACGACGGCCCGGATATCGTCGAGATGATGGAGTCTATGCGATTAGCACGGGGCAAAATCAATGCTGCCTTGTCGGCTTGTACCGATCCTGTCGAGAAGGTCCGTTTGGTCGAGGATGAACGCCGATTCGCTTACGGCGAGACCATGTATAAGTTCTATTATCACTTACTCAGGACCACCATGTTCCATCGTAAGGGTGATAAGGAACTGGCCCGCAGGGAATTTATTGAAGTTGACCGTCAGGCCGACATATTAAGAGGCATAGTCGATCTTGTTAATGTCACCTTCCGTCATGCCAGTGCTAAAAATGGTTACGAGGCCAGCTACCTTCAAGCAGCTTATGAGCTATATAAAAAACACTATGGTAAAAAGGAATAGGGATAAGGGAATAGGTATTAACGAACTATTAGAACCATTCGTTGTGTGATTACGGATTCGGATTGTATTGAACCTTTAGGTTGCTGATGAAGATGTCCGTTGGTGACAGCACGCTGATCCGGAAATCGGCGCCGGCGTTCTGTCTGCCGGAGAATCTGGCCCGCGGACACACCAGCGTTGCCGTGTGCCAGCCGGTCTTCTCGGGACTTACGACAGTTTCTGTTTTGTGATATTTTCCGGGGATGTCGTCGGAGAAATGCGAATCATATTGGATGAGGAAGAGATTACCCGGCGAACCGTCGCAATAATATGTGGCTTTCATTGTGACCGTACGGTCCTTGTCTCGCAGGTCGATGGTCCTGGGAAGTGAGAAGTAGATGTAAGGCTGCTGGTTTGATCGGTCGGTCACAATGGCCGGGCGTCCTGCCTTTGTGACTCTCTTTGCGGAACCGTCTTCGGTGTGGACCAGGACAGGGCGTACCCAGCCGGGCGTCTCGGACGGGCCCTGTAGCACGGGCAGGATATCCGGTGCGAATTCACGATCCACGAAAGGAAGGATGTGTTGGATTAGCAGGAGCTCAATCAGTTCTATTGCCAAATCGCCGTTGCCGGCGGCCTTTTCCACATGCGCCATTCGCGCCCTGAGACGCAGCCGATGGGCCTCCAACGATGGATCATTCATCATCTGGCGATATGTGTTGCGTGCACTCTCGAGTTGTGCGGTATCGGCAGGGCGCACGGGTGCGATCAGGAATGTCAGAAGCCCAGCCTCTTTCTTTTCCTGCGTGTAGATTCGGTCTTCAACCGGCGGCAGCGGCTCGGCAACGGCCCCAGCGCTTTGCTGATACCAGTAGACGATGCAGTCGTATCGCGTGGGCCGGTCGTTGAGCATGTATTTCTCCAATGCTCCCTCGAAAGAGGTATGAAACGGAATGTTGTCTGCGATGTGCCATCTGTTGTTGGACGTATGGCCTCCGCTTTCGAGGGGTGTCGGATGGGCGCAGGGATTCTGGGGAACGCTGACCGTCTGATTGTGGAACGCCCGGTTGAAGAGCTTTTCGCTGCACCATGCATACCCGAAATAATCTTCAGTGCCTGTTCCGAAGGTGGAGGGGAACTTCTCGCCGTCGACGAAGAACTTCTCGTCTCCTTCTCCCCACCATCCACCTCTTGGATTCCATATATGGAGCATGACTCCACAGTAGCGTCCCCGGCCTTTTGTCTTGAGAATGGTCCAGTCGATGGCGCGACGTGGTTCCGGGGCGAAATCGCGGTGCCACCATGCGTGGAAGCGTCCCAGATTCTGCGCACCGTCTGTTAGTTTCTTGTGGAATATGGAGAACTCCAGATGGCGGTGCTGTGTTCCTTCATTGACCAGCTTTATCAGGGCTCCGTCTTCGAACGGCATGTACCAGCGGCTATAGAAGCCCTTGTCGGTCATCCCCAGCGGCAGTGACTTGTATACCGTCTTGCCCGGCGCCGTGCCGAAGAAGTCGCCAAGGGGCGACAGGACGCTAGGTTGCGATGAGCCGTCCCAGTACATCTTCAGCACCAGCTCCCTGAGAATTTTATGGTCGTCCGCAGAGGTAGGCAGATCGATTTCAATCTGAAACCGGGTGATTGCACCGGCACGGTTAAACTGAGCAATCACAGCGGATTTTCCCGGTCCAATATCGACGGCGCCGCTGCGGATACTCTCGCCAGCTTCGACCGCATTTGAAGTTGGCGCTACATAGTCGGCTTGAGCGAGGATCCGGTTTGCGCGGTCCAGCGCTGCGGCCTCGGCGGGGGACAGTTCTCCCGTGAACGTCGGGACAACCGTTGCCTTGTCAAATGTTGAGTACGTGAAATGGAAGTACCTGCCCCAGTTTTTTTCAGCTACGATTTTGCAGGATTTGTTGTAGGGGATGGGAACGTAACAGTTTTTCCCGTTACCGGATTGGTAGACCAGTTGCGGACGTGTGAACGGCTCATTCTGACCGTCGAAGTATCCTGCGAAAGGCAAATCGACCGCTGGTTTCTCACTGCCGTCGAGATAAATGGCCACGCGGCCCTTCTCGGCCAGCGCCGACCAGATGCGCCAGATGACGCCGGGCCCCTTCATTTCTGCCAGCACGTATTTGCCGTTCTCTTGGCGAATGAAGCCGGATCCATCACCGTTGGCGTTCCAGCGTAGGTACGTGTCCGTCCGGGCATCGTATGTGCTGTTGCGGTCATAGCTCGACCACTGCTCACACCTCTGGCCCGGTTCCGGCAGCACCGCGAGCTGTTCGAGATTTGTCAAGCGATCGACAAGGTCAACGTAGCTGAGCGTCTCTGCAACCGATGCTGAGCACAAGCTGCCTACTAGTAATGCAATGACATACCACGATCTGCACATATATAGACCCTTCCATATAACAGCCAACGATCCCGCCGGTTCCTTGACAACTCCGGCAACATCAATTATCCGCCGTAATAAGACGACTTCATAAATGGTGCTCCTGCACGATTCAAATCCTACAATACCAGAATCTCATTTTGCTTTCAATAGTTTTGAGGATGAGTTTAAGCCACTGTGTCTCAGGAAATGCCGAATCCTTCCTCCCTTACAGGATTGCTCTCAGAAGAGTTTTCTTGGCACTCAGGCTTAACGGCAAGTGAGTAGAGGTTACATGGAGAATTCCTTTTACCAAGACATCGCTTATGTTAATCCAATTCTTCACCTCTCACTGGTTGTGACCGTCACAAAAAAAACTCAAAGTCTGAGGGTCATCATCATTAACATTGACTGAAATACCAAAAAATGTTAAAATAGACATGATTCATTTAACCGATAATTACAGATTTAAGGCCTATAAGTTAAAAAACACGTTTAGTGACCTAAAACATCAGTGAGGAAGGAAATTAGGGATGCCCAGATATGCGAAAACCTCTTTGATATCACTGATATTGATAGCAATTTTGGCAGGTTCGACTAATGCCCAACCTCAGCTCATAGGTGACCTGAATTCAGACTACACAGTTGATATCAAAGATCTGCGGACTTTTGCCTGGCAGTGGCTGGACCCGGCCTGTCTCGTCCTTGCTTGTACTGCCGACATGGATGGCGTCAATGGGGTAAATATGGCCGACTTTTCACTGTTGGCAAATAACTGGCAGAAAGTAGATCCCCACATAGTAATCAGCGAATTTATGGCCAGCAACACCAGCAATATACCACTGCAAAACGGTGACCTGCTGGACGGAAACGGTGAGTCCTCCGACTGGATCGAGATTTACAATCCGACCGATACAACTGTCAATCTTGATGGCTGGTACCTGACCGACAATAAAAACAACCTGACCAAATGGCAATTCCCGAACGGTCTCCAGATTGTGCCCGGTGAGTTCCTGATTGTCTTTGCCTCGCAGAAGACGTTTGAGGATAACCCGCTTAATTATCCCTATCTTGACACTGCCGGTTATTATCACACCAACTTTGAGCTCGATAAGGGCGGAGATTATTTGGCGTTGGTGGCTGCTGATGGTATTACTATCGCCCACCAATACGTTCCGGAATACCCCCAGCAGTTGAGCAACATCTCGTACGGTTTGGCACAGTACGCCACGGCGCTCGTACAAACCGGTGCGACTGCTTCCTATCATGTGCCCGCCAGCGGCGATGCTTCTCTGGGTACGGACTGGACTGATGTTAATTTCGACGACTCGGCATGGGATACCGGACCGACCGGCCTGGGCTTCGGTGTAGTGGGCCTATCGAATGAGGATCTGTTGGCGCACTACGAGTTTGAAGGCAACGCCAACGACAGTTCCAGTAACGGCCGCAACGGTACGCTTATAGGTGACATCAGTTTCGAAACCGATCCCGTCATGGGCCAGGTTCTGAGCCTCCCGGGCGGAAGCAATCAGTATGTGTTTGTCGGCGCAGTCGGTATTTACGGCACTATGCCCAGAACAATTACCAACTGGGCAAAGGCCGACCAGACTTCCATTCCCGATTGGACCCTTATTTTTGGCTTTACAACCACGGGAGGCGGAAATGGCAGTCACTTCAATATCGGCAGCCTTGGCGGGCCCGGCGGCGTCGGCGCCCACGCCTGGGGCTGGGAAGAAACAATATTCTCTGATCAGGAAGCTTTGGAGTGGCACCATTATGCCATGACGTACGATGGAACAACAATAACATACTACGGAGACGGCGTGGAGGTAGGCAGCGCAGTGGTTACCCTGTATCACGCTGATAACGTCCATATTGGCAGCCGTGCCACGCAGGACAGTTCTTTTCCCGGCAAAGTGGATGATGCCCGCATCTACAGCCGGGCCTTGAGTGGGGAAGAAATTGGGATGGTGATGGGCGACAGCGCGGTTCGCACTGATATCCAGGGCCAAATGAAGAACATTAATGCCTCTATATGGACGCGTATCGAATTTAACATTGAAGAAGGAGGCGCTGGTATCTTCGACACGTTGACACTGCGAATGAAGTACGAGGACGGTTTCGTTGCGTATTTAAACGGCCAGTACATTGCCGAGCGAAATGCGCCCGGCTCATTATCCTGGAATTCAACAGCCCTTTCAGACCGTCCTGATGATGATTCTTCGGTCTTTGAGGAGATTAACGTTACAGCCTATCTGGGCACGCTGCAAGACGGCAAAAATGTGCTGTCAATTCACGGGCTAAACGACAACAAGAACAATGATGCGTTCCTGATTCTGCCCGAGCTGGTCGCTGCCAGGAACCGGGTAAACCCGCAATATTTCACCACAGCGACACCGGGTACATTCAATATTTTAGGTGCAATGGGCGCTGTCTCAGATATCTGGATCAACACCGAGCGTACTTTCTACACCGGTCCACCGGATTGGCATATTGATGTGATTTTGTCTAACGGAACCGACGGCGCCGAGATTCATTACACCCTCGACGGCTCAGTCCCCACAATAACCCACGGGCTGATTTATAATCCAGTTACCGATCCGCCTCTGGAGATCAATAGGACCACCGTTCTTCGCGCCGTTGCGGTCAAGCCCGGCTGGCTGGACTCTGCGATCGAGACAAACACCTACATCTTCCCCGATGACGTGATAAAACAATCGCCGCTGGGCCAACCACCCGGCCCTAACTGGCCCAGCTCTTCTGTCAACGGGCAGATAATCAATTACGGTATGGATCCGTGTATTGTCAACGACCCCCTGTATGCAGGCCAGATGAAAAATGCGATCAAGGCCATTCCCACTATCTCGCTCGTAACAGACCTGGCTAACTTGTTCGATCCGACGATCGGCATTTACGTAAACGCGCGGGAGGATGGCCGAGATTGGGAGCGGCCCGTGTCGGTGGAGTTGATTAATCCCGACGGCAGCGAAGGCTTCCATATCAATGCGGGCCTGCGGATCCGCGGAGCATTCAGCCGAAGTAGCAGTAATCCCAAGCACTCCTTGCGCCTGTTCTTTCGCAATGAATACGGAGCGGGAAAGCTCCGGTACCCACTGTTCGGGGAAGAAGGTGCCGATGAATTCGACAAGATCGATCTGCGTACCAGCCAGAACAACTCATGGGCGTACCAGGGCAGTTCCCAAAACACTCTCATTCGGGACGTCTTCTCACGCGACGTGCAACGTTACATGGGCCAGCCATACACCCGTAGCCGATATTATCACATATACATCAACGGCCATTACTGGGGTCTCTACCAGACTCAAGAAAGGGCCGATGCCGATTTCGCCGAGTCATACCTGGGCTGGGATAAAGAAGAATACGATGTGGTCAAGAACGACTCATCGGCCTCACGCGCTCTGCACGCTACTGACGGTACAATAGATGCATATCGACGACTGTATGACGCTGCGGTTGCTGGCTTTAGCTCCGACGCGGCCTACCTTGCCGTGCTGGGTCTTCGGCCTGATGGAACGCCGGATCCAAGCGGTGAGAGACTGCTTGATCCTGAGAACCTAATGGACTATATGATCTGCACATACTATACAGGTGATCCCGATGCGCCGGTGAGTTGTTGGGCCCACTTCTCAAATAACGTGTTCGCAATCTACAATCGCGTCCGGCCCCAGGGATTCACGTGGTACCGGCACGATGCCGAGCACTCCCTGGGGGCCAATGGTGGGCTCTACGAAGGGCGGCTCTTGACCGATCCTACGGATCGATCGGTCGGCCAGGAGTGGCGTCATTTTAATCCGGCCTGGCTCCATTTGCGCTTGACCGCCCATCCGGAATATCTCATGCTGTTCGCCGACCGGGTGAATAAGTATTTCTGGAACGGCGGACTGTTGACAGCGGCGCCGAATATCCAGCGGTGGATGACCCGAGCGGACCAGATTGATCTGGCGATCATTGCCGAGTCGGCCCGATGGGGGGATTCCAAAACAGAACCACCTCGCACCAAGAACGATTGGGAGGGTCAGAACAACTACATGGTCAACACTTTCTTCCCTGGGCGCACCCAGATCGTCATTAACCAGATGCGCTCAGTGAACATGTTCCCTGATTTGGACGCACCGATCTTTTATATCAACGGCTCGTATCAGCACGGCGGCCAGGTGTCAGCCGGCGACGAGTTGGCAATGGATAATCCCAACGGGGCCGGCAATATCTATTATACCCTCGACGGCTCGGACCCGCGCCAGCCTATAAGCGGAAATGCCGTCGGAACCAAATATAACAACCCGGTCACATTGAATAAAACCACTCACGTCAAGGCACGCGTGCGTGACGGCGGCACGTGGAGCGCACTGAACGAGGCGATATTCGCCGTCGGTCCGGTCGCTGATTACCTGCGCATCACCGA
>VRUL01000068.1 GCA_019456145.1 Planctomycetota bacterium
CAAATGAACGTAAATAAAGTATTAATAAAGGAATATGGAAATAATCCCAGTTGGACACTTGGTGAAAACGAACCCAATACGAACCCAATCAAAGCCAATTTCACCTCCGCCCAAAGGCCCTCAAAGAAGAAGTCCTGCGGTTGTTTGAAGAATATGGAGTAAGCCCAGAGACATCGAACAGCCGCTTGAAGCGTATGCGATAAATTGTGCTACTCAAGGAGAACGTTGCTGTGAATTCTGAGCAAGAAGACCTCAACGAGCCGTTCCGTTCGGAACAGCAAAAACCTGAAGTTTGTTGTCGCTGCGGGAGGGGCGGCTCAATGATAGGGACTACGAATCCATTTGCTCACAAACCTTTTGATATACCTGAGGGACAGTAATGTTTTTAATATCATACCTGGGATCCGGGCTGTCGGGCTGGGGGCCCCTGCCGGCCGGCTCAACGGCCACGACAGATTGCGGCTTCGAATATGGCGCGACCCTGGCAGGATTTGAGCGGCCGAATATCATGACCAGAGGCGTTCTCAAAGCAGCAGCAATGTGGCCCGGGCCTGTGTCATTAGTTACTACGATTTTAGCAGCTTTTAATAAGGCAATAAGCTCGCTTATAGAAGTCCGGCCGGCCAGGTCTGCTATGGGGACATTGGCCAGGTTTTTCATGCCTTCAATGGCTTGCTTTTCAGATTCAGTTCCGGCAGCGACAACGGAGAGGTGAAATCTCGAAGAAATCTTGTCAGCCAAAGCAGCAAAACGCCGGATGGGCCAACATTTGTCACTATGAGTGGAACCGGGTATAAAGACAGCGTAATTCTCAGGTTTGATGCCGTGACTGTTTAATAAGCTGTCGACCGAATCGTCAGCGGCAGGGTCCCGGGGGAATACAAAGTGGGCCTTGGTCTTAGAATCTGTAGCGGTCTGTATGATCTTTAAGTAATAATCAACCAGATGAATACAATTTTCCTGTTGGACCTTATGGGTGTAGAAGATGTGAGCAAGCTCTCTGGCGTTTGCCATTCCGAACCGTTTTTTACATCCAGTGAGCCAGGCTAAAGAGGCTGTTCTGAAAAGACCCTGGAGATCTATTACGGCGTCGAATTTGCTTCTGCGAAGCCAGCGAATAAGTGACAGAAGAGAAGCGAAGGCATGCGGATGGAACCATGCTTTTCCGAGGAGTTCGCGGTCGAATATGGAAACGGCGGTAATATGAGGATGGTTTTTCAGTAGTGGAGCGAACTCGGGTCGAATGAGCCATGTAATTTTTGCCTCGGGAAGATTTTTGCGTAAAGCTGTAAGGGCTGGCAAAGCCAGGACTATGTCACCAAGTGAGCTAGGCTTTATTATCAGAATGTTTTCCAAATCATATATTGGTGGCGCCTCCGCCGATGTTCCTGAGATGTTTGGCCTGTGCCCTTTTGGCGAGTTGTCGGAACAGTGGCCGGCGCCGCGAAGGCTCAAGGGCTATAAGATTACAATAGGTAGTAAATGTCCGCCAGTAATCTGTCCTGTTAATACCTGGTACAGACATTAGTGAGGCTGCAAGCTGCCACAACGAACGAAATTGCCGGGATTTTCTCCGGAGGAAATATCGCTTTATTCCGTCCATATCGACGAGCAATATTTTGTATTTATCCTGAGTGTCCTTACAGACGATAAAATTGCTTGCCTTTGAATCCCTGTGCCAGAGGCCGTTTTTGTGCAGTGAAGCCAACAGCGAAGCGAGTTGATACGATAACTGTCTTTTGAGTGCAAATCGGGCCACCGGTTCAGCTGATGGCAATAATATAGAGGCAAAGGAATGCAGGTCGATGCTGTTTGACAAATATTCCGTTATGTAAATACTTTGTTTTGTAAATAGTGTAGTTCTATTCTGGAGAGCAGCAAAAGGGGTTGTTACTGCGATTCTATAGTTTATTAAATTTAGAGCTGTTTTGAAGTTTCTCAGGGCTTTTCCCGGCCTAAATGAACGAAAGAACTGTCGGAAGCCTGATCCGGCGTAAAGCCTCTTAATCACAACTTTTAGCTGAGTATCCCTTATTTGGAGATTTTTGACGGCAACACAGTTTTGGCCGCTCATCTTGAATATTTTCTCAACATCTTCGAAAAGCAGTTCGGGGTGTGAGAGGGATTCCGACCAGTTGTTTTGGGAGAAATTTCTTCCTCGTTCCCTATATAAAGCAGCCTTTCCGCTCCAACCATTGTCGAGGTTGAGCCATGCGGTCTTGATATTGTTATCGGAAGTTGTTCCTAAAGTTACCATAGCAGAGCCATTGTAAGCAAAAGAGAGATTTTTAGCAATTGCCATAAGAAAAATCCAAATAACAGTGCAAAACGCGAAAATAGATATTAAAATGCGGATTCTTTTAAGCTTTTTTTAAGATTGAATTTTTATCGGTAAGTTTGATACTCGACTTTTGGGTGTATTTATCAAGAATGGCTAAAAGAGGTAAATATGTTTACGAATGGCCAAGGCCGATGGTGGCCGCTGATGCTGCTGTTTTTGGTTTTTTTGCCGGGCAGATAAAACTTCTGCTGGTCGAACGTCGAAATGAGCCTTTCAAGGGCAAATGGGCTTTGCCCGGTGGATTTGTAGATATTGATGAGGAGCTGGAAGACGCTGTTTTCAGAGAACTGTCGGAGGAGACAGGACTTACAGGAGTGCCGCTGGAACAGATTCATACCTTTGGCAGGTGTGGGAGAGACCCAAGGGGACGAGTAATTACAGTAACATTTATGGGCATTTTGCAAGAATGTGAGAGTAACGTACGAGCCGGAGACGATGCGGTCAGGGCGCAATGGTTCGATATAGAAAAAATACCGAAAGATTTAGCATTCGATCATAATAAGGTGGTGAAGTTTGCTATCGAAAAGCTAAAAGCGAGAATTTGAGACATGCGGCTTTTCACCTTGTCTGACGTTTTTTCGCCGCAGAGGGCGCTATGAGTCTGTCTGAATAATAGCTCTTGAGATTTTTAACTGTTTGTAAATGAAGGACTTAAGTGTTTTGAGCCTAAAATAACTAAATTCTTTAAGATCAAACACTTATGTGTTTTGAGAACGAATACTCGGACATGCTCTTAGGAACACGGAAAAAAACTACAAGCCATAGGCGGTCGAAAGGCGTCAAGTATCCGCCTCGTTATTTATTGATTGAAGCCGGTATAAGTGTATAATCGTGTCAACTTCGTGATTTTGATTTGGACATAGAAATTATGACAAGTGGTTCTATAGCAATTGTTGTAGGGGCTTTAGCAGAGGAACTTGACCATGTTAAGCAATGTCTTTCAGATTGGCAGTGTGTGGACGCACCTTTGAACGATGAGGAAACTGCGGTTTCTTCAATGCCTGCGGCAGCAAAGGTGATTATCGTCTATTCGCGGAAGAACCCAAAAAATACGCTGTCTATATGTGAGCAACTTCGGAATTCCCCGGAGTGTTCGGGCGCATCAATATTGCTGGTTATCAATCGGTATGAAATAAGCCAGGGGTCTGGCGTTAAACGTATGGGCAATGCGACGTTTATCATAACCCCGTTTAAAGAGAAGGAGCTACGTGATAAAATTATGGAAATAAAAAAAGAATTGAGAAATGATGGAACAAACGGGAATTGACGACTTCACAGAATATCTTCAATAAAGAATAAATGCCCTGACAGGCGTGCCAAGGATGAAGAGAAGTTTTACCAACCTGGTTTGTTTAGGCTTGTACGACCGTTTCCTGATGTACAACAGAACATAGCGTCAAAAAGGTGATTAAAGCAGTTTATTTTCGCGTTTTATATTTTTCACTTCCCAAGATGGCGGTCTTGCTTTATAGTCCAATCAAGTCCAGATGCCTGGCACTTTGCAAAGCACTGGAACATTAAGAGAAATAATATATGAGCTCAAAAAAGATACCTACACTTCGAATAGGTGATTTGGAAGCCGAGATACCAATTATCCAGGGAGGAATGGGGGTTGGTGTTTCCTTATCAAATTTGTCCTCAGCGGTTGCAAATGCCGGAGGTATTGGAGTTATTGCCACCCCTGGAATTGGTCAGTTCGAAGCCGATTGGCACGAAAATCCGTGGGAAGCGAACGAAAGGGCCTTGCGGAAAGAAATAAGAAAGACGAAAGCTAAAACAAGCGGCATTATTGGCGTAAATTTAATGTTAGCCCTTTCAGATATCGATGACCTTCTCCAGTGTTGTGTGGATGAAGGTGTAAATGTGCTTTTTCTTGGTGCAGGACTGCCCGTAAGGCTTCCTGAGACATTACCGCTGGATAGGCTGGGTGAACTTGCTACAAAGTTTGTCCCTATAGTATCTTCTGCCAGAGCGACTAAAATTATATTTAAATCCTGGGCAAAACGATACTCTCATGTGCCCGATGCCGTGGTTGTAGAAGGTCCGTTAGCTGGGGGGCATCTTGGCTTCAAAAGAGAGCATATCGACAATCCTGACTATGCGCTGGAAAAAATACTGCCTGATGTGATCACCGTGGTAAAGCCCTACGAAGAACAATTCAACAAAAACATTCCTGTAATCGCCGCTGGAGGGATATATACAGGTGCGGATATTCATAAAATTATGCAGTTGGGAGCTCAGGGAGTTCAGATGGGGACCAGGTTTGTGGCAACCTATGAGTGTGATGCTTCGGATGAATTTAAGGAGTCATATATAAACTGCAAAAAAGAAGATATTGTCATCATTGACAGCCCTGTTGGATTGCCTGGAAGAGCCATACGGGACAAGTTTCTTGAGCGGATTTCGTCGGGAGTTAAGGAAACTTTTAAATGCTCCTGGAAGTGTTTGAAAAGTTGCGACTTTAAGAATGTGCCATATTGTATTGGTCTTGCGTTGACGAATGCAAAAAAAGGTGATCTTGAAAACGGATTTGCTTTTGCGGGAGCTAACGCCTATAGGGTAGATAAAATCGTTTCTGTTAAAGAGCTTATTGAGACGTTAGTTGAAGAATATACGGCCGTTGAGACGCAGCAATCAACAGCAAGTGGAATACCGACATGAACGCTTATGATTAAGTAGCTTAAAGGTTAGAGAAGGAAATCGGGATGAATATCTTTGTGGGAAATTTGTCACATGAGACAACTGAAGACGATTTGCGTGAGGCTTTTGAAGCTTTTGGCCAAATCATATCCGTCAAGATCGTAAGGAGCAGGTCGACCGGCGAATCAGTAGGATTTGGATTTGTTGGGATGCCAATTTCGGATGAAGGCCAAACCGCAATCAGCGAAATGAACGGCAAGGATTTGAGTGGACAGAGCATTAAGGTCGAAGAGGGTCGGATGAAAACCAACTATCGAACCAGCAGAGCCAGACAAGATGGTTCTGATAGTGGCCGTGGCGGACGCGGTGGTTTTGGAGGCAGTCGCGGCGGTTTTGGAGGCGGCCGTGGCGGACGTCACTATTAACAATCATGTAGAGACTCTAAGAAAGTTTGAGAGATTTTTTTAGCTGTTTGTTAAAGGTACGGATCTGTACATCAATGGTGTTTAAAGCCCAATCAATATAGTGCAATTTGTGTGCGGGATGCCGGTGAGCTTCTGTCATTAATCCATCGTGAATGGTATTTAAGAATTTGCTTATTGTCTTGTATCCGATTGGAGTCGGGTCGGTGGCCCATTTTTTCAAATCCTCATATTCCTGCCTTAATTTCCTGCTGTTTTTTAATTGCTCGGCACTTAAATAATCGCCCGGGTTGAAGGCCAACTGGAGCCCTTTGAGGCATAAGATTAACGGCTCGTAATTGGCATTTTTTTCCAGACGAATAAATTTATATTGCTGGACATATGTAGTTGCCTGTGCCGGCGGCTGGTTTGCAATATCGTCATCACCGAGATACCATTTGCGTTTGCTGGTTCTGGCAAAGACAAGCTCTTCACCCTCTCCATATTGTGTTATCTCGTCATATCCCATTCTTGAAAGCCACAGTTTTCCTGCGTCTTTTACTTCGGGACCTCCTCCGAGCACAAGCAGGCACTTTACAAAACCTAAAGGGAGAACATTTTGATTTCCGATTTGGTTTTTTCGAAGTTGAAAAGAAAGATGCAGACTGTGCGGCCGAACGTCGTAGAAATTAACAATCTCCTGTATCAAGTGATTAAGGAGCCAAGGGTCTGCTGTTGCCGGCCTGGACAGCTCGCCAGCGACGTTTAGTCTTCCTGGGGCAAGCTCGAGGAAACCGGCCCGTCGATCGCGGTCTGTGGAGCCTGTGTGGTCGTCAATGTATCCGCCGAGCTTCCATGACAAGACATCGAGGTGAAAATCATGGAAATACTTAAAGCCGTCATATATGGAGTCAATCCTTTTTTGTATGCTTCTCTGCGGCTCCACGGCAGCGGATCCGAGGTTGCTCAACTCTACCTCAATGCCGAGTGGTATAACTCCCGGCTGAAAATTCGAGCGAATGCGTTCCAAGTGTGCCCGTGCAATGCGAGTATGAAACATACTCTTTGCTGCCTGTACGGCGTATTTGACGTAATCAATGAGGTCGTATCTTTCATAGGGCATTGTTTGAAGGCATTTCCTAACAATCAAATCAACGGTCCTTCTGTTTGTATTTATCATTTGCAAAGCCATAAGAAGACTAACCGACCGTTTGAAATATCTCTCAGAAGTACGCATGTGCTCAAGCTCAAAACGATATCTGGCCTGTATTCTTTCTTCAAGCTGATTCAGCAGGACCTGCTTTAGAACCAAAGGCAAATAATTTTTGATGAATGGTTTTGCCTGTTGTTCGTTGTATAAATGTTTTATGCTTGCTTGGGGCCGGTCGAGTTCGTGCTCAAGATAATAATCGCTAACGGCATCAGTATGATAATGGCTCATAACCAGGTCGCGCTCAGTTGTTGCAAGCATTTCTCTCTGTGCCCGTCGTTCTAATTCTGCGTCTGTTGAACGTTCTCCCGGTCGAGTGTGCTTTTTAATAAACTTCTCGATTCTTTTTCTGAGCCACAGTTCGTGTATTAGATTTACGTGGAACCTGTCGCCGAAATGTTTTTTCATCGACTCGGGGGTTGCCATGTATGTCTGTGTTTGGACGATTCCGTTTGCGGTGTTTATGTGTACGGTTTCCCTTTTATATCTTTTTCCTTCATACCTGTCGATTTCGGCCATTGCGTGTGCCGGCACATCATAAATTACAAAGCCGTCGATTCTTGAGGACAGACGCGGAACTGCATAGAAATAGACATTATCCGGGCTGACTCTTCGATAGTGTGGAAGCAAAGCAGGCTCGGCAAAAAGAGTTTGTTCGTTAACCTTAGAGGGTTTTCTGGTAATACTCAGGCCACAGACAGATTGAAAGATTCTACGGTCCCGCAGTGAGCCATAGATGAACAGGTTGGCTTTTTCTTCATTCATATCTTGCGTCTTGATTCTCGATACTCGATTTTATTTCTATGGTCAGAACCATCCCCAATCTATCAGGCTGTGTCGCAATAGTTGCTATATACCTTTGTTTTGTTGCGGACATAAGTCGCAATCTTGATAATTCATCTTTGGCAGCAAGAGTCCAACAATTATTTGCCTAAATTTCCCCTTAATATGGCTCGTCTTTCTGCTAACGTATTATTACATCGTTGCTCAACTACCCAGCTTCGAAATCATTCCTGAAACACTCATAATCGTAATCATCCGCGCAATATTAAAACAACTGGCCAACAAAGCCATCTCTGCCCTGACACCCGAAAGTCCCCTTAGTAA
>VRUL01000069.1 GCA_019456145.1 Planctomycetota bacterium
TATCATGATATTCGCCAGTTGCTCCTTGTCTGACAGCGCGTTGCGGGCCGATTTGATGGCGCCTTCCACGATCTGATTGCTGGTGACGGCCTCGGCAATCTGTTTGCCGCGCAACTCATCGGACCGGCGGGCCACCAGCTCCTCGATACGCCGGCGGCGGGCCGTCCAGCGGCCCCGCTCCATCCAGCGCTTGACGGTGGCCGGGGAGGGCGCCCGGTCGCCATATTGCCGGCGCAGACGATAGACCACCTCCGCCCGGGTATGCCCGGCGCAGTAGTAGGCGAAGGCATCCTCCCGGATGTACTGGGGGAAACGAGCTGTTCTGGTCCGCGCTTTCGTCATGCCGCTAAGCTAAGGAATAGGGAAGGCCGACGCTTTCGTGTGGTGCGCGGGGTGCGCGGGAATGAGTGGTGATTGATGAATGTTGAATGTTGAATGAAGAAGAATGTGGAAAATGGATGGGAAGAGGGAAACTGCAGAGGGCGCGGAGATAAGAGAACAGGGAAGAAAAGAGAAGATGAACCGCCAAAGCGCCAAGGAGCCGTCAGCGGTCAGCGATCAGCGGTGAGCGCAAATCCAACTCACCCCTGTCGTTTCACGACTTCCCCTCTCTTAAAATAGAGGGGATCGGGGCGGTTGGGGCAACAATTTTCATTATTCCAGCAAGCACTCCTTCAAGGTTCGATTCCACTTCATTTGCGGTACACCGGAAGAATCTTATGCCATAATCTTCGATCATTTTCTGTCTGATCTTATCCCGATCTTTGACATCCGTATTTAGATGTATGCTGCCGTCGATCTCAATCACCAACCGGTTTTCGTGGCAGTAGAAATCCACAATGCTGTGACCAATGAGGTGCTGCCTCAGAAACTTCAGGCCATCCAATTTGCGGTTGCTCAGTGCCTGCCAGAGCAGTTTTTCAGACTTGGTCTGCAGTGTTTGCGCAGTCTACGGGCGGTTGCCTTCAATGGCTTGATACGGTAATGATGCTTGAACTCACCGGCGGGCTTATTGGGATCGTTATCTGTTACCACAATCACAATTTACCAAACAATCCGTAACTCTTTCCCCTCTATTTTAAGAGAGGGGCCGTCCGCCAGCTGGCGGACGGGGGTGAGTTGGGAGAAAACCGCAAAGGCGCAAAGAAGAGTGAACCGCCAAGACGCCAAGGGCGCAAAGAGATTCTAGCCACGAATTGACACGAACTAGCACGAATAAAAAGAAACTGAACCGCAAAGGCGCAAAGGAATTGGTGACTGGTGACTGGTGATTGGTGATTGAATGCTTGTCCTCCGGGTGTAGCGCGGCCTGTCCAGCGGGTAGCGGAGCAGGTGATCCACTGAGGGGATAGCACACAGAGAGCGAATCCATAAATGAATTCGCTAAATCGAAAAAAGACCCCTAAAGGGGCCTGGAAGCCTACAGCCCCGCCGATGGCGGGGGATGGGACGCAAAGGGCGCAAAGGACGGAGGCTCTTTTCCCCCTCACTCCTGCTAAGTTGCACTACGCAGGACAGGCCCGATCCTCTCCGGCTCGCCATAGGCGGCCTCGCCCGTTGGCTACGGCCAGAGGGCTACGGCCTCCCCGGGGACGGAACGGCCAGGGCCGAGGCCCAAGGAGAGGAAGATAAGAAAAATGCAGGTTCAGGGGTCTTGTCGTGGAACAGGATAAACCTTTTGATCCACTGAACATAGGTCGTGATCGTCCGGGGACTGTAATTCCGGGTACGCATGGCCCGCCTGACCTGTTCAAGCAATTTGGGCCTGGTATGATATTCAGAATTTTTCCCTTCCATGTTATTGATATTTTTAACGAGCAGGCACTATCGATCCGAGTGATGTTACATCACTGCTATTTATTGCATTAGTCATAAGTGACAACTACATTCAGGCATGGGTGTAGAAAAATATCAGGCTTCAACGGCCGGGAATGTTTCTTCATAAATAGTAGTGGGAGAAATAAAATGATAGAATTTCTTAAAGAAAACCAATTCCTCCTTGGAATATTCACTGGAAGTGCTGCGGCATATATACTTAGCTTGTTTGTCCAGTGGATTCGGAGAGAAAGAAAAATTCTCGGTTACTCGGTTTCCAGCAGGACCATTACAAAAGAAAAGCTGGAGGAACTGACGATTAAATACAAAAATACAGAAACAAAGTATCTGCATTCGCATTCCATCACTTTATCAAATATAGGAAATAGGCCATTAAAAGACTTTCCGGTAAGAATTGAATGTGCATCTGATGGGTATATTTTTGGTTCTGAGGTTTCAGCTCCTCCAGGAGAAATATTCGAAACCGAAATTGAAGATCCTGACTATATAACCATACATTGCGGATTACTGAATATCGGCGAATCATTTACGGTTGGTCTGACTGTCTTGCACACGCCCAGCATTGGACTCTCATTGACAGCAAGACAGGAGAATCTCAAAGTAAAACAATTGTCCCAAAGCGAAATTGCAAAAGACATTCTGGGGGCTTTGGAGTTCTCTCATCCAATAATGGGATTATCGATAAATCTAGCAAAAATATTTAAGAAAAAGCTCTAACTAGTCGTTCCAGGGGACGCTAATCGCGCCCCTGAACTCGGCGTTAGACCAAGAGAGTAAGTTAATGTTAACCCCGCCTGAAAGAATAAATGCTATCCAAGAAATCGCCTCGCGCCTGTCAAAGGAGGATTGGCCTCTTATTGACCTCATTCTCAAACAATTCTCTCTCCCATGGTCAGAAGTATGGAACGAAGACAAAAAGAGCTACATTATCGAGATGGTATCTGATGCACCTGGCGAAACCCTCGCACAGCTCGCCGCCCACATAGGATATGATATTGCATATGAGCGATCGGTAGTTGAACCCGATTTTTGGGAGGTTGGGCATTTTAGGCTTTTTGCATGTCACCTAGCAGAGAAGAAAGATTACGCAACAAGGTTACAATTAGAATTAAATAGTTTTCACATTTCTACATTCGTAGCTCACAAAGATATTACTCCCACCCGAAAATGGCAGGAGGAGATCGAGCTCGCCCTAAATACTGCCGATGCTCTTGTTGCTTTACTAAATCCAGGCTTCCATGTTAGCTTCTGGACCGATCAAGAAGTAGGATTCGTCATGGGTCGTGGTGTTTTAGCCGTCGCAATTAGATTGGGAGAAGAGCCATATGGTTTCATCTCGAGGCTTCAAGCGTTTCAGGGAGAAGGTAAGACTGAGAAAGAGCTTGCACGTGAGATATTTCAAGCCTTTTTGAAGAATAAACAGACAAGAAGAAGGATGGCCCATGCTTTATTGAGTAGATTTGAGGATTCCTACAGCTTTGCAGATGCCAAGGGCAACATGAGTCTGCTAGAGGAAATAGACTACTGGGAATCCCAATTTGAAGAGCGAATTAGAAAAGCTGTCGAGTCGAACAGTCAAATTAGGGAATCCTTTGGTGTTTCCCGTCGTGCGGAAAGCCTGATCAGGAAATGGACCAAGGCGGATTAACATCGAGGAGTTGCATTTTCTAACGGAATTTCAATCATGGGGTCTAACATCTCGATGGAGAGCGACCGGGGATGCAGGGCTGAATTCCAGATATGATGCTGGGGCGGGATCAATGACGGGCCGTACCCCGCCGATGGAGGGGGATGGGACGCAAAGGGCGCAAAGGACGGAGGCTCTTTTCCCCCTCACTCCTGCTAAGTTGCACTACGCAGGACAGGCCCGATCCTTTCCGGCTCGCCATAGGCTACGCCGAGGCCCAAGGAGAGGAAGATAAGAAAAATGCAGGTTCAGGGGTCTTGTTGTGGAACAGGATGAACCTTTAGATCCACTGAAAATAGGCCGCATTATGATTGACACCTCGGGCATTGATAGGTAATATCGACTTGGTACTAAGCAGAATATGATATTCTCAGTATGGGTAGGTTTTCTTCATAAATGATAGTTAGAAAGCCAAACTTCAAAAGGGAGTAACAAATGAGAAATATTTTCCTTTTTCCATTTCTCCTTTCAATTTTTCTATTAACTGGTTGTGCTACAACTAGTGTATTAATTCTTGATGAGTCAAAACAGTACCCTCCTACTCAATATGTTGAAATTCTGAATTCATCTCCTTCAGAACCATATGTGGTTATTGCCCAACTTGAAACACGTGGTGCTGTTGGTACTTCTTTACCTCAAATATTAGAAAGTATGCGTGATGAGGCAAAATCAATCGGAGCTGATGCAATCATTCCTACGGAGGATGTTAGCGAGCAGCAACAACAAGGTCTAATGTATAATCCTTGGTTAGGAGGCTATCAAACACTACCTGGCGGTAAGGTCCCCGTGATCCGTGGTCTGGCAATAAAATATGCAAATAGAAGTACTTCAATAAATCAAAATATATACAAGCCACAAAAAGAATTTAATATTGGTATTGAAACATTTGGTTTGCCATATTTTTCGGGCGGCTCTGGAGGGACACTTTGGTTTGGGAAAAATCATTTTAGGATACGGGGAGGAATTGCAAATCTAAAAACACCGGGTGTTTATTTACGAGATGGTTTTGAAAATGATAGTTGGAAATTGACTGTTTTTAATATCGAATATTTTTTAAAGAAAAACTACAATGGATTATGGTTTGGCTCCGGTATAGGCACTTGGAATGGTACTATTGGACATGAAGACGAAATCGAATTAGGTTCATACGAATATGTTCGATTGGGCTTTAATATGGGATATTCTTACAAATTGATAAATAATATTTACATTAACGCTTGGGGCGGTCTTTATGCATTAATTGTGGGTGACACCGAAACGCAAGTCGGAAGTAGAACTGTATATTTTGATGAAGGAGTCCCAATAATATCTCTTGATTTGGGATGGCATTTCTAGAATTTGGCTTTCTAGCCCCCGCTGCACCTGACCGCTATTCCGCTTCGCTTCATAGCCGCCGGTGAGTTTTGTCGTTAGCGAGATAACTATGATAGTGTATCCTCACCTGTTTCTTTTTGGTTCAGGGCTCTCCGTACCTGCCGGCCTTCCTTCGATGTCTGCGATCACTGAAAGAGTGTTTTCCGGCACAGGTATTTGTAGACATGCTAACGGTAACTATTACCTCAGCCCCCCTTTCAATACCCCCGCTGATCCTACTCGAGATTATCTGCCGGCGATCTTAGAGTACATTTCACTGGTCGGAAATGAGATTGCCGCTTTCTATCGGGGTTTCCGGGAATACTCACGTAACTATGAGGATCTGTATTACTTATTTTCACAGATTCGAGATAGTGAATATGGTGAGTACGAGAACCCTATTGTTCAGCCTTTCATTGATAAACTTCTTCCGGGATTGGAACCATACCTGAATCCAACTAGACCCGGTGCAAGGAGATTTTCAATCGGCGAGTTGACTCGTGAGACTTGTAATTACATTGAAGATGTAGTATGGAATCTACTAGATACTTCTATCGAAGATCTTGGCTACCTTGAGTTTTTGTTTACCTGTGCCAAGGACCCCGACATACAGAATTTCGACATCTTTACTTTAAACCATGATACGATACTCGAACAGTACTTATCGAGCATGGGCCTGCGCATTATTGATGGCTTTTCTGAACCAGTAAATAATGTCAGATATCTAGATCTTAGACTATTTGACAATCCTGTGAATAGCATTCGCCTGTTCAAGCTTCACGGCTCAATCAATTGGTTTCGCTTTACTTCTAGATCTTCAACATTGGCCTATGATGATATCGGCATTCCATTAGAAGCGGACTATTGGCATACTCGTAATCCAAATGGAGTTATGCAGTTACCGGTAGACGGGCGTCCAATGTTCCTTGTTGGTGTATTCAATAAAATATTGCACTACACGAGTGGATTATACGCTGATATGCATTACTACTTTCACGCTTCATTAAAAAATATATCTCGATTAGTGGTATGTGGTTATGGCTGGCGGGATAAGGGTATCAATTCACGCATCATCAACTGGCTATACAGTAATGATGAAAACTTGGTTGTTCTTATACACCCCAGACCAGATAGCTGTATGCAAAATGCCCGTGGTGCGATATCAAATAAATGGGATTCTTGGCTAAAGTCTAATCGAATGAAAATTGTAACCGCTGGTGCAGAAGATATTTCGTGGGATATTATTAAAGGACATATTACCTGCTAACAAGCGCCTGGAGTAGACAGGAATAACGAGCAGTGCCAGAAATCAAGTTAATCGGTGAACGAAATATTGGAAAAGTGCGGATGCATCGGAAATCCGTTGCTAAGGCGCAGGTACGTTAGCTGGACGATAGATTCGAACTATGAGCAATAAATCGGTCCTTTCAATTCCTTCAATTGTTCAAGAGCTTTATTCAATTGTAGATAGATTAGAAGAACTCTTTCCAGGGCGTCGCTTTACCCCGGACGGTCATCTTGTTGGGAGCATCGGGGAAGTATTGGCTGCTGCCGGGAAGCTGCAAAAGAACGGGCAGCGGCCGATTAGTCTATATAAACTCAGGCGTTTGATGAAAAGTGTACAGAAGCCGGAGCAATTACGCAGATCGACCAGCTAACCTCTCGCTGTAGGCGACCGGGGCTGCGGCGGCGGGACAAGGGCGCGGGACAGGCTCCACCGATAGTCGAGAAGACAAACCCACCCCGCCCGCTCCGCGGGGCAAGCTCAGGGGTGACACGGGCTATGAGGAAAAGCCAATAGGGCACGGCATCGCCGTGCCCCTACATACTGTGGGCGAACGGCCTTTCACTCCTAACATCAACGGCTGATAGCAGTGGGATAGTGCAAAACCGTTGAAACGGTTCACCATGGTGTCCTTTGGTCTCTCAACCCACGACTAAAAGTCATGGGCTGAGGCTGAGACTGAGACCCTTCGATCCCGACGCATGGTCGGGATGCCGGGATCGCGATGACAGGAGGCGCGCTGGGCCGGGGACTTCGCCCGGCGGCATGGGCGGCTGTTTTTATATACAGGGGCGTACCTGAGAAAGTTGTAGCACTCCCTGAAAGGGTGGCCTAACTTTCGTTAACATAAGCACCGTCGGTCGGTGCGCGTTGCGCGTCGTTGTTCTCCCACCATAGTTTTCAACTTCCGTAATCAGCATCTTAACATATTTTTGCCTGGACCGGTCCCTTACAAAAGGGAAAGGCATATAACAGAGAAAAGGACTTATGTCATTTAATAATCTCGGTCTTAAAGCCGAACTAATTCGGGCGGTATCCGATCAGTGCTATACCATCCCGACCCCCATCCAGTCTGAGGCCATACCGGCGATTCTGGCGGGGAAAGATGTCCTTGCCGGGGCCCAAACCGGCACGGGCAAGACTGCCGCTTTCGTTCTACCAATGCTCCAAAATCTGAGTGAAGGCTCGGGCAGGAACCACGGTCCACGGGCGTTGGTGATCACACCGACCCGTGAGCTGGCCGCGCAGGTCCATGACAGTATATGCACCTACGGGAAGTTTCTCAATCTGCGCTCGGCTGTCGTGTTT
>VRUL01000070.1 GCA_019456145.1 Planctomycetota bacterium
CAGAATTAGACAAAATCCCTACAAAATTCCGCATTTTAAGGGGGGGGGTACCGTCGGGAGGCGAAAATCTCCCTGTTGAAAAACATTTCCGCTCCAAAACCAGCGGCCCCGCCGTTGGCCCCGCTGTTAGCGGGACTAGGAGCCACCGCCTTCGGCGGGACTGGGAGCGGGATTTAAGACGGGAGCTGCAGCGGGGCGATATGGCGGCGGTACGATCATAGCGCCGGAATATAAGCCGGAGGCCGGGGATAGTCGTTCGCGTGGTGCGCGTGGTGCGCGAAAGGAGCGGAGAGTGGTCAGTTGTTAGTTGTTGGTTGTTAGTGGTTAGTGGTTAGTCTGCCGGTTGGAGGATCAAAGGGGCTGCCGAAGGGCTGCAGGCTGATAGACTGCTGTCTTAAGATGAATCAACAGATTAAATTCGACAAGGACCGCACAAGGCATGGCAGATAAGGTCTCAGAAGAGAAACGCAGCTGGATTATGTCTCGCGTGAAAGGGCGCGATACGAGTCCAGAACGTCTTGTGAGATCACTTCTTCACAGAATGGGCTATCGTTTCCGACTTCATCGTAAAGACTTGCCAGGCAAACCCGACATTGTCCTGCCAAGGTACAAAAAGGTCATTTTCGTAAACGGCTGCTTTTGGCACCAGCACCCTGGTTGTCCACAAGGAAGAAGGCAACCTAAGAGCAACAGGGAGTATTGGGGAAAAAAACTAGAGGCAACAGTTATACGTGACCAGAATAACCAATCATTTCTAAAGGAACTGGGTTGGGAAGTACTTGTTATATGGGAATGTGAACTGAGTGATCAACATTCCTTGGTTGATATACTTACACGATACTTAGGGTAGTACTTCAAGCCTCATACTGTACAATGGGCGTTAGCAACGCCTCCCCAAATGCAGGCGGCACAGCATTCCCTATAACACGATATTTTGCCCTTAAGGTCCCATCCGGAGCAATGTGATCTGGTAATCCTTGTATTCTAGCTGCTTCCTTCCATGAGAGCCTACGGTTAAAATCCCCCTGCAGAGCCCATTTATCTTTACTTATAAAGACCATTGGTTCGCCTTCAGGATGCAAAGGCACATGGGCAGCATTTGCAACTATAGTATAACTTGGTTTGCTCCAGGGGCGCTTTCTGTTCCTGGTGAGGTAATGACCATGGAACACTTTATCAAAAAATTCTCCCTCAGGCCATAATGGCAAATCTCCAATAATATCCCTAAGAACCTGTCCTCTATTCCCCTCTTTTGTATTATGAGTAGGAGATAAAAATTTGTATTTAAAAACCTTAGATATATCCTTATGCACGCCAACAATAAAAATCCGCTGCCTAGTTTGAGCGACGCCATAATCAGTAGCATTCAGTACGGCATACTTCACATCATAGCCATGCTTTTTAAATCCTTGAAGCTGATTTGAAAAAAACCAGCCATCACCAGCAGTCATCATACCCCAAACATTCTCAACAAAGAAGTATTTCGGCTGGCTCTTTTTTAGAGCCCTTAAGAATTCTCGATAAAGGAAGTTTCCTTCAATATCCATGAGATTACGATCAGAACGGGATTTCCAGCGCCGCCTCGCGCCAAGGCTGAATCCTGTACAGGGATAGCAGCCAATCAGAACATCTGCAGAAGGAAAATTTTCAATGTCTCTAATGTCACCGGGCTTAAAGTTCACATCTGGGAATAACGAACGATAGGCGGATTCAGCAATCCTATCAACATCATTCGCCCATATAATTTCAACGCCCGCTTGTTGTGCGCCGTAGTCAAAACCGCCGCAACCCGAGAAGAGCGATATTGCTTGTAGTTTTTTCATCATATGTTTTATTTCAACGGGCTTGCTCTACTCTCGTCAAGAAGTGGCAAACATCTCCTCGATTTCTGTTATTGAATTGATTGGGCTGTCAGTCAACCTGAAAAATTTCGGTCGCAATACTCTAAGTATTCTGTACCGATCCAATAGAGGGATTGCAGCGATTGCCGGAACTGGCCATTCCCAAGAAAAAGTACGAAAGCTGACGGGAGAAACCATCAGAGAATACAGTGAAGTACCAGGAAAATAGCTTTCCATCATTCGTGGAGAGATTAGAGCGATCTTTTTATGCATTTCATCTCGACTATATGTAGTACCTGCTTGCGCAAAGAAGACAGGTCTCGCGTCCGCAGGATCATCTAACGGGAAAAAGCCTATGCAATCGATGCCAATATCCCCAACGTTTCGCGTAGTTAAGCCCGTTGAATTTGCCACTACACGAAGATCGCGAGCAAGAGCCTCAACTCTGCCTTTTAAACCCCCAGATGTACTCGCTGCGTACGAATCAAAGTCCATTGGAGAACTGCCGTGCGCCGAATCACTTCTTGCTGTCCCAAACATCCGAACCTTGGCCCACGAGGGGATTAATGCATGCATGATAAAGCCTGTGAACAATTCGAAGTCGTTTCGAAGCTGGCGCTTAGTAGCATCTTGGTTAAAAATTCTTGAGTTAGTTGCAAATAGTAGGAAAATGTAGGTGTAGTGTTTCCGTGTTAACCTTTTCTTCAGGCTTAGGATTTTCTCAGCTGAGTCAAATTTGAAAGGATAATTGTTGTTAAACCACTTAATACGACCATTGATCTGCTGCTCGAGACCGTAGATATCAATCGATCTGCCGACCCTATAGGGTGCTGAGTTTTCGTCCTGCTCATCTGATTCCACATCCGCCCCGGAAACGTCAGCTTCCCCAGATTCCGTTACCTCTTCAGAATCTTCATCTTCTTCGAGCTCCGATTTAATTTCCTCGAAAACATCTTCGCTAAGGGCCACTTTTTGATCATCATCAAATAAGCATGTTATTTCGAGTAGGTCTACAAGTAGGTGGTGGTCCGATACTTTGACCGCGTTAGCATTTATCTGATGTTCCCACATATATCTAATAACACAGCCTTAGGGTTTAGCTTTGCTCTCATAGACTGATTTTAACTCATCTACCTTGTTCAATAGGTCGTCAATAATTCCTGAATGCCTATTCTCAACTGTATCCAAGTTTCTAAGAGCGGAAATAGAATCATTCACGTACCGCTGCGCGCTTAGGATAAGTTCTGCTAAGTACGAAATAGGATCTTCGGCGAACTCGGCAGCCTCAAGAACCGGAAGCCCTTTTTTAAATTGATTCAAGGCTTCTGCATTAGCCACAATCTTACTCAAGTCTCTCAGATTCCGAGACTCACCCAATCGAGTCGGACTTTTATCATCTGGTACATGGGCAAAACACCACTCAAAGAAATCCTTCGTGTGCTGTTCATTCAGATTGTCAAGATCGTATGCGGTAGAGGCTCTCAAATTAAAGTAATTAACTATATTTTTATAATTTAATGCTGTTTGAATCAAAGAGAATTCCACGCTTTTGATGCCCTTTATCCCCCAATATTTATTCTTGTTGGCTCGGTCATAAATAGCCAATGAGGTGAGGTCCTTCCTAGCCCTTCTTGGCCCCATTGACGTAGCCCGCTGTAAAAATTCAAAGAGTTCTACCTGGGTAGCATAATTGTCCTCATACAGATCAAAAAGCTGACGAAGATACCTGGCCTTCTCCATGGCACCCCATGGTCTTACCCCAGTCATGTGACGAAATCCGAGGTACGGGAGAATATCTTCTTTCTGCTTATACTCCAGAACGGGCAGCTCCTTAGGTATTTGATCCTCGGAAACACCACTAACCGTATTCACAAGAGATTTTGCCTTTGACTCACTGCCCGATAAGGCAGGATTATTTAAAAGTTTGACAGCGGCAAGTCTCCTATTTCCCTCGACAACAACAAACTGGTTCTCTGATCCTTGTTTCTTAACTACAAGCAGGGGTTCGGCAGGGGAATAACCGTGCATTCCAATAGATTCCATCAAAGGTAAGATATTCCCATGGATTACCATCCACCGGATTACATCTTTTTCTGATAGATGGTCCTCTCTCATCGACAGCCTGGGATTAAACTCATGAAAGAATAGATCGTTAAAATCTACATTCAGCGGTTTTGGGTACTCTTCCACGACTTGTTTCACCATTGTATCTATACCTAGAGGTTTGGGAAAGTCATATGCCGTAATCCAATACGCTAAGGTAAGAGTATTTTGAGCTAATAGGAAGTGAAAGTGTGATGTTGTCCATCCTGTTACCCTTTATAGGAACTCTTTTCCGACGGAGCGAAGGCTGACTGAAAACGCTTCACCCTATGTGTTATGCCATAAGTTTTTATCACTTCTTTCGCTTTCTCGAGGAGAGAGCAACGGACTCGTGATCCGTTTATGGTTCACGGCCCCGAACTCCTTTATTACCATAGCTAATTCCTCCTGCATTACCAATAGGTTGCCACAAATCTTTTATAACTGATAGGCACAAATCGGTGTTTTTTCCAACTTTAATCACTAGTATGAACACACAAGCGTGCTTTGCCTCTCGAATCACATTAATATTCTAGAGCAAGTAATACTGAGCATGTGGTGCAAAGCCTTTATCCACAAGATAAAAGTTAGAGCAAGGGAAATTATTTCTGACTATGCCTCCTCAACCTCACAAGATTCCGATATTTCTTCAATAAACTCGGGCTTCATATACCGTATCATGGAGCTGGCCCTAGAAATCCCATCACGCAGGGATGAGAAAGAAATATATCTGCACATCTGACTCATCGGCGGAGATAACCGAGAAAAAGTAGGCCGATTCACTTCAGAAATAACTTTGTCGTGACGCTCGTCAGGAGCGACAATGAAAAGCGGAATACTCAGATTGGGTTGCATTGCGATCAGGTCCGATAACCGGAGAAGGCCTGAATAGATTGAAGTGGTACTTTCAATTTCAAAGGCTGCAACGATCGTATTTCTCTTAAGCCATAGCACATCTATAAGTTCAATCGTTCGAGTTGTAGCTTCATCGAATTGGACAGGAATCTTTTCCTTCAACTGCTTTAGGCCAGAAATCTGCTGATCCTCCGTGAAGCGCCCTCTATCGTTGCGCGCCACCCAGACATCAAGCCCTAAATCGCTACCGAGCTTGAGTAAAAGCCACTGAATCTCTGTATGTTCAGTAACTTCCTTAAAATGGTCAGTTGTGGGCCGTTCTTTCTCATCAACCTCTGGAACAGTGACTGAGCCAATTTTTGTTGCCTTCAAGGCTCTGGGCCGTCTAGCGAGTTTTGCCGGATCCACTGGACGCTTAACAGGATTGCTCGCTCCTTCAAAAATAGCGTTAACAACAGCCACACCATCAGAATCTCTCCATTTGGTTGGCGAGCCTCTGAGGTGACCGGTCCAGGCGTTAGGACTACTTAGGTTCTGAAAGATCGTGAGTTGATCACTAAGGTTTTGTATAGGTATCGCTGTCTCAGGTGTAAGGACCTTAACGGCCTTAACTCGAATACGACAAGGAAACTCTTCGTCTTTCCAAATAGGAGTTCGATCGAAATAGGGTTCCGATGTCGTTTCTAGCACGGCGATCCAACGAGAAACCCCTGTGAGGTAGCAAAGGAGAGTATCACCAGGTCTGATTTTCTGAACGGCTTTCCATCGACTTTCCCTAAAGCCTGTGATTTCAGCTCCGTCATCGAGGAATTCTTGCCAAGTGGTTCCTGTAAATAGGTCTAACCAATAATTGTACGTTGACATATTTATATGCGCCTTGCTAATTGACTGTAATCACTATAGTAAATTTATGATTGCTATTACACGTTCACAAACGATGACTCCCATTTTTAGCAAAACACCGGCTCCAGTCCTTTGCATGCGTATACTGCCGTCCCTTCGGCCCAGAGGGGCAGGCCCTTCGGCCATTCGGCTACGCTCATGGCAGGCTCCGCTCAGGCTCGCCCGTTGGGCTACGCCCAGAGGGGCGGGCTTGGCGGTTAATACAAAAACCAGTACCTCCCTTTGCGGGAACACCGGTCTTTGTTTTCATAAGAGCATGTGGGCGTATCACGATACGCCCCTACATTCGCTGCCATCCTCGCTCTTCGCCTTTCCCCGCTCTGCGTTCTCCGCGTTCTTGGCGGTTAAAAAATCCAGGTTTGCCCTAAACGGGCATGCTCATTTCAGGGGAACCAGGTTACCGATGATATAGCCGATCACGATGCCAACCAGGAGGATAATGGTGAGTACCCGGTAGCTGACCACCTCGGCGCCGTAACCTTTCTTAATGGCCAGGACCGACAGTAGGTAGCCCAGGGCGTTGAACAGGTAGAAGACGGGAATGGAGAGGACCTTTACGAGTAGAGGCCCCACCACGGGAATCAGGGAAACGAGGGTCGCCAGCGCCACAAAGCCGTTGGTGATGAAGCCGGCCACCAGGGCAAACAGCGCCAGGGCCTTGGCGTCCACGCTAAAGTAGAGGCCCACCACTACCACAGCGGCGATCCCCCCGACAATGGCAAACGCCTTCCAGTAGGATTGGAAAAAACCTCTGATGGCAAATCGCATACCGGCTTACCCTGTAGCCGAATCTACATCAGGGTTGTTCAGGAACGGAATTCAATTCTGCCCGCACCTGAAATGGTATTGAGCCAAACTCAACCCACATGACCTCATCACGCTCTGTATCCAGGCTGAACCGGAGCTGATGTCCCTCGCCCGGCAGCATATGGGTCAGAATGTCGGTTGTGCTCAGGACCGGTTCGCCATACAGTTGCCGCTCAAAGCGCGCCCGCATCTCGACCAACGGACCACCCTGTTGCCCCGTACCAACAACGCCCGAACATGCCGCCGAGACCTGCCAGACCACCCCTTCCACCTCCACCAG
>VRUL01000071.1 GCA_019456145.1 Planctomycetota bacterium
CATTTGGTAGCCCCTATTATAACATATCGGCCCAAATACACAACCAACTTCGACTCCTTAATTGCGACACAGCCTGCTGCTTGGGGGTTTATCACCTGTGGGCGGGGTTGCTGCCTTCTAAAGCCCTAACTTTTCGGAAATACCCTGCATCGCTTTAATAACAGTATCTATGTGCTCGTTCAGCTCAACGCCAAGCTCCTCGGCCCCTCTTTCAATTATTTCCCTGTCCACGCCGGCTGCAAAAGTTTTTTCCTTCCACTTCTTTTGGACCGACCGGACCTTGACATCTGCCAGCTTCTTCGATGGTCGAACAAGCGCCACAGCTATAACCAGGCCGGTAAGTTCATCAACGGCGAAAATGCACTTCTTAAGAACCGTATCGCGGTTTGTCCCCGTGTGCTCTGCGTGGGCCAAAATTCCATCCGTTAATTCATCACAGTATCCCTGCTCTTTGAGGTACTCAACTCCTTTGAAGGGATGGTCTTCCAGGGTAGAATACTTTTCATAATCGAAATCGTGAAGAAGCCCGACAATGCCCCACTTCTCCGGGTCCTCTCCGAATTTATTGGCGTATACCCTCATCGCCGCCTCAACAGCGTAGGCGTGTTTTCTGAGGTTCTTGTTTTTCGTCCAATCCTCTAAAATACGATCTGCTTCGCTCTTGCCCGGCCATCCGTCCATAATGTGGTCCCTTAACTAACTACATGAATGTTGCTCAAACGTAAAAGTTCCAAGCCCGCCGACCTTGCAACTTCAAGGCCGCCTTTCGCCTCAGACAATAAAAAATACCATTGATTTAGAGTCTCTAACAAAATGAATCGTTGTACCGAAAGCGAGCGTTTTTTCGTCCTGCAAGGAAGGCGAAACAGGCAATGCCGAGGCATTGTCGATGCAGCCTGACGCCGTCAGGACGAAAAACAAGCCGCTTGAATACAGAGTCATTTTGTTATAGGCTCTTAGGATAACAACCCGGCTTTGCCGAGTCAAACAGCAAAACAGCCTTCCTTAGCCGAAAAAATCTTAAACTCCAAGCGATTGTTTTGTAAGATGTAACAGAAACGTAAGCCCAAATCATCCCTCTTCATTGCTTTTAGGGTTGTGAAATGAAAAGGATTATCTCGGTATCGCGCAGAACCGACATCCCGGCCTTTTACGGCGATTGGTTTATGCAACGACTTGCCGAAGGCTTTGCAGGAGTTGTGCATCCATTTGGCAAAAAGAGATATATTGTTTCACTAAAGCCCGAAGACGTAGTTTGTTTTGTGTTCTGGTCTAAGAATTTCACCCCATTCCTTGAAAACCTCAAGAAGATGGAAACTATGGGCTATAAATTCTATTTCAACTACACCGTTACCGGCCTGCCGTCTGTTTTTGAAAGTAATGTAGAAAAGCAAGCGGCAATTGAAAGCTTGAAGCAGTTGAGTAAAATCTACTCGTCAAAGCACATAAACTGGCGATTCGATCCAATCGTTATATCAAGTATTTCCGACCGCGATTTTCATATCAGGGCTTTTGAAGAGCTTGCCTCCGAGTTAGCAGGACACGTTGAGCGATGTTACTTCAGCTTCGTTGACAGGTACGGCAAAGTTATTCGCAATTTTGCCGAATTTGAAAAGTCACAAGGCCTGAAAATCTCCGATTGCAGCAATGATTTCAAAATCGAGCTGGCAAACGAGCTGGCGGCTATCGCAGACCGTTACGGAATCCGGATGTTTTCCTGCTGCGGTGATTATTTAGTTAACGATAAGATCAAAAAAGCTCATTGTATTGATGGCAGGATAATTGAGGAGCTGTTTTTCCCGGAAGGCTTTTCTTACAAAACAAAGCCGACAAGGGACGAGTGCGGCTGCACAGAAAGTATCGACATTGGTACTTATGACACCTGCCCACACGGCTGTGTATACTGCTACGCGAATACCAACAAGGGCAGGGCCTGCAAAGCTTTCAGAAATCACGACAAAACCTCCGCCTTCCTGGGCTACACCAAAACCCAGTCAGACAAATGGCTCAAAGAAATTAAAAATGGCAAAACACGCCAGGATTCTGAGCAATCAAGAATGTTCTAACTGTCACCGCGTTGTTACGAATACGCCTGAGACAAACCAGCATGTTTCTCACCACTCTTCAACGGGTATTGCAAACAGTGGTGAGTTCGAGTACTAATCGTTCTATCGCTACCTGTGGTTTTGTTCTACCGGTTTTTATTGCGTAATCAATCTCTGCTAATTGCTGAATGCCGTCGCCGATTTGGTTCAAAGTCATTTTGCCAAGCTGTGCAAAGAAGCTGTCCTTGTTGCCCCATATTCGCAGCTTTTTCGTAATCGCATCTTGACGAACACCCTCATCAAGCAAAACTTTAGCGTTGAACATCCTGCGCAAATGATACGCAAAGGCGCCGACAACAGTAAACTCCGTCGATTTGTCCGATGCGAACATATTTCTCAGCCGGTCCACCGCTCCGCCAACGTCCCCGGCTAAACATTTATCAATCACTGCAAAAGCACCGAATATCCGGTTATGCCCTATCAGCTTCTCCACATGCCCGGTTGTTATCGTCTTTTCGGAATCTGCAAACAATGCCAATTTGTCGATTTCGCTGTACAGCCGGACAAGGTCATCGCCGACCAGCTCGACAAGAAGCTCGGCCGTATCTTTGCTCAGGTTTTTCGAATATGCGTCGCTCGCATATTGCATGAGACGCGAAGGCAGTTGCCAGGCCTTGGGCTGTGTTACGCTGACCAGTTTACCCACTTTAGGAAGCTTCTTAGCTAATCTCGTATTGCCCGGCCAACTGTTTACAGTCAATATAAGTATGCCGGTGGGGCAGGGATTGTCGAAATACTTTTCCAGTAGTTCGCGGTTGTTAGAAATGAAATCATCTGCGCCCTTTATAACAACAACCCGCACCTCTGTTAAGAAAGGGGCGGTCCGCAGCTCATCCAGAATATCGGCAGCCGTAACTTCTTTGGGGTCGGCATTGAAAAGTCCTGTTGCCCTTTGTGACGGCTCTACAAGCACATCGAGCATCTCCCGGCACTTCTCGTTCACAAGAGATTCTTCTTTGCCGGCGATTACATAAATGGGTTTAAATCTTTTCATAGCGCACAGCGGCGAGCATACACATCGAGCGGCTACGGGACAACGGACAGGGCCCTGCTTTTACCTCCGCCTTTTTGCCTTTTTACTTTTCGAGCGTTTTTATTTGGATTTCGGTTTAGGTTTAGCTTTCGGATCTGGTGCGGATTCAGTTTTCAGTTCAGGCTTGTCTCCGGATTTTGGTTCCTGACTGCTGCCGGAATTTTCTTTTCGATTATTCACGTTTTCATACGCTATCTTCTCTGCCGCGACGAGTTTATCATCGGGCTTGAGCTTGATTAACCGTACACCCTGTGTGTTTCTGCCGATCGAACGGATTTCATCCAGGCCGGTGCGGATAATCATCCCGCTGGCCGTTATCAGCATCAGCTCGTCTTTGTACTGTACGGCTTTTAGCCCCACCACCTTGCCGTTGCGGACGGTCGTTTTTATATTTATCAGGCCCACCCCGCCCCGGTTCTGAGTTCGGTAATTGTCAAGGCTTGTTCGTTTGCCGTAGCCGTTTTCACAAACCGTAAGCAGCGAGGCTTTTTCTTCGGCAACAACCATATCAACCACCGAGTCGCCGGTGCGCAGTTTTATGCCTTTGACGCCGCGCGACACCCTGCCCATTGAACGGACCTGTCCTTCGTCGAAGCGTATCGTCATACCGTTTCGCGTTCCCAGTACAATCTGGTCGCTGCCCGTCGTCAATGCCACTCCAATCACATCATCGTTAGGATCGAGCTTGATGGCAATCACGCCGACCGATCTTGGGTTGCCGTAGGCCGACAGCTTGGTCTTCTTTACCAGGCCGTTTTTCGTGGCCATAACAAGCTGACGCGGCCCGGCCTCGGTATTCTCGTCATCAAATCTGCGCACATTGATTATGGATGCTACTTTCTGGTCTCCGAGCTTGAGCAGATTCACGATATTTCTGCCTTTGCTCTGCCGTGACATGCTCGGAACGTCGTAGACCTTCAGCCAGTAGCACTTGCCGCGATTGGTAAATATAAGCAGATAATCGTGTGTGGAAGCAGTGAACAGATGGTCTAAAAAATCGCCCTTTTTCGTATCTGAGCCGATAATCCCTCTGCCCCCCCTGCCTTGCTTGTGGTATGTATCGAGCGGCATTCGTTTTACGTATCCGCTGTGACTTACCGTAACAATCACTTCCTCTTCTGCGATGAGGTCCTCGATATCGAACTGCTCGATACTGGCGGTAATTTGCGTCCGCCTTTTGTCACCATACTTTTCCTTCATCTCGTAGATGTCTTCGCGAATAATGTCCAGCAGAATCTCCTCTTTGGCCAGCACCGCTTCGTAACCCTCTATCTCCTCTGCAAGGCCGGTGTATTCTTTGGCGAGTTTTTTCATCTCCAGCCCGGTCAATCTTTGAAGCTGCATCGATAAAATCGCATCGGCTTGCGGGCCCGTGAGAAAGTGTTTTGATTTACTTTTTTCTTTAACAAAAGCCTTCGGCAGAAGTTCCCTAAGCGTAGCCGACTCGGTCAAACGCAGCGGCTTTTTCATCAGGTTCAGCTTCGCCGTCGGCGCATCAGGAGAATTCTTTATCAACTGTATGATTTCATCGATGTCACTAATCGCCAGGATAAGACCTTCTAAAATATGCGCCCTGTTTCTGCATCTTCTCAACAGGAATCTGCTTCGCCGCCGTATAACCGTCTTGCGATGCTCGATGAAACAATCCAGCATCTGCCTGATATTGAGCGTTTCAGGCCTGTTATTAACCAACGCGATATTGGCAATGGCGAACGTGTTCTGCAAAGTCGTGTAACGATACAGCTTGTTCAATACGACTTCGCTCTCGGCGTCTCTTTTGAGGTCCACGACAATTCTCATGCCCTGGCGGTCCGATTCGTCCCGGACGTCGGAAACTTCCGATATTGTACCGTTATTGACACAAGCCGCGATTTTCGAGACAATCGTGGTCTTGACAACCATATACGGTATCTCGGTTATTATTATACTTTCCCTGCCTCTTTTGCTTGTTTCGATATCTACTTGTCCGCGGACTGTCAAATGTCCCCTGCCGCCCATATAAGCATCTATAATGCCCTTTTTGCCGCAAATAATTCCGCCCGTGGGAAAATCAGGGCCCGGCAGACACCTGAGAATATCCTTGAACCCACAGTTTGGATCTTCGATAATCATCAGCAAGGCATCACAAATCTCACCAAGATTATGAGGCGGAATATTGGTCGCCATACCAACGGCAATTCCAGTACTGCCGTTGACTAACAGATTCGGAAATTTCGACGGCAGCACTGTCGGCTCATTACGGGTCTCGTCGTAGTTGGGCACAAAATCCACAGTATCGTAGTTAATATCCTGGAGTATCTCCATAGCCGGCGCAGTCATTCTCGCTTCGGTATATCGCATAGCAGCCGGCGGATCGGCATCGATACTCCCGAAGTTGCCCTGCGGATTAATGAGTGTATACCGCACACTCCATTCCTGGCCTAACCGCACGAGGGTATCGTAGATGGCCTGGTCGCCGTGCGGATGGTAGTTACCACCGGTATCGCCGACGATTTTGGCGCATTTGCGGTGCTTGCTCCGCGGCCCAAGACTCAAATCGTTCATCGCGGCCAGTATTCGTCTTTGCGATGGCTTTAAGCCGTCCCGAACGTCAGGAAGGGCACGCGAAACGATGACGCTCATGGCGTAGTTAAGATATGATCTCTTCAGTTCGTCCAGGATACGAATATCCTCGACACCTGTGTGGTTTTTAACAGCCGTCCCGGCTTCGGGCTCCTCCGACGGTTTCTCTTGTGCCTTTTTAGATTTCTTCTTTTCCATAAAGCTTTTCTGCTGTTCTTAAATCAGATTTCCTACGCGATAAAATAACCGCGACCGCCCCAAAAGTCAAGAAATTGCAAACTAAAATCCCGAATCCCTGCATGTCGCAGGCAGGGAACCAGCGTTTATCACTTCATCATTCGAAATTTCTTGTTCGATATTCGATATTCCTTACTAAGGCGCGGCAACCTCCTCTGTCATTCCGCACTTGATGCGGAATCCATTTTTGAAGATTTGAATTTCAGTAATTAGGATTTGTTTTGTATTTAGGGTTTCGGATTTAGGATTTTCCTTGAATATTCTCTACTGATCAACTGTTCTACTGCTCAAATCCTCCAATTCCAGGGATCCAGACGTCTTATTTAATCAATCATCAATAATCATTAATCATTTATTCTGTCATTCCCGCGAAGCTTGCCCCTACCTGATTGGGGGGACGGGAATCCAAATTGTTTAGCCACAGTGTTAGGCTTTAGCTATGACCAAGTATGGGTGATATGCCATATATTAAGTTTAATCTTGTGGCACGGGCATCCTGCCCGTGGATAAAGCGTTATCAGTAATAAATAAGGCTTAGGTACTCTAACAAAACCTAATTTGTCATTCCCGCGAAGCTTGCCCCTACCTGATTGGGGGGATGGAAATCCAAATTGTTTAGCTACAGTGTTAGGCTTTACCTATGACAAAGTAAGTGTGATATGCCATATATGAAGTTTAATCTTGTGGCACGGGCATCCTGCCCGTGTGTAATAAATAAGGCTTAAT
>VRUL01000072.1 GCA_019456145.1 Planctomycetota bacterium
TTTTTATGAGCATCAACATTGCTTGCGACATCTGAAGTTTTTTGCTCTGCGGGCTTTTTAGACTGTGGCGGCTGGATTTGTAAATCAACCCATTCACTTATCGATTTGCGAGAACCTCGATCGTCTTGGTCGCCATCCCAGACAGCGAATGATACTGACTGCTTAGTCTCCGAAAATTGGCAGTCGTTCTCTTTATCTTCAGTCGTTAGCGACCTTTTAAAAACCACGTTCCAACTTCCATCACGCCATATACCCCGCCCCTGAACAATCTGGTCATCCTTTCTGGTAACAGAGCCTGCTCTCTGGGCCAACAGATCTGAAACAGCGCTGTTAAGCTCCGGAATACTCACAGTGAAAATTTCTTCCTTCTCAAAGGGATAAACAAAATCAGCATAAGTTTGCTCAGCACCTGTTTTGCCCTGCCAATATTGCATATCCTTGTTTGCCTGCCATTGCCAGAGATTAACAGGACTGGAAAAACCCATCATAATAGAACGCGGCGGTGCATCCGTATCGATTGGAGCAGCCACTGCGCAACCATCAACAAAAGAATCTACTAGTGCGGTCTTATCTGCATGGTCATCTTCCCATGTCATCTTAAAATATATATCTTTTCCATTATGGAACGCCTGTACATCAACTGAAGGAGTCGAACTTTTAGGCCAAGGTCTTTCAGTTATCTGGTGGTTTAACAAAACTTTTAAGACAGGTGTATTTTGCCAAACCTCAGCAAAGACGTCTGCCTCCTTTAGAGCTAAATCCTCTGCGTGAAAATTTACCGCAAGTACGCCAGGTTCAACTATCTCGTAGGTTTCCGATGAACCATAGCGATTTATCCATCCATAGCTAGCTAACCAGACAAAAAGTCCCGCCGCTATCAGGATAACAATTGTAACAGAAATTTTATTGTTCATTTAGTATTTCCTCTTCTATATTATTGCTTTATACCTGTAGCGGCTATCAGAACAAAATGCTCTCGCTCAGATGCCAAAAACTCCAGGACATCTTTAGCGATATTGACATAAAAAGAATTTTCTGATTGAGAAATTATCTTTTCAGCGATTAACACAGTAGCAGGTTCCAAATGCTCTATAAAAAATTTCTTTTGCGAATCGAGACAAACTTCCATTTTTTCTTTGGCTTGTTCGCCGTCCGGCAACTGACCGGCACGATCGGCTTTAAGAATAAGACCATACATAAATTCCATCTCACAGGTTATCGAGTCGGGCCTTTCCTTATCCGGTTCGAAACCAAAGGCTGTATAAAAGCCCATGATATCAGAAAGCATGTTTGCTCTTTGAAATTCGTTTTTGACCAGATGCTCAGCACCGTAAAGCCAAACTGTCCCCGCTCTAAAAAGCGAGTCATATTCAGCCATCAGGTTTCGCTGCTCATCTTTCAAATCCGGAAAATTGGCAAAAAACGAATCGTCAGGATAACTAAACGCAGCTGCCAATGTTTTGTACTGGCGCATCCGCTGATCATTATTTTTCGTATCAATACCCAAGTTTGGCAACTCCGAATTATCAGGTAACGCTGATTCTGTTGACATTTCTTTCCTTGTCATGTTTTTCTCTAATGATTATAGGCTCTTTTATAGGAACCTTCACTATTTCATGGCCCTTTTCGTCATAGCCGACGCAGTGACCTGTCTCTAAATCGCCCTGGACATCGAAGGAATGAATAATTTTGCCGGTACAGCCAAAAAGCATCAACAGGGCGACAAGCGATTTGTCGTTAATCGCGTTTTTATACATTTCAACGGCCTTGGCGGCACCTGGACCGAACAACTGTTTGTTAAACGATTCGGGAGTGTTGATCGGCGGAATATAGTAAACATTCGGCTCGGTTCCAAACTGCGGATACAGCGGAAGAGCGATCTTCTTTACATGGACGAGATAATCTATCGGATTCTTCGGATCGATCTTGTCGGGCTGGTTTTTGAAACCGAACATTCTGATCTTTCCGATACAGTTCTGGACGCATTGTGTTTGCTCGCCTTTTTCAGTGGCGGGATAACAAGCAATACATTTCTCAGATTTGCCGGTAAGCGTGCGGAACATGCTCTTTTTGTATGGGCATGCCCTGACACATTCTCTGTATCCGCGGCATCTTTTCTGGTCGATAAGAACCGTTCCCTCGTCCCTCTTGTAGATAGCCTTACGCGGGCAACCGCCGAGGCAGCCGGGATATGTGCAGTGATTGCAAATTCTCGCCAGATAGAACATCCATGGTTGGTGTGGGATTTTTATAAATTGACCTTGCTTGACTAATTCGCTTACTTCATCTTCGCCTAAGTTGGGATAACTAAAGTCTTCCTTATCTGGCACGTATCCCGTGATATTCTCACCGGCCCCGGCAGATTCAAAAATAGTTTTGCCCTTGTATGTATCACCATCCCACTTCTGATCTTCGAGTTTGCCAAGCAGGTTGACGTCCCAGCCTAAAGGATAAAATCCCCAGGGCTTGGTTTCGACATTGTTCCACCACATGTATTCCTGGCCCTTGCCGGATGTCCATGCGTTCTTACAGGCCATCGTACAGGTTTGGCAGGCAATGCACTTATTTGTGTCAAATACCCACGAAACCTGCTTGTCTGGTCTGCTTTGAGGATAGATATAATCCATCTCACGATTTAACTGCCAGTTGTGTACTTTATGACTCATGTAACATAGTCTCCATCAATAAATTTCTTCATGGCATCACTTTCATACGACGGCCTGAATCCTAGCTTAGCAGGCCTCCAGAGCTTATTGCCTCCGGTTCCGCCATCTTCGGCCTTGGTAAATTTAACAAAACTTTCTCTCGGTGCGCCATTTGGACAATTAACATCGGGAGCGAATCCCTTGCCAATGACCGGCCCGATAGTATTTTTTCTCACTAAACTATCAGTCATAAGTGTTGGTCTCAGCCAGCCGCGTGTAGCACTTTGATGAGAACCAAATCTGAACATCGATTGATACCCGGTCCTTGGATTTTTCGCTAAGCCATCCTTGTTTTTCAAATGTCCTTCAACAGATCCATACGTCGCGCCATACATGTTGAACCACGAACGTGTGACTTTTTGCGGGACGCCGCGATAGTACCTGGCTCGCAGCATTAGTCGCGAAAGCCGGTATTCTTCGCTTCCTTCAATCTTTTCACCATGATACGGACGGTCTTCCGGGTCAGCATCGACCCAGACATAATCGCCGTCTTCAATCCCCAATTCCTTTGCGTCAAGAGGATTAATATCGACGTACCCTTCACCGACCCACGGCATACGCTTGTCTCTACGATGAGTGTCACCGAAAGGACCAAACCATACAGCGATAATATCCGTATCGACCGGCAATGTATGAGAACCGTGTCTGTATTTTGGAGTCAGATAGATATATTCAAACCCTTCGTCTAATTCGCGAAGAGGATGCTTTGATTTAAGCAGTTTAGCCGGCGAGAAAACAACATTTCTAACCTGCCTGGTCTCTCCGGAACGATCATCCATTGGTATTCCGTATTTCTCAGGACCAAACGGCCTTATCGCCGGGTGAGGCTTTGCCACAATAGCATTAGGTTCATAGAATGTCGCATCAATGGCTTCGCGATGAACAGGGAGGTTTTCTCCGTACTCAATAAACTCATCTTCATCACGGTAGAATTCCATTCTGCCGGTCTTGTTATACCATTGCTTGCTCTCAACAGCCTGTTCATACCCAATTATTTTCGGATATGTTCGACTCATCAGAAGTGCCGGAACACCCTTCTTGGCATCTTCTTCCAGCTTATTAACATCGTATCCTTTGGTCATAGATGTCGCATCCATAATCCTCTGCAGATACACATCAACTTTGCCTTCATGTACGAACTTCCAGTAATCTTCAAATCGTTTATCGTTATGAAGTTTACCGAGAGCTTTCGATATACCTGCATGCACTTCAATGTCGCTGCGGGTATCATGGATTCGTTTCATACCTGACCGCGGGAACATCTGAAGGAACGGATTCGTTACCGATGCTGTGGCGTCAGGGAACTGGAATTCGCCCCATGAATCAACACCCCAAACGATGTCTGCATACTCACACGATGTCGACCACCACCAATCAGCAACGGATATGAACTCGATATTGGGCAAAGTGTTAACAACGGCCTCGTAATGGCCCTTCAAATTGCCAAGAATAGAGTTGGCGTTGCAGAAGGTCAGAGATTTCGTTGGAGTAGGCATGTGAGTTTTGCCCGTAAAGTTTTTGTTACCCACTCTAAGAGGCTTATCACTGTGGTTATAGTAATGAGCGGACTCAAATTTAAAGAACTTCTTAAAGTTTAGTTTCCCCTTCTCTTCGAGTTGGATATTAAAGGGGTTCTCTGCGATGTATGTGCCCATCCCATCGAAATACGCTGCCCGGTAATTTCCGGCATAACTTCCTACGTTTCCGCTGTGAGTTCCAATATTTTTAGTCAAAGCACATAACAGCAAAATGCCTCTGTCTTTAAGGTCTCCATTGAAAAACTGGTTCGTCCCCATACCGCAGGCAATAAGCGTATTACCCGCGTTCTCGGCGACCTGATGGGCCAGACTGGTAATCGCTTCTTTGGGAGCCCATGTCAGCTTTGACACGGCGTCAAGATCAAAAGTATCGTTGAGATATTGGCTCGTCAGACTAAATGCAGTCCTAACCTTGACTTTTTTACCGTCAAGTTCGATTTCATATTCACCGTCCAACTCAGGATCGATTCCGGTTTCTTTTAGATGATCGCCAACGTCATCACGGGTAATTGCAGCGAAATCTTTTGTGTTTTTATCCCAGACAACAAAACTACCCCACTCCTGAAGCAACTCCTCTGGAATAACCTGTTTGCCGCCGGCTGATATGGGAGAACCGGCCTTTTCGCCCTTCTTGAGAACTCTGGTGTCCCTTCTTTCCTTTGGTGGCACAAAACCAGGAATTGCATCTTCTGCCCGCACAAGTTTAAGAGTATCCATTCTTACCAATAATGGCAAGTCCGTTCTACTCTTGACATACTCAGCATCGTAGAGTTTTTCCTGCATAATTATATTGGCCATACCAAGGGCAAGAACAGTATCCGTAGCCGGACGAATTATAAGGACTTCATCGGATTTGGAGGCAACAGAAGAATATTCAACCGTAATGCTTATTACCTTTGTACCTTTTAATCGGGCTTCGGTCAGCCAGTGAGAATCCGGCATTTTCGTCGAAATCCAGTTAATACCCCAGGCTATTAGCAGTTTTGCGTTTTCAACTGAAAACAGATCCCAGTCAATCGTCTGTTGACCCGTGACCATTGTATGCCCCGGCGGAAGGTCCGTATGGAACGTGTAGTTATCAAAACCTCTGGCACCCATCGCTGTTTTTTCATCGGTTCCACGGACGTGTGAATCCAATAAAGCCATTGCATTTGCCAATCGGTACATGCCAAATACACGAGTTATACCCAACAGGGGCATTCCACCCCGAAATTTCATCACCTGCGTTCCCGCGTTCGCCATTACCTCGATTGAATCGTCATCGTAAACACCTTGCGATTTCAATAATGCCTTACCCTCTTCGCCGCTATAAGTTGTGGCGATGTTTGTGTACACCTTAGCAGCAATATCAAAAGCATCATCCCATGAAAGTCGCAAAAACGGCTCTTTGCCGCGATTTAGATACTTAGAATGCGGTTTACCGTTAGCTTCTCTGGGGAAACCTGCGTCAACCCACTTCTTAAAACCTTCCCGTATCATCGGGTATTTTACTCTGCGCGGGCCCTGTATCCTGCGAATAAGCGCCAATCCCTTTTGGCATAAACGCGGCTCCCAACGAGATGAGGCCTGATTGCCATAGAGATCTTTGGCTTTTCCGTAACCATAACTCGGACCTATTCTTGTGATTACATTATTTTTCACATAGGCCTTGAGCAGACAGTTATGGGTATCATTCGGTGCACAAAGAAAATGATAGGTGAAGTCATGCTTGAACTGATTGCGGTAAATCTTTTCCCAGTCTCTGGCAGGATAGAAGTCCAGTGGGTTATCCACATCTTCTATAAGCTTAAGAGCTGCGAATGCCGGCTGAGCTGTTGTCAAAGCCAAACCGCCTACAGCCAATTGGAGGAAATCACGGCGAGGTAAACCACCCTGACTTTTTCGTTTCGATTCTTTCTTATGCTTTTTCTGCATAGCCACTTGTTCCTTTTAAAATACAGCCTGAGAATTGCAATCAGACTTAAAATACCAGGTTATATGAAAATAAGTTAGTTCAAGACGATAAGCTTTACTGCCATTGTCGCATCAAATGGGCATACTGGGTTTATGCATCAGGCCAGGAGTGGCCAATGCCACCCGATGTATAGGCTTTTATTGACTGGGATGACTATTTTAAACTAACGGTACTACAAAAAAATACTCAAATAGCAATAAAGGCCATATCGGTCTTAGTTAAATTAGCACAATCTGAAAGAACTGTCAAGAATATATTCAATTTTTTTTAGATTAACTCAAAAAAATATTTAGCTTGCTATCAGTTCCTGAGTTTAGCTAATAAAAAAGA
>VRUL01000073.1 GCA_019456145.1 Planctomycetota bacterium
AAAGGTGAATTATCAAGATTGCGACTTATGTCCACAACAAAACAAAGGCGTATAGCAACTATTGCGACACAGCCTGTTGCCGAAGGGAGAGGTCCATTTAAACAGATTTCTCGATTTCGTTCGAAATGACAATTTGCGTATATAACCTGTTTTTGCTATTATTATTACAAATTCCTATACCATCAAGTTATTTAAAAGCTCTAACAAAATGAAAAAGCGATTGGAAATGTCATTGCGAGGAGGCCGAAGGCCGACGCGGCAATCTCAAACTTGAGAAACGAGATTGCTTCGCTTCGCTCGCAATGACAAAACTGGGCACTATCATTTTGTTAGATTCTCTAAAAACTAATCGCTGGTTAAAGAAAAAGGCCGAAAAATGCCCATCGCAATACCTGTCATATTGGTTCTTGGATTGGTCCTGACCTTCTTCCTAATCAAACGCGTTTCCCGCAAGCTGAGGCACAAACGTCTGTTGGCCGCACCCTTCCCCGAAGACTGGAAGCAATTCATCCGGAAGAATGTGCCTCTTTACAATCGCCTGCCCGATCCATTGACCGACCAGCTTCACGGCCTCGTAAATGTCTTTATAAACCAGGCGAATTTTGAGGGTTGTGGCGGTCTTCAGATGACCGATGAAATTAGAGTCACAATCGCGGCCCAGGCCTGCATGTTATTGCTGAACCGAAAAGCCCTCTACTTCCGCAAACTTCGTACTGTCCTGGTATATCCTCATACTTATGTGGCCAAAACAGTATCTTCCAACGGCACAGTTACAATCAAAGGCCAAAGCGTCCGTCTCGGAGAGTCCTGGCAAAACGGCCCCGTTGTCCTTGCCTGGGACAGCGTCACAGGTGGAACGTTGAATATCACCGACGCCCGAAACGTCGTACTCCATGAGTTCGCCCATCAGTTAGACCAGGAAGATGGATCGGCCGATGGGGCCCCGATTCTGGAACGCCGGTCAAGATATACAACGTGGGCCCGTGTCCTGAGTACCGAGTATGAGTTTTTACAAAAGAAAAAGAGAAAACACCGCAGGACAGTACTAAATAAATACGGAGCAACCAATCCCGCCGAATTCTTCGCCGTAGCTACCGAGACCTTTTTTGAGAAATCCAGGCAGATGGAAAAGAGACACCCCGAACTTTACGATGAGCTGAAAAATTACTACAAGTTGGATCCTGCCAAGTGGGTGTAACCCCATGCCCCATAAAGTCCTGAAAGCAATCCGTTCTCGCCTGAAATATAATATATAGCCCCCAGTCCTGTGCTGGGGGGATTTTTCTTTCAATGTCCCCATTTTTGCATTTTTTTGATTTGACAATTCCCCGGCTCTTAATAAATTAAATCTTGCTCTTCGCGCACTAGCTAATATAATGCGAGATACGACATATGAAACCGTTCAATCGGAAATTGTAACATGCCAATTTTCATGAGTCATTTAAGTTCATCGTATGAGTATACTTAAAAGGTTTAACGAAATATTTATTTTGGGAGATGGAATATAATATGAAAGATATAATCAGCAAGCTTTCTTCATACAATCTATTCAATTACTTGCTACCAGGAATCATCTTTGTGGTCTTGGCAAGCAAGGTTACTCGCTATTCTTTCATTCAGCAGGACATCGTGATAGGAGCCTTTGTGTACTACTTCGTTGGGCTTGTGGTGAGCAGGTTCGGCTCACTGGTAATCGAGCCTCTTCTTAAACGCCTCTCCTTTCTCCAGTTTGCGGACTACAAAGACTTCATCACAGCATCGAAGAAGGATGAGAAGATAGAGTTGCTTTCGGAAGTCAACAACACATACCGGACAATATGTTCTTTGTTCATTCTTCTGCTTTTACTGAAACTTTATGAAGAGATTGAATTCAAATTGCCTTTCCTGAAGGAATGGGATGGAATTATTATTGTAGTGCTGTTGTTGGTAACATTTTTATTCTCATACAGAAAACAGACCAATTACATAACAAAAAGGATCAAAGCCAACCAATGAAACAATAGAAATCATGGCATCAGATTCATAATAACAGTTCTGAACCTATAAGATGCCTACAAAGAAAGGGTGTAGATATGTCAGATTTCTTTGAGATTGATTTTCTTGACGTCCAATCAGTTAATAGTGGAGATGCCATTCCACTCCGATATCAGTTGAACGGAAATATTTATATCCATGTTGTCGATGGTGGATATCAGGAAACAGGAGAACATGTGGTTAAACATATCAGAACGTATTATGGTAAGCCTACATTCATCGATAACGTTGTTGTAACTCATCCAGATGGAGATCATGCGGGCGGCCTAAGGAGAGTTCTCGAAGAGTTTGATATTGGTACACTCTGGATGCTGCGTCCTTGGCTTTATGCTGATGAATTGATCGATAGATTTTCCAGATTCACATCAGTTGATAATCTGATTATACGTCTAAAAGAACTTTATCCGAATATTGCCGCTTTAGAGAAGCTTGCAATTGAAAAGCAAGTTACAATATCTGAACCTTTCCAAGGAGCAAGGATTGGCGAATTCATAGTTATGGCTCCCAGCAAGTCTCGATATCTTGATCTAGTCGTTGAGTCAGACAAGACTCCAGAATCAGCCAAAGAGAAGCAGCAAACACCGGCTGCTTCGATTGGCAATTTAATTGAAAAGACTGTGGCAAAGGCTATTAGCTTCCTAAAGGCTGTTTGGGGCATCGAAACATTCTCAGCCGAGGAAACAAGTTTTGAGAATGAAATGAGCGTTATTCAGTACGCAAGTATCTGCGATAAACGTATCCTTTTGACCGGTGATGCTGGTCGTACAGGCCTGTCAGAAGCTGCCGATTATGCACCAGATGTAGGATTAATGCTTCCACATATCGATTACTTCCAAGTACCACATCATGGCTCAAGGAGAAATGTTTCCACGGAAATCCTTGATCGATGGCTTGGGCCAAGGCTTTCATCAAAACCAGCGGAAGGAGAGGAGATATTTGAAGCCATCATAAGCGCCTCAAAGAAAGATAAGGACCATCCTCGGAAAGCAGTCATTAGAGCGACCATCCACCGCGGCGGGGCAACTTTCACTTTCGCGAAGGCGCCAGAATTATGTTCAGGACATAACGCTCCAGTTAGAGCAGGGTGGGTTCCAGCCCCGAATTCACTATATCCAGAGGAGCAGGAAGAGTAGCAGTAAAAGTAAAATATAAAATATTCCATGCCATTATTGGTTTGTACAAAATCAATAAAACTTATTTAGCAGGGTCGGGTATTCAGCTTGTTTGCACACGCGGAATCATTCAATAAACCAAAACCCGCAATTCCCGTCAAAAGCAAAATCCGTTTATTCAGCGCAATCCGCGATTAAATATTATTGAATTCTCTGCGTTCTCTGTGTTCTCTGTGGCAAATTATTTTTATAAAAAAGTTCGATTTTTATTGAACATTCCGGGCCAGTTTGGTATAATACTAACTGTCATAGAAATGGCAGATATAGCGGAGAACCGCAAGTCTTAGTATCAGCAGATACACGCAAGAATAAATAGTTAAGGAGTGGTCTATGTTGAATTACTACCAACTACTGGCAAAAGGCAACTGGAAACTGGCAACTATCCTCAGCCCTATTATAAGCTGCGCATACCGCCTATCCAGCCTAAATTGCCAGCCAATTATGACCTTTATTATGCAAAACGAACCCAATTTCCCGGATGACCAAATGAACGTAACTAAAGCAATAATAGCCGATTATGAAAATAAATGCGATTGGACACTTGGTGAAAACGAACCCAAACGAACCCAATTTATCGCGTCGTAGCCCCTGGCAGAACGCTTCTTTGTTTATCTAAAGGCTGCAGAATCATATAATGACTATGAAATGGAAAAAAAGTTCTTATTTAAGGGAAAAAATGATGAAAAAGACCTCTATTTGTATCATTGCGATATTAATTATCGTATTACCAGAAAATATCATCCTTGCCGGCAAATCTGGAACAAATACCAAAACCGAGCAAAAATTGGCACAGCAAATCCTCACCAATCCTGATCTAAGATTAGTGCTCGATAAAGCTCATAAATTACTAAGTACCGGCCTGAGAGCAGGCACCGGCTATCGTGAAGTATGGATCCGGGACCTCAACACCTTCATTGAATTAGCGTTAGACGTACAAAATCAAAAAGATTTACGACAGGCCCTGCTCCTGTTTTTCCATTTCCAGGGCGCAGATGGAAATATTGTTGATGGCTACGTGCCCAAAGACCAGGCCAGGGTCAATTATAAATACATCAAGTCAAAATCTGTAAGTGATTATCTTGCCCATAAAAATACAGTCGAAACCGATCAGGAATCATCTCTCATCCAGGCCGTGCATAAATATATAAAAAAGACTAACGATAAATCTTTTCTAAAAGAGATTGTAAATGGCATCTCCGTCCTGGACCGCACAGAACGCGCAATGCGGTTCCTGCTCGACCATCGATATAACGCTAAGTATGGCCTGCTTTGGGGTGCCACAACATCGGACTGGGGCGACGTCCAGCCGGAACACCCCTGGGGTGTGGTCATAGACGAAAAAACACACTATGCCATTGATATCTATGATAATGCCATGTTCATTATTGCAATCAATAATTTCCTCGATCTCGCCGGCCCAAAGCATCCCAACTATAAAAAGTGGCAGGATACAGCAGGCAATCTTAAAAAAAGTGTTTTACAACACCTCTGGGATCCAAAGCAGCACAAGTTTCGCCCGCATATTTATTTAAAAGACTCTCCCTTCCCGAAGGATTTTGATGAAAATCGTATTTATTATCATGGCGGCACAGCAATCGCGATCGAAGCCGATTTATTAACTCCTGATCAGATTAAACGCGCCTGCCAGGATATGATCAATAATAAAAATTCTGCCGGGGCTGCCACGATTGGATTGACCGTTTACCCCCCCTACCCAAAGGGATTTTTTGCCAATCCAAGTATGGCTCCCTGGTCATATCAAAATGGCGGCGACTGGACGTGGTTTGGAGGACGTATGATTCAGCAGCTAATCCGTAACGGTTTTGTCAAAGAAGCCTATCAGGAAATGATACCAATGGTCGAGCGTGTTAAAAAGAACAATGGTTTTTACGAGTGGTATACCGTAAACAACACCCCACACGGCTCCGGCCAGTTTCGCGGCTCAGCGGGAGTTTTAGGTAAGGCAATTATCATGATTCAGCAATGGGCAAAATCACATAAGAACTAAAATAGATGAATTCGGCTGATTTAAAACAAAATCAATCCCACATAGGATACGGTGTTCGGCCCGTTATTGTAGGACATACCGCACGCCGATACCAGGGCGTTGACATCGATACCATGCGATTCGATCGACGCGACTGCCTTGTCCGGATAACGGCATTCTTCTCCATCCAAATAGGTGCATTTTTCGCAGACCTTACACGCGCCAACATTGAGCCCAAATACCTCTTGAAAACTGCTGTCCTGTTGGACAGACGCCAGGATTTTTCGAAATACTTCGAAATGCTTCTTAGCTGCCTGTTCCATTCCCTCGATATCCAGCCAGTCTTCCAACTGATGGACCGTTTGAAAAACAAGTCCCCGCGAAAAACCAAGCGCCCTGGCCTTCAATTCCTCGAAGGGCCCAACCCCAGGCGGACACATCCAGTTGACCCCGTATTTACCACACGCATTACGTTCGCAGGCCCTGCGGAATTCTTCCGAGAACTGCAAATCAGATGCATGCACAATTCCCGCTCTTGTCGCGCCCGATTCTTGTGCCATCTCTACAAGCCGGTCCGGACTATCCTTCATACAACAGATTCCTCATGTACGATCAACAGATTCCCAATGTACGATTTCATTCTTCAACACATTCCAATTATAACACTTTTGCGCTGGAATTTCCTGCCCGTAATCTGGGATACTCTTAGGAGATAGTAACTTTTGGATGATATTAATCTACTTAGCTTTCGACTTGTAAAACCTGAATTGAACCTCCAGTATCGCCCTTTTTTCAGGCGTGTCATTTCTGTCAAACCAGTATACCACGGTAACATAGGAATGTTTTCCGCAATTTTTGGGATTTTCCTGCCCACGCGGATTACTGCTCAAAAAACAATCGGGGCCTATACCGAATCAATCAGTACAGGCCCCGAACTAATGCAAAATCAAAGGGCT
>VRUL01000008.1 GCA_019456145.1 Planctomycetota bacterium
CTGGGGGCTAATCGATACGGAAGCGACAAAAGACGTCGCGATTTTTTCAAAAGGAAAACCCGCGCAATAAATTGCGGGGCTAAATATACCCCCGACAGTACCTAACAAAAAGCAATCCTCACGTGTGCACCGGCGTTATTCTAAGGCCGGTGATTTTTCTTTATTTATCTTTGGTTATCAGCTAAAATGATAGATTCGGACTTTCCTGTTGCTTTTAGAACGATTTTTGGAGAACCCAGATTATGAGAAGTGATACAGTCAAAAAAGGATTTGAGCGGGCACCGCATAGAAGCTTGCTTCATGCCTGCGGTCTCGGAGATGTCGATATTGACAAGCCATTTATCGGGGTTGCCAACAGCTTCTGCGAGATTGTTCCGGGCCATATACACCTTAACGAAGTTGCGCGGATTGTCAAAGAAGCTGTCCGTGGAGCGGGAGGAGCGGCATTTGAATTTAATACGATAGCGGTCTGCGATGGTATCGCTATGGGTCATACGGGTATGAAATATTCTCTTGCTTCGCGAGAAGTTATCGCCGATTCGGTCGAGACGATGGCGCGGGCGCACTGTTTTGACGGCCTTGTCTGTATTCCCAACTGCGACAAAATCATACCGGGGATGCTGATGGCGGCGGTGAGGCTGAATATTCCAACGATATTCGTATCGGGCGGGCCTATGTCAGCCGGGAAAACGAAAGATGGTAAGACTGTGGACCTTATCAGCGTATTCGAAGGCGTTGCCGAGTTCAACGCCGGTAAGATTGATGAAGAACAGCTCAAAGAGCTTGAACGCACGGGGTGTCCGGGGCAGGGGAGCTGTTCGGGGATGTTCACGGCCAACTCGATGAACTGCCTGTGCGAGGCTATCGGGATTGCACTGCCGGGTAACGGGACAATCCTGGCGGTTGACCCGAAGCGGCAGGAGCTTTACAAGGCAGCGGGTAAACAGATTATGAGCCTGATTGAAAAGGACATCAAGCCGTTGGATATAATCAATGAAAAGTCCCTGGATAATGCGCTTGCCTGTGATGTGGCCATGGGTGGGTCTACAAATACCGTTTTGCACTCATTGGCGGTAGCAAGTGAAGCCGGTGTTAAATACGACCTTGAGCGGATCAATGAGATTTCAGCGGGATGTCCTAATATCTGCAAGGTATCGCCATCGAGCGAATTTCACTTAGAGGATGTGGATGCGGCCGGTGGTATAAGCGCAATACTGAAAGAAATCAGTAAGATCCCGGGCCTGTTGAATACGGGTTGTCTGACGGTGACGGGGAAGACGTTAGGCGAAAATGTAGCCGATGCGGAGATTAAAAATCCCGAGGTCATCCGTCCGCTCGATAATGCGTACTCTAAGACGGGTGGGCTGGCTATTCTTACGGGCAATCTGGCGCCGGCGGGGGGCGTGGTCAAGTCAGCGGGGGTTACCGAAGCGATGCTGACTCACAGCGGGCCTGCCGTTATTTTCGAGAGCCAGGAGGAAGCCTGCGAGGGTATTTTGGCCGGGAAGGTTAAAGAAAATGATGTCGTCGTTATTCGTTACGAAGGCCCGAAGGGCGGCCCGGGTATGCAGGAGATGCTGAGCCCGACGAGTTACATTATGGGGGCGGGATTAGGTGAATCTGTTGCCCTGATTACCGACGGCAGGTTCAGCGGCGGGACAAGAGGGGCCTGTGTCGGTCATATCAGCCCGGAAGCTGCTGTGGGCGGCCCCATAGGATTACTGAAAGATGGGGACATAATAGAAATCGACATCCCGAACAACACTATAAACGTAAAGCTATCTGATGAAGAACTGGCCGAGCGCAAAAAGGGCTGGAAGCCGCCTAAGCCGAGTATAACTACGGGCTGCCTTGCAAAGTATGCCTCTATGGCGACAAGTGCCGACACCGGCGCGGTTCTGAGGTGGTGATAAACCTCTCAACTAAACAAAGATGGATAACAGTGTTTAAGCGTATCATAAACAGCGATGGCTTCAAGATATATTTTTGGCCAATATTTCTCTGTTACCTGTTTACAATTGGCTGTGGATTACTGTTTGCCCCATTCGAGGCAGGCAGCCAAAAGGAAGCTGTTTTTGTACTTATAGGCGGTGCTGCCTGGATACTTTGCCTTTGGATTATTGTTGTCATGTATAGGAAAGTTACGGGCAAATCTGTTGGGAGAAGATGTAAAATATTGTTGACTGTTGTTTCTGCTATATTGTTGCTTTGCATTGCCTTAGCTGCAGTTCGGAAAGTTCTACACCATTTTTAAAGTTTAACCAACTAATATGATGAATGCAGGTAATAAAAAGAAAACTTCGTGGTATGTCAGCGGGTTGCATTTTGATTGCGTGCAGTGCGGGGGGTGCTGCGCGGGGCCGGGCGAAGGTTACATCTGGGTAACCAAGCCGGAGATTGGGATAATCGCAGAGTTTCTGAAGATGACAGCGGTCGAGCTGCGGCGTAAATTCTTAAAGCGGGACGGCCTGCGGACAACGATTATCGAACATCCTAATACGAAAGATTGTATTTTTCTGCAGGAAGTCAAGGGGCAAAGAGGATGTGTGATTTACTCTGTTCGGCCGAACCAGTGCAGAGTGTGGCCTTTTTGGCCGATCAACCTGGCCAGCCCCAATTCGTGGAACGAGGCGGCCAAAAGATGCGGGGGTATCAATCGGGGAAGGTATTACGGCTTCGAGGAAATACAAAAAATCAAAAGCAGGAAGAAATGGTGGCAGAATCCGGGACAAAACAACAGCTTCTGAATAAGGTGTCTGAAATTTATGACTGGCTGGACCTTGAGCTTGGTGATGAGTGCGAGTTAGCCGGGAGGTGCGATGGCTGCGGTAAGTGTTGCGATTTCGAGGCATTCGACCATCGTTTGTTTGTCACCCCGCCGGAATTGATGTACTTAGCGGCAAATATTGGGGGCGAAAACGTACAACCGATGACGAGAAGCCGATGTCCCTACAATATCGCCGGGAAATGTACAGTTTACGAATATCGTTTCGCGAGCTGCAGGATTTTTTGTTGTAAAGGCGATGTGGATTTTCAGAGCAGGTTGAGTGAATTGGCACTTAAGAAATTCAAATCGATTTGCATAGAATTGGAAATCCCATATCGCTATACCGACCTTGCGAGTGCGTTGAATAGTTTTGCCGGGCACTAATATTTGTCAATCGGCAGGGGGATGTTGTCCTGGGGGTCCCGTAGATTTACATATTTTACGCCGCCTAATAGAGAGCCGTGTTTCTCGTAATACTGGTAGAGCTTTGCCAGTTTCTGCTGGTCGGTGGATTCGAGATGCTTCTGCCAGTTGTCGAACTCAGCCCCCCAGATAATTTCAGTATTGTCCGTTGTGTACAGTACAATATGCGGGAATCGGCTGTTTTCACGGCCGTTGAAATTGCTCATGTCGATACTGGCGATGTCGTAAAGGAGCGGTTTATCAGGCGTGAGGATTTTATCCATTCTCTCGAGATTCTCCAATATGACAACAGCGGCAGCGAGGTCGTCCCGGTGCCAAACTCTTCCGGGCTGGGGAGTTCTTATTATTAGCGGCAGGCCTTCTACCCTTACAATTGGAAGGTTCATTATGGGCACATAATCGAGCACGACCAGGTCTGAGTCGACATAAAATTTGTCCAGACTTGATTTGACCAGGGCCAGGGGCCTTCGCCACCGTCCCATTATGTGGATGCTGTCGTGTGTTGTCTGTACTTTTATATCGTCCAGCCAGTGGGCTTGTTGAGTAAGATTTTTTTCTATAAGTCGGGCTGATTCTTCATCAGGTTTTAAATCTCCATTTGGAGCAGCGGCGTCGAAAATCTTTTTTTCGAGCTGGTCGTTTACCCAAGCGGGGACATCTATCAATTTCAGGATTGAATTTTTTTCCCAGATTGGAATGTTGTTTTTGACGTATTTATCCATAGATGTAAAGCCGGTCCAAACGACAAATACGAATCCGATTCCCATTGCGGCGGAAACGCAGGCCAAAGCAAATATTTTCAAAAGACGCGTCAAGCTGGGATAGTAGGTTTTCTTTCGCTTTTTCCTTCTTTTTGGGGCGCGGCTCTTAAATGATATTCTTTTTGTCCTGCGGGTTTTCGTTTTTTTTCTTCTGATTGCCATAATATGGGATATTATCAGGCGTGTCGTATAGTCAGCTTCACGCGCTGCGATTAGCAAGTGAGGAATATGCCGCCTCGATTATTTTTGTGCAGAGCCGGTTCATTGAGAGCCCAATCTTTGCCGCTGCCATTGGCAACAGTGAATGGTCTGTAAAGCCCGGTATTGTATTGATCTCCAGGACGTAAGGAGTTCGGTCGTTTGCAAGTATAAAATCAGCCCGGGCAAAATGCCGGCAGCCGAGCACATTGAAACAGGTGACGGCTGCTGTGGAAACTTTCTCCACCAGAGCCGGGTCATCAATCGTATCGAAGAGGTACTCAGTTTGCTCGTCGTGGTATTTTGCCTGGTAGTCGTAAAAGCCGGTTTTAGTTTTAATCTCGATAATGGGCAGCGCCCGGCCATTTATTATTCCGACGGTTATTTCTCTGCCGGCGATATATTCTTCAATCATACAATCACCGAAAGTTCTCAGGCACGTGCGTGCAGCGTCTAATGCCGACTTCGGGTCTTCGGCGATTGTCACACCAATAGTGCTTCCCTGGCTGATTGGCTTGACTACAAGCCTACCGCCGAAATCGAGCAGCTCCGGGGCAAGCTCCTTCGGATCGGTCGGGTCATCGAATTTAATTGCCTTTGGTGTTACGACACCTGCCTGAGCGAATGCCTTTTTGCCGGCCATCTTGTCAAAGGCCAATCTGCTTGCCGTGGGCCCGCTTCCGGTGTATAGAAGCGATTTGTCTTCGAGTATCTGTTGGAGTTGTCCGTCTTCACCAAATTTGCCGTGCAGCGCGATGAAGAATACATCGATGCTGCCATCTTCCAGTATAACCAGATTATCCGGCCCGATATCGGAAGTTACAACATTGATACCGGCTTCACTCAGAGTCTTAGCTACACAACTACCACTCTGGATGCTGATGTCATGTTCCTGGCCGATACCTCCCATAAGGACTACAACTTTTAATTTAGTATTTCCTATTTTCAATTTACTATCTTTTTTTAAGTGGTAACTGGTAATTGTGCCGCAAAGCATCCGGTAGGGAGTAAGTAGTAATTGCCAGTTACCTAATTCCAGATTTCGATTTCAAGTTCCAGTTCTGTGTCGAACTGTTGTTTAACCTTTTGTTTTATGGTGTCTATCAGCTTCATGACGTCTGTGCTTTTGCACCCTTTTTCTGCGACAATGAAATTCGCGTGTTTTTCACTGACTTTTGCCCCACCGATTTGCAGGCCCTTTAGGCTTGTTCTGTCTATCAAAGCTCCCGCGGAAACACCTCTGGGATTTTTGAATATGCAGCCGGAATTTTTAGTATTTAACGGCTGATTGTTCTTTTTATATATCCAGATTTCCTTTACCGTTCGAATGATTTGTTCTGGGTCGACGGCGGTCAATTTCAGGGTAGTGTTGAGAATGAATTTTGCAGTGATGTTTGTCCGTCGATATTCGAACATCAGCTCCGGTTTGCTCTTTTCAAACACATTTCCCTGGTTGTCCATGAGTGTAACCGTCTCAACGGCGGCCCCGATGTCCCCGAAGTTGCCACCGGCATTCATTTTTACGGCCCCTCCGATAGAGCCGGGTATGCCTGTTAGGGCTTCGATTCCCGAAAGTCCTTTTTGAACACAAGTTAAAACCAGCTTGCTCAAATCGGCTCCAGCCCATGCTGTAACGAGTTCGCCGTCAAATTTTGTCTGTTGGAATTGCTCTGCTTCCAGCGCTATTACGGCGGCGCGGAGTCCGTTGTCACTGATTAGCAGGTTTGATCCGAATCCAATGACGTAAATCCTGATGTTGTTTTCGGCGCATCTTCTGATCACTTCTTTAAGCTGTTCTACGTTCTGAGGCCTTAGAAAATAATCGGCGGGCCCGCCTAATCCGTACCATGTATGTTTTGCCAACGGATAGTTTGTTTCAACTATTGTCTCTAAGCCGCTGAAGATATTCATCTGCAACCTTCCAAATATCACCTGCACCCATTGTAACAACCAAATCGCCGGGTTTTAAGTTGTGATTTAGATAATCGCAAATCGGGCCGAAGCCATCGATAAATACTGCTTGAGTTCCATTGTCCCTTATTTTATCGACCAGTATCTGCGAATTAACCTCTTTTTTTGCCGCCTGCGAGTCCCGGACGAAATAAATCTCCGGTACAATAGTTACATCGGCAAGCTTGAAGCTTTCAGAAAAGTCATTAAGTAAAAATCTTGTTCTGCTGTATTGGTGCGGCTGAAAAACGCAGAAGATTCTTTCCGGTTGGTACCTTTGGCTTATCGCCGCCAGCGAAGCCCTGATTTCGGTGGGGTGGTGGGCGTAATCGTCGAGGACGGTGATTTGTCGGACCTGGCCCTTGAGCATGAGCCGACGGTCTATGCCGGTAAAATTGGGCATCAGGGCGATTATCCGGGCGGGATCGAGCCCGGCATTAATCGCCATAGCCACGACCGCCAAGGCGTTTAGGATGTTGTGGGTGCCTGGCAGAGAGTTTCGAGCGGGCCCTAAGAGTTTGCCATTTTGGTAAGCATCAAAGGTATAGAATCCGTCATTTAGCTGAATATTGTCGGCGTAGAAATTGCAATCTTTATCAAGTCCGAAAGTCTGGCAGGGGAAATCGGCGGGCAGCCTGCTTATGACTTTCGCCACGTTCGAATCTTCGCCGTTGGCAATCAACACGCCGTCCGGCTTTATACCGAGGGCGAAATCGCAAAAGGTATCTACTATTTCGTCTTCATCTTTGTAGTAATCGAGATGGTCCTGCTCAATGTTTAGGATACAGCCGATTTTGGGTTTTAAGTTCAGAAAGCTTCTGTCGTATTCACAGGCTTCTGCCACGAACAATTTACTTTCTCCTGCGCCGGATGAACCGCCTAATTGGATTACATCTGCGCCGATGATATAATTGGCGTCTATGCCTGCCTGTTTTAGACAATAGGCGAGCCATCCGCTTGTTGTGCTCTTGCCGTGTGTGCCGGCGACGGCAATGCCATCATAACAGTTGCACAGTTGGCCCAACATTTGGGCGTATTTATAGATTTTGAGGCCTTTCTCGCGGGCCATTATTAATTCGGGATTGTCCTGGTTTATGGCAGCGGAGATGACGACCGCATCGGCGGCCGGGTCGAGATTGTCGGCGTTATGGCCGATTTTTATGAAAGCGCCCATTTCGCAGAGCCGGTCGGTAACGGTGGTTTGTTCCTGGTCGGAGCCTGTAACAAGGCCGGAGTTTTTTATCAAAAGCTGTGCCAGGCCGCTCATTCCGACCCCTCCTGCGCCGATAAAGTGGAATCTTTTACCGGCAATGCCTGCGGCGGGGGCTTCTATGTTTACCACGGAGTCTATTGATTCCGGAGGATTTATTCTATTTTCTGTTTCTGATTTTTCTAATTTTGCAGTATTTGGCCGGCCCATATCTCATCCTTGATAATAATTGAGGTTCCATTGAGGGGATATTAGCATAAAAGCCTGACAAAGAAAAGAAAAAATGATGCAGACATAGCCGGTCTTATTAAATCTGATTATCGAGAAGATCGCCACAGCAGTCAGGCCTTGCGAGGTTAGCGCTGTCGGTCATACTCTGAGTTGTTTTTTGATTAGTCGAACCAAGGATTCTTTTATTTCGGGATGTCTTGGAATTGGAGCCTGCCTGCCAGTTCTGGGATTTGCATAGATATCATGCTTGCTGCCATGCCTTTTCAAGAAACAGCCGCTTTTGACGAGGTCTTTTATCAGGGCCCTTCATTTCACACTTCGATTCTCAGTTCGATATGCTTAACATCAGGATGATCGCTTTCGATGCCAGATTCGGCAAGCATCATATGATAGGCATCGATTATATTTTCCTTTAATTCTTCTATGGTTTTGCCCTGGCTGAAGACTCCGGGAATCTCCTTTAATTTTCCGACAAACCAGTTATCATCCTGCCAGTATTCAAGAGTAAAGAACCGTTGCATTTTTTATTCCTTCTGTCTTGGTATATATCGGTTATTGAACTATTAGCGGCCCTTAATGCCTTTGTATTGAATTTTATCAGATTTGGCTTGAGATAACAAGAAAAAAGGCTAATCACAATCACCTAATTTTCGTCCTGGTCCGGGACGAATTCAATCAAATCCCCCGGTGTGCAGTTCAGTGCTTTGCATAAGCTGTTCAAGGTCGAAAATCGGATGGCGCGTGCTTTGTTGGTTTTGAGAATTGACAGGTTATTGACGGCCAGGCCTGTAGCCCGGGCCAGGTCTTTTAGCTTCATCCGCCGATCCAAAAGTACATAATCCAGTCGAACGTTAATCATTTCTTTACCTCCTTTCAGACCAGCGTTTTTGATTCTTCAATAACGGGCAAAATCCGTTTCACAACCTGGGCCAGGCCGATGAGAATCAATACTTTTGGGACAGTCAGTACGAGAGAAGCGAGCATCACGGGGATTATCTTTGTAAAATTAATACCAATTTGCATCATACTGATAATCAGATGATTCCATACGACGCCGGCTATGAGCAGGAATGCGTAGAGATACAGGATTTTGTCGCCATGGCGGAGTAAAAAGCCTGGTTTATATCGGCTTTCGAACAAGTATCTGATGAACTGGGCGATGCCCAGTATCAAAATGCCGGGAAGTACACCGGTGAAAATTAACGGTTGTATATAAATGAGGCGGGACTGAGGAAGATTCCCAAAGAGGAAATTACCAGACAGAATTCCAATTGCAGCTATAACAGCAGCCAAGATTAAGATTACCCAGCCAACGATTCGAGCTGTTGTACAGTAAAACTTAAGCCATGGTCTGTTGTTCTCAATAAAAGTATTCATGATTTGAGTTCTCCTTTCTTAATTTATTGTTTTCTTTTATCGTGTATATCTTAACGAATATCATTGAATTGTCAACCAAGAAAGTAACTTTTTTTAGAAAAATATGGATAATTTGGCTTTTGGTGGGATAAGACATTGTTATATAAGAAGTTACGTGGATTTTTTTCTGTAGCCGCAAAGTTTATTGGTAGAGGGAGAAATCAAAAGTTGATAGCCAAGGATTGTAAACCGGAAGTAGAGAACCTAAGCCAATCTTAGATCCTGAAGCTTGTGTTTTTTTTACCATTCTGCTTCTGCGTATGGGCCGAGATAACCTTTGGGCTTAAGTTTTTCCCGAGTTTTGAGGATGGCTTCGGCGATAGGTACGTCACTTTTTCGAGTAATCTTGATGTTCGAAGAGTCGGTCTCTACAATTGATACTTTTTGGCCAAGGGTTTCGACGAGCTGGGAGTCATCACTGATTTTATTTTTATCCAGATTCTTGAGGTTTCCGTATGCTTTCTTGAGCAGTGAGGCCTCGAATATCTGCGGGGTTTGGGCTTCGTAGAGGCCAGATCTATCGACGGTTTGCTGTATCACGTTATCTTTGACCTTTTTTATAGTAGCCGAGACGGGACAGGCCAGCATGGCTGCTCCCGTTTTAGCCGCAACGGCGAAACAGTCATCAATCCACTTCTTGGTTACACAGCATCGCACGGCATCGTGGACGGCTATAAGGTCTATCGTTTCTTTGACAAGCTCCAGCGCTTTTGTCACGGTGTCGAAGCGTTCTGCGCCGCCGAAGCAGATTTGCACGTTGTAAAACTTTAGATTGGGGCCCCACTTGACATCAACCAGCTCCTGGTCTTGGGGCGAAATAGCAAGCAAGACCTGTTTTACGTCATCGCGGCCGGTGAAAAGCTCTACGCTCCGCAGAAAAGCGGCCCTTCCGGCCACGTCGACAAATGGCTTATTTCTCTTACCGCCGAACCGGGTGCCGGCGCCTGCGGCACAAATGATTACTCCAACGCTTTTGCTCATAGCTAAAGCTTTTGCTCCTTGTCTCTCTTTTAATTAAGCCTTGTAATATGCGGTTTAAAATTCGATTCCCCGCCGGGCGGATGTCCCCTTGTCAAACGGGTGCTTGATATTTTTCATCTCTGTAACCAAATCCGCCAGCGCTATTAATTCCTGGGTTGCCCCTCTGCCGGTGAGAACAATTTCGACGGCGGGATCCCGTTTATCTATGATATTTTTGATATCTTCGATTTTGGCCAGTCCTTTCGAAAGGCAAAATACAATCTCATCGAGTACCAGCACGTCGTACAGCCTTTTCTCTGCCGTTTCGGCGATTCGCTCAAGTGCTTCACTAATTGCTTTGCGCATCTGCGAGAGGTCTTTTTGGTCTTTTAGGGATTTGGCCATGTCCCAGGGTGCATCGATAGCTTCGACCTTGATTGTGATGGTGCCTGGTTGGAGGGCGAGTCGCTCGCCGATATTAAGGGAGGGTGGTTTTAAGAATTGATAAATCATGACCTTGTTTCCCTGTCCGGCTGCGCGCAGGGCCAGGCCAAAGGCAGCGGTTGTTTTGCCCTTGCCGTCTCCGGTATAAATCTGGACGAGTCCTTTTTCGAGCATGGCGTTATATTAAAATTAAAAAACTAAAAACATGCAGTGAGAAAACCTGCTTTTATGGCTCTTTCATATTTACGTCTTATCAACGTTGGCAGTTTGATTTTGAGAATCCGTCTGGCCGGGGAGTTGAGGAGTCTCGGCGGCAGGGGGTAAGTCGGCGATTGAAATTTCCGTTGTGTACTCGGGATAGGAAAGAGAGACGATTTTTTTAAATGCCATCTTTGTCTTGTCCTTGAGCAAGTCCATGCCGTAGAGGTCATTGACATTTTTCAGCGCGTTGTTCCGTGCCTCATCGTCGAGGGAAAGGACCTCGTCGGAGCTGAAATCTTCTATGATGTCGTACTTCCATGGGACGTTCTCGGCTTTTTCGAGGGGCAGTTTGTAGAACTTTCTGTTATAAATCTCGCAACTTAAGACCTTCGGGCCTGGAAGCGCGATTTTAATCAACTTTTGTATATTATCAATGTTGCAATCCAATTTGTCCAGGTCGAAGCCGACCTTGAGCTTGGCCGTGTATCTTAGTAAGCCCCTTTTCCAGCGAACGGTTATAAGACTTGTTTTCTTTTGCTTGATCTCCGTGACACCTTCGGTTCTGTATTCCAAGACGGCCAATTCGGATATCGCCTGGATGGACTTGATTAAAAAAGTAGTCGTTTTTGACACAGTCTTAGGTTTTGCGGCCATTCTCTTACCTACGAAAAAAGCAATAAGGCCTGAAATTGTTACAAGGCCGACAAAGTATAAAATGTCGTAGAACATATCATGTGTCCTTTCCGTTTTTATCGCGCCGGTTACCAACGTATTAACAGTTACCAAGTGCCCGCTTTTTCGTCGCCTGGGCCCGGTGCGTTGGTTTTCAAAGCTGATTGTCGGGTTATGACGATAGCCGAAATACGGCGCGTCGTCAAAGCAAAAGTCGGCACTTGAAGAGATGTGAATATCGAGCGTCGAGCGACAAATTATATTCTCCGGTAAAGTTCTTGCAATTTTGGGACCGATTATATACATTGTGACCAGGTTCGGCGGCGTAGCTCAGTTGGTTAGAGCATGGGATTCATAAGCCCAGGGTCGTTGGTTCGAATCCAACCGCCGCTAATAAATGGTATTTAGTCGATAGTTTTTAGTATTTAGAAAATGCGAAAAGACTGCTTGCGGAGGCCGAAAAAATCAGTAAAATGACCATGAGTTTAATAAGGAAATTTAAATAGGTACTGAAAACTGACGACTAATTTGCCCCCATCGTCTAGTGGCTTAGGATATCAGGTTCTCATCCTGGAGACAGGGGTTCGACTCCCCTTGGGGGTATTAGCGGGCTGGCGCGTGTATCGCGCCGGCCGTTCGCTTATGCACCGCGTTGGCAATTGCAGTTGGAGATTGACGGCTTATGAAACATCGAGAAACCTTAGACGCCTCGTTGCGGAGCTTTTGCCTTTTTAAGCACGTATTATTACTGCTTGCGATTGGATTTGTTACGTTTGTTCCGCGTGCGAGATCAGAAGACGAAACAGCCGAAGTGGTCTTTCACGGCAGGATGCTTGCGCCACAATATCCGGGCAGCAGTGAGAATGTTCCCATGGCAGCGGTTTATTGTTTTGGAAGCGCCGACGGGCCTGATCGCCAGGCAATCGCCTTTCGAACATGGGAAACCCACCCGGCAGGCTGGTATCGCCTGGCCGGGCCTGCGGGGACTTACAGCTTTCTATTCTCGGCGCCTGCCGGCTTCGTAAGGCCTCTCATCCTGACCAACCAGCCCCTCAAATCCGGCGATAACGTCAATCGCGATTTGACGCCTACGTTCGACTACGCTGACTTTTACCAGGGGGCCTGGGACGAGAAGCCAGCGAGCGACTATTTCCAGACATTCGAAGCCAAAGGCAACAGCATCACGCGGGTCGGTTTCAAGCTGGCGACCGATGGTGTGGACGGCCCCGGCCCTCTGGGACAGAACATGTTGCTCTCGATCCACAAGAAAACCGACGGCACTCCGGACAAGTGGCCGCAAGTCGGGCCGGCGGCGACCGTTCTGAATGTCGATTGCGGCGGGGCGAAGAACTATTGGTGGTGCGCCGGGTGGGATTCGGGGCAGGTCCTGACAAAACCAGGCAACGTGTATGCTGTGCATCTCAAGGCCGAGACGTACACTGCAAGCCTTCAGGCCTTCTGGCGAAAGGCCCAGGCCGGCCAATCGGATTGCTACCGCCTGGGCAAAGCGGGGACGACCGGATGGCAGGGACGCAGGCTGTGCATGGCCGTTAGCTCCGATTCCGATGGGTTGGTCGTGCCTTACAATAAGCGCGTGCAAAAGAAATTCGTCGAGTTTGCGGGATTCGAGAAGTCCTGGTCGCAAACTTATGTTGCGCAGGGCAAAGGTCTGGCGGGAGTGATTCTGTACGCGGCGACGTCGGGCGTACAGCCTTCGCTGATGAAACAGCGGGCGAAGGTGAGCGTGCGGCGCGGCGGGCCGGGCGGTGAGATTGTCGGTACGGAAAAAATCGCTATCGGCAACGGCAATTATACCGGCGACGCATCGTGGGGTGTTTTCGGAGTGTCATTTGCTCCGGGCGAAGTGCCGCTTGAGCCGGGCAGGAAATATGCTATCGAGTTCGAATCAATTGAGAATTACGATACCCTGCACGGATTCGTGAATATCAAGGGCATGGTAAGCGACGACAAGCCGGGTTTCAATCCGTACAGAAAGGTCCCGCCCGACGACTACAAGCGAGGAACCGCCTACCGAAAGTGCACCGACAAACAGGCATTCGACCTCGATATGCAGATTGTCGAGTATCGATCTGATGCCAAGCATTGACAGGGACTCGGCGGGAGAGCTTGCGTTTTCAGAGGAAGCTGCTATGGTGGAATAGCAGACATGGCAGTCTGCCCCCTTGCTAACCGTCCGCGAGTGAGCCTATGAGCATGATTAACAACAAACAGGATGAACGATATATGCAGATGGCCATTGATCAGGCGCGGATTGCCGAGAAAAACGGTGATGTACCCATAGGCGCGGTCATCGTTGGCGAGAACAAGATAATCGGCAAGGCATATAATCAAAGAGAGCAGTTGCAGGACCCAACAGCCCATGCGGAGATAATCGCGCTTACACAGGCGGCGGCAGCTCTGGGGAACTGGCATTTGAACGGCTGTACGATATATGTTACCTTAGAGCCTTGTCCTATGTGCGCTGGGGCATTGGTGTTAAGCAGAATGGACAGGTTGGTGTATGGCTGCGATGACCCGAAAGCGGGGGCCTGTAAATCACTTTATAATATCGTCCAGGATGAGCGGCTCAACCATCGCCTGGAAGTTACAAGCGGTGTTTTAGCGGAGGATTGCGGCAGAATACTGCAGGGCTTTTTTGCAAAACGACGAATAGAAAACAAAAACAATAATAAAGTAAGCGACTTTTAGTTATTCGTCTTCGGCTGTCGCCAGAATAATCTCCAAAAATTAGTCGTTAGATTTACAGATCGCTATTGTGGTTTGGAATTTTGCTAAAAGCAAGCAAGAAAGATAAACGTTTGCTTAGCTGAAATGAAAACTAAAGCGGTAAATCGCGGCGATTCCAGATGATGCCACCCGCTATGACCGTAACTATCAATATCGATGCCAGCACAGCCATATCTCCTGTCGGCCAGCCTGTACCAACAAGAATTTCCTTAGTATCGAGATAATAAAATATCGAACTGGGCCCCAGGAATTTTGCTCGAGGCCACCATCCTGCAATGAGGTCTATAAAATAGTTTACTATAAAAAAGGTCATTGCGATACCAACGGCCCTGCCACGATTACGAAATGTAGCCGCTGCCAACAACGACACTCCAGCGGCTGTTGCTGAGAGTAAACCGCCGACAATAGCGGCTCTAAAAAAGGGCCAAAGTGAAATTTCCTGGTCAAAACTGCAAACATTTATCCCGACAACAGTACCGAGAAACATAACGATTACCAACGTCAGCATACCAACCAATGTTAAAATGCAGGCGCATATATAAACCTGATTTTTCGTTACCGACCGGCTCAATATCAACTCCATATTCCCATCCTGAACGTGACCCGCTAACAATCCCGTCGGCACACATACGGCAAAAACCATATATAATGCCAGTACCAACGGATGCTGATAAGTTATCGCGATGAATCCGGTAGTACTACTAATATCCAGAATATCACCGCCTACAGCTTCCTTTATAAAACCAGGCATCCTTTGAAGAAAATCCAGAGTCATCTTGACATTTTCATTGTCCTGAGCAATGCTGCATTGAATGATCTGTATAATAGAAATAAAAAATCCGACGAGAAGCCACAACCACAAAATCCGCCAGAACCAGAACCGCAGCAACGTAAACGGAAAAGATACGCGTGAGTTTTTCATGATGTCCCCCCGTTCCGTCCTGCACTGTCGCTATAGTATTGTATAAATGCGTCTTCCAAAGATGTCTGAAGAGTAGCTATTCTGCTAACTGGAAATTGTGCCAGCCATTTCAATACCGTATCTGCCCTGCCCTGATAAGCCAAATGAAGCAATTGTCCTTTTCGTCCAATCTCTCTGACGCCCTCCAGTTTTTCAAGCGGCAAATCGGGAACTTCAGTTCCTGCAACGAACCAGACTTTCAACTGCCTTTGGCCTTTTTGAACAATTTCAGAGATTTTTGACAACTCCACGAGCCGCCCCTGCCGCAGAATCGCCGCTCTCCCACAAACAGCAGATACTTCACTTAAATCATGCGACGAAAGTAAAACAGTTGCACCATCATCAACAGCTTCGCGAATCAGATTGAGCACTGTTTGACTTACCAGTGGGTCAAGTCCGCTTGTAGGCTCGTCCAGTATCAGCAATTCAGGCTCATGTTGAAATGCATAGACAACGCCGACCTTCTGGCGGTTGCCTTTTGAAAGATCGCCAACAGTACGACTGAGGTCCAAACCAAGTCTTTCCGCCAGTTCTTCGCGTCGCTGCCTGGTGTGGTCTTTGTCCCCTATCGCCGCCAGCACGTCAAGTGATCTGTGAGCTCGATGATTTCGCCAGATTTGAAAATCTCCGGGTAGATAACCAATTCGATTATGTTGAGTTGCTCGGCCCGGCCTTACCTGCCGGCCGAGAATGCGTGCCTGACCGCTCGTGGCTTTCAGAAGCCCCATTATACAACGGATAGTCGTTGTCTTCCCCGAACCGTTTGGGCCAAGATAACCAAATATCTCGCCTTGTTCGATATCAAATGAGACATCCTCAATACCACAAACCGAGCCGTACCATTTTGTCAGAGATTGTATTTCAAGTGTTTTCACTTTAAAATTTACTCCCTGTTCCTATTTTAACACGACATCGCCCAGGCAACAATCCTTTCTTCAAATGTCATACCAATTGTGATTAGTTAATGCGCACATTAGGGTCATTTCGAGCGCAGCGAAGCGAAGTCGAGAAATCTGTTCTTAATAGATCTCTCCGCTTCGGTCAGATTGCATCTGACCTCCGGTCGAGATGACAATAGCGCAGATATTAATCACAATTGGTATCACTTCTCTTTTTCAGCGTTGCTCAATTAAGCGATGCGAATCTCGAGTCTTTTTTGCCAGCGGCTGACGAGTTTTTCCATAGCTTTTACGTCTCCGTCCTGGGCGTCCATGACCAGTATTTCATCAACGATTTGTTCTACGGACCTATCCATTCTATTTATGTTAGTCTGTCTGAATAGCCGATAGGTTCATTTTTTGCTGAAAAAAGCTTTCTATGATAAACCGCATCACCAGGACGGATTTCCATTGCAAAGCCCTTTTTTGCCGCTATAGTGGATAGAAGCTCTGACCATATAGCCAGCAATAATAAATGGTAACCGATCAATTGTAAATGACCTTGGAGAGGTGTCGGAGTGGCTTATCGAGCAGCCTTGGAAAGGCTGTGTAGGGCTTGTCCCTACCGCGGGTTCGAATCCCGCCCTCTCCGTTTTTGATATTTTGGTTTTTCTGCCGTTCCGTCCATATCCGTCTAATCATCTGAATCCTGACTGATGCGCCCGGGTTGTAGCAACAAGGATTTTACGCAGGTTTTTTGGTCCGAAAACAATTTCCTGCAAATACAAAATCGGCTTTTTTGCGTTGATTTGGTGCAAATAAGATATGTGCTAAGTCTTGGTATAAAAAAAGCCGAGTATGGTAGGTCAGTGAAAAAATGAGTACCGGATACTAAATTAATTTAATTTGGAGGTACAAAGAATGTTGGCAATGTTAGAATGGAACAGTCTTATCGTGGCGCCGATCAGAGAAATGCTGACCAAAATAGTCGGTTACCTTCCCACTCTTGTCGGGGCGCTAATCATCCTGACGGTTGGCTGGATTGTAGCCAAAACGCTCCGCCGGATAGTGGATCGTGCCCTTAAGGCGATACGCTTCGACAAGCTTGCGGAGAAGGCCGGGATATCGGAGATTCTCAATAAAGGGGGCTTGAAGACATCCGCAGTCGAGGTCATGAGCGGCCTGGTGTATTGGCTGGCAATTATTATGGTGCTGGTGATAGTGGTCAACGCTCTTGGGCTGCCACAGGCATCGAGTGTTCTTGAGACTTTGTTTGCTTACATTCCGAATGTCATCGCGGCCCTGTTCGTTCTTGTAGTCGGGATGTTTCTGGCGAACCTTGTGTCGGGTATCATTCATACGGCGGCCGGAAATGCCAGTTTGCCCCGACCCGGGATGTTCGCGGCGGTAAGCAAATGGTCGATCATTATCTTTGCGGGGACGATTTCACTGCGGGAGCTGGGCATAGCAACGCTTCTGGTGACAACTACGTTCAATATAATCCTTGGCGGAGTATGCCTTGCATTAGCTCTGGCTTTCGGACTGGGTGGAAGAGATTTTGCAACCAGATATCTCGATGAATGGCGACGAAGACATGAAGAGGAGAAGGCCCACAGCAAAGAAGAGGTATTCAGTTGAATTTAGCCGGGCCAAAATAGCCTGCTAAAATGGGAGAGAAGACCGAGGGGCTGTGAGCATTAGCTTGCAGCCCTTTTTTTTTTGGGCCTTAACCATTTCAACCAATGCCGTGAAATGCTTCTGGATGTCATAGGCGGCTGATTTGACGAAAAACATCGGATTCCGTCCATAGAAGCTAATGTCAAGCTATCTGAGGTAATACAGGAGTGTCCGGGATTTGCCGTCCCTTAAGAGTTCGATCTCCATAATCGGGCGTTTCCTTGCTTTTTTGAAAATCTTGTAAGCTATTTTTTTGCTGCTTAACTGTTGTCCATTGACTACTCGAATTATGTCGCCGCTCTTAAGCAGAAGGTCTTTTGCTACCAATATTTTGTCCAGGCCGGTTATACGATATCCTACTATTTGACCGTTGATACGATAAGATTCAAGGACTGATTTTTTCAACATTGTTTCTATATATTTCATTTTAGTGCGTACTTCGGTCAGTACTTGTTTAGCTTGTGCTTTGGCATTTACTGTATTACTTGTTTGTTCGATGTTCCGTTTCACAGGCTTTGGGTCTGAAGGTTTCGGGTCCGAAAGTGTTTCAGTAGCAATAGTAGCAATAGTAGCAATAACTTCATCTTCGGAAGACAGCATGGCGGACTGTTCATCGTCCATTTTTGTGATTGTTTCTTTGTCTTGTTGTAAATATGGCGTTGGGCCATAATCTTCGATGTTTTGAGCGTTTTGAGTAAGGCTGTCTGCTATAATAGCGTCCAGTATGTTGTAATCGGGAGATACATCGTTAGCGGATTTCTCCAAGGGCCTTGCCGAAGCTATGGGAATCGGAGTGCCTAAGACACGGCCGTTCAATTTTAAGTTAGCGCCCATCTGGTTAGGCGATGTTCGGCATTGGGGGGATTTGTGCCAGTACACCCCGGTCAAAGGTTCCGGGAGATTCAGCATCTGGAGTATAGTGAAACATTCGCTGCTACCGGCCGATCTCGGTGTATCAACTTTCTCTATTCGCTGTGCGACCAGTGCCCTTCCAATAGTAAAAGATATGATAACACCAACAAGAGCCAACTGAAGTGTAAATCGAACCACCCGTGTCTGCATTTTATCACCCTCCTTCTTCTTTTAAGATATGCAGACTCAACTTAATCCTTAATTTAACAATCTATCCATAGTCCAATCCATTAAAGTATAAGAAACAGGTGTGAGAATGCAAAATCATGGCGTTTTTATAACCGTACAGCTATGATTTTATCAGACATGCCACCGGGCCCGAGGAGATAAAGGCTATAGCCTCTTTTGACTTGTCCATTGCCCTGGAGCTCAGGCGTTAAAAAACTCAGGTCCACCCTGTACTATCCTCACGCTTTTAAGCCGGTCAGGTCGACTTGGAGTCCTTTGTTCTCCCGGAGCACCTGGTCCCATGTGAGTTTGGTATTTCTGATGGCGGCTTCACGACCCAGGATGGTCGCCAGCGTAGAGTTCACGCTGGGCTGGAGTGTCGGGTTGTCGTAGATGCCGTTTACAATGGATTTATGGAAGGTATCGATATTGCGCTCGGCGCCGCGAGGATAGAGATTTTCCACATCGCCTCCCCGGTATCCGCCTTTATTGCCCAGAATCCGAACGCGTCCGGTATAACCGGTTTCGAGGTATCCATCCGTGCCCTGGGCGAAACAATCGCAGCGAAACTCAAAGCGGTTCCTTAAATGCTCGCCCCTGTGGTTGAGGATAAGCCCGTCTGCAAATTCATAAGTGATTGAAAAGACGTCATGGGAGTCCCCGTGGGGATTATTGCGGGCGATTCGGGAACTGCCCATTGCGCTGATTGGTCTATCGCCTGCAATCCACAAGGCAACATCGACGGCGTGAATACCCGCGTTGACTATGTAGCTGCCGCCCAGTTCATTATCATTTACCCAAATCAGATGCTGGAGCCGGCTTTCGATGGTGGCGGTCTTCGGGGGGTCGGAAAAACTTTCGTCATTATATTCGGAACTCAACATTGCGATTTTGCCAACCGCACCTGTCTTGACGCGCTTTACGCCTTCGATGTAGAACTGGTCGGTTCGGGTTTGAAAGTCTGCCAGAAAGACCTTTTTTTCGGTCTTTGCCTTTTGGCCCATTTTGGCGATTCTCAAACACCCGGGAACGTCGCATCCCAACGGCTTGGCAATATAGACATGACAGCCGGCTTCGACGGCGGCCTCGGTATGATCGGGGAAACAATAGGGCGGCGTTTCCAGGAACACGGCATCGACTTTATCTGCGATGAGTTTTTTATAGGCGGAGAGTCCGGAAAAACACCTTGATTCGTCGACTTTAAACTGCTTGCCGGCGGCTTTGGCCACGTGAGCAAAATAATCGGCAACCGCGGTGATTTGATATCCTCCGTGCCTTTGTACCATTCCGGCAATCATTTTGCCGCGTCCGCCCAAGCCGATGCAGCCGACCTCGATGCGGCTATTGGCCTGGATTCCCCTTACCAGAGAGGGTTTGATTATCGTAAAGGACAGAACGGACGCACCGGCACCGGAGATGAAACCACGGCGCGTTATAGTTTTATTTTGTGTATTCTTTAGATTACTCATACTATGCCCTCTTTCTTCTTCAACGATTTTTCCTTTACCGGGCTCAGCCGCACGGTCAAGCTTTTGGACTTTTATAACATCCTAAAGCCACAAGGTGTGCTACCAAAAGCAAATTGTGGCGTAAAGTAACGGCTCAAATTTTGTCAAATCCTTTATCGGGACTGCGCCCCAAGTGGTATTTAGATGTCCAAGCATTTTCCTGTTGTTCAAATTTCGAGAATATTCAACGAGTGCTTTGGTGGCTTCTAATTTTTTCCAGCCGGCGGGCCAGACCCGAAAGCCTTTTTTGAGAAACAGGGGTATCGATTCGTATTTATCGCGTATTTCGTAATGCCAGTCGCAGATTATTATATCTTTTGGTATCATGTCAATCGCACCGGCGGTACCATTAGCACTTGCCTCCCACTTGCCATAGTTAATTTTAGCTGCGTCGATCAGGCGGTCTCCCCACATAAGCATTTCAAGCTTATGTTTTTTGACCAGGTGTTTGTGATAGTCGTTCACTGCTTTAGCGAAGAGCCCGGCTTTATCTTTGCCCCTGCAGCGTGGGCAGCCGTCCTGGCCTATCAGAAAAACTTCGTCCATTCCCACATGAATTGCATCGGCCCCGAAAGCATCAATCAACTCGTCCATAAGGTCAAATACTATCCGATTAACCTCCGGATGAAGGGGGCACCAGCTTCGGCAATAAATCTTTTGGTTTTTTTCATATTGTGCGAGGTTTTCGTCGAATTGCGGATACTTGACTAATAAAGGGAAATTATGCTGCCGCCATGACTGATGACCCAGGCACTGGAATTGCGGGATAAGGCGGACATTGTGTTTGCGGCATTCGGAGAGCAGCTTTTTTATTTGCGTTTTTTTGCTCGGATTTTTTGCCCGCAGCTCGGGATGAGAACGAAACTCATATCCGTAATTTATCTCAGCTACGATTACGTTAATGCGAAGCTTTGCCAGCTCGCCCACGACTTTTGTAAGCTGTTGGGTCTTGTTCTGAGATGTCATAAGGACATGCAGACCCCGCCAGGGCTGAGAATTTGCTGCAGGAAGCGCGTGTGATGCTGATGGAATCCCAAGGATGCATAATACGAGTGCATAGGACAAAAATCTTCTCATTGCGAGGTCTCCTTAATCTATAATAAGATTTTTTTACGCAGCGGTTTAAATAGTCAGTGATCATTATACCGGGATGGAGTGTTCAAATAAAGTAATTTGATTGAGCCGGAGGTCCCTTTCCGGGATTCGAATTCCGGCAGATCATCCCTGACGTGCAGCTTTCGATATGCCTAATCCCTGGTTCTACTGTCCTATGGTTACAGTTCCGCCCGTGGCGGTCAGCGTCATGGGCTGCCAGATGGTGATTTTCGTCACAAGGTTGAGCCAGTTAGCTTCCTGATAGTTTCCGTTGGCGATGCTGACCGTTCCGTTGGGGAGCACAGCTTCGACTCCTTCCTTTACCGTATTGTAGGGGTTGGCCGAGGTGCCGTCCTCAGTCCCGCTGTTTCGGTAGTCCACGTAGCAAGGATGCCGAGATATCCAGAGGCAGGATGCATCGATCTCGGTGCGCATCCGCGCGATATTCAAAGCGTGAAACTGATGCAGAATGTTATTACGCCCACCCGGGCAGTTGTGGCAATAACTCATGATAGTGCTGGGGGCATCGTTGCAGTCCTGCGCCGTACAGTTCCCCTGGACAACACAGCAATCGATTGGTGGATTGAAATCGAATGTGTGCTGTGCGTTGGAGTTATGGCCGAGCTCATGAAATACAATTCCGACATCGTGCAAGAGGCTCTCGGGCAGCGTTGGCCCCGTGTGGTTACCGCCACTGCAGCTGTAACCCCTATCGTAGCTGCATAGCGCACTTCCCTGCTCTCCCCAGCCATTGATACCTCTGCTCGACAACAGATGGGCAAGGTCGCGTTCAATAAAGCCCGGCTGTCCCGGATTATGATTGGCCCGCCAATAGTTTTCGAATTCAGTCAGAGCCTCGTTCCCGCCGCCCGTGTAGGAGTAAGGGTCGTTGATCGTGGTCCAGATGCGGATGAATGTCAGGGTAATCTTGACGCTAACATCCCTTTGGAAGATATCGTTGCCAGCTCCAAACAAAATGTACACGTACTCCAACGCATCATGTAAATCATTAAATCGGTCCCAGAACTCGTAGTCACATTCCAGGGCGACTCGAAGTGACCGAAATTGCGCGGCTTCAATATTAGCCGGAGGCAGGTCTGCCGGTTCTGGTTCTTCGGTGGGTGTCAATGTGCCGCCGCACCCTGATACTTCCGCCGGGTCCGGCTCTGGCAGTTCGGACAGTTCGTGAATGACGTGACGCAGGTCAACAGAAGCCTCTCGAGTCCACCGGTTAGGTGTAATCACGTACCCTTTTTGACCGCTCCACAGAATCCCGTGGCAGCCCCGAGGTGATATGCCGAGTACGACACGTGAATCGTTCACATCTGCGATCGTGCCGCGAAAAAGCACAATATCGGGGGGGGCGATAGGGACGTCGCCTTGATCCGTACCCGCTACGATGAGCGTTGTTGGTGTTGTGATGCTGAACTGCTCCAGTTTCAGGTCGACGGTTTCATCCTTGGAAAGCGGGAAATCTGTCAGACGAACGGAATCAAGCTCGGCCAGGATCGCATAGGCATTTTCCGACAATGTCAGTGATGTACCCGTGTCCGAAGATTCGATGTCGGCTACCCATAGTGGCGAGTTCAGTTCCAAAGCTGTGGGATCATCTGCAAAGGCAGGATTGCCCATCGTAACGAGTATAACTACTGCCAGCCAAGCCAGAAAGATTGTCCTTACATATACCTGTTTGCAGCTGAAATCAGAGCTTAACCAGTTTTCTGTATTGTTCGACATAATGTCTCCTTCTTATATTTCTAAAACCATAGAAATCAGGATTTACCTTTGAATGGCGGTTTCATCTTATTGCAAGGTAACGAGAACAAGGACCATGCCTCGTCCCTCGTCGAGTTTTGTCATTGCTTTACCTAAGACCGCACCCTGTGCCCTGTTGTAATCTGCAACTTTCATTGCGTAGCCGGGTGTATCTGAAGTGGTCAGCAGGTCGCCGGGCTGGATTTTGCCATATGATGCATCAGCGAAACAGTAGACACGGCCTGTCAGGGCTACGGGATACTCACCATCTGCCGCAGAGCCTGATTGGGTCATCAACATTCCGGGCTCAACACCGCCTGCACCGCTGATTATGCCTGCAACGCAGCGGTCGTAGGCCTTTTGGGAAATCTTTAGTTTGCCGGGATTCTCCGGGTCAATACTTAAAACCATACCGGCTTTAACCGCATCTGCCTCTTTGACATCAAATGGTTCGGCCATATCGCTGCCGCCTGTTATCTGGAGAATTTTGACGGCGACCTTTCCGTCCTCGAAGATTCTAATTCCGTTTCCTGTTGCGGGCGGAGAAGCAGTAGAGCTGACGCTTATCGACATACCCGAATCATCGTAGGTTATGTCCCTGCGGTGTCCATTAGGTGCATACGCTATGATGCCGGGCCAGCCACCCGGTGTGCTCATGTTGATTTGTCCGGCGCCCAGGTCGAACCGTGCTCTGCCGCCTGAGACATGTAACTTTTCCTGGGGCGTTGTTGTTCCGATACCGACGTTGTCGGCGAAATAATTTGCGTTCCCTCCAGAACCCCAGCTAAAGTAGTTCCCGTTGGACCATAATGCTTCCAAGCCGTTTACCCGCATCGCCGTCCCGGTTGTTCCTTTGTTGAGGTTGACCGGTCCTGCAACATCCAGTTTATAAGATGGACTCGTCGTTCCAATGCCGACATAGCCGGTGTCTGTAACCGTCATTTTTACCTCATTGTTTGCGTATACTGTTATCTTGCCCCAATCAGCACCAAGACCATAAAAATCGTCAATACCATCCCATACAGCAAGTTTTTTGAGGGTTGGCGGTATCTCTGCGCCGAGAGACAGTCTTGCCTGCGGGTTCTTTGTCCCGATGCCGACGTTGCCGGCGTTGTCTACGAATATCCCGCGGGTTTGCAGCGAGTATGGTACGGGTGTTATTTCCTGCCGGGGACTTAGAGTAGTAAAGCCGCCGCCATTCGGCCTGGCGTCAATTTCCAGCCAGCGGGCATCCCCGTTGAATACGTCGCTTCCGAAATCAAGTTCGGTCGTAAAGTAGCCGTCGATGACATCAAGGTTATTTATATCAATTGTATTTCCAGATTGCATACCCGTGAGAAGGCTGTCGTAGAGCTTGAACTGAAAGTCGTATTGACCATCCGCAGATTTGTTTGAATCTATCAGCCTTCCCTGGTAGGTAAACATCGTACCGGTTGGGATTGTAGCTGTGATTTCATAGGAGCAGTCGGCACCTCCACCACCCTGGTCGTTGCATTGTGTGTAAGAGCCGCCGTAAGTCCGTGCTTTGATGTAGTGGAGGCCGCTGTACAATGTTATCCACTGGATACGCGAAGCAAGACCTTCGCCGCCGTCGTCATCGGAGGTCAACATGTTACAACTGCTGTTATAGAGTTCCAGCACTGTGTCGGCGTTAGTACCGGAGAGATTTGATGTCTGGACCGTTAACACAATCCCGGCTTGAACATTCACGGACATCCAGTCCACGTCACCGTTGACGTGTATTGTATGCGACTGGGTTTCGCCATGGCTAATCGGACTGGCGTTTGCAGGCAGGTTGTCCGGCTCATACAGGTCAGCCGTTGCCGTCTCAATGCCCTGTGTGGAAGCCCCGGCTTTTATCTCCGTCTCGATCATGCTGCCATTCACCGTGGAGCCGGTCGAAGACGGTTCTTCTGACTTGTCATTGATGGTAAGGTTTGTACCACCCCGCGCCATAGAGGCTAAAGTCATAACCACAATTGTTAATATCACTCTTTTCATTTTTTACTCCTTTCAAAAGATTGTTACTATCTTATGTCATGCTCTGTACACTCTGGTTCCATCGAACTAATCATTCAGGGAATCACAATTAGTAGAGTTGCAGACCTCATGTTCCAGAAAGTGTTAATAGCTCTTATAGTGTAAATTCTATGCACTCCTCCTGCCTCCCTGAGTTTTGCGGAATTGGTACAACAGATACGCGTTTTTATGCTGTTTCCTGTAGCATGTCTATTTACGCTACAACAATTATGAGTTTTTTTCATGTTCTTGTCAAGAGTTTTTTTGAAAGGATCTGGTAGGCCCAAAGGCCTTGAGGGGAACTAAAAAATATAACAGGAAACGGTGGGAAAGCCTGTGTGTTTATTGCTGATTGAATTTAGAAGGATTGACTTTGGCGACATTTGAGTTTAAAATATTGGTATTAAATATTTTAAATGATTTTTTTGACGGTTTTTCTGGAGGTGCAATATGCCCGGATTAAATCAAGACCGAACGGCCGGTGCAGATAGTCGGCTGCAACAAGGGCAGATTTCTCGCCGCGAATTTCTGATAAGGCTGGGAGCTTTGCCGGTCGCCGCGATGGCTGCCAAAAGTGTATCCTCGGCCCAGGCTGGCGAGGCGAAGCTGCCTCGTATAAAGTTCGGTAAGGTTTCACTATCCCGGTTGGTCTGTGGGACTAATCCTTTCAACGCCGGCTCACACCTGTCAGTATTCGTTAACCACGAGATGCGGCGATACTACACGACCGAACAAATTCTCAAGACCCTTCGCCGTTGCCAGGAAGTGGGCATCAATTGCTGGCAGTCCGGCGGCGGAAATTATAAAATGTACCGTCGCTTTATCGACCAGGGCGGCAAAATGCACTATCTGTCCATCAACTCCAATCCCGAAGATATTGAAAAAGTAGCCAGGGCCGGCGGAATAGGAATCGCCCATCATGGCGAAGCTACAGACCGTTTATTCAAATCAGGCAAGCTTGTGAAGATTCATGATTTCCTCAAGCGTGTTCGAGATGCGGGCCTTATGGTGGGCGTCTCCACCCATATGCCTGCTGTGATAGAAGCCATTGAGGACAAAGGGTGGGACGTGGACTACTATATGGCCTGCGTTTACGAACGCCATCGAACCGCAGCCGAATTGAAAAAGCTGTTGGGCCATGTTCCAATACCTTTGCGCGAAGTGTATTTACAGGAGGACCCGCCACGAATGTTCAAGGTGATGCGGCAGACAAAGAGGCCGTGTCTGGCTTTTAAGATTCTTGCTGCCGGGCGACTTTCCGAACGCAAGGCGTGGGTGGAAAAAGCCTTTCGCGAGACGTTCCAATCCATCAAGGCCAATGATGGGGTTATTGTTGGTATTTACGACCGGTATAGCGACCAGCCTGGGGAAGACGCAGAATACGCACGAAGTTTCAGTTCCCTGAGCGGCAAGGCTTGAGACGCATATCATTTTCGAAATGCCTGTCTATTTGCTATTTCAGCTCTGCCGCTTTTGATTGCTCTTTTACTTGCATGAGAGGTTGAGGTGTGCGCAGAGGTCCTGGCTAAAGCATTAAGGGTGTAAACGCCGCAGATACAACCGTTTAGCAAGAGGATTTGGCGAGAGGAAGCTTAAAACACTTGATTTTTTGGGGCAAATTTGGCATTATATAGATATACAGAATACAGGAGGAGCATTGTAGAATTTTAGTCAAACAGGAGGTCTCGGCGTAAGGATTCGGATGTTCGGTTTTAATAATCGGCCTGGAAATTGAGTGATGAGCAAAAGTATTTCTGGTTTTGTGAGTATGGTTTTGCCGGTGCTGTTATTGGTAGCCGGCCTGCCCGGTTTAGTGGAAGCTGTCCAGTATGATTTGATTAAGAATGGCCGTATCGATTGGGCCAACCTTTCCGGTTTTGCTGAGAAATGGCTGGACACCGGTTGTTTGGTGGATTATTTCTGCGGCGGTGCCGATTTCGACTACAGCGACGAAGTTGACTTTGGTGATTATGTTTTGTTGTCAGCAGATTGGGGTGCCGTATATCCTTATATTACGACTTTGTTAGCCGGCCACGAGCCGTTTGAGAATCATTATGGTATTGTGGGGCCTCATCCGGCCGACCCCAGTGTGACGATAGGGGCGCAGCTATTGGGCGGTACGAGCCATCCTACATTCGGCAGCATACCTAACGCTACTGAGGGCAGGTACGTTCTCGGGCTGACGTGGTACAACGAAACCGACCGTAAGGTTGAGTATGGGTACAACTTCACAGGCGGCTTCACTTTTGATTTGGATGGCGTCGATGAAATCGTCTTCGATGTCTTTGTGCCGACCGGAGGCCTGCTTTTTCCTACAGGGTTTATCGGCGTGTGGGATGCGACGTTCGGCTGGGACCAATCCGCTAATGTCCCCACGGCATTCGATGAGTGGTGTACGGTGGTGGTTGATGTCTCTGACCGTAACAACGCGGGCTTAAGCGGCATCGGAGCCCTGGTGTTTGAGAATATGGGCGGGCCCGGGGACATAGCGGGGGCACTGTTTGTCGATAATCTAAGGCTGCGCCGCATCAATCCTGATTATTACGAGCTGGCCGCCACCGGCCATGACAGCAGAATCGATTTGCGATGGCAGGGGGTATCTACTCCGAATCTCCGTGGTTACAATATATACCGCGCAGATTCCCAGACGGGACCGTTTATTAGACTGAATGGTTCGGTACATACGGTTTCTGTCTATAGTGACTTCCTCGGTGCAAATAATCAGAGACGCTATTATTATATAACGACGGTGCTCAGTGGCGGAGAGACCGGGCAATCAGGTATTGTCAGCGCCACTTCCTATGCGATGACGGACGAGCAGCTTCTTACCTCCGTGCAGGAAGCCACTTTTAGGTACTTCTGGGATTTTGGTCATCCGGTCAGCGGATTGGCAAGAGAAGGACTTTTTCACGCCCGTTATATGTGTGCTACCGGCGCCTCAGGCTTCGGATTGATGAATATCATAGTCGGTGTCGAACGTGGATTTGTCAGCCGAGCTGAAGCTGCCGAGCGAATTCTGAAGATTCTTACGTTTCTGGACGAAAAGGCCAGCCGTTATCACGGCGCCTGGTCGCACTGGCTTAACGGCGCTACCGGTGAGACGATTCCCTTCAGCCAATACGATAATGGTGGTGACGTGGTCGAAACCGCATACTTGATACAGGGGATGCTCACCGTCCGTCAATACTTCAATTCAAACAACTCGGTGGAGACTGAAATCCGCAGTAAGATTACCCAAATGTGGGAAGAGGTGGAATGGGATTGGTATTTGCGTTATCCGGGTGGCGAAGCGCTGTACTGGCACTGGTCGCCGGATTTCGGCTGGGCGATGAATATGCCCGTTATCGGCTACAATGAGTGCATGATTGCGTATCTGCTGGCGATTGCTTCGCCGACGCATCCGATACCGGCGTCGTGTTACTACAACGGCTGGGCCAGGGAATCCTGGTACGCAAACGGAAATACTTTCTATGGCTATCTTCAGTGGGTCGGACCAGCGTATGGTGGACCGCTGTTCTTCACCCATTGTTCCCACGTGGGATTTGACCCACGTAACAAGAGCGATAATTACTGCAACTATTTCTATAACAGTCGCAATATCTCGCTGATTCACCGCGAATATTGTATTGATAATCCGAATAGCTTTGTAGGACACAGTGGATTGGTATGGGGCCTGACCTTTAGTACCAATCCGTGGGGCGGTGACGATCATTCGCCTACTAACGACAACGGAACTATTACTCCCACTGCCGCCCTTGGCGCCATGCCTTATACGCCAACCGAGTCCATCGCCACCTTGAAACACTTCTATCACGTTTACGGCGACAGGCTGTGGGGGCCGTTTGGCTTCCGCGATGCGTTTAATCTGACAGAGAACTGGTTCTCGGACACTTACCTGGGCATCAACCATGGCACGACTGTACCTATGATTGAAAACTACCGCAGCCAATTGTGCTGGGACCTTTTTATGTCAAACCCCGAAATTATGCCTATGCTCGTATCTATCGGATGGGCTTTCTCTCCGCCACCTCCACCACCTCCACCGTAGTGAGCTCAATTGACACTCAATCGTGGAAACTACGGGATTTGTTACGCAATGCGAGACCGAATCTCAGACTATATCGGTGCTTACAAACCAGGGCAGCTTGCTCAAGAGTTTTGTGGTCGATCCCGTTCGATGGCACTCCAAAATTGATTCTATTAAAAGTGTTTTACTTAGTGCCGTTTCCAATAAATAAGTTTAACTTTTTGATTCGCCTTCGGCGAAGCGGAGGAATGACGGTACGTATAGAATGTTACACTCACTTTTTAGAAACGGTATTAGATGATTGGGACTGCAAGGTATCTTTATCTGCATGCTCATAAACATGTGACATAATATAGAACATTTCACGAGCTATCCCGCGGCAACGCGCGTTATATGCGGAAGTCTCTTCTGTCGTGTCATCACAGAGTTTGGGATCAATGTAATGTATGGCATAGCGGGAAGTTGCACCAAGTACAATCGGACACTGTTTGTCGGCCTTACTGCAACACATCAAAGCAATAAAGTCCTTTTTAGGATTACCATCAGCATTATATAGCTTTGAATATGCCCGTACCGGCGGTCGTTCGTCTGAAAATTGAATCAAATATACAGGGTTTTCTCCTTCGGTTGTGCTTACAACAGAAAAGCCAACTCTACGCAATGCAGATACTGTTCTAATATTACAAGCAGTTGCTTCTGTACCTCCTGAGAATGAGTATACTTTATCGAGCCCATAGTAGTATGCTGCGGTTTGAGCCCAGAGTTGGGACATATGGCTGCGACGTGAATTATTAGTGCAGATAAACGTTAGACGCGCAGGTTTGCCAGACTTGAGACGCGTAGCGATTTTGGCGGCTATTTGATCAAGACTTTCTCTTCTTTCTGGTGATACTTTATCCAATTCAGCTACAATTTGACTCACATAAGGACGAAGAGGTTCAATTAGGTTCCCGCGCTCCTCTTGACTAACAGTAGAGGGACATCCCATGAAACACAGTGTAATAAATCCTATGGTTAAAATAGCTTTCATAAGCGTCATTCTCTACCTGCCCAGCTATTGATTACATGGTTTGGGTATAATATTCCAGCTTTCCTGAAATTCAAACAGCGTCTATCGGACTCTTGCCAATGGCCATGCATACTCAACCGGTAGCTGGACTGAGGCCCATTAGCCGGGAAGTCCATTTAACACTTTAAGAAACACTTTTTCACGTTTTTGTTCCATTATAATATCAAATTTTTCCTCGAATTGCAACCAATTGAAGTCTCTTTTCACAAATCCTGCCACCAGAGTCACTTTAATAATCCCATTACCTTTGCCGGGATCTGTTTATGTTCAATCCTGAAGTCCAGCCAATGCTGGCAGCTATCGGCTGGGGCATAGTTCTGCCACCTCCACCGTAAGGGGCCCAAAAGACGTATATTTATCGAGTCATTTTCTGAATCTTCCTCCAAGAATACTATTGCAAATATATATGATTCTGTGTATAGTTATTCGGACAAAAGTTGTGATTATTAATGGTCTTCTGAAAGGTGTTGCAGGGTAAGTAACCGACGTAGGTCAATTCAAGAGAGGAAGGAATGTCAGAAATGAAAAAAACAAGAACAACTAAAAGATGGGTGAAGTACCTTAATTGCATTTATTTATTGTTGGTAGTGGTTGGCTGCCTGGCGCCATCGGCAGCCTGCGGTGAAAAGGGTCTGAATCAAGTTCCGGAAGGATTTGTGGCCCTGTTTAACGGTAAAGATTTAGCCGGGTGGAAAGGGCTGCTCTCAAGCCCGTATGACAATCCCATCAAGCGGGCCAAATTAAGTCCGGAGGCCCTGGCCAATGAACAGGCCAAGGCGGACTTGTCCATGCTGGAGCACTGGACAGTCAAAGACGGTGTCCTTGAATTCGACGGCAAGGGATTCAGCCTGGCCACGCTGCGGGATTATGAAGACTTCGAGTTACTGGTGGATTGGAAGATTGTTAATCCACGCGGTGACAGCGGTATCTATCTGCGCGGCACGCCGCAGGTACAGATTTGGGACCCCGAACAGCATAAGATCGGCTCCGGGGGCCTCTATAACAATAAGAAAAATCCCAGCAAGCCGGCCATGATAGCGGACAATCCAATCGGTCAATGGAACACGTTTCGTATCAAGATGGTCGGCGAGCGGGTCACGATACATCTTAACGGCAAGCTGGTTGTTAATAAGGTTGTGTTGGAGAATTACTGGGACCGCTCCCGGCCCATTTTCCCTTCCGATCAAATCGAACTGCAATGTCACGGTGACCCGATTCATTTTCGCAATATCTATATTCGTGAAATTCCGCGCGATGAAGGCCCGCAACCTCTCACTAAAGATGAAAAAGCGGCCGGTTTTGTATCCCTGTTCAACGGCAAAGACCTTACGGGCTGGATAGGGGACACCAATGGTTATATCGCCAAAGACGGCAGGATTATCTGCCAGAAGGGCGGTAATGTTTACGCCAAAGATGAATATAGTAACTTTATTTTTCGGTTTGAATTTAAGCTGACGCCGGGAGCAAATAACGGCCTTGGCATTCGCACTCCTTTGAACGTCAATGCCGCCTATCAGGGCATGGAACTGCAGATACTGGATGATACAGCCGACCAATATAAAAATTTGCAGCCTTATCAATATCACGGCTCCATTTATGGTGTGGTTCCGGTAATAAGGGGCTGTCAAAAACCGGTGGGCCAGTGGAATTATCAGGAAGTCACGGCCAAAGGAGGACGGATCAGGATCAGGCTCAATGGCGGTCTTGTTGTCGATGCCGACATAAGTAAAATCACCGATACCATGGACAAAAGGCCTCATCCGGGGCTTCACAGGGAAAAGGGGTATATTGGTTTTCTCGGCCATGGTTCCCAGCTTGAATTTCGCAATATTCGCATTAAGGAATTAAAGTAAGAAGATAAACAGGAGAAGGACTTATGAAAGACAGGAAGATTGAACGCCGCAGCTTTTTGAAGCTGACCGCCGCGGCCGCTATTGCACCGAGCGTTTTGACTACAACCATCAAGTTGGCAGGGGCGCAAGAGAAAAAGAAACTATACAAGGCCCTGATTATCAATATGTTGCCCGGTAAACTTTCAGATGCGGAGAAGTTTCGCTTAGCTAAGAAGTGCGGTTTTGACGGAATCGAAGCCAAGCCCATGAAGGACCTTAAGGCCGCCGCTGAACAGGCCAAAATAGCCAGGGAAGAAGGGACTCCGATTCATAGTCTGCTGTATGGCTGGTGGCCGCCTTTTACAAATCGTGACCCGAAAGTCGTAGGCAAAAGTATTGAATCAATGCAAAATGCACTGCGCTGCGCACATGTTATGGGGGCCGACGCTGTATTGCTGGTTCCCACGCGCGTCACCGAAGACTTTAGTTATCAGGATGCGTACAAATGGTCTCAGGAATATGTCAGTAGATTGATACCCACGGCCGAGGAGACAGGTGTAGTCGTCGCAGTTGAAAATGTATGGAACAAGTTCCTGTTGAGCCCAATCGAGTTTGCACGTTATTTAGACGAGTTGAATAGTCGCTGGGTCAAGGCATATTTCGATGTAGGCAACGTTATTATTTACGGCCATGCCCATCATTGGATTCGGACGTTGGGTAAACGGCTCGTAAAAATTCACCTGAAAGATTTTAAGCGCGGTGGATATCAGTGGAAGAACCTGCTGGATGGAGATGTCAATTGGCCCCAGGTACGCAAGGCACTGGACGAGGTCGGCTATAACGGCTATATGACCGCAGAATTAGGGGGCGGTGGCGAAGACCACCTGACTGATATTGCCAAGCGTATCGACCGCTTTATTGCCATGAAGTGATCCTGTATTCCGGCAATCGTTGGGGCGTAGGTTTCGGTCAAGCTCCTTACTACTGCACAAGTTTACACAATAATTTTTAATGACACTTCACGGTGCAGGCTGCTTCTGCGATGAATCAGTCTGATATTCGTGGATTAGGCCGCCTTTAGCCGACATTGATATTCTCGGTCATGAGTTATTTGGTCAGGGGGTTTCCTGGCTTTTATACGTTCTCCTCCTTCTGCCTTATGTGTAAGACAGCATCCGAGATTATCTCTATTGCTTTTTCAATTTCTCTTTCGGTTGTCATTGAGCCTGTGGAAAAACGCAATGTTCCTTTTGCCCATTCGAGGGGAATTTTCATTGCTTTAAGAGTATAGGATATCTCAACTCCGCCTGAATGGCAGGCCGCGCCTGCGGATGCCGCCACGTAATCTTTAATTTCAGAAAGAAGCATATTTGCATCAATTGCCAAAAAACTCAGATTCAAAGTATTTGGTAAGCGCATCTCCGGATGTCCGTTGAGTCTTATGTCTTTCGATTTATCTCTTAATCCATTATGCAGCCTGTCCCTCATCGCTTTCATGTGCGATATGTTCTTTTGGAAATCTCGTTTAGCAACCTCACAGGCTTTGCCAAGACCCACTATTTCCAAAACATTTTCCGTACCTGCCCGCAGACCTCGCTCCTGCCCTGCCCCGTGAATTAATTTTGCCGGATGAATTCCTTTTCGGATATAAAGTGCCCCGATTCCTTTGGGGGCATATAATTTATGGCCTGCTATGGACAGGAGGTCAACACCAAGCATATTTACATCTGTAGGAATTTTGCCGACTGATTGGGCCGCGTCTGTATGCATGACAATTCCCCGTTCTTTGGCAAGCTCGGAAACCTGTTCTATTGGCTCAATAGTACCGACCTCGTTATTGGCGTGCATAATGGTAATCAGGATTGTTCGAGGCGTGATTGCTTTTTCGATATCAGAAACGCTTATCCGGCCAAACTCATCGACCGGTAAATATGTAATTTTAAAACCATGCTCTTCGAGAAATTTGCATACTTCTATCACTGCCGGATGCTCAATTTGCGTAGTAATAATATGATTTCCTTTATCGCGATGAGCAAAAGCGGTCCCTTTAATAGCATAATTGTTTGATTCAGTTCCGCCACTGGTAAAAACAATTTCGTCAGGCTGGCAATTCAATAAGGAGGCAACCTGTCGGCGCGCATTTTCTACAGCGTTTTTGGTTCGAATACCATACCAGTGCGAACTGGAAGGATTACCGAAATGCTTCTCCAGATAAGGCAGCATAGCTACGATAACTTCCGGATCATGCGGTGTTGTTGCGTTATAGTCTAAATAAATCGGTTTTTTCATTTAAGAGTTTGCTTTCCCTAAATTAATAGCTCTGCTTCTCATTTTTCCTCCTAAAATTGTACACACTCGACACCAAATCTTATGAAATTATACCAAATCAGTTGTGTTCTTCCCAGAAGTTTTTGTCTGGACGCTTAAACCTATACTCGTGCTGAATCTGCTTTTTTATGCTCAGATACCATTATGTGGCAAAGCGACTGATGAGCAATCCGAGGAGACATTATTAGATCGACGACTTGAAATGTCAGGCTTTTATGGTAATATCCTGTTATGGAATACAATCAGCCTGAGAAAACTCATAAAAGATGGCTTAGAGCCTATAACAAAATGACTCTGTATTCAAGCGGCTTGTTTTTCGTCCTGACGGCGTCAGGCTGCATCGACAATGCTTTGGCATTGTCTGTTTCGCCTTCCTTGCAGGACGAAAAAACGCTCGCTTTCGGTACAACGATTCATTTTGTTAGAGACTCTTAGTGTACCGTGACATTAGGAGATAGACCCATGAAAAGAACAATGGCACTCTTATTGGTTGTACTGTTTGCTACAGCTTTTACTACGGGGAACAGTTGCGAGGCCAAACAGAAAGTGGCAATCACCTTCAACGATAATGATCCTATGGTTTCCTTTGCCGTTGGAGACATCAAAAGGGCCTTGTCCGATGCTGGTTACGGCGTGGACGGCACAGCAGCGGATTTGCAAATTGCTTTCGAGATTAGCAGCACTGGTATGGGGCCCCAGGGATTCCGTATCCGTAAAGAAGGCGGCAATGTGACCCGAATTGTCGGGGGCGATTTGTGTGGTGCGATGTATGGAGGCCTGGAACTGGCTGAAATGATTACGCTTGGCGGGGGTCTCGATGCGGTGCAGGAAAAGGCCTCAAAGCCCTACTTGTTTCGCCGCGGACTCAAATTCAATATTCCGCTGGATGCCCGCTCACCGAGTTATGATGATACAGGTACTGCCGCTCAGAAGAATATCCCTGTTATGTGGGATTTTGATTTCTGGCAAGAGTTCCTCGATACGCTGGCGCGGAACCGCTACAATGTGCTCACGCTCTGGACTAAACATCCATATCCGGGTTGGATGAAGCTGGAGAAGTATCCGGAAATAGGTTACGACGACGTCTGTGTCCTCAAGGATGAGGTTACGACAACAACCAACCGTCAGTGGGACGGGATGGATATGTACGATGGAGATAATTTCAAGGTTGTCAAAAAGATATCTCTGGATGAAAAGATTGCATTCTGGAAAAAAGTGTTCCAACTCGCGGATGACCGGGGGATTGAAGTCTATATATTTCACTGGAATATCTTTACTTTTGGCGCAAAAGGAAAACACGGAATCAACGACAGGCCGGACAATGAAAAGACCATCGAATATATGCGCTATTGCATTGGAGAATTCCTGAAGACCTATCCCCAGATCGATGGGATCGGGGTAACCGCCGGCGAGCATGTGGATCGACAACGTGTTAAGAGCGTAGGCGGTATCGAGCAGTGGCTCTGGCGCACCTATGGCCAGGCTGTTATGGATGTAAAGCGAGCAAATCCCGAACGCGAGCTTCGCTTCATTTTCCGTCAGCATCAGGCCAATCTCGGCAATATCGTAGATGCCTTTAAGGACTTCGATGGTCCTTTCAATACAGGCCATAAATACGCCCGGGCCCGTCTTTATTCGACAACCACATCGCCTTATCTCGATATTGAATACAGAAAGGACCTGGAGCGGCATAAGGTGCCGTGCTGGCTGAACCTGCGCAACGATGATATGTTCGTGTTTCGGTGGGGAGATGCCGATTACGTACGCGAATTCCTTCAGAATGTCCCTCGTGACTTGATGCGGTTTGAAGCCGGCTTCTATATGGGACCGGACGGCTTTGTCTGGGGTCGTGAATTCATCAGCAAGGAACCCGACCTGTCAGGCGAGCTGGAAGTCAACAAGCACTGGTATCGTTTTATGCTTTGGGGACGTCTGGGTTATGACCTGACCCTAACCCGTGACTTTTTCGAAAAGCGCCTGAAGAATCGCTTCCCGAAAGCCAAACCTGCGCTTCTTTATGACACGTGGGCGGCCGCATCGCAGATTGTTCCCCAGGTCAACCACTTCTTCTTCCGAGTTAACGACTTTCAGTTTTCCCCCGAGGGCTGTATTTACGATCGAGGTTTCCTGCCGGTGGACCAGTTCTTCCAGCATCCTCCACTGCGGGGCTCAGGAATCCTTTCGGTTCAGGAATATGCGTCATCGGTCATCAGGAAAAAAGCGTTTGGCGGAATCACGCCCATGGAGGTGTCCGACAAACTGGATAAGCTGGCGGAAAAGGCCCTAAATGGTGTTAAGACTTTGAGAAAAACCCGCTATGCCAATAAGGAATTAGCCGCCACCCTGACGGATATGGAATCCATGGCCTATTTAGGCCGTTACTACGCCGACAAGATTCGAGGTGCAGCCGAACTGGCGGTTTTCCGAGCTGACCCCACACGCAAAAAGCATCAGGCAAGTGCCGTCCGTCATCTGACCAATGCCGTTAAGGAATGGGAAGCCTACACTCGCGCAGCTTCAAGCCAATATCGCCCGCAGCTCTTTTCCCGCACGCATTACATGGACTGGGCGAAAATCCTGAGAGAAGTGAAAAAAGAGGTCGAAACGGTTCGAAGCTCTAAGTATTGATTCAACGGCTCATGTAAAAAGTTACATTAATTCAGCAGAATCTTGGGGTATCCAGGTATCGTTATCGTTAAAAAGCTTTATATGAAGCCATCCGGGCCGGCTTTCAAGCAAATCAAATTCTGTCCCTTCATGCAACGGTTCTTTAAAGCTTGGCGCATAATTTTGGCCATCACCCTGACGGGCAACGACCTCTTTGATTGTGATCACGCCGGGAATTTTGCCTGCCTTTGTTCTGGATTCTACAACCAGTGATACGAGAAAACAGGTTGTCAATATAGCACATATTATCGCAGGTACCATCCAGGGAGCACTTCGGCCAAACCATACTATCCCTGCAACGCATATACAAACAATACCAAAGAAGATGCAGGTAAATAAAAATCTGGCTTTAATTGAAAAATCATAATGCCAGAAAAAAAGAGTCTGTAAAACACGTTTTTCCGTTTTTGTGACGACCTTGTCTATTCTCCTGCTGCGTGCAAAAGTCAGATTCTTTTGAATGTTCGCATCTGAATTGTCAAGTTTTTCGGCCCGGCGATAATTCAGTATAGCCTTGCCGATGTCGCCTTTGAGAAAATAAGCGTTACCGAGATTATAATATAGCCTGGCATTTTTTACCTGGCCTTCATCTATGATTCTTTCGAAAGCAAGTGCCGCTTTTTCATAAAATCTTTTAGCCTGGTCCAGGTTCTTAGCCGAATTAGCTTCCCTGAAACTTTGGTTGGCCTGGCTGAAAAGTGAGTAAGCCTGATCTTTAGACATTTTGGCATCAGCAGGCCTGGTCAGGCAAAAAAGAGATAAAGCAATTGGTATTATGGTTAGTTTCTTATTGATCACTTCTTCGATTTCTTTTCAATATTGCGGATAAGGCCGATTATGTCTTCAATTTTTCCCGAATCGATAGTTACATTTATCGAGGCATAACGCGCTGATTCGAATTCAGCTATTATAAGTCGGAATTTATCGGCAATTTCATTGTCTTTTGTTGAAGTAATAATCGTATCACAGCAGTCGTCCGGAGTAAGGGAGCCAGCCATTTTGTCGAATCGGTCACCGATGTATCGCTTCATAATTGACACAACCAACTCGTTTCGCTGTGAAGTGTCCGTTGAAATGATTTTCTTTAATTGGTTTACAGTTTTACTGCATGCCTGTCGGCGTCTCTTTGCAGCAACTTTTTCAGGGCTGGTCGAGGTCACGAGCTTAGCGGCCGAAATCAAAATCAATATGCCTAAAGGCGCCGCCCAAAGAGGAGCATAACCCGGACTGAATAAAGCATTGGCAGGTGAAAAACTCATATTTTCCAAAACGTCCGGACTTTCGTAATTAGCGGAGAGTCCTTTTTTTATCACCTCGACCTCTCTGTTAATCGTGACAAAATCCCTTCCTTCTATGTCGGCAGCGGTTAGTCTTCTGGATGGCTTAAGGTCGAGCTTTATGGGCTTGGTTTTTGCAATAGAATAGCTATTAGTGTCGGGGTCAAAATACGCCAACGGAATAGAAGGTATAACATTTGCGTTATTTTTGTCAGGCCTGATTGTTTGCGTGAAGACCTTGAAGCCATTGTCAATTGTGGGGGACGCTTTTTGGGAGGGTATCTTAAAGTTGGCCGCTAATTCCGATACCTGTTCAAGTGCAGGCCACTGTACAGATTTTAAGTATTTGCCGCCGCCAATTTTGATAGTCAGGGTAATGGGGTCTCCCATATATACATCTGTTGTCGGTTTGGCGGAGGCTTCAATTGTGAATTGTCCAACCAAACCGTAAAAGCCATCGGGCTTACCTTGTTCTGGCAGGGGTAAAACGGCAAGCTGCTGCGATTTTGAGCTTACCATAAATCTTTTATATTGTTTTTGCGAGCCGAAAATACCATCAAAAAATCGGTCCCGTGACCGTGCTCGGCCAACGGCAACATCTGTGGATACCACAGTCGGGGCTATTTGTATTTGTCCTGAAGTTTTAGGGACAAGAATTTTTCGCAGGATAAGAAGATTAGATTGTTTTCCCTTATAGACAACCTGATGTTGTGAAACCAGGACCGTTGTGCCCGTGCCTAAATCAAATTCTTTGGCCGGCTGGTCGAGAATATCGGGATTTTCAAGATAAAACGCGCCGCTTTTAAAAACAGGTATGTTGAACTGCGGGTCTCTAATATCAGTGAAGTAAAATTTGACAGTCATTAAAACAGGCTGGCCAACGTAACATTTTTGTTCCGACAATGTAACTTCAAGAGCCAGTTGGTCAGTTGTGCCTGGCTTTAGAATATTTACAGAAACAGGCTTAGTACGATATGTCTTTTGGCCCACGGTGACATTGACAGGACCAAGCTCTATACGGCCGGTCTGAGTGGACGTCAACGAATAACTCATTACATATCTTTTGACCACATTTCTGGTTGTTTTTCCATTGACAATCTTTATTGAGGTCTGTGAGACGTCCCGATTACCTGCACTTCGAGGATTGTATTTTGCCAGTGGTGCCAGATCGACCTGGCCCGGCTGATTTTCGCCGTCAATGATTATATGGTAAGTAAAACTCTCACCGACGTAAATATCCTTCGAAGAATCAACCTGGGCAATAACCTGTATCCGACCAAACGAAGTTGCTGAGGCCAGTGCCACCAAAGCAAAAACAGTAACAATATGTTTTGTGTACATCATTTCTTTCATAATAATCAACGATTGTTAATTAATTCCTGTCACCAATCTTTTTCGACTTTTTGGTAACGAGCCCTTTGCAAAATTTGTCTTTGTTTTTTATCACGCTGCTCTTTGTCGAGTATTTCCTGGGCGGTTGTGTCAGGAGCCTGCTTTTTTTCATCATTTTGCTGTTGTTGCTGCTGCTCTTGCTGTGATTGTTGCTCATTAGGGTCCTGCGGGCTATTCGGGTCCCGGCCCTGCTGTTGTTGGCCTTGGTTTGGGTCCTGAGCCTGTTGCTGCTGATTTTGCTGCTGCTGGTTGGGATCCTGGGGCTGATTTGGGTCCTGTTGATTCTTGAGCTGGTCGAGAATGTCTTTTATAATCAATCGGGCAACTTCAATATTTTTTGCGGCCTTTTTATTTTCCGGGTCAATATCCAGCACACCTCGCCAATGCCCTATAGCGGTTTCCATTTCCTCAATTGCCTTTTGCAGATTCGAGTCTCTTTGTTTGGAGCCCTGCTGAAAAGAACAATTACCAAGATTGTACTTGGCCTTTGTGACGAGTTTCATATTTTTACTTTCTGCAGCAACCTCTCTGTATAAATTCATGGCCTGGCCAAGATCATCAAGACGGTAGTAGCTGTTTGCCTTATTGAATTTTGGTTCTAAAGCTTCAGGCCTGCCGATTAAGGCCAGGTCGTATTGTCTAACTGCTTCTTCGAATTGTCCCTTCTCATATAGTTCATTGCCCCGGCGTGTGGAAAGTCCAGCCGAAGAAGCAAGGACCGTTTGTAACATAAATAAAACCGGCAATATCTGTAAAAGTATTTTATGTTTTCCTGCGTTCATTTATAAAAACCTCACAAATAATCAATGCTAAACCTAAAGCCACAAAAATCTGGAATTTTTCATCGTATTTGAGCATTGTTGTCGATTCGAGCTGGCGTTTTTCGGCAGAGGCAATCAAACTCTCATAAATCCGGCCAAGATCCAAAGTCGTGCCGGGTTCAACCGAAAGATATTTTCCGCCATCAGTTGCATAAACAAGCTCCCGCAGCTTATCGCCGTCGACCTTTGACCATACTTCTTCACCTTTATATTTGAGGAACGTTTTCTGGCCATTTGGGCCTGTAATTGGAATCCGTGAGCCTTGACTTTCATCACCGAGACCAATCGCTATTATTCTTATACCATCAGCGGCAGCTTTTTCGGCGGCCCGGATTGGGAAACTGTCATGGTCTTCACCATCAGTAATCAAGATTATATCCTTGTACTCACGGCTCTTCTTGTCGAAAACTTCATCAGCAGCCTTTCTGATAGCATCTCCTATCATTGTACCGCCCCTGCTGGAGCTTTCAGTGGATATGTCCGCTAAAACCATTCTTACAAAGGCATAATCCTGTGTCAGGGGGCATTTTACCGTACTGTTTCCGGCGAATGTTACAATGGCCATCCGATCACCTTTGAGCATTTCCAAAAGGTCACGTATCGCTATCTTTGAACGTTCGAGCCTGCTCGGCTTGATATCCTCTGCGAGCATAGAGCGGGAGGTATCCAGTAATATACAGACATCACGACCTTGCCGTTTAATTTTTTGGGCCTGTGGATTCCATTTAGGCTCGGTTAACGCTATTACGATACTAACGAAACCGGCAACTAACAAAAAAGCTTTGAATATTTGCTTTTTCAAGCTCACAGAAACATTGATCTTCTTGAGCATCTCATTGCTGGCCAATATTCTAAGGGCCCTAACCTTTTGCCAAAAGCACCAGATGTACACGGGCAGTAAAGCGACCGGCACAACGAATAACAACCACAATGCTTTATCATTTCCCAGATTCATAAATGTTCTTACACTTTTCTCTCTTACGGAATCTTACGAAATACCGTACAGCTTGCCAACATTTCCAAAACCAGTACCAACAAGGCCGCCAACGTCCATGGCCCAAAAAGCTCTGCATATTGAGTATACTGAATCGACTTGACTTCGGTTTTTTCCAATTTGTTGATTCTTTCAACGATTTTTTCAAGTGTTTCTGCACTATCTGCCCGGCCATAAAAAACGCCTGTCTTTTCGGCAATAGCTTTAAGTAATCTTTCATCAAGATTTTGACCGGTCGGCATCTTGTAAGTTCCCAATGGAGTCTGAATGGTTGTATAGGCCTGAGAAGAACCGATGCCAATTGTATATATTTTTATTCCCCATTCCTTCGCAAGTTCGGCAGCCTTGAGAGGATCATGTTCGCCGGCATTATTAATCCCGTCAGTAAGCAGAATAATTACCTTACTCTTAATCTCAAAGCCGCCTTCCTGCTCAACTAAATTCTTTTCACCGGCCTGAATCAGTTGAGTTTTTCTTTGTTGTAGTTCATCCTCGGCTTTTTTAAGTCTGGCAGCCGCCAAGGCAATCGCATCGCCTATGGCTGTGCCGTCTTCACTTCGAAGTCTGACAATCTCTGTTGTTTTCAGGAATTCAAGCAGGACGCTATGGCTAAGCACCAAAGGGCAAATCGTATCAGCATATCGGGCAAAGGTAACCAGGCCTATAAGGTCGTTATTTCTGCCGGCCAAGCCTTTTTTATTACCCTCTATAAAATCAGAGAGAACCTTTTTAACTACTTCCAGGCGGTTCAGTTTTTGCCCATAATAATCCATTTCCGTCTGCATGCTGCCGGAGCGGTCGGCGACAACCTCGATTGCCACGCCTTTAGTGGAAATTTCCGACAGTACCGTTCCTTTTCTTGGCCTGGCAAGGGCAACTATCAAAAGACCAACACAAGCCAGCCTGGCAATCAACAATAACGGCCTAAGCCTGATGCGTGCAGAGATAAGACATTTTTTCATATCTATGAGACTGGGGAATTTCAATGCGGCAGTACGTTTTTTGCGCAGATACACAAACGCCAGAACTGGCAAAACCAAAAACAACAACAAAACCCATGGCGAATTCAACTGCATTTATACGCTCCCGGCTTCCACAGTTTGTCCAACTTCAGCTTCTGTTACATCAATCTTTTTCTCGTCGGACTTTGTTTTCTCAATAAAGTTTTTAACCAGATCGAATGTCTTCTGGATTTGCTCTGTAGCAGGATTGTGTCTGGCAAACTTTACAAGGTCACAATGTATTAGAAACTCTCCCAAATCCTCCTTGTCGTTTGCGCCAAGAACCTCTGCGCCTGCCAGCTCGATTAAGAATTCTTCTGTAGTTCTTTCCGGTGCCCGCAGATTAAAGCGATGCTCAATATAATGCCTGAGAATATTGCTTATTTGCTCGTAGAATTCCTTGATTTTACCAGCTTTTATCAAGTCCTCTTTAACCAGAGCTCGCAACTTTTCGTAGGCAATTTCATGAGCTGGTTTGAAAATCCTGATAAGCTCAGCTTTTTTCTTTTTCCTTAAATACATCCAGACCACCATACCAGCCGCAGTAATACCAACAATTCCTAATGACCAAAACCAGAAATAAGATTTTTCCCTGGACATCTGGACAACGTCTTCAATGTCAGCTATTACCAGCTCAGCCCGCTGCTCGCCAAGCAGAGAAGTCACTTCGATATCTATCGGCTCGGTGGTAAGCTCATATTTATTTTCTTCGGGGCTATTAATATCATAGAACTCAAACGTAAAAGCTGGTATCGCAAACGTACCTGAAAGAAACGGCTCGAGGCGATATTGGTATGTTTGGACTACATTATTGTTCTGGTCAAGCTTATCACCTAAATTGTCCCAGTCGACTATACCGAAGTTCTCAAGCACTTTATCGACCTTTGGCATCTTCACTTCAAATCCCGTTTCAATGGCCGCCTCAAGCTCCAGCAAAACAGTTTCTGCAATGGTCATTTTGGTTTTGTCAGCACGTATGTGAACAGTTAAAGGCCCCCGCTGGTAATCTTTATCGATTTCGAACTCAGCCTTTTTGGTCCTGGCGTCGTTACTTTTTTCACAACCAACGCAAACCAATAGCAATGCACCGGTTATAAGTGCATAAACTATTACCACTATACTTTTGTGTTTTTGTGTTTTACTTGTCATCTTTACTTTGTTCTGTAGGCATTAATGCAGAGGAATGGATGATAACATTGTACTTGTCCATCAACTGTTTAATAAAGCTTTGCTGGACATCCTGGCTTTTACGGCCCACAAGCTCGCTGGTTACCTGGTCTCTAACCTCGTCAAAGCTCTTTTGTCGCTCAGTAGAGTTGGGGTCTTCTTTGTTTGCAGGTTCTATGAACTTGCCCTTGTTTGCCTGGTAATATGTTTGTAGGTCGGTTTCGGTAATATTAATTTTGCCGGCCAGTTCGGCATTCATTAACTGCTGGCTCAAGAGGCTGCGAGTCAATTCTTCAATGAGCTTTTTAGTCTCAGGCTTTTGCATTAAATCCTCTTTCAAGCCTTGCCGATACAGAACTTCCTGAGCAAGCCATGATTGAAGAAATTGTTGTTTGGCCGAAGGGTCATTATATTGTTCGAGTATCTTATTTTTTTGCTCGTATAATTGATCAGTTGTCATAAATGCCGCCATAGGAGCAAGCTGGTTTTCGATTGCTGCTTCTATCAGTGCGCCAAGGTCGGCTTCGGTAATCTTTTCGGCACCGATTTCAGCGACTATTTTACCTCCGGCATTTTTTGTCTTCTTGAAACTTGTCCTGTCCATCAACTCATACCGCAAAGCTGAAAACTTCCCAAGCCTTTCGAAGCAATTTTTAATATGAGCATTAATTTGAGGCTCTAATTCGCCGATTTTGGCAATTGCTTCGCTGCGATAGTAATATTCAATCGCCTCAGCATAAGAACCCGCTTTCTCAAATAAAGTACCTATTTGAAATAGAATCCTGGCATGTTCTTTATCCGGCAATTTGTTGAGGACCAAATAATCCCGCCAAACCTTAGCGGCCCTGGTATATAAATTGCGCCCGGCAAGTCTGGAAGCCAGTTGCTTAACTTGTTCAGGCGAAAGAGCTGAGACAGTATTTGCCGAATAAGGCCCTTGATTCGAAGGCCTTATAAGAAAATTGACAGCTCCCTGACCTACTAAAATTAAAAGCAGTATGATAATTATTCCGGATGTAAAAGAATATTTCCGTTTTTTCTCAGGTAAAGAAAAATTCAGTTCATCGGCCATTACTTCTACCTCACATATCGATTAAAAGTTAGTTAATAACGCTTGTGCCTCATATGAAAGAACCTGACTAAATCCTGTATATAAGGTTTATCAGTACATATACTGATACAATCAACATTAATTGTTCGCAGCATATTCTTTAGCTCATCAAACCGCCGCGCCGTCGTATTACTGTACTGGTTTCTAAATTTCCTGCTGGATGTATTAACCAGGATAATCTCTCCGGTTTCGGCATCAGCAAACTCAATCAGTCCAATACCGGGCAAAGTGATTTCAGCTTTGTCACGAACCGGGACAGCGATGACATCATGGCGCTTATTAAGCAGGCTTAGAGGCCTTTTGAAATCCGCTTCAATAAAATCAGACACGAGAAATACAGTGGCTTTCTTGCGTACAATCTTGCCCAGGTAATCCAGGGCTTGGCCGATATTAGTTTTTCTTTTCGGCATCCTGAAATACAGCAGTTCTCGAACCAGCCGCAGCATATGACTGATTCCCTTCTTGGCCGGGATGTACAGTTCTATCTGGTCGGTAAAAATAAGTAATCCGACTTTGTCATTATTCTTTGCCGCTGCAAACGCCAACACGGCACAAAATTCGGCAGCCAATTCGTTCTTGGCCTTATTTACTGTGCCGAAGTCGCCGGATGCACTTAAATCAACAGCAAACATCACTGTCATCTCGCGCTCTTCAACAAAGCGCTTAACGTAAGGCTTTCCGGTACGAGCAGTAACGTTCCAGTCGATAGTACGGATGTCATCGCCGGGCGTGTATTCGCGAACCTCATCGAATTGCATGCCCCTGCCTTTGAAGACGCTCTCGTATTGGCCGGCAAAACTGGCATCCACCGCCCGGGACGTATAGATTTGAATCTGTCTGATTTTTTTTATCAATTCCTGAGGTATCATCGTTTTTTTTGAAAATAAACTATAATGGTTTCGTTTACGGAACTTCAATGTTATCGAAAATTGTCTTTATGATATCTTCGCTGGTCTTATCTTCAGCTTCAGCTTCATAGCTGACAATCACTCTGTGCCTCAGAACATCAGGACCGATACTCTTAATATCCTGCGGGGTGACATAACCTCTTTGTTGAATAAACGCATGCGCTCTTGCGGCAATCGCGAGGTAAATTGTCGCACGCGGCGAGGCACCATAACTTATAAAATTCCCCATTTTGATGCCGTATTTGTCCGGCTCTCTGGTAGCAAAAACTATATCGACGATGTAATCTTTAATCTTTTCGTCAATGTATATTTCATCTACTACAGAACGGACCTCGTGAATCTGTTTTGGACTGATGACGGCCTTAATATCAAACTCGGTTTTTGTTGCAGCCATTCTGTCAAGAATTTTTCGTTCTTCGACCTTACTGGGATAGTCAATCTTAAGTTTCAACATAAACCGGTCAAGCTGCGCTTCCGGCAGCGGGTAAGTTCCCTCCTGTTCGATTGGATTCTGAGTTGCAAGTACAAGGAAAGGGCTGGGGACATCAAAAGTTTCTTCACCAATTGTCACCTGTCTTTCCTGCATAGCCTGCAATAGTGCACTTTGGACCTTGGCCGGCGCTCTGTTGATTTCATCAGCTAATATTATATTGGCAAAAATCGGTCCCTTGCGGGTATAAAACTTACCGTCTGACTGGCGATATATCTGGGTGCCAATCAGGTCAGCCGGCAGCAGATCAGGGGTAAACTGTATTCGCCGAAAATCCGCATCAATCGCTCGTGACAGAATCGTCACAGCCATGGTTTTAGCCAAGCCCGGCACACCTTCGAGCAATATATGTCCGTTCGCCAAAAGCCCGATGAGCATACGTTCAAGCATATATCGCTGTCCCACAATAACCTTGTCCATCTCTCCGAAAAGTGCCCGTACAAACCCGCTTTTTCCCCGGACTAAATTTTCTATTTGTTTCACATCTGCAGCCATAGAGAATTTCTCCTTCAAATCTGACCTATTGCAAAATAAATTTCTTAATTCAAGCCCAATCAGAGATACAGGCCATTAAAAAATAATTGCTATTTTTTACGCTTCACGTCTGTAAATAGTTCATATTATGCAAAAAAATCAGCAAAAATCAATACTTGAATTATCCTTGCCTAATTTTAAACATCGGCACATTTCCTATTGGAATCATCCAGGCAATACCTATTGTCAACAGATTTAAGCCGGATGTGCCGGCAGTGCTTGAAAAACTTTTGGGGGCCTGGCCTGGTAAGATTTTGCCGGCAGGTATGGCGTATTGGCTGTATTGTACTGCAAAAGCAAAATAGTAACAGTTTAGTCCGCGGGATCCTTCAACTGACGAATGTTATCGAGAGCTTCGACAAATTGCACTTCAGCCTTATCGAGATAAGCCTTTATCTCATCGATATAACCGTCGGCTGAAGCTGACCAGACACGATTTAAATACCGTTCACCGGATGCGAAATGGCTCATTACATTAGCATAGACCTGTAAGCCATAGGCATGTGCCAGGCCCTGGCGTGCTTCTACGAAGATTGTCAGATCCTCGGAAAAAAGTTCATCGATACGGTGACGCATATCGTATGCGTTGATAGATTGCTTTTCTGCATTGAGATGGGTTATGTTTTCAACAATGTGAATTAAGCTGGTTTTGATATCCTCCAGATTCATAACCAGTTTTTTTCCTGATCGGATGTTTTTCTGTTCGTAGAGGTGGACTAAAATAATCCCCACAATTCCCAAGATAAGTGCGCCGCTAAAATAGCCCCAATGTATCTTCGATTCATCAAGTACAGCAACCAATGCTCCTGCTAAAAAGCCAACGGTTATTATTACATAGCCCAATTTTTTCATAAGAATCCTTCTCTTACGTCCTCATTCCACCGACGAAAACATAATACATTGCAAACCCAACACCAACCAAAGCTTCTCCTACAATCAAACCGGCAGCAATAGGAATTCCCACTTCCTCACTGAAATTTTTTCCCTTTTTCCAATCTACCAAAAGCCGCAGCAACGTCCCAATGCTATAAGTGAGCACAATATTAAATGGCAAATAAAAGCCAAGTCCGACCAGGATACCGAGTCCTCCAATCCCACTTGCACTTAATAAAGCTCCCAAACCAGCACCGGCAATGTACTTTTGCACAGGAACCTCTCCACCCAGAATACCTTTAATCATACTTGCAAGTGCTTGACCCTGGGGAGCAGGAAGTCGCTCGCTGCCTAATCCGTAAGCCTTGTGCAGAACAAAAATCATTGCCATAACCAATGCCGGCCCCAACCACGTACCAAGGAATTGGGCATATCCCTGCATTTTGGGAGAAGCACCTACAAGATAACCGGTTTTCATATCTAACATCAAGTCGGTCGCCTGAGCCATCGCTACACATGCAGCCGCCCCGACCATTATGGACGCAATTATAGCTGCTTTATCGCCGAGACCACTGGCAATAACGACAAGGATGGTTACAGCAATAAGTGTCATTCCGCTCAGTGGAGACCAGTTCGTTCTACCGATACATTCTGACAAGATAACGCCGGCCACCCATATCCAAAGTGTCCCAAAAATGGCCATCACCCCGCCTCTGATGATTCCCATCCCTTCCACACTCAATATCGCGATAATGAAAAGTAAAATCATCGCGCCGGCGATCCCGATATAAAGCAGGCGAATTGGCATTTCATCCGTTGAATGTGCTGTTTTTGATTTAGCTGCTTTTTGCATGTTGCCTACCGCACTTACAATCAGAGGCAAAGCTAACACAATACCGGTCAATGCTCCACCAACAAGCATGCCAATACCAACAGGTCTAAATAAAGTTATGCGAAGATATTTCGGCATACTTACTTCAAGTGCTCCCAGGGTCTCATAGGTAGGCAGGATATTGAGCAAGTTGAGTAATGGAGCCAGAATCCAGTAGCAGGCAAAACCTCCTATGATAAAGCAAAAGCCTCCTTTGCCCGCAATGAACGCGACACCAATTGTCATCAGGGAAATGTACCATACTCCGTTCATATAATCAGGCATTCCAACCAGCTCTCCAAGGTTCCAGTTTTCAAATCCGCTTACCTGGCTTGTAAAGTGAACGATTCCACTTACCGCTATTCCGGAAAGCAGCAGAAAGGTTTTATGAACGCCGGCACCGGGAGATTTTAAGATGGTGGCTACTGCAACGCCACCGGGATAGGTCAATCTCTCATAGTCGATCATTTGTTTGCGAAGGGGAATTATAAAAGCAATTCCTAAAACACCCCCGGCAATGCAGGAAAATACCATCAAAACAGCATTGAATTCTGTTTGTCCCAGAATAAATAAAGCCGGTACTGTAAACATCATGCCGGCTGAGGCACTATTAACCGCACTTGCTATCGTTTGGTTAATATTGTTTTCAACGATACTATTTCGACCTAAGACGCCTCGCAAAATACCAAAACCAAGGATTGCAGCAAGTTCTGAGCCTTCAATGGAAAAACCAAGGATCAAACATGCATATCCAATACTGAGAGTAATAAGCGCACCTAATACGTATCCTACAATAACCGCAGTTGGAGTCAGCTCTGGATAAGGCCCTGTGCGGACAATTCTTTTGTTACTGTCTTTGTTTGTCACTTAACTGTCTCATTCCCAAATACTTTGAATTACGAGCGTCCTCATCAGATTTCATAGAAATGCGGCTATCAAACTCTTAACAAGTCAGCAATTTGGATGCAGAACTTGCGAGCTTACCTTTATAACATCTTCTGCTGTATCTGTGAGTTGATGCAATATTAACATTGTACTTGGCCACTGTCAAACCGGCCAAGGAGGCACTGCCCTTCAGCAGACTATTAACGTACAGCTTGAGGCAGGAGCCATCATGTTTTACATAAGGTGAGAATTGTATTTTAGACAGATAATATTTTCACACACGGACACCTATGAAGAGTTCAAAGTCAAATAATCACTACTCTTTGCCCTGGGATGTGAAATGGAATCTTCTGTATACCTACCCAGGCATCAAGGCAAATTCACCTGCTTATTCAGAAACGTTGCGACTTGGCCCTGAATACCGGATACAGACCGGCCTTGCGATGGAGATCTTATGCCCCGTCGGCTCAAGCGCACCGTTTTCCTGGTCGATCCGGAAGACAACGACACTGTCCTTACCCTGGTTGGCGACGAGGCAGAACTTTCCTGTCGGGTCGATGTTGAAGTTCCGGGGCGTTTTGATATCGGCGGTCTCATGCTCGATGAAAGTCAGTGTCTCTTTTGCCAGGTCGACCTGGTAAACCACAATGCTGTCGTGTCCACGGTTCGAGCCGTAAAGAAACTTCCCGCTCGGGTGCACACGTATCTCAGCGCACGCATTAGAACCGTCAAAACTTTTCGGAAGCGTCGTGATGGTCTGGATTTCCGTCAGATGCCCCGAAGAAGATTCGTAGGCAAATGCCGTCACCGTGCAATCGAGCTCGTTGATCACGTAAGCGTACTTCCCATTTGGGTGGAAGGCAAAGTGCCGCGGTCCGGCCCCGGGCTTGACCTTTGCAAACGGAGGGCTATTGGCGACGATCGCCCCCTTTTCAATGTCCAGCCTGTAAATCATGATCTTGTCGATTCCAAGGTCGGCTACGAAGGCAAAGCGGTTGTCAGGGCTGACGTTGATCGAATGTGCATGGGGGCCTTTCTGGCGCTTGGGATTCACGCTGGAACCGGCGTGCTGGGCGAAGCCCGTCGGTTTTCCGAGTCTTCCGTTCGATTTGATCGGAATAACCGAGGCGTTCCCACCACCGTAATTGGCCACAAGCAGATTTCTTCCCACATGGTCGATGCTGACGTGACACGGACCTGCACCGCCCGATGGCCGCTGGTTGAGGAACCTGAGGTCTCCCGTATCTTTGTCGATCGCATACGCACTGACACTCCCGGGTCCGCCGGACTCACTAACGGCATACAGGAACTTCCCGTTGGGATGGATCTCTAAAAATGATGGATTTTTAGCCTCGGCCGCAAGAACCGGATCAGAGAGCTTTCCCGTCTCAAGATCGAGCATACTACGGTAAATCCCCTTACTGGAATTATCTCCCCTCGTATAAGTTCCGAAATAGACAGGGAGCGATTCGGCGGAGACCGTTGATAACACCGCAAGTGAAATAGTTACAGTAAAAAAGGCTCTCATTCTCATACACAAACACCTTTCTGGACGAGTGTCCAATGTTGAATATCGATTCTTTCACCGCTGGCTATCTGATGCCGAATGTTAAAGCGTGACCACCTCCAATAATCTACGTTATGAGAGTGAGCTTTTCAAGCCAAAAAATCCGTCAGAAAGTGCCATGCCAGGATTGCGGTAGTTCACAAACCGTATGATCGGCCTACACTACCCCCATAGGTTTCTGCTCCATACCGTGGTATTGTCCTGGCTTATCAGTTGTAAAGACAGATCGTCCAGCCACCGTTCTCCAAAGAAACCGGCTGCGACCAGTTTTTGCTCTTGAGTCATAATGCAGAAAGAATACCTTGCCCAATGGGGCTTAACCGTATATCCTTAATGAAAAATTCCCGGGAGTCGGCTATGAAGCAGGCAAGCTACTTGCTGTGGGCAATTGAGAACACTAAGATAGTATGGTGGCACGATTCGGCAGAGCCGGGTGAACTTGAGCGTGCCATCCAGAGGGGAGCTATCGGCGCTACCACGAATCCTTTCCTTTCACATCTTGCACTGTTCAAAAACAAAGACGCCTGGGCCGATGAAATAGACAATGTGCTGTCAGAAGACCTTGAGCCGGAAACAAAAGCCGAAAAGCTCATGAGCATAGCAATAACGCACTCTGCCGGTCAGCTCGAGCCGCAATATCAAAAAAGCTCAGGCCGGATGGGTTACATTTGTGCCCAGGTCAACCCCGCAAGGGCCGCAGACAGAGAGAGTATGCTTTCGATGGCAAGGCGTTATCACGCCTGGGCACCGAACATAGCTGTTAAACTGCCTGCTACTGTGGCGGGGCTGGATGTGCTCGAGGACTGTACGGCTGAAGGAATCACAGCCACACTGACGATAAGCTATACCGTGCCGCAGGTAATTGCCATTGCCGAAAGACATCGGCGGGGGATACAGCGGGCCAAACAAAATGGGATTGAACCTGGAAAGTGCTTTGCCGTCATTATGATCGGGCGTCTGGATGATTATCTCAGGGATGTGGCGCACGACTGTCAAGCTGATATCAGCGAATCCGATATTCGTCAGGCCGGCCTGGCGGTTTCCAAACGGGCTTATTCTATCTACAAGCAGCGCGGCTATGAAGCAACGTTGATTGTGGCCGCCCTGAGGGGAACTTACCATATGACCGAATTAGCGGGCGCCGAAATCATTATGTCTATTGCTCGGCCGTACCAGGAGATGTTATTGTCCGAAGAATTGCCTTGCGAGGAACGGATAGACAGCCCGATACCCAGTGATGTGATTGAGCGACTCTCGACGTTGCCGGAATTTGTTCGGGCTTATGAACCGGACGGAATGAAACCGGAGGATTTCATTGGGTATGGAGTGGTGCAAAAGACACTTGCCCAGTTTCACGAAGGGGGCTGGAAACTGTTGGAGAATTTTCTGTAGGGGCAACCCTCTGTGGTTGCCCTGGGCAGGCTTGTGAACAAGGATATAAGGAAAGGTTTGGAGATGAAGAAGATCGGCTTTATTGGATTGGGAATAATGGGCAAACCTATGGCCATGAATCTGCTCAAGGCGGGTTACTCCCTCACTGTTTATGATATTGTGCCGGATAAGGTAAAGGAAGTAGTTGAAGCCGGGGCAGAGGCCGCATCATCTAACAAAGAGGTCGCCCAAAAGAGCGAACTGGTTATCACCATGCTGCCCAACTCCCCGGACGTCAAGGAAGCGGTGCTCGGTAACAATGGTGTTCTGGAGGGAGCTAAGGTGGGCACTATTCTCATCGATATGAGTTCTATAGCGCCTCTGGCGAGCAAGGAGGTGGCGGAAAGGGCAAAGGAAAAAGGAGTTGTTATGCTCGATGCCCCGGTAAGCGGAGGTGAGCCCAAGGCTGTGGAAGGCACGCTGGCAATCATGGCGGGTGGACCGCAGGAGACATTTGACCAGGTCGAAGGCATTCTCGATATAATGGGGGCTTCGGTGACACGGGTAGGTGAGATTGGCAGCGGCAACATGACAAAATTAGCCAATCAAATCATCGTTGCCCTGAACATTGCTGCGATGTCGGAGGCGATGGTTTTGGCCACGAAGTCAGGCGTCGACCCGGAGAGGGTCTTTGAGGCAATTCGTGGAGGATTGGCAGGCAGCGCGGTCCTGGATGCCAAGATGCCGCTGGTCCTTAAAGGCAACTTCAAGCCCGGATTTCGTATCGAACTGCACATCAAGGACCTGGCCAATGCCCTGGATACGGCCCATGAGGTAGGAGTACCTGTTCCTCTCTCAAGCGCTGTAATGGAGGTCATGCAGGCGCTGAAGGTGGACGGCAAAGGTTCAGACGACCACGGCGGTATCATCCAGTTTTACGAGAAGCTGGCCCAGGTCCAGGTAAGGCAATAATTACTCGAGCTGATTGATTGAACAGAAATCATAGGTAGGGGCAGGCCCATGTGCCTGCCCAGGGCAACCACATTGGATTGCCCCTACACCGGAGGCATCATAGGCCACAGGTGCGCCAGAATAAGGGTGAATCCCATTCCGATCACCCCAAGGGTTCCCGTGAGAATTGTCCAGGATTTGAGAGTTTCGGTTTCCGTCAGGACACTCATTCTGGCGAATATCCAAAATCCGCTGTTGTTCATCCAGTCCCCGACAAGCGAGCCGCTTCCGATCACCATTGCCAGATATACAATATTGCAGCCCAGCATTTCTGAAGTGATGCCCATTGCCGCAAACATGGATGAAGTTGTAATCATCGAGACGGTCCCGGAGCCCTGAGCGAATTTCATCACTGCCGCAACAGCAAATGCCGAGAGGAGCAGGACTATTCCGACGGTTTGACCTTGCCCACCGAGGAGGTTTTCGAGGCAGCTCTTAATGCCGGCCGCGCGAAGCATCGCTCCGAACGCGCCGCCACCAGCCGTTATGAGAATAATGATACCGCCGCTCATAAGAGCTGTGTCCATTTTCCCGGAAAGCTCCTTGAGAGATAATCCTCGAGTGCGAACCAGCACAAACATCGCTATCGTCGCAGAAAACAGCAGGGCCAGATTTGGATTGCCCAGCACCGCTGCTACGGCCGACACTTTTCGTTTCGGTGTGTTCCACACATGCGGTTTGATCTGTTCACCAAAGACCTCTTCCAACATCAGTCTGTTGAAGTGCTCGACTTGGGCCGGTGAAGCCCGGCCAAGTCCCTTGGCCAGCATTTTTTCGGCCTCAGCGGGCAAGATAATGCCTGCGAAAGCGTCGGTCTCGTAAAGACCGGAATCGGCCAGCAGATTATTAAGTGCCGTTAGCGCCCGCGATTGTGATTCCGGACTGAAGCTCCCAGTGGTTGCGCCTTCGCGGATCGACTGTTGCACGTCACCCGAAAGCAGGCTCATTAACCGTGCGGCAGCCGACGGTTCTTCAGCGGGTTTGCCGGCAAGGCTGACATTGAAGGCAGACCAGTTCTGAACGTCACCGGCACCAAGACGTGCGGCATGTTCAGCGTCTGCAAGAGTCTTTGTTACTGTATTTGCCGATATTAAAATGATGGGAAGTATAACCGGCAGGAGCGAAACAAACAGGCTCGGTAATTGACTGTCATCCGGGGATTCTATCTCCTGCTCGCCGGCGTAGGAACGCATCGGAATATCCATAAACCGGTTTATCAGCTTGCAGATCAAAAGGCCAAGGGCTGCTGTGGGCAAGCCCACAATCACACCCATCACTATCATCAGGCCCAGGTCAATACCAAAGCGGTTGGCCATAAACAACGGACCGGGCGTCGGTGGAACCAATGTATGAGTTATCGCGCCTCCTGTAACAATGGCTGTGGCGTACAGGACGTAGTTTTTTCGAGTCGTTCTCCACAACGAACGGGCCAGCGGCACCAGCAGATAAAAAACCGTATCGAAGAACACGGGTATCGACAATACAAAACCGCTTAGCATCAGTGCCGTAGGCGCCCGTTTTTCACCCAGTAGCTTCAGAAAAGACCGCACAATCCGGTCGGCCGCCCCACTATCCATTAAGCATTTGCCTATGACGGCAGCTAAGGCGATTACAATGCCGATGGCCCCGACAACTGAACCGAAGGCGCCGGCCACGCGAGTGATCTTTTCCGCAAGGTCACCAGGCGCCAATAGGCTGACGACTATTGCAGCGGTTATCAATGCGACGAATGCATTGACACGCAATACTATGATCATCCCGATTACCAGGGTTATACCAATAATCAAAATAACTACCGGGTTCATTATAGAGTACCTCCAAACATTGTCTCTTTACTGTCACTCACAGATCCATGTGTTCCTTTGCGTAAGCAAGGCATTTTTTGATGTTAGCTTCTTCAAGCTTAACCAGTTCATCCAGGGGCAAATGATTTACCTTTGGCAGCGATTCCGGCGACGCATTTGCACGAACATATCTGAGGGTACGAGCCAGGTCGAAAGCCGGGACATCCTCAAAGGTCGCCCAGTACTTCTCCGTCAGGCAGGGTACTTTCAGCGGGTCTCGTGTTGCCATCTCCAGATTGAACTGAATTTCAGGCCTTGCCTTTCTCAGTATCCGGACCATTCGAGGCAGGTCAAGGATGCCTTGCCCCAGCGTGACATCGGCAAGCAGGAAGCCGTCCTTGTATTCGGCCACGCCCATGTCCTTTAGATGGGCCGCAAAGCCGTAGGGAGCATACGCCTCGATAACCGCCATCGGGTCTTCCAGAAGAGCAAAGCTGTTGCCTGTATCGACGCACACGCCGACGTATTCACTGTCAAGACGCTTGAGCATACCCAGCATTTGCTCGATTCGCCAGTCTTTGTGATTTTCAATTGCCAATCGCATTCGGTGCCGGGCCGCCACCGGTTCAGCCAATTGCAGCGATTTGGCCGTACGCTCTGCAAAAGCTTTGAACTTTTCGGCACTGTCGAACTGTTCGTAGCGGCGCCCGCCAATAGCTATGCGGACCACTGACGCTCCGACCTCCCCGGCCGTTCGTATTGTTGCGTCGAACCTCTCGACCTCTGAGGCTGTGCGCGGCAAGCCTGCCGAGCCTTCGATGAACATGTCGTAGCTTTGGGCCTTTTCACGAAGCTTGCGTGTGTACATTCTGTTTTGCACGCCGATATTCATCTGGATGCCGCCGGCCCCGATCCTATGACAATGGTCGAGGAAGTCCATTGGCTCGGCAAGCCTTCCTTTGACTCGGCCGGAGCGCTCCGCTCTGAGCCGGATGTTATAAGAGAACTGTGCAATGCCAAGTCGCTTTCTTTTGCCCTGCCCGGCACCGTATACCGTTGCCCAATCACCGACAGCCGCCGCCAACCCACCGGCGATCGAATAAAGAACTTCTCGACGATTCATCTTTCGGAACCTCATGCGTCTTAAACCATCAGGAATATTTGTCATTTGGCTTCAGGTCGGGGCAGATAGTATCATATTTCATCCGGTACTACAAATGGCTCGCGGTAGTCTCGGCGAACAAACATATTTGCCCACTTACTGAACTCGCCGACAAATCTCTCACTTTTTCGATCAAACGTCAGGCAGGGCCCTATAGTTATAGGTTCCCTTCGAATGTCCACTTGGTTAACTCTCAGATGGGTCAGGCAACGCTCGAACGCTTCGGTAAGGATGCTGTTATCTGAGATTGCTTCGGTGATCTTTTCGACGGGCTCTTTGCGCCCGAGCCGGTAGGATATGTTTGCCATGTGACAAAGTGCGGCAGAAACGTGACCTTCGAGAACATCCGCCGCCTGGTCACTGATTTTTCGGCTGCGCACTGCCTTGATGAAGTTGGCCTGATGCCCCAGACCGCCGTCGCCTGGGAACTGCTTGACCTTCCTGCCGTTGTTATCATACGCCCAGCCACCACCTCTGCCGCCGGCAAAATAGCCTCCTTCGCAATAAACCACCATGCCAAAGCTGGTTCCCCTGAAGTGATCTGCGGCGTACAGGTTTTTGTTTCGGGGTAGGCCGCGCACTTCATAGATAATCGGAACCGGTTGATAGTCGAAGAAAGTAATCTGTGTGTTAGTAGTTTCTCCTCCATCGTCCATGCCGATCCGCCCGCCAATGCTGATTGCTTTGGGGGCGATTTTCTGCCGGCCAATCATCCATCGGCTCTCGTCAATATTATGGGCGCCGAGGTTACCAACCTCCCCGGTACCGGTATCCCAAAACCAGTGCCAATCATAGTGTAAATTCTTCCTCATCAAAGGCACTAAAGGGGCCGGTCCCTGGAATAGGTTATAGTCTACTGATGCAGGGATGGCTTGAGGCCCATTGACTTTGCCAAGACTCTCACGGAGGTTATAGCTGATGGCCCGGACGAGTTTAATAGAGCCAAGGTTACCTCCTTTGATATACTCGGCGAACCCCTGGAGTCCCACATCGGAGCGGTTTTGCGAGCCGACTTGCACAATCCTTTTGTACTTGCGAGCTGCCTGGACCATCTTACGGCCTTCCCAGATATTATGGGAGAGCGGCTTTTCGACGTAGACATCTTTGCCAGCCTGGCAGGCCCAGATGGTCATCAGGGCGTGCCAGTGATCGGGCGTGACAATGATAACGGCATCGATTTCCTTATTTTCGAGCAATTTGCGATAGTCGACATACTTAGCGACATCCTCGTTGCGGTCCTTGAATTTCTTAGCTTCGAAATCCAGGAACTGCGTGTCCACATCACAAAGCGCTACGATGCGAACGCCCGGAATTCTGCCGAATATCGTGAGGTGTTGCTTGCCTTTTTTACGAAGCCCAACTATGGCGATGCGAATGTCGCCATTTGCCCCCTGTATCTTCGATGAGGCCCTGGTTTGCCGCCCGGCGCCGATTCCGGCACAGGCGGCGGCCGTCAAATTCCTGATAAAGTCTCTGCGAGTCAGTACGCTCATAGTCTATCGTGTTGAGAATGTAAATATCGTCATGGAACTGTATTTTTGGTCCGGCCGCAACACTACAGACGGAAAATGCGGCTTGTTGGGCGAATCAGGAAAATGCTGGGTCTCAAGACAGAAACCGTAGTGACTGTTGTAGGTCTTCCCGCCTTTGCCCTTGATTCCCCTCATACCATTTGCCGTATAGAGCTGCACACCGGGCTCTGTAGTGTGCACTTCCATAACCCGCCCGCTCGAACGTTCAAAGACCCGGGCGGCAAGAATAAGAGAGCCGCTTGAATTTTTCAATACGTAATTATGATCATACCCGCGTGTTTGTGTAAGCCGGCTAATCCTTGATCCTATTGTCTTTGGCTCGGTGAAGTCCAGAGCAGTATCTTTAACACTGTGGATCTCGCCGGTCGGGATCAGTGCTTTGTCGGAGGGTGTATAGTAATCGGCATTGATCATCATCTCGTGGCCCAGAACGTCACCGTTACCTGCCCCGGCAAGGTTAAAATAGCTGTGATTGGTGAGGTTGATAATCGTAGGCTTGTCCGTTGTGGCCTCGTAGCTTATCTTCAGCTCGTTGTTGTTGGTTAAGATATAGGTGACAATGCAATTGAGATTACCGGGAAAACCCTCATCACCGTCTTTGCTGAGATACATAAATCGTACGCCGACCTCTTCGCTGCCCCGGAAGGGACGGCCTTTCCATATAACCTTATCGAATCTCTTGTTTCGTCCACCATGAATGTGGTTCTTCCCGGCATTTGCCGTTAGCCTGTATTCGACGCCGTCGAGCGTGAACCTGGCGTTTTCGATGCGGTTTGCGAACCTGCCCACTGTGGCCCCAAAGAGGGGATTTGGCTTGAGATAGGAATCCAGGTTGTCGAATCCAAGCGCCACGTCAGCTAATTTGCCGTCACGGCCCGGTACTTCCAGTGACACTAATATCGCACCATAATCAATGACCTTCGCACGCAGCCCTTTTGCGTTAGAGAGTTCGTAGAGGATTACTTCCCGACCGTTCGGCATTTTACCGAATGATTTCTGTCTTGTCTCCAAACCGGCCCGAGTCTTCTGATTTTGCTGACCGGTGACTTTTCCACAGTCGAACAAGGCCGCCGTCAACACGAGACAAAGACAAATCCTGTACTTAAACATAGCAAAGCCCTCGTGATGCTCCTGGCGATGATTGTTGGGCAAAATGAAAGTTCACAGTATCGGCTCCTATTCAGACAGGCTTCAAGGGACACTGAGATTCACACGCAACCTATCATATCCGACCGGATGCGTAATGCAAGTATTTTTGGGAGCCGAGATTCATTTCGGGTGCAATATCCGCCTCTGCCGTTGTTTATCCGCTATCACCGAACTCTCAGGCAATCATCATGTGCGGAGGTGTTATTATTAGCTCCGGAACGACTGCACGGGGCGGCAGCTTGGCGATTGCTGTAACACAGGCGGCAATATCCTCCGGCTGGAGCATCTTCGCGCGTTTTTCAGGAGAGGGTGGTGACGGACGCTTATCAATGATTGGGGTGTTTGTCTCACCGGGATAAATGTTTGTCACCTTAATACCGTTTTTGCACTCCTCCAGGTTTACAAAAGTGCCCAGAGCGCCTGTGGCAAATTTTGACACGCAATAAGGCAGACCCGCTAAGAGCATCGTACGTTTGCCCGCCAGAGACACAATATTGACGATCAGTCCGGAACCTCTCTGACGCATTACCGGAAGCGCCGCGTAAATACAATTGAACGTCCCCGTGGTGTTAATCTCCATCACACGGTCGAAGTCGGCCGGTTCGATATTGGACATCATCCGATTCGATACATTGATACCGGCGCTATTGACAAGGATGTCGATAGGCCCGAGTTCTTCGCCAAGCCATTGAAATAGCTGCGAGACTTGCTCGCGATCAGTGATGTCGCAGGTTCGCCGGACAAACTGCCCGTTTCCCCCCGCGTCTTTAACGGCTTTTACCAGGGCCTCTTCATTGGCATCGGCCAACGCGACCCTGCAGCCTTCTGCGGCAAAGGCCTTTGCTATACCCAGGCCGATGCCTCCTGCTCCACCTGTGACTAATACTATCTTGTCACTCAATTCCATGATTCAATCCTTTCTTACTTGAGCCGACCATTTATCACCCGTGAATTAACAACGGCCCAAAGCATTCTGATTGTGCTTCTTTTGGTCCGGCCCGTCTGACCATACAGTTGATTTTAGATGAGATACTCACGCTGTCAAGCTCTTGATTTTTGGTTTTTGGGATTTATCCGCCAATCCGCGTGGCGGATTAATCTCTCGTATCGCACTTCTATCTAAAGAATATGCTGACCAGCGCCCAGCCGCCTATAATGGCAAAACCTATTAGCGAAAGCCACAGCATTGCGTCCCACAGCCGTCCGGGGCGCAGGTTCTCGTCGCTGCGTCGATAACGAAAATATAAAGCCGCGGCTCCCAGCATTGGCAGCATGATTGCCTGAGCGGTTCCGCAGGCCAGGATCATTTTCGCCGGCGCTCGCACACATATATACAACAGAAGCGCAGCCAGCGGCCAAATCGCACTGATAATGCGCGTCCATTTCAGCCGTGCCTTTTCGGAGCCGTCGGTGATTCCGAACAAGCCCAACGCGTCTGCTACCATACGGGCGTAGCCCGCGGCGACTACAAAGAATGTGGAGTACAATATCGCAAAAGCACCCGAAAGAAATATCCCGTGTGCCCAGGGACCGAAGACCGGTACGTACATAGCCGCCAAAGTACGCACCATATGTTTACCTTCCGGATTAAGGCCCGTTCTGCCAAGCACAGCGGCACCGAGCAGGTAGAAGGCGACCGTCGCGAACGTATAGACGACCATCGAAAGCCACGCGTCGACCTGCAGTACACGCAGCCAGCCGCGGGCACGCTTTATCCATTGCGCAGTGCCTTCCCGGGGGCCGGTGAACTTCGCGTAGCCCTTTTCCAGGCACCAGTAGGGATACATAATCAATTCTGCGGCACCGACGCCAATTATGCCGAACGCCGCCAGCGCCGTGGCGATTGGGTTGATGTCGGTTCTTTCGGCGGCAGGGGGCAGGCGAAAACTCAGACCGTTCACGAGATCGCCGCCGGTTACCGCCCATTCGGGTTTTGTCTGCAATAGGACCAGTGTTATTATTGTCACGATCGTGAATATCACGACTAATACAGTTGCAACAAACTGGATAAGACTGTACCGACTAATGAACAGCAGCACAGAAGTTATTATTGCCAGGATCGCGGCCCAGAGATATGCGTCTGTGGGCTCTCTAAGCTCTGCTGTTTCAGAGGCCAACGAAGTGATTTTCTGCTGCAGTTGTACCGTCGACGTGCTCTGGGTGCCCTGGGCCTGAGCTACCTTTAACTCTATTCTGGCATTGACTAATTCGTTCTGCAGGTGATTGTACTCTCTGCCATAGCTTGTTAGCGGCCGGCTGATTGCCAGTGTCTGTCCGACACCGCCGATGATACCACCCTGTTGGGAGATCACTAAAACGGTCATAATCGCCCAGTACCATAGCAGCAAGTTTACTTTCAGTCTCGGCCCGGGGATGCTGTCCAGAGCCTTCAAAGGCGTTTGGCTCCAGGTGATAGTGTATCTGCCGAACTCTATCTGTGTGGAGACCTTGATTATGCATCCCAGGATAATGAGCCAGAGCAGCCAGAAACCCGCCTCGGCGCCGGCTTTTGTTGTGGCAATCAATTCACCTGAGCCGACTATCGAGCCGGCGATTATCATACCCGGACCAAGACGAAGAAGCGTTGCGCCCAGTGTCCGCGGCGCTTCGGTTGTAAACGAATCATCCGCCGCCGGCGATTCCCTGCCGTAACGAACATCGTCAGCTTTCGATTTACCATTTGTTGGCATGTGGCCGGCCCTGGTAACAATATGCAGACAGGAATATGAATCCCTGCATGGTGAGATTTATAGTCTATGCTCTGGAGATGAGCAATATTTTTCTCGGTTCAATATGTGTCCCTGTGGATTCGCTCGGTCATAGATAGATTTAGCCACCGGCCGTAGAGTTAACTATTAATCCACGGGTGTGTCGTGATGAGAATCCCAAGCGCAAATAGTTGACGCCTCATACCGCATTGGCTACCATAGTCAGGAACCAATGGCTTTCGAGCCGGTTTGCCCGTATCGGCAAAGAAGAAATGAAATTCGAGAAAATAGAAATAGACCCGCGGAAGAATCCTGCGGTATTGGACACCGCGACCTGGGAACCCAAAAGCGCCTGTAGAGCGGTCTGGGCCGTGGATGAATCGTACTGGAACCTGGTCGCAAAAGCGGTCAGAGAAGGGCACTCTTTGCCCATAGACGAACGTTGCGTTGTATTTGCCGGCTCTTGTGCCGAATATCGAGAAAGCGTGTTCTTCCTCGCAGGCCTTGCTGATGGTCAGCATGTATTTGTTGTCCTTGGAACTCCTTACGGAGGGCCTGGAGCCGATTGTAAAGATGTCCTCCCGGGTGAGCCGATTGGCAGGCGAACCCTTAAGGACGGGACGTCCCTGGCCGTCTATGGGACAGATTCCGCTACTATTGACCGTTATGTTTCCCTGATAAGGCCGGACAAAGGTCCCAGGGCGCTCGGCGCCACACCTCGACTGGGTGTTGGATCCAGGATGACTGTTGCGGCATGGCCCGGGGTGTGGCGGGCTATGGACAAATGCAATTTCTGCGCAAATCCAATTCAAAACTCAGTCCGAGAGGTCAATCTGCTGGATGATTTGTTGGCCGGGCGGCCGCCACATTTTAATTACTTAGCCAATTTTGGCAGGGTCGAAGAAGGTCATACCGGAAGTACTTTCGAAGGGCTCTGGGTAGCCGGCGTGCTGGAAGCTCTAAAGGCCGCTTCCTCCCCGCAGTTCGGTGCCGATGCAGACCATATAACTGTGAGGCGCCGAGCCGGCGATATCAATCGTGCCAAACGTGTAATTGAAGCCGCTCGTCATTACACGTTTTTCACCCTGGATGTATCCGATCTCCTGGACTACGGCGCGATGGACGTTTGTTCGGACAGTGCATCTCAGGAGTATCTTACTAATTGTATTCGTCAGTCTAAGCAGCGAAAGGAGGTCCTGGCCTATCATGCCGGCAAGAAATCCTTCGCAGGCCGGGACTACCGGTTGGACAAGGGATCTGCAGGCCGCCTCGTAGGCAAGTACTGGAGCGCTTTGGACGCAGTCGAGCAGTTGTCCGGCCATATCAGGACAGTAAGAAATGGGGCCCCTTTTGACTTCGAGTTGAGCATCGATGAGACACCGTCGGGCATAAACGCGTTTACGGCTCTGACCACGGAGGTTGAGTTGATATTCATAATTCTTGAGATGCAAAGGCGGCAAATACCGGTGACACATATCGCGCCGAATTTTGGTATAGAAAAGGGAGTGGACTACAGGGGCAGGGATGGTCTTGCCGCTTTGGAGAAGCGCATCCGGATGCTTTACGAGATTTCCTGTGAGTTTGGGCTTATGCTGGATTGCCATTCTGGCGACGATCTTAAATCGGCTACTCGGCAGGTTGTAGGCCGCGCCACAAAAGGCCAGGTCCATTTCAAGGTATCACCTGCGCTGCAGGTAATCTTCGCCGAGACAATGAGCGACGTTGAGCCGGAGCGGTTCCGTTTTTGGTGGGATGATACATTGGACTACGCACGCAGAGAGACGGCGGCAGGTTCCGATTTCGCGGCTGATTGCATTCGTAGATATAAAGCCGGCGGCAGTCCGGAACCTTCACCTGACCAGGCGTTTTTCCACTACTACAATTTTGCGTCGGTAGGTAAGCGCCGAGAAAACGGACAGTTCATCCATCGCGAGAAGTTCTATGATTTATCTGCCGATTTCTATCGTGAATATCAAAGGCGCGTTTGTAGCTATCTGTGCGATGTGGCGGCAGATGTTTTAACCACAGATGAATGATGTTTTGAGAAATGAAATTGTTTTTTGTATGATATAGTCGGCAAATAGGGACAAGGTGTTATGGAACAGCAATTGGGTGGAAAAACAGCGATCGTTACCGGTGCCGGCCGGGGAATCGGCAAAGCTGTGGCATTACGACTGGCAGACGAAGGAGCCAATGTGGTCGTAGCGGACATCAACGCACAGACTGCGAACCAGACGGCCGAGGAAATCCGAACACGCGGTCACAACGCATCGGCCTGTCAACTCGATGTTGTAAAGGTAACTGAGATTCAGGCGATGGTTGATAGCGCTGTAGCTCAATTCGACCGAATTGACATCCTGGTCAATGCTGCCGGCGTAGCACAAACCGGGCTCTTTTTGGAACTGACTGAAGAACAATGGAACCGTGTTATTGATATCAACTTGAAGGGGACAACCTTCTGCGTTCAGGCGGTCGGCCGCCGGATGATAAGGCAACTGCCGGTCAAAGTCACAGAGGCGGGGCGTGCGGAGCGCAGCTACGGGAAAATTGTGAACTTTTCTTCGATCTCCGGTCGAAGCGGCAGGGCTATGCAGCTTGCGTACGCCGCGAGTAAAGCCGCCGTTATCAGCGTCACCCAATCGGCCGCCTTGGTTTTTGCACCGTACAATATTAACGTAAATGCCGTCTGTCCCGGTGTCATTCCTACGGCGATGTGGGAACAGATCGACAGGGATCGTGGTCGTATTTCCGGCCTGGCCGAAGGAGAGTCAATGAAATCATTCATCGAGCGAATTCCATTGAAAAGGGCCGGCACGGTAGAGGATGTGGCCGGCGTCACGGCCTTTTTATGTTTGCCGGATTCCGACTATATGACCGGGCAGGTACTGAATGTGGATGGTGGATTCGAGATGTATTGACGGAGTATCTGATGAGACGGCATCAATGTAATGAATATCTTTGTCGTTAGGAGTGAAAATAAACCGACAGGAGAAACGAAATATGAATGATTTCCAAAAGGGGCGTGCTTTATTGAGCGAGTTCAAAGGGGACTCATATTCATTCGGCACGAATGTCCTGGCAAGAGTCGGTGAGGCAGCGGCTGCTGCCGGGAGAAAGGCGGCGTTAATACGCGGCACTTTTAACCGCAGCGATGATTATGTGGGGATAATACGCAAATCGCTGGCCGAATCAGGAGTCAGTCTTATCGCGGAAATCAAAGGTGCCAGGCCTAACTGTCCGCGAGAAGATCTGTTTCGGATTGCCGACAGCCTTAGAGAAACACAGGCCGATGTAGTGATCAGCTTCGGCGGCGGCAGCACAATTGACGCCACAAAGGCCGCTGAAGTCCTTGGCGTTCTAAACGGCGGGATTGATGCTTTTTTTGGGACGGGACTTGTCACCGAAGAATTACAGGGCAAGTCACTAACACCGCATGTGGCCATTCAGACGGTGGCAAGTTCGGCCGCCCACTTAACAAAATATTCGAATATTACAGACATTTCAACCGGCCAGAAGAAGCTGATTGTAGATGATGCGATTGTGCCTCCTTATCCGGTATTCGACTACGAAGTGACATATAGTACACCACCGGCCCTGACCGCGGACGGGGCGCTCGACGGTATCTCGCACTCACTTGAGGTACTCTACGGTGCTGTTGGCAAGCCTTACTACGAAAAGGTCGAAGAAGTCGCCGGCGTCTGTATTGCTCTGGCGGTCAATTACCTGCCGCGCGCAATCGAAAATCCAAAGGACAAAGAGGCAAGAGAAGCGATCTGCCTGGCCACGGACCTTGGCGGATATTCCATTATGATAGGCGGAACAAATGGAGGCCACCTGACCAGTTTCTCCTTAGTGGATATACTGCCCCATGGTCGGGCCTGTGCTATCATGAACCCGTACTACACCGTCTTTTTTGCCCCGGCCATTGAACGGCCTCTGCGTGTTGTCGGCAGGATTTATCTAAAGGCCGGATTGATCGAAGCAGATATTGAATCCCTGAAAGCAAGAGACCTTGGAATCGCCGTAGCCGAGGGAATGTTTGAGCTGGCCCGAAGGATCGGTGTCCCCACCCGCCTGAGCGAAGTGGAGGGATTTGGCTCCGGGCATATTGACCGTGCCCTGGCAGCGGCCAGGAATCCGCAGCTTAAGATGAAGCTCCGGAATATGCCTGTACCGCTCACCACCGAGATGATAGACGACTATATGGGGCCGATATTGGAGGCGGCACGAGACGGAGACCTTACACTAATCAGGAATGTGAAATAGACATCTATTGAGAATATCGGGCGGGGAGAAGTGTCTGATAATTTGCGCATAGAAATACTGGCAAAAATGCCCGTGGTTGTTAGACTATGCGTATGGACAAGTCATATGACCCAAAGAAACCGCTCATAGCAATTGATGATATCCTCAATAGCACAGACCAGGGCATCTATGACATTATTACAAAAGCTCAGGGGCCTCAGGGTTCTCTGCCCCTGAGTGAGGATGTTTTGGCTGGAAATCCAAGTGGAGATATTTTTGGAATGAGCCAGAGTGTCGGCATGGGATGGGAACCGGCTAAATTGACAGAGCGGCAGTTTCTTTTGATAAGCACTCAGGGAGGAATTCGTGCAGGCGACGGCAGGCCGATTGCTCTGGGCTATCACGCCGGGCACTGGGAGCTTGGCTTGCTAATGAAGGCCGCAGCAGAAGAACTACAACGGTTTGGCTGCATGCCATTTGCGGCTTTTTGTTCCGACCCATGCGATGGGCGTACGCAGGGCACGCCGGGAATGATGGATAGTCTTGCCTATCGCAACGATGCTGCAATCGTATTTCGGCGGCTGATTCGCAGTCTGCCAACCCGCAAAGGAACATTGGGAATCGCAACATGCGACAAAGGGCTGCCCGCTATGATGATGGCATTGGCCGGGACCCGGGACTTGCCATCGGTGCTCGTACCCGGCGGCGTTACGCTTCCACCTGCCGAAGGCGAGGACCTGGGTAAGATACAGTCTATCGGGGCGCGTTTCGTCCATGGCGAAGTGACCCTGGAATATGCTCGGCAGATGACTTGTCGAACCTGTGCGAGCCCGGGTGGTGGGTGTCAGTTCCTGGGGACAGCGGCAACGTCTCAGGTCGTCGCTGAGGCTTTGGGTATGACTCTGCCGCACTCTGCCCTTGCTCCTTCGGGTAAAGCTATCTGGCTGGATATGGCACGTCGTTCCGCTAAAGCACTCGTTGCTTTGTACCAACGAGGCCTGGCTCTAAAAGATATTTTGTCTGACGCTTCGGTGCGTAATGCTATGGTAGTATTTGTGGCTTTCGGTGGTTCAACGAATTTGTTATTGCACATTCCTGCAATCGCACATGCCACAGGTTTAAAGCGTCCGGCTCTGGATGACTGGAAAAGGATCACTAAAGAAACACCGCGCCTTGTTGACGTACTGCCTAACGGACCCATCGGTCATCCAACTATTAGAGTATTCCTGGCCGGTGGCGTTCCGGAAGTTATGCTGCATTTGAGACGACTTGGTCTGCTGGATTTAGATGTCCTGACAGTAACCGGCCGGAGCCTGGGTAACTCGCTCGACTGGTGGGAAGCATCGCAGCGCCGGCAGAGGCTGCGAGAATTGCTGCGGGAAACCGATGGTGTGGATCCCGACGATGTGATTATGAATCCTGCTCAGGCGAGGCAGTGCCATTTGAGAGGTACTATCACCCTGCCTAAGGGCAATCTTGCGCCGGCTGGCTCGGTTATAAAGAGCACGGCCATAGACACAACTCTGTTAGACTCTGATGGTGTGTATCGTAAGACCGGCCCTGCTCGCGTATTTATCGGTGAAAGCAGCGCCTTTAGGGCCATAAAAGAAGGTGTCATTAACCGCGGAGATGTCATCGTGCTTATTTGCGCCGGGCCGATGGGAAGTGGTATGGAGGAGATATTGGAAGTAACCGGGGCACTTAAGCATCTTTCATGGGGAAAGGACGTTGCTGTTATTACGGACGGCCGGTTCAGTGGTGTCAGCACCGGTGCGTGCATCGGCCATGTAGCACCCGAAGCCCTGGCGTCAGGGGCGATTGGTAAAGTGTTGGACGGAGACATTATTCGGATTGTTATCGATTGTAATACTATGGAGGGAAGTGTTGATTTGATTGGGGATGCCGACTCCCCGCCGGACAACAGAAGCGTTGAACTCGGCACACGAATATTGGCCGGGCGTAAGTCACGAACTGACCTGGCTCCGAATCCCAAACTACCGGAAGATACACGTTTGTGGGCCGCTATGCAGGAAACCGGTGGAGGCACCTGGGGCGGTTGCGTCTTTGATGTAGATGCCATTGTCAAGATGTTGACCGCAGGAAAGCAAACTATGCAGAAGTAAGAAGATTTAATTAGCCTATAGCACTTCTGTGTTCAAAAGGACATAACTATGAGACAAAACGCCGAAAAGCTTTCGGGGATTTTTGCTCCTGTGGTAACGCCTTTTCGCTCTGACGAGCTTTCGTTGGATGATTTAAGGTCCAACCTGCGAAGACTGAAAGAAACGGACCTTACAGGCTATCTGGCACTTGGCTCCAATGGAGAATTCAGATCTCTTAGCGACAAAGAGCAGGTTCAGGTGCTGGAGGTTTTCGCCGAAGAAAAGGGCGGCAAAGTCGTATTGGTGGGGACCGGCTGTGAATCGACCACCCAGACAATTGCCAAGTCCAGCCTTGCCTGCCAGATGGATTTTGACTACGTTAGCATTCTGACTCCCAGCTATTTCGCAAAGAGAATTGATGGGACAGTGCTGAAAAGCTTCTACCAGCGAATCGCCGATTCAATTGATATCCCCGTGCTGCTCTACAATGCACCCGGCTTTACCGGTGGTGTTGAAATACCTGTTCAGACCGTCCTGGAACTGTCGCGGCATTCCAATATTGTCGGAATGAAAGACTCCTCGCCGACTGGCCCTGCCGAATTCCTGTCCAGCCTTGATCCGACAGAGGATTTTCACGTGCTTGCCGGCTCTGCGAATTTCTTCTATCCGGCGCTGCAGGCAGGAGCCAAAGGCGCCGTCTTGTCGCTGGCGAATGTTGTACCGGAAGTATGTTGTCAGTTATATCGATTGTTTTTAGAGGGCAAACACGATGATGCCGAACAACTGCTGCCCGGACTGGTTCGTCTGAATCGAGCTGTCTCAAGTAAATGGGGCGTTGCGGGCGTTAAGGCAGCTATGGAGATAGTCGGATTCAGAGCAGGACAGCCCAGGCATCCATTGCAGGGGATATCGTACAAAACAAAAGAGGATATCAAAGAGACAATGGTGACCGAAGGATTCTTATCCGCCTGAGGTAAAATGAAAATTTGGCAGCAAGATGTCACTTAGTATTTGCTTAAGTCGCTATCATGGCACAAATAAAAACTGCGAAAACAGATAAGACATGGTCGGTTTTGGGCGTTGATATTGGAACCACCAGCCTGAAGATGGGTGTATTCCAAGTTGCTGATGATGCGCTAAATCTTGTTCGAGAATCCCGGCAGGAATATCAGGTCAATATCTACAACGACGGGCTGTTCGGCGATATCGAGCAGGACAAATGGAAGAAGGCCTTTGTTGCCGGATGCCAGGCAATGGAAGACGTTGTAGGCCAGGTGGATATCGTATCTCTTTCCGGGACGACCCCGGGCCTGACAGTTATGGATACAGATGGGCAGGCACTTTACCCGGCCATCTTAATGCTTGACCAACGTTCTCGCAAACAGGCCAAATCGATCATCGAAACAATCGGAATGGAACACCTCCTGGCGACAACGGCAAACATGCCGGTCACAGGCGGTTGCTCGCTGGCAGGCATTCTATGGATAAAGGAAAACTATCCCGATATTTTCAAAAAGGCCCACAAATTCGGCCACTCCAACACGTACTTCGCCCACTGGCTGACCGGTGCATTTGCCATTGATCCTTCCTCTGCGTCACTGACTGCCCTTTATAACACGGTTCGCAACGATCTCACCTGGAATCAAGACATCGCAGGGGCTTTTGGCATATCGCTGGACAGACTGCCGAAAATCATACGGGCCTCTGACAGTGTTGGTCCAATGCGTAAACAGATTGCACAGGAACTGGGCTTCACGAAGAACCCCCAGGTCTTGATAGGCGGTAATGACGCTGTGCTGGCTGCTTACTCGGTTGGGATAAACCAGCCGGGTGAAATCATCAACGTTAACGGTACATGCGAAGTAACTCTTGTCTGCCTCGAAAAATGTGTGCCGTCTACCAACTACAACATACGGGCGCATGTGTTGCCCGATAGATGGCTTACCCTGCACGTGATGAATGCCGGCGGAAAGGCACTGGAGTGGTTCAGGTGTTTGTTCTGCAGCGAACTAAGCGCCGACCGTTTCTATAACCAATTCCTTCCGGAGGCGATTGGCGCCTGGCTTGACCGTGAAAGCGACGTTACTTATGTGCCGTATCTTATGGGTTCCCGCTACAGTCAGGAACCGCTCAAAGCTCAATTATTAGGATTAACTCAACAGACCGAACGCCAGGAAATATTGGCAGCGATTGTCAGGGGGCTGTGCGAATATCAGAAAGCGCATTTGACGGAGATTGCCAAAGAAGTCTGTTTGCAAAACGTAATCCATGCGACCGGCCGAGCCCTGAATGATACTTTGCTCAAAGCCCGGAAAAAATGGATGCGCGACTGTCAATACGTGCACGAGCAGCAGTCATCTATGAAGGGAGCAGCCATGCTTGGGCCCAAATACATTGAGAGTCTGTAGTTTATCGAACGCGCGAAGATTGCCGCAGCAGGCGGTTCGTTATGGAAAAGGATAACAGGTGATATAATGGCTAAACCAGCCGATCAGAGAACTGATGAACAAAAACCATCTCGACAGCAGAGAGCCGATATCGATATGCCCAAAGGCAGGATCAGGAATGTCGAGATTAGCCGGTTGATTTGCGGCGGTAATCTTATCATCGGCAGTGCCCACGACCGTGACTTGATTTATATTGCTTCGTTAATGAGGAGTTACTTCACCGACCGCAAGATTATGGAGACATGGCAAATATGCCAGGACTGTGGTATCAACACAATGATAGGCCCTGTCAACAGCCCCTACGCGGCCGGCGAGGACCCGACAATTAGAGTGTACAACCGTTATCGAAATGAATTGGGAGGACAGATTCAGTGGATCGCCCAGACTTATCCCAAGACCGATGACCTTACCGGCTCGATTCAAACAGCGATTGATAACGGTGCCGTCGGCGCCTTCGTACATGGTGGCATAGGGGACCTTTGGGTCAGGAACAACAGAGTGGACCTTTTGGCCAAAGCCGTGGAATTCATCAAAAGAAACGGGCTGATTGCCGGTTGTGCATGCCATTCTCTTGAAGTACCAATGGCCCTGGAAGCCCAAGGCGTCGAGGTGGACTTCTATATGAAGACACTGCACAGCAGCGACTATTGGTCTGCCACTCCAAAAGCCGAACGTCCCCAGCGCGGACTGCCGCCTCACGACAACATGTGGTGTACCAAACCCGAGGAAACAATCAAGTTCATGAGAAGCGTTAAGAAGCCATGGATTGCCTTCAAGGTATTAGCTGCCGGGGCCATCCACCCGAAAAAGGGCTTCAGATTTGCGTTTGAAAACGGAGCTGATTTTGCCAACGTGGGTATGTTCGACTTTCAGGTTCGTGAAGATGCTATTATCGCGCGCGAGGTCATTGCTGAGATTAAGCGCAAGGGCCGCAGGCGGCGATGGATGGCATAAGGACTCCGGCAAAGCCGGCCCCGGCGGTGAGAACTACCGGTTAGTGTTTTTCAACAATATCTCTGAGAATCTCGATGGTTACCTGGACATTCGGAGGAACGCCCAGTTCGGGAACGACCAGATCTGCTTCTGTGAAATCTTCATCTTTTGTATAGCCGTTGGTTGTGACCACACAGTACATCTCTGCTCCTTTGGCTGCGAGCAAGCCGTTGCGGCTGTCTTCAATTACGACACATTCATCGGGTTGTAACGCCAGTCGCTGCAGGGCCAGTTTGTATATCGATGGATCGGGCTTCTTTTTGGATACCACATCGCCGGCCAGGATCATTTCGAAACAGTCATTTTGCTCAGGGCCCAGGAGCTTTCCGACTACGAGATTCACCGCCCGTTCGTTCGAGGTGGAACAAACAGCCAGACGGATGCCTCCGGCGACAGCTTCGTCCACGAGTCTTGCGACACCAGGCCGAAGCGGTAATTCACCCGACTCAATGATTCTCATAAAAAGGTCGGTTTTCAACTTGTGCAGTTCCTTTATCAGCGTATCTTTATCGGCGGTATCCACGGGCCAGGAACTCTGGTTGAAATAGTGCCTCATTCGTTCTTTGCCGCCGGCGACGTTGAGTAGTTCGCTATACTGCTCAACGTCCCACTCGATGGGGTAGCCTTTCTCGGCGAATGCCTTGTTGAAGGCGACTCTGTGCCCGTCGCGTTCTGTATCAACCAGCACGCCGTCACAATCGAATATCAATGCCTTGAATTGCTTTGCCATCGCTGGTCCTCTGTGTCAGGTTGCCTGAGTTTTTCTAAACAGCCTTATCTTTTTGACAATGCCTGATTTGAGTTGTTTGAACTGGGCGTCGATTACTTTGAGGGGATTGTACTCGGTGTTGTTCCGGTTATGATAGTCTACAAAGCCGTCGATGAATGCGTATTTGAGCTGCGTTGATATATTTACCTTCGCACAGCCAAGTGAAATGCACTTTTTGAAGGCGTCATCGGATAGACCTGTTCCCCCATGTAGAGCAAGCGGAATATCAGTGGCTTTAGCGATTTCTTCGATGCGCTCGTATGCTATCTTTGGTTCGCCCTTGTATACGCCGTGGGCTGTTCCGACGGCCGGTGCAAAGCAGTCCGGTTCGACCCTGGCACAGAATTCGACCGCCTGGCCGGGATCGGCCAGGTGTGCATCCTGCTGTTTGACGTGGATATCGTCCTCGACGCCCACTATCGCGCCGAGTTCGGCCTCGACAGTCACATTCCCTGGCCGGGCCATTTCAACAACCTGGCTGCTGAGTGCAAGATTCTCCTCGAAAGGCTTTGATGAGGCATCAATCATTACGGAGGTCCACCCGGAATTGATACACTCGCGGATGATTTCGAGGTCCCTGCAGTGATCAAGGTGCAGGGCGATTGGCACAGTCGAAGAATCGGCCAGTTCCCTGACCCAGTTGATTATCGCTCGGGTGCCCCAGAAGACGACCGTTTTGGAGGAAGTTTGGATAATGACGGGGGTTTCTGTCTCCTGGGCAGCTTCGACAACAGCCCTGGCTGAGTTATAATCAAGGATATTGAACGCACCTATAGCGTATTGTCCCGTTCTTGCGTCACTTAGCATTGTCTTGATATTCTCAAGAGACATCTCTTTGCTCCCTAACCAATTATCCTACGCACATTAGGAAAAACATGCTTATCGACTACTGGAATTATGACTTGCTTCTCTGTCATTATAGTCGATACTATCTGATTCGGTCAAGCGTCGGATATTCACCGACAATGGAAGTACGATATCTCAAGAATTACAGGAAATTTAGTTGTGTTTTAATAAGGATAATCACATGGCTAAGATCTATCGTGACGGCGACGTTGACATGCAAATCCTCAATGGCCGCAAAATCGGCATTGTTGGATATGGCAATCAGGGACGCGCTCAGGCCTTAAATATTAAGGACAGTGGTTTTGCGCCGATAGTTGCTAACAGAGACGACCAATACAGGGAAAAGGCGATTAAAGACGGTTTTGAAGTTCGTTCGATAAGCGAGGTTGCCAGGGAGGCAGATGTTATTCTCTTTCTTATACCTGATGAGGTCCAGCCCCAAGTCTACGATGAGCAGATAAGACCTTATCTCAATACCGGTGATATCGTATGCTTTGCCAGCGGGTACAATGTTTATTACGGGACAATCAAGCCGCCTGAAGGTGTCGGCATTATTATGGTAGCGCCTCGTATGATTGGTCGGGCGGTACGTGATCTATATAAAAAAGGTCTTGGTTTTCCTTGTCTGGTTGCTTGCGAGAAAGATAAAGACGGCCGGTTTATGTTGATTGCGCTGGCGCTGGCTAAAGCCATTGGGGCTACACGATTCGGTGCGTTTGATTCTTCATTTAAGGAAGAGGCAATAATTGATTTGTTTGCTGAGCAAATGCTCTGGCCTGGTATAATAAAGCTCTGTCTGCTGTATTTTGAAAAGCTGACTGAAAATGGCTGTGACCCGGAGATTGTAACAACTGAATTGTACCTGTCCGGTGAGTTCGTTGAGATTGCAAAGGCGATGATTGTCTCTGGTTTCTTTGGCCAGTTGAAGCTGCACTCTCAAACCAGCCAGTACGGCCAGTTGTCCCGTGCGGATCGGATGGCGCCGCCGGAACTTCTGAACCGGGTTGACGAGGTCATAGACGAAATTTCGTCCGGCAAATTCCATGCAGAATGGGTCAAAGAGCAAAAGGATGGTAAACCAAAAATGAGAAAGTTGTGGCAACAGGCACTCGAACATCCACTTTCAGAATCCGAGGCAAAGCTCGAGACTCTACGCAGGATAATCGCCGAATCTTATGAGGGGCCCGATTAAGCTGAAAATTTGGTTAGTGCATTTTGTGTCCTCATTAACGGCTATACTGGCGGTAGTATTGTTGTAAATGGCGGCAATTTGTGGTCTAATAGCACTAATGTTCCCGGGGCAACTGCTCATGGCTTTCATACAAATCACTTGGATCTGCTACAATGTAAGCTGCAAGAATGTGCTTCGGGGTACGTGTTTAATCTCTTGAATGCAGTTTGAAGGATAAAAACAATGATAAGAATGCCGTGGACGTCAGCTTCTTGCCCCCATTTCGTTTTGGAAATAAATCAGAAATGTAATATTTCCTGCAAAGGCTGTTACAAGAAGATGGGCGGTTCAACAAAAACGTTGGATCAAATTCTTGGTGAACTCGATATTGCAATGTCGAAAAGGCGGATTCAGACGGTTTCCGTCGCCGGGGGAGAACCGACGTTGCATCCCCGGTTATGTGAAATCGTAAGCAATATACACGGGAGGAGCTTAAAGGTTGTCTTGGCTACAAACGGCTTGTTATTGAACGTGGGCCTTCTGGAAGACTTGAAGAAAGCCGGCCTTGATATGGTCATGCTTCACATAGATGAGGGGCAAAATCGTCCGGATTTGCCGCCTGATCCCACGCTTGAGCAGATAAACTCTTTGAGGTCGGCCCTCGCAGAGAAAGTTGCGGCAGGAGATATCGATGCCGGGCTTTCGGTTACGGTTTATCACAAGTATTTTGATCGGCTGCCGCAAATAGTAGACTTTATACTAAATTCCAGGCATATAAATTTTCTCTTTGCAACAAATTATGTTGATACAGCTAATTTGCTGAAATCCGTCCACTTCATGCAGCAGAATCAAGATCGCTTTCCTGATGGCTCAGATAGCAGCTCATCTCAATCCAGCCGGACGACAAATCAGCAAGTATACGAGATACTCAAGGACAGTTTTGCTATAGAGCCATCTGCATATTTGCCTCCAGCTCGAGCAACTGCCGGGGCGGAAGGCCACATGGCCTGGATGACATATTTCATGCCGGTCATTCATCTTGAGAGCAAGACCGAGCGGTTCAGCATAAGATCGAATATAATAAATTTGTTTCTGCGCTCTTTCTCAAAGCTGACTACCGGCCGCTTTACATTCTACTCCGGAAACAAGCCTTTCACCACTGCCGTCATGGTTCTGTGCAGCACCCTGACAAGTCGGCGGCCAATAGAAGGCTTGAAGTTTCTCGCTAAGCTCAGGCACAGTGGGGCTCACCTAAAATCCAAATACCTTATTTTTGAAAACGGGCCGATGGTAACTGAGAACGGGGATATTAGCTGTTGCGTTCTTTGTCCTAATGCCACTGTTAGTGGTAATCAACTTGTTCCCGTTTGTCTGGCGGATTATCCAGACTTCAATAGCATGGACGGGCTGTCTTCAGGATAATCCCATCTCAAATAGCCTGCTCGTCCATTGCCCAATGCGCCGCAACCGCTCCAACGCCGGCCGAATCGGCAATCTGTTTGCGTGCATACCGTTTCAAATCACGCATGCGCCATACAGAAACTAAGAGTCTGTCTCTTGTATGCCAGGATACCCCGGCAACTCGCAATGAAGACTCAGTATTCCCTATCTTTAACTATACCCGGCTGAGGAACTGGATATCTGCCGTCGGCGTCGGGCTGCAGGGGCGCAGGAGAATCCATCGTAAACTTGTCCAGTCCGGGCGCCATCTCGTGGTCGCTGTTGAGGATCTGGTCGTATGTGGTTTCCTGGCCGGTATGCGCGGCCATGCGGCCAAGGCTCGTGACCAGACTGGTATTGACACCGTTTTCGGTTTCGTTGTAGGGCTTGTCGCTGCGGATGGCTTCCATCAGGTCGTTCCATTCGTTTTGATATGGATTCCTTTCTTCCGGCCTGATATTGGATTGCCATATCATGTTCGACTTGTCCATTTTCTGGCCCCTGTAAGTGCTGGAGGGTCTTCCACAGTCACCGTTCTTTGAGACGATCGCTATGCCTTTAGTGCCATGCGCGTAGCTGGAGTAGATGTTTGTGCAACCCGAGATGCAGCGTCCATCCATGAAGAACTTGCTGCCGTCGGCATACGTGTATTCCACCGAGTACGTATCGAAATTCTGGTCCACGTAAGTGATGCCTTCGGGACTCTTGCGATAATGGCGACCGCCCACGGCCTGGGCCTTGATCGGCCAGGCGTTCTTCATCCAGCATAGATGATCGATGATGTGGATGTTAAAGTCGCTGAAGTTACCGCCGCTTGCCCAGATGAAACTGTGGAACCGCTGTATTTGGTAAAGCAGGTCGCTGATACCGGGTGGTTTGGGCAGCGAGCGGAAGAATGCGGCCGGTCCATGCATCCGGTAGCCGCGCTGTAAAATGATGTCGCCGATTTCGCCGTCCTGGATGCGTTTTTGCAGTTCCTGGAGCGCCCGGCTGTGGCGCGACATCAATCCAACTCCTACTTTGAGGTTCTTCGCTGTTGCCTCTTTGCCGAGCTTGAACATCCGCCGACTCGTCGGGCCGTCCACGGTGACAGGCTTTTCCATAAAAACATTGAGGCGTTTCTTGACTGCGTAGGTGAAATGCACCCAGCGGAATGCCGGAGGCGTTGCAAAAATCGCGACATCGCCCGGGCCCAGGCAATCCATCGCCTTTTTGTAAGCGTCGAAACCCACGAACCGGTGATCCTCTGTCACATCAACCTTGTCGGCGTGCCTCCTCTTTAGATTACTGTAACTGCTTTTAAGGCGATTTTCGAAGACGTCTCCCATGGCCACGAGTTTCATTGGCCCATTCTTGACAGACAGGGCGTTATCGGCTGCGCCGGTGCCCCGGCCGCCACAACCTACCAGGGCCACCTTGATAGTGTTGCTTTCGGCGGCGTACATACGTGGAACGGCCGCCGCCATAAAAGCCGATGTGGCGGCGATTCGACCGGTGTTTTTCAGGAACTCACGGCGTGACGTGCTTTTTTTAGTAATGTCGCTCATAAAGGTTTTCCTCCTAACTGAATGGTTTCAACTTCACATACACATTTGCTCCGGGAATTGTCATTTCCCTTCGGCCTAAACGTCGTATAGGCCACATTAGGCATTATCATAGCCATTTCGCTGCATTTTACAAGTGTGTTTTCCCTGTCGTAGTATGAAAGTGTATCCGCCGATTCTTGGAATTTGTCCGGACCTGTTGAAGTATTGGCGCTGCAGATTGCGCAGTTTAACATGGTTGAATGCTGAAATTGGCTTAAATTGGGTTCGTTTGGGTTCGTTTTGGGTTCGTTTTTCCCACGTTGACCAAGTGTCCTTTTTACATAATCGGCTGTTATAAAAGTATTTACGTTCATTTGACTTTTTCGGAAATTGGGTTCGTTTTGCATATATTCGTCGCTTGTCGCTCGTCTCTCGTCGCTCGTATTTAATCGTTAGTCGATAGTATTTAGTATATAGCCGGTTGAGGCCGGGACGACCGGCATTATTTTTTGGCAAACAGGGCTGGATAGGCGGTTTGCGTAGATTGTAATTGGTAGTTCATTGTTCATAGTTATTTAGTTGGTAGTTTGTAGTTCGTAGTTGGTAGTTATTCACCTTTAGTTAATGAATAAATTTGATTTGGGCCTGCTGGCTCTATGTCCTTGCCACGCGGTGGCTTACGACATGCAAACTGAAATGTCATCTATCGCCTACTGGCGGTTTACGTTTGCCTGCTGGCAAACATACAGGTATTTTAACAGATTTCCAAACAAAAGACAACAAAAAAACGGCCCAAAATTAAATTTTTTTTTGGCCGCCCTGAGCGCAGTCGAACGGGTCTATCACAACAAAAAAATGGCTTTATAAGCACATAAATAACGCCGTCTTACAGGCGGCGGAAGACAGAAATTGTTTTTGAAGGCAAGGGCGGGGCACAAAAAAGACTCCTGTTGTGGCCTTAGTGCAGAGAAACGGAATAGTCAAAAGCCAGAAAATGGATAGATTAACAGGAAAAAACCTTAAAGAGTTTATACATGATAATGTCGATAATACTTATGAGATTATGACGGATGATTTCAAGGCTTATAGGACACTAAGAAAAGATTTTAACCATAAATTTGTGAATAATAGTATAGGCAGATATGTCAAAGGGAAAGTACATACAAATACTCTTGAGGGCTATTTTAGCCTATTAAAACGGGGTATCACGGGAATTTTTCACCACGTTAGTAAAAAACATTTACATAGATATTTAAATGAGTTCGATTTTAGGTATAATATAAGAAAGAGGAATGACGGAGCATTAGCCTGTATGTTATTGAACGGAATCGAGGGCAAGAGGTTGCTGTACCGGGACTCACGCAAGGTAGGTGCTTAGAAATGGCAAAGCATAAAAATATCATTAAACTTGAAATTGATGGTCCAAGAATTACGGCTGACAAATTTACTCATAGCGTAAAAACTTTTTTTGATTTGATTAACGATGTTGCTACGGACGTTACAGGCAAGCGGAAAGCCGTTGAATGGATAGTTTCGGTAGAAAAAGGAAGTATTGGATTGTGTGCCACTGCTGAACCAATTGATATTCCTGCAAAAGATGTTACTGATATAGTGCAGGCAATAGAAAAAGGGATTCAGGCCATTAGCAAAAGACGAAAAAAACGACCAGACCATTTTTCTGATAATGCCTTAAAAAAGCTGTTTATATTAGGGAATATAACAGGCCTTGGTGACCAAGGGGTAGAACATATACGCATTCAAACTAATGGAGAACCCAATGAACTTTCGCCTTCAAGCGTAGCTTATGTTGATGATTTATTACAAACTCCAACGAGAGCTTATGGAACTATTGATGGCTACTTATTAGCTTTAGAATTGAGAGGCCGCCTGAATTTTGAGATAGACGAAATTCTTAGCCGCAAAAGGATTAAATGTTTCTTTGCGGATAAAATATATAATGATGTAATTAAGGCTCTTAGGCAACGTGTTTCTGCTTATGGATTAATTAGTTATAAAAAGGGTGGTGAGCCTAAGAATATCGATATTGAAAAACTAACGATTTTTCCCAATGATGATAAATTGCCAAAATTTAGGGATATAATAGGCTTACTTGCGAATTGATTATGGCCAGAGAAATAGTTTATTGGGATGCTAATTGCTTTTTGGGCCTGTTAAACAATGAACAGGACAAAATTAAATCGTGCGCTGGTGCAATGAAAAAAGCCGAAGACGGCAAACTTGTTATAGTTACTTCTGCATTAACGTTTATCGAAGTAATAAGAATGAAGGGAAGGCCCAAGCTTAAAAAAAGCGTCGAACAAACCATCCAAGATTTCTTTTCTAATTCTTTTATCTATATTCATAATGTTGATAGAGAAGTGGGGATAAAGGCAAGAAATTTAATGTGGAAACATAAATCGCTACAGCCTAAAGATTCTATTCACGTTGCAACTGCTCTTTTGCGCAACACACCTAAATTGCATACCTTTGATAAGGATTTATTAAAACTGAAAGATGCAAATATTACCAATAAACTTAAAATTTGTAAACCAGACATTGAGTATCAAATGGGATTTGATGATCTAAATGGGCAAGAAAAAGAACAAACAGATAAACCCTGACGATGTTCTCAGGGCCATGCTCTCTACTCCCCCCCTCAAAAAGCGGAAAACTAAGAAAAAGCCTAAAAAGAAGTAAAAAACACTTGTGAGTTTGCCAAGTATACAATCACCAATCAAAATGTAAAGTGCAAAGCTACAAATCAAAAATAAAAAAGAGGTTTCAAGTGATTAATCCGCTAAAGGAACTCAAGGAACAGAAAAAAATGTACCACCTGAGGGTGCAGGCGGACACCTTTAATTCCCCCCTTGCAAATTATTGAGCATGAATTTACAATTATGGATTATGGGAAAGAAACGTGCATCTGGTTCAAAGAAAGTCCAACTGGTTGGAAAACCGTCGGCTCTGGTGGATACGAGGGTCATTTATTGCGGCGATAATCTCGACCAGTTGAAAAAATTTCCCGATGGGTGCGTTGACCTTATTTATATTGACCCGCCTTTTAATTCCAACCGCAACTATGAGGTTTTCTGGGGTGAGACAAAAGAAAAACGCGCCTTCAAAGACCGGCATGCATCAACACAGGCCTATATCGAATTTATGCGGCCGCGATGTGTCGAGCTACACCGCGTTCTAAAGAAAACCGGCTCGTTCTATTACCATTGCGACTGGCACGCATCACACTACGTAAAAATAATGCTCGACCAAATCTTCAGCGAAAACCAGTTTCAGAATGAAATCATTTGGCAGCGCACGTCCGCTGGAAAGCCGATCTATAGGAATTTACCGAAGAACGCGGATTCAATTCTGTGGTTTACTAAATCGGATCAGTATCTTTTCACGCCGATAATGCAACCTCTAACAGAGGCGGATAAAGCCACGTTCGCTTCTGACGACGGAGACGGCAGGGGGCCGTACAACACTCAGCCTATCATCAATCCTGGCGACCGACCGAATCTGAAATATACATACACGGATCTAACGGGAAGAGAATGGTCTTCTCCGAAGACAGGATGGAGATTCAGTGAAGAGAGAATGAGGCAGGCTGAATCTGAAAACCGCCTTGCATTCGGTCAAACGACAATACGCGAGAAGTATTATTTGCGCGAGCGGGAGGCCAAGGGAAAGCAACTTTCTAATATCTGGACAGACATACCGATAGTAAGCGGAGAAGAAAAGCTCGGCTATCCAACACAAAAACCCCTTGCACTTTTAGACCGGATAATCAAAGCAAGTTCGAATGAAAACGATATTGTTCTCGATGCTTTTTGTGGATGCGGGACGGCGCTGGTTGCGGCTGAGAATCTTGGCAGACAGTGGATAGGTATTGATATGTCACCGACGGCCTGCCGGGTAATGGCCAAGCGTCTGCGCGATGTCTGCAAGATGAAAGAGGATGAGAAACTCTGGCGGATCGGGCGCGGCTTTATCGTTCGTGACCTGCCGTGGACCGAAAAGCAGCTTAGAGAAATCCCGCCGTTTGAATTTGAGAACTGGGCGGTTATAGCGCTGGGTGGTATTCCAAATAAGGCGCAGGTAGGCGATATGGGTATCGATGGTCGTATTTATCCTGTCTCTGCCACACCGAAGAAGCAAGAGGGCGAGCTGGACTTTATGGACCTCTGGTATCCCATCCAGGTCAAGCAGAAAGACAAAGTCGGCAGGCCGGATATAGATTCCTTTGAGGCCGTGATGATGCGTGAAGACCGCACAAAAGGATTCTTCGTCTCATTCGATTACTCATCCGATGCGATAAACGAGATACAGGCCTTTTTCAAAAGGACCGGCAAAAGCATAATCGCCCTGACCGTCAAAGACATTCTCGAAGAACAAATCGCCCACAAATTGGCATAAGCCCTATATTAGCAAAATCTCGTATTTCATAAGCATTACAGTATCAGTGAGTTATAGAAAACATGAAATTGGCAAACATTTTCAATGGCCGATGCGCGAGTTATGTCAAATTAATCAATTCAGCTGAGCCTAAATGGAAAACCGGACTGCGCGAGGGAAAAGATTTTCAGAAATAGAGGCACGATAAGATTTGCAAGAACAGAATAATTGTTTGAGTTTGCTAATAGTGTGATTTTAGCAAAAAAACAAAGGTTTTTGTAGCATCGGATTAAATAGACGGAGGGAAAGAAAGGAACCATCGTGATGTAACTCCCTTTCAGTTTGGGTGCAGTGATGGTGAGAAGGGGTGACATTCTTATCCTGAAAAGCAACCAGATATTTATATGAGAGTTGAAAGCAGGTTAAGTAATTTTGAAAATAATTAAACAAGGCTCTTGACAATAGTGCAGAAACTACCATAATAGACTTATATCAAAGATTAGAAATATTCTTCTAAGGCAAATGCAAAAGGATGGCAGGGTGATGAGGATGCTATTCTTGATTTCCTTCACATTCTCTTCCAGCCAGATAAAATTGCTGATTTGCCATATCAAGTGAGGATGGGAAATCTCGGCTTAAAGTATTAAACCATACACAAATTATCTATGGAGATCCAAATGATGCGAAACTTTTTGCTTGGGCTGTTCTTGGTTATCCTGTTTGCCCCTTCGGTGCGGGCAGATGAAGGGGCCGAGAAGAAGGAAAAAACGAAATTCAGCGCCGAAACTTTCAGCGGAATCTCATTGCGAAATATTGGTCCCGCCCAGCGATCAGGGCGAATCAGTGACATCGTCAAAGATCCAATAAAATCCAGCACCTGGTACGTAGCGGTAGCGTCGGGCAATGTTTGGAAAACAGTCAACAACGGCACAATCTGGACGCCGATATTTGACAATTATGGTTCTTACTCTATCGGATGTATCAGCATCGATCCTAAGAATCCCAAGACCTTGTGGCTCGGGACTGGCGAAAACAACAGTCAGCGAAGCGTCGGCTACGGTGATGGTGTTTACAAAAGCATTGACGGAGGGAAGAGTTGGAAGAATGCAGGTCTTAAACAGTCAGAACACATTGGCAAGATACTGATTGACCCGAGGGATTCCGATGTGGTTTATGTAGCTGCCCAGGGGCCGCTGTGGGCTAAGGGTGGAGATCGTGGTCTCTATAAGACAATCGACGGCGGTAAGAACTGGGAACTCATCCTCTCTATTAGCGAAAATACAGGCGTCAGTGATATTGTCTTCGATCCGCGGGATTCGGACGTCATCTATGCGACCTCTTATCAGAGGCGTCGCCACGTTTGGACGCTGGTAGCAGGTGGACCGGAGTCAGCTATTTATAAGAGTCTGGATGGAGGAAAAACCTGGAAGAAAATCGTTAAGGGTTTACCCACTGTGGACCTCGGACGCATCGGCATCGCCGTTTCCCCTCAGCAACCGGATGTAGTCTATGCAATCGTTGCCGCTGCCTGGGATGAGAGCGGATTCTTTCGTTCTGACGATAAAGGTGAGAACTGGGTCAGGATGAGCGATTATATTACGATGGATCCCCAGTATTATCAAGAGATTTTCGCGGATCCCCACCAGTTCGATCGTGTCTATAGCATGGATGTATATATGCAAGTCACGCAGGACGGTGGAAAAACATGGCGGCGGGTGAGGTCTCGTTTCAAACATGTCGATGACCACGCTTTACTGTTCGATCTTAATGATCCCGATTACCTGATGGTGGGCTGCGATGGAGGTATCTATGAGACTTGGGATCGGACAAAGACATGGCGCTATATTACCAACCTGCCTGTAACCCAGTTCTATCGGGTTGGTGTGGATAATGCTCTGCCTTTTTATAACGTCTATGGTGGAACCCAGGACAATGGATCTACAGGGGGACCTTCACGAACGACCAATATCCATGGTATCCGAAGCAGCGACTGGTTTATCACGGTGGGCGGTGACGGCTATCAGACCCGTGTCGATCCCACTGACCCCAACATCGTCTATTCTCAGTTCCAGTATGGCGGATTGGTACGTTACGACAGAAGAAGCGGCGAGCGCATCGATATCCAGCCCCAGCCGGGCAAAGACGACCCTCCATTGATCTGGAACTGGGATACTCCCCTTATCATCAGTCCCCATTCGCCGACACGGCTCTACTTCGGTGCTAACATCCTCTTCCGAAGTGGCGACCGTGGTGACACATGGCAGGCTGTAAGTCCCAATCTCACAAGAGGGATCGACCGAAATAAACTCGAAGTGATGGGTACTGTATGGAGTGTGGAATCAGTCTGGAAGAATGTTTGGACATCTTTCTATGGTAATCTGGTCGCGCTCGACGAATCGCGGTTGCAGGAAGGTCTGATATATGTAGGGACGGATGACGGATTGATACAGGTCACGGAGGATGGAGGCCGGAACTGGCGCAGAATTGAATTCTTCTCAGGGATACCCGACCACACTTACGTGGCGGATCTGAAAACATCCGCTCACGAAACGGATACTGTATATGCGGTTTTCAATAACCACAAACGTGGCGATTTCAAACCCTATGTCATCAAGAGTACGGATCGCGGCAAGACCTGGTTATCCATCAGTGGAGATTTACCTGACAGACATGTTGTCTGGGCGATTCAGGAAGACCCGGTCAAAAAAGAGCTGTTATTCGTTGGGACCGAGTTTGGGCTCTTTTTCACAATCGACGGGGGCGAACACTGGATACAGCTAAAAGGTGGGGCTCCCACAATTCCTTTCCGTGATCTGGAGATTCAGGAGCGGGAAACCGATCTCGTGTGTGCCACCTTCGGCCGTGGTTTTATGATTCTGGATGACTACTCTCCCTTACGGCATATCTCAGAAGATTTGCTTGACAGAGATGCTCGTCTTTTCCCTGTCAAAAAGGCCTTGTTGTATATACAAGACGCACCCTTGGGTTCGAGAGAAAAAGCAACCTTAGGTGATTCTTTTTTCACTGCGCCTAATCCTCCCTTCGGGGCGGTTTTTACATACTATCTGAAGGATGATTTAAAGAGCCGTCGGCAGTCCCGTAAGGAGAAGGAACTCAAGCTCCAGAAAGAAGCCAAACCGGTCTATTATCCTACTTGGGAATCACTCCGAATCGAAGATGCAGAAGACTCTCCTGCAATTTTTCTAACTGTCAAAGACCAGGAAGGTAATGTTGTGCGCCGCCTTGTAGGCCCGGTTAGTAAAGGATTCCATCGGGTGGAATGGGATTTACGATACGCTCGCCCGGTTCCCACATCTATTGACCGAGCAAGAGAGAGTTGGCGAGAGTCTTCGAGTGGGATGCCGGCACTTCCAGGGACTTATACAGTTCAACTCTCCCGATATGTTGACGGGGAATTTGAAATTCTCAGCGAACCGCAAGAATTCAAGACTGTTTCTCTAGGTCTTCAGACGTTTCCGGCACATGACATGGAGACGCAGTTCCAATTCCAAAAGCAGGTAAGTAATCTCCTGCGGGCCGCCATGGGTTTGGAAAAAGTATTTTACGACACAGAGGACCGTTTGAAGTATATGAAACAGGCGCTGGTTGATACTCCCAAAGCGAGTGAGCTGCATATCACGCGAGCTCGGGAGCTCCAACGCAAACTTCAAGATGTAGCCATAGTACTACTGGGTGACAAGAGTGTTTCGAGCCGTTTCGAGCCGACTCAGCCATCGCTCCTTAATAGGATTAACAGAGCCAGCAGGGGTTTCTGGTCGACTACTGGGGCAACAGCGACACACAAGCGTGAATACCAGATCGCTCTGGAGTTGTTTACAGACCTTCGCAACAAGATGGATGACATGCTCGAAAACGATCTGAATCAACTCGAGGAGGAGATGGAGAGAATTGGTGCTCCCTGGACGCCGGGGCGGAGAATTCCGGAATTGAAAAAATAAGCCACTTCCCTACCTAATTGAGTTTTGTTGTCTATAAGCTACAGTTTCTTACATGACTGAAATACCGGCGGGCAATGAATTTTCATTGGAAATTCGGCCTATAATTAGAACTGTTTAGAGTATTTCTTTGTGGCTTTCAAAAACTCCAAGAGAAGCCTTCTTTACCATCCCTCTCCTCACCTTGCCTATAAAATATGCAACACCCGCCTCCTTGTTCTTACGAAGACTTACCGAATTTCCTGGACCGGTCCCACCAGCCAACCAGAACCTCACACAGATGCCCCGAAACAGCCCCCTTCTCGCCGGTTGACTCCTACAACTTCGCTGCAACTAAAATGCTCGTTATCAGCCAACCTTGAAAAAACGCCTATTTTATAAGTGCTGTTATACCACTGACTTATCAAAAATAAAAAAATTTGTAAACATTTTCAATGTCCTTTCCATTGCCGCAGTGGCCAGGCCCAAAGCGTAACAACGTCTCGACCGAAATCAACCTCCCGTGCCAGTGCGTTGCTTCCGGCATACTCTGATTATAGTTCGAGTGGATTTTCCCCAAATGAATTGGTGAGACAGATAGGAAAGGCAAAGACTATTGTTGGATGCGCGTTCCTTCAAATATAGAACTTGAGTCGGCAGTGTCCTTTTTCAAGGAGCCAAAATCTGCCTTATGCCATTCTGCGATTTCATCGTAAGGTATGTGTCGGAGACGGAGTATAGGTCCTATCTGCTCAACCAAGGCGAAGAAATCCGGAATAAGGTGCAGCCGATAAGAGTCTTTTTCGTCAGAAAAAGATTCATCAAGAAAAAGGGCGAGGAAGGTCATATCTTTCAACTTAACCAGGTTGGCAAAGACTTCAAACTCCACACCTTCTTTGTCAGCTAATATTATGCTATAGGTTTTTTCTCTTTCTGCGACTGCTATGGAGTCGAGGAGTTGACCATCTTTTCCTTCCCAAACACCGATCAGGTTTTCGTCGAAGATCAGGTCTTCATCAGTATATAAGGGCTCGCGGCGGGTAAGCTCAAGGGGGTCAGAAAACAGGTCTTCGGTATCGGCGTACTTAAGCATGAAGTCCTGAAGCTCTTTCGGTTGAGCTGTTAGCACGATGCGGTCTTCTATGACCTCGTGTTTTAATATGTTTGGGTCGGCTTTGAGCATATTGCTAACTTCATCCACATCCATTTGAAGCAATTGCAATTTGGGTTCTATTTGGTTAACCTTCATAAATGAATGTGTCGGAATCAAGTGCAACATATAATACTCGTTGTACTTGAATTCTTCCGGTAGCTCAGCAGGTAATACATCGAGGAACATCATGTCTTTGAGCCTGACCAGGTGTGCCACGAAGTGTCCTTGCTTATCTCCCGAGAGGACTCTCATTTTATATCTCTGGCCTTCATCGGGTCTGAATTCCCATATATCGTTTTCGCTCGACCATTTTCCGATGAGTTTCTCATCGAAGACCACTTCCCCGTCAGTATAGAGTGGGTGAAGCGAAGTAATAATGCATCCACCCAGTAACAGTACCAGCGAGCTGATAAGGATGTCTTTGGTTTCCATTTTGATTCTCCTTAGCAATATTTACATTTTCAAGAACTATCCGAACAACCGGCTCTAAACAGTATTGGTCCGTATGTTAGGAAATCTTTCTGAAAAAATGGAAAAAATCCTGGGAAATTTCACAAAAGACAGGGTTGAGGCTTGTGGGTTGCTATGCAACATCCGAGACGGCGCAAATAAGGAACTATGGTTCGGCGTGCTAAGTTATTCTTTGCGTCTTAGTTTCCTGTTCGCCTTCCAACGCGGCACCATCCAGGAGATGAACATACAGAATATGCCGGTGATAATCAAGGAAATGGGCCAGGCGAAGAACTTGTCTAAATGCTCAACGGTGAATTTGTGCGCCGAAGCAGCGATGCCAGCCAGGCCGGAAAAGAAGAATGATTTCATCTGGCGTGCCACGCTGCCGAAAACGAAGCCTATTGATGCTATCGGCAACAAGAAGCGATAAATTAAGTAGTGAAACTCGGGTAAGTCGTACTCCTTGTTATCCAGCATCCTGAGTACTGCCAGGATATGCAGCGGGCCAAGCCAATTCAAGACCTGTGCCAGCACGCGCTGGAGCCGTGTCCCCATAAGCCTGCAAATACCGGCAAGGCTGAGATAGAAGACTCCGTTACATACGAAGCTCAGAAGTTGGTGCTCGGTTTCACTGAGAAACTCGGGCCTGCGATATAGCCATCCGAAAAGGGTGTTTTCTGATCCAGCGATGATGCTTAGGGGAAGAATGATAAGGGCCAATCCAGTGGCGCACAGTGGCCAGGCATATTTAGTGTATGCGTGACGGTCGAACCAGACTCCCGCCACGAACAAGACAATTCCTGGATATAGGTATCGGCCGGCTATAATGTCAGGCGACCATTTTTCCATTCCAGCGGTTATGTAGCAAGTTGTTAGTAAGGCCAGAAACGCGATTATGCTGAAGACGACGAAGATCAAGGAGCGCGTGATACGCAGCAAAGCAAGCGAGAACATAAGCCAGCATAATGATGAAGTAAATAGTTGGATATTGCCGACAACCACATGGGAGGTAGCCTCTTTGAGGCCGGTATATAGGGACTCAGTGCCCCATGGATAGTTGGCAGGAGACAGTACTTTCCACTGTCCCAATGTCAGGAGGATAGTGATAGGGATTAATAAATTGGCAGTTGACAGAAATCCCACCGAGAGTCTGTAATCTTTCCTTTGCCACATTACGAGGCCGAATATGCCCATTAGCGCCGTTGCCACAAGAGCTGGTACAGGTCGCCAATATATCGAAATATGATCCCAGGTTTTGTAGAAAAGAACAAAACTGCCCAGGACAACGATCCACCCGCCAAGATATAGACAAACCTGGGAAAGAGACAATTTCCTTGCTTCGATTATCGAAAGGTCGGCTGGTGATATCATACGCTCATATATGTTGTCCAATTTATCAAGCTCTTTTTCTGTAAGAAGCTCGTTGTCGTGCCATACCTTCAGCTTTTGCCGATGATAGAAGACATCCTGATGAATCTTGTCTGTCAGGTAAGATGGTCTGGACCAGACTTTTTCTCCTCTCAGGTACCGATGAATGTCATCGGATAGACTTTGAGCATTAGGGTATCGTTTGTGAGGGTCTTTCTCCAGAGCCTTGAGGCAAATGTTCTGCAAAGGAATAGGCGTTTTCTCCCGGACTGCACTTGGCAGCTCGGGGTATTCGGTTCGGATAGACTCAAAGAGCTCTTCAGGACTTGTTTGTGGAAAAGGGTGCGTGTCAGTCAAGAGTTCATATAGTAAAATACCCAGGGCGAAAACATCAGTTGCAGGATAAATCTTCACAGGCGGACAGATTTGTTCAGGCGCACTGTAGGCAGGTGTACCCCGATACAGTCCTTGTTCAATACCTTCCAAGGGGCTGGTCTCCAATGAAATTCCAAAGTCCAGCACCTTTGGTTTGAGTCCGGAAGTAACCAGAATATTTGAGGGTTTGAGGTCCCGATGTATGATATTTCTTCTATGCGCTGCAGCCACACCATCGAGTACTCCCAAATAAATGCGTAGTTTCTGCTGAAGCGGCAGTCCTTCCCAGGCTTCGGTCAGCGGGAGCCCATCTATCCATTCCATCATGATGAATCTCTGATCCTCAATCTCGCCAATTTCATAAATCTGTGCTATATTAGGATCATTAAATCGGCTCATTAATCTGGCTTCCTGCCAGGCCTCTGCGTCAGCTCCGTTCGGTGAGCTTCTTGGCCGCAGGAACTTTACAGCCACAAGCCTCTCCAAAACAGTGTCAATAGCTTGAAACACCTGGCCGGCGGAACCTTCGCCAACTTTTCTTATTACCCGGTACCTTTCGCCTACAAGTGTCTGTGCACGATCAGTGCTTTCTATTCCTGCTTTGCTATATTTCGAAAGTAGTAGACTCTCTTTGTGGAATTTGCGCAGTTCGGTAAGTAATTTTTCATTTGTGGTTGCTTCCCCCACTTTAGCCATACAAGCAGGACAATCTTTCAAGTGCCCTTCGAACTCGTCTCGCTCTGTGGCTTTAAGCTCACCTGACATATAACGTTCTATTGCTTCCAGCTCGAAACAATTCATGTGAACATTCCTACCACAATTCATTCGAACTGCTGCTCAAGTTGGCGTAATCTTGACAGCACCCGGCTCTTGGCAATGTAGACCGCGTTTCTTGACATCTTAAACCTTTGAGCTACTTCGTCAACTGTCTTATCCTGAATCGCATAAAGCTCAAAAGCTTCGAATACCTTCGGATTAAACTCACGGCGGGCTTGATCAAGACATTTGGCAAGCACCATCTGTCGCCATTGAGCATCCCAGGACTGTTTGATGCTATGATCATCTTGTATCAAGTCCCAGAACGATGTGCCTGTTGTCTTGTCAGCTATCAACCGTTCCAAAGGCTGATGGCCTCTCAAATTGAGTATCACACGCTTGGCTACTCCAAAGAGCCAATTACTAAGTCGACCCTTTTCTCTATCATATTTTCCTTCCCTGAATGCTTTAAAGAACTGTAACATTATCTCCTGGGCAGCGTCTTCTGCATCAGTTGCTGACAGGCCAAGTTGCTTGGCAAACTTGACCATGACGGGACGGAAGTGATCGCAGAATCTATGCCATGCCTCTGCTTCGGGAGAGGTCCTGAGTTCCTCCAAGACCTGTGTAGTCGTTACCCACTGCATCTTTTGCTCACTTCGATTAGTACATTCGCGAACAAAGTATAGCGGTTAGAAGGTGAACGTGCAACGTTCCTGTTGAAAAGCATTTGGTGCGGTAAGACCACGCGATTAAAGGGCTGCGAGTTTAAAACTTACAGCCCTTTAATTTTTGCCACAGGTACAGGAAAGTTTTCGATTGATTTTTCAATATTTCAACCAATTATCGGTTACAACCGAAGAGGCCGTTATCTGCCAATCTTGAAAAAATGTTGATTTTGTAAGTGTTTGTATATCAATAGCTTATTAAAAATAGAAAAATTGGTAAACATTTTCAATGATCGTGTTCAGCCAGGGCAGTAAGAGGATGCCTCAAAAAAACTTGTGTTAACAGAGATTTTATAATTTGACTTTTAGCTCTTCATAGGTGTATCTGTTTCTTGATCTCGATAGACTGATCGACGGGCGTACCGTAAACAAATTCTCTCGTAAGGTGATGGCTCAAGTCGATAAAGTAGGAAGTGCTTAGGATGTTTTGATATTGGCATCTATGGCCATTTTTACTCGTCAATGTCATGCGTTGTAGTTAAGATATCCACTGGACAAGTTTTATGAGATGAACATGAGAGTACTCTGTTTTAAGAGATCCAGATAGGTACTGGTACCCGAACAGCCCGGCGATGTAGCCGGGCATAGGACAAATGGGAAATGTTAGATTACGCTTGGCCAACGGCGCACCAAATGACTAACGATCAACCTTTGAACCACTACGTAAAGAGAGCAGCTTTTTTGGTAGCATCTTTTGCAATCGTTGTGCTTAGCCAATCGCTGTCTGTGGCGGCGGGGTTTGATGAGCCCCCAGCTTGGGCACGAGAAGCAGTTTGGTACCAGATTTTCGTTGAGCGGTTTCGCAATGGCGATCCTTCCAACGATCCCCAACCGGAGTTCATGCAGGGGGCCTATCCCGGATATGTCCCGGCCAATTGGAAGGTGACTCCATGGAATCAGGACTGGTTCGAACAGCAGGATTGGGCCAAGGCCGATAGCGGTGGTTTCTACAAGATGGTGCAGGCCCGGCGGTTTGGTGGCGACCTGCAGGGAGTACTCGACAAGCTGGACTACCTGCAAGACCTGGGTGTTACGGCTATTTACTTTAATCCACTGAACGACTCGCCGTCGCTGCACAAATACGATGCGCGGCACTATCGGCATATTGATCGCACCTTCGGTCCGGATCCTGCCGGCGACTCGGCGATCATTGATGCCGAGGATCCCGTTGATCCAGCGACGTGGCGCTGGACTGCTGCTGATCGTTTGTTTCTCAAGCTCATCCACGAAGTGCATCAGCGGGATATGCGTCTTATCATGGATTACTCGTGGAACCACACTGGTGTGACTTTTTGGGCTTGGGAGGATCTGAAGAAGAACCAGATCAAGAGCCGCTTCCGTGACTGGTTCGATATCACCTCATTCGATGATTCTGCCACTCCGGAAAACGAGTTCAGCTACGAGGGCTGGCTTGGCGTCAAGACGCTGCCGGAACTGAAGAAAGTGAACGTGGTTAGCAAGCGACTTGGCTATCCGTTCGAGGGCGATTTACAGCCTGAGGTAAAGCAGCACGTCTTTAACGTCACGCGGCGGTGGCTGGATCCCAACGGCGATGGCGACCCTAACGATGGCGTGGACGGCTTCCGGCTTGATGTCGCCGCGCATGTGCCACTTGGTTTCTGGCGCGATTACCGGAAATTCGTGCGTCGGATCAACTCCGAGGTGTTCTTAGTCGGCGAAGCGTGGTGGACCAAATGGCCGGATCAATTGATGGATCCGCGTCCGTTTTTGCGCGGGGACATTTTCGACTCGGTCATGCACTACCAATGGTACAAGCCGGCTCGCCGTTACTTTGCGCAGGCCAACGGTGGTCTCAAGCCAAGCGAGTTCGTCGCTGAAATGAAGCGCCTCTATGCCGGCTACGATCAGTCGACCATCCAAAACCTGATGAACTTGACGGCCAGCCACGATAGTCCGCGCTTGGCTACGTCGTTTCAAAACAAGCATCAGTACAAGTACAGGATGGGTGCTCGCGACAACCCGGCGCTGGACCTTGGCCCGCCCAATGAAACCACCCTGCGCGAGATGCGAATGCTGCTGCTGCACCAGTTCACTTTTATCAGTGCGCCGCACATTTGGAACGGAGATGAGCGCGGAATGTGGGGTGGAGACGATCCGGACTGCCGCAAGCCGATCATATGGGAGGACGTCGACCACTGCCCGCAGATTTATCGACCTGACGGCAAAAAAACTAAGCCGATCGCCGTAAAGACAAATCTGGAATTGCTGGAGTATTACCGAACCTTGATTGCCCTCCGTAAACAACGCCCCGAGCTGGTTCACGGCAAACTGGAGTACACCTTGGTTAACGACAAGGCCATGACCATGGCCTACCGAAGAACGATGGCTGACTCCGAAACGATCGTCGCCTTCAATCGATCGGACAGATCTCAGAACATTCGGCTGAGCCGAAACGCTGACACGAAGTTAAAACTCCTCGCGGAGTCGCGGCCAGGCAGCTTGGCAAAGTGGAAGCAAACCGACCAGGAAATCCGTTTCGAGCTGGCCCCGCTTTCCGGCGTCGCGCTGGGTACTGTCCAATAAGCCTTTTGCGACTTAGTGAAATTGGTATTCAATTCATTGCTAAATTGTAATGGATATTAGAAGAGGGTGGGACAAGACAAAAGAATTCAAGGAATATGAGCTTTATAAGAATCCCAGAATCGTCTCATTGTATTCGGCCGATTCAAGGAAGGCATTATCCCGCACATCTGTTGTTCGTTAAATGGGACTGCCGGATGCCTACTGCGGACCAGACGGTAGGTGCTCGATGAGATACCGCATCATTAACATTCGCAAGTGTATCGCCGTGCCGCGGCCTTCGCGGAGCCCATGGTCGCGATTGGGATACGCCATATAGTCAAACTGCTTGCCAAGTTCGATGAGGCGATCCACCAGTCCTTCGGTAATCTGAAGATGGGTGTTGGTCTCGCCCGTACCGTGAATGATCAGCAGGTCTCCCTTCAGGCCCTCGGCGAAGTTGATCGGGGCCGACCGGCGGTAACCTTCCGGATTCACCTCGGGGGTCTCCATGTAAATCTCCTGGAACCACGCATTGTAGAGATGTGGCTGTGGCTTGGGCGCAACGGCAATCCCCAGGTGATAGACATCCGGCTTACGAAACATCGCGTTCAAGGTGTTCGAGCCACCGCCACTCCAACCCCAGATACCGACCCGGGACAAGTCGACGTAGGAACGTGTGCGGCCCAGATCTTTTAGAGCCGCCGCCTGCTCTTCGGTCGAGAGTGGGCCGAGACTGCCGAACACCGACCGCCGCCACGCCGCACCCTTCGGCGCCGGTGTGCCCCGGTTGTCGAAGGACACCACAAGATAACCGAGGTCGGCGATCATGCGATGGTAGTCAGCTTGGCTGCGTCCCCAGGCATCCAACACAGTTTGTCCGTGCGGCTCTCCGTACACGTATACGAAAACGGGATATTTTCGCGAAGGATCGAAGTCGCGGGGCTTGATCATCCACGCGTCCATAACAACGCCACCGCCAATTTCGAGCTGAACGAACTCCGTTGGTTGAGAGATGAGCGACTCCATTTTTTTGCGTAGTCCTTTATTGTCTTCGAGTACGCGTATAACCCGGTGCTCGGGCAGTTGTACAAGCTCGGTGACGGGGGGAGTGTCGAAAGTCGAGTAGGTATGGAACGCCCACCTGGCATCAGGGGAGAAATCGTAGTCATGGGTACCGGGCTGGTCCATGGGGGTGACTCGTTTGGGCTCTCCGGTACGATCCAGACGTACACGGTAGAGATACTTCTGGGTGGCATTGTCAGGGGACGCGTAGTAGTAAAACCAACCTCTTGCTTCGTCCACTACGGCACGTTCGATAATGTCGTACTGACCGCGTGTCAAAAGATCCAGTTCCTTGCCATCGCGCGAGCAGACATAGGCATGCCGCCAACCGTCTTTTTCGCTCAGAACAATGAATGCCTGGCTGTCGCGAATCCACGTCAGACCGGCATTCTTGCCGTAGCTGGCGATGACCCATGCCGGATCGGATTCGTGGAAGATGCGCCTGATTTCACCGGTGCCGATATCGGCGATGAGAAACTCGCGCTCATCTCGGAATCGGCTCAGCTTTTCCACCAGCAGTTCATCCGAATTTCCAGCCCAGTCGACCTGCCCCAGATAGAAACCTTCTTCCGGTATGGCAATAGAGAGCCAGCGTGTCTGGCTTCCTCGGGTGTCGACAACACCGACACGAAGCGTCTCTATGGTCCCGCCCACCCTGGCAAATCGGACTTCCTCTACTTTCGGATACGTTGGGTCGCCCGGAACAAGGACTGACCTTAGTTTCACTGCTGAGGCGTCCGATTGCACGAAGGCGATCCATTTTCCATCAGGGCTCCAGACTGCCCGACTGTTCGAAACCGAACTGCCGGCTGCATTCTTCGTGAGGGGAATCTTCCTGTCACTGCTCAGATCGCGCACGTACAGATTCCCCTGTTCGGAGTAGAGAACGCTCTGACCGTCCGGGGAGATTTTGTCAGACCTGCTGGCCTTCTTCCTCTTAGGTGAGTCCAGCACCGTGCGTTTGCCGCTGCCGGCATCGTAACGTGCCAGCACCTTTTCGTCCGCCCCTGGAACCGACTCCAGAACCGTGTAGCCCGAACTATCGTCGAGCCAGTCTGCACGAAATCTCTTGGCGCGGAACTCCCCCCGCTCGTAGATCGCACGCAGTCTCAACTCGGCTTCTCTGGGAATTACTTCTTTGACGGCCTGACTACGAACGTCAGGTACGGCGACGGTACCGACAATACAGACAAGAGTGCAACACACAAAGAACATACTCGTTCTCATTCAATTGCTTCCTTTCTTTTGAAGACCCTGCCACTTTGATTGTGTGAACTAATACAGGCCTTTTGTTCCATTCCTTAGCTATCCCAAGTAATCTTCTATAATTGTAAGGGTGTACATTATAGCATTTCCTGGCATTTACCATACGAACAATTTACTGTCCGAGAAGTGCTGGGGGAGTGTCCACCATAAGACACCCTTCCCATGAGTTACAAAACGTCTGAATTCTTCGCCAAAACCTTGTCGCCAAAATGTCTCCACAGATGCTGATTTTGCGTCAAACGAGTCCGGATATATATCATTTTTTGGCTGAATATTGCAATTTTTAAAAAAATATCGGGCCAATAGAGGATTCAATGGCCGAATTCAATCAATACAACAAAAAGGGCTTTCGAATTTGAAACCATTCTTGTTCGTCCTGCCGTAAGCGCTTATCCAAATCAGAAGGTTTTGCACTGGGATCATCCACCCAATTCCGCAGGAATGTCCCGCCACTCAGCAGGTCGAACGCAAGTCGTTCGCGCTCATACTCGTAATGAAATATTCGCCACAGCTCATAATCGGGATATTCCAGCCGAATAGCTTTTAGCAGAAGACAGGCAAGTCGATAAGGTCGGAATTGTTCGTGTCGGTATGAGGCATTGTCAGTGTGAATCTGGATCCCCGAACACATTTTTCCTGCGTGTTTGTGGAAAGTCGGCTCGAAACAGCATCGTCTAAGTTTACACCCGGCTAACCATTGCCGCGACAGGGAATCCATCCTTCCAAGTATTAAGTCGAAATCAATATCCGGTGCCCCCACAATCTCCAGGGGCACCGCAGTGCCCCGACCCTCCGAAATCGTGGTGCCTTCAAATAAAACAGTGCCCGGGAAACATCGTGCCATGTTGAGACTGGAAGCATTCGGACTGGGATTTACCCATGCAAGCTCGAGGATGGGCCAGCCATATCCGGGAGCTGCTGGAGGTTTGTAGTCGGTCATTCGGACGACGTTTAAATCCACGTCGAGTTTCTTGTGAGCAACGAACCATTTGGCAAGTTCACCAAACGTAAGCCCATGCCGCATGATAAGTGAAGATACTCCCACAAAACTCTCCCAGCCATCTTCAAGAATTGTTCCTTCGATAGGCCGTCCGATCGGATTGGGACGATCCAGAATCCAGATGCTTTTCCCATGTTCGGCACATGCTTCAAGTACATAAGTAAGCGTGGTTACGTATGTATAGATTCGAGTTCCCACGTCCTGAAGGTCCACAAGCAGCACGTCAAAAGTCTCCATCATCTTATTTGTGGGTCGTCTTACATTACCGTATAAACTAAAGACAGGAATGTTATAGTAAGGGTCAACGTAATCGTCGGTCTCGATCATATTGTCCTGCTTATCACCTCGCATTCCATGTTGTGGCCCGAATGCCGATACTACATTCACTTCCGGGCAATCAATAAGTGCATCAAGTGTATGATGACATTCACTCGTTACAGAAGCGGGATGTCCAAGCAGCGCGACACGTCGGCCTTCGAGCGGCTCGCGACACGATGGATTTTGCAAGAGTTCATCGACTCCAAGTTTCATAAGGCCCTCGGTATATTCAAGTTCCTGGCAGGGACAAGTCTTTTAGTATCTCCTGCCGTCTGCGGACATCATGCCCTTATTGAGCGTGCGATAAGGGCGGCCGGGAATCAGTCTTCCGTTCTTCGAGAAACCTTCCGGCCTGTTTGCCAACCGTTGAATGAGCCGCCTCCGCCAGGTTTTCAGGATGGTACTATGGGATGCGTCATTCGACAGGTCGTGCTCCTCTTTTAAGTCCTTTTCAAGGTCGAATAAATGCTCCTTACCGCTAATGGGGCGCCAGATATACTTGAAATGGCCGTCAGTAAGCGCATGGAATGCCTGCTCCTGGCTGTAGCACGGAGCGTGTTCGAAGTGCAGCCATTCTCGGATAATCTGTTTCTGTCCGCGCAAAACAGGCACAAGATTGACACCATCAACCCGTGTAGGGCTTTTGGTTCCGGCCAGCGCCAGCAGCGTGGGCATGATATCTTCCAGGCAAACCGGTTGCTCGATACGCAGGCCGGGCTTGAAACTCAAGTCGGGCGAACCACAGATAATCAATGGAATATTTGCCGAACCTTCATACGGCTCGCATTTGCGGAAATACCCATGGTCGCCTAACATTTCGCCGTGGTCGGAAGTGACCACAATCACCCACGATCGCCCGGCTTTCTCACTCCGTGTTTTGAAGTCGCCGATAAGCGAAGAAATCTGGTCGTCCAGATGCTCGATAAGCCCAAAGTATCCGGCTTGGGCCGCGCGCAGGATTTCGCCTTGGAGCAGAATCCGGTGGCCAGTCTTGTCACCCTTCGGCGAAAGGGCCTTCCAGTTTACCCAGTCGCCGTGTGCAGGCCCCGGCAGCTTCTTCTTTAAGTACGCGTCAAAGTACTTCTTTGGCGGGAAAAGCGGCGGGTGTGGGGCGTAAAACGAAGTTGTCAGAAAGAGCGGTTTGTCCACATCCGCCTCCCGGACTACTTTGCGCGACTGTGCGACGATCCATTCGGTCGGGTGTAGGTTGTCCGGCAGCGGCCACGGCTGTGCCTGCCAATGGTTGTAGGTTACGTCCAGCTTCTTAACGAGTTTCCTGATGCCGCCGGTTTCCGGCGCCGATCGTTTCAGGAACATGTCATATTCATCGTTAGCAACGTATGTCGAGCCAGAGATTCGCTTCTGGTACCCACAGGACTCACTGGCAGCAGGCTGATGCATGTTTCGTCCGACCAGCACGGTGGCGTAGCCGCTCTTGCCCAGCAATTCCGGCAGGGTCTGTGTCGAGAACGGTTTGGCCCCGAATCCCACCACGCCGCTGGTCTGGGGATAGAGGCTGGTCAGCAGTGCGTAGCGTGCGGGGATGCAGGATGCTACAGAGGTATAAGCCCGCCGAAACAGCGCGCCTCGCCCGGCCAGTTTGTCTAATTGGGCGGTGCGCACTGCCGAGTGCCCCAGAATGGACAGGCAATCTCCCCGCATTTGATCGGGCATAATCAGGAGCATGTCGGGCTTTGGTGCTTTCTCAGCGGCACAACTTGTGGCCGAGCGAAAGTACAGGGATGATGTTGCCGTATAGGCCATCGTTTTCAAGAAATCACGTCGTTTCATGTTGTTGTGCATAATATATTTCCCGGGATTTCCCATAAAGAGTTTTGTATCCTTGTTCAGCTATACTGTTGAGGCTCTTTTCTAATAGAATATCAAATCTGCCCGGATAATTCAAACCCCCTCCACCCTCAAAACAACCGATCCATAATTATCAAGGTTGACGGTATTGAAAAAAGCATATCGAGAGAACCGAAAAAACTTGTTCAAATTTGGCCGGTGTAGCCGATAATAGTTTCAAAGAGTTTTTGATAAAAGCTATCGAATTCCTAATCCTATCGACGGAGATGGACATCAAAATACTACTTTATTTATTGCTGTCGCTGCTAACCATTACTATTGGCTGTAGAACCCCCGCCGGGCCGATTATTATTAAGCCTGCTTATAACAGACCCTTGTTGCCCGGCCAACATGCGCTAAGAAAGGTAACAAATCCGGCGCAGATTCCCGACTTTACTTCGGCTTCTCTGGATTTACATCAATTAAGCCCGACAATCAAAAAGAGCTTAAATTACCTCAAAAAGTCCTCGAGTAAACGGTATTTCCCGGTCAGCGGCATTACCCACCGGCGGGCTGTGGACAGCTTGGAGGCGTTTTTAGGCCTTTTGGATTCAGGTCACAGAGGGGCCGATTTAAACGCTGCCATCAGGGACAAATTTGACGTTTATATGTCAGTTGGTTGCGATGACCAGGGAACGGTATTGTATACGGGTTATTACACACCTATTTTCGATGGTTCGTTCGAGCCCAGCGCACGTTTTAGCTATCCTTTGTACAAACAGCCGGTGGATTTGGTTAAGGGGCCTGACGGTGAAATATTTGGTCAACGCGGTGGCGATGGTACAATCAGACCTTACCCATCGCGTGCAGTTATTGAGGATCAAATGTTGTTTAAGGGCAACGAGTTAGTCTGGCTAAGTGATCGATTTGAAGTATACATCGCGCATGTCCAGGGCTCAGCAAAGATAAGGCTGCCGAACGGGCGGATAAGCACGGTAGGCTATGCTGCCAACAATGGCCATGAATATAAAAGTATTATGGAAGAACTGGTCAAAGATGGCAGGATAAGCAGCTCACAAATGAGCCTGGCGGCAATGATAGATTACTTCGGGAATCACCCCGACCAGGTGGCCCGATATACGCAAATGAATCCGAGATTCGTGTTTTTCCAGAAAGAGCAAGGCGAACCACGAGGCAGTTTAAACGAACCTGTAACACCAATGAGAACCATTGCGACCGACAAGTCGATTTTCCCACGCGGCTGTTTAGCATTCATTTATTCCACCCTGCCGCAGGTCAAAACCGGCCAGGTTGTTCTACAGCCTTACAGCGGCTTTGCATTAGACCAGGATACAGGGGGGGCAATCCGGGCTCCCGGACGTTGTGACATATACATAGGACAAGGTGACACAGCCGGTGAGCTTGCAGGGCGGATTTACCAGGAAGGTAAACTGTACTATTTGTTTTTGAAGTCAGGCGGTCCCCTTGCTCAATAAAAAAAGCAAGTCGAAATAAGAAAAGGCCGCGGGCCTGTGCCTTCTCGCGACCTTTTCTCGTGTAAAGTATTAGTAGTCAATGCGTTTAGGGACTATCGATAAGCCACTGTGACGCGAATGTTGCAAAGTCGGTAAAATCTACAGCCCGGCTGCAGTTCAAATCAGCCTCCCGGACACATCTGGTCGTTGGGACAAAGAAGTAATCCTCTGTCTCACCAATCTTATAGCCGCCTCTTGGCCCGGAGCCTCCATAGCCGATGCTATTGGTAGAAGGAACACCGGCGGCAGTAGTAGAGACCGCAACCGGTCCCCGGGGACGCTCGGAAATGGTAATCCTCATCCAGATCGGGTCCACCCTGTAGACATCGTTAGGATATCTAAGCCGATGGTATGGGATGAATGCAGGCGTCGTGATCTTGTGTATGCCTGCCGGTAAATGCGTAAGGACCTGATTGCGTACGGCCCATTCTCTGGCTAAGCCGCGATGCTTATTGGTAATCTCATTGGCGATACCGCAATCCATCACATCATCCCAATCGCCGTCTCGGTTCCAGTCGAACCAGACGTTGACATAGAGTTCATCAATTGGGTGAATAATCGTGACGATGTAATCAAACTTTGTCCTGCGACAATGCGGCAGGTTCAGAGGTACCTTAATGCCGTCATCAGCCGAATCCATGTCCGGTTTGTCTCTTGGCGGAATTATGTTATTTGTCGGGTCCTGGTCGTATCCAAAATCGGCTTCAGTCTCAAGAGACACTCTCCCGCCAAGATGAGCAACCATGTCCGGATACCAGTGAATTGGCCCGTGAGGCGGCGAACCAGTCATGTAAACTGTCGGGTAATTTGCTTTGACAGTTACCGGCAGAGGTCCGACGGATGTATAGGCAGTCATGTTGAGATTGAAGTTGTTCGTACTATCCGGAGCGTCCCCCAGATCGGCGGTTTTCTCAGGTTGTTCTTCAATCTTCACGAGGTAATCTTCAACTTCGCCGTTTCTCGCCGGCCCGCCGTAGTGCAGTCCGCCGTGTGTGCTGAACCGGAATCGCCCATACGTCCTTACATCAGCAGCTACCGCATAAGGATAGCGTGGCACGTGATATTTGAGATAGTTAACACCGGCGGTAAGGGGTTCGCCGGCAAATATCTGTTCGCCGAAGTCATCCCAGTCACCGTCAGCGTTGAAGTCTATCCATGCGTCAAGAAGTCCGTCAACCGAAGCGATCACCTCGACCTTGGCTATCAGTCCCGGGACAAGTGGTGTTATAAAGATAACGCCGTCTTCATCGTCGATGCTGCTGTCAAGATCATCCCCGTCGGCAGCGAGCGTAGGCTGACCATTAAATTCGGGATCAATAGCCCTGCCAAGGTAAATTTTCGGATCAATGATATGACGGGCGCCGTTTCGGGCCAATGTCGTCGGATAGGTATTGCAACGGGCCACATTTGAATCATTACAACGCAATTCAGGTGCATCACCGAAATCGAATTCAGGTTGAGGCCCTTCAATTTTGACGATGTAATCTTCGACCTCGCCGTTTTCTGCAAGCCCGGAGTATCCCATGTTTACGGCCTCTGTTGTGAATCGGAAGCGAGAGTAAGTTCTGGTGTCAACTGCAATCACCGAAGCCGCCGGCACAACAAACTTAAGGTGATTAACACCGGCAACAAGAGGCTCATCGGTGAAAATCTGCTCAGCGGCTCCATTCCAGTCACCGTTGCCGTCGAAATCGATCCAGGCATTGAGGAATCCATCCACTGATGCGATAACTTTGATTTCAGCTATAGTTCCGGGAATAATAGGTGTTCCAAAAAAGACACCATCTTCATCGTCGATGCTGCTGTCAAGATCATCGCCGTCGGCTGCGATCGTCGGCTGACCATCCGGCTCTCCATCGATGTATCGACCCAGGCGTACTCTCGGATTGATTTTATGGCGTGCGCCATCGTTGATTCGCAGCGTAGGATAACCTGAAGGAACAAAATCACCGTCAGGCGCATCGCCGTAATCAAGTTTTGGCTGTGGGGCATCGGCAATGGCGACCATGTAGTCTTCAACTTCGCCATCATACGCCGGCCCATAGTAATTCAAACGTCCGTAAGTGCTGAACCGGAAACGAGCATAAGTTTTTCTCTGGTCATAATCAGCAATGCTAAGAGGCACTTTGAAAGTAAGCGTGTTTCCACCAACAGTCAACGCTTCACTGAAGAATATCCGCTCACCAAAATCGTCCCAGTCACCATCAGCGTTAAAGTCTATCCATGCATCGAGGAAGCCCTTAGCCGAAGCCAGAACATTGACAGTTGCTGTTGTGCCCGGGACAAGAGGCAAATTATCAAAAAAGACACCGTCTTCATCGTCCACACCATTGTTATCGTCACCGTCGGCATAAGGGGTTGGTTGACCGTCCGGCTCAGCATCAATATGAATAACAGTGGTAAAAGGTGAACCCAGGTATACTGCGGGATTGATGATATGGCGGGCGCCGTTTCTTGCCAGCGTCGTCGGATAGCTGTTGCACTGTGATAGTGATAGTGAATTTGTATCATCGCAATACCTCTCCGGGGCATCTCCAAAATCCATTAGGGCCCCAGTGTCCTTGCCGTTAATGACAAATGCCATATGATGCAGCCTGATAAATGTTCCATCAGGTTCAGTAACCGGCCGCCATGTGTCGCTCGAAGAGAGAGGCCAGAGCCGCCAAAGCGCCGGGCTCCCCCACTTATCAATGGACGTCTTCCAGCCGACTTCGGGCTGCGGCCTTGGACTCTCATAGAGCGTAGCGTTAGCGCGGATGACAAGCCAGTAAACCTCAGCTTCCTTTTGTAAGAAGGGATTTTCAATCTCAGTAATATTGACCAGGGCGTACCACGTATGATTGTCCGGTATAATTTGATCGGCCTGTTGCGTCATACACGGGCATAACCATCCTTGTAATGAAGGTTGTTCCTGTCGCAATTCTATTTTGCCTTTTCCGAATCTCCACAGCTCTTGACCCGGCTGAGAATTCGCGTCACTGTAGATGGAAACAGTCCAGCCAAGTACTTCATCGACCAAATCATCTTTCCATGATATCCAGAAATGAATATCCGTAACAGCCCCGCTATTGGTGCACTCGAAGTCGTCGGCTACGACCATCCTTCTAAAGCACACATCCCAGCCTCTCGGGTCGGGTTTTTGCGGGTAATGCATTTTCCAACCATCTTCAGGAACCCAATGGCCCATACATGGCTGCAATGAGCTTATTAAAAACACAAAGCCCAAAAATAATGTTGTCCACTTGAAACTTCTCATTGTACGTCCTCCTAATAAAAGGCCATTCTTTCTTCAACGTTCCCGATGAAGGTTTACTTTGCTCGGAATTTGGTTGGGCCCTAACCCAAAATTCGATCATCCTGTCAACAACTGTCTTTTGTCTTTCAATATATCTGGTGCCTGAGGAGCAAATCTGTTTCGTAAAAAATTTTTATTCTTCTTATTTTTTCAAAATAATCCGGCCTTATTAACTCAAAGAAACGTACTAATGCGTATTTTGCTTGAATAAAAGCTGATAATTTGCTAAACTAATGTGTTCTTAATGGAAATAATGCCTCAGCAGGAGTCGTGATGAACTCGCATAATTTTCCGGTTTGTCCTGAAAAAAACGAAACAAAAACCCGTCTGCGGACACTTTTATAAGGTAGCGCTTCTATATGGAGGAACTAAATATTCCTATAGAGCTTATCAGCCAGGCCCAGCTTGGCAAAAAGGACAGCATTGATAGTCTGGTCGCTATCGTCTGGGCGCCTTTGAAAAGTTATATTTACCGAAGGACCCTGGATGATAACCTTACCGAGGATATTGTTCAGGAAAGTATACTCGAGTTGATTAAGATGATTGGCAGACTGCAAAGAAAAGATCGATTTTGGCCTTGGCTCTGTAAGATAGCGCTGAACAAAATCCGCATTTATAACAGGTCCGAGCGGCGAAAAAAAGCGGCCCTGATGTCTAAAGCCAGGCGGGACCGGCGCCCAAATAAATATCAGGAAGAAAACGTAGCTGAACTGGTCAACGAGGAACTCAAGCAAAGCGTCATCAAGGCCATGCGCCAGTTGAGGTTGCGTCACCGCGAAGTCCTGGCTTTGCGATGCTATGAGAGCAAAAGCTATTCGCAGATTTCAGACGAGATGGGTTGTACTGAGCTGGGTGCTCGTCTGTTGTTCTTTCGGGCTAAGAAATCGCTTGCCAAAGAGCTTGCGCGTAACGGTCTTGGTAAAGGCTCATTGCTGTTGGCGCTTGTGATTATTGGAAAGATAACGGCCCCAACCAAGGCCGCAGCCGCAGGCGTATCAATCACCGCTGGGACTATGTATGTCGGTACTGCCGCTACTGTTATAGGAGCGGTCGCATCCGCAAAAGGTATTGCTGTATTGACAGCCGCCGCAGCGATTACGGTTTCTTCAGCCGTGGTGGGCCCGAAGATGGCACAGACCCCGAACATAGATCGGCCCGGCTTTAAAGCAAACCAACATGTCATAAGGCCTCCCGCTAAAACCTTCGAGGGTCTGGAAGAAAGTTGTTATTTCTTCCCTGAAGGTATAAACGGCCCTGTGATGATAAGGCAAATACAACGAAACGAAAAGAAAAACCAAACGTACTGCAGACGGCTCCAAAACGATAGTATGAACTACTATACCAATGGCGGAAAGGTATTCATGAACAATCACCGTATGTGGGCCGAAGATCTCAGCGTCCACAGGCTGCCAACGGACCCCAAACAGCTCAGAGAATTCCTTTCCCTTATGGAAGGTAAATCCACCGAGCCGGATTATCTCCCCTGCACCGACACGGCGAGAAATCTGCTTGTCACTGTAAGACGAAATGCTCAAAACACTAACAATATATTAGAAACAGTTCGCCACTATAATGTGGTCGAGGAAGAATTCTTCCAGTACGACTGGCCCGAAGGAACAAAGAAGATTGATAATCGCGATGCAATGCATAAACGCGGCTGGACTTATTTTAAAATTACAGGACAGATAAACGGAGAAGAAGTTGTGGGCCGCGGCAGAATTCCATTGGTTTACCAGAAGCATCGATCTCACTATGCATGGTTAAGATTAAAAGTCGGCGCAGAACTTGAAATTGTAGATAGCGCCGATGGGGCCGGTATTTATGGGCCCAACCGGAAATTGCTGGCAACATACCCACCCGGTTCGTTTATGAAGGGCCTGGCAAGACCCTGGATGGGCCTGCACACGATAGATACAATCAGGCGCGATGCCGCTGAACAATCGATATGGTTCCAGAGCAGATATTCTTCAGGCAAAGAAAAAACAGAAGTAACATTGAGTCAGAAGCATATCAAGCTCATCTACGCGATTGATATGAACAACGATATTGTCGAAAAAATAACGTTTATTGGAAGCGAAAAAAATACAGCGGCTCAGAACGTCTTACGAATTAGCTATTTACAGGATTTAGACCGGATACCCGACGGATTCACTGTGCCCAAGATTCGAACAAACTCGAGTTTGTCAAAAACCGCTCCGGGGATACAATGGCTCTTTCGTCTTGCTGACGGAACTTTGGTCAAATAAGAAAATGCTGAATCGTACCTGTGCAATTTTGGTTCTTTTTTTAAGCATGTCCCTTCCTGCTTTTGGCCAGCGCATTTTGTACGTGGACCCAGCCGGCGCCGATATAGACGGAACAACCTGGGCCAGGGCTTTTAATCATTTGCAGAGCGCTCTTGCGATTGCTCAGCCAGGCGATGAAATAAGGGTCGCAAAGGGGATCTATAAGCCGGACCGAGGCGCCAATACTACTGCCGGCGATCGTAATGCCTCGTTTAGACTGGTCAATGGCGTGGTTATCAAGGGAGGTTATCGCGGGATAGCGCAACTTCTAAATCCTGATATACGTAATATTAATCTATATGCAAGCATTCTAAGCGGCGATCTCGGTGACAATGACACGCTCGAAGTTATAAATAATACCGATGATAACAGTTACCATGTTGTATTAAGCAGCAATGTAGGTCCGACAACCGTACTGGATGGTTTTACTATTATTGGAGGAGATGCTTTTGCATCGGCTATAAGTACTCGCGGCGGTGGTATGCGTAACATTGCCGGCAGTCCGACAATCAGACACTGTATATTCATCGATAACTTTGCACAAGATGCCGGCGGGGCAATGCTCAATGATTCCAACAGCAACCCGATACTCATCAATTGCACCTTCAGCGGAAACTGGGCTGCTAATTCAGGCGGCGGTATTCAGAACACCCCTGACAGCAATCCAAGAATAATTAACTGTATCTTCTGGGGCAATACCACCAGTAGTATCGTTAATAATTTATCTTCTCAGATTAGCGGCGGAAATCCCGTCATTAGATATAGTTGTTTACAGGGATGGACAAATGGCCAGGGTATGGGCAACATTGGAGATGATCCGTTATTCGCAGCCCCGCTCCATGGCGATTTTCACTTGCGCTCACAAAGAGGCAGATTTATGGTGTTCAAAGGCGGCTTTGGCCCGGCAGAAGAACTTCGTGTATCGGATGAGCAAACCAGTCCATGTATTGACGCCGGTGATCCGGGGATCGATTTCAGCGCCGAACCGGCTCCAAACGGCCGGCGTATCAACATGGGTGCGTACGGAGGTACCTATCAAGCAAGTGCAAGCTTTTGGAAAATGTCCAGTGATGAGAACCGCGATTTTGTTGTAGACGTTAGAGATTTGAAACTGATAATCGGTCATTGGTTGGAAGCGTTACCATGGACTTTTGCTAAGGAGTATCCGCCGTCGCCACTGCCCCCACCGCCAAAATCAGGGACAACCTATCATGTAGACATCATTCGCGGCAGTGCTGTTGGTGATGGACTCAGCCCCGAAACTGCTTTTAATACAATCCAGCAGGGAATCGATGCTGCACAGGACAATGATACTGTATTAGTCTCACCGGGTGTATACGACCTGGACTATCAGCTTAACTTCTACGGCAAAGCTATAACCGTAAGAAGTGCTTCCGATGCAGCTATGTTAAGAGCAGCTTACGGCAATGGCATTGGTGTAGAATTCAGTTCGGGCGAAGACTCCAACAGCGTCCTGGCCAACTTTGTCATCACGGATTTTGATATCGGTATTTATATTATCAATAGCGGTGTAAAACCGAGTTCGCCGACGATTACTAATGTCACGGTTGTAGACAATATTTACGGGCTTTACGTGGATTTTTCGGATCCAAAAAGCACTCCGAATATCAGCAATTGTATTTTCTGGGACAACAGCCAGTCCGACATATCCAGCCTGGAAAATCAGCCCCTGGTAAGCTACAGTTGCATAGAAGATGGCCATAATGGGCCGGGCAATATAAGCCGGGATCCGTTGTTCGCTAATCCTCTCGATTATGATTATCACCTGCTTTCAACCCAGGGCCGGTTCTTTCCTAATAATGGTTACCCGGCCTACCTGCAAAAGCTTTGGGTTTTGGATAAGAGGGTTAGTCCATGTATCGACGCAGGTGATCCGAGAATAAACCCGGCCCGTGAGCTTATCACAGGAGGCGGCAGGATTAACATGGGTGCTTATGGAAATACACCATACGCCGGCAGGAGTCACTGGGTGCTTAGAGGAGATGTTAATAAAAATGGCAAAGTTAACTTTGCCGACTATGCCGCCGGTGCCGCGAATTGGCTTAAAATCGCGCCATGGCTTTATGAACGGCAAGGAGCAGATTACTATACGTCACAGAATAACAAATAAGGCTTTTACTCTGATTGAGCTGCTGATTGTAATATCAATCATCTCGCTTCTGCTGGCTATTTCCATACCCGCACTGACCAAAGCCAGGCGAAGCGCCCGCTCTCTTATTGGAGTCAAAAGACAGCGTGACACTGCCTTTGCCGTGACTCTTTACGCCCAGGACAACGATAACCTGTTCCCCGATTCTGTCGCCCGCCCCAAACCCGGCTCTTCTTCGCCGTGGCGTGAGCCAACGATACTGACTGCTCCGGGAACTGGACTGAACCGGTCCATTAGTGCCTATTTGTATACATACATAAAAAATGCGGATACTATATTTTGTCCAAGCGCTCCTCGCAAATATGAGTATTTACAGGAGGTTTGGGAGGCTGGCGATGAGTGGAACAACGATTTGGGCAACCAATTCTATGGAACATATTGCTTTTATTGGAACTACGTCGGCTATCTTCAGGACAAAAATTATCCCTTCAGAGGTCCGCAGAGTTCAGCCGATGGAAGGCAGTATAGCAAATTGCTGACAAGTGACTATCTCGGCTTCGGCCACTGGAGAAATGTCCTCACATACGGCCGGCACGATGCGTATGGCTGCTGTGACCAGTTTAACGGTGCCGGCGTTACAAAAGGGACCCCAGTCTCGACGGATTTCTGGTCCCGTCTAAAAGATGATGAAAAGTTCAGTTTGGCCGGTATCCAAATCCAGCTTCATGCCGGCTATACGGATGGTCATGTCCAAAGCTATTGGTCATCTGAAGTTATGACGATGAGGATCTCAAAAACCCCTGACGGTACTGTCCCTGGTCCAACTATAGGCTCACCGGGTATTTTCTATATACCAATAAAGCAGCATTGATAAGGGCTTATCCGAATAACCGGGTCGTTATGAGGACGAGTGAAAAGTTCGAGGCCAAGACGGCAGGCCAAAAATGCTCGGAGGCGTGGTTTTCTCCACGTTGAGAACATTTTTGACCGACAACGCATGCATCGGGCTTTGCGGCCGGCCGCAATAGAGCGGGTTATTTGGATACGCTCTAAGAGTATCTTAAATCCTGATTTCCCGGATGAAGTTTAATCTATCGTAGATAAAGCGTTTTACGTAATATACAAGGGTGGGCCTTGCCCCACCATTATTCTTGTTGACAAACAGACTCAAGTTGGTTAATCTAACGCTCACTGATACTGAAAAAGGCAGTTTTGACGCATTTGTTTGGAGAACCCTATGCGAGATACGAAATATGAAAGATTGGCAGGGAAAGAAAGTTATTTCGCATGAACAAATTAGGAAGATTAAATTTGTGTCCGGATTTTGCTTTATTTTACGATAATTAAGAATAGGATATAAGACAAAATAGGTTAAGTTGCTCAGAAGGAGGTCTTTATTATGGACAAATGGCTTGATTGTACAATATCTGAGGGGCAGTTTACTGGAGAATTTGCCGTTCAAGGTAAGATGTTTGATTCGACAGATTTCTCTATGTTCGCCCCGAAGGAAGTTTTGCGTTTTGACAAAGAACCTACAAAGAATAAGCAGGTAAAAGGCTCGATTCAAGTCACACCTTTAGAACAGAAAGGCGACTTAAGCTTAATTGCTCTTCCTCGACCGACATTCGAGAATGGACGAACAATAACAGTTAAAACAAGCCAAATCAGGTAAGCCTGGAATGCTACTTTCAAATCTTGAAATCCATAAAGCATTAGATACAGGAAGACTTGTTATCAAGCCGGAACCTTTACCAAGAACAAAAGATATAGGTGTTAAGTATTGCCCATATGATACACACACAGTTGATTTAAGGCTTGGTAATGAACTTACTATTCCAAAACCTGGCGCATATGCTTATGACTTTTTGGCACAGGGCAATATAGCAGAACTTATAGCACAAAGCTCAAAAAAACATACATTAACGGAAGACCGCCCTTTTCGTTTGGAACCATACAAATTTGTCCTCGCCCAAACATTGGAAACAATTGAGTTGCCGATTGATAAAGGTCCACCATATTTAGCAGCAAGAATTGAGGGAAAAAGCAGCAGGGCTCGGTGTGGATTGCTTGTCCATTTCACTGCGCCGACTGTCCATCCTGAATGGAAAGGGCAGCTAACACTTGAAATTATTAATCTCGGCCAAACTCCATTTCTACTTCATAGCGGGATGCCGATAGCACAATTACTCGTTGAGCAGGTTAAAGGCGAGATAAAATCGAATCAAAGTCAGTTTCAAGGGCAAGTTACTCCTGAGGGGCTATAGCAGTGGTTGCTAAGCCTCAAAAACAGTAGGCTGCTGCCTTTTTAATGGTTAAGCCAAATCCCAACACTGCCCCATGTATTCGTTCCAAGAACTTTAGCGTCTTTTGTGCATTTTGTGCTTTTTCGTGCCTTTGTGTCTCTGTGGCAAAAACTCCCTGTGTTCTCTGCGGAGAATCTTTTTATTTTTTTGTTGACGATTGTTTGATAATCTGTTAATCTAATTGTATGTTTACCAGCAGGCAAACGTAAACCGCCAGCAGGCGAAGGTTTTGCGGAGAACCGCACGTCTTAGTATCAGCAGATACACGCCAAAAATAATCGTCAGTGAATACTCAATAATCAATAGAAAATCGTCAATAATCAATCAAAAGGTGTATTAAATGGATAAAAAACACTTATTTAGCTGGCTACAAATAAAAGTCCGCCCGAAGGGCCTCCACAGTTTTGCATTTTACATTTTAATCTACGCATTTTCTTTTACGAGCTACGAACTATGAACAGCGAACTACCAACCACAAGCTGCCTAAACCGCCTATCCAGCCTAATTTGTCAATCAATTATGACCTTATTATGCAAAACGAACCCAATTTCCCGGATGCCCAAATGAACATAACTAAAGTATTAACAAGGGATTATGGAAATAATTCCAATTGGACACTTGGTGAAAACGAACCCAAAACGAACCCAATCAAACCCAATTCTTGTCCGCCATCAGTGTGGCGGATCAAAGGCAAAAAAATCCTCATGCGTTTGACGATTAATAACCGGATTAAGCCCTGCGCCTCACCGACTACCGGCCCCTGGAGAAATCCTGAGGCAGCTCTAAACTACTTGATAACAAATACATTTTGCTGTAAAATGGTTTCAAATGAGAACGTCATTCAAATACACTCGATATCTCAATTCAGACTCATTTTGGAAAGGGGCCAACAATGCGTAAACACGGCATGATAGCGACAGCGGTTTTTTCAGTGATTTGTGTGGTCTGCCTCCGGGCAGAGGAACTCCCGAATCTCGCGCCGAAGGCAAAAGTATCAGCCTCCAGTGAATACAGCGGCGACTACCTGGCCCGATGGGCAATCGATGGAAAGGTTCCCGAGTTGGAATCCAGGATAGATACCCGACAGGCCTGGTGCGTTCAGGGCCAAAAAGGTATGCATGGGGAATTCACCCTCACCTGGCCTGGGCCGATCGATGTAGCAGAGATCGTTTACTTCGGACGGACGGGAGTGATTATACAGGAATGCTTCAAGGACTATGAAGTCTACCTCGACGATGCTGTAGAGCCGGTGAAAAAAGGTGTCTTTCAAATGCGTCACGGGCCGCAGCGAATCGCCATCCCAAAGAGCAAAGTTAGGAAAATCCGTATCAAGTTTCTCACTGCGCACAATGGGGCCGTCAATCCCGGCGCCTCGGAGATTGCGGTATTCAGCAGCTCACCCAGCGACGCTCAGCTTTCCGGCATGCTCCTTCCGCCCGGCGAGCGCACCCCTGAGTCACTTATCCTGCGCGACGATCTCCTGGCAGGACGCATGGGCTTTCGTGATATTCTCCTGGTCAAGCGGCACCCCCTGGATATCTCGCACGTCTATGTCTACCATGTCGAGGGCTACCAGACAGGTGGCGGGCTCTACGTATTTACACCCGGCAAGGATGGGGGCAAGCTACGTTGTATCGTCGATTCGTCCAAAGGCATGATCTCGACCGCAGACCTTTCTTATGACGGAAAAGAAGTCGTCTTCGCGTGGAAACTCGGCGGCCTTAAGCTGTGCAACCCCGTGGCATTGCTCGAAGATATCGACAGGTCGGTCTCCGATAACAATTACCAGATATACCGCGTAAACATCGACGGAACAGGCCTCAAGCAGCTCACTTCCGGCGCTTCGAACAACCTCGACCCGGCCTGGCTCCCCGACGGCGAAATTGTCTTCATCTCCGATAGAAAGCCGGCCTACGCCTACTGCTACGTCGTGACCTCACCGGTGGTCTACCGGATGGACCGTAACGGGCAAAAACAGAAGCGGCTTTCGGCCAACTACCTGATGGACTTCACACCTTCGGTGCTCAATGACGGAAGGATCATATACACACGTTGGGAATATGTCGACCGTGCCGCCTGTCCCATCCAGAGTTTATGGGCAATAAATCCCGATGGTACAGGCCTTGCAGGTTTCTACGGCAACCGGGTCATATCGCCGGGTACCTTCATGGACGCTCAGCCGGTCCCCGGGACCAACATCGTAATTGCCACCGCGACTAATCATAACGGACCATGTCGCGGCGGGATTGTCCTGATTGATCCCTCTAAGGGAGCCAATGCCAAAGAGGCTGTAACAAATCTCACGCCGGAAATCGACATCTACCAGCCCGTCGGGGTCTACGGCAATGGATTGCGCGGACCGTATGAAAAGCCTTTCCCCATCGGAGGAAAAAAGTACCTTGTCTCTAATAATGGCAGAGTGCAGCTTCGCACCTTCGATGGAGATAAAGTCACCTTGCTCGCCAAAGACCGCCGGCTCGGGTATTACTGCGCACAGCCGGTGCGCCCGACAAAGCTGCCCCCCAAACTCACCGGCGGTCCTATGGACCGCGAGGCCATTTTCTCAGAAGACGGCAGCGTTTCCGGGGCCTGGGCGACCGTGTTTGTCCGCGACGTCTACAAAGGCCTTGAGCCCCACGTCAAGCGGGGACAGATCAAGCAGATTGCCGTAGTCCAGGAGATTGAGAAGAGTACCCATTCCCCTCAGAACAACGTTACCCTCGACGGGCACGGCAAGCGTAACATCGCGGTCTTCGGTTTCCAGTTTCCCCTGGTCTCCTGCGGTGCCACCTATGCCCCGAAGAGACTTTGGGGATTTGCTAAGGTCGATGAAGACGGCAGTTCATCTTTTCGGGTTCCTGCCGAGGTCCCGATATATTTTATGGCACTCGATGCCGAGGGACGTGCGCTGCAGCGCATGAGAAGTTTCACCCACATGATGCCAGGCGAAGTACAGGGCTGCGTCGGCTGCCATGCCAATCGTAATGCGGTCGCCCCCAGCATGGTCAGGCGCTCTGCGATGCGGGCTGAGATTCAGGAACTAACCGCCCCCGAGTGGGGAGTCACGGGTTTCCGCTACGACCAGGTGGTACAGCCGGTCCTGGATAAATACTGTATAAAGTGTCACAATGAGCGGGAGCAGCCGCATCACGTGGATCTTACCGGTGATAAGACGGACTTCTTCAGCGTCTCCTACGACATTCTCGCCCGAAAGGGCACGCAGGGTGTAAGCAACTTCCTCCAGCACGGCAGCCCCATAGGCCCGGCTGGTGACGCCGCGCGCGGCCAAAGTCCCTACACCTCATGGATATGGACGATCAACGGAGCTGGCCACAACGTCCTCGAAATCCAACCGCGCCGCTGGGGAAGTCCCGCCAGCAAGCTCGCTGAGATTATCCGAAGCGGTCACCCTGGCAGGGACGGCAAACCCAGGGTCCAGGTGGCTGATGCCGACCGGCGCAGGGTCTATATGTGGATCGATTTGAATGTGCCTTATTACGGCACGTCTTCATCGAGTTACAAAAAGCGTCTTGGAAGCCGTCGTATGTATCCCTATGAACTTGACAACGTCCTCAAGGAAGTAGCCTCGCGGCGTTGCGTAGAGTGCCACAAGAAAAGTGTCCCTCGTAAGTTTTATACGCGCATGCTAAAGCCCGAGAACAACAGTTTTCTCCTTGCTCCATTAGCGGTTTCAGCCGGCGGAACTGAGAAATGCGGCCGGGCGATTTTCAAATCCAGTGAAGATAAAGACTACCAGAAAATAATGGAAGTATTCCGACCGCTCAAGGAGATGCTGGAGAATCGTCCTCGTGCCGATATGCTGGCATTCGACACAACTCAGTAGGGGGCAGAAAGTGTGCTAAACTCTGCTTGCCGGCAGGCCTGCATCAAGAGGCGGCCGGTAGTGATTTCAGGGTAAGTTTCGGCGATAGCGCGAAGTTGCTCGGTGGGTACGTATTTGCTCAAAGCCAGTAGTGCATTTGCCGCGGCGTTTCGAACTGATACGGCATTGTCAAAATCGGTTAACGTCTCGATTAGTACAGAGGTAGCACGGGGATTGTTGATACGGCCAAGGGCGTCGGCTGCGGCGGCACGGTAGAAGGGAGTCATTGCTTTGTACACGAAAACGTTGGGCGGGGTTTCATACCCGAAAGAAGCTTCTCTGGCATCGGCTTGTAGAGAAGCGATTAAGGTGTCGATGCTTTCGTGATCGCCGAGTTTGCCCAGGAGTCTGGTCAGGAAGAAGCAAACCCAGGATCGGTGACGTGAAGGAGGCATAGCGCGGTATTGATTGAGGACTTTCCGGAAGCGCGTGGCATAAGCTTTGTCGAGGCAGATGATCGATGCTATTTGGGCGGCGCGCGACTGAGGATCCTGGGGCAGGACGGAGATGGCCGGCGGCGAAGCGGTGACAGCTTCTTTGAGGTTCCCGACGGACTTTGAGTTCGGGTCTTCAAGGACACAAAGACAGGCTTTGAGGATTTCGGGGGCAAGATTGCTTCGGGCGATGACTCGGGCAGCGAGGTTCTCATAACTGTCGGTCTCGTAGAGCAGGGCCCGGTCGGTATCGATGGGGATAGACTTGAGTATAGTCGGGACAATAGGATCTATATCTTCTGTTTTTGTGCGGTCCAGAGCTTCGAGGATACGATAATGAATAGGTGAGCTGTTACAGCCCATCAGCCAGGAATGATCACCACACCAGAATGTATACTTCCAGAAGTCCAGCAGGCTTGGCATTGATTGGACCAGAGGCTGTACGGCGTCATGGGTGCCGATTCTGCCCAGGGCCTCGGCGGCAGTGGCGGTTAGATAGACGGGTTTTTGAAGCCAACCCAGCTCGTGCAGGTCGGGGGCCTTGCCGGGGTCTTTGGTCATATTCTCATGAAAGATTTTGGTGAGCAGTGGTATAGCTTCTGTATCACGGAGATAGCCAAGGGAACGAATGGCGGCCATGATTGTGCGCAAAGGGGCATCGGGGTATTTGGTGATAAAGGCCCGCAGAGCAGCTTTGCCATCTTCGGAGCCCACGTGACCGATGGCCCGGGCGGCGTCGAATTGTGCGGTTGAGTCATTCGATAAGAGCGCTTTGGTCAGGCGTGATTCGATTGTGGCCCAGTTGTTTTGGATAAAATACTCTCTCCACCTGTTCGCATTGGAGTTACCGACAAATGGATTGAATCCTACGGAATGAGCGGTCAGGTTTTCCAGGGCGATATTGGCCGATTGGGCAGTGAAGACATTTTGGTCATCGAGGGCGTTGAGCAGGGGCTTGATTGCCGAGCGATTTCCGCAGGCAGCAAGAGCAAGGGCTGCATTTGTACGGACCTGCGGTGATGAGTCTTTAAGTGCTTTGACCAATGCAGCAACAGAAGATCTATCGCGGAGCAGGGCGAGACTTTGTGCAGCAGAGATACGCTCCGGGATATCGCCGGATTCTAATTGTTTTGATAGCTGCACAATGTCCGCAGAGCGATTCAGGGAGCCGTCCGGAATTGGAGTGACGCCGAAAAGTGTTATCGCGGCAGCTTCGCGGAATCGGTCGAACTGAAGGTTCAGGATACCGCCGTTGCCGGCGTTGTTGGCCCGGTAACGGTGTGGGGAGCCCTGGGCCAGGAGCTTGAAGGGTTTGAAGCGTGCGGCCAATGGCATTGCGGAGGGTCTGGGGGTGAATGTGCGATGGTTGTGGCAACCGATGCAGGACAGGCGTTCGCCCGGTCGGACATATATCCAGGATGTTTCGTTGATAACGGACCGTCCTTCCGCGTCGATGGCCTGGATCGACAGAGCGACGTCGGCGGGTACTTCGACGTAAAACGAGCCGTCCGGTGCTAACGGCACTGTCCCAAGCTCAACGCCCTCAACTCCTATGTGGGCGAAGCGGTGCTTTGCAGAGCGTAATGCGAAGGGTTTGCCGCGAACAATGCGGACGGCCTTAATGCGGGAGATATCGGCGTTGGTTTGCTTGGTGTTAAAGACGCTTTGGCATAGCAGCAGTCCGGTTTTGGGAAAGCGGTCTTGATTACCAGCAGGTAGTTGGCTTGCCAGAATTGGTGGTTTGGGCCGTGGGCCCATGTACACGGGGGAGTGGATTTTGTCAAAGGCAAGGATTTTGGCGGTTTTTCCTGATTTTAAGTCGATAATTCCTATCCAGCTTCGGCCCGGTCCTGTACATAGGAGTCGACCATCGGGCAAAGGTGAAATATCAAAGGGTACAAAACCGACCGGTGCTTTTTCGAATTGCGAAGCACCGGAGTCAAAAAGGCCCGAGGTGACCACGCCGTTCTGGCAGAGAGCTGCGATACGCCCGTCGGCGAGCGGGGCGACTGAGCCGAAGCCGTTTTGTCTAAGCCATGCGGAATTACGTTCTGCTGCGAAGGCCGGGTCAAATCCAATGGCGGACCTGTCTGGTCCCAGTATAGCCATGCCCCCGGTGCCGTCCGGCCGAATGTGATGGATGCGTGTTTCGACCTTGGCGCGTTCGAAGAAGTTGTCGCATCGGACAAGAGCAATTGTGCCGTGTGCCGTGACTTTGGGTTCGTGGTCGGCGACGATATGCTGGGTGATGGGTGTAATATTCGAACCGTCAGAGTTCATTGAGAATATCGCCGAGGCGAAGTTGCCGTGATATTCGTCACGGCTGCCAAGTCTTGTGGAGCAAAACATGATTCTGCCGTCCGGAAGCTGGGCCGGTTCGTAGTCGTGGTATGAGCCGTGGGAGAGTTGAGTGAGGTTGGAACCGTCAGAACCGATGGAGTAGACGTGGAAGAATTTGTCACCGGGCTTGACCATTGAGAAATAGATTTTTTTCCCGTCCCAGGAGACCGAAGGGGCGCCGATGAGGCCTGTCTGTGCATCGTGTAATAGCGTGACTAGTCCATCCGGGTTTGCCGGAGCGAGCTTGTAGAGCTTTCGGCCAAGGGCCGGTGGACAGGCGGCATCATGTTCGAAATAGGCCCGCGAGCCGAGTACCGAAACGGTGAAGTTGGCCGGTTCGGTCAGGGGAACATGATCCCCGATGAAAACGACGGCTTCGGGCCATTTGAAGTCGGGACCGATTTCCATCCATGAAAGCATGGAAATGCTCATCGGGCTGACCGGGCCGGGGTAGGTCACCTTGGCCCATGGGCCTTTGCCCATAGGGTGTAGAGCAAGGGCATTAGGCCATTGGCTGCTGTCGTAATCAACCTGGTTCCAGTTATCGTCGAAGGTTTTACGTCCGGGCCAGGTCTTGTCGGTGTAGAACTCGAGAGGTTGTTGGTTTTCAGTCTCGATGCGGACTGCAATGACAAGGCCAGCCGAACCACCGAGTGATTTGGCACGTGCGGCCACGACATTTATCCCGGGTCTTAGAAGCCCGGTGATATCATAGCGTTCGACGGATTGCCAGTAAATAGCGTCAGAGCCGCCGTCTTCGCCAACATATTTGCCGTTTACGTATAGTTCATAGACATTGTCGGCGGTGACAAGAACAACGGCCGATGTGACTTTGGCCTTGAACTCGAAAGTCTTGCGGGTGTAACATTCCCATTCGCCAATGGCGGCCGGGGAAGGGGATGTCCATATCCAGTGGGCCCTGGCCAAATCGGGATTATGTTCCTGGCCAAAGGAATTGGCTGCGATTAATAGATGAACGATTATCAGAACAGCAAACGACAGGTGGTTTCCTTTTTGCATACTTTTCCTTAATGCAGCTACAAAGCTTGTCTATCGACTCGATCATTGTACTGCTATTCTATCAGGACCGGGGCCGGATATGGCTTGCAGGCTCCGGCACTTGCCCGGGATTATCTCGGCCCCGGGCATGTCAACGCGCGGGGTCTTGAGAGCATTTTGGCGAGTCTGTTGAATTATTTTCAGCATGGCCTGATATGACACATCTGTAGTATCGGCAAATGATGTCACTACCTGCCCGCCTGGATCCGGTGCCGGCCTCTTTGACGGGCGAAAAACATCCGGTGGTTGGTGGCTCTGGTTTACCAGTCCAATATCGAGGCGGCGGGCCTTGCGATCGCGGCACCAGCCCAGGCCAAGCCCTTTGTCACTACTTGCCAGTGGTGCGCGCAGGATCCGGCTGCGCCGGGGGGTCCGAAGGTTTATCCAGTCGTTGCCTACTCCCTCCTGATGACAATTGACACAGCCTGCTTTTTTCATTTCTGCTACCAGGCCCTTACCCGCCGAGTTTATTACATTGCACGTTGCGTATGGAGAGTAGTCCCACGTACCATAGTAATTGCAGTTCCCGTCCATCCACGCCATAATCAAGTCGATTTCCTTTTGGGTCATTTCCTTTATCCGGCCGTTGTGACCGCTGAAGAGCAGATCCGTCAATGGTGCGGCACCGGAACCGTGTGTTCGCGGATCAAGTAGTTCGGTCGTCCGCACAGAGGAATTGTGACAATTAAGGAACCCGGTTAGAGTGTTCTTGATCAGGGTTTCGTAGCTGATGTTGAATGCCCAGGTCCATCCGCCGGTCAGATCAATCCCGCCCTCGATTCCCTTATTGCCTCCGTGACAACTGACGCAGTGCCGGTCCAATACGGGCTGTATCATGGTTGGGTAGTCAATAAATCCCATACCCCATGATTCGGCCTTGAGCCTGGCAGGTGTTTTCTCCAGCGCCGAGTCAAGTCCGCCCAGGTTCCGGGGCGCTGCATTGTCCTCTTTGATGTGACAGCCTGTGCACGATCTTGTTACTCCGGCTACCGACTGGAGGAAGGTCCGCTGGCTCTGGAGCATTTTCCCCCGGCCGTCCAGCGCCTGGAAGTAAAGTGCCATCCCCACCGGCGCCTCGAAGAAAACTGAGCCGTCTTCTTCGACAGGTACGACACCAAGGAACCGCTTTATGTCATAGGCACCCTGCCAACTCGCCAGAAAGGCCTGATTCCACCAACGTCCACCGCCTGGAATTCCACTTACGCGGGATGTTGTTTCTATTACGCGCAGCCATTTTACTTCGCCCCGTTTGACGCCGTCCATTCCCTCGTAGATGTCGTGAACCATGAACTTGCCCGGAGCGCCGGGCCTGATCATCGAAGGCTTCACAGGAGGTTTCTTGCGAGGCTTGATGAGCATTGGAGAATAGAGGGTAATACCGGGCGACCTGTGGATGATGGTGCGAAATCCGCCCCTTGTGATAAGCTCGATCACACCGTGTTTGCCGTGTTTCGAATCATTATTGGCTATTAGTAAAACGTCTTGAGATACCGGCCAGGGATCGCAGGCTCCACGTCTTAGGCCCTGGTCCATCTCTTTAGGATATTCCGGAGTAAAATTAGTCATGGCATCGAGGTTGTTCTTACTCACCATCGGATCAATCATCGCGATTGCGCCCACAGCCTGACCGTTGTGCGGCGTCAGCGAGGTGACTATCAGCCGGCTCCCGGGTACCGGACGGGCATCCAGCAGTGCCGTCGGTTTGGCCATGTTATTGGCAAACAACGCCGACTCGTTGCTGCCGTCCGGATTCACCGTCCACAGGCTCTGCAGATACAGGGCCGTTTTGTCAACGTATTCCCAGCGGCCGTACAGGACGCGCCCGTCTGGCAGGACGGCCGGGTCAAATTCATTCTGGACATTGACAGAGATGCACTGGATATCGCTGCCGTCGGCGTTCATGGTATGCAGCGTATCGATATAGCTGCTAAAACACATCACATGTCCGCCGGTACGGGTACTCGTAAAGACGATTCTTCCGCTGGGAAGATAGCTGGGAGAGATGTCGTGGTGCCCATCTCCTATCAATCCTTTCTGTGGCTTGAGACCGCTGCAGTCACTGCTCGGATGGGTAATCCTTCTGAGTCCTTTCCCATCGACCCCAATCTCGTAAATACTTGTATCGCCTTTTTCCTGTCCTTTGAAAGCAAACAACACTCGCCTGCCGTCATAGGAAATATCCGGTTCACGATAAACACCCTCACCGAGAGTTTGCCTGGTCGTCGGATCAATCACCGGTCGAACAACCTGTTGATCAATCGGTGCCGCCGGATTCTCAATTACATATATCCCTCCGCCCGGGTGCCAGCAAAAGTAGTCATCATAGATGTGGCCGGACCAGTATTCGTGACGCTTGACGAAAAGCAGCGGGGCATCGAGGGTTTTCAAGTAGATTTTCCGGGCAAACGCTGCGAATTGCTCGGCCTTGCCCAGTTCTTCGGCAGAGCATGATTGAAGCCCCTTATGTATCTGGTCAAAGGATTTCTCGTAGTCTGTAAGCTTGGCAAGCTGGGCGGTTGATGACGGAGAACTTTCCAGTATACCTCTTAGCTCAGCTATGACACTTTTGCTAAAGCGGGCCCTGGCCTTATTGCATCGCATCCGCAACTCATATCCTGTTCCATCCCGTACCTCGAACACAACCTTGCCGCGGTTTTCCGCGGTGTGGTTGATTCCGACTAAAGATTTGAATCGTGTGTACTTCTTTCCCAGCCGATAAACTACCCGGCTGTCGGCATGCGCAAAAAGACCATGTGCGAATTCGCGGCCGGCAACCTTGAGTTTATGACCGTCGGGCCCCTTGCTGAGAGAAAATGTCCCCCACCCCACCTTCACCGACAGCGGTGTAAGATCGACAAGCCGCGTTTGTTTGCCGTCTTTGCCCTGGAGCATAGCCTCTGCCCAGACTGCCTGGCCCCAGGAATATCCCGTAACAACAAGCTCAAGCGTATCAACGCCGGTTACATCCGCCGAAATCTCTATTGCAGCTTCCCCTCCTTGAATCTCTTTGCTCTTTGCCAGGTATGCAGCCTCTGCCGCCATAGCGCTGCCGCCAAAGGCAACCGCCAAAGCGATTTGTATTGTTAGTCTTCGTATCATAATGTTCCCTCGGTTTTGTTGTGTTCCTTTATGCACGATTTCCCTTTGCCATTGATTTCAATGCGTTCCTCCAAATTCACCTCCCAAATAATACCAGAGATTCCTTAAAAGTGCAAGCTTTCCTGCCAATTTCGCCAAATGCTTTTGCCAAAACCGCGTTAAACCTGCGACCTTTTATCAGGATAGTTAACATGTCAACTCTTTTAAAAATGCGGTTAGAGAAAGGTTTTTGACCGATTTATCAATATTATAATCAATCGCAGCCTGCAACAAAACTGATATGGAACGACCGTTGTCAAGTGAACAGGGCTAAGCGTTCGAGATTTTTTGGGCAAGGCCGGCGGCAGAGCGTGGCGACCGGTCCGAGTTTGTACACAAAAGACCTGCTTACATTACTATTTTCTATTTGTAAAGAATAGGTTTTTTGCGCCAGTCTTTATCGGCATCATGTCCATATTCCCGTACGCGCGGCCGACGCTTTCGCAAACGCACCGACTCGATTCCGATGTAGTAGCCTGTCGACCTGGAATTTTTATCAACGCATTCCAGGCGAAGCGTATACTTTCCCGGGTCCGGCCAGAAGTCCAGCAGGTGATGCTCGCGACTGCTGATTTTCTCACTGTAAAGGTCCATCACGTCACCAAGCTTAACACCATTTAAGTACGCCTGATACCTGCCGAAGTCATATGAGTGAGTCATCATAAGCAACAGGCGGAGCGGCTCTTTTTTCTTAATCTCGAAAGGAATTTCAAGCCAGGCATCTTCAGCGCTCTGCGGCGTATATAATAACTGTTTTTTCGTATAGAGCCCAAGCTGCTGTGTTACGGCATTGGCCGGGCCGTGATACTTCTTGCCCGTGAAATCCCGGGCATAGATAATATCGTCGAGATTGGGTAACGTGCGGTCTTTGGCATGGGGGGCGCGGGCTTTGAAAGTCGGTTTACCGCTCTGGTACCAGAATGCCACGCTGGAGTAATCATCCTCGCGCTCATTCCAGCTATGGCTCTTATATTCGGGATTCTCATCAGGCGACATCCAGCCGAAGTGCTCGATGGTGAACCGTATGCTTTTGCTAAAGACAATCGGGTCGTTAATGTGCCAGCGATAAGCGCTTGTATGGCCGCCTACGATACCCCACTGGTCGAAGTATGGTGTGCCGAAGTATGGGGTGCTGGTGGTCTTCAGTCCCCAGGCCGACAAAAAATAGTCCTCCGTACCGGTCCCCCAGATGGAGGCATTCTTTTCACCGTCGATATAGATTTTCTCATCGCCTTCTCCGAACCACGCAGGGCTGCGTGTCCGCACACTCAATACAGTCCCGACATAATGGCCCCTGCCTTTGGTTTCAAGGATCAGGTAGTCCTTGCCTTTGGCAGCAGGATATTCCTGGCGATATTGCGCATAAAAGTAAGGCGTATCTTTGGGGAGGCTTTCCTTTTTGATCCAGTCAATGTTATAGTAGAGCAGGCTGATGGGTTTTTCGCTCTGGTTGACGATTTCTATTTTGGCGCCCCTGCGGAACGGCATGTGCCAGAAGCAGTTATAGGAGTCGGCATCTTCGACGACAACCGGCAGGCTGATGACCTCGCTGCGTTTGCCGAAGCTGTTGGCGAAAAAATCACCTACCGGTGCTTCGACTGCCGGGCGTTTGCCTGCATCCCAGTACATGCGCAGGAGCATTTCCTGATGATTGGCAGAACCGTTCCTGGCCCAGGAGTGGGGCTCGGGGCCTAAAAACGTCATCCAGATATGTGTGATGACGCCGGGTCCCTTGACATCCATCAACACCTTCGTTTGGCCCGGCTGGACGGACTTGTTGTCCCAGTTACTATTGGGATCGGGTTTTCCTTTTGGGTCAAACTTACCGTCGGCGCCGATCTTGTGCGTCGAGGTTTCCCGCATACTCCGTCCCTGATGGGGCCGGGCAAGGTCGGCTAAAAAGTCCGCGGGCAAACTTTGTGACAACCATAAACAAAGTAAAAGACTAAACACAGCCGGTGAGCGTTTTTTCATTGCGGTTCGTGTACAACTTTTAATCATTTGTTTAACTTATCAGCGCTAAATTAGCAGAAAATACCGGCTTAAATTATCAACGCCAGATGGAGCGCAGTTCCCAAACGTCCAGCGTTTCTATATCTGTTGTACTACCATCGCTGAAGAGCTTGACCGACTTGTCGTCTTTGGGGAGGATGCCGCCGATGGGCATATACAGCCGTCCTCCGTTGGCGAAGATTTCAATGCTGTTGCGATCCACTAACAGTTCCAGGTCGATCTTGCCGTTGACCGGTTCAAGCGCCGCCTTCCTGTCCCGGCAGGCCAGTTGGGCCTTGCCGGGATTGTACGTTACGCGGGTGCCTCGAATCACAAAGCCGAATTCCTTTGCATCGCCGACAAGGAACCGGGCCTTGATACGGAACAGCTCCCCCGAGAGTTTTGACAACTGTTTTTCGCCTGCTTGAACAGTCATTTTTTCCCACGTCTGTTTTGACCCGTGGATATTTTCGATTTCGCGGACCGGCTCGGCAAACATGCGTATCCCTTCGTCGGTTGTTTGCAGCGTCAGCTCTACGGGAAAGAGTATGCACTGATTGAACGGCATGCCGGGCGTGGCGATCCGGCCCCAGGCCATCTGAATCCGCCGACCGTCACTTTTCGGCATATCGCTGAACGTCTGTGACGCATAGAAGCAGTTGCCGTGCTGGAAGCGAACCGCCTCGCCCTGAGGCTTGAACTCTTTGCCGTCAAAATCGCCAATCAAATAATCACCGGCGCCGCCGTAAAGAATCCATCGCTTATTGTCCTTGTCGCCGTTGACCGGAAGCTCGAATAACTCAGGACATTCATGGAAACACTTCAGCTCGCTGTGTTTCGTCCAGGACTTCAAATCGGACGAGCTGAAAAAGGCCATCATACCGCCATCCATATACAGCACCATCACCCAGCGTCCGGTCGGTTTGTGCCAGATTACCTTCGGGTCCCTGTTGCTCCCGTTGATATGTCCGAGTACGGGATTTTTTTCATAGACGGTCCACGTTCGGCCGCGGTCGTTGCTGTAGGCGATAGACTGCGTGAAAGGCTCACCGCGCGACCAGGAGTTAGTACCACCGGCCGAGGTATAAATACAGACGATGACCTTTTCGTCACCGGTCTGCCAGCCCGCGGTGTTGTTCTCGTCCACGACCGCCGAGCCGGAGAAAATCGTCCCCAGATGGTCGGGATGAATCGCATCGCCAAGCTCCTTCCAGTGCACCATGTCCTTACTGACCGTGTGGCCCCATGTCATGTTGCCCCAGTTCCAGCCGTATGGGTTATGCTGCCAGAACATATGGTACTCTCCATCGTAGTAAACCATCCCGTTGGTGTCGTTGTTCCAGCCCCGCCGTGATGAGAAATGGAACTGCTGCCGGTTCTTCTCGCGGTAGAAGGTCTTGGCCTCTTTGATGGCATCGTCCTGATAGATAAGCTCGAACGCCCGAGACTTCCGCCCCAGTGAGTTGACCCGCAGTTCGGCCTGTTTCCCGCCGAACTCACCTATATCCAAAGAGACCCAATAGTCGGGCTCATCGTCGGCCAGCTCAATTTCGAACTGACGTACGATCTTCCCATCGATCAACACATCCATACGCCGTCTGGCTGCGCCGTGTTTGACAGGCATATTGAGATACCGCTTTGTAAACCGCATCGTATGGTCTTTCTCCACAGCCACTTTCTTATTGCTCTGGAAGATGTGATCGATGTTAATGTGTCCCCATCCGCCTTCCTGCTTATCGACGATCTCAATGCGGACCGTTTTGCCCATCAGGTTCGAGACGTCCCAGCTCCACCAGTTTAGCGCTTCGTTGCCGCCGGGCCGATCATTGGGGCCCGTGGCGGTTCGGGCGGCTTTGCCGTCCAGCAGAAGATTGATGCAGGCCTTGCCCGGATGCATGCCTCCGCCGATCAGAAAGTTGATGTACTTACGCTGAATCTTGAACGGCGGTGATGTGAGTGTGCCCGTCGAGTCGTCCCCTTTGTAATAGCTATTGACCAGCCCCCCGCCTTCAAACCCGCTGACCTGCATCTGGCCGGCCAGCGTCCCGCGGGCAGGCCCCGGCCCGAACGCCTGGCCCTCTGCTTTCCAGCCGCCATAGGTCTTACCCTCGAAATCGGCAATCATAATGTCCTTCTGTCCATCGGCCCAGATTACTCCCACAGCAAGAGATAGTGCTATAATAACGCCCAGTGTCTTATTCATGATTTTTCTCCTTCCAAATTGGCTTTTGTATGTATTACTCCGGTGTCAACCTCATCCGTGTGCCGGAACATCATTCTCAGCATACCACAGAAGCATACAGCTTTCAATAGGTTCTACGGGGCCGCCTGCCGCCGACCATAATTTCCTGACAGCATGAATACGCTAAGAAGCCTTACAATGAAAATCTTACGGACCGTTATCTATTGGCCCGGGTCTTACTAATACAGGTGCATTTTTGATTTGTGGTCGCATAGCCAGCCAGTCAATCCCCTGAAAATCAGGGTCCTCGATTTGCCTTACCTCCTCATCGCCTCGGTAGGGGCACATCGTATCGACCCATGCGATAAGTTTTCGCCGGCTCAGTTCATCTACCTTCACATCGTAATGCTTACCGCTCGATGCAATATCTACAAGACGGCTTTTATACGATAGCTTTGTCATTGGCTCCGGTGTTACATAAGCGGCCGGGTCACGCTGGTGATACGCCTCAACCAGTATCGTATCGGCGATACCAAATCCGGCAGGGGGGTTTTCCGGTGGATGATAAGCTGCCCCCCACGAAGGATTGCCAATCAACAGTACATAAGGCTCCTTGAAAAGTCCATTACCCCGAAACGTAAGGTCCAGTGTGTCCCGCGCCTCTCCGTCTCCCTGGTGACACTGGCCGCAGTACTTATCCAATACCGGTTGAGTAAACCGCATATAGCTTATCGACTCATCACCCCACGGCGGCGGAGCTATTTCCGACGGACCGCGGCGTAGTGCCATATCATTGGCCTTTACAGCCGGTGCCACGCTGTGCATCTCGTGACACCCAAGACAGCCTCTTGTCTCGCCAGGCATCACACCGGAGACAGAGCGCATTGTCTGTAACGCAAGATAATTTTCGTCGAGCAGTTGAAAATAAAGCGGTTTGCCCGAGGGTGCCTTAAAATAAACGGAACCATCGTCTTCAATCGGGACCGTTCCAAGTATCCGTTTGACTCCCTCGGAAGATACCATCGAGACCACCGGCCCGGTCGATGCATAAGGACGTTTGTACCAGTAGCTGTAGGTCTTGGCATCCATCGTCAAAATGCGAAGATACTTTGCCTTGCCCTTGATCTTGGCCGGAGCGTTATGATAAACGTTATTGCTGAAGATAATACCATCGGCAGGGTCATGACGCTCTGCCATCCCGGGCCATTGCACAATATCAGGCATTACCATAGGCTTTGGGCGAGGTTTAACAGGCATGGCGTGAAAAATATGATGTACGCCCTGGTAAATCAATTCTTTGTTTCCCGCTGTATCCATCAGGTATAGTACAAACTTACCTTTCCTGTTGGCTGATACAAGGAACACCTCTTCGCTCAATGGATAAGGGGTCTGATAGGCTCGATAGTTCCCGCTCTTGTGATAATTCTCTGACTCTTTCGGATCGACCGGTCCGTTGCCTGATTCGGGCCATTGAAGTTCGGCCGTTACTTTTGTCAGACCTTCCGGGAAGTTAAGCCCCTTTCGTGTGTCAACAATACCGATACATCCGGCAAACCAGTCATGATGCGCAGAACCGGTAAACATGACCCTGTCACTGCCCGGGATCGGCCGGGCGTCTTTGAGCAGGTCGGGCCAGACGCTTTGATTGCCCCAGAAGGTAGCGGCCCGAGTACCATCCGGATTCATCGTCCAAAGCGATTGGGCCCGCCAGAGAGGTTTGTCGGTATATTCCCAACGGGTATATATCACTCGGCCGTCGTTGAGCAGCGAAGGAAGATAGTCCGGCTCGATGTTACGCGAAATGATATACATATTTCTGCCGTCGAGTTCGCACCGAGTTACTGAAAATGAATTCGTCGGAGGCATACAGCGGACATAGTTATGCCCGCGCGTGCTGGCAAAGATGATATGCTCGTCATCCGGCAGATAGATTGGGTCGACATCGTCATAGATACTCGAGGTAATTTGTCGTAATCCCGAGCCGTCAATGTTTATTTCGTATAGATGAAAGTTCTTCTCGTTGGCCGGGTGAAATGAGAACAGCACACGCTTTGCGTCAAAAGACAGGTCGGGCCGCCAGAATGTGCCATGCAAAGGCTCGACCGGCATAAGTTTTGTTAAATGACCTTTTGGGGACAGTCCTTTGAGAGTAAGCAGCCTGCCGCCCGGCACCGCCATATAACCGAGTCGATGACGTGTCTCATGGGGCCACTCGGATCCTGCCGGTGAGGGTATATCAATAAACAATACACTGTCAAAACCCACGACGGGATTGCCGAATATTATCCTGCGCTTTATACCTCGCACCGTGTAATATAACTGTTCATCAACGCCGTCGGCAATCCCGGCCTCCAAAGCTTTAAGCTCGGACAGCTCTTTCGAAAAGTCGACCCGGCCTGGATAATTTCGTCTGATTGTGCTGGCAGCTTCTCTTGCCCATCCAATTTCCCTCTTTATCCGCTGAGCAGTTACAGTACCATTTGCCTGGTGCAGCCAGTCCCGCCGCAATATCTCTTCTGCCTCTTTCGCCGAGTAATCCCGCGTTTGGGGGGTATATGGCTTTACATACGGCGCTACTGCTTCATGCTTTACCGGCCTGTATACTACCCGTATCCCTGCCTCAAGTATAAAATTAACCCAGTCTGCCTCGCACGTCCCGGCCTCACCCATATCCTTGAGCCGTTCAAACTTCGTTATCAGTTGCTCGACCTCTTCCCATTTCTTTCGCTCGGTACTACTAAGCCTGGCCCACTGCTGCTGGGTTAGTGGTTTATATTCGGTCACAAGGCCTGCCAGGTATTCGGCCTTGCGCAGGTTCCACGAATTATCCGACGCGGTCAGGTAATCCAAAGGTTGGCTGTTCGTTGCCTTAGAGAACCTGGCGCACTCATCGGAAAATCTCGCAGCCAGCTTCACCTGGAGGAGCCTGGCCAAAACATTCGGCACACTCCTGTCTTTGACGTTCCTCCGCGTCGCCGCCATAGTTTCGGCAAATGTTACTTTATCCACAAATATGTCTTCCACCTGCCCTTGATACTTCTTGTTCTTTGCCTGAATCACCGACAGACCTTCTTCGTATAACCCGGCGATTTGATTACCTGTCAGAGCAATATTGAATATCCGCACATCATCTATCGCCCCCTGGAAAAACTCACCCGTTCCGGCCAGTGACCCGATAAACGCATCGGCGCGGCCTCCGGAGATAATTCTTCCCGGCTTTTTACGTGAGTCGATTTCAAGCCCATCCAGATAAACTCGCATTTTCTTACCGTCAAATGTCCCTGCCGCATGGTGCCATTGAAGATTCGTAAGCAATGCCGGTTGGACCGGTGCGTCCAGCTCCTGGTAACCTGAACCCTCTACGTTCAGTCCCAATGATAATATCCTGCCGTTATTCTGAAATGAAAAAAGAATCCGCCTGTCACCGTCTTCCTTGCGGAATATCTCCCGATAACCGGAAAGCTCTTTTGGACTTACCCACGCCGAGATAGTAATTGCCGGCAGATTCCTGAACGCCTCATGGGCCTTTATACGGATTACCGCCCGTCCCTTGAGCCGTGCTGCTGTTGCGAAAACCCCTTCGGCCAGCGAAACATCCCCCTGGACACTTGCGTCAAGCCCGGCATCTGTAGAATCCCTTAACACCCCGTCTGTTAGATTATCGAACTCCCAATGCCCGATTAATCCTTGACGGAAGCCGTCGTCAATCTCATCTCCCGCGGCAAAAACACTACCGCCTAATGCAATACTCACATAGACAAGTAGAAAGTTTAAGACATTTCTTTTCATTAAGCAAAATCCGAGTAATTATCTTTAGGTGTATTATAACAGCTTTCGGTCGAATTTCATACCTGTCAATCTGAAGATTTGTTAATAGATAGTGATAGTTTTAGGCCGAATTTTCAACGAAAATTTATTGCTCCTGGGAATTTCAGTGATGTAAGACCACTGTGGCTCTCAGGCAATAAACTTCAATTCAGTAGGAACGTGGCTTACTTTTTCAGTTCCGGAATTGGTCGGCCGGGTGTCCACGGCAGACCAACTGCTTCCAGGTTGGCCTGAAGATTCACAAAGTCCACTTCGATCAGTTCTTTCAATTGGCCGAGCACGGTTTCGAATTCTTCTTGTGCGATCTCATAATCTCGCCGATGTGTTTTTGTCGGACCATGGGTTGACCTCATGGCATTCATCGCCCAATTGGCCCGGCTCATAATAGAGAGGCGGTCGGGTTCTCTGTATTGCGACTTGGTGGTATTGCCAGCCAGTAATTCGCGGATGTCCTTCAACTTCAATTCCAATCTTCTGGCTTCTTCAAAAAGCTGCGCAGTACCTTTGCCCGATTGCTTTAGTGCCTGTTTGATTTCGGTTAACTGGCTTAAGATTTCAACCGCTTTTCCGTTTGCGCCGCGAATGGTCCTTTGGAGTTCGCCGGCGGTCATATAGAATTGGAGAACCTCCTCACGGTCCTGCCCAGGCAGGGAGGGGATGAGCACGGACACTACTTCAACCGTCTGAGCATTCCCGAGGGGCGTGACCTCGTCCCTGACCCGTTTCTCGGCGGTTATCGTGTATTTTCCCGGGGTGACAAAAGGTCCGCTGCCACCGGTGGATGACAGGGAGGAATAACGCAGGCTCCAGCTCACTCGATGGAAGCCGGCCGAGGTCGACCCGGTGACACGATTTACCACATTACCCTCCGTGTCCTTGATAACAAAGGTGATGCCCGGGCTTTCCTCAAGTTCTTCCTCCTTCAGTGCATCCCATCCGGGATATACGTTATCGCCGCCCTGTTTTTTCGCCTTCCCTTCTTTTTCACGTCGGTTTTGCTTTAGTGTTTTTAAAGAGTCCTTAAGATAGTAGGTGAACACTGCGCCGAACGGGGGGTTGGGTGCGGTGAAAAATCCGTCGCCCTGGCTTCCTTTTTCACTCCCGAGTCTCCGCGCCGGCACATACAATAAGGCTTTCCGGATGGGGAACAGAATAAAATCCCTTTCGTTCAGGACCTTCTCACTGATCTGGCGCAGGAAGGAATAGTCGTCCAGCACGAAGAAGCTCCGTCCGAAGGAGGCGGCAACCAAATCGTTTTGGCGCCGCTGAATTTCGATGTCCCGTAACGAAATCGTGGGAACGTTTCCATTGAGCTGGATCCATTTGCTGCCGGCGTCCAGACTGAAATAGAGACCGAATTCGGCCCCGAGAAAATATAGGTCGGGCTTGATATGATCCTGGGTAAACCGCCAGAGAATTTGTCGTTCGGGCAAATCGCCCGTAATGGAAACCCAGGTCCTGCCGAGATCATTGCTTTTCATCAGGTAGGGTTTGAAGTCTCCCGTTTTATGATTATCAAACACGGCATAAACCGTGTTCACATCGTGGCGGTCCGCCTTGATGTCATTGACGAATGCCTCTTCCGGGACGCCGTAAATACGTTCCACTTTTCGCCAGGTCAGGCCCCCGTCTTCGGTCACCTGGATCAGGCCGTCATCTGTGCCGAGGTAGATTAGTCCTTCCTGCACGGGAGATTCGGAGATGGAGGTGATATTGCCGTATTGCGACATGGCGGAAGTATCGTAAACGGCGTCGATACTCCAGACGCGCTCCATGTGTTTCAATTTGTAACGGTCCCGGTTGCGGGAGAGATCGGGGCTGATGGTGGTCCAGGAATCGCCGCGGTCGTCACTGCGGTGAAGTTTCTTTGAGCCATAGTAAAGACGGGTGTGGGAATGTGGACTGATAAGAATCGGTGAGTCCCAGTTGAAGCGAAGGTCTTCCTGGCCTTTGGCCGGGCGCGGGCGAATATCAATTGTTTCACCGGTGCTCCGGTCAAAGCGCCTCAGGAATCCCTGCTGGGATTCGCCGTAAATGATATTCGGGTCCTCCGGATCAATGGCGCAATCATGACCGTCGCCGCCGATGATTGTTTGCCAGTCACTGTTACGAATACCGGAGCGGTTTCCTGTGCGGCTCGGACCATACTGGGTTGCGTTATCCTGTGTCCCGCCCACAACATGGTAGAACGGTTCATCATAATCGACATCTACTTTGTAGAACTGGGTCAAAGGGAGGTTGGGAAAATATTCGAACGTTTTCCCGCGGTCGAAAGACCTGTAAAGCCCCCCGTCACAACCGACCAGCAAAAAATCAGGATCACTCGGATGAAAAACCACGACGTGATTGTCGACGTGTTTCCAGCGGCTTTCAACCGTCTCCCAGGTCTTGCCGCCGTCTTCGGTGCGTCCCAACCGAACGTTCGCCTGATAGACCACATCGAAGCGGTATGGATCGCAATAGATTTCCTGGTAATAGTGCGGCCCCGTGCCGCCGCTGATGTAATCGCTCATTTTGCTCCAGCTTTCACCGCCGTTTTCAGACCGCCAGAAACCGCCTTTACGACCGGCCAGCTCAATGGAGGCATAAACCACCTCCGGTTTCATTGGTGAAACAGCAAGGCCGATTTTACCCTTGTCCCCGCCGGGCAATCCGCTTTTGAGCTCCTTCCAGTTTTGGCCTCCGTCAATGGATTTGAATATTCCCGTTTCCGGTCCGCCGTTGACCAGTGCCCAGACAGTGCGATGACGTTGATGCGTGGCGGCGTAAAGGATGTCCGGATTGCTGGGATCAAACACGACATCGGTCACTCCCGTGTAGGGTCCTTTAGAGAGAATCTGCTCCCATGTCTGGCCGCCGTCTGTGGTCTTGTAAAGCCCGCGTTCTCCGCCGGAAGACCAAAGCGGTCCCTGGGACGCCACATAAACGGTCTCGGAATCGCGGGGATCCACGAGGATTTTGGCGATGTGCTCGCTGTCCTTGAGCCCCATGTTTTTGAAACTCCGGCCGCCGTCAAGACTTTTGTAGACTCCATCGCCATAACCGACATGGCGCCCTCCGACGTTTTCACCCGTGCCAACCCAAATGACGTGGTGATTGGAAGGATCGATCGTTACACAACCGATGGAATAGGAACCGTATTTATCGAAAATGGGAGTCCAGGTCGTCCCGGCATTGACCGTCTTCCATACATTGCCGGAACCCACTGCTACGTACCAGGTGTTGGGTTGCGTCGGTTCGATGGCCACGTCGGCAATCCGACCTGACATCAGGGCAGGACCAATATTTCGCAATTTGATTCCGCTGAAGGTTGCGGCGCTGAATTTCGTTTTTTCTTGTTTCTCGGCCTCTTCATTTGCCCTCAACGATGGAGCGAGCAGGATAGCTAAGAACAGCCCTAAAAATAAGTTTCGCATCATTTGGGTCCCCATAGATAATTTGTGCACGGTTTAATAATTTAAGCCGGGATTTCCCATCCTTTGTTGACCTGGCTAATCGACAATTCCGTCCGGCTGGAGGTGAATGTGAAAGAAATCAACAATAGTGTTTTCATCACCCTGCCGTCCTTTTGCATTTGCCTAAGAAGAATATTTCCACTCTTTGAGATGAATCTATTATAGTAGTTTCTGCGCTATTATCAAGGGCTTTATTTGACTATTTTAAAAATTACATTACCTGTTAGATAATTAATCAGTTATTTTATATTATAGCCTTATTAAAAACCGCCTTTTGGTCAATATTTTGAATGTGGATATCAGGAGCAGGGCATCCTTAAGTATATAAGCCGGTTGAGAATGAAAGGTAAAAAAGGATTGTAATTCTCGCCCGGCCTGTGACAATACCTGAAAAATCGGAGATTATATCATGTCAAAACTACAGGCCGTTTCATTATTCCTTATCGCAGTGGTATTAGCCCGGGACGTTTATGCAGAGCAATCTGTAATTGCCCCGGCCGGCAGGCGTACGAAGCTGTTGGCCCAATGGGAGAAGTTAGAATATGGTATGTTTATACATTATGGCATGAGCACATTTACCGGTGATTACCGAACGAACAAAAACTCCAAATCAACCGTCTATGCTCCCACTGATCTCGACGTCAGGCAATGGATACGAACCGCGCGCCTGGCCGGGATGAAATATGCCGTCCTGACCGCAAAGCATACTCTTGGACACTGCCTCTGGGACAGCAAAGACTATCTATACGACGTGGCTTCGAGCACAGACAAAACCGATATCGTTGCAGAGTTTATCGCGGCCTGCAGGGCCGAATCGATCAAACCGGGTATTTACTACTGCGTTCTCGATATACATAACGAGGGCGGAAGTGAGCTTAAATGGAAGGCCGCAGTCCAGCCGGAATACCACGCCCGGATAAAAAGGCACTTGACTGAGCTTCACACAAAATATACCGATATCTTCGAGCAGTGGATCGATATCCCCCACAAACTCTCACCTCGGCAGCGATGGGACATCTATCGGCTTGTTAAGAAGCTTAACCCCGACTGTCTGGTCATTATGAATGCTGGTTTCAGAGACGGTGCGGAGATCTCGCAAGGCGCCTGGCCGACGGACTTGACAGATGGAGAAAAAACGCTTCCCCCCGCATCAGGCCATGATCCCGTCAAGGATATTGACGGCAAAAAACATTATATACCCATGGAGGTCTGTGACACGGTTACCGCCAACTGGTTTTGGCATCAAACGGATAAACCGCGATCAGTCCGGCACCTGTATTACCTTTACTCTGAAAGTCTTCGCCGTGGTGCCAATTTCCTTTTGAATGTTTCGCCCGACACCACGGGGCAGATTCCTTCCGAGCAGGTCGACACACTGATGGCACTGAGGAAAATGATCGACAATCCCGAATCCTTTCGACCATCCATCGTTACAGGCGCCGAACTAAAGGCCTCCAACGTTTTCGGGAATCAGAGCCAATACGCCCCGCAAAAAGCAGCGGATAATTCCTGGGATACCCGATGGGCAACCGATGCCGGCCTGAAAAACGCCTGGCTGGAAATCGACCTGAAAAAACCAGAGATATTCGATAGCGTTTTAATCAGTGAAGGTTGGGGCCGTATCCGGAAATTCCAGTTGCAGTATAAAAAACAAGGCAAATGGCAAACTTTCCTTGAAGGGACACGTATTGGCCCGGACTATCAAAGAAAATTCAAACCAGTCACGGCACAATACGTACGACTGAACGTTATCGAATCTACCGATGGTCCAACCTTATGGGAGTTTCAGCTTCTGGCGCCCGAGTAGTCGAAGATTCTTGCTCGCTGTATTATATGATGGATTAAAACACATGCTATAAGCGCTAAACAGTTGGATGCGAATTATGGACAGTAAGTAAAAAACATCAAATCGAGGACTGTAATATTAAAAATGCTTTTTGTGCTTGTACAGCCCGGCTGATAGAAAACCCGGCCCCTTGACGTAGAAAACAAAAAACCAATCCAAAAAGTGACTTGCCAACCGTCATTCAATGTCCGGGTGATGATAAGAATTCGGATTTCCCGAATTGGCAATTGAAAAAGATATATGATTTGATAATATAGGCATGATAAAAGTCAAAGTATGCCGTTTTTCCTTTCAATAATGGCATGACCCGGTGGATGCGTGAGGTAAGGACTCAGAAAGGAGAGTGCCTGTTATGAATCGAATGTTCAATTCCGTCAAATCGAGATGGCCTTTGGTTTGTTTGCTGATATTGATAACGCCTTTATCGTTCCTCGGCGCCGAGGAGCAGGAAGAGGATGTTCTGACCGAAGTTATGCTGGCCAAGATTCGCCAGGTCGGCAGTGTCAGGATTTCTCCCGACGGCAAACTGGTTGCCTATATCCTCAACGTGCCGCGCCCGATTTATTCCGACGATGACGGGCCTTCCTGGAGCGAGCTGCATGTTGTCGATCGGGACGGAAAATCACGCCCGTTTATAACCGGGCAGGTCAATATTTCTGCTATCGAATGGACGCCCGACGGCGGGGGGATATCCTTTCTGGCAAAGCGCGGCGATGATGAACACAAGGCGCTCTACGTTATCCCGAGCGATGGCGGCGAGGCCCGAAAGGTCCTGGAACATGAAACGGACATTGGTGGTTACTCCTGGGGCCCGAACGGTCGGGAAGTTGTTTTTACCGCCAAGCCGAAGCTGGATGAGGAAATCGAGAAAGATGAAAAACATGGTTTCAATGCCGAAATTTATGAGGAGGATTATCTCTTTACAAAGGTTTGGATTGCGGCCCCTGATTATGAAAAGCCCGGCCCCGAACGTGACGATGAAGAAAAACCGCGCATGCTGGAGTTGGAAGGTTCGGCTTCGACATTGAAGTGGAGTCCGGATGGCAGGCGCCTGGCGGTCGCTCTGGCGCCGACCCCGCTGGTGGATGATGGTTATATGATGCGGCGAATTCATATCGTGGATGTCAAGAGCGGTGAATCGCTCCTCAAGCTGGATACCGAGGGAAAGCTGGGCCAGGTTGCATGGAGTCCGGATGGAAAATACATTGCCCTGGTTGCCGGTGTCGATAAGCACGATCCCCGTGAAGGACATCTCATGGTTGCTGCTGTTGATAATCCCAAAACTACCGATTTACTTGCCCGTTATCCGGGTCACATCTGGTCTATTGCCTGGCAGGATAATGACACTATCATGTACCTGGGTTATCAGGGGGTGTGGACCACTTTTGCGAAGATTGATATCGACGGCGGCGGAAAAAAGACGCTTCTACCGGTGGGCAGGTACACATTATATGGTCTGTCGCTTTCCCGGGATGGGCTCAGCGGGGCCTTTGTCGGGGACAGTCCCCAGCATCCGCGGGAAGTTTTTATCATTAGTCATGGCCAAACAACACCCCGGCGGTTAACGCATAGTAATCCATTTCTCGAAGAGATACGTCTGGCTAAACAGGAGGTAATTACCTTCAAGGCTCGTGACGGGCTGGAGCTGGAAGGGGTTTTGGTTCATCCCCTCGACGAGAAAAAGCGCGTGCGTTATCCCCTGATTATGATGGTGCACGGCGGCCCGGAATCGCATCATCTCAACGGCTGGCTTACGCGCTATTCGCTGCCCTCGCAGGTGGCGGCCGCCCGGGGCTTTGCAAGCTTTTATACTAACTATCGCGGCAGCACGGGGCGGGGCGTGGCCTTTTCCAAACTCAGCCAGGCTGACCCGGCGGGAAAGGAGTTTGACGACCTTGTAGACGCGGTTGATCACCTGGTGAAAATCAAACTCGTTGATAAAAAACGGGTCGGTATTACTGGGGGCTCATACGGTGGATATGCTTCGGCCTGGGGGGCCACTTATTATACCAATCGTTATGCCGCCTCGGTCATGTTTGTCGGTATCAGCGACCAGTTTCTAAGTTTCGCCCTGGGTGACATCCCCGAAGAGCACAGACTGGTTCATCAGATGAAATATCCCTGGGAAGACATGGAGCTCATGCGGCAGCGCAGCCCCATTACTCACTTTCAGAAATGCCGCACTCCGCTGCTGATTCTGCACGGCCAAAGTGACACCCGCGTTAATCCGGCACAATCGCTGGCCCTTTACCGCACTGTAAAAACCTATGGAAAAACCCCCGTGCGTCTGGTTCGTTATCCCGGCGAGCCGCACGGCAACCGCCGGACCGGTTCCCGACTGGATTTTTCCCTCCGGCTGATGCGGTGGATGGAACATTATCTAAAAGGCCCCGGCGGCGAGCCGCCACCGTATGTACTTGACCTGTCCGCGGTCAAGCCCGAGGAAAAAAAGGAAGATGACGATAAACCAAAATAATTTCATAATCAGCTATCGAAACATTATTGTCGGCCTGTCTCTGGCGATAGCAATCATCACAACACTGTCGGGCCCTGTTTCGGCTGAAAACTGGCCCGGATGGAGAGGACTCCGCGGAGACGGCACAAGCCTGGAAAAGAACATACCGGTCAAATGGAGCGGTACACAAAACATTGTATGGAAAGTACCTATACCGGGCAAAGGACATGCATCGCCGATTATCTGGGGCGACCGTATCTTTGTAGTCACGGCGCTGGAAAAGCAGCGCCTCCTGCTGTCTCTGGACCGTACAAACGGAAAAGTACTTTGGCGGCGCGTGGTTCTTGAGGCCCCTCTTGAAAGAAAACATTCGCTGAACAGCTATGCATCATCGACGCCCGTGACAGATGGCAAGTGCGTGTATGTCAGCTTTCTCGACCGTGATAAGATGTTCGTTGCCGCTTATGATTTCGACGGTAAAAAAGTTTGGGAAGTGCGTCCGGGTGTGTTTTCAAGTATGCACGGCTATTGTTCCAGCCCCGTCCTTTGGAAAGATAAGGTCATTGTCAATGGGGACCACGATGGCCCGGCATACATTGTCGCGCTGGATCGTGCCACCGGCAAAACCATCTGGGAAACTCCCCGCCCGAATGTGATCCGCAGCTACTGCGCGCCGATTGTCCGTCATATCAAAGGGCGAAACCAGATGATACTTTCGGGAAGCAAGTGTGTAGCCAGTTACGACCCGGATACGGGAAAACAGCACTGGATAATAGACGGTCCTACCGAGCAGTTCGTGGCGTCATTAGTATATAATGGCGAGCTGCTGTTTATGACGTGTGGTTTCCCGGACCGTTTTATGCAGGCGATCCGCCCGGACGGAAGTGGCAACGTAACCGACACACACGTCGTTTGGCAGAAAGACAGGGACTGCTCGTACGTACCCAGTCCAATCGCGGCAGGGCCCTGGTTTCTGGTTGTATCTGACAGTGGGGCGGCAACATGCCTCAAAGCAAAGACCGGCGAAATTGCCTGGCGGCAGCGACTCGAAGGAAAGCACAGCCCTTCTCTGGTGATAGCCAACGGATTGGTATATTTCCTGTCGGACAAGGGCGTTATGACGGTCGTCAAGCCGGGCCCGCAATACGAGGTCGTCGCCCGTAATGAATTAGGTGAACAGACCCGCGCCTCGCCTGCAATCAGTAATGGGCAGATGTTTCTGCGGGGCGTTAAAAACCTCTATTGCATTGGCTCCGGTTCAAAATAAATTGGCTGGCCAGTTGTTGCAAAAGCCGGTATCGGCCGTTCCACTCTGCCTTTGGGCCGGGTTTCGTGATGGCCAGGGAATACAAATAGCGGCAATTTCTTAGTGAATTCATCTCTATTGTCCGTTAAGATATAGATTAGCAGTTTAAGCTCATTTTGTTTCTATATTAGATATCGTTCTTACTGCAAAGGAGAAGGAAAAAATGATGAACAATAGAAAATCGGTTTCCAGACGTCAATTTATGAAAAAATCCCTTGTTGGGGCCGCTTTATTGGCCTCTGCGCCGGCGATTAAATTACAGGCTGCCCAAAAACCTCCCTTGTTACGATTGGGAGGCCCCACTTTTGAAAAATATGATAATCCTGATTCCTGGGTTCGAGCTGTGAAGAAACTCGGCTACAGAGCGGCCTACTGTCCCGTAGGCGCCGGGGCAAAGGATGACGTTGTCAAGGCCTACGCCGTTGCAGCCAAAAAGGCTGACATAATTATCGCCGAAGTGGGTGCATGGAGCAATCCAATCAGTCCCGACGAAAAAACACGCAAAGATGCACAGGCAAAATGCCGCAGGCAGTTGGCCCTGGCTGATAGAGTTGGAGCCAACTGTTGCGTTAATATCAGCGGCTCACGCGGTGAGCGTTGGGACGGCCCTTCTGCCGGGAACTTCACCGAAGAAACCTTTGGCATGATTGTTGAAACTACCCGTGCCATTATTGATGATGTCAAACCAACCCGCACATATTTCACGTTGGAAACAATGCCCTGGGCGTATCCGGATTCCCCTGATTCGTACTTACGTTTATTTAAGGCCATTGACCGCAGGCGGTTTGCTGTCCATCTGGACCCGGTCAATCTTGTTTGCAGTCCTCAACGCTACTTTAACAGCGGAAAGCTTATCCGCGAATGCTTTCAAAAACTCGGCCCCTATCTCAAAAGCTGCCACGCCAAGGATATTCTTTTGCAGAAAAAACTCACGACCCATCTCGACGAGGTCCGTCCGGGATTAGGCGGCCTGGATTATGCCGTGTTTCTGAAGGAATTGAGCAAAATACCGGAAATCCCTCTCATGCTGGAACACCTGCCGAACGCGGAAGAATACCAATTGGCCGCTGACCATGTTCGAGGCGTTGCAAAAAAAATTGGATTATCTTTTGGGTAAGAAAGATTCTGCTTACAGGTAAAACAAAGGTGACCCGATAGGGTCAGTAACTAAAATCGTCAACTACGCTGTTTCAGGAGACAAGTAAATGAAGTACACAGGGAAAACCACAATTCATACGGTAATGCTTACATGCGTTTTATTATTGGTGGCGGGATTTCTCTGCTCGTGCGGCGAATTTGCTCAATCGGGGAAGGACCTCAGCAAGCCGGGCGAAAAGCTTAACGTACTGGTAGTTACTGGAGGCCACGCTTTTGAGCACAAGCCCTTCATCTCGCTCTTTGAAGGATATGAAGATATCGAGTATGTTGAATTCCCCCTCAAAGACCACAGCGAGATATTCGAGGACATAAGCGGCTGGGATTACGATGTTATCGTGTTCTTCAATATGACGCAGAAGATATCGCCGAAGCGGCAGGAAAATTTCACCAAGCTGGTAAAGAACGGAGTAGGCGTCGTGGCCCTGCACCATTGCATGGGTGCCTATCAGGAATGGCCCGAGTACATCAAAATCATCGGGGGAAGATACAATTTGAAGGCATCTGAGCAGGGCGGCGTAAAACGCCAGGCGAGTACGTACCTACACGGTGCGGACTTTACCGTCCATATAGAAGATACAAAGCATCCGATTACGCGGGGATTGGCGGACTTCGATGTGCATGACGAGACGTATAAAAAGTGCATCTTCGAAAAAGATAATCATCTGCTTTTGACCACTAACCATCCCGAAAGCGACACCGAAATTGGCTGGGTCAGGAGTTACGGCAAAGGCAAGGTCTGCTTCATCATGGTTGGCCACGGCCCCAGCGTCTACGCCCATCCCAGCTACCGACAATTAGTGGCACGGTCTATACGGTGGTCTGCAAACTGACTAAATGAAAGAAAGTATTTGGAAATAAATTGCAAGGGCGCAAGGAAATGAACAGTGGAGGTAAAATCATGGTTCGTTATGCAAATCTGGTTGGTGCTATAGTTTTGTTGATGGGGTGTTGCATCGTTTCGTCCGGTTGGGCGAAAGCCGAAGAGGCCGCTGTCGCGAGAAAGCCGGGCTACGATTGGCGGCAGACGGATTCTACACTTGCACTGCTGAATCGCGATAAGGTTGTCTGGCAGCTAAACTTCGACAAGAAGCAGGGCAAGCCTTGTTTTCACCCCGTGGGATTGATAGACGGCACGGAGCTTACATCGTTGCGGCCGGCCGATCATCGGTGGCATCGGGCGCTGTGGTTCTCGTGGAAGTTCATCAACGGCGTGAATTACTGGGAGGAAGATCCTGCTACGGGCTTGTCGCCGGGCAGGACCGAGGTGGTCGAGGTAAAAGTTGTACCCCACGATGACTCATCGGCCCACATTGTGATGAATCTCCGTTACCATCCGCCGGCCAAATCGACCGTACTGACCGAAATGCGGGTAATTACCGTTAGTGCGCCAGGCGTGAACGGCCGGTATCGAATCGACTGGTACAGCTTGTTCACCGCCGGTGAAAAGGACGTATTGCTCGGCCGGACACCGATACCTGGCGAACAGGGCGGCAAGGGCTGGGGCGGATACGCCGGGCTTTCCGTGCGCATGGCCAAGGCAACTCGCGGTTGGGAGTTTGTCGACAGCCAGGGGAGAAAAGATAAGCAGGCGCACAGCAAAAAGGCCCGGTGGGTGGACTTCAGCGGGGAGCTGCCGGATGGCAAAGAGGCGGGTATCACTATCTTCGACCATCCTGACAACCTGCGGCATCCATCACCGTGGTACGTTGAGAAGGGCATGCCGTACTTTAGCCCGGCGGTGCTGTTTAATAAGCCCTACACAATAACCGCCAGAGAGAGCCTGGAGTTGTGGTACCGTATTTTGATTCATCCCGGCCGGGTAGATAAAGAGCTGCTGGAGGGAGAGTGCAAGGCATTCAGCAATTTGAAAGGCGCCGCGATAGCCGAGGTACTCGAAGCAGTTGACCAGGAAAAAGCTGCGATACGAGTTGACTTGCTTGTGTGCCAGGTTATTGAGGGCGTCAAGATTGATTGGGAAACAGCGGTAGAGATAAAAAACCTTATGGGCCAGGATAAAGGTCTTTCCCCGGCGGTGATTTTAAAGAGTGCAGTGCAAGCAAAGCAAGTGGCCAGGGACAAGCTCGAGAGTTTAGTTGATCTGCTGCGTTCAAAAGGATATTTGAAAATCCTGATGAATCCTACCCTTGAAGTTTTGGATGGCAAGACCGCTAAGATACGGTCAAGCTCCAGGGAGCCGACTGGTAAAGAGATTACGGATTCGTTTGAAGTTACTCCGCGAATACTTGATGATGGTTACATTAATGTTGCGACGAATGTGGTTTTCGGGAATAAGCCAATAAGTAATCTAAGAAACCGTATCAAGGATGGTCAAAGCTTCGTAATCGGCAGCGTAAAAAATAAGCCGGGCGGTCCCGGCCAGCCAGTCACAGAGACGATATTCATAGTAACTGCCGCTATCTCCAAAGGCGATTAGATTGTCCGCAGACGGACCGAACGAGAACCAAAGCTGGCAGTGACGGTGATAACAAGTCGTTTGTGTTGATTGGCGCGAAGGATTGATATACTGGATTCCGGCTGTATAAAATAGGTTGGTTCTCCTACTTTATATCGAAATAAGGGGATACAGATAATGTTAGTAGAAAGAATCAGATCGCACTATTTGACATATATTGTATTGATTGCAACTTGTTTGGGGTGCGCAAAGAAAGAGGATACCAACACCCCTTTATCAACTATTGCAAACGAAAAAGTACGATACAAAGAGCTTGTTAAGGTAGTACAGAAGTTAGGCCCGGCAACGGAGTCTCCAAAGTTCTGGAGCGATATAGCAAATAGTACGGAGTATACCAAACTCCATAGACGCCTTGCTGTTGTTGAGTTGTTTAGGCGACATGCGTTGTCTGGTATGAAGTTGTCTCATTTGGTTCAAATATTGGATAATCCGGTTTGGCTTGAGGATAGTAATGTAAGGATTATTACAATTTTGGCGGGTTACATCCCATTGAAGGAACTTTCACCGGGTACTGTTTTCGAGATTCATGTTTTTCCAGAACTGACCGGATTAGAGTGGTCTATATATTTGAGAGTTTCTGGAAAGATCCGACAAGATGATTTCCTGAAAGTTCTGCATGGCCAAGAAGTGGAACAGGAAATAATAGATGTCAAAATACTCGAGATAGGACTTGGTATTCCTGGTTTCGGCGATGGTGTCGGGCAAACCGATGTGAATCTATATATCATTCCGTATGATTTCAACCAACAAAACTAAGTAAAGACAATTAGATACAAAGAACGCTGGATTCCAGATCTTTAAGAACACAATCAAGCTGCACAGGTTTTTCCCGTGAAAAAGCGGTTTTTAGACTGAAGACAGGGGGGTAAAAAAATTTTAATTATTTTGATTTTTTGCTTGCAATCTTTACAAGTGTAGAGTAGTATTTACAAAGTTAAAGACAAAAGGAGACTTGTAATGACAAAAAGAAATTACGAACTTACCGAGGGCGAATGGGCGATTATCCAGGCCGTCTGGGAAAATGAGCCATGTGCGGCCCCGGCCGTCCAGGAAGAATTGGAAGCCCGAAAGAACTGGCACTACAGTACCGTCAAGACCCTGATGGACCGGATGGTGACCAAGGGCCTGCTGACCACAGAGAGAATCCGCAATCTCATTCTGTACCGCTCGGCAATCACCAGGGTTCAAGCGCAAAAGGGCGAAATCATGCGCGCGGTAAAAAGGGCGTTCAACGGGGCCCTTACGCCGATGATGCAGTTTTTGGTGGACGAAAATAATCTATCCCAAAAACAGTTGGCCGAGCTGGAGTCACTGATAAAGAAAAAACGCAGAAAAGGCACTCGGCGCAAAAGAAAATAAATTTTCTTGTAACCAAACAGTGGAAACGGCGTCTTAATAAGTGGAGGTCGCATTATGAATACGATATTGGAACAGATTAACTCGGCTGGGGGCACATTTGTGGAATTTGCCTTGCCGATGCTTATCCAGTCCGGCGTGTTGATTGTGATTTTGCTGCTGGTCGATTTGCTGCTGCGAAAGAAGGTCAAGGCGGTATTTCGATATTGGATTTGGATGCTGGTGCTGGTGAAGCTGGTTTTGCCGACTTCCCTGTCATCGCCTTTGAGTCTGGGGTACTTCTTTGGCGACAAGCTGACGTATCAGGACTTAGCTCAAGCGCCCCCGACACAGGAACTTATCGAGCCCGCGCCGGCAGATATCTCCCCCGTTATAGATCCTCTATATATACAACCGAATCCCTACATTCTATCGGAGGTGCCGATTACACCGATGGTCGCCCCGGTAGTGGCAGAGCCAGTCAGCCCGCCGGAGGTGCCGGTGACGCCTTTGTCCTGGCAGGGGGTGGTGTTTCTAGTTTGGCTGGCAGTCGTGATAGCGATGGGATTATTGCTGTTTCAGCGGGCGCTCTTTGTGCGCGGCCTTGTCGCCCAGTCTAAAGAATCGGGCCGTTTGATGAACGATGCACTTGCGTATTGCTGTGCGAGTATGGGGATAAAATCCAAAGTCGGCTTAAAGGTTTTGCCAAATGCAACGACTCCGTCGGTGTGTGGATTAATCAGGCCTGTGATTTTGCTGCCGCAGAACCTGGCATCCACTTTGGGCGCTTCTCGTCTGCGGGCGGTTTTGATGCACGAGCTTGTCCACATAAAGCGTTGCGATTTGTGGGTGAATTTGGCCCAGACTGTTTTGCAGATTATCTATTTCTATAATCCGTTGTTGTGGCTTGCAAATTGTGTCATTAGAAGGATACGGGAGCAGGCGGTCGATGAGACGGTCCTTGTAGCGATGGGCGAAAAGGCCCGGCAGTATCCACAGACGCTGGTGGACGTGGCGAAGCTGTCTTTTAAGAGGCCCGCTTTGAGTCTGCGATTGATAGGCGTCGTGGAATCAAAAAGCGCGCTGGCCGGGCGAATCAAGCATATCCTTGGTCGCCCGATGCCCAGAAGTGCCAGACTCGGCATTGTGGGTGTGCTTGCTGTTATCATTTCAGGCGCAATCCTGCTGCCGATGGCGGCGGGGAAGGATGAAGAGGGCGCCGCTGAAGATATAGCAAAAGCATCAGAATTTATGGCGACGCTACCTAACGGCGTGACGGTTGAGCTGGTGGGGATTTGTGGGCATCCGAGTGAAGGCAAAAAGTGGTGGCGGCCGGATGGCAGTTTGCTGGAGGAAAAGCCTTACGGTACCATAAAGGGCGACAGAGTATTCGCTGATGCTGACGAGAGGGCATACGAGTTTGTTGTTCGCCTTGCAGGACCTACTGATGTTGGCGTTAAATGGGAAGCGGCTCCTAATGGCGGCTCACGCATGACCAGTTTTCCAAATGGCAGTGACGGCATACTGCTCCCGGATTTGAGAGTTTTGGTCACCAAGTTTCACAGAAGAACTGACCGGGCTCTGCTACGCATTGGAGTTACACCAAGAGTACCCGGCGGGGATGCCATACAAGATTATGAATGGATCGAGTTCAAAAATGTTTCGCTTCAGCCGGGTGTCAAAACCGATGTGCAAATCAAAACCGAAAACAAGATTCAAGCACCGCCGCTAAAGGATTTCGAACGCAAGCTGATTGAGCAAGTGCTTGATCTGGTCAAACAGGTTGAAAAGAAATACCCGGACCAGGCGACACATTGGCCTGCCGGACCGGGATTGTACCACGTCGATGCACAAGGACACGTCACGGTTTGGCACTATCAACTACTATGGCACAGAAGCACTGATTGCGCCGAAGATGAAGTGGGTTGGGGATCGAGCCAGTTGGCCAGTGCCAAGGGCATGTATTATCTGCCGGATGGTACGCCATTGCAATCGCGTTGGAGTGAACGTGGCGGCGGGATGAAAGACATTCGTATCAAGATTGGCCGAACGGTTGGTAAAGACGAACGTGTTCCAGTAATCCACCGTCACCGTCTACCAAGTGATCACGACCTGTTATCGCGTGATGGGCGTAAAAGGAAAATCGAATTTACTTCTTGGGAGAAATTGCCTGTGGCGATCATCGTCCGTATAGACAAGCCGGTTCGTTTGGGTTCACGGTGGCTTGGAGAGGCTTCACATATACACCATTATGAAGATTATGATCAATTATTCGCAATGGCCCCACCTCCTGTTGATTATCAACCAATGTATGTCTTTTTTATGTGTCCGGAGGATGAGGATCACATGCTGGATGACACAGCTAAAACCTCCCTCCTGCCGGGCTTAAAAACCGATGTGCAGGTTGAGGGGGAACCGGTAGATACTTATGCTGACAATCCACGAGCTGCTATTTCGGCTATCATTGAACAACTTAAGTCTGCAAAATACGTTCACAGCGGTAAGGGTTCTGCACATGTGGTAGAGGTCCAGTCCAGTTCTTCAAACCAGTCGAGCACAAGAACCGAGAAAATGCTTGATTTCATATTCGAAGGCGAACTATCACGTTCGGACGCATTTACTTTTGAGAAGGGCAAACGAGGAGATTTCGAATGTAGATGGGCTGTGGGACCGATGAGTTCGGTGCGCTATAACGCAGATGAAAAAGCCACAGTTCAGGCTCGGCCTTTCAGCCGGTTCCATCGCCGATTGGGATATGATTTCCACCCTGAAACGTTCCCTCGTATGCACCAGAGCTCCATCGTAGAGCTTCTTGAAGGTGTGGTCAAGCAACCACAACTTACTCTCAAAGTTACGCAGGAATCGAAAGATGTCGTACGCGTCGTTAGTGAGTACAAGAACGAAACATCTGAAGAAAACATCATGCTGCTCATAAACGGCGCCGATGGCATGCGCCTGTCATCCTGGGAATACACGGCCAAGGATTCAACAGACGATGGTACCGGGGCAAGACGAAGCAGTCTCCGGCTCAAATGGAGAAAATACGCAGGCCTTTGGTATATCTCAGAGGCAATCTCGGAGGGGGCCGGTGTGCATAACGGCTTGCGCTCCGAAGGCAGGACTACCGTGACGATTCGCGAGTTTACCCCCAATGTTGAAATAGAAGACAAAGAATTCACTCTCGACGGACTTGACATACGCCCCGGTGCCAGGGTCAACGACCTGACATTGGACACGACGTACAAGTACGCCGGTAGCAAGGGCGATGCGGCCGATAAGTTGAGAAAACTAAGCCGGGCCGCGAAGATGTATGCCAATGACTACGACTATAAGTTCCCCGACACTATGCAGCAGTTGAAGCAATTTCTGGATGAGAAAGAGTTGAAGTGGCTGTCGGAAAATGTCTTCTACCTCGGCAAAGGCAGGACTGTGGTCGACCCTCCTGAGATTCCTTTGGCTTATGACAAGACAATGTTCGAAGCTGAACATGGCAAAGGCACGAATGTCCTGTTTGTAAGCGGTATCGTCTCATTTAGAGTACGAGAGCAGCTCAAAAAGCTCGGCATAACAGCCGGGCCCAAACCCGATGTGCAGGTTGAGGTTGAAGGTGAAGGTGAAAGAAGCGAGCGAGCTTGGGGTGAGGCGGTGGAGGGGATTCAGATGCGGGTACGACCCGAGCGGCAGGCGTGGTATGAAGGTGAAACGCCCAAATTCCTGGTTGACATGCGCAATAAAGGGACTGTCGAATGGGAATTGGGTTTGACGCAGGAACACTGGGAGGTTGAACTTGACGGCCTGTGGCACAGGGTTGGAGCTTCGTTTTCGGGATGGTTCCAGACGCTGCTGCTCGTTCCGGGTCAGGAACATAAGGACATTGAGTTTTATCCGGGGGTATGGTCAAGGTGGAATATTAATGGCAGACCTCTGAAGTTCACGCCGGGGTCGCATACGGTTCGTTTGTCTTTCGGCCCATCAACGAGGGACCGTGCCAACTGGAGGCGGCTTCGCGCGGTAAGCAATGCGGTCGTGATAGAGGTTTTACCGGCTGAGGCGGACAAAAGGGACTGGGGCGAGGCGGTAGCCGGCCTGCAATGTGGCTTGCGAGCCGATAAACGCCTCTGGAAAGCGGACGAAACGCCGAAGCTCCAAGCGGTAGCAAGAAATGTTGGCGAACGCCCATGGCCGCTGCCCCGGCCATCGGAGCTTTTCTACCTCAAGGTGGCGGGTAAAATTTGGCGTTGGAAGGGACCGGTTTCTGACAGGCCGGCCGACCTTGAGCCGCGTGAGGCCTTGGATAAAACCACTATACTTCTGAGCGAAGACTGGGTTGGCGCATACGATTCTGACCTTCGGCTGAAGCTGTCACCCGGCAGGCATACTGTTCAATTGGTTATGTTCGTTTCAGACCCCGTACCTCCGGAGGCCGTGCCGGGGACAATACCGGTTCCCAAGCAATTGCGTATTGAAAGCAATGTGGTGGTAATAGAGGTTTTGCCGACGGGCGAAAGACCCGGCACCGTTGACGATGAGGGTGATGCTGCGACGACCCTGCAGGCCGAACTGTATGAGCTCTGGCAGGAGCGACAGGATCTTGCCGGCGCCGAGACTTTCGGCAAGAGGTTGCTCGAGAAGTACACTGAACGCGAAGAGAAGTCACTTGTTTACTACCAGCTTGCCGAGATATATGCTCAGAGCGGACAAGCGGATCCCAACAAAATAGTAGAATTTGCCCGACAGGGATGGTGGCATCTGAACGATCCTGTTAAAAAGGCACGCCTGTTTGTTTATTGGGGTGACGCGCTTCAATTAACGAAAGGCAGGGAAGAGGCTGCGAGGATTTATCTGCGCGGGCTTAGGTTCTGTTTGCAATTCGGCCTGCCTAAGGACAAGCCGGAGCGACCGACGGTTGGTGCCTACACTGTTGACGGTCGGCCGGAAGTGGTGAAGGAATACCGCAGAGGAAACCAGCTTGAGATGGCTGCATGGAAACATGCCACGCGTATAGAGGAACTAATCGAGCTTCGGCAGGCGCTGACCGAACAGGTTGTTCAGTTGTATGCGCGGGAGCCGGATGCGTTCGATGAGTTGCATGCACTTTCGATGAAATACCTTGGCAGCGGACAAGCTGCTCAGCAACTCATTGCCGTCGCAAAGGCCTATCGGACCAATCCCGAAGTTGCTATTCCGGTAATCACGAGTATAGGGGGTGATCCCAATCCGGATGCCGATTTGCTTTGGGGTCAGGCGGCGGAAGGGATTAGAGTTCGTTTGCGTGCGGAGAAGGCGAAGTGGGCGGCTGGCGAGACGCCGAAGTTCAAGGCGGATGTCCGCAACGACGGCAGTCACAGACTGCTATTAACTTCTGCACCGGACTATTGGGGGGTTGAAGTGGACGGAGTGTGGTATAGAGTTACGATTCCTATGCTGGGTGGCGCCAAAGGCATGTCATTTGGCCCTGACAAGCGATGGTATAATCTTGAGCTATCATTGGACATGGCTCTTGGGGGGCGAAGTGAAAAGGGAGGTGTCAAGTTGGCGCCGGGCCGCCATACCATCCGTGTGATTCTCGCGAACGCACGGTCGGGCGACAGCGTGATGATACCCATCGGAGCAGTCAGCGAACCGGTTGAGATAGTGATTTTGCCGGTGGATTCTGATATGCAGGTTGATGCTGAAGGAGCGGGCGAAAAAGTGTCAAAATTTATAGGTGCCGATTTGCTTTGGAGTCAGGCGGCGGACAATAGGATACCTTTGGAGGTTGAGTACCCTGAGCTGCCTGATTTATACGACTCGTATTTCGGTATTGGTTCTGTCGGCCGAAGGGTGAAACTGGCCGAGAAGTCCCCACTCGTACTTGTCCCCCCTGATGTTACAAATGTTGCGAGAGGAAAAGCAGTCACTGTCACTGAGGCCATGTTAATCATGGGCGATCTTGAATATATTACTGATGGTGACAAGAGGCCCCAATATTATGTCGAGTTTGAGCCTAAAACCGTTCCACAGCATGTTACCATCGACCTTGGAAGAGAATACGAAATCCATGCAGTAGTTTGGTAGCATAGTTACAATCGTCCTGCCATTTATTGGGATGTTGTGGTCCAGGTGGGAAGAGATCCGAACCTTGAAGATGCCGTGGTCCTTTTCAACAGCGATCATGACGGTTCCCTGGGACTCGGCAAAGGTAATGATTTGAACTATATCGAGACGAATGAGGGCTGGATGGCCGGAGCGAATGGCGTGATCGCCAGGTACGTTCGCTTATATAACCACACCAACTCAATGAACCTGATAAACCAATACACCGAGGTGGAGGTCTATGGACGATTGCCAGAGTGATTTCAATTGATGTTACGGGTAAAGGTAGAGCAAAGCCCGCAGGCAAGGAATACATTTTAGCCAAAGAAGCAGCACAGGCGCTGCGTTCACTGGGTTTGGAAGTTGAGAGGAAGGATAAAACGCTGATTATCCGGCCGGAGGTAAAGAGCGTTGTGCCGGTCGAGGGTGGACGTGAGAAAGACACTTCGGCCAGGAAACGTACTGAGTTTTTCGGGCTCGACATTACCGACGCCCCGCGTACGACACTCCACGCTCTGAGCCGCGCTGATCCGGTTGACGGACGCTGTCTCGGAATTTCCCTGCCGGCCTCGACCCAGTGGGTTTACTTCCTCAAGGTTATTTAGCAAACTGAAAGGCATACAATTTGCAGTCGCGCATGACCAGACGCATTTTGATCGGCCGTCCTGCCAACTTGCTTACATCTTGGTTTTGCCCCCAGCTTACCGGCATTCGTACCGAGTTGCCACAAAGAGGCGTTGCATCCGCCCTGGTAAACCCTTCGATGGGCCGGTCGTTTTCGTCCAGAAGTTCCACGAACACCGAACCGCCGCCGCTGGTGTCCAGGTTAAGTTCCAGGGTTTTACCCTTGAACCTGATCAACGGCGTGACGATCTCACCACCGCTGTAATCAGCGTCGGCGGACACGAATCCATCGAGTCGCATAACCGCCCGGCTAATGCCGCTCAGGTGTTCGGACGATGCGGGATCGATGAAGCCGTCGTGATCCCTGTTTGTCCCCATGTAGTATATCCATAACTCGTCACCCATCCGTATGGGATTCGGCATGGCCCATACGAATCGTGAAGAGAAGCTGCCTTCCCGACCAAGCCCGAGGAAAGGTTTTCGGCCACCTGCCCGCTTGAATTTCTTGCCGTCACGGCTGACTGCGAGCCGCACGTCCAGCGCACTGGGAGCCAGTCTTTCGTGCTTTGGGAGTTCTTTGCTGCCGCTTTCATCCCGTCTTTGCTCGACCGGACGCTGCTTCCAGTGCCAGAACGCCTGGGCGAGCATGATATACGCGCCGTGAACATCCGGGTACTTGAATACGGCAGCACCGTAGTAATCAACTGGTGGCCGTGGTGTGCCGGTGTCGTACGTGGCAAGATCAACGTCGTCGGCTTTCATAACGACGACTTCGTTGTCCCAGGAGACAAGGTCGTCGGACTCCAGACGCTTGACCATACGGTTTGCGATGTGATCCTTCTCAGAGCCCTCATAATAGATCTTCTTCCGGCCATATAGGGCGTAGCGATTGACGGCATCGTCCCAGAAAACGATGTTCTGCGTATCCTTGTGGCCGACCTGTAGAGCCGCGAAGAACGTCCAGTGATAGCCGTCCGGCGAGGCATGCATGTGCAACTTTCCACTCGGGTAGATCTTGGCCTGGGTCTTGTACCGCTGGTTTGGCGGAGCCTTGGGATCAATCCATACCGCGCTTCCGCCGATCTTGCCGCCAAGGACGATATTGTTGGCCTGTGAGCCGTTAATCTCGACGAGGTTCATCTTCGGCTTGACAAAATGAATGCCGTCGGTTGACTCGGCATAGGCAACACAGAGTTCGGCTGGCGGCTTCGGAGAGACACTATACCATATCCGAATCTTGCCGCCTTCCTTTATTACACTGCTGTATGCGTGAATAGAGTCTTCCCAGGGCTGGTCGGCGACAAGTACCGGCTCCAGCGTCTGAGACGGCGGATTCATCGTCAAACGCACACCGCTGCTGGACTCAATGAACATCTCATCGATGAATAACTGCTTCCTGGAGCCGACATCAATTATCTTTCGGAGCTTTTCGCCGCCCGAGCACGGATGAACTACCCAGAAGAAAAGGAGCAAGGCTGGCAGCGCCACCAAACAGATCGATCTATACTCTGTATGACCGTGCCCAGACATGCGGCGCCCATCTGAGCTCCGAGCGTCAACGCGGTGTGCTGACACCCATCGCTTACCCTCCGGACTCTGATCAGGGTTCCATCTGCATGTACGCTGATATAGGTTGGGTTGCATGATGATTTATCACCTCAAGGTTATTCAATAAACTGAAAGGCATACAATTTGCAGTCGCGCATGGTGAATCTCAGACGGATGGGCCTGCCAGCCAGGGAACTGACGTCCGTGTTGCCCTGCCAGCGGCCCCGCTTAAATGTAGTGCCCCCCCAGGAAGCCGGTACGCGGATATAGTTGCCGGTGATCTCGTCAGCCTCCGCTTGGGCAAACCCATCTATGGGCTTGCCGGTTTCGTCCTGAATCTCGACCTGTACCGTCCCGCCTGCGCCGGTGGCGACGTTGAGTTCTAGTTTGCTGCCTGAGAAAACCAGCGGCTTGGTGGTCAGTTCGCCGCTGGTGTAGGCCGCGTCGGCCGAGATGAATCCATCCAACCGCAATAACGCCCTGCCCACCCCGCGCTCGTTCTCGACATGGTGGAACTCCGCGTGATTTCGGCTGAAGGCTTCGAAGAAGAATACCAGGTCGTCACCCATGCGGTAGCAGGGCGACTTGGTGAATATCATTCCGCTCCAGAAAGTCCCCTGCGGCCCCAGACGAATGAAGGGTTTGCGGCCGGGAGCCCGGTGCCAATTGATGCCGTCTCGACTGGTTGCAAGTTGAATATCAACCTTAGCAGGAATCTGGATGAGCTTGCCCGAACCGTCCGGGTCCGGGTCTGGCATCGCTTTCCAATGCCCGAATGCTGACAGCATCGCTATGTAGACGTTGTGAGTTCCGGGGTACCGCAAAACTGGCCCGCTGTAGAAATCCACCCGGTTCGGCGCCGAATTGGCCTCGTCTATGTCGTCCGGAGCGATGACGACCGTTTCCTTGCTCCAGTTGACAAAGTCGTCGGAGATCGATCTGCCCACTCTGAGCAGTCTCCCGTGCCAGGCGAGCTTCTCCTTGCCGTATTCTTTATGAAAGTATTCGACCTGCCTTGGGTCATCCATCGTCTTTATCCGGGTGTAGGCGACATACTTGCCGATGCGATCGTCCCAAAATGGGGCAAAAGGTCCGTCCCCGCTGGTTCCAAGTTTCTTCAGGCTTTTCGTTTTCCAGTGGATCCCATCTGGGGAACAAAACCCGTACTTGCCCTTGGGCAATCTCCCCCTGCGCTTGGCTTTTCCCGTCGGCGGCTTTATGGTCAAGGCCATCTTGAATTTTTCCTCGGGTATTTTGGCCGTCGGATCCATGAATATCGCCCACACTACCAGCTCCGGATAGTAATCCCTGAGATCGTTGGTGGAAACAAGGTCGTCTTTTTGCTGTCCTTCCCACTTCCATTTCCACAGACCCGGATCGGGCTTAACCCAATGGATACCGTCCTTCGACTCGATATAGGGTGTTGTGACGTGCATTCGCGGATCTGGTCCATGATCGGAGTACTGACCCATAACCCTCTCATGGTGGTACATGCGAAAGGTGTCACCGACTTTCAGCACGAATCCCGAGTCTTGCAGGGCAACGCCTTTTTCGCCCGGCCGCCATGGCTTGTCATACTCCATCAACCGTTCACCGGTCGCGTAAGCTTCATTCATGGTCATGGCCACATTCCGCATGGACTCCACCAGGTATTCGTCTCTCCCATCAGTCGCCCAGGGGCCGACGAACAACTGTTTGTCGGAACCTACGTCGATCGCTCCGGCCGATGCCGAACCCGTCCAGGCGAAAAGCACCACGGCCGGCAGCATCAATATAACCGTGCACAAATATGCGGCCCGGGCCTGAAACCTAAACGATACTAACTGCAACACAAGTGTTGTTTCTTGTTTTTCTAACATACATTCTCCACGAAGCGCGAGGTTGTCGCCATTTTGGCTGAAGCTGCAAGCCTCGCTACGAATTGTCATGACACTGGTTCCCAGTCTACTCGTGCGATTCTTATTCTTGGCCTGATTTCCATCACTGCCTCTGTCCGGGTTTAGGACAAGCACTCGGTCACCTGGATCAACTACCATAATCCGAGATTCCCCAGATAACCTTGCCCGACTACGCGTCTATCCGAAATTGTAGTGCTTCGTTACAGCTTCGGTGATCTGCCACGTGCACTCCAGGTCTACGGGAAAAACCACAAGGTCGCCGGCGGCGAAATTTACCGAGTCTGTGCCGTCCGTAACCGTAACCTTGCCTTCTAACAAAAGGCAGGTTTCTTTCTCTGTGTATGCCCAGTCGAAGGTGCTGGGTTCGCACTTCCAGATTGGCCAGACCTTGCAGCCTTCCGCTTCTTCATCGGACGGCTTTTTGACAATCACATCTTTTACGCTTGGCATTTTCTTTTGCTCCTTTGACTATTATCGATTTAGGCTGTATTATACAACAGCGAGCATATTTGGGAATACGGAATAGGAATTTTTTTGAAACTCGGTGCTGGGCGTTTTTATTGTTATCGCCAGGTCTGGACGTTATGGAGCAAGGGCAGCTTAAGAAATTCAGGATGTGGTTTGATGATTATGTGGCCGGATCTTATGGCAAAAATAAGTTCGTAAATGCCAATTTAAAGCGGAAAGAAGACCACACTCGGAGGACCTGCGAAGAGGCGCTGTATTTGGCTAAAGAGCTGCGTTTCTCGGCCAATCAAACCCGGATTGCTGAGGTGATAGCGATTTTTCACGATATCGGCCGATTCGAGCAGTTTGTCTTGTACCTGACATATAATGACCCACAAAGCGTAAACCATTGCCTGCTCGGCCTGGAGGTTCTCCGCAAAACTAAGACCCTTGAGGATATAGATCACTCCGAAAGGCAACTGATAGAAAAAGCGATTGAATATCACGGCTTAAGAGAGCTGCCCCAGGATTTGGAAGGCGATTGTCTGCTGTTTTCAAAATTGATTCGTGACGCCGATAAGATAGATGCACTCTATTCGATGACGGATTGCTACAGGCAGTACGCCGACGATCCCCAGGGCTTTGATCTGGAGCTGGAGCTTCCCGATGAGCCGGGGTGTTCGGCGGAAGTCATTGAAGGGCTTCTAAATGAAAGGTGCGTGGATTATAGGGAACTGAAGACCTTGAATGATATGAAGCTTTGCCTGCTTGGATGGGTTTATGACGTGAATTTTGTCCCGACCCTCAAACGCATAAAGCAGCGCAGGCTTCTCGAGATGATGATTGACTTTTTGCCGAAAACTAAAGATATTGAAACAGTCAAAAAAAAGATATTTGAGTATGTTGATTTTAGAATAAGTCAGGGAACAACTAACAAGGAGAAGTAAGATGAAGGAAGGCATTATAATGGAAACGGTATTACAGACAAATATTGCAGGTATGGAGCCGAGCCGGGGCAAGGTACGCGACATATACGACTTGGGCGATAAGCTCCTCATTGTGGCCACCGACAGGATTAGCGCTTTCGACGTGATTATGGCCAACGGCATACCCTGTAAAGGAATAATTTTGACGCAGATTTCACGCTTCTGGTTCGATTTTCTAAGCGGAGAGGTTGAACATCATCTGATTAGTGATGATATAAAGAGTTTCCCCGAGCCGTTTTGCAATCACGCCGAGCAGTTGGCCGGGCGTAGTATGCTGGTCAAAAAGGGCGAGGTTCTACCCATAGAGTGCGTCGTGCGCGGCTACCTGGCAGGCTCGGGCTGGGCCGAATATAAGGATAGCGGCACAGTCTGTGGACAGAAGCTGCCCGCCGGATTAACACAGTGCCAGAAGCTCCCCGAGCTCATTTTTACACCGGCCACAAAAGCCGAGAGAGGTGAGCACGATGAGAATATCAGCTTTGAGCGGTCCGTGCAAATTATCGGCCAGGAGTCAGCCACTTACGTAAGGGACGAGAGCATAGAGATTTTCAAAAAGGCAAGCGCCTATGCTGAAAGCAAAGGCATCATCCTCTCCGACACGAAATTTGAATGGGGCGTTGTTGAGGGCAAAATTATTCTGGTCGATGAGGTCTTGACCCCGGACTCTTCGCGGTTCTGGCCCGCCGACAAATATGAAGCCGGCAGGGACCAGGAAAGTTTCGATAAGCAGTTTGTTCGAAATTACCTCGAGAGTATAAATTTCGACAAGTCGGGCCCCGGCGTCGAGCTGCCCGATGATATCAGGCAAAAGACCAGCGCTAAGTACATCGAAGCTTACGAGCAACTGACCGGAAGGAAGTTTCAAAAAGATGCTAACTGAAGGGGCGAGACTTGTGGGTGAGCTGCAAAAGTTAAAATTTCCCAGCTATATCGACCGGCATGTTTGGATTCAACGCCGGGATAAGGTGAAGGACCGTTACATTCCGAGGCCAAAAGGATGTTTGAGCCATTACCGTCTGAGTTTGTAAGAGATGAATAAACCACTTCATAAGAACATATCTCTCCTGATATATGGTTTTCTGGTCGTAGCAACTCTTGCGGCGTATTGGCCGGTCCTCAACCACGAATTTGTCAAGTACGATGATGATAAGTACGTCACTGAGAATCCACACGTCAAGCGTGGATTAACTTATGAGTCGGTCATCTGGGCCTTTACGAAGCCTCATTTCCATATGTGGCACCCGCTGACCTCGCTGACCCACTTACTGGACTATCACCTTTTTGGATTAAATCCAACCTGGCACCATTTGACCAGTCTGCTCTTTCACCTGGCAAGTACGCTCCTGCTCTTTGGTATCTTGAAAAGGATTACAGGCTCGATTTGGCCCAGCGCTTTTGTCGCTGCCGCTTTTGCCCTGCATCCTTTAAATGTCGAGTCCGTGGCCTGGGTGGCTGAGCGTAAGAATGTTTTGAGCACCTTTTTCTGGATGCTGACAATAGCCGCCTATATTCGATACGCTAAGTGCCCCGGTGTTGGGAGGTACTTGCTTGTGGTTGTGGTTTTTGCCCTGGCAACTTTGACCAAGCCGATGGTAGTGACTTTACCGTTTGCGTTACTTCTGCTGGATTATTGGCCCCTGGGCCGTCTTCAATTGAAACGTCTAAACAAAGAGCAGGATTCATCCCTGACTGAATCAGCGCAGGTTGCTCGTAAGGGAGTGTCGGTATGGCGTTTGCTCGTTGAAAAGATTCCCTTGTTTGTCCTTGTCGGAGCTTTGAGCGCGGTCACATTTATTGCTCAGCAAAAAGGTGGAGTCATGTCCGGCTGGCACAATGTCCCTCTAAAATACCGAGTTGCAAACGCTCTGGTTTCTTACGTCACTTATATTTCAAAAATGATATGGCCCGGCCGGCTGGCGGTATTTTACCCGCATCCTTTGAATAAATTGCCTGTGTGGCAGGTAGTAGCCTCGGCATTCTTGCTGCTGGCTATAACCGTTGCTGTGATCTGGTTGGCTCGAAGCCGTAAATACCTTCCTGTAGGCTGGCTCTGGTATTTGGGCACTCTTGTACCTGTTATTGGCCTGGTTCAGGTCGGCTCCCAGGCTATGGCAGACAGATATACATACCTGCCGTTCATAGGACTGTTTATTATGATTGCCTGGGGCTTGCGAGAGTTGTCAGCAAACTGGCGGTACCGAAGAATTGCACTTGGTGCTTCAGCGCTGGCTGTTCTTTTGGCTTTGTCGATATGCACCCGTCTTCAACTGCGCCATTGGCGAAATAACAAGGCCCTTTTTGAACATGCAATCAGTGTCACCGGTGACAACTTCGTTATGAATAATAATTATGCCAACATTCTAAAAGAAATTGGACAAGTCGAAAAGGCAATTGACCATTTTTACAAAGCACTGCGAATCAGGCCGAATTCTCCTGAGATTTATAACAACCTGGGCAATGCTTTTCGTAGGCTCGACAGATTTGATGATGCTATTGAGTGTTACAACAATGCCCTGAAACTGCAACCCGGCTTTCCTCAGGCACACTATAATCTGGCCGTTGTGCTGAGCAGGCAGGGAAAAAGTGATGAAGCTGTCGCAGAATATTGTCTGGCACTGAAATTTAGGCCCGATGATGTCGAAACACTAAGCAACCTGGGCCTTGTTTTGGCCCAAAAGGGCCACTTTCAAGAGGCTGTTGAATATTATAAAAAAGCGATTGAGCTTGAGCCGGACAACATAATTGCCCATGGCCGATTCGGATTAACGCTGGCCGCCCTTAACAGGCCCGATGAAGCTATCGAGCAGTTTAAGATTGTCCTCGAAGCCTCTCCCGATGATATCGAAATGCACTGCAACATGGGTATTCTTTTGGATAGACAGGGCAAAACAGACAAGGCAGTAGAGGCATTTCGACGGGCCCTGCAAATCGATCCTGACTATAAAAAAGCTCAGGGGCTCTTGAATGCTGCGTTATCAAAACAGAAAAATCGATAAGGAGACGTCGGTTCGTTAAAACTTGGAAAAAAGACTCGACACATTTCGATGGATGCAGCTATTAGTCCTTGCCGGGGTTCATTTCCTGGTAGACTTGTTCGGCGGTATGCTGCCTGCTATTTTGCCTGCAATCAAGGCCGAATTTGTATTAAGCCTGTCCCTGGGCGGTATTCTTTTGGTCGTGATGCATCTGACCAGCAACGGCGTTCAGGCACTTACCGGTCATATGCGTGCTCGCAGGCGATACCCTCTCTTTATGTATCTTGGGCTGATATTGGCCCCGGGTATTTGCCTGCTGGGCGTGCTGCCTCGGTCAGGCGGTGCCTTTGCCGCGATGCTTATCTTAGCTGCGGTCAGCGGATGCGGGATAGCAATCGTCCATCCCGAAGCCCTGCGGGCTGTTCACAGGCTTAAGACGATTCCACCGTCGGTCAGCACTGCGGTTTTTATGGCAGGCGGCTTTCTCGGATACGCAAGCGGCGGAGCGATCTCCACTATTCTTGTCTCAAGGTTTGGTTTTCAGGGTTTATATCCTCTGGTTCTTTGTCCCGTTGTTGGCATTTTGATGGTCATATTCCTGAAAATCCGCATGGCCGTTGAGCCGGAAAGCTTTAGTACAAATAACGCGGCTAATCCTGAAAACCGATTGCCTTTCTGGCTTTTATATGCTATGGCTATGCCCGCAACTGTCTCTACCCTCTTTCTTGCTTCGCTTCTGCCGATGGTACTAAATGACCTTGGTTTTAAGCTTACTTTCGGGGGATTCTCCGTAACGATGTTCGGTCTCGGAGGGACCGTGGGCGTGTTTGTGTGGGTAGGTATCGCTCACAGGAAAGGCGAGCTTCTATGTTCGATTGTCGCTTTTTTTCTCGCGGTCCCTTTTCTGGTGACATACCTGGTATTGATAGAAAATAAAATGGCTATATGGTTGCTGTTTGGCCTGGGTTTTTGCTCAATCTCAGCTTACATATTGATGATTACCCTCGCCAGGGCCGCAACCGGCCCCAACCTCGGACGGCGAATGGGATTTATTGCAGGGGGTACGTGGGCGCTGGCAAATATTGTTTTTATGGCCCACCTGCCTGCCGCACAATATTTTGGCCCTGAAGCCATCTTGAAATTTACGCCTGCCGGTTATGTGCTTTCAGCGGTTTTTGGACTTTTCATTATGTTCAGGGCCCGCAGGCAGGTGAAAAAATAACCGGCAAATAGCCATAGATACACTTCTCGAAAAAGCATTTCAGTTGTTTCCCAAAAAAACGTATCCAGTGGTGTTTTTTTTAACGGAAACTTTTACACAAATTCTGTTCCGGCCTGTTATTATTAAATGGAAACTGAACATGTTCAGATTTTATAAAAGGTTAGTTAGAGTGTAGGAAATGAAGCATTCAAAGCGAGCCGAAATCTTTAGACAGGCAAAAGCCGACTATATTGATTTCCTGGCTTCGGTGCTCTGGAAGCTCACCGGTGACAGGGAGCTTTTCACTGAGGCGATGCAGTATTCGCTCTTGGGAATGTGGCAGCACGCCGAGAAGCTCAACGGCAAAAAGGCAGGTTCTTACATCTACAGGATTGCCCTGTCTGCAAATTCCCGGGCCTGGCGAAACAGGATCGGCAAAGATGGCCAAATCAGCAAAGACCGAATCGGAGTCGAAGAAGGCCCGGACCGGAAAGTCAGCGACAACGAATTGGCCGCTAAAGTAAGACAAGCCGTAGCTAAGCTCCCGGCCAAACAGGCAAAGGCGATAGTGATGCGATATTTCGAGCAGCAAGGTTACGATGCCGTCGCTGAGAAATTGAACTGTACCCAGGCAGGTGCAAGGTCGCACGTGTCCAAGGCGATTGCGACTTTGAAAAGCAAGTTAGCGGCTTTGGCAGATTAGGAGAAATAAAATGAAACCCGATAGTATTGAAGAAATCCTCAAAAACTTAGGCACAGAAGATCTGCCCACCGAAGCGAGCCAAATCGCCCGGGACCTCTCGGAAGATTTCAGCAAGACTTTGAAGCGAACAAAACAACATATTTTATGGGAGCATATCATGAAAAGCAGAATAACAAAACTAAAACTCGCCGCTGCGGCGGTGATAATTATCGCAGTGTTTATAGTCATAGGTCAACTTGGCACTAATGGTTCATCTTTTCTCTGGGCGGATGTCGCCGAGAGCTTTGATTCGGTGCCGTTCGTCCATATAACAATATATATTGGCCATGACACACCGGTCAAAACAAAGAGGATAGAAATATGGAAGTCCGTAGATTCACGAGTCAGGGTCCACGAAGGAAACACAGTATTCTTTGCAGATTTATCCAATGACAAAAATAAAATCACCATCGACCGATCTACAAAGAAACCTGTAAATGACGACGAAAACTTACCTCCGTTCATTTGGAGGTTATGTAGTAAGAAAGGACGATTTTCGCTGGATACCCTCACCAAAAGCTTTCCTTCCGATGTGGAGGGCATTATACCTCTTGAAACAGCCAAGACGGTAGCATCAAGTGACACCGTTCTTTTTCAGGCAAGGGCAAAGCATATAACACCAGAAGCACTCAAGATATGGGCTCTTCGAGATAGTAAACTACCCATTCGATTTTTTCTCCGTTCAGAAAAACGCTATGCCGATCTCTTCTTTGATTACTCTGTACAAAAGGACGCTGCTTTTTTTGATCCCGAGGCTTTCAGAAGTCAATAAGCAGCATCGAAGAATAATGACGACGAATTCTAAAAGGCCGGGCAGAGTAAAAATAATCTCTGACGGACTGTGAAGAAGTAACATGATAGTCCTCCTTCATTGGAGGGCGAAAACAGGTCGGGCTCGTTTAGCTCGGCCTTTTTTATGCGCTTTTAAGGGCAAAATCGTTTTCTGGGGCTCGCAAAGCTAAATCTGGCAAAAAATATATATTTTGTTTAGACTAAAATCGCAGGCTTAGTCGTTTCAAGATGTGACAATCGATTGTTGTAAGATTTGGTGAGCGATGCGTTGATGTTGGAAGATAAGCTGCTTATACGCAAATTCAATCGTGGTGACGGTGATGCTCTTAGGCGCATCTATGAAAAGTATAGAAATGATTTGCTCAAGGTCGCTGCCGCTCTTTTGAATGACAGAAGTGGTGTTGAAGATGTCCTGCATGACGTTTTTGTTTCTTTTGCAAAAGGCATGGGAACTTTTCAGTTGAGAGGGAACCTGAAAGGTTATTTGTCAATCTGTATTGCAAATCGTGCGCGTGACAAGAATCGGGCAGCGCAGCGACAACGCACTGTTGGCATGGATAACGCAGGGCCGATTCGTTCAGATATAAGTGGGCCGGCTCATTTGGCTGTTCACAGTGAATTGTCGGAGCGATTGGGCTCTGCGATGGCTCAGCTTCCCTGCGAGCAGCGGGAGATAATAATTCTTCATCTGCAAAGCAGGACCAGATTCAGGCAAATCGCCAAATCAAAAGGCGTTTCGGCCAATACGATTCGAAGCCGATATCGGTATGGTTTGAATAAGCTGCGTTCAATTTTAAATGGTGAGTTAAGATGAGATATCCAGGAAATATAGAGCGTTCAATTGAGAAGTCATATCTTGAGAATATTGAAGTGTCGGCCGACGCTGAGATGGACGGAAGAATTCTCGGCGATGCTTTGGCCGCGATGGAAGAATCAAAAAAAGCAGGCCCGGCTTTAGCTGGGCCAAATGTTTGGAGAACGATTATGAAAAATCGAATCACAAAATTAGCCGCTGCGGCGGTGATAATTACTGCAGTATTATTAGGAGTGAAGTTTGCAGGTGGGCCGGATATGGCAAATGTTGCCTGGGGTGAGGTGACCAACCGCGTTGCTCAGGTTGACTATGTGCATGTATATTGGTTTAAAAGTCGGGGTGACGCTCTTTTCAGACAGTTCGAGGGCTGGTATGCGCACGGGAAACTCGTTAGGCGTGGAGATAAGGGGGGCATGACCTATGACGACGGACAAACGCAGCAGAAATTTGATGAGCAGGGAAGGCGAATTGGTAAAAAGCCATCCTTATTTGCCGAAGGAAAGACTTTTTTTGAATTATTTAGCGCAGATTTATTGTCAGATAAGAATGAGCAGTTAAGTCAACTGACGCCTATCAATGTGGGCGATGACTTTCTCATATACGAAGTTGACCCGCCCCCCGATTGGGATGGAAGCCAGTGGTTAGAAAACATATCTGTTACAGTGGGCAAAAATTCTCTTTTACCTGTTCAGATGAAAATCTTCGAAAAAGACTCGGATGATTATGACCTGGTTATGTTTGATTACGAAGCTCCTGAGAAACCGCCGGAATTTTTTGAGCCCCCAATGGCTGCATCAGCTAATGGACAAAGCGAGGTCGTGCTCGATGGCCAAGAGGTTGTTTTAAATATTGAGGGCGCCCCGGGACTCAAACAGGCGGTCGTACGTCTATATGACAAGTATGACGGACCTGCCGAGCAATTTCCGTTGGACTATATCAGTAGTGACCGTCTTGACCCGAACTTTAGCAGGGCGGTGTCTGAGGGAGTGCGCAAAAAGTATAAAAAGAAAGGCGGACCGGTATATAGGCTGGATGTTTCTTTTGTAACAGATGAAGGGTACGAAAGCGGAACCCTTGTTTTCCTGGCAACGCGGTTGAATGAAGCGGGGCAATGTGGCGTAGGTTCCAGTGCCGGAGGTCTTGATGGATGGCCGGATGGGAAATATCGCAACATTAAATTTTCGCCTTTGCTGAAATCCACTGAAAGAGAGGATACTTATATTGTCGAGATACGCTGCTGGCTCAGACCTAAGGATGATTGATCTTCGCAGTATCTGAATTCGCAGATTTAAGGCCGAACTTGTTTAGCTCGGCCTTTTTTTATGCGCCTTGACAGAAAAAACGCGTAAAATTACAAAAACTCAATTTTTTGCGCTTATTTTTCTCCGATAAATCAGACATTATAATGAACTCTGTCAGCAAGAGCTGGCTTGGAGGTTAAACGTTAATACGTGACAGAGAAGTTGCAAACAGAACTGGTTGAAGCTGCCCTCGCCGGCGACATCGATAGCTTTGGGCAGCTTGCCCGGCGATATTATGCTTCTTTGGTGGCGGTCGCCTACGCTATCCTTGCGGACCATCAGCTTGCCGAGGATACCGCGCAGGAAGCATTCGCAAGGGCTCTGACAAACTTAAGTAAATTGAGAAAACCCGACAAGTTTGCTCCATGGCTTGCCCAAATTTGTAGAAATATCGCCAAAGATATGGTCGCCGCCAAAGCAAGGCAAGTTAACACCGAAGATTCTTGCCGGGCTCCTGATAACGGCGGGCGCGATGACAATGTCGAGGCGGTTCGCGGAGCTATTGAACAATTGCCGTTCCGCGCAAGAGAAGTGATAGTTTTACGCTACTACAATGGCTTGTCATACGAAGAGATTTCCTCTGTCTTGGGAATCTCAAAGCCGACGATTAACGGCAGGCTGACCAGGGCAAAAAGAAAAATGGCAAGGTACTTAAAGTGTAATGGTTTCCCGGAGAACAGATTATGAAACCTGATAAATCTGACAAGAAGATAAATGAGCTGATCAGCCGGGCCATTGGCCGCCAAAGACCAACCTTTGATTTCAATAAATGGCAGGCGGACCACCAGAAAGAAATTCAAACCTATAAAGCACAAGTTAAAAAGCCCTCGGACTCTGTCGAATCGTCCGAGATTTGGAGAAAAATTATGAAAAGTCCAATTACAAAACTCGCTGCCGCAGCAGTGATAATTATCACCATACTGGGCGGTATAAACTTTTGGCCCGATAGCCCGGGGAACCGAAAGTGGTGGCTGGACCCGTCGGCTGCCTGGGGACAGGAAATAATTCAATCACTCGAAAAGGTTAAAACATTGGTTTACAGACAACGCGTAGCATCTGTCAGTGATTACGGTAATGCCAAAATGGGCGTAGGGTGGGAACAACGTTTTTGTTCAGAAAACGCTTATAGACGAGACAGTTATGATTGGCGCGACGGCACAACTGTTATAAATACTCAGTGGGTTTTACGTGAGCCTGATGGGCGCACTAAATACGAGGTTTCTTACGAATATCAGTGCTACTTTCAGGATAAAACCGGAGGCCGTTTCTATTCTGACCAGATGGATTCATTTCGCTGGTATGTTGGTCTTCTCCACAAGGCTGACCGAATTCTTGAAACGAAGTTCTTTGAAGGGCGTGAATGTGTAGGTTTCGAGATAAATGCCGGTAAATATGGTGACAATCCTGAAAGTCAATTCAATCGTATTTGGTTTGATGTGGAGACAAAGCTGCCCGCACGAATAGAAAAACACGGTCATAGAAGCAGCTTCGATGCAGCTCAGGCACACACGGTAATACATGATCAATTCGAGTATTACACAGAAGTCCCGGCCGACATCTTCACTCCACAGATTCCGCAGGATTTCGTCAACGCCCATCCGGACGAAATTCGTGATGCAAGAAAAGGCCAAATGACCTTTGCTGATGTTCCGGAAGGATTAAAAGACCAAATCGTCGCGGCGATGAAAAAGGCAAAAACCATGGTTTATCAACAAGGTGACATGACCGTGTATTCGTCCCCAAATGCATGGCGGTACGACTATTATTCCGCTGACCGCCTCCAAAAATCAGAATGGTATGTCTCCGAGCAGTATGACACCGGGGAAACGGGTTTTGAAATTGAAGACAAGGTCTTGCGGGTTGTTAGAACCACGGTCGACTTTGACAGCCGAACATACCGGATTTCCGGCTACATAAGCAGTCGACATCCAATGCATGAAATTGTATTTTTCGCAGGATTGGTTGACCGGGCCGATCGCATATTGGAAAACCGGATTATTGATGAAGTTGAATGCATCGGTTTTGAAATCAGCGCAAAAAAATATGGTGATAACCCCGAGAGTATGATACACCGTTTGTGGTTTGATGCGGATACAAAACTTCTTGTACGCATGGAGTTCGAATGGGAAACGGATAAACCGTCAAAGCAGAACCTCAAACAACAATTCCAAAGAGGGCAGTTCCAGTGGGACTCGGATCTGCCGGCTGACACATTTACCCCCGCAATACCCGAAGGCTTTGGAACGCCAACTAAAAAAGTTCAGTAACTCCGCCTTTGAACAGTCTAATAAAGGAACGCTGCCGTCCAACAGGGTCGGCAGCGTTTTTATGCGCTATTATTGTAACTGGCCCGCTTATATTCGTCTAAGTGGATTAGTTTATAAGCCCCACGCCTTTGCGAACGCGCTGAAGCTGCGGTCGTACGTTTTCTCCACCTCTGCCGGGAAGCAGCAGGCCGGAAGTTGCTGCGATGATAAATGAGAGCTTATACACTCACAGCATATTCCCTTTCTCGGACAGCCCGGGTATGTACAGCTGCAAACTTTTAGAGTTTGTTCTTTCTTGCATTCCATATTCAGATGTCTCCTTTTGAAATTGATACCACGGATTAAAGGGAATTTTAGTTCTTAATCGGCAGTTCGTAAAGATTAATGCTCAACGGCCGAATAACTAATTCGTTGAAGATATTGGAAATCCCCTTTTCTTTAATCACGACCTCAGGCGCTTTGCCTGGCTCGTTATAAGCCATAGGATCTGCGTGCGCGATTTGCCACAGCCGTGCCTTGCCCGATAGTTTGACTCCTTTTACCTCCATCGGCAGTTCTAATTCGTTTTCTGTTGGATTGACGACGGCGACTGTCAGGACCTTGCGCCCTTTTCTCCAGGCCGCTGATATATCAAGTGGATAAGCGTCACCGGCGATGGTCACCGGGACGCTCCCGAAGTGATCGCGGTAAAGTTTCAAAACCAGACCCGTCGTCTCAAAGGCGGCCGCCGTCTTGCTCGTCTTGATACACCCGATGACGTTCACCGTCTGTGCGTAATTGGCCATAAACATTATATCGGAATGACGGAAGTATTCGTGCAGCCCTCTGGCTATCCCAAGGCCGTCTTTATGGAAATACCGTGTCCCTAATTCACCGAACACATGAGGCCCGTACCAGTAGTTCCATTCGGTCATTGCGATGCGGATATCCTTGCCTTTCAGCGTGTCCAGTTTCTCACGCAGCTCCCGATGGAATTGCACTTTCCTTTTGATATTGTCCGGGATTTGCGATGTATGTTCGAGCAGGTCGTTTCTTTCCTGGCAGTAGAAATGCTCGGCAATCTGGTCGATATGATTGGAGCAGCTCCGCAGCAGTCCTTCGCTCCAGGACCCGGCATTACCCGATGCGATCGGCACAATATCCGGGTCAACATCGCGCATCTTGTCCACCACCCAGTTGTGTTTGCGAACATAGTGCTCCAGCCTCATATAACCAAGCTGCCACGAACCGAACATTTCGTTACCGATGCACCAGTACCGAACATTAAAAGGTTTAGGCTCGCCGTTTTTCGCCCGTAAAGAGCCCATGAGCGTATCGGCCGAGCCGTTGGAGTATTCCAATTGGGCCGCCGCCGAATAAGCGTCCCCGAAGCCGGTATTAACAGTTACCAAGGGTTCGGCATCCACCAGTCGGCAGAAGCGAATAAATTCGTTGAAGCCGAAGTCGTTGTGTTCCACCCCCGTCCAGGCGGGATTTGTGCGAGGAGGCCGTTTATCGCGTTCGCCGATACCGTCACGCCAGTCGTAGCCGCTAACAAAATTTCCGCCGGGCCAGCGATAAAGCGGGGCGTTGAGTTCCTTGAGCAATTTCAAAGTATCGGCCCGCATGCCCTCGATGTTGTCCGCCGGCATCAGCGAGACAGTCCCTACACGCACGGAACCGCCGCCGTGGGCGACGATTTCCAGTTGCCCATTGTTGGTCGTGGCGCCGGATTTAAACTTGAATTTTTTCTTCGTGTACTTGGACTTGGGCTTAGCAAGCGAGATAGTTTGACGGTCATTTTTGCCCGTACCCCACACAAGAGACACCTGGGCTTTCGGATCTCCACTGCCGGCAAAAACGATATACCCTGTATAGTCCTTTCCTTTAACAAGTCCTAACGCTTTCTGTCTGATACCGGAGGGTGTTCCTCCCCAGAGCACTTTGACCTCGGGTGTATGCTCGCCGACGAAGGATCCTTCTTTGGCCATTGTCACCGAATCCGCCGGCCCGATGATTTGCCAGGGCGAGGCGCCTACTATCGCGTACGGATTATCCTTGGAGACACCCCTCCTGCCGCGATAGGGGTCGTAATTCGCCGTAATCGGGAAATAGAACTTTCGGTCTTCCAGCATCTCCGCCCAGATGCCGCCGTAAATACACCGCCCGAGATGTTCGATAAATTGCCCGTAGATATATTTGGAAATCGGCTCACCCGTCTCGCCTGCGTCGATTGTCACCGAAAGCTTGGTTGTTTTAGTAGAGAGCAGCTCTAATTGCACATCGTCATACCACGCATTCCCTGTGGACAGTCCCCAGCCCCCGAACAGGCAATTGATTTCCACCGCTGCACGGTCGCCCGTATCAAAGGCAACCTCCACCCGCGTCCAGTCCTTCGTCCCCGTTACCGACGGTGTTTGCGCGGGCTGAATATTGTGCACATTAAATAACGCTCCTTTACCGGAACCGCCCTCAACGTTTTCCGTTTTAATCCAGCCGGTCAGCTTGTATTTCGACCGAGGTTTAACCGGTACCGACGTCAGCCATCCGATATCGGCCCCGTTTTCCGATGACAGCATAACGGCCCGCTTGCCCGTTCGCCCGCCCTCAACATATTCGAACTCGCCTCGTCCGTTATACGTTCGCCTCTCCCAGTTAGCCGGTCTGTTGTTTATGGCTTTCTCGAATGACCGATTGCGTATCATCCCCGGCTGCGTCAGGGGTTTTGCCGCCGACTCATCGCGCGCCAGCCAAACCGCCATCTCACCCGCCCCGCGGTGCGCCCACGCATAATAGGGTATCGCCGCGAAATCCTGTTTTTTCTTGATTGTCGATTTGCCGTCCTTGCCGTAGCTCAATGCCGCAGCCTTACTTTTAATGACTGTTACCCCGTTCAGCATATCTTTGCGATGTTCGGTTGTAAATTTTGCATTGTCTCCAAGGACAAGGTTAAGAACATGGCCGTCATTGTCAGGCCATTCGGCGCAGTAAACGATAGGCCCTCGCTGCAGCGCGACCTTGCCCGTGTTGCCCGCAATCTTCTCGTGGGACACAACCCGCCGCACCGGCATCGGAATAGTCACCTCGATGACATCACCATGTTTCCACGCCCGGCTAATCCGGGCATAGCCTTTTTCCATAGCCGCTGCTGCCTTCTTGCCGTTGACCTTTAGGCTGACTTTCTCACTACTGCTGTTCACATAACGGTAAAGGTCGCTCGGCACAGGCTCATTCCTCGCCCAGCCGGGAATACGCACGCAAATCGAAAATCTTGCTGGACGCGCCGGCCCAACTGTAATCTTCACCTTTCCGTCCCACGGATACTCCGTCTTTTGTTTGAGACGCACGATGTTTTTGCCCATTTTGATTTCCGCCGAGCCGTCCACGAAAAGATTGACGTACACCGTATCTCCCCGCCGGGCATAAATATAGCCCGGAACCGAGGCTATAAACCGGGTAATATTGCCCGGACAGCAAGCGCAGCCGAACCACGGGCTTCGCTTATGCTGGCCTCGCGACTCCAGCGGATTCGGATAAAAGAAGCTGTCACCTTTGAGGGACACGCCCGAAATCAAAGCGTTATAGAGTGTCCGCTCCAATACATCGATGTACTTTGCATCACCGCCGAATAAAAACATACGATGGTTCCACATCACGTTGCCGATAGCAGCGCAAGTCTCACAGTAGGCGCTTCCGTTGGGCAGCTCATAATTCTTTCCGAAGGCTTCGCCTGAGCCCCTGGCCCCGATACCGCCGGTTATATACAATTTCTTCGTGACAACGTTGTCCCAGATCCTCTCGCTTGCGTCAAGGTAACGCTTATCACCCGTAAGTGCCGCCACGTCCGCCATCCCGCAATACATATAAGATGCCCGGACCGCATGACCCACGGCTTCGCTTTGCTCGAACGCCTTTTGATGTGACTGATGATATGAGTTCCCGCCCGGACCGCGCGTATCAAGGTAAAACTTGGCTAATTTCAGATACTTTTCGTTTCCGGTTGCACGGTAAAGCCTGGCTAATCCCATCTCAATTATCTGATGTCCCGGCGCAGTTTCATTCTTGCCCGGCCCGAATACTGTGGCTAAGAACTCGGCATTCTTAATCGCAACATCAAGCAGACTTCGTTTCCCGGTTGCCCTGTAATGTGCAACCGCCGCCTCATAGAGATGCCCCATGTTATACAGTTCATGGCTGCCTCCCAGTTTTTCCCAGCGTTCTTTGCCGTACCAGTTAACCAGACGCTCGGCCTTATTCGTCCGCGCCGTGAACAGGTACCCATCGTCCTCCTGCGCCGCGGCAATCTTGACAATCAGATCGTCCACGTATTTCTCGAGCTTCGCATCGGGATGTACGCTCAGGCAGTATGAAGCCCCTTCGAGAATCTTGTAGGCGTCCGTATCGTCGAAGGGATAGCTGCCTCGATGCACGCCTTCCTTCAAACCCCCGGCTATCGCGAAATTATCGATTCGTCCCGTCTCTTCGCACTTGCCGAAAGCGTAAGGAATCGAAACTTTCCGGTTGGTTTCGATTCGTCCGGCCCAGAATTCATCCGTTACCTTAACATCCGTAAAGGATACCGGCTCGATAGGATAATCCTTCTTCATCTTCCCACCCGAGACGTTACTACGGCTCTGGCCCTTGCATCCTTGAATGAGTATTCCGATACAAATCACGAGCATTACGACCTGTTTGGTTATCCTTTTTGCGTTCATAATAAACCCTTTCCAGTTTCGGTTGATCGTATGTTGAAGCAATGATTGTAAGAAAAATCACCAGAAATGCAACTCAATAATGTCTTTATAGTTAAGGACGTGATGCCGCTGCGCATTTTGCCCGTCATAAACACCTGTGGATATTCACATTGAGCATATACCCGGACAAAAAGTCATAAACAAAAAGGGCCGCCGGTTCAATCCTAACGGCTCTCTGCTGTGTTTTGAAAGTGTAAATGGTTACAATTCCTGCCCGGCACCTGCAAGCCAGTTATTACAAAGTATCCCCAGGTCTTTAAAGTCCACCACTCCGTCACAGTTGCTGTCACCGGCAGTGTAGTTGCAGTTAAATTCGTACGCTCCTATATCAAGAAACTCCAAAGGACCATAACCGGTATCGTCAATAGAATCAATATCCACATACCGGTGTTTTCCGTCTAAGTCGAGATAAATCTTCCCAACCAGCAACATGGTACTGTCACCGGCATCCACGCAGGGCGACGCCGGTGTTGATAACCGTAAATCACCTGAGGATACATTAACAAAGCACGGGTCTGCATCGATGTTGTTGCCACCCACGCCGGACCAGCCGCCCTGAATATCGCAATAGTCAAGCTCGGATGAGGTTCCTGTATCGTAGAACTCATCAGGAGTGTCTCCCCAGAGGATGCAGTTGATCAATATCGACGGATCGCGGTGGTTGAAAATCCCACCCCCGATAAATGCCGTGTTGGCCGTAAGAGTGCAGTTTCTCAACCTTAGTTGACTGTCGTGATTGTATATCCCGCCGCCTGAATTGCTGGCCGTATTGCTGCTGAACGTGCAGTTGGTTACTGTTGGAACGCTACGATCCGAGTTGAGCATGCCGCCCCCTTTGGTTGCTTCATTTTCGTTGAATTTGCAATTGGTCACAGTCGGTCTGCTGTCGCTCTGGTTAAGCATACCACCGCCGTCACTTGATTCATTGACACTGAACGTGCAGTAGGTCACTGTCGGGGAGCTTCTCTCGTTGAACATCCCGCCACCACCGTTGTTAGCCGTGTTATTGCTGAATGTGCAGTTGGTCACCTTCGGGTCGCTGTAGCTCTGGTTGAGCATGCCGCCACCGTTGTCTGCTTCATTGCCGCTGAACTTGCAATTGGTCACCGTCGGATCGCATCTCTCGTTAAGCATCCCGCCCCCGTCGTTGGCCGTGTTATCGTTGAAGGTGCAGTTGTTAACGCTCGGATCGCTTTCATAGTTATACATTCCGCCCCCCCGATTGGCCGTATTGCTGATGAAGTTGCAGTCCATCATAGAGGGTGTGCTGCGGTATTCGTTCCCCATCCCTCCACCGGCACCGGTAGTGACATTATCGATGAAGACGCAGTTGGTCACCGTGGGATTGCTCTCCTCGTTGTACATCCCGCCGCCCCCGTACACAGCCGAGTTGCCCGTAAAGATGCAGTTTGTTACTGTAGGGCTGCTGTATTTGTTGTACATTCCACCGCCGCAGTCGTCAGGGTAGACCAGACCGTTGGCGTTTCCGCCGGTTATGGTAAATCCTTCGAGGACCGGTGCCATATCGCTTACGCACTGCACAACATGATAGGCCCCCGTAATGCCATTGGCATCGATGATCGTAACATCCGGTCCGCCGCTTGAATACAGCCGTACAGCCTTGTCGTTGAAATTAATGGCCTCATTGTAAGTCCCCGGTGCCACCTCAATTTCATCCACGTAGCTCGCTGCTGCATCGATCGCCGCCTGGATGCTGTTAAAGTCGGCCGGCACGTAGATGGTTACTCCGACTGCCGCCCGCCCCGCCTGTAACAGAAAAAGCACCCAAACTAACAGCCAAATATTGAGATTTGTCTTCCCGTTCATGCTAATCCTCCTTTTTGTAATTGGCATCTCTTTAAAATTCCTACAACGAAATCCCGCGTCCAAATCTTCAAAGCCAGTCTCCTTAGCAGTTATATCCCTATGTTATGCGCATAATATTAGCCGCTTGTTTAATATGCGTATAGACTCCGAGTCTCTCAACATAAATGGAGTCTTTCCTTTTGTCAAGCAAAATTTCAGACTTTTTGGATATGCCCCCGACCGTCCTGTGTGACTAAACAGCGCGACGGGTGGCAGCCTCAAGCGCACAGGCTGTGTCGCAATTAAGGAGTCGAAGTTGGTTGTGTATTTGGGCCGATATGTTATAATAGGGGCTACCAAATGA
>VRUL01000009.1 GCA_019456145.1 Planctomycetota bacterium
GTCCTTATGGTTGCCTTGCCTGTTTCAGCCCAGAGCGGTGGAGATTATACTCTTACCTGGAGTACGATAGACGGCGGCGGCGGGCGATTTTAATTGACTATTGATTATTTACTATTGATTATTTTCGGGGCTGCTGCGGTAGAGCTGACTTGTATGAGGATATAGATAATATCGTCAACCGGCTTGATTTGGGAGTCTTTGTTGAAGAATGGCTCTGCTACTGCCCTGTGGGCTGGCCGTTGAAATGAGACTAATGGATGACGGATGACAGATAAAGACGGCGGAGAGGGTTTTAATAGATTTCTCGATTGCGTCCCGCACCAATTGAGCATAGGCTCTCGCCTAATTGGTACGATGGATCGCACTCTACGTTGCTTGGATATAGTTTGTAGTTTGTGGTTCATAGTTCGTTAAACGTAACCCGCGCAATAAATTGCGGGGCTAATTACGAGAAATTACAAACGGGGGATTATACTGGTATCCGGGCGGAGGGCGCGTTAGAATAGGCTGATACGAATGTTCAAAATGCAAATTCTCAAAACAAACGCAACGATAGCTTTTTCTCCGCAAGGAGTCCCCAGGACTGCTCATAAGACAGGAGATTGCCACGGCCCTTCGGGCCTCGCAATGACATTTCGCGCAGCTTTTCTACGGAACACGTCAGTTTGGGTTGTTTTATTAGCCCTCCATATCTTTTGTCCGGCCGGCCAGGCTGCACTCAAAGGCGGCTTTGCGAAGGTAAATATCACTCCTCCGTTGGGGATTCCACTTATCGGCTCTTACGGTAAACCTAGCGACGATATTCTCGATGAACTCTATGCCAAGGCGCTGGTCCTTAATGATGGGAATACTACTATAGCAATAGTATCCGCCGACTTGTTGTACACGCCTCTGGAAGAAATTACTAATCCAGTACGAGAAATTATCAAAGAAAAGCTCGGCATACCCGAGCAGAATGTTCTTGTCTGTGCCACGCATACTCATTCCGGGCCGGAAGTTTTTGCCCGCTCGAAGGTGCCGTCAAAGGGCAGGATGCCTGCTTCGGAGATTGACCAGTCCTATCTTGAGACGCTGATAAGGAAGGTCGCGGGCTCTGTACTTATCGCTTATAAGAATATGCAGGAAGTAAGAATAGGTGTTGCAAAGGGCCAAATTCCTGAAATCGTTTATAATCGAAGGCCAAAAACTCCCGATGGTTCCGTGAGAATGGCATTTACTCTCCCACCAGAAGTCATTGCAACCAAAAAAGTAAAGCAGGGCCCTGATGATTCCGTGCGAGTCACATTTGACTATACGCACGAGGAAGCTCAGTTGGATTTCGGCCCCATTGACGCGGGCGTTTGCGTGCTCAGAGTGGAAGATGCTAACGGTGGAATCGTTGGTTCACTGGTAAACTTTGGATGTCATCCTGTTTGCATATATCCATATTTGAGTACTTCAATATCGGCCGACTATCCCGCGTATGCCACTGGCGTTGTGGAGCAGGTCGAGGGAGGAATTTGCCTTTTTGCCCTTGGGTTAGCAGGGGACACAGTTCCTGTTGTAAGAGGAATAAAGCCTCGTGAGAAAATCGGCAAAGCCCTGGGCGGCGAAGCGCTTAGGAGACTCCAGATGGTTACCACTACCGGCAGTGTTACTTTGAAGGCGCTTAAAAAGGAAGTTAAATTTCCCACAAAGAAGGTTCATTCGCCAGATGAGACAACAGACGATAATAAAACCATAGACTATGTAACAACTGAGATTCAGGTCCTAAGACTGGGTGACATTTATATCCTGGGGCTGCCCGGAGAGATTCTGGTTGAGGTAGGTTTAAATATCAAGAAAAGAGCCGGCTTGAAAAACCTTTTCATCGTTACACTGAGCAATGACGCGATCGGTTATGTCTGCCATCACCAGGCTTATGAAGAGGGAGGGTATGAACCTGGTTCAGGGACCAATCTGGCAAAGGGAGCCGGAGAGATTATGACAGAGAAGGCTATTGAGCTTATCAACCAGATCAAACGAAGAAGATAATCGTACATTGAAACCTATTCAATATTTTCGCTTTTTCATAAATCGCTGATAGTGCAGGGTATATGGGGTATAAATTTTTGTAGAATTGGCAGATAACGGGCTTTGTGGTTGTAGGACGGTTATACGGATTTGCTCACGAAAAGGGGGCCATTTCGGGTCATGTCAAGGCTGCAATCGCTTCGCTGGCGCGCGTCTGAGGCTATCACTACAAAGTAGTTGCCTTCGGGCGGTATAGCCTTACACCTCCAGCCGTCGCCGGAATCCTGATTGCTTCCCCAGCCGACGATGAAACCATCGGACTTTCGAGCCAGACTATGATACTCGCTCGGATGAATTCTTAGGAGAGACAGCCATTGCGAGCTACATTCGTGCGTGTGCTGGACTTCTCAGGCTGGCAGGATCGGCTCCAGAAATTCCTGGCGAGGTCTTGGCGCCCTCATGTGAAACCAGCGCAGTAGATGCATGTCTTTCCTGCTCCCAAAGAACCCCGTGTCAGATCGGAGCCAAGGTCTTAAATGAGCGGTTCTTGCGCAGCGCACATCTACTTGTTGAAACAATTGGATTAGTTCGGGTCATCTGGTGTTTTGTCTGTCTGCTCATAAATTCGAGCGATCCGGCTTAGGAGTGATTGGAGTTTTGAGAAATATTCTTGTTCGGGATAGGTCTCTTTGGCGTCTCGCAGTTCCATGACTTCGAGTTCAAGCCGGTCACGTTCGGCTCTAAGATCGAGAGGCATTCTCATCTCTGTTTCACTGTGGAGCAAATGGAACTGGTGAGCACGATAGCCGTCGAGGTCAACGCCGTCGGCGGCTCTTTGCACGGGTCGGATTCCCCTGAACCAATCGGCAAATGTGCCTAATGCATCGCCGTTGTCGTCAAGCAGGGCATGTTCGGTGGCCAGACGTCCGGCAGCGGAGTAAAATTCGCTTGTGTGATGCGAAGCGGTCAGGAATGCTTCCAGCAACGAGGTTTGGCCGTCCTTGTCGAGGTCCGCTTGCGGGTCGACGATTGCTTCTGCCAGACATTTTCCGAAGCGCGAGTAATTTTGCTCAAAACCACTCTTGGTGGCAGTTATCACGACTCGTTTGGGCGAAGACAACCTGGTGAGGAAAGGGGCGCTCGACGAGGCCGAGTTGATTACAGCCGTGGGTCTGCGGATTGGTTCAAGCCATTCAGCGAGGTCGTCTGCTGAGATGTCTGGGCCCCGGAGATTGAACTTAGCTGTTCTACCGTCGAAAGTTCCGTGACCGATCAGGACCAACCACAAAGCCAAGTCGGTTTGCTTAGATTCGTCAGAGAGGATTTCTTGAAGCTTGGCCCGATCGGATTGGGCTTCGAGGTTGTCCAGACCAATTCCGACAAATTTCGCCCGAGCCTTCGAGCAGGCTTGTTCCCAGAGGTCCGCCCAATGTGCGAATTGCTCGGCATACTCTTCGGTGCCGCCGGCGCCGACCACCACAATAACCGTTTGGCTTTGGGGCAGGTTCGGCTGTGGGACGGATGTTGTGCAAAGCGCCGATATCAGCGCTACCGTGCCAAGCAATAGTCTCGCTAATCGTCTCACGGCATCCCCTTCCATCGGCGAAGTGCCCATTCGCCGGCAAAACAGATCAAGACCAATAGAAACACAGCAGGTAATACGCCCGGCAAATCCCAGAGAGGCTTGACCCAGGCGGTGGTGATAGGGGCGCTGCGAGCGGGCAGGTTGCGAGCAAAGTCGTCTAATTCATTGATTTCTATGAGCTGGCCTGAAGTTTGTCGAGCGATCTTTTCGAGCAGCGGCCGATTGGCTCGTATAGATCGAAACTCTCGGGCTTCGAGGTCGACGGCCCATCCAGCCTCCGCGGTGCCGAGCTGGATAGCCTCTGCATCGGCGACGGAGGCATGGGCATGGTACCCGCCATTTAGGCGAGGAATATAAGTGGCCTCGAACAGGCCTGCTTCAGTGAGAACCGGCTCGGCTGTTAGCCGGACTTTCCCGCCTTCGGGATCACGGATTTCTACTACAACCGAAACGCCATCCATTGGCTCGAAATCCCTGTTGTAAGCATGGACCCTTAGTGCCACGGGCTGATTTGGCTGGTCGGATTTCAGTGCTGTGAGAAGTGAAATCCTCTCAGGTACATCAGCAACCAGCCAGCGCAGCGTTTGTCTCCAGAATTTGCCCATATCATCATTCATCTCGGATTTTTTCAAACCCCATCGCCATATATCGCCCACGGTCAGCGCGGCTGTGCGTCCCTTGCCGAACCGCTGCACAACCAGGGCGGGAAACAGTTCCGTCTGCTCGTTACCGATGGTGGCCACCACCGTAGCGCCAGCCTTGACGGCGCGGACGCGATTGAATACGCGAAAATCGGGCATATTCGACAGCCGCTGCTGTTCGGCCTGCTCGTTATCACGCAATCGAGCCCAGGGTTGCAGCCACCCCTGACGGGTCAGGTCCATGCGGATTTGAGCTGCCAGTGGTTCTTTCGGCAGGCGATCCAGATGAACCGGAAGGATTCGGCCGATGGGTGTACGCTGGAAATTGCCCTTTTGGAATGATTCCTTGCCGCCGAGCATCAAAAAGCCCCCGCCTCGTACAGCAACGAAGTTCCGGAGCAGATCCATTTGATCGGCGGTGAAGAATTCCGCTTCGACATCATCCAGAATGACAGCATGATAGCCGAATAATTCCTCTTTTGTTTTAGGAAATCCATCGCGAAGCTCGGCGTCGTCACGAGTGTTCAGCCGGACAAGGACCGGTTGGTCGTATTGCTCGGTCTGTTCATCGTCGGTGCCGTCAAATCCGCGATACAGCGGATTGCTCGATTCACCGGTGCGTCCCCTCCAATCGTATTTCGGCTCGCGTCTTGCGACTCGTATGAGCCCGACGAGCTGGACGTGGTGATCCTCTCTGATTGCCCGCCTGAGGAATTTGTATTCCCAGTTCGGCCTGCCGGTGACATAGAGGATGCGATAGGGCCCCTTACCACGGTCGACGACAACTGTGCGCTGGTTGTTGGCCAGCGTTGCCTCCGAAGACGGCTCTGATTGAGCAGACGATTCATCTTTGAGCATTTCTACAACCTTCAGGCTGTAGAACAGAACGCCGGTTTTCTCGGGACGCACGCGAAAGCGAAACACCTGCTTGACATCGTTGCCGGAGATTGCCCACTGCCGGCGTTCGATGAGGTTATTTGCATCCTCGATTAAATCGATTGCTACGGTCTTTCCGGCATAGCCGCAGACCTCAACGTCGGCCTGGATCATAACCGGGGCGTCCTCGAATGACGTCTGGGTAACTGAGACGTTCGTCAGAGCGATGTCCTTTTGCTGTCGTGCCCGGCCGACCAGGACGGGGTACACCGGCGGAACACCGGCCAAGTCATAGGAGCGTTCGGTCATATCCGTGGCGTTGCCGTCGGTCATTAGGAGCACACCGGCCAGCGGTCTATTGCGGTACCGCTCGGCAATCGTCCGCAGGATTGTGCCGATGGCCGAAGCCTTCCCGTCAAAGGCCAGTTCGGAGAAGTCCGCTGTTCGGCGAAGCCTCGAATCGAAGATGTACTGACGAACCTGAAAATTATCAGCCAGAGTGCCGAGCCAGTTGCTCTTCTGGGTTTGCAGAGCGGCCTGAAGGATATCGCCCCGGCTCTTAGTTGAGCCGAGGTCGCGGACATTCATGCCGCTACTATTATCTGCAACGATGACAAATAAATTAGCACCGGATTTGGCACGTCTGCCGTTCCACAAAGGCTCAAGCAGGCACAGTGCCAGGAGCGTCAGGCCTAAGAGTTTGAGACAAAAAGCGACCCTCTGGGCAGCGCCGATTCGAGGCGAACGACGGTAGGACCAGAGCAACAGCGCCACCGCTGCGGCTACCAGGGCAGCGGCCGGCCAAATCCAGGGGCTTGTGGGAATCGAAATTGATCCAAGCAATGTCATCAATCGCCGCCTCCCAGGTTCTCATAATACCTTCGTACCAACTCGGCAAAACGGTCAGGCACCGGGTCTCGATCTATCGGAACCAGCGCTTCATCCGACTGGAGCCTGGCCAGCTCGTCGCTCAGCCGTTTGCGCAATTCGGTCAGTGGCTTTGTGATCTGTTGTTCGACGAGGTCCCACTTTGGCTCTTTGCCGTGTCTCTTGAATTCGGCCCGCATTGTTCTGGCGATGTCTCGAGCCCGGGCGACCTGGCTGCGCTGAACAGGCCGCGTGAGCATTTCCTCGACGTCGCGCATTCGGTCGGACCACTGCCTGAAGTTATTTCCGGTGAGCGGGCCGGTTGTTTCAACGCCGCCCCACTGGTCGAGCAGTCTTTGGCCACCGCCCCGGTTAGTCGGATTGTTTCGCTCGGCATTGCGAGCGTTGGGAGTTTGCGATTGGTTGGACTGGGATCCCGGTCGTTGGCCGGGTCTGCGTTCGGAGTTTGCCGTTCTGTTTCCCGGCTCGGAGGCATTCGCCGAGGGCTGACCCTCCCGTGCCTGGGATCGTTGGTTTTGGCGTTGCCCCTGGCGACCGGACTGTGCATCGGCGCTGCGCTGCTGATTCGCAGCGGAGGCGCCCGGCCTGTTCGGATCGTCCGATTGCTGTTGGCCCGACGCTGCAACTGCGGGCTCATTCGCATCTGCGCCTGGCCGTCGCCCGGCGCCGGCGGCGCGAGCCATCTCATCGTTGACCTGCCTTATCAGTTCGTCGAGTTGGCGCTGCGCCAGTCGCAGCGATTCGGCCTCGTTGCCGATCACGCTTGCCGCTGCCTCTTCCACACCTTCTTTGAGTTCTTCAATCCCTTTTGCTGCATGTTGCTCGACTTCGCGGGCCTGTGGGAGGAAATCGCGTCTGAGCAATTCGCCGACGATTTTGAGCGCCTTATCAACGTTGTCGGTGCTTGTCTTTCGCAAGGTGTCGTAGAGCTTTTTCGAGAGCAACGGCTCGGCCGTCTCAGCCTCATCGCTAACGTTTTTCATTTGGTTGATAAGTTCTTCGGCCTTATCTTTCTGCTGATCGATCCTCTCGGCCAGTTCGTCATTCACACCGGAATCGGTGAGTAGTCTTCGGCTGGACTCGGCCTGCTGCTTCAAGTCATCGGCGATTTGCTTTTGGTCGCGATCCAGTTGCTGGGCCTGGTCGCGCATATTGCGCATCCGCTCGGTAAACTCACTCGAGGTCCTGCGTCGAAATTCGTCACGCATTTGCTCGAGCTCTCGTCCGGCGCGGGTGGCCGAAGTAATCGCCCTTGAGACCATGTCTTGCTCGAGTTCTTCAGCGGACCGGCGAATCCTCGACCGAGCTTGCTGGAGCTGCTCTCTGGCGTCGGCCATGCGTTGGCGGTTTTCGGGTCGTTCCATACGCTGTTGAAGCTCATCGACATCGCGAAGGGACTCGAGTTGCTCTTCTCTGAGGCGCTTGAGCTGGCGGGCGATCTCCTGCTGTTCCTGCTCGCCTTGAGCCTTGCGAAGTGCGGCCTCGAGCTCCTTTAGTTTTTCGCTCATTTCATTCTGTCGGCGCGCCAGTTCGCGGAGCCGGTTGAGCATTTGGAGGTCTTCATGCTGGACTCTCTGCTCCTGAGACTGGGCGAGTCGCTCGGTTTCGTATCTGTCCTGTTGTTGTTTAAGTTCCAACTGCTGCAATTGCTGCCGGGATCGAGCCGAGGCGCTGCGGCTGCTTTGACTGGAATTCCGGCTGCGTCCGATCTGGTGCTCACGTCGTTTGAGTTTGAGCAACTCCTGATAAGCCGACTGCTCCGCTGCCAACGCCGGGTTCAACTCTGTCGGCGAGACGGTCTGCGTCGCCTCGCTGAGGTGCTCCAGAGATGTTTCCATATGCTCTGCGGCGGCCTGCAACGCTTGTGCCGAAGTCGGGTCCTGGGCTTCAGCTAAGGCTGATTGTGCCTGCTGGAGCGCATCAGCCTGCGATTGACGAACCACCTCGAGGTCATTGGGCTCTTTGACTTTGCCTGCCTGGTCGGCCTGACGCTTTATGTTCCATGTGGCGCTGATGATCTGCTTCTGCAACTGGGCGAGTTGGTCGGCCTGTTGACCCTGCTGCTGCTGACCTTGCTGCTGCCTCTGATTCTGTTGGCCTTGAGACGACTGACTCTCGCGGAAAATCTCATCGAAGTGACGCACCTCGGCAAAGTACATGTCGCTCAGTGTCTTTCGCATCTTGCCGTCGGGCCCCACATCATTGGCCCAGAAATAGTACGTCAGCAGTTGGTCCGGCTGGGCGTTCAAGTCTTCCAGTGCCAGGACATGCTTAATCTGCTGTTTGTTTTTTGGTTCGGTGGACTGGCCAAGCTCGAGATCGCCGCTCGTAACGCCTGCAAGCGTGTAGCTCAAGCCGTAACCAGTCACGCCGAAGTCGTCCGATACCTCGGCCTCCAGGCTCAGCTCCTCCAGAGCCGAGGCCTGGATGTCGCGATTGGGAAATAGAGGTTTCAGGCTCGGGGGAAGATTCTTGTGAACATCGATCACGAACCGCGGCGGCATCTTGTTTGCCCTCCCCTGAGCGTCGGTCAAGTGCAGCTCGTATCGTTGATTTTGCGTCGCCGTGATCGAGGTCTTATATATATTTACATACTCGTTGTCGCCGGTTAGTTCGAGAGGGGCCTGGCCTTTAGCGATGAGCTGTGCTCGGGCCACCGCTTTATTAAGAGTAAATGTGAGGGTGACTCTTGAACCTTCTGTTACGCTGATTTGCCGTGTGTCTTTAATGAGCTTCTGCGGCAGGTTTGTATAGGAAGGATAGACGATATTCGCATCGGCCCTTTCCATCGCTGGGTATTGATAAGTGCTAATTCTATAGTCGCGCGTGCGCTTGTCTGCATATTCGATATAGTATCGCATATCGGAAGCAACGTCTCGAATGATGCCGCCAAATACGGGATCTTCCAGATTCTTGGTTAGGGTAATTGGCTGTATTTCCCGGCCGAGAGGTCCAATGTAGAGCGTTGCTTCGGGGGGAACGCGACCGTCGAAACGGGCGAGTATGACGACCGTATCGCCCGATTCCACCGCCGTATCTCCGGGACTGACGGTGATGTGATAGCCTTTTCGGGCCAGCACACGGTCGGTTATGAAAAGAGCAGATGTGCCCTGCAATAGCTGTGACAGCATGACAATAAGAAACACAAGTGATGCCAGACAAACGAGATTCGCCAGGGCAAGTTTCTCAGCAGAAACAGTACCCAGCCAGCCGTGTCTCATTGCGTGACGCAGCGTATCGCCGATGACCAATTCCTGTAAATAGCCCAATTGGTCGTGAGGGCCTTGCGGCTCTTGTTCGACCGCAGTTAGCAGCATTGCCCTGGCTTCCGGGTGCTGCTGTTCGATGGCCCGTGCGATGGCGTGGTAGTCCGGCCGGATACGGCGCGCTTTGTACATAATCAAGATGCTCATCACGGCCGTTGCAATGCAAAGCCCGGTGATTAAGGACGGCGAATACCATCCCCAGAAGCGGTGAACGCCCCACAGTACCAGAGCCGCGAGTGCTGAAATACACCACCACCCTGAAAGCCTCCAGGCCAGGTACAGCAGCCTACGCCGTTTCACTATCGGTTCAAATCGTATGCGAAGAGCTTTTTCAATCATGTTTGTTCTCCTTGAGGTGCGGGAACCGAACGCGTCAGCCATCCCGCCAGAGCGGTTTCAAACAATGCAACAGCCAACAGTGCGGTAAGAAGCCGCCGCCAGAGTTTCTGCTCATATTCCATATCAGCTAAGTTGCTGTGATGTTGCGCCTTTTCAATCTTCCCGATGTGCACGTCGCCGGATTGATCGAGCAAGACGCCGAGTCCTTCGATCTCTTCTATTGGCATAGGCGACGTTCGACACTCTTGGGCGCTCAGGTTGACCGCAAAGAAGCGGTTTTCGGTATCGGATTCAATGGTATAGATCCCGGGCTGGTCGGTTTGCGTGAAAGTCTGCTCTGCCGGATCGAGGCTGATTACGGAACCATCCGGCTTGCGAATACGAATATTCGCCGATTCGTAAGCTGTCGAACGCAGAACAGGCACGCTATCACCGACGAAATACTGCAACTGCTGTCTCGTGTGGAAACCGCCGAATTCAAGAATAGAATATAGCAGTGGAACAAATTTCGATGAAAGTGCGAGCTGGCTGTCGGCCCTGCGCCAGCCGGAAGTCAGTACGAGCAACGATCCTTTGCCAAGGGGTATTTCCAACAGGGCCGGGTCATCGGTGTCGAATCGGGCCAGTACGCGAGCGCCCGGCAAATCGGCAGCGTCTATCCGACGGTATTTCCAGAAGTGAATCTGCGTGAAGTCACCGAATCCCGGTTCGGAAAAAGGCACAAGCAATGGGTGTGTGAATTCGATCCGGTCGAGCATTGCGTATCCGTCCACTTCGGCCTCTTCGGCCTTGACGTTGTCGATCTGTGCAAAATCCGCCAGCATTTTCCCGGCGCCAGCGGTTTTCATGACGAGCAAAAGCGCTCGGCCTGATTCGATATGTCGGCGCAAGGTGGCGATGTTCTGCTGATTTACCGGATCGGTCGCAATGATCAGGTCCGCTTTGGCAACTTCTGCGGCGGCAATGTCCTTATCGCCCGGGTGCGAGACGACTCGCGGTGCCAGTACCCCGGTGGCTCCAAAGGCTTGCCTGAGATAAAAGAGCATTTCCTTTGAATCATTGGGATCGTCACCGCCTATATAGAGGATATTTATCGGCTGCTGCAACGACGGAGCAACGTGCAGAGTGTTATCAAAGTCGTGGTCGTCCCCGGTCAGGATGAGCCTGCGTCCCGGTTGCCCGTTCGCCGTAGTTGGGGCGCGCACGACAACACTACGCCCGGGCGCTACGTAGACATTTATGGGCTCGTTTGGCGCCTCTGCGGTCATACCGCCGGCCCAATTAAACTGGAATTGCTCTGCAGCGGCGTCGGACGAATTCATCACGCGGACACGAGGTCGATCGTTGGCATCGGTTCCGGCCAAGTCGTGACGATCCGTTATCAATTGTAGTGCTGCGTTGGTGGTAACACCGGGCCGAATTGACTTGACCACTAATCGGGTCTGCCTGGGCCATTCATAAGCGCCGAGCGACTCCAGTTCGCTGCCTTGCTGCATGTCGCTGACCAGGACTATCCGGCGAGCGGTGGCAGACTGTTGTGGGTCGTTGATTTCATCATCCTCGATGGCTTCAGCCGCTGCGACAAGTGCATGACCGAGATTAGTCTTTGCCCAGCCCGGCGAAAGCTCAGATATCTGCTCGGCCCCAGCCGAGGCACGCTGGGCCGACTCCAGCCGGTCCCACTGCTCGAATCCCATCACGATGCGCGTGTCTTGATCGAAGCTCATGATGCATACACTGTCCGCTCGGTCGGCTTGCTGTAGTACTGATTGCGCCTCGGCCACGGCTTGTGCCCAAAGGCCTGTCCGTCGCATCGATGCGCTCGTATCTATCAATAGGACGGTTCGTTTTGCCGGACGGACATCCTTCTCTGAGATGGGACTTGAGAAGAAGGGACGTGAAAACGCGAATGCCAGCAAGCCGATTATCGCACAGCGAAGCAACAGGAGAAGGATGTTCTCGATACGGCTTCGATTTTTGAATCGCGACATGGCAACAGGGACGAACATCAGCGAGCTAAACGTTATGTGCTTGCGCGTTTTTTGACGCACCATGTGCAGCACAATTGGAATGCCGATTGCAACGATGCCTGCCAAAAATAGCGGATAAAGGAAATTCATGCGTTCATCCTGCCTATAGAGCCGCCTCTTCTTCGAATGTTTTTTCTGCGGTGTATTCGGCCCCGCAGGAAGTCGAGCAGGGCCAGATCGAACGGGCGGTCCGTTGTGAAGAGGTGATAGTCAATGCCCAGGCTGCGACAGATGGACGCGACCTTGTCGAGGTGCTCGGTAAGCTTGCGCTTGTAGTCGGCCAGCGCCGAGGCAGGGTCTACGTATCTGTCGCGTCCGGTCTCAATGTCGCGGAACAACGCCGGCGAGCCGAAGTCGAAGCTCAACTCGGTCGGATCCAGGACGTTGAACACGACGACATCGTGCCCGCAGGCGCACAAACAGCCGAGGTCAGATTCGAGCTGGTCGATAGAGGCGAGCAAGTCGGAAATCAGCACGATCATCCCCCGCTTGGTCAGCATTTGGGCGATTCGTTGCAGGGCCGGGCCCAGATCGGTGGCCTGCCCGTCGGGCAGCGCTTCGAGAGCCAGCATCAGGCGACGGAGGTAGTTGGGTCGATTGCGCGGCGGCAGGTAATTTCTGATTTGGTCGTCGAAGGTGGCCAGGCCGACGGCATCGCCCTGGGTGAAGAGGAAGTAGCCCAACGTTGCCGCCAGCGTGCCGGCGTACTGAGCCTTACTGTAGCCGATCGAACCATATCTCATCGATCGGCTGTGATCGATGAGAAGATGGCAGCGCAGATTTGTTTCGTCTTCGAACTTCTTGATGTAGAACCGGTCGCTGCGGGCATAGAGCCGCCAATCGATGTAGCGGGGATCGTCACCCGCGGTGTATTGGCGGTACTCGGTGAATTCAACCGAGAAGCCGTGGTAAGGGCTTCGATGAATGCCTTTCCAAAAGCCCTCGACGATGACTTTGGCGCGCAGCTCCATGGATTTAATTCGCATCAGGGAGACCGGGTCTATCATGCCGGCGGTTGAACTGTTGAAACCGGGTTGTACTGCTTTAGATGTCATTTAGTGGCGTCCTCTTTGACGGAGATCAACAGGCGAGCGACGAGGTCCTCGATGACTACGCCTTCGGCTTCGGCACGGTAATTGATCAGGACACGATGCCGAAGCACCGGTTTAGCCAGGGCCCGTATGTCGCTGAATTTCACGTGGTTCCTGCCGTGGAGCAGTGCCCGTGCCTTGGCGCCGAGGACCATGTATTGCGACGCACGCAGTCCGGCCCCCCAGGTGATCCACTCGTTCACGAAATCCCGATTGTTGTCGGGGCCCGGGCGTGAGGCTGCGGCGATCCTGACCGCGTAGCGCACTACGTCCTCGGCAATGGGGACCTTGCGCACAACATCATGAAACCGCAACAGGTCGTCACCGCTGAATACCTGCTTGATGGGCTCGGGATCGACGGTAGTGGTTTGGCGAACAACGGCAACCTCGTCGTCTTCGGGGAGGTAGTCAATCAAAACGTTGAACATAAAACGGTCGAGCTGGGCTTCAGGAAGAGGGTAGGTGCCTTCCATTTCGATGGGGTTTTGCGTGGCGAATACGAAGAACGGCTCACTGAGCTGGTGGCATACGCCGCTGGCGGTAACCTGGTGCTCCTGCATTGCTTCGAGCAACGCGGCCTGGGTCTTGGGAGGCGTGCGGTTGATCTCGTCGGCAAGAATAATGTTGGCGAAAACCGGGCCCTTTACAAAAACCATCTTCCGCTCGTGGTCGGTTTGCTGGAGTATTTCCGTGCCGGTGATGTCCGCGGGCATAAGGTCGGGTGTGAACTGGATCCGCTGGAACTTCAAGTGAAACAACTCGGCCAGCGATTTGACCAGCAACGTCTTGGCCAGACCCGGGGCGCCGGTAACAAGGCAGTGCCCGCCGGAGAGAACCGCGATGAGCAGGTGCTCGATGACGTCCTGCTGGCCTATGATGACCTTTGAAAGCTCGGCGCAGATGCGTTCGCGGGCGCCTTTGATCTGTTCGACGGCCAATCGCTCGAATTCGTATTCTTTTGTAGCCAACTTTGCCCTTCCTTTCACTTCTATGGCCGGGCGGGGCGGCTGTCTCAGTTGCCCATCGTCCGGCGCCGTTTCAATGTGTCATCGCGTAAAAAACAATATTAATCCCCAGAGGATACGCCTTCTTCTCGGAAAACTCGTGGAAGTACCACTCATTTTCACCCTCCCGCTCCCATCCGTCACCCAGGTCCGTATTGTGACAAATAATTGCCATCATCCTGCCCTTTTCATCGTAGATGGCCTTGTAATGCACTTCACGTGCATCTTCGCGTTCCCAGGTGATGCCGTAACTGCGCCCGCCCAGCGCGTGGCCGATGCTGGGGATTTGGGGTTTTTCTTTCAGATCGAAAACGGCATGGAAAATCGGATGGTCCAGTTCCAGCTCGACCAATTCACGGTCGGGGAATACGCGTTTGATCTCGTAGTAAAAATTGTACCACTCATCCTCGCCCCAGAAGTCATCGACCATTAAAAAGCCGCCGTTAAGCAGATATCGGCGAAGGACATCTACCTCCTCCTGGCTGAACACGAGGTTCCCCGGCTCGACGATGTATATGAATGGATAGTCGAACAGTTTCGGGTCGGTCAGCTCGAGTACAACGCCGTCGGGATCGACCTCTATTGAGGTCAATTGCTGAAGTCTGAATGAGAAATTCAGGTCGCTGTCGGGATAGTCTGTCGCCCACCTGCCTCGGCCGTATCCCCTTCTGCCGTATCCATCGTACCCGCCGTAGCCCGAAGAGTAGCGGATTCGCACAAATGTGAATACATCATGCGAGAACTCTTCATCCGGTTTCCAGTCGGGCACACCCCTGCGGTCGTAGTATCTCTGCGCAAAACAAAGAGTTGCCGCAACAAACAACACAATGAGCCAGCTCGATTTTTTCATTGCGAATCCTCCAGAATGATAGGCGGCCGGCTCTGGTCTTCCATAGTCGGCTCTTCAGCCTTGCTCGCATCGTCAAGTATCTCCAGCAGCAAGCGATGGGCCTGTCTAAACCGCGGCGCGTCCGCCAGGGCTTCGAGGACGTGCCTTTTGGCCCTAACCGGGTCGCTGCGGCGGGTCAGCATCGCCAGGCGATAGTTGACATCCGCCGGGTCCGCCGGATCGAGCAAGAGCAAACGACGGTATGACTCTACCGCCTCGGCGTCCCGGCCAATCTCCTGATTAGCCCGGCCCATTCGCAAATACGTCCCGGCCGTTAGGGGATAAACGGCCAGATATTTCTCGCCCGCCGCAACGACCTGCCGCCAATTCTCCCGCTCGGTGCCGATCTGCATCAGCCGGTCGAAGGCATAAACCGCATCGGAAGATATCCCCGCCAGTTTGCCGAGCGCCTCGCGTTCCTGTTTAGTTTCGTCGAGATTGCGGTGTGCCTCGGCAAGCAGGCGATAGGCGTTGTCTTCACCGGCGTATTGCGGATACAAGGAAATCAGCTTTCCGAGCGGCTCTTTGGCCTGCTCCCATTTGCTCTCATCTATGAGGCTTTTTGCACGAACAGTCAAGCCCCAAAAGCTGTTGGGATGGGCGGTAAACCAATCGTTCAAGGCGTTCGGATCGGAAGAGCCGATCTGTCCTGTCTGCGGCTCGATCCATTCCATATCCGGCGCCAGCTCTTCGGCGCGTTTCCTGGCAAAGGCGGAGAACTGCTCTTGGATCTTTTCCAACTTTGCGGTGTGTTTGGCGATGGCAGTGTTGATCTCGACGCCGTTTCCCAGATCGGCCAGGATCAATTTTAGCGCATCAAGGCCGAAACGTTCGATGAGAAACTCAACAACAAGCGACGATTCGTAGTAGGCAAACTGCAGATGCATGGGAGTGGGCGGATTCAGAAATGCCGTGCTGAGATTGCCCACCGGTGTCAATTCGCCCTCGAGAATCATCTTGCGAAATTCAGGGGTCATTCGCTGGCCCCACACAGGGTCTCGCTGCATCTCTTCATAGACGGAGATGCCTTCACTGAGCCACCGAGGCATTTTGTTCTGCGTCAGATTGAGTGTTACGACATGGCAAAACTCGTGCCACAACATCGCCTGCCAGTTGTGAGGACTTTCGAGTTTCGGGCTGTTGGCCGTTATTACGTTACCAAAGCACACGCCGAGAAACCCGTCGCCGCCGGGCATGCCGAATGTGCGCACAGCGAAATCCTGCTGCCTTGGAAACAGCTCCACCGTGACCGGGCTCTTGAGCTCGGTCCCGTATTTCCTGCACAACTGCTTTTTTGCCTGGGCGAGCAGCTTCAGCACGCTGTCCCCATAGACCGCCGCCTCGAAGGGATCCATCCTGACGATAAAGCCGTTGGCTGAAATCGTCTTGAACTTGGCCAGGTTGTCGCGCAAATTGGCAAGATTGTACGCGAGGACGTTGTATGCGTCGCGTTTGTGGACCTCGTCGGCGAGTATCCAGCCGTTTTCCTCATCGCCCAGACGAAGCAGGTCCTGCGCCAGTTGGATTTTGGCCGGCAGATAGTCCGGATCCAGTATCAGGGCGCCGCGTTGATACTCGGCTCCTTCGGCGAAGCGATACTTTTGGGAGAGCTTCTTTCCGATTAGATGATCGACCTCGGGGTTGGTGGGCCTGAATTTCAGGGCATTTGTCCAGCAGGTCTCGAAGGCGCTGCGGTCGTCGGCCAGATGGGCCAGAAGGGCGCGGTATGCCCAGGCCTCAGGATGCCAGGGGTTAGTTACAATTATCCGATCCAGCAGCTTCGCCGCGGCGTCATAATCTTCACAGTCTATCTGGTGCTCGGCCAGCATGGTCAGGGCGGGCGCATATTTAGGATTTATGCGCAGCGCCGCATCGAGCGCTTTAATCATCTCGGCGCGGTCGCTGTGGTAAAAAGCCCTCGCCAGCCCGCAGTGCACATCAGGCTCGTTGCCGAATCGCTTTATCGCCTCACGATATTGATTGGCTGCCAGCTCGTAGTCCTGTTTGGCCAGCGCCAACGATCCTGCCGCCAGATAGGCCTGGCGATAGTTCGGATCATTCCTCAAGGCGCGGTTATAAAATTGCTCCAGCACTAATCTTGGCTCGCCGCCGAGCAGCAGAAGCGTCTCGCCGAGGATCACCAAATCTTCGCTGTCCAGAAAATCGATGTGGCGGCGGGCGCCTATCTGATAGATTCGAGAGAGCATTTCGGAGGCATTTGTGTTCTGTCCGTTGTGCAGATAGGCCTTGTGGCCGAGCTTCAGCAGACGCATACTGAGCGAATAATACTGTATGGCCGAGTTGGCGTCCTCGGCGGCCTCAGCGTACTGACCCAGCGCCATTCGCGATTCAATCATCAAAACACGCCACCTGGACGAGAAGGCCTTTTCCTCGATGGCCTCCTGTGCCGACTCGAGGCACTGGGCATATTGGCCTGTCCTGAATTGTTCGCGGCAAACGTCAATCTGGGCTGCGAAGGTGTGCTGTGGGGAGCCGGATAGCAGAGCAAGGCAGAGCACCGTTGCCGGCGACAGGCGACAATACAAGATGTGTCTGATCAAGGAACACATGCTATGCCCATTATAGCAAATTTCATATATTATTCAACATCTACTCGTTGGATTATTACATGTCAAATCTTGACATGGTTGAAGTTGGTAAGAAGGCGGATCTAATCCTGGCAAATCGCAATCCGCTGCCAGATGTGGCCAAAACCAGAGATCTTCGTGGCGTCATGCTCGGCCACCGGTCGATGGCAATGTAAACTTCCTTTTCACATTTATCCATCGCCATGCATCGTGGGTAGTGTTTGCTGTTTCTGTTTCTTTACCTAACGCTCTTGCAATATCAACTACCCATCCAGCGATGTGGCATACTTCTAATACAATTTTCTGTGGCTCTTTTTCCACAATCATCGTAAACCCTTCCTCGTAGCGGCAAACAAAACGATAACTCGTAACCGTATCCCAGAATCCACCCTTGAGGAATTCGCCTTCCACTTCGATTTCCACAGGACTGGTCAATTTCGTTCCCATGCCCCACTGTGCGATGTCGCAGTGAAGACCCGCCCAATCTGTCACCGGCCCGCCGCGCCGGTCGCTTTCCGAATGAACTCACGCCTGTTCATACTACTGATGGACATGCTCTACAACTACTGATAGAGGTTTTTAATGCTCAATCTTTCGAGTGATTATACCCCGGAGGAAAGGTAGGTCAAGGGAAAGCATAATCGGCCAGGGAACGACCTTTAGAATCAATCTGCCTATAGCCTTCTTTCTCAACCGTGTCGGGGGACGACCTCCGAAAAAACTTTTGCACGTTTTTGGTTTTCCGGCGAGGAAGTGCCCTAAGCTGAATTTGGAGAAGCTTGAAGTGCTCCTGCATTGCATATCGATCAACTGAGATATGTTGCGGATCGCTGGCGGATAGATTATAATCATTATCGTCCGCATAGCAGCCTGGGCTATACGGCCCCGGCAGCGTTCGCGGCTGACGTGTCTTGAGCAAGGTTCCGCCACGCTCCGCCTTGGTCAAGACAAAGAGAATAGTTGTGAAATACTCTTATAACAACTGATACATAAATAGGGAACAGGTCAGTCAGCATTTATAAGGAGATTCACTAATGGAGAAGATAACCCGCAGGTCTTTCATCAGACAGTCAACAACAGTCGCCGCCGGCATCAGCGTGGCTGCTGCCCTGCCCTGGTCAACCTGGGCCCGCCCTGCCGGGGCGAACAATGATATTCGTGTCGCCGTTGTCGGTCTGGGCGGCCGAGGCCGTGATCACGTAAAGACCTTCAAGGAAATGAAGGGAGTGAGAGTTGTCGCCCTGTGCGATCCTGATCGTAACCGTTTGCAGGAGGCAGCAAAATCGCTCGGAGAACAAAAGGTCGACAAGTATATCGACTACAGAAGACTCTTAGAAGACAAAGACATTGACGCCGTCTGCACGGCCTCATGCAACCACTGGCATGCGCCGGTAACCGTCTGGGGCTGTGAGGCCGGAAAAGACGTCTATGTGGAAAAACCGGTTTGCCATACCATTTGGGAAGGGCAGCAGATGGTCAAGGCGGCGCGGAAGTACAACCGCATTGTTCAGTCCGGAATGCAGCTTCGTTCGGACAAAGGGGTCGCAGAAGCGTTCCAATGGTTGCATGAAGGCAACCTGGGCAAGATGCTCCTCTCAAGAGGCCTGTGTATCGAGAATCGCTCGAGCATAGGCAAGGTCGATAAGCCGACCCCGATCCCGAGCCACATCGATTACGATCTTTGGTGCGGCCCTGCCCCGAACGAACCATTGATGCGAAAGAGGCTGCATTTCGACTGGCACTGGATCTGGAACACCGGCAACGGCGACCTGGGCAACCAGGGAATCCACCAGATGGACATGTGCCGTCGGGCTAACGGCGAGGACAGACTCCCGCCGAGAGTCATCAGTGTGGGCGGACGTTTCGGCTGGAACGATGACGGGCAGTCGGCCAATACACAACTCATATTCTTCGACTATAAACCTGTCCCGATCCTGTTTGAGGTTACGGGAATGCCCGAGAAGAAAGGCGTTCGCAGAAGGTCCCATTTCAAGGGAATCAGATGCGGAAATGTGGTGCATTGCGAGGGCGGATACTTTGCCTGCGGAGAAGGAGGCGGTGGGTGGGCTTATGACAATGACGACAAGAAAATCAAGCAATTCTTCGCAGACGGGGCGAAAGATCACCAGCAGAACTTTATCGATGCCATGCGCAGCCGTAAACTCAAGGACCTGAACGCAGACGTTAGGGATGGTCATATATCGAGCTCGCTTTGCCACATGGGCAACATCTCGCACCGGCTTGGCAAAAAGTCATCTCCAGAGAACATCAATAATGAGCTCAAGAACCACCAGGGTATGACAGATGCCTTTGAAAGATTCCAGACGCATCTCGACGCCAACGAAATTGATATCTCAAAAGAAAAGGCGGCGCTTGGGCCCCTGCTAACGATGGATCCTGACGCCGAAGAGTTCACCGGCCCGCGCGCTGAAGAAGCGAACAAAATGTTGACAAAGAAATACAGAAAATCATTTGTCATAGCAGGCGCCGAAACATTAGGGTAACCACGAGAGGAAACAAAAGTGAAGAACAGGGCATTCCAGATTAAATTACTGGCAATGCTGATATTGGCCTCAGCAGGCTGCGGTGCACATACGGCTGACGAGAAGAAGTTGGCTGAGACGGACAAGGACAAGGACGGGTTTGTGTCCATTTTCGACGGTAAGACGCTCAAGGGGTGGGAAGCACTGCCCGCAAAAACCGCGCCCGCGTGGACTGTCAAAGATGGTATGATTGTCGGTGATGGCGACAAGGGCCAAGGCTATCTCACCTTTGAGAACAAGGAGATAGCTGATCTGGAGATCAAGCTCAGTTACCGTTTCCCCGACGAGGGCAACAGCGGTATCAGCATTCGTGCCCGCGAAGACAAGACGCACAAGCGGCATTTTCAGTGCTACCACGCTGACTTCGGCCACGTTGGTATAGGTAAGAAGGTTCTGGGCGCATGGGATTTCCATACACCCGGCCGCAAGGAGCACGACTGTGCACGCGGCATTCGGCTGGTGATTGACGAGAACGATAAGCCGAAACAGACCCGTATCGAAGGCGCTGTGACCAAGGAAGATATCAACAAAGGAGATTGGAATACGGTTCACGTAATAGCCAAAGGCAACAACTTCAAGTTCTTCATCAACGGCAAGCTTTCCTCTGAGTTCACAGAACATCTGCCCACCGAAAAACGCCTCGACAAGGGCATGATCCAGTTACAGCTGCACGATCCCGGTATGATCGTGCATTTCAAAGATATTCGCCTTAAGATTCTGGAATAATTGGTAAAGAACATTGGCGAACAGGTGGTGGGCTAATCGGCAGGACATGTAGAGTTGCGAACAAACGGATCCATGCGATTGGAAATGACGCGCCATATCCAACGCGTGAGTCAAATCGCTATATGTGGCACTGTGAACGACAAATGGTTTCCTGAATTCGATAAGTATCGTGCCGTTTCCAAGAAAATATCAAATGAGTTTAATGCTCTATTCGTTCGGTTCCAATCAATGTTCGATAATGCTGTGAAACAGGCTCCTCCAGCTCATTGGGCTGGAGATGGAGTTCATCCCAGTATGGCAGGAGCATACTTGATGGGACAGGAGTGGTTAAAGGTTGTGGGGATTAGGAGAGGTTGAAAAAGGAGATAAAAAAGTATAGAATAAGGGTGTAAGACTATAAGGAGATATTAATATGACTAAGAACATCAGATCCATCCTCACAGTTGTCGTTCTTTTGCTTGTATCAGTTTCACCGGGTCGCCAAAGAGATTCTCAGCCTGTTGAGTTCAAGAAGATATCTGACAATCTCTATGAGATCTTGGGCGGACGTGGTGCAAGAGCAGGTGCATATATTGGTGATAACGAAGTCCTGCTGATCGATTCAAAGATGGATGAGAACTCTGTGAACCAGGTAATCAAAGGAATCGGAAAACTCACCGACAAACCAATCAAGTATATGGTGAACACCCACAGTGATGGTGACCACATTACTGGAAATCGATATCTGCCCGAAACAGTAATATTTATAGCTCATGAGAACTGTCGTAAGGATTTCTTTGGCCCTGACAGAAGGGGTAATCCCTCAGAATGGAATAAGCCCGAACTATCACCCTTTGTTCCCTCCGTGACATTTAGAGACAAAATGAATATCTATCTTGGCTCGAAGAAAGTAGAACTGTGGTATTTTGGAGTAGGTCATACTACAGGAGATATTGTTGTCTACTTCCCTGAGGAGAAAACAGCTTTTATAGGAGATCAGATCTTTCTAACCAGGCCCCAACTTATCCATTCTTACAAAGGTGGCAATTCCTTTGAACATGTCAAAACACTCACCAAGATGCTTGATGCAATAGATGCTGAGAAGTTCTGTAGTGGTCACAGTGAGATGACAGATCGGGCAGCAATCAAGAGCCATATTACTCAGATGAAGAAGATACAGGAGAAGGTCGAAGAACTGATAAAACAGGGCAAGAACCTGGTACAAGTCAAGGTAGAATTTGAGCAGGCAGAAGGCAGGCTGATTGAGAGCATATATAGTGAGGTCCCTATACAGGAGGCTCTCGACAGGAGGCTCTCGACATAGCAGAAACCACGTTTCGTTACCAGTTCAAAGACAATGCATCCGGTCAGCAGCAAAAAGCACCAGCATACTTCCTCTCCCTGTTTGGGAAAGACCCTACTCCCGAGTTTCTGAAGCGATTTGCTGGACACAAGCCGCCGGTCCGTAAAGGTTCTGAATTCGAGATCAGGAAAGGACTCAAGTTCAGAGTAACGCGTATCAAGCGGGTGGCTAAGGACAAGGTTGAAGTGTCTGGTGGGTATTATGAGGCGGGCCTCAGTGCATCAGGAAACACCTACGTTCTTGAGAAAAAGAACGGCAAGTGGACTGTTACAGAGAACACAATGCATTGGATATCATAAACTGCGAACAAGGCACTGTAAGGATGCAGATTTCCCAGTTCAAGTAGGAATACAGGCCAAATTTCGATTTTATCGATAACAAGAACCCACCCCACAGGTCTCATCATCAATAGTTTTTAAATTAGATATTATCCTGGATAATTCTGAGGGGTATGTAGTCCTTGCTCCTGTTGGAAAATAGAGGTATTTTATAGGGCAATATTGGAAGAGAGTTTATGAGCTTTGCGTGCTGGACAATTAGGTTTGTAGTTATTGACCCAGTAAGGGACAAGGGACTATCACTACTGTGTTCTTGTTTTGGGATAATAAAGGAAGGAGGAGATTGTGAAACGACAACATCGAATTGCCTTGGCTGCTCTCATATGTGTGATGATGCATCGCATTGTTGAGTGTTTTGATAATAACAAATGGACACACAAAAGTATTACCCTGATCGTTATATGTTTTTTTACTATCCCGTTCGTCTACGCTACTGAAGTTGCGGCAGGAAAGACGATTATCAGCAAAAACAAAACTGATATTGATGACCAGACATTCATTTCCCAATATTGGAAAGAACAGGAGATAATCTTTAACACTATGTATCCAGGCAATTTGTTTTATCCTGGCGATATTGTCACGGCAAATGTCCACATCACACCTTGTCCCCTCAAAACTACAAAGCAACTGAGAGCATATATTAAAGTATTTGATGCGTACAACCGTGAAGTTGCTCCTATTCAGCAGATATCGCTGAATGAGGAAAACGGATTTGCCGGATTGGTAAACTTGCCCGGCAAACCAGGGTATTATCAAGTCGAGATAGTTGTATCCGATGAAACAAACAAAAACAGTATGGAAACCAGGTATGCAGTGATACCCGCTCATTTTTCGAAAGGCATAAATCTTAGTTCTCCGTTTGGGGTAAATACTCATTTCAACCAAGGCTGGTCAAGCAAAATCGGCGAGATTGTTAAACGTTCCGGAATTGCCTGGATACGTGATGGAGAGGCTGGTCCTGGCGATAAGGCAGCACAAGTGGCAAAAGACAATGATTTGTGTTACATGGCTTGCTTTACTGCGTGGAGAAAAAAACTAGCTGATAAATTCAGGGAAACGTTAAAAAAAGATCCCGACTTCAATCGACAATGGGACTATGCTGAGCAGATAAAGTGGCATCAGGAATACACTAAAAAGTATCACAATTACGTTCATGCTTATGACATTATGAACGAACCTCATGGCACATGGGGGGCAGTCCTTGGAGGTTCATGGCGGGGTGGTCAATGGTTAGTAACTTTTGCAGATTATGCTAAACATATCTCCCGTATCATCCGTAAAGCAGATCCCGGTGAACCGATCATTTGGGAAGATATTGATCGCCTGATGTGGTATGACGATTTCCACAAATATAACGTTGCTGACTTCATAGATGTAATCTCTCCTCACACTTACAACCTGCACCGCAAAAATCCCTATCCTGAAGACCAACCTACCATCGCTCAGCAGGATGAATGGTTAAATTTTCTTAGAAAGCATAACCTTTCTTGGCAGATTTGGTCTGGTGAGGTTGGTTTTTCCTCTTATGAATTAAATCCTGACAATCCATCAATGTTCTATTCGCCCCATACCGAACTTCACCAGGCAAATATGCTGGTTCGTATGATGGTTGTCCAACTCGCCTGGGGAGTAAAGCGTATTTTCTGGTACGATTTCATGAACGATGGTTGGAATATTAATAATCCCGAACATAACTTTGGTATTATCCGCAAAGATCAACTTCCCAAACCTGCTATTGTTGCCTACGCTTACCTTATCTATCGCTTCAAAAATATTAAAACTCTAATACGTTTTAATATCAAACCGAAGGATAACGTTTTTGCTTATTGTATCATGAAAGAAGGTCAAAAGGAGCCAACGTTGATCATTTGGGCTAAGGAAGGGCAGGAGACTGTGGATTTATTCATTGTTTCTAACATTACCAAGGTTGCAGTTACCAACATATTCGGCACATCCCTGGAGCCTATTTCTGCAGTCAACCATAATCTCCATTTAATCCTGAAAGAATCTCCCATCTATATTGAAGGATTCACTATCCAGGATCTGAGATGATCAGCGACAATTATCCTTACCTTCTATAGACAAATAAAAGATTTGTTATATTACTCCCCTCCACAACATTTTATCTAATCCCCAAACAGAAAACATAAACCTATTTTTCTGCTAATGGGGGAATTGAAAATTGGTCTATTGATTAGAAATGACTATATAGGTATTAGTTAAAACTACTCCCTATCAAAATATAGACAAAAACTATCCCCACAATTTGTAATATATACAACCTACCAATAAAACATATAATATGGTAAATTCCAGAGTGAATTTTGAAGAAACTGTGAATATGTTATTTGTTCGTGCTAATGGAGTATTTGAATATGAAGTATGAATACAAATTCGTTCGACTTGGCAAAGGCTGGCTTCGCGTCAAACGTTCAACCATACAGCAATACCAGCAAATCGTAACTGAACATGCCCAACAAGAGTGGCGGTTGGTTCAGATCTTTGCTCCGAGCATTGCTGTCTATGGAATCGCAAAATACTTCGAGCTGATATTTGAGTGTCAACTGTAGGGAAAGAAGCTGCCGTTACTCCATGCTGAAGCTGCTGAAATTATCTTGAAATTGAGGTGAAATTACGGTATTATGAGGCTTAGAGTTTGCAGGAGTGGTTAAGTAGTGAAGTGTATGTGGGAAATCCCGGTTAATAATAAAGAAAATGCCTTAAATGCCCTGAAACCTGACATGGCGGAACATTTGGGCAAAAAGTAGTAAAAGGAAATTTTTATGGTAACACGCAGAGAAAGACTCGATAGCAGACGGGCAAAACAAATAAAAACGCGTAACGCCAATGCTCCACGCAAGAAAAAAGAACGTGCACGCAAAGCCGCTCAAGCTGCTCAAGCCGCGGGCGGCACCGATTAACACCTGTGTAGAAAATGATGATTGGCCTCGGGCGAAGCCGGGAGGTCGAAAACGGTATCAGTCGGCAGATCGAAAAAAAATGGTTCGGTCAAATCCTGTTTGGACACCCAGCGTGCAAGACCGATGTCTATCCAGATTTAAGTCAATTGATATATTGTCCATTGTTTAGACAGTGTTATTGGTAACTTAAACTCAGAAGAGAAGAAAGAAAGGATAACAATGGAGATGGGAATTCCTTTCGCAATGGTTAGGACAGATCTTTTCCCCATTTTGCTGTTTATATTTGTAGGATTTTTAGTTTTTATATCGGTGGTTGCAGCTCTGGTATTAGCCATTATTGCTCTTACACGGACATCAAAAAACAGGCGAGAGATTAGTCACCTGAAAAACACAGTGCAGGACATGGCGAGTAGCTGATGTGATTCATACTCTACTACAGATTGTGATGTTGTCAAGCAGGGCAAAACAATCCCCGTAGCGACCACTAAAACCACTAACCCAATTATGATTAATCGGTACCGTATAACGAATTACTATTTTCATCTCCTGAAGAAGCACAGGTATTGAGAAAATTGACAGGGATAAATGAAAACTGCTATCTATCTATAACAGAAGATCTCAAAGATGAAGAAATTGAGATAAAACGTACTGAGTTGAGGAAGTTGTATAGTTCTGTAATTGACCACTACCTACTAAAATAATTAAATTTCCTTATATTTAGTCCTATATTTATTCATTTTGACCAAGTCGTAAGTGATTTGATTTTCTTGCCTTATGAATCTGGCGTACACTTTCGAATCCCCCCGCCTCCAGTACAAAAAAATCCCTGATATCGAGTTAATATCAAGGATTTTTTAGTATGTGTAGCTCTTAGATAGTGTTTTTTTGGTCGCTTTTCCAAGGCTATACTCAAAAAGCCCTTGGTCTATACAAGCTAATGTCAACCTATCTAAGATAATATAGGAGTGTTTGGGATTTGCCGTCCCTTAAGAGTTCGATTTTCATAGTTGATAGCTTCCTTGCTTTTTTGAAAATCTTGTAAGCTCGTATTTTGCTGCTTAACGGTTGCCCATTGACTACGCGAATTATGTCGCCGCTCTTAAGCAGAAGCTCTTTTGCCACCAATATTTTATCTAAGCCGGATATTCGAAGCCCTTCTATTTGACCGTTGATGTAATAAGATTCAATAGCTGCTTTTTTCAATACCGTTTCTATACTCTTTATTTTAGTGCGTACCCTTGTTAGTACCTGTTTAGCTTTAGCTGGTGCATTCATTCTCACTGTATCAGTGGTTTGTTTGGTGTTTCGGCCTGAAGGTGTTTCAGTAGCATTAATGACATTGGAGGACTGATCTGCGCCAATTCTCATCATTGTTTCTTCTTTTTCTACTTGTAAATATGATGTTAGGCCATAATTTAAGGGATTATTTATTTCCCACCAGTAATCCCTGCTTTCATACCTCTTTTGTATGATCTCTATTGAGTATTGATCATCATTGGGGTCTATTAAACATACATCAGTGGTGTCTTCGAGACTCTGGCTATTTACTGCCACCATGGCACATCCTGCCTGTAAAGACAAAAACAAACATATTATTGTACTGTAAATTAGCCTTTTCATGATCTTTGACCTCCACTAAACAAGTTTCTTCATTGCACAGCGAATCGTCCTCACTCAGCTAATTAATTCTACTATCCTCTGCAACTTTATGTGCCTGGCGCTGGCATTTTGCCTGTTTCTGGATTTCGTAGGCACAATCTCTTATTACGCCAAAAAGTATACGGCAAGCATCGTCACTGCTGGCGGCCTCCCCCTTATTTGCGGTGTCAATTAGTACTTCACTTATTTTCAAGGCCTTTACAATGTTGTTGTGACAAGCATGATTCATTTCTATTTCCCCTTTGTTCTTTGAATCCACTAATATTTAGAGCAATGGGTGTGCCAGAGTATGGAGATGGATTAAAAAATGATTGTAAGTTCAGTAATTAGTTAGGTTTACATTAATGTATTTTAATAGGGGTATTACAAAATTGTCTCATTTAAATGCGGTTAACAGGACATAAAAAGAGAGGATTGTACGGACAGGACGAAACGTCTTTGCAGAAAAGGCTTTGTAAAGTCTTACATATCAGACTGTTATGAGTGGATATGCGGTGCCCGGCGAGATTATGATGTGCCATTTAGAGTAAATGAGACATTATCAGGTTATCTGAGACATTTTATGAGATAGATTATTGTACTTTAAACAGAGGTTTATACGCAAGATTCTGTTGATTCATTTTTTCTGCTACAATTTCTCATTACATTTAATCCAACATTGACCTATTTTGAGCGGACAATAAGTGTATATTTGTCAACGCTTTACGACCCTGGCGTGTTCTTTCGAGCCCCCGCGTTCAGTCCTCCTAAGCTCTTTATTGGCAAGGGCTTAGTTTTTGAGCACCTGCCCATTGTATTTATTCTTACATTTATTGGTTCCCGGCCATCAGTTTTTTCCCACAAGAATTTGCAAAGTGAAAAAGTTTTTGTCATAAACCACACTTATTAAAGATGAGTAAATAAGTTGTTAAGCTTGCAGTTTTAAGTGAATTGGGCCTGCATTCTGTTAGTTCAAAACGAATTCACTTGATTTTTGTGGTCATGGGGCTATTATGTAGTGGTTCTATCCCAGGGAGGGCAAGGCTTTGCCAAAGTGCACGGATAGCTGATTAGGAAAAGGCTTCGTTATTTAAGGTAAATATAAGGTAATGCTGTTCGGTGTATTGGTTCCAGCCGGGCTGTATGCAGCCAGTCTTTACAACTGTCTTCTTTTCCACAGGCTTGCTGAGATGTTTTGCCATTGTGGTCACCGGGGGCACCATTATGCCCCTGAGACTGTCACCAATTTACGGACAATAATTTCGTTACATTGGTCGGTGCTGCCTGCTTGTTAATCGGAAGGATTGATTTAATTCATGAGGTGCAATATCAACTTGAACAATTAAAAATTGGAGAGGGCTAAAATGGGCGGGAGTGTGAGAAAAACTGTTGTAGGAGACAGTCAAGAAGGAATGGAAAATGATTAAGAATACAAACCATTTGGTCACAAACAATAAAATGATTCCTGTGGGAATTGGGGTAGCTATACTATGGTGGTTTTTTGAAGTTATGATGGACACCTATGTATTCCAAGAGGGCCTTTTTATTGAGCGGTTTTTTCCCGCACACGATCCGAATGAATTATGGATGCGCTTGGTGCCGGTGTGCTTGTTTGTTGGATTTGGTATATATGCCAGATCGGCTATGAGCAAGCCGATAAAGATGAGTGAGAGTTTGAGTGCGTCGAACCAGCAACTAATGGCAGGTGAGCAGCAACTCAAAGCAGCTAATCAACAACTCAGGGCAGGCGAGCAGCAGTTAAAAGCAGCCGAACAACAATTAAGGGCTACTAACCAGCAGTTGGTGGCGCGCGAGCAACAATTAAGAGGGGCCAATCAGCAGCTAAAGGCAAGCGAAGAGCGCTTTAGAGATTTTTTTGCCAATGCCCCTGTAGGTTTCCACACTTTCGGGCCTGACCGCGTCATCGCCGACATCAATGAGACCGAATTGGCTATGATAGGCTATATCCGTGATGAAGTAATCGGCAAAAAAATATGGACAGACCTTATAATACCTGAGCAAAGAGACCAGTTTGAAAAACATTGGCAGGATTTAATCACAAAAGGCCAGGTCCGAAACCTTGAATATACTCTTGTTCATAAAGACGGCCATAACATTAACGTGGTACTTAACGCTTCTTCAAGATTTGATGAACATAGCAACCTCATCTATACTCGCGGCAGTGTCTTGGACATTACCGAGCGCAAGAGGGCAGCCGAGCAGATAGAGAATTTGGCGAAATTTCCATCTGAAAATCCCAATCCTGTTCTTCGGATAGCAAAGAACGGGACACTACTCTACGCTAACGATGCTGGCAGGTTATTGTTGGCCGAATGGAACATCGAGGTAGGTCAGCTCGTTCCGGATACCTGGTGCCAAACGATTGCAGAGGTGTTTGCATCCGGTTCATACAGAAGAGTGGAGGCAGAGTACACGGGAAGAATATTCGCATTTGTAGTTGCCCCTATACCAGAAGCTGATTATGCTAACCTTTATGGGCGCGACATTACGGAGCGTAAAGAGATAGCAGCCCGCCAGGAACTGACTGGAAAGGTCCTCGAGCGTCTTAACCGGAAAAGCCAAGCGTTCGAAATGGTCCAGGATATTATCGCACTCATAAAAGAGTCCACTGGTTTTACCGCTGTGGGCATTCGTCTGCGCCAGGCAGACGATTTCCCCTACTTTGTAGTAGACGGTTTTTCCGATGATTTCGTCAAAGCCGAGAATTGTCTCTGTACTCGAAATGAAAAGGGGGAACAAGTCTTTGACGAAGAGGGGCGTCCGGCCCTGGAATGTTTGTGCGGCGCTGTGATAATGGGTGTGGCTGATCTGACTTCGCCTTTCATTACCAAAGCAGGCAGCTTCTGGACCAACAACACCACGAAGCTAATGTCCTCGTCGGAAGTGCAAGCTCTCGAGGTTCCAATAAGAAACCGTTGTAATCAGGCCGGTTACGAATCAGTAGCTCTGATTCCGTTGTGTTCCGGTGACCAGACTGTGGGGCTCCTGCAGCTTAATGATACTTTACCGGACTGTTTTACACCTGAGATGATTAGCTTCTTTGAGGGGATTTGTGCCAGTATTGGTATAGCATTGGCACGAATAGAGGCTGAGCAGGAAATAAAGAACCTGGCGAAATTCCCTTCTGAAAATCCCAATCCTGTTCTTCGGATTGCAAAAAACGGGGTAGTGCTTTACGCTAACGGCGCAAGCGGTTCACTTTTAGCCGAATGGGGCTGCCAGGTGGGTCAGACTGCTCCGAAGAACTGGTGTCGAACCGTTTCGGACGTTTTTGCCTCCGGTTCGGCCAGAAGGATCGAAGTAGCACACGCCGACAGTATATTTGCGTTTATGATTGTTCCGGTCGTCGAAGCTGATTATGTTAATCTATACGGCCGAGACATAACCGAGAGGAAGAAGGCACAGGAGGTCTTACAGGCAAGTGAGGAGCAATTCCGTCGCGCGGTCCTCGATTCGCCCTTCCCGATAATGATTCACGCAGAAGATGGAGAAGTTTTGCAAATAAGCAAGGTTTGGACCGATTTGACAGGTTATACGCCTCAGGAAATCCCTACAATGTCGGCATGGACCGAACGGGCTTACGGAGAGCGGAGAGATATTGTTAAGAGCCGCATCGAAAAGATGTTCGATTGTGATGAAAGAGTAGAGGAAGGAGAATATGTTATTTCCTCCAAAGATGGTAAAACACTAATATGGGATTTTAGTTCCGCTCCATTAGGGAAACTGCCTGATGGAAGGCGCCTTGTCATTAGTATGGCTATGGACATAACCGAGCGTAAGCAGGCCGAGCAAGAAATACAGAACCTGGCGAAGTTTCCTTCTGAGGATCCGAATCCCGTGCTTCGGATTGCCAGGGAAGGTATGGTGCTTTACGCCAACGCCGCTGGTTCTGAGCTCTTGAAAATCTGGGAGTGTAATGTTGGTGAACGAGTACCGGAACATTGGCACCAGTACGTTTTGCGAATGCTAAAATCGGGTTCGAGTGAAGAGCTTGAAGTGGTGTGCGGTGAAAGGGTCTTTTCGCTGATAATGACGCCTGTTGTGGATGCCGGATATGTTAACGCCTATGGTGTTGATATCTCCGAGCGAAAGCTTGCCGAAGAGGACCTGAGGAGATATCGCCAGCATCTCGAAAAACTCGTTGAGACTCGCACGGCAGAACTAACGCAGGCCAATGAGCAATTACTACAGGAAATTGAGGCACGTAAGGGTCTGGAAAAAGAGATACTTAGCGTTAGTGAGCAGGAACGCCGAAAGATAGGGCAGGAGTTACACGATAGCCTTGGGCAACAGCTCACGGGCATTGCATTTATGACCAAAGTGTTGGAACAAAAGCTCGCTAAGAAGTCACTGGATGAAGCTGCTGATGTGATCAAGATAGCGAAACTTGTAAACCAGGCGACGGCTCAGGCGCATAGTTTAGCCAAAGGGCTTCACCCTGTAGATTTGGATACCGGAACTTTGGTCTCGGCACTACAGGAATTGGCAATGGGTACCGAAACCCTTTTTGACGTCCATTGTATTTTCAAAAGTGACAAACTCGTTCATGTAAACGATCATGAGGTTGCCGTGCATCTTTATCGCATAACTCAGGAGGCCATTACTAACGCGATAAAACACGGTAAGGCAAAGAATATTCAGATAGGTTTGGTTTACGGCAGGAGTAAATCTGTCCTGACTGTGAAAAGCGATGGTCTGGATTTTCCAAAAGACTTTGAGGCAAAGTACACGGGTATGGGATTACAAATTATGGACCACCGAGTTGATATAATCGGCGGCTCACTCGATATTCACAAGGCCCCGGAGGGTGGGACAATCGTGGTCTGTGGATTTCCGAACAAGAAACAACAACAATGACGTGGAGAAAAATTGTGGCTCGAAAAAAACAACCAGATAAGAACGACGAATGCAAAACTAAAATACTTATTGTCGATGACCATCCTATCGTCCGACAGGGGCTTGCTGAGCTTATTAACCACGAGGATGATCTAAAAGTTTGCGGGGATGCCGAAGATGCTTCGGATGCGTTGGGATTAATCAAGGAATCAGAGCCGGATATGGTTATTGTCGATATTTCTCTTAAAGAGACCAGCGGTATAGAATTGATAAAGGATATCAAAGCTCAGTATCCCGGCCTGTCTGTTCTGGCTCTTTCTATGTACGATGAGTCTTTGTATGCCGAGCGTGCACTTCGAGCAGGTGCCAAGGGTTATATTATGAAAGCTGAAGCTACGGAAAACGTAGTCATAGCAATTCGCAAAATCCTGAGCGGCCAGATATATGTAAGCGATAACATGGCGGCAAAGATGGTACGTAAATTAGTTGGGGGTAGTCCGGATGTAGGTGCTTCTGTTATAGAATCTTTGAGTGACCGTGAGCTGGAAGTGTTTTATTTAATCGGCCAGGGCTATGGAACCCGGCAGGTAGCCAAGCGACTGCACTTGAGCGTTAAGACCATCGAGACTTACCGAGCACATATCAAGGAGAAATTGAATCTGGCTGATGCCAGTGAGCTGCTCCAGTATGCCATTCAGTGGGTACACAGCCAAGACAAGGCGTAATTTCACCGAAATTTACAATCGCACTTTGAATCTCTGCCATTTCGACTCTTTCTAAAACACCTTTAGAACTTTTTTACAGGCCTTCGGCCTTTTTGACTTTGGCCATAGGGCTATTCCCCGATACGAGCGAGAGTACTTTAACTGATGTTAAAAGCAGATTCTGACCCGATTTACAAAAATGAACCTCTGGTTACAATCGTAGTAAATAATAAAAGGTAAATCGGAATTTACAAGTAATGAGTTTGGAAAATTTAAGAGGTCCAGAACAGGTAAGAAGAAATTCATCACCATCCTCCACTAGGTTAAGGTTGCCAGCCGCACTTCAGGTGCGGCTGGCAAGCCTGGTAAAAATGGACGCAGTTGTGGAGAGTTGTAATTGATGTAGATTAGCTGTGTAGTTGATTATTTTACTCGTAGCAACTTTGGTGAGCGTTAGTAGCCGGCAGTTGGCAGAAAGAGTTGAAGATGTTGGTTTTAAGCAGACGCAAGGATGAGTCAATTATGATAGGTGAGGAGGTACAGGTAATCATTGTAGACATCCGTGGTGATACGATTCGGCTGGGAATAACTGCTCCAAGGTCTATACCAGTTCATCGCAAAGAAGTGTACGAAGCTATCCATCGCCAAAAAATTGGCAAGACAAAATAGATAGTTTTACGTTGAATGACACTCTTGGAATCTCCAAAACTAATTCTAATTTAAATTTAAAAAAGAAATGAAGTTATGAATATGAGTAAAGAACATCACGACAAAGGCAAGAGCAAAAGCAGAATTTTGATTGTTGATGACCATGCTGTCGTCCGTCAGGGCTTAACACTGCTTATCAACCAGGAATGTGACCTTGTGGTTTGTGACGAGGCCGAAAATGCCACCGATGCTTTGGAAATCATAGAGAAACAACAGGTCGATTTGGCTATTGTTGATATTTCCCTGGATGGTACGAATGGCATTCAACTTACGGAAACAATAAAATCACAACACCCACATTTGCCCGTCCTGGTACTTACGATGCATGATGGAGCACTTTATGCCAAACGTGCATTTCAGGCAGGCGCCAAAGGATATATCACCAAGCATGAAGCTGCAGAAACAGTTATAACTGCAATACGCCTGATGCTTAGCGGAAAAGAATATATCAATGAGACGATGACGTAAAAAATTCTTAAAAAAACTGAAATCGAAGGGTTCATTCCGTTGATGTCAGAGACCTTATGTATCAGGTTGAAATGAACTGTCTTTGAGCCAGGTAGAGTAGAACAGATCATGAATTATAAAACCTCAGAACTTGAGACAACTGAAGTTGTGGACAATAGAGAAGAACAGTATAACAGTTCTGGAGATGAAATCAGAATTGTGATTGCCGGCGGCTATCCAACCATACGTCGGGGATTGATGCAGCTTATTAATCAGAAAGCCATGCTGGGAGTTTGTGTCGAGGGCAAAAACGCTGGTCAGGTTTTGGATACTATCAAAAAAGAGCTGGTTGATATGGCCATTGTTGATATCTCTTTGAAATTGAAAGACACAAACGGTATTCAACTTGCTGAAAGAATAAAATTACAATCTCCAAATCTACCTGTTCTGATACTTAAGATGAACGATGAGGCACTCTATGTCAAACGTGCCTCACAAGCGGGAACCCAGGAGTATGTCATAAACGATGAGGCGACTGAAAAAGTCATAAAAGCAGTCCGCTACGTTAAATCTTTATTAAAAAGTCGGATTTATGGTTTTACTGTTTTAGTCAAGCTGGAAAGGGGTAGTAAGAAATGATTTCTAAGAGTCTGAATGGATTTCCAACGAAGTTTCGAGAGGCACTAAACAGTCAATTTTGCCCTGAGTGTGGTACCCGTATGACAGAAGTGGATAGATGCAGGGAAAATGAAGCGTTGTTTGTGTGGTATGATTGTAGCAGAAAAGATTGCGATGGACACTGGCTGCAGAAAATATCTCTGGGTATTCTCAACGGGTCTTTAGGAGGATGTAGCTTGTGATCGCGCTTAATAAAAAGAAAACAGTTGCTTTTATTTCATCATATTTGCCGCGGCAGTGCGGAATTGCTACATTCACATCGGATTTAATCAGCAATATGAAACTTGCCGGAGGCGAGGAATTTGAGTCGTACGTGTTCGCTATGCAGCCGGGAACATGCTTGGAATATGACAAATCAGTTAAGCTTAAGATTCGCAAAGAAATGAAATATGATTATGTTGCGGCAGCCAACTATATTAATTTCAGTGATGTTGATGTTGTTTCAGTCCAACATGAATTTGGTTTGTTTGGAGGTGACGGAGGTTCATATCTAAGCCTTTTACTTAAGAGATTGGATAAGCCTGTGATAACAACGCTGCATACGGTCCTCGAGCGACCACGGAGAGCGTACCTGGATTCTTTAACTGATGTGTGTCAAAGATCGGAGAAAGTAATCGTTATGAACAAACGCGGTATCAGGATGCTGCGGGACATTTATAGCGTACCTGAGTGGAAAATAGAGTTGATTCCACACGGGATACCGGATTTACCTTTTGCCGACAGCAATTACTATAAGCGCAAGTTAGATATTCCGAGGCGCAAAACAATCCTTACCTTCGGTCTGCTTAGCAGGAACAAGGGGATAGAAGTTGTGCTCAGGGCCCTGCCGACAATAGTCAAAACCGACCCGTCTATTCTGTATATAGTCCTGGGTGCGACGCATCCCGAAGTGCTCCGCCATGAAGGCCAGGATTATAAATTTCAGCTTGAACGAATGGTCCTGGATTTGGGATTGCAAAAGAATGTTATTTTTCATAATCGCTTCGTCAGTGACCAGGAACTTTTTCAGTATCTTGGTGCAGCAGACGTTTATATTACACCATATCTGCACAGAGCGCAATTGACAAGCGGGACGTTGGCTTTTGCGGTAGGTGCAGGTAAAGCGATTGTCTCAACGCCATATTGGGCTGCTCAGGAACTGTTGGCTCAAGGGCGGGGCAAATTAGTACGATTTGGCGATTCAGAGCACATAGCACGCTCGGTAGTCGAGATCCTCAACAATAGCTCCTTATTTTCTAAAATGCGTAAACGAGCGTACGAGTATGGAAGAGCAATGACTTGGCCGAAAGTGGGACAGGCTTACTGGGACATTTTCGAGGCGCAGCCACTTTCCTTACAGATACCTTTGAGACCAACTGTAAGTTCGACGGATTGGAAGATATCTGCCTACGGCCGACGGCAAGTACATCAATCGGCTTAGAGGATTCGTCCGAATGTGACGGGATCAAAAAATTACGTGATTCTTAATCAAGTTGAGTTGTAAGAGAAAAAAATGAGAGAGAAAGGCGGTGTGATTATGGAAATGTCAAAGGTTATGAAATGTGAAGTGGATGATTGCGCTTATAACATGGACAGTTGCTGTCATACCATAGCAATAACTATTGGTGACAGTGCGCTCCCAAGATGTGATACTTTTTGCCAGTCTACAATCAAAGGAGGAGATGCAGGCAGTATGGCAGGTGTAGGCGCCTGCAAGGTGTCCGCTTGTATGTACAACACTAATTTGGAATGCCAGTCACCGGAGGTCGACGTAGGCTACAACGAAAATGAACCTAACTGCCTGACATTCGAGATGGCGTAAGAAAATTTAATAAATTTCATAGGAAGCGATTGTTAGTTTGATCGAAAAACTTTGGTATGCGCCGGGCACGCCATAAAATACTATACCAATTTTTTGAGTGAAAGCAAAATGGAGTCAAAACAGAAAAGAACAAAACTTCAAGTGAGTGTATCAGCTTTAACTTGGGCTGTGTTCATATGTGTCTTGATGAGTAACCTCAGTTCTGGAAATCATGAGAATCCCAGTGAAAGTGGAGAAGATACAGGCGTGACCAAAAAGCAAATCGCCGAGGCTATCGAAGCATATGTTGAGAAAAGGACTGCGACCCAGGGGGGGTACTATGTAGTTAAGGATGATATAACCACCAAAGAACTCAAATTGTCCCTCGAAAAAGTGCACCGCGAAAGGTTATCAAAGGTCGGCCAGGAAATGTATTTTGCCTGTGCCGATTTCAAAACTCCGGAAGGCACAGTTTACGACCTCGATGTCTTCATGAAAGGGACGAACAAGGACGATGATTTGGCCCAACAACTTATTAATGGCATAAGAGCCCTGTTGAGTACGGAAACAATTATCTGAAAGGAGAAAAAAATGTCAAGTAACGTGATGACTACCGTCAAATGTGAAAAAGACCTCTTTTGTGGCGTCAATATGGTCAAAGATTTGGACAATATGACGGATTTGGAAAAGAAACATCTGCCGGTTATCACCGCTCCAAAAAGCGTAAGGAAGGGCGAATGCTTTGAGGTGATGGTAGAAGTAGGAAAACTTATGCAGCATCCGAATGAGCCAGGTCACTACATTGAGTTTATTGATCTGTATGCAGATCATACCTATCTAACCAGAGTGGACCTTACAGCCGGCAGAACGTGTCCCATAATAAAAATATGTTTGTCATTGGACCATATACACGGCAAGCTGCGTGCTTATGAGCGTTGTAATCTCCACGGGGCCTGGGAGGGCCATACCGAAATCGAGGTGACGGATTAGTTGGTCTGTGAATAACCGAGATCTTGCAAAAGAAAGACGGAAACATAGGTACAAGTCAAAGCTCGAACGAACATCCAGAACGAACGAAAGGAAATCTCTCATGGCGAAGGTTACGGAAAAGAAAAAAACCAAAACCGCAAAAGCAAAGAAAGTAGCTGTTTTCACATGTTCAACCTGCGGGAAAGTTACAAAAACCAGAACTCATCTTTGTTCGCCCGCCAAGGCCGAGCAGGTATACACTTGCCGGTATTGCGACGTTGTTACCGGTAATCCTCGACATGTCTGTGCGCCAATGGTGGCAGAGATGAAATACGCCTGTGAGAGTTGTGGAAGGGTTACACCGTTCAGGGGAGCAGTTTGCCAGCCAAGGACGATTCAGTAGGCAGTTCTGTCATCAATAAGTTGGTATAGAAGGTCTGAACATGTCAATATGCGCTGAGAGAATACAGGTAAGCCGGCAGAAATGAACAATGAGGCCGCAAAACTATATCAATAACTTTTTAGGATAATTGAAGACAACAGGAAATGGCAAAACAACAAACAATCAACGAGGTCAACGGTATCAATATGGATGCTCTGCAAAGTACTATAAATGCTATCCGAGAGGAACCTGATCTTGGAAAATGCAAGTTCCGTGTAAGCAACAAGTGGATCGGTGGAAACCACAATTGTAGCACTGTTACCGGCTTTTATGGCGCCAAGCAGGAGATCGCCCACAAACAGCGGTTTGAGTTGCATGCAGATGAGCCTCCCATTCTTGCAGGCCAGGATCAAGCCGCCAATCCGGTCGAGCATTTGCTCAGTGCCCTGGCTGCTTGTGTAACGACGAGCATGGTGGCCCACGCCGCCGTTCGAGGGATCCATATTGAGCAAGTGGAATCGGAACTTGAAGGTGATATTGACCTCCGTGGCTTTCTGGGTTTATCAACCGATGTCTCAAAGGGTTATACGGATATCCGCATCAAATTCAAAGTGAAATCCGACGTCGACGACATGGAAAAGCTTAAGAAGTTAACCGAGTTCTCACCCGTGTTCAATACTATCACGAACAGTGCGAATGTGGACATTCAGATCGAGCCGATGTAGACACTGGAGATAACAGATGGCGTGCCTCACGTTTATAGACACATCATTTTAAAGTTTGTACGCGGGCTGATATACACCCCGCGATACTGAGATTCTGTACAAAGGAGAATCCGGCAAGGTTGTTGTGCGACGGTCTTTGCAGCGAAAGATTGTATTGTGTTGAGAATTAATGGTCAATAAATGTCTGACAGTCAAAATGAAAGGAGAAATGAAATGAAAGTGTGTGTTGATTCAGAGCTTTGCGATGGATGCGGTCCTTGTGTGGACATTTGCCCCGAAGCTTTTGAGCTGGATGAAGATGGAATAGCTGTAGTAGTGTTTGAGGAAGTTCCAGAGGAACTCCAGGAGGCCTGCAGGGAAGCTGCGGATAGTTGTCCTACCGAAGCAATTATAATAGAGGATTAACCTGACGTTCGCTTATGGCGATGCTCTCTTTGTGAAAGATTTGTTTTGTGCAGGATTAATTAACGGTGCAGAGCACCTGGAAAATCAGATCGAGAAATAAGTAGAGGTTAGAACTTAAAAGAACATTCGCAACAGAAGAAAGGAGTTGTCTAAGATGGCTGATTTACTATCACGGCGTCCCTCTGATTTCATGGAGGACGAAATGGAAAGAATGATGAGAAGGTTTTTTGGAAGACCGGTGTTTTCGGCGTCAGGGGAAGGATTCTGGCATCCGCCGGTGGATATCCACATCACGGATAAATCTGTATTAGTGCGAATAGATATTCCCGGGATAGACCCCAAAGATGTCGAAATCTCCATTGAGGATAACAGGCTTTTGGTTCGTGGTAAAAGGATTGCCTGTGAAGAGGCCGTTAAGAATGAACAATGCTGGTACAATGAGACAAAACGCGGTGATTTCCACAGGGTAATAGACCTCCCGGGATATGTTGACAGCACCAAAACTAACGCAAGCAGTGAGAATGGCGTTTTGACAATAAAGATGTCCAAGAAGAAAGAAGCTGAAACCAAAGTAATTAAGGTGCAAACGAAATGATGTCAAAAGAGCACGTCATTCGATAAGTCAGTAAAAGACAGGAGCACGAGCAGAAGGCTGTAGCCATCTTGCTGACACTGTTGCACCTTGGGATAAAGAATATAAAGCTTGGTCCGAGTCTGCCGGCGTTTGTCAGCACTAATGTACTGAATATCTTGGTCGAAAAGTGCAATATTGGGCCGATTGGCAATGTTGACGAAGATTTAGCTGAAATACTTAGCCATGCTGAGGTTATGGCAGGTAAATAGCTGTTGTCGGCAGGGTAATCTAAATTGAGAACAGCTTAACAGAATTCTATATTTTAAAGTTTTTAAGATAACCAAAATTATATGAAAGGCAGGTGTATTATGCAGGTGAAAGAAATTATGACATCTAATGTAGAAACAATCGATTCGGATGCCAATTTGGTTGAGGCTGCTCAGAAAATGAAGTCGCTTGAGGTTGGAGCATTGCCGGTATGGGAAAATGATGAGCTGGTTGGTATGGTTACGGACCGCGACATAACTGCGCGGGCAATTGCTGAACAAAAAGATCCATTAAGTACAAGTGTAAAAGAAATCATGACCTCTGACGTTTGTTGTTGCTTCGAAGATGACGACATTCAAGAAGCTGCCAGAATGATGGAAGAAAAATCTATACACAGGCTCTTGGTTGTCAACGACGAAGGCGACACAGTTGGTTTTGTCTCGCTGTCAGATTTTGCTGTCAAAAGTAATGATGAGCATTTGACTTGCGAAGTTCTTGAGCGAATTTCTGAGCCGGCTTGTCCTCATCGCTAAGTGATTTTTACAGCAAATTTTAATTTTACAATTTTTTCGCAGGATACGCTGCCAGCAAGGTATCAAGGACAAAGTCTAATTTCAAATGACAAGGAAAAATTTACAAGCTGGATTAAGGTCGTTCGTTGGGAGGATTCTTCCTGATTGAGGTATTTGTAATGAAAGCAGTGGTTATTAACGAACATGGTGGATTGGACCGCGTGAGAATTGATCAGGTTTCTGGGCTGGAGCCTGCTGAAGATGAAGTTGTTTTGAAGGTTTATTCTGCCGGGCTGAATCATCTGGATATCTGGGTGAGAGAAGGCCGGCCCGGTCTTGAATTGGAGATACCGCATATTCTGGGCTCTGACGCTGCAGGTGTAGTGATGGCCGTTGGTGCAAATGTAAAGGACATAAACATTGGAGATGAAGTAATTTTGAACCCAGGCTTGAGTTGTGGTTCTTGTGGATACTGTAATTGTGGAGAGCAAAGTGAATGTATCTCGTTTGGGATTGTTGGTATGACTCGACCGGGAACATTCGCTGAACAGGTAGCTGTGCCTGCTCAAAACGTGCGCCATAAACCCGAGCATATGAATTTTGATGAGGCGGGAGCATTTGTACTATCATACCTTACAGCCTGGCGGATGCTTATGACACGAGCGCAGCTCAAACCAGGCCAAACTGTTTTGATACACGGTATAGGTGGTGGAGTGGCCCTTTCTGCTCTTCAATTAGCTAAACTGGCAGGCGCTGAAGTAATTGTAACTTCATCTTCAGATGAAAAACTGGCTCGTTCAACTCAGATTGGCGCCGATTACACAATTAATTATAACACGGTTGATGACGTAGCGCAATGCGTAAGAGATATTACCCGCGGCAATGGTGTTGATATTGTTATTGATACGGTCGGAGCAGCCACCTGGCCCATTGATTTTTCAGCGGTTCGCCGAGGTGGGAAGATAGTCTTATGTGGTGTAACATCCGGGCCCCAAGCCCATACGAACTTGCAGATGCTTTACTGGAACCAGTTGACCATTCTGGGTTCGACTATGGGCTCGAACGAAGATTTTCGTCAAATGTTAAAGGCAATTATAGCAGCCGGATTAAAACCCGTTATAGACTCAGCGATATCTTTGGAAAATATTAGAGATGCCATGGGTAAAATGGAGGTAGGTGAGCAGTTCGGAAAGATTGTTTTAAGAGTATCAAAATAAATGTATTTTTGGTCAATTTACAGGAAAGGAACTTATTATGGCTGTAACAACATCAAAAATGCTTACGTTGGGGACATCGGCACCGAATTTTGGTCTACCTGATACTGAAGGTAATATTGTATCACTGGTGGATTTCGAAGAGTCGCCGACTCTTTTGGTAATTTTTATGTGCAATCATTGCCCGTTCGTAAAATATGTTTTAAGCGCAATGGTTGAACTCATGAAAGAATATCAGGCAAAAGGGGTTGCAGTTGTTGGAATCAATTCGAATGATGTTGTCAACTTCCCGGAAGACAGCCCGGAGATGATGGCCAGGCTTGTGGAAGAGGCTGGTTTTACCTTCCCCTATCTTTATGACCAGAGACAGGAAGTTGCCAAGGCCTACCAGGCTACTTGTACTCCGGACTTCTTTCTATTTGATAAGGAAAGAAAGCTTGTCTATCGAGGTCAGATGGACGACAGTCGACCAGGTAGTAAAATACCTATAACCGGACTTGATTTGATCAAGGCAATGGATGCTGTTCTGGCAGGTAGAGTGGTTAGTTCCGACCAAAAACCCAGTATGGGCTGCAACATTAAGTGGAAGCAGGGAAATGAGCCGGAGTATGCCAGGTAACTAAAGCTATCACTTTTTACCCATTGTATGAGAGGCGAAAAATGGACGTAACAATAGAAAAACTGGTCGATTTGTTAAATATAGACCTGGAATTGGAATATTCAGCGGCGATACAGTACATAAATCACTCAGCAGTAATGACAGGCGCTGCCTATGGAGATATTATAAAGGAGCTGAAAATTCACGCTAACGAGGAGATTCAGCATGCTATGATTCTGGCGGACCAGATTGATTACTTTGGAGGTTCCCCAAGTGTCAAAGTAGGAAAAATTCTGACTTCCAGGAACAATGAAGAGATGCTTCAGCAGGATCTGGACGGTGAAGAGGATGCAATAAAGAGATATAAGCTGAGGATTGAACAGGCCGAGCAGCTCAAAGAATTTGCCCTGGCTCAACAGTTGCGAAATATCCTCGCTACCGAGCAGGAGCACGCAATGGACCTGAAACAGGCCCTTGGCAGGTAAAGCTGGTCCTGAAAACTCTGCCTGGTGAAAAAACGGCGTAAAAGATTTAGGATAGAAACATTATGAAGGTTGCTGTCTTCAGCACCAAGCCTTTTGACAGGGAGTTTTTGGAAAGGCACAATAGTGCGTACGGACACAACCTCGTTTTTTTCGAAGAGCGCTTAACTGAACAGAGCTGCGCCCTGGCAATCAGCTTCAGAGCGGTTTGTGTTTTTGTTAATGACCAATTGAACTCTAAAGTCCTGACGGAGCTCTCGAAAAATGGAACGAGCTTGATAGCTTTACGCAGTGCAGGATTCAATAATGTAGATATTGTTACCGCTGGTGAATTAGGCCTTACTGTTGTGCGAGTGCCGGGGTATTCACCCTATGCTGTTGCTGAGCATACGGTGGCGCTAATAATGGCTCTGAACCGAAGAATATGTAGAGCTCATTATCGTATTCGCGACGGTAATTTCTCTCTTGAAGGTTTGTTGGGTTTTGAACTACATGGTCGTACAGTAGGCATAGTCGGCACCGGTAGGATCGGGAAAATTGTTGCTAAGATTTTAAATGGATTTGGTTGCCTTTTACTGGCGGCCGATCCTTCACGTGATTCCGAGTGTGAATCTTTAGGCGTCAAGTACGTCTCTTTTGATGAGTTGTACTCCAAATCTGATGTAATCACATTACACTGCCCATTGATGCCTCAAACTGACCACATGATAAATGCCGAGGTAATTAGCCGAATGAAGACAGGCGTTATGCTCATTAATACCAGCAGGGGGGCCCTGATTGATACTAAATCGGTCATTGAAGCGTTAAAGTCGGGCAAAATAGGTTATCTTGGCTTGGATGTTTATGAAGAGGAGGCGGATCTGTTTTTTGAAGATTTGTCTAATCAGATTATACAGGACGATGTTTTAGCTCGTTTGCTGACATTTCCAAATGTCATAATTACAGGCCATCAGGCATTTTTTACACGAAACGCATTGGAAAATATCGCTAAAACCACACTCGCAAATATCACTGACTTTGAAAAAGGCCGACCGTGCGCCAACGAAATCAACGGAGAGATAATGATGAGGTAAGAGTATGAAGGAACGAACGGGTTTAGTAACTATGAAATCTGCACGGGACATGGGAAGGTGACGCTGATATTGAGGTTGCGGATTAGTCAATCTGCGTTATCTGCTCTGCCAACCTGTTATTTGCAAATTCGCTGGTTGTTAAAGCACGTACGATGACAGAGGTGGTATTTAACGCCAAAGCTGGTTCTGTCGGCGTGGTAAAAGATTGTGCAGTCTGTGGTTGTGGAAAGGAAACTGATAATGAGCAGACTCTTGTATATTCAAGCATCTCCAAGAGGTAAACGTTCCCATTGTATCGCCGTTGCTGATGCCTTTGTAGAAGTTTATAGACAGAAGCATCCGGATGATGAAATTATGACTTTTAATGTGTTTGAGGCGTCGATTCCCAATTTTGATGGACTGGTAGTACAGGCCAAGTATACGATATTGCACGGCAAATCACACTCAAAAGAAGAATTGCAAGCCTGGAGGGAGGTTGAGAAAGTGATTGAGCAGTTTAAATCCGCCGACAAGTACGTTCTTGCTCTTCCGATGTGGAATTTCAATATTCCATATCGGCTCAAGCAGTATATCGACATTTTAGTTCAACCCGGCTATACATTCGGTTATAGTGAAGAAACCGGATACCAGGGCCTTGTAGTTGGAAAACCGATGTTAGCTGTGTATACCCGTGGAGGTGAATATCCTGCGGGTAGCGAGACTGAAGCGTTTGACCTGCAAACCAGGTACATCGAGGTGATATTTGGCTTTATGGGTTTTGAGAATATTCACTCGGTGGTGGTTGAACCTACATTACAAGCCGGGCCTGACGTTGCGGCCGTGAAGCGCCGGGAGGCTATTGAAAAGGCAAAAGAAATAGCCGTCGTTTTTTGAACACAGTATCGAAATATTATAAGAGCTTTTTGGTCGGATTTTCACTACTATTATTGCAGTGGGTTTTGTTATTATAAGTGGCAATAACTATGTTTGTAACAGGCCGGCCAACAAAATCGACTTTGACAAAATGCTTTCTGACATCTCTTCGGTAAAATAGCTGGCCGACAGATAAGTTCGTGAGGTTTCTGGGAAAATGCATTGGATTTAGGGAGCAAAGTAATGAACATATTTCAATACGCAATGCAGATGGAAAAAGATGGAGAACAGTACTATCGTCAACTGGCTCGGCAAACCGCTAATAAGGGCCTTCATACTATCTTGATGATGCTCGCAGATGAAGAGGTCAAGCACTACAACGCTATAAAGACAATGCAAACCACAGAGCCGCGTATGGCAGAGACTACGATCCTCACCGATGCCAGGAATATCTTTGTTCAAATCAAAGAATCTGGCGAAAGTTTTGATTTTGATATAAAACAAACCGAGCTTTACAGGAAAGCCCAGGATATTGAGAAAGAAAGCCGGGACTTCTACACGGGAAAAGCTGACGAAGTGACAGAAGAATATCAAAAAGAACTCTTCCTGAAATTGGCTGATGAAGAAAGAAAACATTATTTCTTATTGGATAATATAATTGAATTTATATCCAGGCCGGAGTACTGGCTTGAAAATGCAGAGTTTTTTCACTCGGAAGAATATTGAAAATTATTTATTTGGAAAGGGGAAGTGTAAAATGAGAAACGCAATTAGAAAAAAAACAGCAATGTTGGGTATTTTGGTCTTGGTGATTGTTTGTGCATCGATGGTTTATTCACACTGTCAAATACCGTGCGGGATTTATAATGACCCCGCTCGCTTTGATATGATTGCCGAGCACACGACCACAATTGAAAAGTCGATGAAACAAATAACAGATTTATCGAAGCAAAAAAAGCCCGACATGAATCAGATTGTTCGCTGGGTTCAGAATAAGGAAAAACACGCCGACGAGTTGAGCCACATCGTTACGTACTACTTTATGGCACAACGCATCAAGCCGGTTGGTGACATCAAGAGTAAGGCTTACGAAGAGTACATCAGGAAACTGACATTACTACACCGGATGCTTGTTTACACTATGAAAGCCAGGCAGACAACCGACCTTTCAAATGTTGAAAAGCTAAAGACGTTGTTAGCTGAATTTAAAACTGCGTATTTTCAGGCCGGTACTCATGGACATTGAGTGATTTGCTTAAATAGGTGAATAAACTTATGGATACCGATTTGTCTTTCCAGAAGAACAATGACCTTTCTATTGTTTTATGCGGTCAGGCCGGTCAGGGTATCCAGACTGTCGAGTATCTCTTAACGAGAATTTTCAAACTTGCCGGTTATAACGTTTTTGCTACAAAAGAATATATGTCGCGTATTCGTGGCGGCACAAACTCTACTGAAATACGGGTATCTTCAGAGTTTGTCGGCGCTTCGGTAAACAGGATCGATATTCTTATTCCTCTTGACCGTGGTGCTGTCGGCCATGTCGAAAAAAGAATTTCTCCGCAGACAATCATCCTGGCGGAAAAAGAGACCATAGCTGACGATTTTGACCAAACCAGGCACAAGTTTATTGATGTGCCGTTTGCCAAAACAGCTTCTGATATTGGCAACAAGATTTATTCCAATGTGGTTGCCGTAGGGACAATTGCCGGTCTGTTTGGAGTGGAGTGGCAAACAATCAGCAAATACGTGAAACAGTATTTTTCTGCAAAACCCGAGGATGTTGTACAAAGTAATATTACCGCAGCAAAGGAAGGCTTCACCCTTGCCACCGGTTTAATCAATTCCTCCGAAATCAAGATTGATATTCGCAACGATACTAAAGTTAAAGGCCAAATTCTTTTAAGTGGCGCCGAAGCCGTCGCTCTTGGGGCCATAGCCGGGGGCTGTAATTTTATATCTTCCTACCCTATGTCTCCCTCAACCGGCGTGTTAGTATTTCTTGCCGGGAAGGCCAAAGATTTCGGTATAATAACTGAACAGGCTGAGGACGAAATCGCCGCGATTAATATGGCTGTTGGTGCCTGGTATGCCGGTGCAAGAGCGATGGTTACGACATCTGGCGGAGGCTTTGCCCTTATGATAGAGGGTTTGAGCCTGGCTGGTATGCTGGAAAGTCCAATTGTGATTCATCTTGCCCAAAGGCCCGGCCCAGCAACAGGACTTCCCACCAGGACCGAACAGGCCGACCTTGAACTCGCCCTTTATGCTGGACACGGTGAATTTCCCAGAATAATACTTGCACCGGGAAAGATTGAAGATGGTTTCTACCTCACTCAAAGAGCATTTAATTTAGCTGACAAGTATCAGGTGCCGGTTTTTATACTCACTGACCAATATTTTGTGGATTCCTGCTACAACACAGATTTTCTTGATTTGTCAAACATAAATGTTGAAAAACATGTAGTAAAAACCGAAGTTGATTACGAAAGATATAAATTAACGGCAAACGGTATTTCTCCTCGGGGAATACCTGGATTTGGCCGGGGGCTGGTGGTGGTTGATAGTGACGAACATGATCAGGCCGGACACATCACAGAAGACCTTGGTTTAAGAACCAAAATGGTGGACAAGAGACTAAGAAAGTTTGAACTCTTGAAGAAGGAAGTAATCCAGCCCGAATTGATTGGATCCGGGAGTTATAAGAACCTGGTAGTGTGCTGGGGTTCGACTTACAATATCGTAAAGGAAGCTGTTAAAAATCTCGGCAGAGATGATATCGCGGCTTTACACTTCAAACAAGTTTATCCCCTGCCCGGTGAAACGATGGAGTATCTTCAAAGAGCCGAGAAAACGATAATCGTTGAGAACAACGCAACCGCTCAATTTGCCAGGTTGATAAGACTTAACACGGGGATTGATATTGAAAATAGAATCTTAAAGTATAACGGCTTGAGTTTTTCTGTCGAAGAGTTGACGGAAGAATTGAATGGCATGTTGGATCATGGGTAAAACTATGGATGCTCAAATATTTGATATGGATAACATTGACGTTGCATGGTGTCCGGGTTGTGGGAACTTCCCCATTCTTATGATACTAAAAAAAGCTTTAGCTGAGTTAGAAGTTGAACCGGCAAATCTTGTGCTGGTTTCAGGTATCGGCCAGGCGGCAAAGATTCCTCATTACTTCAAGACAAATGTATTCAATGGATTGCACGGCCGAGCCTTGCCGCCTGCCACGGCAATAAAAGCAGCTAATCCTGCTCTTGCTGTAATAGCCCAAAGCGGCGACGGCGACATGTATGGTGAGGGAGGTAATCACTTTTTACATACGATACGCAGAAATCCTGATATAACAAATATCGTTCATAATAACATGGTTTATGGCCTAACAAAGGGACAAGCTTCACCGACCAGTCAAATGGGTTTTAGAACGCCCGTACAAGTCAATGGTGTCTTTCTCGAACCATTTAACCCTCTGGCCGTCGCTATCGCTCTGAACGCCGGTTTTGTCGCAAGGGCCTTTGCCGGAGATAGTGAACAAACAAAAGAAATACTGAAAAAGGCAATTAAACATAAAGGCTATGCCCTGGTTGATATATTTCAGCCTTGTCCCTCATTTAACAAACTTAATACCTATCAGTGGTTTAAAGAACACACATATTATCTTGAAGATTCGCACGACCAATATGACAGAAATGAAGCCTTCAAGAGAGCGACGGAAACAGAAAAATTATCACTGGGAATCTTTTATATAAACCCTGACAAAAAGACTTTTGAAGAAAATATCGGCACATATCAGGAAAATCAACAACCTTTGTACGAGCGTAAACCGGACATTGGGAAATTGCGTAATCTGATTGAAACATTCAAAATTGCAGATTAGAAAGGCTTAAAGGGAATTTTGCCTGGGCAACAGTAAAATTAACTATATGGACGAATAAGATTAAAGGCCTGCATGAAAACGATTTTTTTATTAATTGCTAAGATTAAATAACTTTAGCAGTTAACATACACAGTAGTGATTTACACATTTTCAAAATGTCGACATTACTGCTGGTTTTGCGTAGATAGAGGCTTAGACCATGAAAAATAATAATGGTAAAGCAAAAGGATTTTTCGCAAAGCTGAGGTGGATTTATGGCCGGTCAATTGTGACAGAGACCAAATCAGAAGACAATCTTACAGATAATGTCAATCTTAGCATAAAGTGGACAGGCCGGCCGACAAGAAGTGAAGCAGTCATACCAAGCCGATTCGTTATACAAGGATTTTTAGTCGTATTTTTATTCACAATAGTAATTCTTGGCAGTCTGGTTTGGTATACGTGGCGGTCGAATCAGCACTTGAAAGCGCTTGAAACCAAACACTTTAGGTTGCTTGAGTTAAGTGGGCAAATTATATACCTTGATGAAGTGCTTACTATGTCGGCAGAAGTGGCTGCTCATTCGGGCGAATTGGAGTGGGAAGATCGTTACAGAATATATGAACCTCAGTTGGATAAAGCCATCAAAGAAGTTATAGAGCTGTCACCTGAGAAGTTTATGAGCGAGGCCATATATCAAACAGATGCCGCCAATATCAAGCTTGTGGCAATGGAATACCGGGCCTTCGATTTGATACGCCAGGGACAACAACAGGAAGCGGCAAAGCTGATCCATAGCCCGGAGTATAAGAACCAAAAGCAGGTTTACAGCGAGGGTATCAACGAAATAGCCAATGCTATTGACATCCGCGAGAAAGCCAGGCTCAAAAAAGAGCAGCGGATAGCTTTAATAACTATTGTATTTCTTATTATTACTATGCCGCTTGTAGCATTCATCTGGCTTGCTGCACTGTGGATACTGAGAAGATATATTGCCGAGCGAAGGCGAACGGAATTTACCTTGCGAATGAGCGAACAGTGTTTCAGTGCAATTGCGGACTACAGTTACTTCTGGGAAATATGGGTTAATCCGGCAGGCAGGCCTGTCTGGACAAATCCCGCAGTTCAGCGGATTACCGGCTACTCAATTCAAGAGTTAATGGCTATGTCATACTATCCTGCACCGCTTATATATGAACAAGACCGGAAAAGAATGATCAAGGCATTCAATTCGGCCCTGGAAGGTACTATAGGAAACGAAGTCGAGTTTCACCTGGTCCGTAAGGATGGGGCTGTTATCTGGGCTGAGGCTTCCTGGAAACCTATTTATGACAAAAAAAATGCCTTTATCGGCTATCGCGCAAGTATCCGGGATATAACTGACCGCAAACGTGCTGAGCAGGAAGTAATTGAAACGCAGGAACGCTTCAGTGATTTCTTTAAAAACGCACCTATAGGCTTCCATATTTTTGGACCGGACCAGATTATTATTGATATTAATGATGCCGAACTGGAAATGATCGGGTACAGTAGAGATGAGATTGTCGGCAAAAAAACATGGGCGGAATTCATAATACCAGAGGAAAGGCAACAGTTTAAAGAGCATTGGCGTAATATAATCTCGAAAGGACAGGTCATAAATCATGAGTATACACTTGTGCGTAAAGATGGACATCACATTAATGTAATATTCAATGCCTCATCCAGATTTGACAAAAATGGTAATCTTATAAGTACTCGCGGGAGCGTTCTGAATATCACGGAACGCAAGCAAATCAGTGAAGCCTTGCAAAAGTCCCAAGAGCGTTTTCGTACTCTTGTCGAAAGAAACCCTTATGGAATCCAGGAAATAGATGCTTGTGGGACCATAATCTATGCCAACAAGGCTCACCACGAGATGTACGGTTATCAGGACGGGGATCTCATAGGACGGTTAGTTACAGATTTCTTAGCCCTTGATTCACAACGTGATGAGTTGTCGGATTACCTGAAAGTCTTGGTAGAAGATCAGCCCCCACCCACCTTGTATTATCAGAAAATACTGACCGCGCATGGAGAAGAAAAAGATATTGAAGTAGCCTGGGATTACTTGCGAGATACGAAGGGACGTTTTACAGGATTTATATCGGTTCTGACCGACATCACCGAACGCAAACAGGCAGAGCAGGCACTTCACAAGCTAACACGGGAGCTTGATGCAAAGAATAAAGAGCTTGAGTCTATCCTGTACGCTGTCTCTCATGATTTAAAATCACCGCTTGTTAATATCCAGGGTTTTGGCTATGAGTTATCCCAAAGTTATGATTTGATACGTTCTGCCCTTACGAGCGGGGAAAAAACTGCTGAGACGAAAAAGTCAATGGATATTGCTCTGAATGAGGATATTCCTAATGCATTGGATTTTATTTTGGCAAGTGGTACAAAAATGGATTCGCTTTTATCCGGCCTGTTGGATTATTGTCGTTTGGGAACGGCGGTGATGGACATAAAATCCATAGATATGAACACAATGATGGCTGACGTGTCAGGAAATATGGAATACCAAATAAAAGAAGCAAAGGCTAAGGTTGATATAGAACCGCTTCGGCCTTGTCTTGGCGACTCTTCACAGATAAACCGTATATTTACTAATCTTTTAACTAATGCATTGAAGTTTCTTGATGAGTCCAGACCGGGCCAAATACGAATATATGGCATAAGCCGGGATGAACAGAATATCTATTGCATAGAGGATAATGGAATAGGTATTGCCCCTGAACACCTGGAAGAGATATTTGAGATATTCTATCAACTCGAACCCGAAAAGAGAAAAGGTGATGGACTTGGGCTGACTATTGTCAAACGTATAATTGATAGACATAATGGAAGAATATGGGTGGAATCGGAAGCGGGAAAAGGCAGTAAGGTTTTCGTGTCTTTACAAAATGTTTAATTGTTAATCGCTCATCTGCAAGGAAGAAGAAAGATGAAAAAAGAAGATGTCATTCTTATCGCCGAGGGTGATAAAAGGCATTATGAGCTGATAAGGAAAAATCTGTTACGAGCAGGTATCTGTAATAAAATGCTCTGTCTTGCTGATGGCCAAGAGATACAGAATTTTCTTTTCGATATGGACAATGGATCTAAAGGAGAACACGACAACCAGGAGTATATTTTATTGCTGGACCTCAATATCCCCGGAGTTGATGGAGTTGAGGTACTGGAGAAAATCAAGAAAGACACGAAGTTGAAGAAAATTCCTGTGATTATATTAACTGCAGCAGATGACCAGGATATAATTGAGCGATGTCATGACCTCGGGTGCAGTACTTATGTAGTCAAGCCCGCGAAATCTGAAGATTTTGAAGAAACCGTTCAAAACATTGGGCACTTTCTTTCTGTTGTTGAGATAACATCGATTAAGTAGTTAAGGACTCCGGTTAATGAAGAAGGATATAGTGATTCTTATTGCCGAAGATAATGCAGGGCACTTTCAGCTTATAAAGAAGAATCTGTGGCTGACCTGTGTTGACAAGGAAATTCTCCAATTCAAGAATGGGCAGGAAATCCTGAACTTCTTGTTCAAGGCCGAAACCGAGACACATCTGGATGAAAAGAAGAAATACGTCTTGCTGCTTGATATCCGCATGCCTCAAGTTGATGGGTTAGAGGTTCTCAAAAGAGTCAAAGCCGATCAAAGGCTGCGAAAGATACCTGTAATCATGCTCACGACAACCAGTGATGCAGACATGATAAAGCAATGCTATGAACTGGGATGCAGTTATTATTTGGTCAAACCTGTAGACTATCACCGTTTTATGGAGACGGTGCAGAGTCTTGGAGAATTTTTTTCGATGGAAGGTTTGAGGCTACCCTCTGTCAGCCAGGAAAGTGATTGAAAGGTATTTTTGGGATTTCATTAAAGTGGCAGGGCCATGGGAGAATTTGGCTCAATTGATGAGGCTTTGGAGTTTGAAATTGACAGAAAAATCCAGGCACAGGCTGTGTTTGAAATCGTATACGACAATGTAGCATTGAAGGAAGATTAGACGGCAAATCACTGACAGAGATGGTGTTATATTGCGTTTGATCTATATTTTGTGAAAAGGGAACGACGAATGAGCAGGGAAACAGAATCAAACCGGCTTCGCTTTTCAATTATAGTCCCTGTTCTAAATGAAGCCGAGCAAATAAATTCTCTTATCGAACATATACGTAGTCAGAGTTTTCAGCGATTTTATGAAATAATTGTCGTTGATGGCGACCTGCAAGGCAGTACGGTCAAAGTTATTCAAGACAAAGATCTGACCACCATTACAACCGAAAAAGGCAGAGGCCGGCAGATGAATGCAGGTGCCGCTGTGGCACGTGGAGAAATACTGGTTTTTTTACATGCTGATACGAGACTGCCGGATAACGCTCTGGAAAAAATCGGCCGGATTTTGGAAGACCAAAAGTATGTCGGAGGAGCTTTTGATCTTCGAATAGATTCGGGAAGACTATTTCTCAAATACATCTCGGTTCGTGCCAGCCTCCGTTCCCGATTGAACAGGATACCTTACGGAGACCAGGCGATTTTTATAAGGAAAGACTATTTTGAACAAATCGGAAGATTCAGGGAAATCCCGTTGATGGAAGATGTCGACCTGATGTGTCGTATAAAAAAAGACAGGAAGAAGATTTATATTTTACGTGATAAAGTGATGACTTCGGCGCGAAGATGGGAAAGTGAGGGTGCTTTTTACACCACGCTGAAGAATCGGATATTGGTGGGCTTGTTCTATCTTGGCGTTAGTCCTCACAAACTCGCAAGGTACTATAGGAGACATTCATAATGGATACAAAAGCTGATGTGCTACCGTTTGATTCGAAATATGATTCTGTAAAAAAATATTATGGAGAGGTGGTTCAAAAAACTTCTGATTTAAAAACGAACGCCTGCTGTAATTCAGAAAAGCTTCCCGGGCGTATCGGGAAAATTATGCCTTTGATTAATAACGATATCAAAGATAAATATTACGGCTGTGGCTCGCCGATTCCATTATGTTTAGAGAACCAGAAGGTTCTTGACCTTGGCTGCGGCACCGGAAGGGATTGTTATGTGATGTCAAAGCTTGTTGGCCGGAATGGATTTGTTTATGGTATTGAGATGACCGAAAATCAAATAGGCATTGCCGAAAAATATATTAATAAGCAAATGGAAGCGTTTGGTTACAGCAGGCCAAATGTGAAGTATATCTTTGATTATATTGAGAACATACCGAAACACTTCGAAAAGGAATCATTGGACCTGGTCACATCTAATTGTGTTATCAATCTTACCGAAGACAAGGAGGTTGTTTTCAACAATGTTTATCAAGTGCTGAAATTTGGAGGAGAAATGTATTTTTCAGATGTCTATGCTGACAGAAGGGTACCATCAGAGATATCCTCAGATCCGGTCCTGCGAGGTGAATGTCTCGGTGGAGCTTTGTACTATAAAGACTTTGAGAGGATAGCCGGGAAAGTCGGTTTTTCTGATCCGCGAATTGTTTCAAGACGCCCAATTGAGATAGACAACAGAGAAATGCAGAATCTTGTGGGAAACGTAAAGTTTTATTCTATTACCTACCGGCTGTGGAAGCTCAAAGGTCTCGAAGACGCCTGTGAAGACTATGGGCACGTAGCTGTTTACGACGGACAAATACCCGACTCTCCCTTTAAATATAAGCTTGATGACGGGCACATATTCTACAAGAACAAACCTGAAAGGATATGCGGCAATACGGCCCTTATGCTTTCTGAGACCAGATTCAGGAAATACTTCCAGGTATCAGGAAGTTTCAAAGAGCATTTTGGAGTATTTGAGGACTGCTCGAATGTCGAACAGGATAATGCGTCTGGTTCCGGCACCTCAAGCTGTTGTTAATTTATCTTAGAAAATAGGTGAAGGAAAAGGAAAATGATTCAGGATTTTAAAAAGGAACTCCAAAGTGCTGACCCCCAATTACTGTGGTTTGATCGGCTTCGAACATTACAGGTTAATTTAGGCAACAGATGCAATCATAGTTGCACCCACTGTCACATCCAGGCCGGCCCGAATGGCAAAAAGATAATGTCAAAAACGGTAATGGAGGAAATTATCGATTTTCTGCGAGGCTGTCCCGGCCTTTGCGTAGATGTTACCGGCGGTTGTCCTGAACTGAATCCAGATTTCAGGTTTTTCATCAACAGCATTTATAAATTGGCATCTAAGATTATGGTTCGGACTAATCTAACAGTGTTTTTTGAACCGGGTCTGGATTGGATTCCTCAATGGTATAGCAGGTACAAAGTCGTTTTGGTCTGTTCACTGCCCTGTTATACGCAGGAGAATGTTGACAAGCAGCGGGGTCAGGGTGTCTTCAAAAAGAGTATTGCCGCGTTGAAAATACTCAATGGATTAGGCTATGGTGTGGATAACCAACTGGAGCTGAACCTGGTTTATAATCCTGGTGGAGATTTTTTACCCGGGCCGCAGGCACAGCTCGAAGCAGACTATAAGCGAGAGCTGGAAGAAAAATACGGCGTGAAGTTCAACAATCTCTTTACAATAACCAATGCACCCATCGGCCGATTCAAGCGATATCTGAAAGCAAACGGAAAGCTAAAGCAGTATTTGCGACTTTTGATGGAAAATTTTAACCTCGATACAGCCGAAAATATTATGTGTCGAAGGTTAATCAGCATCGATTACAAAGGCGTGGCGTATAACTGTGATTTTAATCAGGCACTGAATTTACCGATTATCGATTCTGCCGGGCAAATCGTGTCAATAGAGCGATTAGACGATGTTCTTTCCGGGGACATTGAAATAATTACTGATGATCACTGTTTTTGTTGTACAGCCGGCGCCGGCTCGAGTTGTACAGGCTCACTTGTTAAGTAGAACTCCTTTTAATGAGAAAGTTGGAAAGGAGAATATTGCTATGCGATATAGATATATGTTGTTTGCGTGTATATTGGTATTGACGGCAGATGTTGTTCTTGCGATTGAGGAAACCAGGCAAGTGTTTGTATATGACGATTATGCTGCTGTTCTAAAAGACCATGTCGATGATAAGGGTATGGTGGATTATAAAAAGTTCAAAGCTGCCCCCCAAAGACTGGACGCTTTTATTACGGCCATGAGCAAGGTTAATCCTAAAAACTATGACAGATGGAACAAGGAAGAAAAGATCGCTTTATGGCTCAATGCCTACAACGCTCTTACTCTAAAAGCCCTTATTGATAATTATCCCATAAAGTCCTCATTTTTCAGGTCCAGGATTTATCCTAAAAACAGCATTCGCCAGATTCCGGGGGTATGGAGTAAGATAAAGTTTAATGTAATGGGGCGGGATTTAACATTGGGTCATATCGAACATGAAATACTGCGCAAGAAGTTTACTGAGCCGCGAATACATATGGCTATGGTCTGCGCGGCGATGGGTTGTCCCCCGCTTCTGAACAAGCCTTACACAGCCCAAAAACTTAACGAGCAGCTTGATGAGCGAACCCGTCGCTTCCTTGCCAATCCTGCGAAATTCAAGATTGACCGCAGCGCTGGCGTTGTGTATTTATCTACGATTTTCAAATGGTTCAAGGGTGATTTTGTCACCAGATATGCTCCGGATAAAAATATCTCCAAACAGGGGAAAGAAGTCTCATCTGTGCTCAATTTCATCGCAGGACACCTCGAAAAATCTGACAGAGAGTATATCCTTAAAGGTGATTTCAAAATCAAATATCTCAAATATGACTGGTCGCTGAATGAGCAGCAAATAAAAGATAAGAAGAGCAAAGAGTCAAAAGAATGAACCGAGCGAGTGAAAATTGCGTTTTGTTTTTCGTAAAGCATCCTGCCGCAGGCAAAGTAAAAACCCGCCTGGCTCAACACGTTGGCCAGGACGTTGCAACTGATTTGTACAAAAGTTTCGTAGCCGACATTCTAAGTACCCTGCGTGCCCTAAGTGTAAATATCAGGATAGTTTATTATCCGTCCGATGCTGAGAACCAATTTCAACAGTGGCTTGGCGAAGAATACTCTTATATTCGGCAAGTTGGCATGGATCTCGGCCAAAGAATGAAAAATGCGTTCTTGCAGGCCTTTAGTGATGGCTTCGATAAAGTAGTCCTCATTGGTTCCGACCTCCCTGATTTACCGGCCGAATATCTCGAACTTGCTTTTAAGGCCCTTGAAACCAATGGCGTAGCCGTAGGACCAAGCAGCGATGGCGGCTATTACCTGATAGGCTTTGCTAAAGAGGCTTTGTTGCCTGATGTTTTTGAGGGGATTACCTGGAGCAGTGCAGATGTATTCGAACAAACTCTTAAAATCCTAAAAAAACATAAGCAAAGAGTTTTTATGTTACCTCAATGGCACGATGTTGATACATGGACAGATTTGAGTGAGCTTGTGGAAAGGAACAAATACACTGCTTTCAATCAGTCTAATACCTTAAGGCTGATCCAAAAAGCGGCAGGCAAAATGAAGGGTTAGGTAGGAATTAAATGATAGACACAAACACAATCGCACAGGTTGTACATGAGATTACACGCAAGGGATTCATCCATGAATTTGGAAGATCGAGTATCGAGATTGATACGCAAGCTATATGGGAGAATATCCGCAATACCGGAACAAGGCTATGGCTTGACACCGGTGATATTGACATAGCTAAAGATTTGTGGTGTTCACAATTCGAGGCTTTGACTACCAATAACACGCTTCTTAACAGGGAAGTACAGAAGGGAATTTATGATGGGTTGATTACTGAAGTCGCCTCTGCGATAAAAGATAGGGCACCTGAAATAGATGAAAAAAGATTATTGCTGGAAGTTTCATTTGTTTTAAATGCCTATCATGCTTTGAGGCTTGTCGAGCTTTTTGATGCTAACGTCAGTGTCGAGCTGCATACCGACCTTGGCAATGATGTTGACCGATCTGTAGAGTACGGTAAAAGATACTACGAGATTTGCCCGGAAAGATTCTACATAAAGGTCCCGCTTACTCCCGCAGGTTTGCTTGTAGTTAAAAAACTTGGCAAACTGGGTATTCCGGTAAACTTTACTTTGGGATTTTCGGCAAGGCAAAATTATGCAGCAGCTATGATTTCACAACCGGTATTTGTAAACGTTTTTCTGGGTAGGCTGAACGCTTTTGTGACCGACAACAATCTTGGCGATGGCCTTAATGTGGGTGAAAAAGCCACCATTGCAACGCAAATAGAACTGCAAAAACTCAGAGAAGATAAAATAACAAAAACACAGCTTATAGCTGCAAGCTTGAGAAATGGTCTACAAGTAGCTGCTCTTGCCGGCGTCGATGTCCATACGATGCCCCCCAAAGTCGCTGCAGAGTACCTGAAAAATCCCGCTGAAACAATCACCGGGCAGTTGCAGGAAGACCTGAAAATTAATCTCGCTTCAGGAATTACTCTCGACGATTTCAATGCTTCGAGTTTGTGGGAGCTGCCGGATACATTCAAAGTGTGTGTCGAACAACTTCTAAAAAGCGATATTGACCGTTTGAGGCCGCAGGATATTCAGGCACATTTTGCTGATGCCGGCTTCTCAGATTTCTTCCCAAAATGGTCCACAGAAGACATCCGGATTGTTGCCGCCGATGGTAAAATTCCAGTCTATGAAAGATGGAAAGACCGACTGGCCAATGGGAAAATTGGTTTGGACGCACTTATGAATATAAGCGCATTTTACTCATTTGCTACTGATCAGGAATCGTTGGATAACCGCATAAAATCATTGCTTTGATATTTTGTCCTTAACATAGTGGGGTAAGTTCAATGTTTGATTATGATGTCGTGATAATCGGTGCCGGCTCGGCGGGATTAGTTGCCTGCAAACTGGCAAATGGCTTAGGTAAAAAAACGGCCCTTATTGAAAAGAGAAAAATCGGCGGCGACTGTACTTGGTTTGGCTGTATACCGAGCAAAACACTTATCAAGTCGGCTAATATAGCCCACCAAACAACGCGGCTGAAGGAATTCGGATTAGCACCTCTGGGTCCTGTTCAGTTAAATGCCCAAAAGGTTATGTCACACGTTCGAGCGGTCATTGAGGCAGACGCGGCAGGGCATCCAGCCGAAAGCTATGAGGCTGAAGGTATAAACGTACTTTTTGGCGGTGCACGATTTGTAGATAGCCACCGAATTGAGTTAGAGGGAAAAACAATATCATCAAAGAAGTTTGTTATCTGCACAGGCTCACAACCGCTTGTCCCCGATATTGAAGGCCTTGACAAGATTGCATATCTGACAAACGAAACGGTTTTCGACCTTGAAGTTCTCCCTAAGTCGATGATTGTTCTCGGTGCGGGCCCGATTGGAATTGAGCTTTCATCAGCTTTGAACCGTTTAGGTGTGGAGGTGACAGTTCTGCTCAGGTCCGGGCAAATCCTCAAAAAAGAAGACAAAGAATTGGTTGAAAGATTGACGGAAATACTACGAGCCGAAGGTGTAACAATATTAAACAATACGCAGACAAGGAAATTTTCCCGGGATCATAACAAGATTACGGTTACTATTGAGGATAAACAAGGCCGGCGTGATATTGAGGCTGAATCAGTTCTGGTTGCTGTTGGCAGAAGGCCGAATATTGATGAGTTAGCGCTCGAGAAAGCTGGTGTTGAGTTTGATACAAAAGGCGTGAGAGTTGACAAGCACCTTAGAACAACAGCCAACAATATTTACGCCGCCGGTGATATTGTGCCGCCGTATCTGTTTACCCACATCGCCGAATATGAAGCGGTGATTGCCACGACCAATGCATGTTTATCCTTACCCATAAAAAAGACGAATTATGAAAATGTGCTATGGTGCACATTCACCGACCCTGAACTTGCTCATGCCGGGCTGTCCGAAGAACGCGCACGTGAAATATATGGCGGCAATGTTAAAGTCTACCGATGGGAGCATAAGGATGTTGACCGTGCAAAGACCGACCTGGCACAGGAAGGTTTGAGCAAATTCGTCTGTGACAAGAAGGGCAAGCTGCTGGGTATTCATATCTTAGGTCATAACGCCGCTGAGTTAATGCACGAGGCCCAGCTCGCAAAATCAATGGGGCTGTCCTTTAGCAGAATCGCTTCTGTGATTCACGCTTATCCATCTTATTCCGATGCGGTTCGTCAGCCGGCAAAGAAGTGTTATATCGACCTCTTACAAAACAATTTCTTTGTAAAGCTGCTCAGGAAAATAACACCGAAAAAGAATTAGAATAAAGGAAAAATAGCATGGCGCCAGTAAACGGGCAACCTGAGAAAGCACTATCAGTAGCAGCCGGTCGCGGTAAACGGGCCGCGTTGGTACTCCTTGGGATAAAAATAGTAACACTCGGTATAATCATACTGGCGGTGATCACCGGATCGATATTTTTGCCGGTGAAGGAATGGCTGGTTAAGGTATTGGAATGGACCGGCCAATTAGGATTTTGGGGGCCTGTTTTTGTCGTAGCTATATATATAGTCGCTTGCATATTATTTTTGCCTGGCTCAGTTGTAACACTTGGGACCGGATTTGTTTTCAAATTGTTCATCGGCACGATTGCCGTCTCGATCGGTAGTACGTTGGGTGCTTGCGCAGCTTTTTGGATCGGCCGTACCTTCGCTCGAAGCTGGATATCAGGAAAAGTAGCGGCAAACGAGAAGTTCGCTGCCATTGACAATGCTGTGGGCCGACAGGGTTTCAAAATAGTACTCCTCACACGCTTAAGTCCTGTATTCCCATTTAATTTACTAAATTATGCTTTCGGACTGACTAAGGTTTCATTTGCCAGATACGCCCTGGCTTCATGGATAGGCATGATTCCGGGCACTATCATGTACGTATATTTCGGAGCGACATTGCGCAGTCTTGCCGACGCCGCCGCTGGAAATGTTGAGACAGGCGCCGCGGGCAAAATATTTTTCTGGTTTGGTTTGGCCGCTACGATTGTAGTTACCGTCTTTGTGACCCGTATCGCCAGAAAGGCACTTAGAGAGGCGGTTCCGAAATACGCTGAGAACAAGGCCAATGGATCGAACAACGGATAAAGATTTGTGAAAAGTGGATTTTCTCATACGGGCTGAAGTAACCACCCTCATGTTGACATCGGGCGGTTCTGGTTTACAGAAGCACGATTTTCCCTGACAGCCCGGCTGAGTACGAGGAAAGAAATGAGTGTTTATATCCAAAATATAGAATGTCAGGTACCCCAGACTTTTTATCTGCAATCTTCCATTAAAGAGAGAATGAAGGGCTGGCTCAAGGGATCCAGGAGGCTCAACAGGTATATAGAGAGTCTCTATCAGCACAGCAGCATCTACAAACGGCACAGTGTCATTGACGATATGGATGCTTTCTTTAAGGGCTTGGCTGGAGGAAAAGTTTCAGGCCCGACAACAAAGGTTCGCAACGACTTGTTTGCCAGTGTATCCAGGAAGATGTGTGTGGACTTGGCCAGAAAGGTGGTCGACGATTGTCATAACATCGATTTTGATGAAATCACCCACCTCATTACGGTTTCCTGCACAGGTTTTTTCAATCCCGGCCCGGACTATGAGATTATCAGTGAGTTGCATTTGAATAAAAGCATTCGGCGGTACAATATTGGTTTCATGGGGTGCTATGCGGCCTTTTCTGCAATGTGCCTGGCCCATACTGTTTGCCTGGCCGACCCAGGTGCAAACGTTCTGATTGTTGCCCTTGAATTCTGTACTGTTCATGCCCAGCTCAAGCAGGACTTGGATTCGATTCGCAGTGGGGCTATTTTCGCTGACGGAGGCGCGGCAATGATTGTCAGCACCAAACCTCCCACTCCAAAGACAAAGGTATTTGAATTGGAACACTTTGAATCAGCACTTATTCCTGATACTAAGGATGATATGGCCTGGACCATTGGTGATCGGGGGTTCGAGATGATGTTGTCGCAGAACGTACCAAAAATCATTGGATCCAACATTGTCCCGGTTCTCAAACCGATCCTGGATCGTCGGGGCATGAGCATATCCGACATAGACCATTGGGCCGTTCATCCGGGCGGTAAATCGATACTGGACAAAATCGAATCCTCACTTGGTCTTGAAAATCGTCTTCAGGATTCACGATCTGTACTGAAACAATACGGCAATATGAGCAGTGCGACCATTCTCTTTGTCTTGAAGCGGATCCTTCAAAAGCCCAGCGAGAGTACCGATGAATCGATTCTGGCAATGGCATTCGGCCCCGGACTAACGGTTGAGGTGGCTTTTCTCAACAAGGTTACAGCGCCGGTAACTTCTGAAGAGGAATCTGAAGTTATCGCTTTTGTAAAATCAGCTTCTCATTGAAACAGTACCTTATTGCCATTTGAAAGAAGACTCGAAATGAAGGTGCCGAAAATGAAAAAAGGTTTGACTTTGAAGATGCAGGATTACATTCATTATCCCGAAGGCAAACTTAAATACAACAAGGAAATGTTCAAAGAAATCGCTCCCCGATACGATTTCATCACACGTGTTCTTTCGCTGGGACGGGATAGGGCGTGGAAAGATGAACTGATCGAAAAGCTGCCTCCGATTGAGAAGCCCAACTGCCTGGACCTGGCTTGCGGCACAGGTGATATTACATTTCGCCTGGCAGACAAATACCCTGAAGGTTCTGTCGTGGGCCTCGATCTGACCGAAGATATGGTGGCTTATGCCAGATTGCGTAATTCCCACCACAATATCAAGTTTACTATCCAGGATATGTGTCGGACCCGGTTTACTGACAATAGTTTTGATATCATTACCGGCGGCTATGCTTTGCGGAACGCACCCGATGTTCAGAAGGCATTGGTTGAGATATGGCGAGTAATGAAAAATAGAGGGACAGCGGCTTTTCTGGATTTTTCCAAACCACCTGCACCTTTTTTTCAAAAACTCGAATATGCGGTACTGAAGCTGTGGGGCGGCTTTTGGGGTCTGGCTTTGCACTTTAACACAGAAGTCTATACCTACATTGCAGAGAGCCTCAAGCAGTTTCCGGACAGTCAAAGGTTGAAAAAATATATTACAGAGGCGGGCTTTGTGAATATTCAGTCGAAAAAGTACTACGGGGGAATAGTGGAGACTTTAATCTTTGAAAAGTCCTGTGATTAAAAACCACAAGTTTGTGCTCCCTTTTCTTTCAAGGCGTTGTACCGATCTGGAGCTTATGGATAGACCCGATCTTTCCAGGGAAAAGCTCGTTAATACATTGCGTCAGTTCAGCATAGTCAATCAATTGTTTTCTTGTCACCGTCGGTTGCTGAAGCGCTACATTATCGCTGATATGCTCAAAGAAAGGAGACACAGTCGGCGACTTTTGGACGTCGGGGCCGGGGGCTGCGATATTGCCCGTTGGCTGATCAAAACTTGCCGCCACAGAGGACTCCAGCTGGATATTACGTGCATCGACCACGATCCTCGTGTTGTCGAATATGCCAGGAGCCGAACTTCAGACGTTCCCGGCATCGAGATCAGGTGTGCCGAGGCTATGGAAATTGACATGTTCAACGAACGCTTTGACTACGTTTTGGCCAACCATCTGCTCCACCATCTTGGCTCATCCGATGTCGAAACAATATTGAAGAAAATCAGCAACGTCTGTGACCGAGTATTTCTTGTCAATGATCTTTTGCGATGCTATCATTCTTATCTGGCTTTTACCATTATTGCCGGGATTCTCTTTCGTCGCAGTTTTGCTTTCACAGACGGCAGAATCTCTATCAGAAAGGGATTTACTCGGCACGAGTTTCTTGAGATGACAGGTAAGATGGAAATGGAAGGAACTACTATTGTCAGTACGGCTTTTCCCGGTCACATTTACATAGTGAACTGCCGTGACTCTGTCGATTCGAGCGGCAATGACCGGCGGATTTTTCACGGTTTCGATAAACGGCAAGCTGGAGCTGAAAGAACAGAGCAGGTTGATTAAGAGTCTCTAACAAAATGAATCGTTGTACCGAAAGCGAGCGTTTTTTTGTCCTGCAAGGAAGGCGAAACAGGCAATGCCAAAGCATTGTCGATACAGCCTGACGCCGTCAGGACGAAAAACAAGCCGCTTGAATACAGAGTCATTTTGTTATAGGCTCTAAGAGTAGAAACGGATGATCGCTTAAGTTGAGGAAAGTGAGACCATTGGGGAAAGTTTCACCGTTGATTTTGAAGGAGTGGTTTATTATGGCGAAAAAATTCAGTTATGATGTAGTTAAACGTTGGAAAGGTAATCCGCTGCTTACTATTGAGGACATCCCTTTCCCCTGCAATACTGTCTTTAATGCTGCTTGCGCAAAATACAATGGTCAATATATACTGCTGCTGCGTATTGAAGATCTGACGGGCCGATCTGTTTTTGCCCTGGCCCGAAGTGATGATGGATACCATTTTGAACTTGAACCTGATCCGGTAATGACGCCCTGTACGCAGGATGATTGTTTCAAAGAATATGAAAAAAAAGGCATCGAGGACCCCCGCATAACCAAAATCGGAGACGTGTATTATATAATGTACACCGCCGTTTCGTCGTATGGCGCGCTGCTGGCACTTGCCAAAACAACTGATTTCAAAAACTTTGAACGAATTGCGCTTGTTTCCGAGCCGGAAAACAAAGACGGCGTACTGTTCCCTGAGAAAATAAACGGCAAATACGCCAGGCTCGACAGACCCGTCGCAGGTGGCCTGGGCAATATCTGGATTTCATATTCGGACGACATGATTGCCTGGGGTGGTTCAAGATGCGTTATGACGGTTCGTGACGATCACTGGGATTCCTGGCGGATTGGAGCTTCATCACAACCGATCAAAATAGATAGTGGCTGGCTGATAATCTATCACGGTGTAAAAAGTGCTTCCGGCGGACCCATTTACAGACTCGGTGCTGCCGTACTGGCCGAAGATGATCCGTCAAAAGTGCTTTGTCGAAGCGCGATACCGATTCTTTCACCGCGGGAATATTATGAACGTGTCGGAGACGTTAACAATGTAGTTTTTTCCTGTGGCGCTATTCTGGAAGACGATGGCGAGCAGCTAAAGATTTATTATGGGGCTTCAGATACTTCCATCTGCCTCGGCACGGCAAACGTCAATGAACTGATGCAGTTCTGCACAATCGGAGAGCATTGATTTCCCAGGCAACTGTCCTGTGGGTTGAGTTTGTAAGACTGTATAAAAGAAGAATTGTTATGAGAATAAAATCCCCGGGTTTTTCGTTGCTTATTTGAGAGACTATCTTGCTTGGTATCGGCCACGCAGCTTGTGCCTGCTCGCTCTTTGGAGTTATAGCCTGAGTCTATGCTCTGTTAAAGAGAGAGGATAAATTCAGCCAGACTGTTTATCTGCTTGTCGGTCAGGGTGGATGTTTTTCCATGCTTGTCGTTGGGGTTGTGCTTAGTCAGCACTTCTTTAATGGTCTTCGCCCGGCCGTCATACAGATAGGGCGCGGTCCTCCACGCCTCTATCAGTGTGGGGGTATCAAAAGATTGGTTTTCATCCCTGTCCTTTCCGAGGCCGAGGTTGTATTTATTAAGGTCGGTATAAAGTGGGGAAGTGTGGCACGAAACACATCCTGCTTTGTTGAAAACTCTGCGTCCTTGTCGTGCTTCGCTGCTCAGCTTGCCTTTAACCAGGTAAGGACTTTGAACAGGTTTAAGTGACTTGAGATACTCGTCTATCGCGGCCGCATCCTCTTCGGGACGCACCGCAAATTGGATGTGTCTGATTCCAGCGCGAACGGCAGTTTCGGCATCAGGACGAACACCCGTTATCGTTGCTGGTGGCGTTTTGTGGGCCAGCAACAGGCTCTTGGTATTCTTGGGATTGCCTACGCCGTCATTTAGAAGGTCCCAGTTCAAGGCATCGACCCGTGCGCCCCCGGGATGGCAGCTGGCGCAGCTCTGCCAATTCTGAAAGCAAAGCGAAGCATCGTTGAATAACATCTCGCCTTTGCGTACTTTCGTCAGGGCTTTCCTGGCTCCCAGAGAAACAGATTGGGCTCGAGGTGGTTTTTCCGGGTCGATTTCCACAACGCCAAGGCTGTCCGTGAAGTATTCAGCCACGTACAGTTTTGTGCCGATTACAGCCAGGCCACGCGGCCCATTGCCCGTGAGTTTAAGCCTACGTCGGAGACCTACCAGAAACGACAGGTCGTTCGGCACGTCGTCAGGTGACAACGAAACGTCAGATACCTTTACACCCTTTGCCACGCTTGCTAATTTATCGTGAAGTTTTGCTCTGTCGATGACACTCACCTCATGAGTGCTGGCATGCGTGATGCAGATATACTTGCCGTCATCGGTGCACTCCACATCCCATGGAATGGCTGCTCCCAAATCGACGTCGTCGAGCAGGACCGTATTGAGCAGTTTTCTTTTTTGTATGTCCACGATACTCAGTGCGTTGGTATTCATCCATCCCCGCTCCAACTGGGTCGTGGGAAGCTGATAGCGGGCCAGAATATGAGTAATATATGCGTCTCGGCCGTCCGGCGCGATACAGATATCTTGTACGCTGGTGCTGCCGTTGGGAAGCTCGATGGTTTTAACTATCTTTTTTGTCTCAGTATTCAGGATGGAAACAACTGCTGCCGTATAGTCTCCATCAGCTGTGCCCGCAGGAAGATGGTTGGCTATAAACAACAACTTGTTGTCCGCCGTCAGAGCCGCCGCCACAGGTTCGCGCTGCACGGGAATCCTTGCTAATTCCTTTTTGGATACCAGGTCTATTACCGAGACGTTGTTGTTGAATCGGTTGCAAACGTAGAGCGTCTTTCCGTCGGAGCTGACCACAGGTCCGACAGGTGTATGCCCGGCCGGCAGCGCCCCGCCGACCTTGCCGGTCTTCAGATTCACAACATGAATCCGGCCGTTGTACGCCCCACCGGTGACATATAGTCGGGAGCCATCCGGGGCCAGGGCCAAACCGTTAGGCTGGTACGGCAGCGAAAATGTTTTTGTCACCTTGCTGCTGCCAATGTCAAAAACGACCACTTGCTTGGCCGTGGCTTCAGCTACATAAAGGGTCTTGCCCTCATTGTCAGCCACCAGCGCCACCGGCGAGAGATATTCCTTGGCGGCTTGAGCGGTAAACGTGACGCTGCTGATGCAAAAAAGTACCGGAAAAATGTATAGCAGCATTTTTATTTTGTTTATGCGTTGTTGTCGTTTGATCATTTTGAGTTTCCTTTATAATTATAATTACCGGCCCGGTACGATTGCGGCATCAGGCCTATACCATAGCGATTGCCAGTATGCCTGGTCGGTCGCGTAAACATCGATGTTGGCATCCGCGGCAAGGTTCTTCGGGAGGACCCCATACCTTATCATCTCACGGACATACTGTTGCCGGGGACGGAAGCCGGGCATATCGAATCGTTTGATCTTGTCCAAATGTTTTTTGCCTGCGATACAGAGAGCCAGGATTTTTTGATAGTTCGGGTCGTTGGTGTTGGCGAAGACCGTCACGGACTCGTCGCTTTGTTTGTTTTGCTTGCAGAGGCCATACCCGCCGGCTTCGGGCGCCAGAGGCGCCAGCAGAATTAATGACTTTTCCGGCCGGGTGAAATTAAACACCAAGTGCCGCATTACATACCCCGGCTGACCATGCCACGGAGGCACGTCGCGGTTGTCCGACGGCGCCAAAGGCAGAGGCAGGAACTGGTTGTGGCAGCCAGCGCAACGGCTTTTGATGACCTCGGCAGCCGCTATCGTGCTGGGCCACTGGCGGTCAGACTGGTCCTGATGATTCTCGCCGTATCCACCGATCATTCCACAGCCCAGCGCAGCATACGTACCGGGGTAAGGCGAACCGGCCTCAATCCAATAACGAATCATGTCCTGTTCGTGCGGCGTGACCTTGACAGAGTGATGACTACCATCAAGTTTCTTCATCAGCGCACTGGCGCCACTGCCGATAGACCTCGGGGGAAGATTGCTCTTTGCCTGGTTGCGACCGTCGGCGAACTGACGTCGAATGGTCAGCGTGTAGTAGCTGTGAGAATAAAGCGGCCCACGATCGCCGCTGAGGAGCACGCCGCCGGCACGGGGGCCCTCATCTGCGGTCGCTTCGTATCCGTGGCATCCGACGCAGTGTTTATCGAGTATGGGCTGGATGTCCCGTGGAAAATCGAACACCTCAGGGATACCTTGAATAGGCGTGATCTTGCTGGGCGGGTGTCGGACGGCCTGAAGTGTGCTCCGGCCCGGGTTGACCGGTGTGCTGGTGCGATGCTCATGGCATCCGACGCAGCTCGTGGTCTCCCCCGGTGAGACCATCAGGAAACTCTGCATCCGTTTGACCGAGTTGTTGTTTTCATCCAGCGCCACGAAAAACAGGCTTCGCATCGCCGGCACTTCCATGTAAGCCGAGCCGTCCGGCTCAACAGGTACCGTCCCGAGAATTCGCTCGAGCATGAACGTGCCGCCGTAGCTGACCGGTTCCATCCCGCCGGTGAAATGAATCGGCGCAGGAAGAGGTTCCACCACAAGCAGTTTCTTGATATCACCGCGCTTGACGCCCTCCATCCGCCGGCCCTTGTAAACGTCTGCCAGGATCAATCGGCCGGTCGTTTGTGTCAGGGTCACTCGAGGTGGAATCACTCGCTCGCGAACTCTGGCTCGCAGTGGGCGGGGCTCATGGCATTGCACGCCGGCCTGGACAAGATTTGCAGGAAGATGATAAATCTCTTGTGTTTTACCCTGGCCGTTCATTACAAGAAGCCGAGTACCCTGGGCTATGAGGAAACAATCCTCGGAAAACGGATATGGATCCCGATAATTGGACTTTCGGCTGACAGGACGTGATGATGCCTTTTGATCTGGTCCGGCCTTGGGGGTAACGATGGTAATTTGTCCTTCGTGTTCCCGGCGACCATGTCCCGGGGAAAACACCGCTAAAACTTTCTTGGTATTGGGGATTGGCTTGGCATCTATCATCACGGTGCCAGGATGCATGTTCCCATAGTAAGTCATCTGACCGGTCCCATCGGGATTGATTGTCCAGAGGTGATGATAGTGGACCTGGCTTCGGTCAACGTACTCCCATCGCTGGTACAGCACCCGGCCGTCAGGGAGAGGCCAGGGTGTGTTCTCATGCTCACTGTTGCTGGAGATCGTTCGGATGTTGTTTCCGTCGGCGTCACATCGGTAAAGTATGGCCACGTGTGTAAGCCAGCAGCCCACCCAGCGATGACAGCGGCTGGAGCAGAACACGATTGAGTCATCGGGTAAGTAGGTCGGTTCGATATCATCATACGGGCCGTCTGTGAGCTGCTTCAGTCCACCTCCGTCGGTATTTATTTCATAAAGATTGAAGTTTTCCGTACCGCTCTTGCGGTAGGAAAACAGGATTTTACTGCCGTCATAGTGTACCTGAGGATCGCGGACTGTGCCTTTGGGATCATCCAGCAGCACAGTAACCTCGCCGGTCCTGAGATTCAGTTTGCATAACCGGCCCATGGCCCGGTACGCCTTGCGGTCAGAGTTCTCCGCGTAATATCCGAAATTGGCGTACCAGTGGCCGTCGTAGTTCAACTGACGGCAGGCAAAAACGATTTCGTCTACGCCCGCCATCGGCCCGTCGAGAAATTCTTCGAGCAGTGTCGGCGGCTTTGTACTGTTGGCTTCGCCGGCGAGGCAAGGAGCGAAAAAGTTGGCAAGTACCCCGCAGATAACCAGGAACAAAACCACATTTATCTGTTGATGTTTTGTCACAATCTTTTTCATCTTAATAGTTATTCGGCGCCGGTTCATTTATTTACTGACAAACGTATCTAATTGCTTGTTTCTGCTGACACTAAGTATCTTCTCGACAACTTCATCAGTTAATTCGTAGTCCTTGAGCAGCGGAAATCCTTCCCACACAACGTACCCGTCCGGCTCAACAATAATCACGTGTGGAATCCCGAAAACTCCCAAATTCTCCTTCATACGTGCCTGTGTGTCTATGGCGCTAAAGTATTCGATTGTTTGTTCTTTGTACTTTCTGACAGCTTCTTCTTTCTGGTCGGAAATGGCAATAACTACTAATTCGGCTCCGAATTTCCGATGCAGTTGATTCAACTTTGGAACCGAAATCCTGCACTGGCTGCACCACGTAGCCCAGAATTCGATCAGAGTGCACTTGCCGGAAGTATCGGGCTTGTCGGTAAGCCATTTCTCCACCACCAAATCGGGTGCTTTTTCCCACAGGAAGGACCTTGCCCAAAGACGTTTGCCTTTTTGGGGCACAGGTGATTCGTACTCTTCTTTGAAAGGGGAATTTATAGCAAATCGTGGAATCTCTTCGGTTCCTGCCGCCTGCTTCTTTTCGTCGTTCGACTCGTCTGCTTTATCTGAAACTGCTTTTGACACTTGGCTAACAGATGTTACACTCGCTGCTGTTGCCTGGGCGTCTTGCTGTTGTTCTGCCGTTATCTCCACTCGCTTGTCACATCCGCCAGGAACCAACAGAACTGCTGCTAATAACATCGGGGATAAAAGTTTAATACCTCCGATATTTACCCAACTGTTTTTTTCAGTCAACGTTTTACTCATCTGTTCTGGACCAGTTGCCTGGCCTTTCCATCAGTTTGTATCACTATCCGAAAGCCGACATTGTAGACTTTTTGCCAGGCGGGGTAGCTCAGGCGAAAAGCCGAACGGCAGCGCTTGGGCCGGTCGTACCATGAACCGCCTCTGACCACTCTTTTGCCATCGTCAGTGATGTCATTTCTGCCGTCGTCGTCACTGTACGGATACGGTTTATACGTGGACCGTACCAACTCCCAGGCATTACCGTGCATATCGTGCAGACCCCATGCGTTGGATATGTAACTGCCTGCATCGGTCGTCACCAGGGCATGGTCATTGAAGCGGGCATCTCTGGGAACCAGGTCGGCAGTGTACCTGCCATCTGTATCGTAGGCCAACTCTCGAATGGTTACATCGGCCATGTTGGCGAATGCGGAAAAGTCGGTGTTCAGGTCGCCGTATGATAACGTCGAATTAGTACCGGCCCGGCAGGCCCATTCCCATTGGGCCTCGGTTGGAAGCGTCACGTCTTGTCCGGTTTTCTTTGACAACCAGCGGCAAAAAGCCATGGCTTCATTCCACGAGATGCGGACGACGGGTTGCCTGGGATTGTTCAGCAGCCAGCCGATGTGCCGTTCACTAAAGCTCCAGGACCCCTTGTGCTCGAACCGGCTGTCGTGGTTTCGGTCAAACTGAGCGTACTGCGTATTGGTCACCTCAAACTTACCCATCCAGAACGGCTCTTCTATCTTCACGCGTTTAAGAGGTTGTTCGTCTACTTCACCGTTTGAGTCGCCCATTACGAAATGACCGGCTGGTATGAGAACCATATCGAGCTTGACGCCGTCGCCGAGGTCAATTGTTCGAGTGGTCGGTCCGGCCGCAGCTTGACGATGTTTGGCCTCGGCGGCGCTAAACGGCCAGTCCGGGCAGTCAACAACCCTCACAGGATTTTGCGCTAGTGGTTTGGGCATGATTGGCTCGATGGCTTTTCTCGGTGTTTCCACAATGGCTTCGAAGTCTTTATCAACACCTGCATAAAGCTTAAGCAGATGAATGCGGCGATCGTGATCACGTTTGATAGAGTTCAGCCCGGCAGTCTCCTGCCAGGTTCCATGACACGGAGCATTCAAATCGATCCAGGTTGTCAGCCGGTCCCACGCCTCGGCATCGAGTTTGACGCCGTGATGTCCCTTTTTGAGCATCTGGAAGAGTTCACTTGTGTCCGTATGAAATTCACCCGGTGCCAGGAGTCGAATATCGCTTTCCAGACCGCCGACTCTTACAAAGCTACGTAACTCAACGTAAGCCGGAGGAAAAACACCGCCATATTTTTTATACAGTTCGTTCTTGTCGGCATTTGTAACCAGTCTTGTTTTCGGATCAGTGTTCTTTAATACCACGAAAGCGTTTCGGTCGCCGCGGAGGTCAGCAATGGTACTGCCGTCATCTCGCGGTTTTCCGTTGTGGCAGGCAACGCAGTACTTATCAAGAACGGGCTGGACCTCACGAACAAAGCTGAAACCTCTGGCCGGTCCCCGCCATGGCTGGATTTCGGAGGGCTTTCGCTTGGAAGCAATTGTCCGCCGGCTCGGTGGGGCAGCGTTTTGTTTCTCATGGCACCCGATACAGGAAACAAATTCACCCGGCATCGCGGTTGTCCAGCTCCGCATCAGTTGCACGGCTTTGCCTTCGGAATCCAGGGCCTGGATGGAAATTGGTGTATTGGCTGGCACGCGGAACAGCGCCGAGCCGTCCTCTCTTATAGGCACTGTGCCCAGTACAAGTTTGGGTTCCCAGGGACCATCGGTGCCAACCCGATGACTAATCCCTGCTATCCTCTGATATGCGAAGTGATATGTGAACAGCCGGAGGTTTTTTACCGTTCCGCGGGGAACACCCTTCAGGCCGGGCCCTTCGTAAATGTCCTCAAGATATAGCAAAGCGTCCCGCCGTTTGAGATCAACTCTATCGACGATGACAGGTGGTTTTTTCCTTTTTCTAAATGGGAAGGGATCAAGCAGCGCGTAACCTTCGGCTTCCTTAATCAGGGTGATATTATCGAATACGTCCACAAGGTATATGCCCCACAAATCTGATGGGGTCGGCTTGGCTGAAACGATGAAGTATTTTTCACTGAGAGGGTAAGGGTGAAGGTATTTGGGCCAACTGAATTCAGTCAGCTTGTCCTCGATAAGAGGCTCAACTTTCCTGCCTCGGCCGGGTATTCGCTGAACGACACCATTAGTTGAATTTCTGCCGATAGCCGGGTCGAAAATCACCAGTTCACCGACTCGTCCGACATGGTGGCCCGTGACGATCCCGACGACCTTGGTGGGATGGTTCGGAATTGGCCGGGCAAAGAAAATCGCGTTGGGCCAGTACGAGCCGCTGCCGTAAAACTCCTTCTGACAGCTCCCGTCGGGGTTCATGGTAAACAGGTATCGGCCCCAGATATGAGGGATATCAGTGTATTCCCATCGAAGGTAGAGAATTCGCCCATCGTTCATAACTGTTGGACAGTAGTTATGGTCCTGTTCGAAACTGAGTTGACGAATATTCCTGCCCTCACCGTCCATTATATAGAGCATCGCCACGTTAACCGAAGCATTACAGGGAACACCCTGAAAAACCGCTGTGGAGATGAATCCAATATTTCCATTGGGCAGGTAAAAGGAGTTGAAGTTGTGGACATCGGGCTGGTTTCGCGGTGTCAACTGGCGCGGCTTGCCACCGTCTGTATCGATTTCAAAGACCTGCCAATTGCGGTTATCGCCCGGCATAGAAAACGTAAGCTTCTCGGCATCGAAATTAATATCCAGGTCCGAGACAAGTTTCGGCGGATCTGGTTTATAGAAAGTAGTCAGCGTCCCTACCGGCCGAACCGGGGAAAGGACGGCGAGTTCATTTTCCCAGTCATGAATATTTGGAATATTATCAATCTGCCACGAGCTTTGCCGTGCCAGCCCGAGGAATTCTCCAAGTCCCTTATCCGTACCTTTTGGACGACGAGGGTCACCAACCGGCTTGCGTTTGATTAACATCAGTCGATCGAAGTCCAGCAGCGGATTGGAAAGCAAGGCCTCACGCTGAAACGTTAAAATTTCTTCGGCCTGCTTCAGGGCTGTTTTGTCCCTTTGTTTCAGGGCCTCCTTTATTTTTGGCAGAAGCCCCGTGTACCGATCCAGGGCCTTGAGATAATCCCGGCCTTTGGTGTACTTTGTGGGAAACGTTTTAATAAGGTCTTTGATAGCCAGGCGCAGGGCACTGAAGTCCATCTTCTCCAGTTCCGCCGCGGCCTCGCTGAATCGGTCGCCGGCCGACTTGGTTTCCCGCTCTTTTGCAGGCAATAAAGAGGTTGTTCCCGCTGGTACTCCACATAAAATGACGCAAAATACAAATATTAGCCTGATTTGTCTTCTAACCATCTTAGCTTTACCCTCTCACAAACATTTGAATAACGGTTAAAAACGCAAGTCTTGTGATTATCTGACCGCACTCCACTGTTGTTCGGAACATAGCTTAAGACTGCGAAAACGCATAACAACGGCAGTATAACAGGATTTTATAACATTTGCCAGAGAATTTTTGGGAGAATCTGTCCTGCCCAATAAACAAACACACAACTTCCGGAAGTCCAGGCTTGTTATTTTCAGCGAAGTTTGGTATATCTCGATAATTGCGATACCGACTGAGATACGTTCGGTTCTTTCAAATCCCGTTTTGCAGGTTTCTGCAGTGTTCAACTTTGGAGGTGGAAAGATGGTACATAAGCAAAAATCCGGTTTCCTCGCCATTATTTGCCTTGTTTTGCTGGCTAACGTGATGTTTTTTGCCGCTTCTGATTTGCGGGCGTCGCAAAAATCAACAATTTCCCTGGTGACCGACAGCCAAATGGGTCGCGCCTCACAACATGGAACAAACAAACTACGATTGGCCCTGCAGAAAAAAGGCATACAGCTCGAACAGACCACATCTTTTGAAAAAGCAAAGAATAACACCCTAATTGTTGTTGGTCTTTCCGGAGGTGCCGGAGCTGTGGCAAAACTGCACAAGCTCCTCGATATTCCCAAACCCGCAGAAAGAGAATCTTTATTAATCAGGCATACAAGGTGGTCGGGCAAAAAAACTCTGCTCGTCAGCGGCGCAGATGACTGCGGCCTGATGTACGCGCTGCTGGATGTGGCGGATCGCATCGGCTGGGCCGATGACCCCGGTAATCCGCTCAGCGAAGTTAGGAACACCATAGAAAAGCCCGCGGTGGTCGAGCGGGCCCTTTCTATTTACACCATGCACAAAGCCAACTTTGAGAGCTATTTTTATGATGAGAATTACTGGGCCAGGTACCTCGATATGCTGGCCGAGAATCGTTTCAATACATTTGCGTTGCTTTTCGGCTACGAGAACTGGGGATATTTTTCGCCTCCATATCCCTACTTTTTTGATGTTGAGGGATTTGACGATGTCAAAGTGGTGGGAATCACAAGAGAGAAACAACAGCGCAATCTTGAAGCGCTGAACAGGATTATCAAAATGACGCACGACCGGGGTATGAATTTTACCCTGGGTATCTGGGATCACATTTATCGTGGAGGTGTCCAGGGCCCCAGAGATCGAGCCGGGAAACCAACCGAAGGAATAGTCTGGGGCCTGACGGCGGAAAACCTTACGGACTATACGAAAGCTGCGCTGACTAAGCTGCTTGGAGAAGTGCATGATATTAACGCGATTCAGTTCAGGATGCACGGGGAGTCGGGGCTCAAGAGAAATGAGATGGGTGGATTCTGGGAGAACATTTATAAGGTGATGACCGAACACGCCCCGGATATTCGTTTTGATGCCCGGGCCAAGAATTTTCCCGATTCGCTTATCGACAAAGCAGTGGAGATGGGCGTCAACATGAGGATATGCACGAAGTACTGGATGGAGCAGATGGGGCTGCCATTTCATCCTACACATATTCATCCGGGGAATCAGCACGACAGACGGCATGGATATGCGGATTTACTGAGCTATCCGCAGAGGTATAAGATGCACTGGCGGCTTTGGAACTGCGGAACCACACGCGTGTTGCTTTGGGGGGACCCGGATTATGTTCGGCGTTTTGTCCAGAGTACTTATCTGTACGACGGTGAGGGATTCGAAGTGGTTGAACCAATGGCGACAAAAATGCAGGACCACCCTCTTGATATCAAGCCATTTGAACTGCTCAAGCCGCAGTATAAGTATTATGACTGGGAGTTTGAGCGGTACTGGCATTTCTTCCAGTTCTTTGGAAGGCTGGGTTACAATCCGGACACGCCCTCGGATGTTTGGCAAAGCCAATTCCAGATGCGCTTCGGCAAGGAAGCGGCTCCGTATATAGAGCAAGCGCTCCACCGCGCAGGTAAGATTCTGCCGCGGATTGTCGCTTATAATTATCCCTACAATATGTTTCCTACAACCAGGGGTTGGGTGGAAAAACAGCGAATGAAGGACCTGCCCGAATACTCCAGGGCGTTACCCAGTGACACCCAGCAGTTTTTGAGTATGGATAATGCGGCGCAGTATCAATTGGAGGGGAAAGAGTCGGCCAGAATTTGGCCTCAGGAGTCGAGCCGGTGGTTTGCGCGGATTTCGCGCGATGTTCTGAGTTTGGCGGGACAGGCTGAGCGGCGGATCGGCAGACATAGAAACAAGGAATTCGATTCGACAATCGTGGATTTGAAAATACTCGCTTACCTTGCCTTGTACCACTCGCATCGAGCTAAAGCAGGTTTCAGTTACGCATTGTTCAAACACAGCAAGGATCTCAATGCACTTGATGATGCAATCGGTCACGAAGGCCAGGCAATCGAGGCGTGGGAGAAAATAGCCGAAGCGGCCGGGGACGTATACAATGATAATCTGATGATGGGCCGTGAAAGGTCCGGCTTGTCCGGCCACTGGAAAGACGAACTGGCCAAATTAAAACAGGGCCTGAACAAGCTCATCGACCAAAGAGATAAATCCGCCTCCGCTGTTACCAAAGACCAACTGTCTATCGCCCATGTACCGATTCGCAGGATTGCGCCTGCTAATAAGCTCCTCATCAGGGCGACAGTGACTTCAAAGGCCCCTGTGACAAGCCTGAGACTCGCTTATCGAAATGCCAAAAACGACTACAAATACTTGAGCATGGAGCGGACCGAGCCGTTTCTTTATCGCGCGAAAATTCCCAAAAAGCATGTAAAAAAAGGTCTGAACTATTACATTGAAGCAGCCGACAAAAGACGCCGGCTCGCAAGAACCAAGTCGATTGAAGTGATAGTAACAAAGGACAACAAGCCGCCGTTGTTAAAGCATAAACCTATAACCAATGCGCCGGCTGCGAAACCTCTGATAGTTACTGCTGATGTCGATGACCCGTCCGGCGTTAAATGGGTTCGTCTGCGTTATCGAAGTGTGAGCCAGTACCAGGACTATAAAACCCTGAATATGCGTCAGACCCGAAAGAAAGGTCATTATGAGGTAGTAGTCCCCGGCAAAGATATTCCAGCCAAATGGGACTTTATGTACCTGTTTGAGGTGATGGATGAAAAAGGCAATGGGAAAATCTATCCCGACCTGGAAACCGAAGCGCCCTATATAGTAGTTAAATTGCAACGGTAGAACTTCAAAGCAGAGACAATCCAATGATAAATCCAAGAGAATTGATGGTCGCCGGTGGTGTTGCAGCGGCTGCCGGATTCTTTGAATGATCTGAACCGTAAGCGTTACAGTAAACTTATCAGGAGGTTCACAATGAAGCTTAATCGTCGTCTTTTTATCAAGTCAGGTCTCGGCGCCGGTGTCTGTGCGATGACGCAGGGCCGCCTGTCCGCCGCCGCCCCTCGCAAAACGACCCTTGCTCAACTGGACAAGGCTGCTGCGGCTCCGGTATTGAAGATTGCGTCCATTAAATCGCCTGTAAAAATCGCCTCCATTGAGTTGCTGCGTAATCGAAGGAACTTTTTTGTCCGCGCGACATCTACCGATGGGGCCGTCGGTGTCGCCGTCACCAATGGTCGCGCCGCATATCTACACACGATTTTAAAGCAGTTGGTTATACCCTATTTTGTTGGCAAGGATGCCCGTAATCTTGAGTCTCTTATTGACGGGGTATATGTCTATCGCAGTAATTACAAGTTGTCCGGTGTGGCCCTATGGTGCTGCGTTGCATGGGTGGAGTTCAGCATCCTAGACCTTCTCGGTAAGATAATGGATAAATCCGTCGGTGAGCTGCTTGGTGGTGTGATTCGCCGTGAAGTACCCATCTACGTAGCCAGCGGCAACCGCCACACGACGCCGAAGCAGGAGGTGGATGTCCTGGCAAAACACATTGAGCGAACCGGAGCCGGAGCAATCAAGTTCAAGGTTGGCGGGCGTATGAGTAATAATGCCGACTCGATACCAGGCCGCAGCGAGGGCCTGATTCGAATCGTTCGCAAGGTACTTGGTGACAAGGTCACAATATACGCCGATGCAAATGGTTCCTACGACTGCCGCAAAGCCACCGAGCTCGGCAAGCTTATGCAGGACCACAAAATTGATATGTTCGAGGAGCCCTGTCCGTTCGACCATTTGGAGCAAACCAGGTGCGTGGCGGATGCGCTGTCAATTCCAATCTCCGGCGGGGAGCAGGAGACAAGCCTTCGTCGTTTTCGCTGGATGGTCCACAACAATGCGGTGCAAATCGTCCAGCCGGACCTGCATTATAACGGCGGATTCATTCGCGCCATCCGCGTAGCTCGTATGGCCGCCGAGGCAGGTATGTCCGTTACACCGCACATGTCCGGGGGCGGCGTTGGTTACGTTGACGTGCTTCACTTTGCCTCCTGCACGCCGAACATCGGGGATTTCCACGAGTATAAGGGCGGCCTGGATAAGACAGGGCCCTGGTACGACCCACCACTCCGGCTGAAAAACGGCGCCATAAACGTACCCACCGGCCCCGGTCTTGGGATTACCGCCGATGCCGATATTCTTCGCGATGCCAAGCCGGTGAGGTTGGAGATTAAATAAGAATTAGCCCGGGGAGTATTTTAGGCTATTATCTGATTGAAAGGGAAGATCATGAAAAAGACCGCTGAATGCATCATCAGTTTACCGATTTGCTTGTTAGCAATAGTGATAGCATCTGTTTCATGGTTCTCTTCTGTTACCTTCGCCGGGGAAATAAAGATTACGGACAAAACACTCGTCGTTTGGGTTTCGCCGGCGAATCTTACGCAGAGAGGCGGTTCGGCGTTGACAATTAACGATACAACCATCGATCGCTTCGACGGCGTTATCTTCGCCGAGGTTGAATCTTCTGTCTGGATGCCCGGCAGCAACAATTACAGTCGAACCCAAAAAAAACAATCAGGCTGGCCGAAAGAAACCGCCGCGCCCAATCAATTCGTGCAAATAGCCATTGTCTATAAGGCAAAACAGATCACGGTCTATCGTGATGGCAAGCTGTATGCCCGGTACTCCATGAAAGGTGAACCGTACACTTTTAATCGTCAAAGCGCTGTTTTGTTCGGACAACGACATCTGGGTAACAACGATTTTTTTGTCGGCCGCATTAAGGGTGCCAGAATCTATGACAAGCCGCTGGATCGGGCGACGATCGCCTCTATGGAAGCAGGCAAACCCGTCAAAGGCGTCGAACCCTGGGCATGGTGGGATTTCTCCAGTACGGGAACATACGACAAAGCAGGACATTTCAACCAGGTCAAGCTCTCCGGTGACGTGAAAATCCAGGACGGGTGCCTCGTTCTGGGTGAAGATAAGCCGGTCATGATAGCGACGATTGACAGCGATGATTCCTCCGGCGCCGCTGAAACACCAGGCCCATGGTCGAAAATCGATGCCGTTCCCGTTTCGGTCGTGCAATCGACACGATTGTTCCGCGAGAAGCTGTTGGCCGATGCGTATAGGCCCGGCTACCACTTCTGCATCCCGGAAGATAATGGACGACCTGGCGATACGAACGGCTGCTTCTTCGCCAACGGACGCTATCACTTGATGTACCTTTACAATCGAAAGGGCGTGGGATTCTGCTGGGGGCACATTTCCAGTAAGGATCTTCTCCACTGGCGGCATCACCCTGACGCTATCGGCCCGGGAAACGGTGACGAAGGTTGCTTTAGCGGAGGCGGATTCGTTGATGACGATGGAACCGCATACCTTTCCTACTGGATGCTCTGGGGAGATAAAGGAATCGGAATCGCCAAGAGCAGCGACCGACATTATGACAACTGGCAGAAACTCGATGCCAACCCTGTCATCAAATCGACAGAGTGGGGTATCACCGAAACAACCGACAAAAACGGCAGGAAGCTGATCTACGGTTCTGCCGATCCGACCAATATCTGGAAGAAGGACGGCAAATATTACATCCTCACCGGAAACCTGTTGGTTTTGAATAAATACGGCCGCAGGAAAGATTCGCCTGCGGAAATGAAAGGCGATCGCCTTTATCTGCTCGAATCGGAAGACCTTAAGGACTGGAAATACAAAGGCAGCTTCTACGAACGAAATCCCAAATGGACCGATGACAGCGAAGACAACATGTGCCCGAGTTTTCTGCCGTTGCCCAAAAGTGGTGACGGCGGTGAACCGAGCGCCAAACACCTGTTGCTCTTTATCAGTCATAACAGGGGCTGTCAGTTTTATGTCGGTGATTATGATACGAAAAACGATAAGTTTATCCCGAATAATCACGGTCGTATGACATGGGTTGATAATACATATTTCGCACCCGAAGCATTGATTGACGATAAAGGTCGGCAGATCATGTGGGCATGGCTGACCGACAACCCGCGCGATGAAAAAGCAAAAGGCTGGTCGGGCGTTTTCGGGCTGCCGCGTTCGCTCTGGCTGGGCGATGACGGTACGCTTCGCATCAGGCCGGTGAAAGAGCTCGAAATGCTCCGTTGCGGCGAACAAACCTGGAGCAATATCATGCTCTCAGACGGTAACACGAAAATACTTGACGGCGTTGTCGGCGATTCCTGTGAGCTTCAAATCACAATCGACCCGGCTGTCACAGCCAGGCAGGTTGGCGTCAAGGTTCGTGCCTCGGCTCGTGGCGAAGAAAAGACGCTGCTCTACTACGATGCCGAAAAAAAGCAGCTTGTTTTCGACTCGACCAAAAGTGGCGTCGATGGGCGTAAAAAAGTCGAGCGAGCACCGTTTAAGTTACAAAAAGGTGAACCTTTAAAACTGAGGGTCTTCGTCGATAAATCGGTCGTCGAGATCTACGCTAACGACCGCCAGGCGATTTGCCGCCGGGTATATCCAGGTCGCAGCGACAGCCTTTCAGTGGTACTGTTTGCAAACGATGGTAAGGCAAAGTTCTCCAGCGTCAAAGCCTGGGAGATGATGCCGTCGAATCCGTATTAGGTAAATTATTTCAGGAAGTAATTCTGTAAATCCGCATTTCCCAGGTAAACAGTGACAAACGAACTAAATTTTGATAGTATAGAGCTTATGGAGACCACTCAAGCCAGTTTTACTGTTCTGAATTGGAGAACCCAATGGGTGAGAGAAGCAAGGATGCTCATAGGCTCGATTTTGACCGAAAACGAAAATCCTTGAAAGTTCATGGTGATTTTCATAAGATTATTGCTGTCGGAAGGGCTGAATTATGTTTTTGAAGCGTTTAAATGGGAAATGTCAGATTGATAAGTCTCCACTGTTCAGCATTTCTGTTCGTTCAATCATCTTGCTAAGCATCGTGGTGTGTGGCGCAAGAACTTCTCATGCTGAAGACGAACTCGAAGGGTGGTGGAAGCTCTTGGCTGCCGAATTCGCTGGTAAGCCGTTCGATGCACTCAAAGGCTCGACGATGGTCTTATCCAAGGGCCGGAAGACTTTCACGTTGCCGGGCGGCAAAATTGAGACCGGCGAGTACTCGCTTGACCTCAGGCAAAAGCCAAAGCAAATCAACTCGACCACCAAAGGTCGGCCGGGAACTGCGAAGGGTATCTACAAGATCGATGGCACGACGCTGGTCATGTGTCTCTCACAATCCGGCACCAGTCGACCGAGCAAGTTCGCGACGACGGAAGGCTCCGATCTCGTGCTGTTGAAGCTCAAACGGCAGCAAGACCGTCCAAGAACGACGCGTCCAAAGCCGACACCATCGCGACCGACAACGTCGTCGGTATCGCCGAAAACGACTCGGTCGTTCTACATGGGCTTTACCGGATTCGTTTACGACACGACTCTGCTGGCGGTCGCGTCATCGCGCAAGTTCTGTCGCGAAAACGGCGACGTGCTCGCACATCATATTGAAGGTGTACCTTGGACAGCGGCGCTGCGCGATGAACCGTTTCCCAAGGAACTCATGCGGGAGTGGCAAGATAAGAAGCTCGCTACGCCACCCGGCGGCAAAGTCTACCTGGCAATTTCACCTGGCCGCGGACAGTTGAAGCTGGCGGATAAAGGTGGACCACTTCCGAAGGAATTGAAAGGCAAGTCGTACCGCGATCCGCTGGTCAAGAAGGCGTACCTGAACTACTGTCGGCGCGGCATTAAGTTCTTTGGACCCGATTACCTGGGAATCGGCATCGAAGTCAACGAAATCTTCAGCTCCGGCCGAGACAAATGGGCGGCTTATGTGGATCTGCACAAGTTCGTGTATCACGAACTCAAGAAGGAGCATCCGTCATTGCCGATCTTTGCCTCCTTTACGCTGCACAACATGTACAAAAAGCGGGCTGACATGTTGAAAGAGTTCCAGATGCTGATGCCCTACAACGATTTGGTCGCGGTCAGCTACTACCCGTTCTTCGTCGGCGGCGAAGGACGGTTTGCCGCCTTGGATTGGATGATGGAGAACTTCGACGAGTTTCGCAAACACTACGCGATGGTTGAAACAAACGATGCCGCCGAGCGATTGAAGTTCCCCAAGGCCGGCTACGTGATCGAGGGCACGCCACAGAAACAACTCGACTATTACAGCAAACTGCTGTCACTAGCGCAACGACGCGACTTCGAGTTTGTCGTGAGCTTTGTCCATCAGGACTACGACGCCTTGTGGGAGAAGATCAAAGCCAATTCGCCGGAGTTGTTCATCGCCTGGCGCGATTGCGGACTGCTTGATCAGGATGGCAAGCAGCGACCAGCTTACAGACTCTGGCGCGACTATTTCGAGCTGCCGTTGCGTCAACCGCAGTGAATGCGTTCGTTTATGCGATCATTTAGAAGTAACCCATCGCGGTTAATAGCAGATTACAGTGCTTCCAGCATAATAGATATCCGTTGAAAGGATTTTTCTCAAGTAAATGGAGTAAATTACGATGACAAAGGAAAACAAAGTTAATCGCAGAAGATTTCTGAAAGCAGCCGGTGCAACCGTCGCTGGCGCAGGTGCTGTAAGCACTCTGACGCCTTCAGCTTCTGCCCAAAGTCACCTGACAATCCGCAAACAGGCCGCCATTCCATACAAGCCGGATGTACTGGTTGTCGGTGGCGGACCGGCCGGAATCGGCGCAGCGCTCGGTGCCGCGGCAAGAGGTGCCAACACTCTCCTGATTGAGCACCATGCCTTCTTCGGCGGTGTCGCTGCATGGTGCCTGGGAATGCCAATCAACCAGATGCGTCCAGGAAACAAGCCTCGCTCCGAAGTCCACGAGCTGGTTCTTGAGAAGCTCCGGGTCTACGGTGACCAGGCCGTCAGGGTTGGTCAACACCAGTTGTGGTGCAACGTTGATTACCTGAAAGTTGCAGTCCTCGACGCACTGGACCAGGTCGGCTGCAAATACCTGGTTCACACCCGGGCGATTGACGCTGTTGTCGAGGGTGACCGTATTACAGGCGTGGTCGTGGCAACCAAGAGAGGTCCGGCCGTCATCAGCGCCAAGGCTGTCGTTGACTGTACCGGCGATGCGGATGTGGCCTATTATGCCGGCGCAGAAACGATGAAGGAGCTGGGTAATCTCTCTCCGATTACGCTGTGCCTGAACCTGACAAACGTCACCGGAGAGCAGGTCCGCAAGGCAAACATGAGGGACATCGCCCGCAAAGCAAAAAAGAAGTATCCGCTCATTCCAAACGGATGGGGCCTGGGCAAAGTCTCAAACGGCAGCAGCTTTTATATCAACCACGCCGGCACAAGAGACCTCGGCCAGTTCGACGCTACAGACCCCGTCCAGCGCACACAGGCCGAGTGCCAGAGTCGACGCCAGGTCCTCCAGATGACCCTGGCCATGCGCGAGTTCAGCGGCGACCACCTGAAAGACATCGAGCTGATTGGCACAGGCACGCAGGTCGGCGTTCGCGAGACACGACGTGTCAAAGGGCCATACGTGCTAACTGAAGAGGACGCGCTTACCGGCAGAAAGTTCGACGACGTCATCGCCTGGCGCAGTGGCTTTCTCGATATTGGCTTCGTCCGACTCTCTAAGATGAAAATCCACGATGTCCCCTACAGGGCGATTATCCCACAAAAGCTGGATGGCCTGCTGATGGCTGGACGGTGCATCTCCGCGACGCATGTTGCGGCTTCTGCAGGTAAGAGTATGGGTAACTGCGTTGCCACAGGTCACGCCGCCGGCCTGGCGGCAGCAATGTCGGTTAAGAAAGGATGCATGCCCCGCGAGTTGAAAGTTGTCGATTTGCAGGATGCGCTGCGAGCTGAAGGCGTGGATTTGAACCGCAGCGGTGACGAACAAAAAGAGCTGGTAAATAAAGGCTAAACACAGTGAGATTGAATAGAAACCCAGAAATACGAAAACTAAGTTGAAATTAGCGCCGGTTTTTGTAACAATATTGCCCGCGTTGGTTCTATGATGGCACGTGGGTCGGAAAACCATGAACGAAAAAAATACGACCAGTCGAGAACGTATCTTTACTTTGTTCAAAGACGGGCAGGTGGACCGTTTACCTCTTATGCCCATCACAATGCAGTTTGCCTCTGACAGTATCGGCAAAAAATATAAGGAGTACGCAACCGACCACAGAGTATTGGTCCAGGGCCAGTTAAAAGTTGCTGAAGATTTCGATATCGACCATGTCTCTGTTATTTCCGACCCGGCCCGAGAGGCGGCAGACTGTGGAGCTTCAATCATCTTTTCGGAGGATTCTCCGCCGGCTATCGATAATCAAAATAATCTGCTGGCTGATAAAACCAAACTCGCCTCTCTGAAAATGCCCGATGTCCTGAGCGGCGGCCGGATGCAGGACAGGATCGAGGCAGTTGCGCTTTTTAAGGACAAAATAGGTAACGATAAAATTATCGAAGGATGGATCGAAGGACCTTGTGCCGAGGGTGCCGACCTGCGAGGCATAAATACTCTGATGATGGACTTCTTCGATGATCCCGGATTTGTTCGCGACCTGTTTGAATTTGTAATCGAAATGGAGCTGAACTTCGCAAAGCTGCAGATTGAAGCGGGTGTTGACGTAATGGGCATGGGGGATGCCGCTGCTTCTCTTGTTGGCCCTGAGTTGTATGAGGAATTTGTATGGCCTTATGAAAAGAAGCTGATAGATGGCATCCACAAACTGGGGGCGGCGGTTCGGCTGCACATCTGCGGCAACACACGGGATATTCTCGAAGGCATCGGGCGTCTGGGCTGTGAAATAGTTGATTTGGATTATCTTGTCCCCGTTTCGGAAGCTCGTGCAAAAATGGGAAAGGCACAAATTATCTGCGGCAATATCGATCCTGTTTCGGTCCTGCAGGATAGCACACTCGAACAAATACATCAGGCAATAGAGCAGTGCCATACTGAGGCCGGCGGCAATTTTATCGTGGGGGCCGGTTGTGAAGTCACTCGTAACACGCCATTAGAAAACTTACGTGTGCTCACAGATTACGCTCAATCGCACTAAGTCGCACATCCATGCAAATCATAGCCGACCTTTGGGCAACCTTCTTATATTACTTCCAGCCGACGCAGGATGGCTTTTGCCCATAGAAAACTTACGTGTACTGACAGATTATGCTCAATCACACTAAGCCGCACATCCATGCAAATCATAACCGACCTTTGGGCAACCTTTTTATATTACTTCCAGCCGACGAAGGATGGCTTTTGCCCATAGAAAACTTACTTGTACTGACGGATTACGCTCAATCGCACTAAGAGCGTCTAACAAAATGCCTTTGCATTCGAACAGCTTGTTCCTTGGCCCTGCGGCGTTGTCAGGGGCGAATCGGTCCTCGACGATGCTCTTGCATCGCCTGCGGGGATTCGACCCTTCCGCCTTGCCGGTCGAAGAACCGCTCGTTCTCGATGCGACAATTCATATTGTTAGAAGCTCTAAGTTGCACATCCATGCAAATCATAACCGATCTTTGGCCAACTTTCTTATATTACTTCCAGCCTACGAAGGATGGCCTTTGCCCAGCGGGCGCTGCGCAACTGCGCGAAGATAAGCAGCAGTAATACCAGCAGCCAGAATCCGGTGAACCGCAAATAGTGAAGGATTGTTAGGCCTATTTTGTAGTCGGCGGCTTTGGCGCAAGCGCACTGTAGTTCGGCGGGCGTGTATATTGCTCCGAGAACCACGCCGGGAAAGAACCTCTGCCACGGCAGCAGAAAAACAGCAAAGGCAAGAGCCAGGAAAAAGGCCCTGGCGATATGGTTTATTCCTCCGAGGCGGCCCAGCAGCGAGACCTTTAAGACAAAAAGCATCGTCAGACAGTAAAGGACAGCAGCCAGAATAAGAACAAAATTGAACAATCGAATGAGCCCGGCCAAACGTTCGAATGTAATCGCAAAGAGTGAAGTTTTTTGTTTTGGTTCTGCTTTTAGCGGTAGATTAGGGTCGGCGGCGACTTCCTCGGCAGCCTTTTCGATTTCCTCCGAACCTTCGGCCCCAACAGCAGGTGTCTGGCCGGCAGGATTGATGTAACCGGTTTTTACGATCCAAAAGAACGCCTGCAGCAGTAAAAGGGACCCAAGTGCAGTTATAAAAAAGGCATTTTTCCATGCCCTGAAGACGCCAACGGCTTCGAGACAATCCGTAGTATCAACGAGACGGCTTTCTTTGCTCAGGTTTTCGTTCATTTCTGAACCTCCATCGATTATTTGCAAGTGGTTATTTTCAATTCTTAAATTTATTAGACGCAGATACCTATGGCACAAGTTACGCTGATTAACGCAGATGTTTAATTATTTTCATCTTTCAGCGCAATCTGCGAAATCAGCGTCAAAAATACAATTTTCTATACCATTAAATGAAAATCGGCTTTTATTATCGCCTTTTCCCGGCGTAAATTCAAGGATATTATTTTGTATACAAATCGACAAAGACAGGCCCGGGCTTTATAGGCGATTTTTCGTATATGCGATTTTTTGAGTAGAAAATTCAAGAATTCGGGTTTTGTCCTATTCATAAGAGTAAATGCCTCGTTTGAAATTGGCTTTGTTCCGGCTTCGCCAGAGGCTACGCCGCGATAAATTGGGTTCGTATTGGGTTTGTTTTGGCATTATATTGGCTTTAATTGGGTTCGTATTGGCTTTGATTGGGTTCGTTTTGGGTTCGTTTTCACCAAGTGTCCAATCACATTTATTTTCATATTCCCTTGTTATTACTTTAGTTATGTTCATTCGAACATCCGGGAAATTGGGTTCGTTTTGCATAATTAAGGAGCTTATTTGTAAAGAATCCTCTACAGTTGTCGAATAAAGTTGCCAGTTGCCAGAAGACAGGTGCCATTGGCAAATGATTATTGATAAATGATTATTATTTTGTGACTGTATCATCATATTGGGTAAGGAGTTATCCGGTAGTCTGAAATCCGAATATCGAAATTCGAAACAATATCTAAATCTTAGGCAAATCCAAATTACACAAATTTAAACGTTCAAAACTTTGGCTTTATTGCCAAATAAAGGTTTATGGGCGTGCCCCGCACCAAATTTGCTCAGGCTCACGCCTAATTGGTGCGGGACTATAAAATTTAACAGATTAAAATGGCTCCCTGCCCCCTGCCTAATACTTGCTGGGGCAAGCTAATGCATGCAGGGATACGTGTATTTGCTGATACGAAAACGTGCGGTTCTCCGCAATAAATTAGTATTTAGTATCTCGTATTTAGTATATAGCCGGTTGAGGCCGAGACGGCCGGCATTGTTTATTGACCACAGAGCTCACAGAGAAGTCTTATGGCTAAAGACTACAAACCAACAATTAGAGACTAAACATGTCTACATGTTGTAATTATACCAAACTTTCTCAAATTGTTCAATAATAATCGAACTTTTTTATGAAAATAATTCACCGCGGAGGACGGAGAGGACGCGGGGTTTAAGTAGCCACAAAAAGGCACAAAATGCACGAAGAGAAATTAGACGCAGATTGCGCAGATTTCGCAGAAGAATATAGCCACAGAGGGCACAGAGAACACAGAGTTTTACGGTTTGACGGTTGAACGGTTTAACGGTTGGACGGAAAAGCAAAAAAAATAAACGGTTAAAAAAAGCATGAAGAAATAGCTAACCACGGATTTCACTGATTACACGGATTTTGTTTTATTAGGCATGGGTCCCTGCCTAAGGCATGCAGGGATTCGGGCAGGCGGGAAGTGCGGGTTTTTAGTTTATTGAATTATTCGGTGTGTGTGAACAGCTTGATATTAAAGACAGTCGCTACACGGTTTATCGCCCCATGATTGAGTCAAAAAAGCTTTTCATCGTTTTCTCATATATTATTAAACAGAAATTTTTGAATCTTTCACATTTCCTTTTTGTGCCCTTATTTTCCTGCCTTGTTTCTGTTGGCTTTCGGTTGTTGTTCATCATTGCAATTCGGCATAAATTCAGTTGCGTTCTAAACTCTAAAGCATATTCAATGATTTCCTGTCCGGTTGTCTTATTGAAATCTGTTTTCAAAATGACTTGCAGAGCTTTCCAAGCTTTCCATGTGTCATCATGTAAACATTCACTTACACAGCTTCTAAAGGATTGTATTGTTCTGTCGAATCCAATAAGTGAAAGTCTCAATTCAGTTGTATCAACGGCACTGCCAAGGTCATTGTTTACAGAAGTTATATCCATCCAGTCATCGAGAACTTTGAGTATCTCTGGTATTGATTTATTTTTGTCTTCTGTTTTACTTGGCTTGCTCATTTTTTACCTGTCTTTCTTCGGGTCGGTCTGAGCAATGGCAGGTTAGACAGGTAAGAAAAACCTTACCACTGCTCAAACCGCTTAGCGGTTAATTACGCCGCTTTCCCTGATTATGCTTTTATTTCTCTTTCAATTCCTAACAGCCAACGGCCGTTGCGACTCGAATGAGTTATTCTGTTTGTTTTTCTTTTGGCACATATTCACCGCACCACTGCGTCTTTCCAATTACAGGCCATCCCCACGAATATTGCGAGTTTAGTTTTGTTATTTTTGTTTTGGGGGGAGTACACGGCACTGGTGGGTATCTACGACAAATCACGGCTTCTCGACTCGAACCTATAATCTCTGGGAATGTAGGGTCGGAAATAAAATCATCAACAATCTCGACACTATACTTGCAGTTTTCACAATTTTCTTTCACAATCTAAATCTCCCTAACAAACTTACTCAGTTGGACAATTTCCATTTTGGGCATTGTTTTAATAGCAGCATTTTAGCATAATTTTCTTCTCTGTCGCCTGAAATACAGGTACAATCACGCTCGACAATTGAATATTGTAAGTTCACCGGACTTTTAGGGTTCTATCCGAAATCGCCAGTTTGAGGAATCCAGAAACACAGAAGTCGGTGCTCCGATATGGGGCGCTGCTTGCGTGTTCTGGATGGGTTCTGGCGAACCTCGGATAGGCACAAAGGTAGTGCCCTTTTTGGTACGCCGTATAACAATTACTATTATGGAGATTCGGGAATATGAGTAACAAGAAAAAGGCACTGATTTGTTTGGTTGTTATTTGGGGCATAGGCTTATTAGTCAAAACTTTTCTTAGCCAAAAGATAGGAACATGGATTTTGTATTTTGTAGCAATTACTGTTGTTTGGTGGTTTATTGAGTACGTTGTTATTGAAACCTTAGCGATAGACAAAATGTGTAAAAGCATAGATAGGCGTTTTCGGCGTATTGAACACACATTAGGCTTGTTAGACGACGATACTAATGAAAAAGACCTGATAGCAAAGCCAGTTGCTTACAAAATACACTTGGGCCTATTACCACATTGGGAGAAAATTCTTGAAAGACTTGCCGAACAGAATGAACAAAAACCAGACAGCTTCTTTGAAGAAATATCAAATTACCTTGAAGAAATATCAAATGACAAAGAGTTGGGTATTGAAAAGGGAGAAGGTTTGTATGGGAAAAGCTTTTGGTATGACATTTACCAAGATGAGCTTTCCGGTATGAGGCAAGTCTGGTCTCACGAACACAAAACTTTAGTGGATGGTTGCTTAGTTGAAGGACGCTTGTTTGAACCTTGGCCTATTTACGAACACAAGAAATATACTGCTAATTATGTTAAACAACGTCTAACATTATTACCGTATACAGCCCGTTTTGATAGGTTGTCTTGTGAAAATGATGTATTTAAGGACGGAAAAATTGCATATATTCCATATTTCGACATTATTAAATTGTTGTTGGAGCTTAGCAAGATTTTGACGCCGCACAGCTATGCCATACAAAAATTCCCCAAAGAATTGCAAAAGAAGTTAGAGGAAAGCAATATTAGATATGACAACGAACCTTATAGTTTTTGGGATTATGGCACTGAATCTGATTTTAGTAAAGATGAGGATTTTGATATAAATGAAATCGGATGGAATGATGAGCAATGGTTCAAGGATAGGGGCATAAAACTATACCAAAAGATGGCCGATTCGCATGTTTTTCATGCACCGTTTTATTCTGTAAGTATTAGCTTAGAAATTTTTGAACCACCTCGTCGAGCGTGGTGATGGTGGGAAGGAAAAGGTAAATAGACCTGCGGTAAAACCGCAGGCTAAATATAGATTGATGTGGCGCGTGAATGAGTGAATGACAGGTTAATTGATTAATGATGAATGATTAGTTGTCGAGATTGCCGCGTCGGCCTGCGGCCTCCTCGCAATGACAGGGAGTGGTGGATTAGAATAATGGTGGGGCAAGCCCTACCCTACGATTTTTTTGTTTTCCGTTCGGGCAAATAGACCTGCGGTAAAACCGCAGGCTAAATAGAGTTGGCCTGCAAAGCGGCTTTTGCGTCGATATCCTGCAATTTGAAGCGGACGCTGACTACCAGCGGCTTTTCGCTTTTTTTGAGCACGCAGTAGGTCGTGGTGACAAATGTGCCATCAGGCAAAAGCTCAAGCCCGGCGTAGCCGGTGTCACCTCGCCCGGATTTGTTATCCAGCAAACGCACGCGGTATTGGCCTTCGCGGCCATTAACGATATCATCGTACGTACCCACCCACGCAACGAAGTCGCCTTTTGTCGGGCTTTGATGGGTTGTGTCACGAAAGATGATAACAAGGCGACCATCCGGGGCATAGCGCGCCACATGGCGGTCACCTGTCAAGGCACCGGGCACCTGCTTCGGCTTCGACCATGTCTTGCCTTCATCGTTGCTGAACGTGACAAACGAGTTTAGTTTTCGGCTGTTCTCTCGCAGCAGTATAGCCAATTGTTCGCCATCCGGCGAACGCACCGCGCCCGGCTCGCACAGATGCGCGGTCGGATGCTCGGCAATCACTTGCGGCTGGCTCCAAGTCAGGCCGCCGTCTTTGGAGAGTATCTTGAAGACCTGGAACTTTGTTCTCTTGCCGGCGCCTTTGAGGAAGCGGCCGTCATCGTGGAAGAGCGCCATGTAATCGCCATTGGTCAGCCGGACGACACTTGCCATGACGACAATGCCGCCGAAATCTCCGATAGGCTTGAGCGGTGTCCATGTTTTGCCGTCATCTTCCGAGACCGCCATGCGTATGGGATATAAGCCGGAGAACATAATCAGCCTCTTTGTGCCCTGCGGATCTATTACACGGTGAATCGTCGGGACCTCTTTCGATGTGGCCCAATTCTCCGGCACAGGCAATCGCTCGCTCCATGTTAATCCGCCATCGGTGCTTTTTTTGAAAACGATTGCACCGCGGCCGTGGCCTTTCGGGTAAACGGTAATCATCGTTTTGTTATCTTCCAGCAGGACGGTTGTCGGATGGCCGAGGTATTGGCCTGGCTCTTTGTCGATGATTATCTGGCGGTGCTTGTCACCGGCCAAATCGATAAGGGGAATCGAGTAACCTGGCGGCTGCGAGAGGCTTTTCTTATTCAGTAATTTATAAAAATAATCCCAGATCCAGGCTTTGGAGCCATCGGGCCTGATGAGCCAGAAGCCGCGAACATCATCGTTGCTTTTGACCGGCGGTGGCCCTTTTCCTTTCTTTAATTCATTGCAGTACAGTTGCCAATAGACTATATAGGGACATCCCCAATCCAGGGCGGTCTGCACGGCGTTTGGAATCGCCTTTTGGACTTGTTCGGTTGAATAATTATTTTCCGGCATACCGAACTCACCCATGTATACATTTTTGTTGCCGAAATCGGGACTATCCGGCGTGTTCTTAGCTATAAAGTTCAGCGCTTCGCGCAGCACGTTCGGGTCTTTATAGTGCGCGGTTGCTGAATCCCACGCAGAGTATGAAACCAAATCCAGATTGGTATGGGGCAGGACCGAAATTACCATATTCGGCTTGCCATGCTTCATTGAATCAACGACACGGTTGACCTCGGCGGCGTGATAAACCCGGACGCCGTGTTGGCCGACTTCCTGCTTAGCCTGATTTACTCCCGCCTGGCGGGCATTAAGCCACTCTATCATGCTCTTTATTGCTGTTGGTGTTGGATCGCTCTTTGCATCAAAATTACCGCGTATCAGCCAGTCGCCTTCCCAGTGCTGCAGAACGAATGTTTTGCCCGTGTTCTTATATGTAGTTAGAAGATGTTTGGCCAGTTCGTAAAACTGTCGCTGCTCGTCGTTTTTTTGCTTTTGGGTTATTCCTTTTATCCAGTAGCCGCCGCCGTGCCCTGTTGAGAAGCACATCATAATATACGTTTTAAAAGGCTTATTAAAAAGCTTTTGAAAATATGGTGACTGTGCCATTTCCACGAAGGTTTTGGTCTTTGGCCATTTGGAGTTAAAAGGATAGGACCGCGGGGGATTATCAAACCAGACCTTAATCACCCTCGAACCCAGGGCCAGAATCCGGTCGGCTCCTTCGTTTAGATAATCTTTGTTCGTCAAATAATATTTACCGCTGACATGCGTTATCCCGATTATGTTGCGCAGATCCGGTTTTTTTGCGGCGTTTTGGTCTTTGATTGTAACAGCCTTATTTTCCTGTGGCGAAAAGCCGATGCAGATTGCCGCCAGCAGAATCGCAGTTAGATAATTTCTCATTTGTTGTCCCCTTCAAATGACGGCTATGTAAGTAATGCAAAAAATTGATGCTCTTTTTTGCTATTAGGTACTAATACCAATTGTAATTAAATGTTGCGTTCTTCATAACTGGCAATAAGCCATCCCCAAGCTGCGCTTGAGGCTGCCACCCATATATGCCAAATGCGCGAATCGCAAAAAATAAAGCAATTGATATAATTCTTAATTCTTGAGCTTATGGAAAGTATTTCGTGCTGCTTCGATGGTCTTTTCAATATCCTGTTGTGAGTGGGCCAGTGAAACAAACATTGCTTCATAGGCGCTGGGAGCAAGATATATACCCTCGGTTAGCATCCCCGCAAAGAACCTCTTAAATTGTTTTATATTTGTCGACTGGACATCGGCAAAGTTTCGCAGGGGTTTGTCGGTGAAGAAACAGCTCATAATCGAGCCAACACGATTGATAGTAACAGGTATGTTCGCGTCTTTGGCGGCATCGGCCAGGCCGGCTTCCAAGAGGGCTGATGAAGACTCGAGTTTTTGGTAGCAATCTCCTTTTGTAAGTATATCCAGTGTCGCATTTGCTGCCGCGGTTGCGATTGGATTGCCGCTGAGTGTGCCGGCTTGATAGACGGGACCTGCCGGGGCGAGTGTATCCATAATATCTGCTCGGCCGCCGACCGCGGCCGCGGGCAGGCCTCCTCCTATGATTTTGCCCAGACAGGTAATATCAGCGGTCATGGAGAAAAGCTCCTGTGCTCCGCCGGGGGCAAGGCGAAAGCCGGTTATGACCTCATCGAATATCAAAAGAGCATTGTCCTTGTCACATAACTCACGAAGCGTCTGAAGGTAACCCTCGATGGGCGGGACCACTCCCATATTCGCGGCTACAGGCTCGATGAGGACTGCTGCGATTTTGCCCTTGTGTATTTGAAAGGCTTTCTTTGCCGCGTCGATATCATTATACGGGATTACGATGGTCAGATTGGCAATCGCATCGGGGACACCGGCGCTTGATGGAGTTCCCCTTTCAGCAAGACCGGAACCGGCAGCGACGAGCAGTGAATCGCTGTGGCCGTGATAACAGCCGGCCATTTTGATTACAAAATCCTTTTTCGTAAAGCTGCGGGCAAGGCGGATAGCGGTCATTACCGCCTCAGTGCCGCTGCTAACAAGACGGACTTTTTCGATGGATTCGAATGCAGCGATTATTTTTTCGGCCAGCGTGGTCTCGGCCAATGTCGGTGCTCCGAACGAGGTCCCTTTTTTCACTGCTGCTTGAACGGCTTCTAAGACCTTCGGATGGGCGTGCCCAAGAATCATCGGCCCCCAGGAGCAAACGTAATCGACATATTCATTGCCATCGATATCGTAGATTTTTGAGCCGGCCGCTCTCTCGATGAAGAGTGGACCGATATCCACCCCGCCAAAAGCCCTGACGGGAGAGTTGACGCCGCCTGGCAGAAAATTAACGGCCTGGCTAAAGGCCCGGACTGATTTTGGGAAATTAGCCGTTCGCTCGTCCATTGTCTATGCTCACTCCAGTAGAGAGATCCCGCTTGGCGGGAATCCAAATTCACCTTTGATACTCGGCTAAAAGCTCCCGAGACAGCTTAATATCCTTTCGTATTGAGTATATCGTATATATTATTGCCTATATTGTAAATCCCGGTTTTGGGGAAAGTGCTATTTTTCTTGCAAAGCACGGAATATTACATATACTTTGTAACTTTATACTCGAAAAGTGAACACGGAGCACAGATATGAATTTGGTGAAATGGTTTCGCAAAAACAAGACAAAAGTGATGGCTGTTGTGGTCGTGGTTATACTGTTCGGCTTTATTGGCGGTGGTGCATTTCTGCAGTTCATTAGCAGCAGAAGCACTGGGCTGCACAAAACGGCGGCATACTTTGGAGATAACAGGAAAATAACTAACAATGACATAGTTTTGGCCCGAGAAGAGTTGAGAATTCTCGAGGTAATCAGGGCGGGGGACCTGCTGAGAAACATTGGTGTCCCATTATTTAGCACGCCGGACTTCAGAGCTCTTCTGCTGGGAGAACTGCTGTTTAGTGAGAGGAGAACTTCACCGGGAATCATCAATTATATAAAACGAACTGTAAGAACAAACAATTATAGAATCAGTGATAACCAAATCAGCGATATATACAGACACACGGTGCCGAGCGAAATTTACTGGTATTGTTTGAAAAAAGAAGCGCAGCTCGCAGGGTTGAGGATATCAAACGAGAATGCGCGGAGATTATTAGCAGATGCAATACCGCAAATACCGCAATTGAACGGGGCGACATATTCGCGGATAGTCGGGGGAGTGGTAAGGCAGTTGGGGATACCGGAGGAAAAGATACTGACAACATTCGGCGAATTGCTGGCGGTATTGGAGTACGCCAAGATGAGCTGCTCAGGAGAAGATGTTACCAACTCGCAAATAATGCAGTCGGTGAGCTGGGAGTGGGAAACAATTGATGTTAACTTTGTGAAGTTTGATTCGGCTTTGTTTGCCGATACTCAAGGCGAACCAAATCAGGAACAAATCTCTGCGCATTTTAACAAACACAAAAATTTCTTTCCGGGCACCGTCAGCCAGGAAAACCCTTATGGTTTTGGATATAAGCTGGTTGACAGAGTGCAGCTTGAATACATTGCCTGCCGGATCGATGATATTGCCAAAATAGTAACGCCCCCGACACACCAGGAAGCAGAAGAATTCTACCAGAAAAACAGGGCACAGTTCTCCGAACAAGTGCCTTCGGACCCGAACGACCCGAATTCGACGATGACTGAACGCCTTAAAAGCTATGCCGAGGTGGCAGGGATCATTTCAGAAGGCTTGCTGCAAAATAAAATAAATTCCGAGGCAAAAAGTATACTGGATGAGGCAAAGAACCTTACCGAGACCAGTTTGCAGGATATAGATGATACGGAGATCTCGGATCTCAGTGCCGAGCAGTTTAAACAAAGGGCAGGAGATTATGAAGCTGCCGCTGAGCAATTATCCGAGAAGTATAAAGTCAAGGTATATGCGGACCAGACGGGGTTCATAGGTGCTGCCGATATGCAGGGGGATGATTACCTGGGTAGGTTATTTCTGAGGAGCTACGGAGAAAGCATTGTGGGCTTGACTCAGATTGTATTTGCGGTCGATGAGCTTGGCCTTAGTGAGCTTGGGCCTTTCGATATATCCAAGCCCAGGATGTATGAAAATATTGGCCCAATGAGAGATATGTTAGGAAGAATAATGGCGGTTGTGCGGGTGATAGATGCTGAAAAGGCCTCGGAACCTGAAGGCATAAATCAAACCTTTAGCACAAAGACGCTCAGTTTTGACGAAACAGGCGGGCTGACGAATCAAGACGATCCCAACGTTGCGATGGAGGACATTTATTCGGTAAAAGAAAAAGTGACTGAAGACTTAAAAAGGCTTGCAGCAATGGATGTTACAAAACAGAAAGGAGGGGAGTTTCTCGACCTGGTGGCCAAGGACGGCTGGGAGAGCACTATTGAGAAGTTTAATGGGCTTTATGGACAGCAGGGCGGGCAGGACGTAAACGACCCGAATGTGCCCGAGGATCCAAACGCGATAAAGGGCACTGAAGAACCTTTTAAGATGGAAAATTCGACAAACCTGCAGAGAATCTCACGAGAGACAATAGCAAGATTGGCTCTTCTGAGCCAGGGTAATCCGGGGGCGCCGTTATTTGTCAATGAGGCCCAGAAATGGTTGTCGGTGAGTGAGGCCAAAATAGCAAGACGGTTCACAAATCGGCTTTATTCGCTTGTACCACCGGATAGTAACACCGTTGATACTTTGCCTCTAATTATGGAATTTAAGCCGGATATGAGCTATTATTGTATAAAGGAAATTCGCATTAGACGCGTTGTGCGGGAAGAATACGAACAGATAAAGCCGATTCAGGTTTACAAACAAGAGTATATTCAGTTCCAGAGCCTGGCGGCGGTGCACTTTGGTCCTGAAAACATATTAAAACGTGTGAATTTTAGATGGGTCCAAGAAGCCGAACAGGCACCGGATGCCAATGCACTCCCTGAATCCAAGGAGGCATCATGACGGTACTGCGCACGAAGGAAAAACAAGTACTGTTCTCTTTGATTGTTGGGTTGTTGTCCTGGCTGGTGCCTGGCGCGGGCCATTTAGTGCTGAAAGAAAAAGAGCGCTCGATAATTATTTTCGCAACTATTGTGCTGACTTTCTGCATTGGCATCTATATCGGCTCGATTGGTGTAATTAACCTATACGGAGCAACGCCGTGGTATGTGGTAGGGGCACAGGTTATGAATTCGCCCATGGTGCTGGTGCTGGGGCGAGTGACCGCCGGCGGTGCTTATCCCGTACACGGCTGGCCTAACGAAATCGGACAGATATATACAAGCACTGCGGGCTTGCTAAACCTTTTGTGTGTTGTCAACGCTGTTTATATGGCTCATCTGCGCGGCATAGAGCCGGCCGAAGGGTAAGATATCGATGGAAGCTTTTTTTATAATTGCGACCTTTACTGTACCGGAAAACTTCGGGGCTAATCCGCAGTCTATGTTGTGGCTGCTGCCATTAGTGGCGGCAATAGCTATCATTTATAAAGCAACTAAATTGCCGGTAATCACAGCCGGCAAGTTTATCAAAGAGACAGCGGTTTTATTCGGCTCAATTATTGTTTTCATAATTATAGCTGCGTTTACCTTACACGTTTTGGCGTGGTTAATTACAGGGTGATTGCCGGTTGGATTAATTGGTTAAATAGTTGTTAGAACCCATCCCAAAACCTCTTTCGACTACGATCGGCCGCAAAGTCCGTGGCTCTGTGTTGTCGGCGAAAAAGGTTCTCGACGTACCTTAGCACGCCTCCGAGCCTTTTGCACCTCCGGCCTTGACCACGAACTTTTCGCTCGATCTCGTTACAAAACAGGTTTTGGGATGGGTTCTACTCACCGCTGAACGTCTAAGAGCCTATAACAAAATGACTCTGTATTCAAGCGGCTTGTTTTTCGTCCTGACGGCGTCAGGCTGCATCGACAATGCTTTGGCATTGCCTGTTTCGCCTTCCTTGCAGGACAAAAAAACGCTCGCTTTCGGTACAACGATTCATTTTGTTAGAGACTCTAAGATTTATCGCCGCCTCTGTCGGTATCGTCCGGCAAAGTGCTTTCAAGCACATCTAAGTCGACAAGGGTGTTGAAAGCGGCTTTTTGCTCTGCTTCCTTTTTGCTTCTGCCCCAGGCACTTAAGAAATGACGGCCTGCGACAACAACCTGGCACTCGAAACATTTGTCGTGGTCGGGTCCTTTTTCATCGAGAAGTTCGTAAATAGGTGTGGCATTAAGCTGCTGCTGGGCGTATTGCTGCAGTAGGGACTTGAAATTGCCATGGTCCTGTTCTGCATTGGCTCTGTCAATTGATGGACCAAAGGTCCTTAAAATGAAACTGCGGGCTGCTCCGAAACCGCTGTCAATATAGATTGCTGCAATAATAGCCTCCAGTAGACTGGCGGCCAGAGAACCGGACAAGGCCCGACCGGTGGCCAAACCTTTGCCGATTTTTAGAAACTTTTGCAGGCCGAGTTCCATGGCAACTTCAGCGCAGGTACTGCGGGAAACAAGCATACTCTTTACTTTGGTTAAATCACCTTCCAGATAACCGCGGAACCGCTCGAAGAGGGTTTGACAAATGACCAGTGCTAAAATCGAGTCTCCGAAAAACTCAAGCCTTTCGTTACTCGAAAGGCGATTGTCAGCCGCTGAGGAATGGGTTAATGCCTTGGTTAACAGATTGCGGTTAGAAAATTTATAACCAATTATCTGCTCGATTTGCTGTAGAGCTTCTTGGTCCATTCAATTGAGTCCTACTTTTAGCAGCACTTATTTTGCAAAAAATCACAAAATGGAATCCATTGTATAAGCCCTGCGAGCAGATTACGAATACCGCTGTTTCAGTGGTCTTCGTGGCCGGCTCGACAGGGAAAATACGTTACATCATCTTGTATTATATAAAAGATGAACAGACTGTCAAGTCTTTTATGATATATCGGGTATTTGTATACGGACCTTCAAATCAAAAGCAATATTATAGCAGATTATAAATCTATAACTCGTAAGCATACAAGTTGACGTCATTGTCATTATTACCTATAATTTGCAAAGTTTCATGGCAACGAGAATTAAAAGGTCGCACTAATTATGAATACAGATAATTCTACAACCAGGCTCGACTTTATCCGGGCGATTGTCGCCGAAGACACTAAAACCAAGAAATGGGACGCCCGGGTCGTTACGAGATTTCCACCTGAGCCGAACGGCTATCTGCATATCGGACACGCCAAGAGTATCTGCCTTAATTTCGGTATCGCAGCCGAAAACAAGGGCGGCCTCTGCAATCTTAGATTCGATGATACCAATCCAACCAAAGAGGAAGGTGAATACGTCGAAGCTATCAAAGAAGACGTTCGATGGCTTGGATTCGACTGGGCGGACCGGCTTTACTTTGGGTCGGATTATTTCGAGCAAATGTACGAGTGCGCTGTCGGGCTTATCAAAGCAGGCAAAGCGTATGTTTGCGATCTTGACCCGGAACAGATGAGAGAGTATCGCGGTACCCTGACCAAGCCGGGAAAGAATTGTCCCTATCGTGACCGTAGCGTCGATGAAAACCTCGATTTGTTCGAGCGGATGCGGGCAGGCGAATTCGAGCAAGGTTTCCGTGTCCTTCGGGCCAAAATTGACATGGCATCTGGAAACCTGAATATGCGGGACCCGGTTATGTATCGCATTTTGCACGCAGAACATCACCGCACAGGCGATAAGTGGTGCATCTATCCGACTTATGACTGGGCCCACGGTCTTGAAGATTCCATCGAAAAGATTACTCACTCGATCTGTACGCTGGAATTTGAGAATCATCGGCCGTTGTACGACTGGTTCCTTGATGAATTGGACGTTTATCATCCACAGCAGATTGAGTTCGCCCGTCTTAATTTAAGCTACACTGTTATGAGCAAGCGCAAGCTCCAGCAGTTGGTGCAGGATGGTCTGGTCAGCGGATGGGACGACCCGCGGATGCCGAGCATCTGCGGTCTGAGGCGCCGCGGCTATACGCCCGGTTCCATCCGAAACTTCTGCAAACGTATCGGGATCAACAAGTTCAACAGCACCGTTGATATTGCTTTATTGGAACATTGTTTGCGAGGAGACCTAAACAAAACCTCTCCCCGCGTGATGGCCGTACTTAGGCCCCTCAAAGTCATCATCGACAATTATCCGCAGGACCAGGTCGAAGAGCTGGAGGCCGTGAACAATCCGGAGGACGCAAGCGCCGGCACGCGGAAGGTACCTTTTTCACGTGAGCTTTATATCGAACAGGAAGATTTTATGGCGGAACCGCCGAAAAAGTTCTACCGCTTGGCGCCCGGCCGTGAGGTCAGACTGCGATACGCGTATTTCATCACCTGTACAGATGTAGTTAAGGATGCCGGCGGCCAAATCATTGAGCTGCACTGCACTTACGACCCTGCGACACGGGGCGGGGATGCACCGGACGGACGCAAGGTAAAGTCAACGCTGCACTGGGTTTCGGCTGCCCATGCGCTAGAGGCTGAAGCGCGATTGTATGACCATCTGTTCAGCAAAGAGAACCCGGATGATGTTGCTGAAGGTGAGGATTTCAAATCCAATCTGAATCCGAACTCGTTGCAAAAACTATCTTCGTGTCGTGTTGAGCCGTCTTTAGGCCAGGCAAAACCGGGCCAGCGATACCAATTCGAGAGGCTGGGTTATTTCTGCGTTGACACGGATAGCTCCGAAGGAAAGCTAATATTCAATCGCACCGTAACACTTCGCGACACGTGGGCTAAAATCCAAAAAGCTCAGAAGAAAAAAAGGTAATCGGTTAGCTTTCAGCCGAACAGCTCGGTGAATTTTTCTTCTATATCAGCGCTGGCGCACAGCACCCGGCCAATCAGGACCGCGCTTACTCCGACGGACTTTAGCTTCTCGACGTCGGTTCGTGTTTTTATTCCGCTCTCGGCAACAAGTTCGTTTTTGTTATCGAATAGTTCGGCCAATCGGCTGACCGTGTTCAAATCCACTTCCATCGTGGCCAGGTCTCGATTATTTATTCCGAGGACGCTGTAACCTTTCTTGGGAAAGCCTATCAGGCTGCGAACGGCAAGCAGCGTATCGGCCTGGTGGATTTCAAGAAGGACCGTTAGGGTCAGCTCGGCTGCGGTTATCATCAAGTCCATAAGTTCGCCGGGTTTTAGCGCTTCTGCTATTAATAGTATCGCATCGGCACCGGCTGCACGTGATTCGTAGACCTGCCAGCGGTCGATGATAAAATCCTTTCGCAAAACAGGTAAATCCACCGCATCACTTATCTGCTTTATGTATTCGAGCCGGCCTTGAAAATATTTTTCATCGGTCAGAACACTAATTGCATCGGCACCGCATTTCTTGTAGGTCTGTGCAATCGCTACGGGATCAAAATCCTTACGAATAACTCCAGCCGACGGCGAAGCCTTTTTGACTTCCGCGATAACGTTTATGCCGCGCCTGTTGCGCTTGGTGACAGCTTTGTAGAAATTGCGGCACTTCGGCAAAGAGTGAACCTGTTCTTGAAGCTGCTCTAAGCTCACTTGAGATTTGCGAAGTTCGACCTCCGCTTTTTTATCCGCGATGATTTTGTCTAATATATTCGCCAATACGGTTTATCCGGTTAGTGAGCTCTCTTTTTGTATCATATTTATGTCATATTATTACCCCGTTACTCATTGAGTCTGGGGTGGGACTTGTTCTGCGACCTCAACGTAGGCCATACGAACCTGGTTAAGTGTATTTTCAAGGACTTTCTTTTCCTCTTCTGTTAAGTTACCTTTGGTTTTGGCCTCGAGGGTTTCGAGCATATCGACGTTGTACTTTGCGAGTTCCAGGTCCGGCTCTTTTTTATCCTCGTCTTTGACCTGGAGCAGCCCCATGGCAAAAAATGCCTGTGTAGTTAACATGCTTATCAGCGCCGCAAAATTGCCTGTTGGCAAAGGCCCACGATGAGGTTGTTCTTCAACTATTTTCTTTTTTTCTTCTTCTTCCTGGGCTGCTAATATCTCTTTTTCTCTTTGGGCTTCCTTTTTCCAGTCTTCGTCAATGATAATTTTTTTCTCTTCTTTTTTTTCTTCAACCATTCTAAAAACTCCCATCTTTTACTTTGTATATCTTATTGCAAAGTGTCATTTGTGCCTCTTTTGTCATTGCTTCAAAAGCGGGAACCCACTTTTTCGGTTTCAATTATCTGCGATATTTTTTCATACTTCTGTCCATGTCTCGCCTTTGGTCACGCTCGGCGATGGCTTTTCGTTTGTCGTATTGTCTTTTGCCTCTGGCCAGCGCCAGCTCTAACTTTGCAAAGCCCCTGTCATTGAAGTATAGCCGCAGTGGCACGAGAGTGAAGCCCCGCTGCTCAAGCTTTACTCTTATCTTGTAGATTTCGGCTTTGTGCAGCAATAGTTTTCTATTTCTGGTCGGCTCATGGTTTATGCCGCCGGCCTGTTGATACTGGGCTATAGTAGCACCAACGAGCCAGCATTGCTCGTCTAAAATCCTGGCGTATGAACCGTCAAGGTCGGCCCGGCCGGCCCGCAGAGATTTAACCTCGGAGCCCAATAGTTTGAGCCCGGCCTCGAACTTCTCGATAAGTTCAAAATTCCGATAGGCCTTTTTATTAACTGCACTTGGAGGCTGCGAGCGCTTGTCTTTGTCAGATTTTGCTGCCATTTCCCCTATAATATCGAGGCGGCAGCGATTTTGCAAGAGCACAGGCCCGGAGCTTTCGGTTTGAGCCGGGCAATTGAACTAACTTATATTCGGCCAGGCGGTCGTCTGCCTTTTCCGGTCATTTTCTTTTTTGAGTCGCCGATATCATCACGCATCCTGTCAGCCAGGCTTAAAAGCCGCTCGACCACTTCCGGATGTTCAGCGGAAACATCGTGTTGCTCACCGATATCATTTGTAAGGTCAAATAAAGCCATGCCGATTTTGCCCTGTTCGTATTTGACGGGCATACCGCCAGTACCGCCTTTGCGCCCGGCCAATGTGCGGTAACCGTGGGGAAGGTGAAGTTTCCACTTGCCGCTGCGCACCGCCTCAAGTGCCCAGCCGCGGTAGTAGAACAACGCTTCATGTGGGCTCTTTGCGCCACGCTGGCCCGACATCAGCGGCCAGATATCTTTTCCGTCGATACGGTGTGTCGGCAGCTTTGCTCCTGCCAGGTTTGCAAATGTTGGCAGGATGTCCATTGCAGAGACTGGTTCTTTGCAGACCTGGACAGGGGGGATTGTGCCCGACCAACGCATGATTGTCGGTTCACGCTGGCCCCCGTCGAATGTGGTCCCTTTGCCCTCGCGAAGCGGTTTTGCTGAGCCGCCATGGTCGCCGTAGCTCAGCCACGGCCCATTGTCCGACGTGAATATCACCAACGTTCGCTTATCAATTCCCAGCCGTTCGAGCGTCGATAGAATCTGTCCAACGGACCAGTCAATTTCCATTATAACATCGCCGTAGAGCCCCTGCTTGGATTTACCCTTAAACTTGTCCGAGACATATAGCGGTACGTGTGCCATCGAATGCGGCAGATAAAGGAAAAACGGCCGGTTCTTATTGGTCTCGATAAACTTAACAGCCCGCTCGGTATACCATGTTGTTAGTTTTGTCTGGTCGGGATTGTATTCGAGTATCTTTTCGCCTTCGATAAGCGGTAGATCGGGGAAGCTCTTATTGGTCGGGTGATTCGGCCACATATCGTTCGAGTAAGGCAGACCGAAGTAATCGTCGAAGCCGTGGCGTGTGGGCAGGAATTGGGGATGATGTCCCAGGTGCCATTTACCATAACACGCCGTGGCATAACCACGGGGCTTGAGAATTTCAGCAATCGTTTGTTCCTCACTGTTGATGCCGATTTCCGCTTTTGGGCCGATTACATAAGGCAGGCCCACGCGTTGCGGATAGCAGCCGGTCATCAGCGCCGCACGAGAAGGGGTGCACGACGCAGCAGCGGCATAGAAATCTGTGAAGCGCACGCCCTCGGCTGCCATGCGGTCCAGATTGGGTGTTTTGAAGTCCTTCGCCCCGAAACAACCGACATCGGCGTAACCCTGGTCATCAGTGAAAATGATAACAAAGTTCGGCTTGTCCATAGACCCCTTCCCGGAAACCCGCCTGGTTGAACCGACACAGCCCGGCATCGTCAGCGCTGCGGCACCCAGGCCTACGGCTTTCAAAAAATCACGACGTGTATAATTACTTGTACTCATATCCTTTTTCTCCCGTTAAGTGCGAGTTCTTCCGGTTGTTCATGAAGGGCTTTTAGAGCGGCCGGCTATAGCCCTGCTTTTTATACTTTTCAAGCAGGTTTGTCAGACGCTCCACGATTTCAGGATGTTTTTCCCACAAGTCATTTTTTTCATAAGGATCATCGGCCAGATTATACAACTGTCCGGGGCTGCCCTCTTTGGGGCCGGTGCCTCCGGGTTCTACCCATCCGCCTGAGCTTTTTGTTCCAAGGATTAGCTTCCAATGGCCTTGTCTAATACTGAACACTCCAAAACAGGAATGGAGTACAATTGCATCGCGGATCGGCTTGTCGGATTTTTCTCCAAGCAGCGCAGACAAAATATTGTAACTGTCCTGCCCGGCGTCATCAGGCAGCCTGGTCCCAACGATGGCTGAACAAGTCGCTATCAAATCTGTCAGACATATTACCTCCCGGCTGGTTGTATCAGGTTTAATCCTGCCCGGCCAGCGAGCGATAAATGGTATCCGATGCCCACCCTCCCAGATATGTGATTTGTAACCGCGCCATTGGCCGGCAGAGGCGTGTCCTTTTTTACCGATACGAGGCCCGTTATCACTTGTAACAATAACCAGAGTATTATCTGTAAGCTTCAATCTGTCTAACATATCAAGCACCTGGCCAACGCACCAATCCGCCAGAAGCACCATGTCACCTCGGGCCCCGGTTTTACTTTTTCCTTTAACGAAGTCCGGCGGCAGCCACGGCGCGTGCGGTGTCGAAAGTGCCAAGTAAATGAAAAACGGGTTGTTCTTATCCGAATCTTCATGCTGCTCAAGAAATTCCCTGGTCTTTTCAACATAAGTCGGGTCAACATTTTCGTTTGACCAGCCGGGCACCATTGGTCCCGGGCGGCTGCCGGTTGTTACTACGGGGCCTTCCCGGGCCATGGTTTCTGTTGGTTGGGCGGTACATTTGCCGTTTTCAATAAACACATACGGCTGGTCTACCGTTGAACAGGCGGCGGTAATAAATGAGTAATCAAAGCCATGCTCTTTTGGCCCATCGGTAATCGGTTTGTTGAAATCGACTCGCTGGGCATCTCTGGGACTATTTATAGCTCCGCCATCCTTTGATTGCCAGCCAACTCCAAGATGCCACTTGCCAATGCAGGCCGTATGATAGCTGTGCTTTTTAAGCAGCTCGGCAACAGTGATTTGCTCGCGTGAAATTAATGGCTGGGAGTATCCACTCAAAACATTGCGTTTGAGACGGGTGCGCCAGGAATATCTACCTGTCAAGACGCCATAACGAGTTGGGCTGCACACTGCCGATGGCGAATGGGCATCTGTGAAACTAACACTTTGGCTTGCGAACCGGTCTACATTCGGTGTAGGAATCTTTGAATCCTTATTATAGCAGCTAAAGTCCCCATAGCCGAGGTCGTCGGCCATGATGAAGATAATGTTGGGCAGCTTTTGGGCGGACGCTTTTCCCATTAGCCGCTGCGTGCCGCTTGTACAGCCCGGAATTGAAGACGCCGCACAAACACCGACTGCTTTGAGGAAGTCACGTCTGGTAAGGTACATGTTCATATTGCCCTTCATATCTTATCACTTTTTCTTAGGTTTTCTTACAGGCCAGGGTTGGACACCGCATCGAGCGGCCCAACTTTCATAGAGGCCCTTTAACTGTTGGACTTTCCGCGGATGCTTTTGAGCCAGGTTATTTAATTCTGTACGGTCGGCCTTGAGGTCATACAGCTCCCATCCGCCCGGATGTCTGGAGACGAGCTTCCACTTGCCTTTGCGCACCGCGCGGTTGCCTTCATGCTCCCAGTAGAGCGCTTCGCGTTCAATCTGTTTGTTGTCGAAGGCCGGTGCAAGGCTCTTACCTTCTGCCGGCGTGATTTTATGGTCCTTATATTGCCCCGGATACTTTGCATCGGCGACATCCACACATGTTGCCATAATATCGACGAGATGACCGGGCTGATGGCGCAGCTTTCCGCGCGCTTTGATACGCGCCGGCCAGTGTGCGATTAAAGGCGTTGAGATGCCCCCCTCATGCACCCAGTGCTTGTATAGGCGAAACGGCGTGTTGCTGGCATTTGCCCAGGGTCTGCCATAAGCGACATAGGTATCGGCCGGGCCGGGCATCACTCCCTCGCCCGTGCGAACCGGGCGACCGTCACGCGTGACCTTCGGCTGCATATTGCGCTGCAATTGGTTTTTATCCATCGGTTTTAAGACAACCTTTTTGGACGGATCCGGCCTGACCGGGCCCCGGCTGCCGTATTCTTCGGCGCAACCACCGTTGTCGGCCAGGAAGAAGATCAATGTGTTTTCGAGATTCCCGGTTTTTTTCAATTCTGAAACGATTCGTCCTATACCCTGGTCCATACAATCTACCATCGCCGCGTATACTTCCATCCGCCGGGCATTCCACTTCTTGTTATTGGCCTGCCCCCACGCAGGGACATGTGAATCACGTTCCGTAATTTTCCATTTATCCTGGACAATTCCCATTTTGATCATGCGCTTGTGGCGTTCTGCTCGCAGCTCGTCCCAGCCCTTATCATACCGTCCCTTATATCGGGCGATGTCTTCGGGCAGGGCGTGCATTGGCCAGTGTGGTGAGGTGAAGGCCACGTACATAAAGAACGGTTTGTCCCCACTGCGGGATTTATGCTCTTGGACGAACCTGGCAGCGTTGTCGCTGATGGCATTGGTATAGTAGAAATCATCGCTGTCCGGCGGGATCTGCGTATTGTCGCGGGTCAACGAGCAGGGGTCGTAGAAACTGCCTGCCCCGTGGATAGTTCCGAAGAAGCGGTCAAATCCCCGCTGGCGTGGCCAATTGTGCTTGGGACCATCCGGCCCGACGTGTTTGGTCACGTGCCACTTGCCGGACATATACGTGCTGTATCCTGCTTCTTTGAGCACCTCAGCGATGGTCATACAGCGATTGTTAAGGTCGCCGCGATAGCCGTCATGACCTTTATCGCCCATCATATGACCGACACCTGCCTGGTGCTGGTAGAGCCCGCTCATCAGTGAGGCCCTGGTGGGGCAGCAGCGGGCAGTGTTATAGAATTGCGTAAAGCGAAGACCGCTGGAAGCAAGCCGGTCAAGGTTGGGGGTACGGATTTCACTGCCGTAGCAGCCGATGTCTGAATACCCCATGTCATCTGCCATAATCAGCACAATGTTCGGCGGTTTGCCCTTTACGGCGCGCCCCTGAAAAGCACTTGCGCATCCGGGCAGTGACAGTGACGCTGCACCTAACCCCGCAGCTTTGATAAAATCTCTTCGGTTCACTTCAAATTTCATAAAAGAACACCTCCAGTTATATTTCAGTTTCCCATCTTGCAGTAAGTTGCAAAATGGGGCCCTGTTAAACATTCATATTGAGCGGTCCCCGTTACTACTTATGGAGCAGCCACTGGTGAATAAATGCTGCGATAAGCCAGACCGCAAAGCTGGCGCAAAGCACAATCCAAAGGGACAGGTGCTTACGAAAGCATATAAAAGCCGTAAGGAAAAACAAAATACTTGGCAAAATCCCCCACAGAGCACCTTTAGTGTAATCGTTCATCAGGTTGAAATTGTCCGGATTGTCTGTGTAAAGCCAGACAAGCACAATAAGACCGGTCAGCGGCATTACCGCAACCAGCCCGGCCAGTGTCGGAAGCTTTCGCCCTATCTGCGTACAAAAAACAATGACGCTGACGCTAATCAATAGCTTGATAACATCGGATACACGCATTTCGTATATGATTTTCGTGTCGTCGAATGTCTATTTAATAAATCTGATGCACAGCGGATAGCGGTAGTGGAAGCCATTATTGGCCTTAATTCCCGCAATTATTAAAAAGACGATGTCGAAAATGATCACTACTGGGATTAAGAAAGCTCCGAGCACGCAAAAGATAAGAATACCTGCCACGAGTATGTAGATCAGTATCGAAATCTGGAAGTTTAACGCCTCCTTGCCCTGCTCATCAACAAATGGGAAATCGTCTTTCTTTATCTGCCAGAGTATTAATGCTCCGATTGCACCGCCGAAAAGAGGAACAACAGGCAATAAAGCAGCAAGACCAACAAGGTGACAGAACATCGCCCACATACGGGCGTCTTTATTCACTTCTTTGCTCACCTCGGTCGGCTGGACACTTACAGGCGGTTCGGCACTGGTGGGTGGTTCAGCGCTTGCAGGCGGTTCGGTGCTTGCCGGTGGTTCAGCACTTGCGGGTGGTTCAGGACTTATGGGCGGTTCAGTGCTTGCAGGTGGTTCGGGACTTGCAGGTGGCTCGGGACTTGCAGGTGGCTCGGGACTAATTTCACTACCCGGGGTTTCCGGGATTTCCGGGGTTTCATTTATTTCTGTCATAAGTAACTCCCTTCCAAATAAGTTAAATTTGACTCAACAAACCGGTTCTTCTTTTAACAAAGACCGGACAAAAGGTCAAGAACAAAATATGTCTTGTCCAACTCGATTTTCAAACCTCACTCTAAGGTCGCCGGCCGGCTTTGCTTACATCAATCGGATTTATACCGAGCTTGGCCGCAGGTGATTGGGCTGCAAAACTCACATTGCCTTTCTCAAATCCGACAAGAAGCGGGTCATCGAACGTATTTCCCTGCTCTGGTTCCAATTGTTCAGAACCTGTTCGGCTGTATCTACTCATCTTGTTGCCCTGGACTTTGCCTTCGGCGCTATACAGGATATTGCCCTTGAATCTGGTGATGGCATTTGTGTTATCAAATACGATCTTGCCCTTGGCATAGACTATGTTTCTCTCAAAAACAAAATCCGAAGATCTTGGAAATGTAAATCTCGCGTCTTCATCGCAGATAAAAACGTTATTGCGGATAGTATTATTTTTAGCCATGTGGTTGTGCGTTGGCCGGGCGACGCGAAGTGACAGATTACCTTCGACAAGGCAATTCTCGGACCGCTCGTCAAGGTAGTAAGCTGATGAGCCATAGCCGCCGGTATCGGGTATGTCACGGATGAAGTTGCCCCGCAGCACAAGCCCCTTGCCTGCGAAACAGTAGATGCCGCCGCCGTCGTGCAGTTTCAGCATTGCACGATAAATCAAGTTGTTTTCGATACGGTTTCTCTCTCCGCCCCAGTTGATGGCCGTGTAGGGTGTGTCGTGGATCTCGTTGTGGCTGATTTGGTTATCTTTGCCGCCTCCCTGAAGACCGATGGCACTGGGATAGGTAAGGCCGGCGTCGTGAATGTAATTATTTGTAATTAAAGACCCGGCTCCGCTGAACTTGATGCCGCAGGCGCCGGTGTGATGGACGTGACAATTTTCAATACGCAGGTTCTTGCCCGAGACTTTGACACCCTGGCCGCCAACGTTGACGATTTCGAGGTCGACAAGACCGCAATTCTGGCCGGAGGAAATAGAGACCGCTCCATCGAATCTGCCCGCGCCGAAACCTCCCGCCTTTAGTGGAGTGGTTGTTATCGAGAGCACGAGGCCGCGAATGGTAATGTTTTTGGCCGGTTTATTCTTGGAACCTCGAATCCGAATGATGGACTCGATGGTCGGTGCAAAAACCTCTGCTTTGCTCATGTCTTCTCCGGGAAGGGGCCAGTACACTACTTTGCCGGCTGTCCGGTCGAGATACCACTGCCCCGGTTCATTCATCCCCTGGCGAACGTTCCAGACAACATACTTTTTGACTCCGAATGCACCCGGCGGGTGACCGGAAGGATTGGCAAAGGTCAGGGTATGGGATTCCGTGTCCATAGCGGAGACCCCGACCAGTGACTCATCCCACATATGATAAACGGTAAGTTCGGCGTTCTTGATATCCAGTTGGGTGCCGAGGTCCTCGGGGCGGTATTTCAATCTGGTCAGCTCCTCGCTCGTTGGTTTGCGCTTCCATCCGCCGCCTGTGCTGGTCATCCAGGGTACATCGAAGCTGCTCAGGTGTGTGAAGAAGCCCTTTTCAGGCAGCCGGGCCCGCCGGCAAAAGCGCCCGTTTACAACCAGGGCCCGGAAGTCCCACTGTCTCTGCTCGACACCGGGCAGAGCAGCCGAGTAGAATTTCCCTCCGTCCTTTTTCCAGCCCCCCACTTCCCGGCCGCCATAGAGAATCACCCTGGCATCCGGTGCCGCTTCTATGCTCAGCCCGGAGTCTTTGTCGGTCAGTACCAGCGGCTTGTTCAGGAAGTACTCCCCGGATTGAATGATCACTTTTCGCGGTCGTTTTGTGCCCATCTGTCGTGCTGCATTGCACGCTGCTGTGAGTGTTGCCAATGGATCATCCGTCCGGTCCGCATTGGGCTGTTTTATTCGTCCCGACCAGGAATCGCTGCCATTTGGAGCAACAAAGAAAGTACCGGCCTTAATGATACTTGAGGCTTTGGATTCATCGGCGCCCAGAGACAATATAGGAGCCGGCAGGGCACAGGCTATTAATAAAATGAACCATCTTTTCTTCAATTTCCTTCTCCTTTGACAAATCCGGCCAGCCACACCCTCATCTGGCCTGTGTCGCGGTGCGCCCGGGCATAGTAACGAATCACGACAAAGTCTTGCTCCTTCGATACGGTATATTTCTCATTTCCTGGCTCTTTCTCCGGTTTTAACGAATGATGGAAAATTGAGGACAAGCCAGTATCATTTTTAACAAAAGCTGCTTACATAGGAAAGAACAAAATTCCAGCCATTGCTGCTCAGACTAAAAAAAACGAATTTGCAAAAGGCCTTGCTGCTGCTAATATACTCTCTGTATGAGCTAATACCAATATTAGTCCTTTGATATTGGAGTTGAATGTGGACGCATCAGCCAATGTGGGCATATCAGCCAATGTAGGCATAGCTTTAGGCCTTACTGTTTTTGCAGGCCTTTCTACGGGGATTGGCAGCGCCATCGCCTATTTTATAAAAAAGCCCAAAATAATTTATCTGTCATTCTCCCTAGGCGTATCTGCCGGTGTGATGATTTATATATCTTTCATGGAGCTTCTGCCGGAAGCCACGGAAAAGGTCGGCCAATTTTGGGGCCTGGCCGCGTTCTTTATGGGCATAGGGGCCATCGGACTGATAGACCTGCTGATACCAGAAAACGAAAACCCACACGAATTCGCAGGTATTGATGAACCTGCTGCTGTCCAAACAGAGAACTCCCACCTTATGAGAACAGGTCTATTTATGGCCCTGGCTATCGGTATTCACAACTTCCCGGAGGGATTGGCCACGTTTGCTTCGGCGCTTGGCAGCGTTAAGCTTGGCGTATTCATAGCTATCGCGATTGCGATTCACAATATCCCGGAGGGAATTGCCGTATCGGTACCTATATTTTATGCTACAGGAAATAAGAACAAGGCGTTCTTCTATTCATTTCTCTCAGGGGTATCGGAACCTGTGGGCGCCATTGTTGGCTATTTGATTCTGATGCCGTTTTTGACTTCGGGTGTTCTTGCGGGGCTTATGGCGTTTGTTGCCGGCGTGATGATATACATATCACTTGACGAACTGCTGCCGATGGCTCATCGTTATGGCCACGGGCATCTGGTCATCGGGGGGATAGTTACAGGAATGTTCATTATGGCAGTGAGCTTGTTGCTTCTGCCATGATCCTGAAAGGTTCGTGGTGGAACTTGTGTTGTGTTCGACGGTACAGTATCAGGACGGTTTTCTGCTCTCCCGGCAGAATGTGCCCATCAGCGTCATCGCCTCATTCATTCTTTCGGGGGAGCCGTCCATCTTAGCGTAGGCGTCAACCAGTTTCAGCAATTCCGGGTCGGGGTCAACCTGCCCATAGTGATGTGCGACGTTAACTATGGCCGTATCAAGGCCGTACTCCATTGCTTTGGCAACATACGCCCTGCAGACGCCTATTTTTCGGCCCGGCAAATCACGGACGCAGTTGCTTACGCCAAGTGTGCAGTGTACTCCTTCCATCATCGCATCGTTCGTAATCTTCTTTATTGTCTCGAACGCCCTATAGGTATAGCCCGGCACACCCGGCTCCATCGGCATATCTATCGCAAGGGGAAATACCGTCGAATCGAAGAAAATATCGCCGGGCTTAAAACCATTTTCGCCGACGGCTTTTTCGAAAATCTGTTTTGCCAGACCATAAAGCTCGTCGACCGAGTGCGAACCGCCCGGACCGGTGGCTTTATCTTCACTGACTAAAAGGCCGATGAACGCGTAGTCAAAATCCTTCTTTAGCGGCAGCATAGCCTCCATCGTATACGTCTTGACCGAATTTATAAGCGGCTGCTTGACCTCCTTCTCGGTATTGTACCATTCTTTCAGGCCGGCTCTGAGAACATCATCGTTACTGCTGTCGATGCAAATCGGCACGCCATTACTCCATTTATGGATCATCCTGACATATTCGACCATTATATCAACAGTGACCTGTGGGTCATCCTCTCCAAAGGCGTCAAGATTAACCGCGATGTAATCAGCGCCATCGGCTGCCTGCGATTCAATCAGGCCCTTGATATAGTCAAGAGGCTCACTGGCCGCAGAATATGCTTCAGGGCCGAGCTCAACCAACTGCTTCATTTCTTTGCCGGTCTTCGGGATTGAAGCGTGGATTGATTCACCGATAGTAATCAACGAGGTTTTCACAGTATGATCCTTCCGAAACAAATATCTGTGGCTGATTGTACAGAGCACTTGGTTTTCTGGCAAGAAACAATCACCATTTCTTCACCGCCGGTAAAAAACTTTTAGACCGGATTAATCCGATGGGGCGGATTCGTCAAAGAAGGGGGGATTCAGCCTCTCAATTTGTGCACGTTTTCTTTTTTCTATGCGCTATTTGCCCAGAACTGTTTATGGCCTGTATTCACAAAGACTTATATATTTTTTGGCACTACATTGTTAAACAGCGTGTCCGCCAAATTCGGCCTTGTGGGCACTTCAGCCTTGTGGACAACCTGTTGAAAACTCAAATTCTGCTCTTTTACGCTTCTTCTTGATATTCCCATGCATACAAACAGAAATCGATATCATTTTTTACCACCACCGCTCCTATTCAGCGAAAACCGAAGTTTATTGTTCGTAAGTCACTTGCAGCAAACAAATTACGTCCACACTCCCAGAATCATCTCCCAAAATTGTATTTATAAACTGATTTTTGGACTTACCGTATAGCGAGACTACATGAAATTTATAGGAATTTGTCAAAAAGGTGCATCGTTAGTGGATAATTCGTAGAAAACCTCACCTGAAGGTGTAGGAAAAACGCAAATTCCCGCTGAGGGATTACCCGCCAAAGCAGCATACCTCAAACGTCCAATCATTGTCTTGTCTCCTCGAACCGTACTCAGTCTTACCAATAGTAGTCGGTCACGACTCAGTTAGCATGCGTCATTCCCTACATGCCGCGATTTCCCTTCGACTGCAGCAGGGCGCACACAACCTTCACACTAATCCAACAGCCATTTCCGCTTGAGCAAAATCGGCCGCTCACTCACACTCCCAGGGCTTCCGACCATGCCTGCCATTGAGCCGTCGTTGTTGATGTCACTCACTGCGATTTGCTCCGACTCCGATCGCCCATATTTATTGAGCTTGATTACCCGCCCCAACCGCGTTCGTAAGAAGTACCAGGATGCTCCAATATGGAAGATCTCTGGCTTCTTCTGTCGCCCGATGATTTCGCCTGAATCGTTCATTTTGACAGACACTGCCACCGGCCAAAGTCGAAGCGGTGCCACCCCCGAAAGTCCAAGCGATTTGACTCCGGCACCTTTCTCCCAGATAAAAACGTCCATATCCTTGTTTTTGTGCAAAAAAATGCCCGCAACCTGTCCGGCGTTATTGATGCACGGAACAGCACCATGGGAGTGGGGGACTGCAATATCTACCATCCCACCTACCCGATCCCAATAGAAACCTCGACCAACCACCTCACCTTTATCGTTGATGCCATAAGCATAGCTATTCCCTCCTCCGAGAGTCCCTAAGTCTCTCATTCCTTGGTTGGCATCCCATATGAAGGCATGGGTCTGGTCCTCAGTGGTTTTTGAAAAACCCACAATCTGACCCTTATTATTGATCGCCATGGCCATGCTCATGCTTCCGCCAAGCGTCCCCAGATCAGTCATGCCCGCCTCAGGCTCCCAGACAAAGGCGTGCACGGGGCCCTCGGCCGTTTTCGCCCACCCGACTACCTGCCCGCGATCATTTATCCCAGACGCCATGCTGCGCCACCCCCCAAGAGTCCCTAAGCCTCTCATTCCTTGGTTTGCATCCCATATGAAGGCGTGCTTAAGAAAATTGACCTCGTACCATCCTACAACCTGCCCCACATTGTTCAGTGCGGTAGCAGCTCCGGCCGAACCACCCAGCGACCCAAGCTCGACAACCTCGTAATCAAACTCCTCATTCGGGTATTTTAGCCATAACCACAAAATCGCAAGGATTACACCCAGTGCGACGATCCCAAGTACTATCGCCCTGTTCGTCTTCTTTTTCATTACTCAAACCTCTGACTTCTTAGTGTACACAACAAGGCAGACCATCAACGTAACACTTGGCGGCAACCAAAACAAATACAATCTTTTTGTTCTTGCTTATTTTCACCGTATAACCTGCTACTCTACCGAGACACGGAGCCGACCTCCCAAGCCAAAACTGCCGCATATCAGATCTCAATCTACAGTTTACCTCGTCTTCGACAGCTCGACCATCTTGACGGCAAGTGTCAAATCACCGCCCAAAATGGCAATACGAAAGTCGGTGCCGTTGCACCGATTCATGAAGCGGCATTGGAGTAGCGTGAATTTCGCTGTTTTCCATTTCCCGCTCCTGCCAACCGAGATGTTACCAGCAGGCCTAAAAGCACCTCCAACCGGACCAATTTGGGGATTTGTGTTGTCATATTCCAGATTGAAGGATGAGCATCCGGAGTCCCGGTAAGTAACTGATACTGAAACAGTCCGGTCATACAATTCGTAAGCAAATGCATCATCTACATTGAAGTAAAGATAACGGTTATTGCCCGACTCTGAATTCGAAGCTGAGACAGCCGCTTTTGTATTTCCTAACATTTGGGTTTTCCAGACACCATCGCCGCTGCTTGGGCGAAGTTTAAGACCTTTGGGTTGGCCAGGTTCCCAGGTAACAGAATTAGCATCATTATACGAACCGGCGGAACGGAGCCTTGTTTTCGCCCGCCACATATCGGCGAAAAGACGAGTCAGGACTATATAGCTTCGACCATACTCACGGGAATCGGCAATATCGGTACCCTCGTGCCATTCGTTCCACGTCTCGACGTGCACCATCCAGGGCCTGTATTTCGGATTGAGCTGCAGCGCCTTCAACCATCGCTCAATATACGTCTGGCCGTCGCGCCGCTCGACGATAAGCTCTGTTCTGCCCGGTACTGCACTGTGGTCATAACCAGGCCCGAGAGAAACGGTCCGCCTGTAGATAAGCGGCCCGTTGACCGCGCCGCCCCACGAATACGATGCATCGGCCTGGCCCAGCCAGCCCGGCTGTTTGACTAAGAATACATCTGTGCCGAAGTCCTTTTTGAATCTGTCTCTTACATAATCAAGCTGTTTCGGACCCTGCTTTTTTGCAAAGCTGGCCGAATAAAGGAAAACAATCGGCTTGCCGTCTACGCGGGCCCACTTCGAGGGAGGAATCAGGCTGAAAAAATCCCGTATCGCTGTATAGAACCACTCTTTTCCGAAATCAGTTGACAAATCGACGTGATAACCTCTCCCGTCCTTATTGAAACCGTTCCATTTGAGTATTGACGTATCGAAAAACAGACCGATCGCGGGCGGGTGTTGTCCTTCCTTCTCCAAAGCGTCGTGTGCCTCCACCAAAGGCCCCAGCCCTACAAAACTCCACCCATCGTATTTTCCCGGAACACCCCAGAAGACCGGCATCAGGAAATCTATTCCCGCCGCAATCATATCCTGTAACTGCTGCTTATGCCAGGGAGCCCGCTTATAGCTGATGCCCTTCATATCGGCCGGGTGCGTTGTTAGTGCATCCGTACCGTCACCATCAATAATATGAATCTTTGTGTCGATGTCATACCAATAGAAATACGATGTTCCAACAATCGGCTGACCCAATTTGTACGAATCGGCGCTTTTATGGTCTCTTGCCCGCAATGGGAAAAACTTCCCCGAAGGTTTTTTGGGCAGCTTGTCATCGGCTGTAAGTGTTCCGCAAAGTGCACACAGCAGCAATATCGATACATGTTTACTTTTGAGGTTCATAACCTCCTCCTTCATTTCAATCAAATTGTTTTATTGGCGAACCTGTGTCGCCACGAAATCAAAAATGTCATACAGCAGGGCTTCGGCGTAAGGGCCGTTGAGCAAGCCAAACCAGGTGTAGATAACCCGGCCCCCGCTTTTTATCTCGGCATAGGCAACAGCGTCGCCGAGATACTTGCCCTGACCATCGTGCAGTCGCAGCAGCGAGGTATGTTTAGTATCTTTACCGGCAAAGAACGGCCTCCAGCGTTGGTCTCCCGATGTGGGAAATGGAAACTGCTCCGGCACGTGGCGCAGATACCGCTGTGGCTGCACGAAACGCAGTTTAGAATCCTGTTGCGGTTTTTCCCATGCACCTTGTATGTTCAGGCCAAACCGGCCGCTGCGGCTCACCGTTTTATTGTTCTGGTCATAGTAGAAAGGCCACGGAAGTCCCGGCAAAGCCCCAAGACAGCCGCCAGCTCTCAAGTAACTGACCAGCGCATCATCGACGTCGCCGGTTTTGCGGACAGTACTGCGATAATGTTCCCCTGAACAATACAACAAAACAGGATATTTTTGGGGCGTAAGATTACCTCCCACAACGTCATCCCACGTCAGAACATCCATCGCCACGCCCAAATCCATGAGCCACCAAAAGGCCATCGAACCGGCGCCGGGCAAAACGCCGATTCGTAGTTTCTCGAACTTCTTACGCAATTGAGCTTTCTCCTCGATTGAAAAACCGCCGGAAGTAACCTGGCGACGGGCACTGCGTTTTTTGGCTTTGAAGCGTTTGGAATACTCACCGGTAAGTTCAAGATACTCGTGTTTGTATTCAGCGGATGGCTCGATTTCACTTCCCTCGTGCCATTCGTTGAAGCTGGTAATCAGTATCCAGTGCGGGTTTGCCTTGATGGCTTCTTCCCATTGGGCGCGATAAAGCTTGGTGTTGTAGCGCTCCACGGCAAGGCCGGGTTTGCGGATTTTCGTATCATCATAGCCCGGGATCACCGTCAAAGTGCTTATCTTCCCTGCCTCATCAGCTAATTGCACCCACGACCGGTAGGTCTGGCCAGCCCACTTGCGCGCAGCGGCGGGATTGAGCCCCCGAAGCTGGCCTGCGGTGTTATAGGTATGAACGCCGTCGAAAATACGGGCCGAGCCATAGCTGAACTGGTCGCCAATTGCCGTAATGCCTTCTTTGTACTCCTCGTTGACCAGCTCGATGGCCTTGAGCCAGTCCGTCAGCCCAAGTTCCTGGAGCGTGCGCCCATATATAAATACCACCGGCTTACCGTTGACCCTAAGGTGAGCGGCGTGCTTTCCGTATTTATTTAAGACCTTGATGATATCGTCAGCGGCCGACTTTGGCGTCTGTGGCCTCGGCACGCTTTCGTAGTAGATGCAGGCCGTAAGCCCGTGTTGCCGGCAGCTATCGAGAATCTTGCCCATCGCACGGTCGCAGAAACTACCGTGGCCCCACCAACTTACAATTAACGTATCTATCCCGGCACGCCTGGCCCATCGGCAGTGCTGGTCTATCAGTTTCGGGTCGTGCGAGTCGTAGGCCCCAAGTGTCGGATAATGGGTACTTTCCTGGATGTCTTTATTCGCTGCGTCAATACGGCCCCAGTGCACCGTCCTGCCCGCGCCGCCCGGCCCATCACGCGTGCCGTACCAGGGATAATAAAACGCCATAACCTTGTGGGAAACGGTGTTCTCACGCAAGCCTTCGGCGTTTAACGGCATACTCATCTGCAACGCCACGGTGAGGGCGATAAGCACAAATAATGAAATGCCGATGCGGTTGTCTCTGTGCATTAGAGGCTCCTTGACTTCATAATTTAATTGGCCAAATGGTTACTTCTTGAAAGCGGTAATCTTCTCTTTTAGTGCGCGGCAGGCTGCGGTTGGATCGGCCGCTTCGGTCACCGCTGCACAAACCGCAATTGTTTCGGCACCGGTATCTAAAACCTTTTCGACATTGCCCGGCGTTATACCGCCGATAGCAACGTGGCCGATACCGCTATCGGCAAGTTTCTCTATCGACTCTCTGACATATTCGGGCCCGACTGGCTCGGCGGTAGGCTTGGTCTTGGTGGCGAAAACAGGCCCCAGACTCACATAAGTTGGCGCTTCCTTACAAGTGGTCTCCAACTGCTCCGGTGAATGTGTGCTTTTGCCGATGATCAACGGCGTCAGCGCGAGCTTACGGACCTGCTGAATCGGCAAATCATTTTGGCCAAGATGAATGCCGTCCGCACCGGCCGAAACTGCGATATCAGCACGGTCGTTTATTATACTAAGAACGCTGCCGCCTTTGCATATCTGAACAAATTCTAAAGCAAGGGCAAAAAGCTTATCGTCCTTGGCGTCCTTTGCCCGAAGTTGAATACAATCGGCACCGCCGGCAACGCATTTATACGTTAAAGAAATAACCTCGGCAGGCAAACTACAGGTAATTATGACATACAGCCTGACCCGTTTGAATTTCTCGGCCGGCTCGCCGAAGAAAATAATATCTTTCTCGAGTGTATAGGCGATATACCGCAATTTTTCTATTGCCTCAGCTACCTCGGGATTTATCGCCTGCGTCACCTCGGCAAGTGTCCGCAGCGCCTCGGTTAAGCGTTTGCACCCGGCTGTAAAACTGTCCCGCAGGTCGGCACGCTGAAGCTGTTTATCGACCCTCTGTCCGACACCGACATCGCCGGGCGTATCTCTGCTTGCGATAAGCCGGCCGGCGTCGAGTTTGTCGATAGCGCCTGAAAGCTCGTGGCGGAGCTGCTTTGCACGCTCGGTAAGCGGCGCAGAATTCAATGCGAATCTGCAATAGTCCTCGACTACACGAATCGCTTCGCGACCGCGATTAAAATTGGCATCGATAATCCTATAAACGGCACGCTCCATAACGGCTATGATTATACGCCCCCAAACCGCTCTTGAGTAGCAAAAAACAAGGCAAAACACTCCCCCTATGGAATGATTTTGCACTGACGATTTCAGAAAATCACCGGTCTGGTTGGTGCTACTTGATCGGTTTTCCCCCGCCGTTATCAATCACTCTGATTACAACCGTGCCCTCAAAGACGGTTCCATCCGTCAATTCGCCGGTGATTGCCAACTCGACCTGGCCAACGCTGAGAATGGCCTGAATTTCTTCTCGGCTAAACCTGGCTATCGCAACCTGATCTTGTTCGTCGACTGAAAGCGACGCAGCTTGGATTTCGTTTTCGAGAATGACGCTGTTTGGTTCTATATCAGCGACGTTGTATTGCTCGGGGAGCCAAATATAGCAGGTTATCCAGTTGCCCTTACTTGCCATATTGATGGTGCGCGGGACAATCCTGGCCTCGGTTTGTATGGTGGGGCTGTACTCGTAAGCTCCCATATCGATTCTGTTGCCGAATATGCGGGGTGTGCCGTCTAAATCTGTTTCATTCGGGTCGTACGGATAATTCGGGTCTCCTACATCAATACAAGGGGAATCCACCAGCAGATGATAATCGCCCTCAACCCAAAAATCATCATTTGCATCCTCAGGCGTTTCATTCGGATCCCAGTAACCGGGATCAACAAAACATGGATCGGCATCGATATTGCCTTGGCCGGGCCAGCCATCTTGAATATCGCTATGGATTATGGATAAACGTAATAAAGGCCGATATATTTGTTCATTTGAATTGCCCCAGATGATGCAGTTAGTAAACGAATCATCGCAGGTGGTTAAACCGCCACCATGGTTTTGGGCCCAGTTATCCGTAATGGTGCAGTTAGTAATTGGTCCATAACATGAGGCCAATCCGCCACCTTGGTCTCCAGCCCAGTTACCAGTGATAGTACAATTGGTGATTGGGCCATCGCAGCCGAGCATCCCGCCGCCCCAGTACTCAGCCGAGTTGCCGGTTATGATGCAGTTGGTAATAGGACCGGAACAATGGTGCATCCCGCCGCCTTCCACACCAGCCCAGTTGCCGGTTATGACGCAGTTAGTAATTGGTTCGTCACAATAGTCCATTCCGCCGCCGCTCTCGCCGGCCCAGTTGCCAGTAATGGTGCAGTTGGTGGTAGGACCGAAACAGCCGTATATCCCCCCGCCCATGTAAGTAGCTGCGTTCCCAATCAACCTGCACTTTGTCAGTGTGGGGCTTCCAAAGTCTATATGCCCGATCCCGCCGCCGAGGCCTCCAGCGAAGTTTCCACTGAAGATGCAGTTGTTTAAGATAGGGCTACTGTCATAACTCGCTACCCCACCACCTGCGAATCCAGCCCGGTTATCGACGAACGTGCAACTGATAATGCTCGGTATTCTACTGTAGCATTTGTAGAAGCAGATACCGCCGCCGGACCTGGCGGTATTACCGATAATTGCGCAGTTTGCAATTGTTGGGTTACTATTGGCACAAAAAATAGCACCACCGTTTCTTTCCAGATAAGAAGCTGAGGCTGAAGCATAACCATTTGTGATTGTGAAGCCATCTACGACTGAGTTTGAGTCTTCGTTGTTGTGGAAATAGAAACCGCGATGTGGTTCTTCTTCCATTCCATTGCAATCGATTATTGTAGCAGCCACAATATCAGGACTATTGGGATTAGTGCTGCGGATTGTGATGGCCTTGCCTCCAAAATCAATATCCTGGTTGCCATCACCGGTATAAGTGCCGGGTTTAACTTCTATAACATCACCGTCATTAGAATCATTTATTGCTGCCTGGATGTTGTTGAAATCCGCAGGCCCATCGTCATCGACGGTGATAATTCGCGCCTGGTTAGGAACGACGAAAAGCAGCCATATAAAGACCGGAACCAACTTTTTCATATTGCAAACCTCCGCTGTTAAAAATTGTTTAGGTTAATTATATACCTTCAACAGCAGAAATGCAAGGACTTTTTATACAAATTGGTAGGTCACGTATAGTCCATAGAAAAAGGCGAAAATACAAAACTTCGGCCTATGTGCGGTGATGTTAGGAGGGGATGTCCGATATCTGTATCGAATCATCGGCAGATTATTTCTTGATTTACTTCTTAATAACAATAATATAGGATTTAGTGTTGCTTTTGAATGAATTGTCAGGAGTTGGCGCAGAGCAGGTGCAACAGGAAAGGTAGAGTTATGGATTGGCCAGGTGATTTCTTCAGTATAGTTTTAGCCGTCGTTTTGGGTGCGGCAATTGGCGTTGAGAGGGAATTCAGTGGTAAGGCGGCCGGACTTCGTACAAACGTCTTAATCTGTCTTGGCGCGGCGGTATATACAATTATTTCCAAACAAATGGCCGGTGAAGATGAGGCACTTACAAGAATAGCCGCCCAAATCGTTACCGGTGTAGGTTTTCTTGGTGCCGGTGCCATCATCCAGGATAGAGGCGGTGTCCACGGCTTAACTACGGCGGCAACAATCTGGTTCGTGGCAAGTCTTGGGATGGCCTGTGGGGCTGGTTTGTACAAACTGGCACTTATATTGACGTTGCTTGCAGTTTTTGTTCTGATAGGCTTTCGGCAAATCCAAAGACCTCTGAGACGCTATGTTCAGAAGCACAAGCCGAAAGGCGTTTCTGACGAACATACCTGAACCATCTCCATTTTTATTATGACGGATTTGAACAGAACTCGGAGGAGCTTTATTATGCCTGTAATTAAACACAGTAAAATTATGGCAGGATTTGGTCTCACGCAGGTAAATCCTAAGATGTTACTGGTACTGTTTGGGATTATGGTGATTATGATTGTGCCAGTCGGAGCCTGTGGAGCGGCAGTCGTCGAATGGGACTTCAGCAAAGATACACAAGGCTGGACGGGAAATGAAAGGGTGGAAAATCTGCGGTCCTCGCCCGAAGGGCTGATTGTCAAATCAACAGGCCAGGACCCGTGGATAGAAGGCCCGCCGGTGGATTTGCCAGGCGACAAAATGGTTAGAGTAAAAATACGTATGAAATCAAATGCGGATCCGCATGCCGAATTCTTTTACGGCAAGGCCTTTGCTGCCGGACGTTCCCTTAGATTCACCGTCCGAAACGACGGCAAATGGCATAACTACTCACTTATTATTAAGGAAAAGTTAGGTCCCCAGACACGTTTTCGCCTTGATCCCTGCACGGATAAAGGAGAACTTACAGTTGCTTCCATTAGAATTGAGATGCTTAGTGATGTAGTTGCTCCGCTATTGGAAAAACCCAAAAAACCTGACAAAACCGGGAGCAGGCCCCTGTCGGTCAAATCGGGAGAGCTCCGGTTTGAGCACTATGGGAAAAGATGGGGAAACTATGTTTTCAAAGTGGACGGCGTGGAAATGGCGGCCGGTTACGGTCCCGAACTAATCGGAATGTTGTCTTACGATAAGCCCGAATGGCTCAATCTCAAAAATGCAAAGGTTATTTTTGGAAGCCGCTCTAAACGTAACGAGTTTACCGTCAAGGCAACTGTCAAAGACAGCAAAGGTGGAAACTGGGAGATTCAAAGACACATAAGGCCCGGTAAACGGCAGGGGACGCTTCTAATAGAAGTTGAATTGAAAGTAAATAAAGACAGGGACATTATGCACGTGCCGTGGCTCACGATTTTTCCGGGCCTTGGCACTTTCGGCAAAAGCAAATATCAGGGCCTGCTGGCAGGCGTGGAGTATCTCAGCGATGAGCCAAGCAGTAGTGACGTCGACATAGCAAGGCCAAAACACATTCGCCGCGTCCCCGACCCGGTTAAGATAACATTTCCCCTTATGGCAATTGCAAATAATGGCAATTATATCGGGGTAATCTGGGAGCCGTCTGAGATGGTGGCGGCAACTTTCGATTCGCCGGACAGAATTTATAATTCCGGCGCCCATGTCATGGCTCTTTCGGCGCCCGTAGTGGGAGATCTGCGTTTTGAAAATGAGCTGTTTGCCCATAGCCCTTTCAGGCTTGAGGCCAATAAATCCCTTAAAGTTTCTCTGCTGATAATCGGCGGAAAGGGAAAAAGCGTTGTCCCCGCGGTTAAGCATTACGTCGATATAAAGGGCCTGCCTGATCTGCCCGAATTCGAAGGAGGTCTCGACGCTGCCGTCGATTTGCTTGCACATGGCTGGATGGATTCTGAGATAAATCACGATGGCCTTTTCAGGCATGCTGTCTGGGGTGAAAGTTTTGGGCCGACTGTGGCCGCTGATGCCGCGATGTTCATCGACTGGCTTGCAATTCATACCAGAGATGATAAACTCCGCGCCAGGCTCGATACTGCCGAGGCCCAGGCGCTTGGCAGAATCCCCTCGGCACAACCTTTCTCAAGTGGTGTCTCGCACGTGCGTCTGCCCTGCCCTGCTTTGATCTTTGGACGAACTTATGAGTACGTACGGTACCGTCATAACGAGGCACTGCGGATGCTCGGAGGCTTTGACGAAAACGGTATAAAACTCTATCGGCCGGGCAAAACCGACTACTCAAGGACCCATTTCACAAAACATGCAAATGGTCTGGCGGGCAAGGATGTGGTCAGGATTCTTGAAAGTGCGGCATTATCAGCAGATAAAGAGCTTATCAATAAAGCGCTCGAGCTGCTCGATAAACAGACGGCCCTGTATGCCGATACTGTCCCGCGTGGGGCACAGACATGGGAAATTCCCCTGCACACGCCGGACATAATGGCCTCGGCCCACATGATCAAGGCTTATACGCTCGGTTATATTATCTCAGGCAAAGAAGAATATCTTGAATGGGCGCGCTACTGGGCCTGGACGGGAATTCCTTTTGTCTATCTTTACTCACCAACATCCGGCGAGGTGGGGCCCTACGCAACGATACCTGTCCTGGGCGCGACCAACTGGCAGGCACCCTTGTGGATTGGTCTTCCCGTGCAGTGGTGCGGCCTTGTTTATGGTTCGGCTTTGCATCTGCTAAGCGATTACGATACGAAAGGCCCCTGGCAAAAAATCGCCAAAGGAATCACAACTGCCGGCCTGCAAATGACCTGGCCTGTAACAGATAAAAAACGGCAGGGATTGCTGCCGGATATTTTCAATTTGCAGCAGCAGATAAGCGACGGGCCCGCCATAAATCCGGGTACAGTACAGGCACATTTAGCTGAACTTTACGGCAGGGGCAAAATATATGATCTAAAAAAACTCCGAGATCGTGGCTGGTATATTCATGCCCCCTGCGTGATAAGTAATATTCGGGAAGAAAAAAGGTCAATTACCTTTACAGTGGATGGCTGGGGCGCCAAGCCTTACTATGTGCTGATTTCGGGTATGGATAAAGAACCAAAGGAAGTCGGCGTGCGCAAAGTTTTTCAGAAATCCTCTGAACAGCCTCCTTTCAAATCCGCAAAGGAGGACTTTTACAGCGAACACAACTGTCTTGTAATCACTTTAGAGGGAAAATCTGAAATTCGAATCAGATAAGGGATGCTATTCAAATTGTCTGGTTACTATGTGTGTTTTATCTGCGGGATTACTTGCATCTAACGGGGCAGGCAGCTATTATTAGCCTATGGTGTTAAATTTTGTTTTTCTAAAAGCTAATTAAGGGAATCGTAGAATGTCTATTTTCCGGTCACCGCATAATCCAATAATTGGGCCCAGGGATGTTAAGCCTTCCAGGGAAGATTATGAAGTCATTGGCGTCTTTAATGCCGGCGTTACTCGTTTCGAAGACCAGGTTGTTCTGCTTCTTCGAGTGGCCGAACGCCCGATTAGTGCTCATCCGGATATCGTGTTAGCCGGTGTTTACGATGTCGACCACGGAGACATCGTCCTGAAAGAGTTTTCGAAAAATGACCCGGAAAATGATTTTTCCGACCCGAGGTTAATAACAAGGCCGACGGAGACATATCTGACATCGATTTCACACTTGAGGCTGGCACGCAGCACCGACGGCATCAACTTTGAGATTGAAGATTCGCCCGCTATCGGTCCTGCAAACGATTATGAAACCTTTGGTATAGAAGACCCGAGAATCAGCCTTATTGACGGCACATACTATATTACTTACGTCGCGGTTTGCCCTGTCGGGGTAACAACCTGTTTGGTGTCCACCAAAGACTTCAAGGCCTTTGAGCGTCACGGTGTTATCTTCTGTCCGGAGAACAAGGACGTTATGCTTTTCCCCGAACGAATTGAGGGCAAATACTATGCTCTCCATAGGCCTGTTTCGCCTCTGTTTAAGAGGCAGGACATCTGGATTGCCGAATCACCCGACATGATATGCTGGGGAAATCATCGCCCTTTGCTGGCCCCTGATGAAAACTACTGGGACCAGGTAAAGGTCGGCGGAAGCGCGGTGCCTTTTAAAATTGCCGAGGGCTGGCTGGAGATTTATCACGGAGTGGGCCGCGACAAACGATACTGCCTTGGCGCAGTGCTTCTGGATGCCGACCGCCCGTGGAAGGTCATCGCAAGGGCGAAAAAACCAATCTTTGAGCCCCAGGCCGATTATGAGGTGAGTGGTTTTTATGGAAATGTGATATTCACCTGCGGACTGCTTTATGAGCAGGATAAGCTCAAGATTTATTATGGCGCCGCCGATACTGTTATTTGTTATGCGGAGCTTCCTGTCCAGGAAGTATTAGAGAGTTTGGATTTAACCGATGGCGATTAGCATATAATCTTTTAATTGCTATTGACCCAGCGTTATAGAAACCGCCTTGCCATTTACCGGTTCTTTTAGTATTTTGACGCCTCTATGGATAATGGACGTTCAAAATCCGGCTCAAAGGGCTCAAGAGTATTACCTATTAGCCGCTTGTACGACTCTTTAGCTGCCCGGCCATATAGCGTTATTATGTTCGGTGCGCTATTTTACACCCTGGGCGTAAAATTCTTTCATTCCTGGCGCAACGACCTCGTCAATGAATACGTTGGCTGGGTTCTGGCCGATATCTCAGTGCTGTTGGGTTTTGAAGTTATCCTGGCGTTGCTCTGTTTTGGCTGGCCACGAAAATTAGTGGTCCGCATAACAACTATTTTTGCCGCTGTAATATACGCATGGTCGGTTATGAATGCAGGCTGGCTGATAAGAATGGGATGGCAAATTCTGCCTTCGCTCCTTTTGTCCGCAATCCGTGATCCCTTAATCGCACTGGTTATGGTCGGCGATAATCTCAAAGTGATGCCCAAAGCTGCCGTAATCCTACTCGGCCCCAGTGCTGTTGCTCTTACCTTTTTCTTTTTCGTTTTGGCAAAGCCGAAGCTGCCTAATTACAACCAGAAACGTTTTATTAAGAGAACCATTATTTGTATAATCATTATCCTGGCCACGGTTTCACTTCGCGATATAGTGGTCAGGCGAACCTCACCACAAACAATTTCTGAGGGGATGCGGTACAATTGTCACTTAAAAGCGATAACAAGCATATTTTTCTCTGACCCCGGCCGGTTGGCAAGAGCCGATTTCGCTAATGCCAAAAGAACAATACCAGCTTTTGACGAAATACAAACTGCGTTCTCACCGCGAGCGCAGCGGATAAATTATAATGTAGTCATAGTGGTACTCGAAGGTGTTCAATACAGGTACACTTCACTGGCAGAGCCCCAAAGTAAACTAACACCCTTTCTTGCTTCTGTGGCTCAAGATGGTGTCGAGTTTGTAAATACTCGTTCGACTCTTACTCATACAACAAAAGTGTTATTTTCTTTATTAACAGGCCGGTTTCCTTCCGCTTCCCAGGACCTTGCAGAGACGGTTCCCGCCGCAAAGCCCTATGCCGGCATCGTCACGATTCTAAAGCACAACTTGAATTATCGAACGGCATTTTTTCAATCTGCCAAGGGCAACTTTGAGGCTCGGCCCGGATTGGTTTATAATCTTGGCTTCGATAAGTTCTGGGCCAGAGATGATTTGAACGACCCTAACGCTTTTCTCGGCTATCTGGCATGCGATGAGTTTTCAATGTTAAAGCCGATTAGCGAATGGATCAAAGCCGAAGAAAGACCATTTTTGCTGACGATTCTTTGCTCGGTTACTCACGACCCCTATGAGGTCCCTGAGTGGTTTGCCGAGCCGGCCAAAGAGCCGGTGGAACGTTATCGACAGACAATTGCTTATACCGATAAATTTTTAGCTGCACTGGAAGCTGAGCTTGCCAAACTAAATCTTGTGGAAAACACTATTCTTTGTGTTGTCGGAGACCATGGCGAAGCATTTGGAGAGCACTTTCACAGCGGCCATGAGCGGATTGCTTTCGAAGAAGTCTTACGCATACCCTTCTGTTTGCGGGCTCCGTCCTTGGTTAAGCCGGCAACAAAGGTTACAAAACCGGTTAGCTCTGTCGATTTAGCCCCGACGTTGCTGACTCTTCTTGGTTTCGATACAAACAGCGTTGGTTTTGACGGCACTAACGCCCTGGGCAATATTGCCGATGACCGAAAAGTATATTTCTCTGGATGGGTACAGCAGGGCCCTGTTGGTTTTGTAAGAGGGGATCGAAAGTTCATATACAATCCGATGGACAAAATGGTCTCTGAGTATGGCTTGAGCACCGATCCGTTTGAGTTGGTTAGGATTGAGTTAGCTGAGCAAGAGGCTCAGAAGATTGCTGATGACATTATCGCCTGGCGTAAAAACAGTATTTTTCGGCTCAACCAGCAGAGAACAGGCAGAAAAGTGCTCTTTGACTACTGGCATTGTCGCTGGAATAACAGGGTTACATCGGCAAAATATCGCAGGACTAAAAACAAGTAATCTTTCTTACCCGCTTATAATCCCCGGTAAGCTATCTTTGCATAGGCTGTCTACGCCTGGAAGTTGTTCATTTTGACAACAGTCATGTTGTTTTTTGTAAACACCGGGCAAATCCTCATGCCATCTAACATTTTACGAGCGCCGGATATGTAAAAATAGGTTGATAGGGTACAGTTGGCGTTGATAAAAGACAACGCGTCGATAAAATGCGACTTCCGCCTTTTGTAGGACCTTATATGGCATACATAAACGTAAGTGTTTTTAATGCGAACTGTTAAGTGAAAGTGTAGATGTCTTTTGATTTTCTTTTTTGTTGTTGGCATATTCTTTGCAGTTATATATAGCTCGCCTTTAAGGTGACTATATTGGGCGGAACATCCTAATAATGATCTCTTGGAGGAGGAAAGATCCGCCCATTAGAGTATTTCAAAATCGGCCTTGCTGGCCTTGAAGTCTTGACAGAGTCGGTTTTGTTTACAATATAATACGGGGTCGTGCCGGAGGAGGGATGACCCCATTTTTTTTTTGCGCAAAAAACCCTATCTGTTAGCCCGAAAGAAGCTTGGGATCAATGAATACTGAATTTTCTGTGACCTCGCAGGTTCATTGGTGGCATTTCTACTTGGTGGCTTCCACTATTTTTACCACCTTTTCTGCAATTTTCAAACTGGCATCCAACCTCGCAATGGACTTGCAGCCTTGCCGCATTTCCTGGAGTTTTGCTTCATCTTTCATCAGTTCTTCCAGCTCTTCCCACAGCCATCCCTGACGTCCTTTTTCATCCGGCAAATCATCTACTATAACCGCTGCACCGGCCTCAACCAATTTGCCGGCATTGAGGTACTGATGCCGGTCCTTATGATGCGGATAAGGGATACAGATACTCGGCACAGAAGCCGCTGCGTATTCGGCAACACTGACCGCTCCGCTTCGCCCAATCACTAAATCCACAGCGGATAACAGGCTCGGCATATCATCAAAGTAGCTCAAAACCTTATGCCCAATCGTTGCATCAGAGTAAATTTGCGCAACTTTGTCGTAATTCACGGCACCTGTCAGATGAACAATCTGCCAATCATCGGCGAACAAACATAACTTCTCTAACAGCGAACACACCGCTCTGTTAATACTTTCAGACCCGCTTGATGCACCGGTTATAAGCAAAGTCTTTTTATTTTCATCAAGGCCTAATTCACTCTTAACCTTATCAGGCTCAGGATTGCCAAAGCCGGTTCGCAGGGGACAGCCAACAACGTTGACGCTCGCCTTTCTTTTGGCAAAATATTGTCTGCTATCTTCAAACTGCAAAAAGATCTCGTTTGCCCACCGGCCGATTATCTTATTTGCCCGCCCAGGCACGATATCAACATTCAAGAGCACCAGAGGCACTTTTAATTTATGCGCCGCCAGGCAAACAGGCGCTGCAACAAAGCCCCCGATCCCGATTACAACTGCGCTCTGACATTCAGCAATTGCTCGTTTGGCGATTCCATAACTTTTTAAGAACGAAGTGCAAAAGCCCATCAGTTTGCCGGGTTCAATGGAAAAGCCCTTGGCCGGAAGCGCAGTGTGCTCAAAGATGGTCTTTGATAATATTTGCTCATCGATACTGCGAGCGCTGACAAAGAAATGTATCTTTGCTGTTGGTTCTAATTTTACTATTTGCTCTGCCACGGCGATAGAAGGATAGATATGTCCCCCCGTCCCTCCACCGGCAAAGAAAAAGCTTCCGCCGACCACTACTGTTTTTCTCCAGCTTTAATTTTATTAGATTGTTTGGCAATATTTAACAATACACCGGCCGCAGCCGCTGAGAGCAGCATACTCGTTCCGCCGGCGCTTACAAACGGCAAAGGTATACCTTTTGTCGGCAGCACAACCGTCACTACACCGATATTAACTGCTGCCTGAACGGCGATTGTTAAAACAATTCCACCGGCTAATATCTGACCGAAACGGTCACTGCACCGAACAACCACCAAAATCCCAAGCCAGACAAATAAAATAAACAAAAAGATGACCGCTGAAGTTCCGATCAAGCCAAGCTCTTCACCGATGATGGCGAAAATAAAATCTGTCGTATCTTCCGGCAAATGGTCATATTTGCAAATTCCTCTGCCAAGTCCTTTGCCAAATAGTCCGCCGGAGCCCAGGGCCATCAGAGACTGGTTCGCCTGATAGGCAAACGAATCGGCCCATTGTTCAGGATGCAAAAAAGCCAAAATCCGCCGCAATCGGCTCGGAAACCTAACCAGTGCGACAACAAAGGCAATGGCGACAAAAGGAACAGGGATCAGAATGTGCTGCCATTTGACGCCGGCGATTATTAACATCAAAAAGGCCAATAGTAATATAAATGCGGCTGTGCCAAAATCTTCGATGATTACAAGGGCAGCTACAACAGCTACTACTGAGCAGATTGGGACAAACCTTTTCCGGAACAACTTGATCTGGGCACCTAACTTATCGCAAACCGCTGCAAGGAAGAATACAATCATCCATTTTGCAAGCTCCGAGGGCTGAAAACTTACCCTTATTGGTCCCAGCGGGATTTTCAGCCACCGGTAATGCTGATTCGTCAGCTTTACAAGTTGGGGCAGAGTAGGGGCGAATCGCTGTGAAGAAACGATTGTAAGTAGTACTATACTAAGGATTAACAAATAGGGAATAGGGGATTTTAGCCACCCTTTGGCGAAACTGAACCTGTGATAATCAAAGCAGGAGGCCATGTATAAAACTATACAGGCCAGCGGGAAATACAACATTCGCCGGCCTGCCTGGGAACTATATAATTTCTGTAAGTCAAGCCCCTGTGTGACGTTAGCACTCGCTGAGAAGACAAAAACAGTTCCGATTGCCATCAAAAGAACAGCGACCACGGCAATATAATCGGCCACTAAATTGTCTCTTATCTCGGTTGCCATTGAATTATACCGTATTTAAAGCAAAGAAAAGTTTTTTTAAGCATAGAGGTAGCGATTCCTGCCTGCATAAATGTATTTTCGGCTTCTTTAACCTGATAACAGCAAAAATTATTTTGAAAGACAGACATGGCTCGTGACCCATGGCACGAAGTCTTTTTAAGCACCAAGCCCATATCCGCCTGTGCGGCTACAAGGCTTGACGGGAATTGCGGTTTTGGGTAGTGTATAGCCGACAGGATTGTCTTGATGGGAATCTATTATGGTTTATATATTTGCTGAAGCTACTACACGTATACCTTATACGGCCATCACTATCATATTCATCATCTTGGCTACGGCCGTTGGTGCTTTTATCAGAAGAAGAAGCAGGGATAAATGTCTGAAGGATTATTCCCGGAACATGGTGACCCTGGAAGAAACATCCGGCAAGACTATCTGGGGAAAATTGAGGGTGGAAAATACAGGCCTGGAATTTGTTTACCCTACTGCTCACGAAGATAAACAGGGTCATAATGAGATGAGCTATATTCTGTATAAGCATGAGTATCCGAATATTGCCGCCTTGGTTAGATACCACGACCAGTTAAGTGAACGAAATAAAAAAGAAAGGGAGAAAGAATTAAAAAGTACCTATCATCCAACAATGCTTCGAAGACTTAAAAGAAAAACAGCAAATATCTTCAAAACGCTAAGAGATTCGGTGATGGAGGTGGTAAATCTGTTAATCAGTCAGGCTAAGAAAGCCACTCCGGCAGGCGCCGTCCTGAGTTCCCAGGATAAATATGTCTCACAGATGAAACAGGAATTGATGGGTTCGATGGGGGCTTCCTACGAGCCTTTATTGGAAAGATATATCGGCCACAGGGTTGTGCTTGAGATGATTAAAGGTGACAAAATAGTTGAATATTGCGGTGTGTTAAAAGAGTATACGGCAGACTTTATTGAAGTTATGGATGTTGATTACGAGGCAAAAGAAGGCCAGCCGGCCCAAAAGGCCGATTTGGTTGTACCTCGGAAATACGGCGTCATCCGGCATCTCGGAGAATAGTATCCGGATTGGAACAGAAACTCAATATTAGCAGCCGAATAACGGAATTTATGAAATCTCGACTCGCAAAGAAATTCCAATCGGGAGAAGGAAAATTCAATAGAGACCCCTGGGTTGCCGAAGTATAATTGGGAGGTTACAAAAGTCTGGATTTGGATAAACTGTACGTTCTATAAATCGGTTTAATTGGAGAAATCAGATGAAACGATATATTTTGACTATGGTCCTGGCGGCTATGTTTGCCCCGGCAGTGGTGTTTTCTGAGGAAAACGAGCCGCAGGAAAACCCCGAGTACCAGATGGAAATGCGCAATATGGAGATGGAACTGGAGCAGCGCGATGCGGAAATGGGCTTCCAGCGGAATATGCGGGAGCTTGAGTTGGAGGAACGCAAGATTGAACTGGAGCGCCTGCGAAGAGGACATAAGCACAGATCGCATAAGAAGCATCCATTACTGTTGTTGGTCCTGGTTGTACATATCCTTTTGGCGGTTTGGGTGTACCAGGATATACGGAAGCGGAACGCCGGGTCCGGGATATGGATAGTGATTGCGTTTTTGGCCGGCCTGATCGGTGTCTTGGTATACGCTGTCGTTCGGCTCGGGGATAACGACAAAAAGAAAGCATAAGCAGCGTTAATCGTTTTTTATGAAATGGCTGCTGCCATTTAAGATTCTTCGCTGCGCCCATAATGACAGGGGAAAAAACCGTAAAAAGTGGCTGGCAAGGTTTATATAGGGATAGCAGGCTGGTCATATCCGGATTGGAAAGGGATTGTATATACCCGGCCGGGGATTGACCAGCTTGAATACGTAAGCGGATTCGTCGATTGTATTGAGATTAACAGCACTTTTTACCGCCCGCCCTCTGAGAAAAATTCAACATCATGGCTTAAAAGAACGTCACAGCGGCAGGGATTTTTCTTTACAGCAAAGCTCAATCGAGACTTTACCCATGAAGGCAAAATAGATGCTGAAATGGTAAAGCAGTTTCATACAGGTTTTGGGCCTTTGCTCGAAGCTAATAAATTAAAACATCTGCTGGTTCAATTCCGTTACGACTTTACTGATTGCAAAGATAACCGCCGGCTCTTGACGCAGATTGCAAAAAATTTCTCCGACGCGTTTAATCTGGCCGTAGAGGTAAGGCATAAATCATGGCAGCAGGAAGATGCGCTGAGGTTTTTGGAAGGGCTTGGCGTGTCGGTTTGCAACCTTGATTATCCAACCACTTACAATTCATTCGATATGCAGCACTGCACCATAGGTAAATATGGCTATTTTCGATTGCACGGCAGAAATGAAGAAAAATGGTTCAGCAAATCTTCCAGAGATGAAACTTACGATTACTATTACAACAGCGATGAGCTTGCCCAAATAAAACAAAGAATCGATAAACTGGCTAATGCCTTTGAAACCCTTACGATCATCACTAACAACCATTATCGGGGTGCTGAGCTTGCCAATGCACTCGAATTAAAGGCGTTACTGAGCGGTCAAAAGCAGCCTGTCCCGGAAGGTTTACTAAAAGCCTATCCGAATCTGGCAAGAATTGTCATCGAAGCTGATAACTCCCAAATTCTGTTTGGAGACTGATTATGTTCTTAAAAAACTTGAAGGACTGCAAAGAAGTTATCGCAGGTGATGGTTCAATGTTGCGTGAGCTTCTGCACCCCGAAAAAGCTGATTTACAAATTCGTTACAGCCTGGCTCATGCAAAAGTCCCCGCCGGCCGGGCAACTAAGCCGCATAAACTAAAAGCTTCTGAGGTATACTACATAATGGCCGGGCATGGCTTGATGCATATAGATAAAGAATCTTTCGAAGTTAATCCTGAATCTGCTGTTTACATTCCACCGGGGGCGAGGCAATATATAGAAAATACCGGTGATTCTGATTTGATATTTTTATGCATCGTGGACCCAGCGTGGCGAAAAGAAGATGAGGAGATTTTCGATAGTTGAGTATTTTTGTTTATAGTATTTAGCGTTTAGGATTTGTCGTTCTATGCCGACTCCGACTTTGGTTACATTTATTGTCTATTTTGTATTGCTGCTGTGTATCGGATTTTATTTTTATCGAAAGTCGGTAAGCATAGAGGACTATCTGTTAGGTGGGCGCGGCATGGGGGCCTGGGTGACGGCCCTTTCGGCACAGGCCAGCGACATGAGCGGCTGGCTGCTGATGGGTCTTCCCGGAGCGATTTACCTGGGAGGCATGGCAAGCGTCTGGATAGCGATAGGCCTTTTCGCAGGGACGGTCCTGAACTGGAAGATGGTCTCAGGTCGGCTTAGGGTTTATACGCAGAAGACCGATACCATAACACTGCCCTGTTTTTTTGAGCAGCGATTCGGCGACCCGACCGGACTTTTGCGCGTGGTTTCGGCGATAATTATTTTGATTTTTTTCACAATATACGCATCATCCGGGCTGGTCGCGGCGGGAAAACTCTTTGAATCCATTTTCGATAAGGTTCAATACCAGCAAGCGGTAATCATAGGGGCGGCGATAATCATTACTTATACTTTTTTAGGTGGTTTTTTGGCCGTGTGCTGGACCGACCTGTTCCAGGGTGCGCTTATGGTATTAGCTTTGATAATAGTGCCGGCAGTCGCATATCTAAAGGTCGGCGGCATGGATGCCATAAGCGGGGCAATGGAATTGAAAGAGATATCGACCAGTATGCTGCCGGCAAAGGGGACAACGGGGCTCTTGGCGATTGTATCGATGATGGCCTGGGGCCTGGGCTATTTCGGACAGCCGCATATCCTGACGAGATTTATGAGTGTCAAATCAGTAGGCAAGCTTTCCGAATCGATGACCATAGCCATCGTTTGGGTCTTTATCTCGCTGGGCGGGGCGGTCATTGTCGGCTTCGTCGGCATAGGCATGTTTGATAATTTAACCGGCGGTGAAGAAGAAAAGGTCTTTATCTATATGATAGGCAAGGTCATGCACCCCTGGCTCGCGGGTGTAATGCTCGCGGCCATTCTCTCGGCTATCATGTCAACCATTGATTCCCAGCTCTTGGTTTCTTCTTCGGCATTGACTGAAGACTTCTACCGGAAAGCGATAAAGAGAGACGCGACCGAAAAAGAGATTATTCTTGTCGGAAGAATCTGCGTAATCATAATTTCAGTCATAGCTTTAATCCTGGCGCTACGGCCAAGTGACACAATCCTCGGCATAGTAGCGTACGCCTGGGGCGGCTTCGGGGCGGCATTTGGACCCCTGGTGCTTTTTGGGCTGTTTTCAAGAAAGACTGGTTGGCAAGCGGCTTTAGCAGGGATGGTGACCGGGACCGTGGTTCTTGTAGTATGGAAGCAGGTCGGCCTGGGCGAATATATGTATGAAATCGTCCCCGGTTTTATCGCTAATTGTATGACGATTTTTTTAGTCAACATTGCCATCGGGCAAAAAGACCAAAAGATATTAAGACAATATCAAGATGTCGTCAGAGTTGTTCATGGAAAAGAATGATTTTAGTTTCGATGCAGGATTAACATTTATTGAGGTTTAAGAAGATATGAGCAGAAAAGCAGTTGATGTTGTGTTATTGCCGGATGAGGCGATGACAGACAGGACCATTGAAGTAAACGCTGAATTGGTAAAAAGATTCGGCAACGAAATTGAGTTGAATAAAGATAGTTGCCTGCCCCACATCTCATTAGCTATGGGCTGTATTGAAGAAGCTGACATTGTCCATGTTGAGAAAGTGTTAGAGGAGATTACAGAAGAAACTTCATTAGGTAATTTGAAAATTGTTGGTATTCGGATTTCAGGAAATTCCAAAGGCCAAAAAGCATCTGTCTTTGAGGTGGAAAAAACAAAGGAACTTCAGTCGCTCCATGAAAAGGTTATGGGCAAACTTACGCCATATTTAAGCACCGACGTAACCGAAGATATGATATATGGTGGCCGGGAGGTTGCTGAATCGACCTTGCTGTGGATAAAGAACTATCGCGAAAACTCAAGTTTCGAGAATTTTTTCCCTCACGTAACAATTGGTTATGGCCAGATAGAAAACCACTCGTTCCCGATTACCTTTGCCCCTTCAGAGCTTGCTTTATGTCACTTGGGAAATCATTGCACCTGCAGGAAGGTTATTGTCTCAAAGAAACTTAAAGGCCCATAGAAGCGTTTTTCAAATTGTATCTGCGGATTCAGGCAGGGGGGATTGTTCTGTGTAGTCGGTAATATTTATGGAGCCAGTCAAATTGGCCAAACTACGGAGCATAAGCTGACTTTTTCAACGGTATGATGCCCCTAATTTCCCCAAAATTCGCTTGACATCACGGACTCAGATTGTAATAATACCATCTTAATTGAGCCAATTGCGTGAGGATGGGCTATTGGTGTCAATGCTTTCAGGAAAATGCCCGAAAACTCGATTTCTGAGACTATATTCTTAACTGAAAGGGAGAAAAATGAATACAATTTGTAATACACGCCGTGATTTTCTCAGGCACTCGATGTACTTTGGTGCCGCTGCGATTACCGCTGGATCTCTGGGTAGGGCACTGACCATGGCTGGCAACCGGCCCGGTTCGAAGATGAAACTGGGTCTGGTTACCTACCAGTGGGGCAAGGATTGGGATCTGCCCACACTAATTGCCAACTGCGAAACATCCAGGGTGCTGGGCGTTGAGCTGCGAACCCAGCATAAACACGGTGTCGAATCGCACCTCAATGCCCAACAAAGGCGCGATGTGAAGAAACGCTTCGACGACAGCCCCGTTGAGCTGGTGGGCCTGGGCACCAACTTTGCCTTTCACCACACTGACCCTGCAAGGCTCCAAAGAGACATTGAAGGTGCAAAGCAGTACTTAAAGCTCAGCCGTGACGTAGGCGGCTCCGGTGTGAAGGTCAAGCCCAATGATCTGCCTAAGAACGTACCGCACGAAAAGACAATCGAGCAAATCGGCATCTCACTCAATAAACTGGGCCGGTTTGGCGCAGACTACGGCCAGCAAGTTCGTCTGGAGGTCCACGGCGCGTGTTCGCCTTTACCGATTATCAAGGCGATTATGGATGTGGCAGACCATCCCAACGTCGGTGTCTGCTGGAACTGCAATTCCCAGGACCTCCAGGGCCAAGGATTAGAGCACAACTTCAACCTTGTCAAGGACCGATTTAGTGATATCGTTCATATTCGCGAACTAAACATCGGCAGCTATCCCTATCAGGAGCTGATGAATCTGTTTGTCGGAGTGGACTACGCTGGGTGGATACTGCTGGAAGCACGCACGAATCCGAAGGACAGGGTAAAAGCGCTGGCCGAGCAGCGGCAGGTTTTTGGGCAGATGGTGGCAAAGGCACAGGCCGGCGGCATCAAGCGAGGGCAGGGGGTAAAGATTGTCAAAGCGGACAAAAAACTGAAGGTTGAGATCAACGGCAAACTTTTCACAGAGTACAACTACCAGGACGTTCCGCGTCCGTTTTTCTATCCCGTGATTGGGCCGACGGGTGTTCCGATCATCCGTCACTATCCGATGAATCCGGATTTAGACAAAGGCGGCGACAAGAAGGACCACGTACACCATCGCAGCCTGTGGTTTACACATGGTGAGGTAAATGGGCAGGATTTCTGGGGCGAGGGCGGCAGGTCCGGCAAAATTGTCCATGAAAAGTTCGACAAGATTACATCCGGCCGGGATGTTGGTATCATTCAGTCACGCAACAAATGGGTTGCACGCGACGGCAAAGTCATCTGCACGGACACGAGGACACATAGATTCTACAATCGCCCCGATGGACAGATGATGGACTTTGAGATAACGTTCCACGCCTCTCAAGGCAAGGTGGTCCTGGGCGATACAAAGGAAGGTTCGATGGCGATACGGTTAGCGCCGACGATGCGGGTTGAAGGAAAAGTCGGTAAGGGACATATTATCAATAGCGAGGGACATCGTGACGGCGCTGCATGGGGCAAGCGTGCTGCATGGTGCGATTACTACGGTCCGGTGAATGGCGATATAGTAGGCGTGGCTATCTTCGACCATCCGAAGAATCCGAAACATCCCACATGGTGGCACGTTCGCACTTACGGACTCTTTACGGCCAATCCCTTCGGTGTGCATAATTTCGAGAACAAGCCCAAAGGAACGGGTGATATTACGATACAGGCTGGCGAGAGTCTGACGTTTAGGTACAGATTCTATTTCCATAAGGGCGATGCAAAACAGGCCCAGGTTGCAAAGCATTACCGACAATATGCTGCAACCAAGCCCGTAAAATGATTGACACAGAGCCGATTCCAGGATATCCTGGATAAGACTATTGTAAAACTGAATAAAGGAAAGGTAGGGAAGTATTATGAGTAGACTTACTCGTCGCGATTTTATCAAAGGTTCGATGGCTGTCGGTGCAACGTTGGCATTGGCCCCGCACTCCCGCGTGCTTGGTGCCAACAACGACATTCGCATAGGCGTCATTGGTGTGGGAGGCCAGGGAGGCGGCCACATGGGTTATTTTCACAAGATCCCCGGCGTCCGCCTTGTGGCGATTTGTGATGCAGATCAAGCGCATATCGACAAAAGGGCGAAGGCCTTTGAGACGAAAAATAACGTCAAACTCAAAACCTATGTTGATGTTCGAAAAATGCTCGACGACAAGGAGATCGATGCCGTCACCACCGCGACTCCCAACCACTGGCATTCGCTGATATCAATATGGGCCTGCCAGGCCGGCAAAGATATGTATTGCGAAAAGCCCGTCTCGCATAACGTCTGGGAAGGCCGGAAGATTGTCGAAGCCGCCAGAAAATATAACCGAATCGTCCAGACCGGCACACAGAAACGCTCCGACGAGGGATTAATGGAAGCCTTCGAGTATATGCAGAAGGGCAACATCGGCAAAATCAAAGTCTCACGCGGTTTCTGCTACAAACCCCGCTACCGTGGAAACGGCATTGTTAACGGCACAAATGGACCTAATCCCACCCCGGAGGGCCTGGACTATAATCTGTGGTGCGGACCAGCCGAGATGAAGCCACTGCGAAGAAAGCAATTGCACTATAAATGGCACTGGGTCTGGAACACAGGCTGTGGCGATCTCGGCAACCAGGGAATCCACGAAATGGACCTGGCACGATGGGCTTTGAACGACCCGAAGCTCGCGCCGCGTGTGTGCAGCATCGGAGGACGGTTTGCCGTTGGGGATGCAGGCGAAACCGCCAATACACAAATCGTGTATCTCGATTACAAGCCCGCTCCACTGGTCTTCGAAGTGCGTGGCTTGCCTCGCAAGAAGGGCGATTCCTCGATGGACCACTACCGCGGCACACGCGTCGGAATGGTCGTCGAATGCGAGAATGGCTACTTCGTTGGCGGAGGCGGCGGAGGCTGGGTATACGACAATAACGACCAAAAGGTAAAGCAGTTCAAAGGCGGCGGCGGGGGCGGACACCACCGAAACTTCATAAAGGCGGTACGCAGCAGAAAAGTCAGCGACCTGAACGCCGATATCGAAAAAGGGCACTTCTCCAGCGCCCTCTGCCACATGGGCAACGTCTCCTACCTGCTCGGCAAGAAGATGTCTGTGGACGAAATCAGGAATGCTATTGGCGGCAACGCTGTTTTGATGGAATCCTTCGAACGCATGCTCGAACATCTCAATGCCAATGAGGTGGACCTGGCCAAAGAGCCCATCACCATGGGACCGATGCTCACGATGAATCAGCAGACCGAGAAGTTCACGGGCGAGCTTAGCGATATGGCTAATATGTACGTAAAGCGTAACTACCGCGAGCCGTTCGTGGTACCCGAGAAAGTCTGACAAAAATCGTGTCGTGTGAACGTGACCCTTGTTAGGGATTATCGGCGGTGGAGCTTCTTTGTCATTCTCCAGCCATTAGGGTGAGCCTATGCTCAAGAAAGGCCGGGTGATAAGCTTAGGCCCTATGAAAAGCTGCGTTGACTGTGTCGTTTGGAGGTAGCGAATGAGCGGTAAATTTAAATCACGCACAAGTTGGCGTCAAAAGCTGGAAAATCACCCCGAAGGTCTGCCTAAAGTCGTCAATGGCCCTGCGAAGTGGGAAAAACGCTTCGGCGGTAGAAGAGTCCTTGTCCCGACACCTCTGCTTGTTGACGGCTTAATTAGAAAGGTCAGGAAAGGAAAGCTCGTCACTGTAGGACAAATCAGAGAACAGCTTGCAAACCAGTTCAAGGCAGACTCAACCTGTCCCCTCACCACCGGCATTTTCATTCGCATTTCCGCTGAAGCCGCCGAGGAGGACCTCCGGGCCGGGAAAAAACGCATAACACCTTACTGGCGAGTAGTTAAAACCGACGGCAGTTTGAATCCCAAACTCCCCGGAGGTGCTAAAGCCCAGGCTGCACACCTAAGAGCCGAAGGACATAAAATTGCTGTCGCCAAAGGCAAAAAACCGCCCAAAGTAAAAGATTTTGAAAAAGCCTTAGTGTAAATAACAAATAGGATTTGCCTTCGAATCGGCTTCATTCACTAAAGACCAGTGGCTCTTATTTTATAAACACCCCGCCGACCGCAGAAAAATTTACCTGAAAAAATCAAACCAATAGTAGTCAGCCAAACATATTAGCATACTCTCCCCCGGTGAAATAGAAACAGTCAAAAGCTATTGTATACGTCTGATAGGTTTGATATATTATCGATAAATAAATTCAAAGATGTGGCTGAGCCTGGTTTGAATGAAAAATGTCGGTTTAAGAAAATTCTCACTACAAAAATTAGAAGAGCAACCTCAACGCTCGAACGAAAGAAATTCTATATGCTCTTTCATACCAGGAGGAGCAAGTGTTAGGCGAAATATTTCATAACTCTTCAGCTTTACGATACAGGGTAACAAAGCTTAGGTACAGATGAGACATAAAAAAAATAAAAAACACACCCAAGATGATAAGGCAATAGTAACCAAACGTATCGGGATTACTTCTGTGATGTTAATATATTTTTGTTCCGGTGCATGCTCTTTGATTGATGAAGTCGTCTGGGTACGCCTACTGAAGCTGACACTGGGTAATACAGTGTATGCTTCGAGCATTGTAGTATCCATGTTTATGGCAGGTTTGGCATTGGGCGCACTGATCATGAGCCGATATGCCGACCGTGTACGCAGGCCGCTGCGTTTATACGCGTTACTGGAAGTGCTCGTGACAATTTCGGCTTTATTGATGCCGCTGTCTCTGCGATTAGCAGATGGTGCCTACCATTGGTTCTTTGTGAAATATCAGCCCTCCCCAGCGGCACTGCTTTTTGTACAGATGGTGGTCTCTGCATTTCTGCTGTTGGTGCCCACGATGCTGATGGGCAGCACTCTGCCGCTCCTGGGTCGATACGTTACCACATTGGAGCAGCGTGTTGGTCATTTCGTTGGTAGATTATATGCGTTGAACACATTGGGTGCGGCTCTGGGATGCTTCCTGGCGGGTTTCGTTTTCATACGGCTGGCCGGAGTCATGGGGACTCTCTACATTGCGGCAGGTATCAATCTTCTTGTCGCTTTTGGCGGATGGATGCTGTCGCGTTCTCACGAGGCCGGCGTCAGAGACGCCCGGAAAAAGGCTAAAGCCCAACAACAAGATGCTGCTCTCGAAGAAGTCCGAGCGAGCAGGCAATATGTATTAGCAATCGGTTTTTTCGTCAGTGGTTTAATAAGCATAGGGTACGAAATTATCTGGATGCGCAGCATTGTCGTTCCGTTAGGGGGCTTTACGTATGTGTTTTCAGCGGTGCTGACTGTATATCTGGTAGGCAATGTGGTTGGAGCCTGGATTGGGAGTTGGCTATCGAGGCGGCTGAAGAATCCTGCAGCCGCTTTTGGTCTGAGTTTGACCTGCCTGGGGGCATTGGGTATATTCTATATTCCCTGGTTCAGGACGTGGTTTTCCTTCTTAAGGGAAACATCAACTGTTACCGCCCTGCTTGCGGATTCATTAGGTATCGATAGTATTCGCAAGGCCAGTTTGCCCCTGTTTCACAGTACCTTTCTGTTTCTTCTTCCGGCGGTTGCCATGGGAATCGGTTTTCCGCTGGCCTTACAGTCGTGGGGCAGGTTCCGGCACAAAGTGGGGCAAACCACCGGCACTGTCTATGGTATCAATACCATTGGTGCGGTGTTGGGAGGCATCCTGACGGGATTTATCCTGATTCCATGGATGGGCGTGCAGCTTTCGATCATGGTTCTGGGTCTGGCGGGGATATGGCTTGGCGGAACGATGGTACAGGTCTTTCACCTCAAACCCGGCTTAGCCTTGCGAATTGGCTCCCTGGTCACAGTTGTTGCCTTGACAGTTGCAGTAGTCCTAATACCTTCGGAAATGTTTCTGCGGAGTCTCGATGATAAGTATTTCGGCAAGATACTCTTGGTCAAAGAGGGGCTCACCACGACAGTAGCAGTCACAAAAAAAGATGATGGAACTCTGTTGATGGCGATAGACCATATCGAAATGGCCGGCGATGACATTCATCGGTCTGCACAGAAAACACTTGGCCATTTAGCGGTACTACTGCACGGCGACCCAAAAGATGTACTGACTTTTGGATTTGGGACAGGAGAAACCACCGCCTGCCTGGCTCAACACGACCTTCGTCGAATTGACTGCGTGGAAATCGCTCCGGAAGTAATAGAAGTTGCCGTCAAATTCTTTAAGCACATTAACCTCGGCGAGCAGTTAAGCCAAAAAGTCAACATGATATATATGGATGGCAAGAACTATCTCAACTTGACAGACAGAAAATATGATATCATCCTAAATGATTCTAATATTCATTCCACTTCGGGCAGTGCGCCATTGTTTACCAAAGAACATTTTCAAAGCGCACTGGTGCATTTGAATCCGGGCGGGCTGTTTATGACCAAGTTACACCTGAGAGGCCACCCGAAGACAAACTTCGACAGCATTCTGGGAACCTTTCTGGAGGTATTTCCGCATGTAACAGTATGGTTCCCGACGACCAAACCGTTTGTCTTTTTCTATCTCATGGGATCTGCCGACAAACAGCTTTTTTCACCCAAACGTATCGACGATGAGCTTGGAAAAGAAAAAGTGCGCAACAGTGTGGAATATTTGAATTTTGAAAACAGTGCGGATGTCTTGATCTGTTATATCGGCGATAATGAGGATATACGGCGATACCTCAAAACATTTCAAATCAATAGTGACTATACACCATATCTTGAATTCAATCTCGACTCAAAGAACTTGAGCTTGCAGGCTTATTTTCCAGAGTTTATTCAAATAGTACGAGGAGATTCGATTATAAAGCATATTGACCTGGCTGGGCTGGAGCAAAGTGAACAGGAGCAATGGAGAAAGGACTTTGAATTACGTTATCAGGTTGCGACCTTACTGTTAAGAGCACACGGCGAAAAGGCTTTTCTTTCAAAATTCCTATACAGCTCTAACGGTCTAAAGCTTATGCCCCGGTACGCACCCCTCCTTGAGCTTCGGAACGATTGTTTGTCGGATATAGAGAAGGCATTGAGAGGAGACCTGGTTAATCCTGACATAGTTATCGCTTCTATGAACGAACAAATAAGTAAGTCTCCGGATTCCGGCTTGGCATGGCTGATCAAGTCAATGGCGCTGCGTCAAAAAGATAACTTAGAGGAAGCCTTGAGAACTGCGGGAAAAGCCCTCGACCTTGCTAATGCCGCCAACGACAAAGAACTCGCAGAAATAATCAAAAACATGATTAAGAGTTACTAATAAATAAACAGCACTCAGAAAAAAAACAACAAATAATATCAATTTACACCCCACGGGTCTCCTTAATGAAAGAACGCAGGTTTGACGTTTGACTTCAAACTTGTTTTCCCTCGAAAACGGTGTTATAATATATTGAATGTTTAGTTCGAATCGGAAACATCGTTTTAAGAAGACTATCCGTTTGACACTTCATGGAATCACAAAGAAGGGAATTTCAAACCGAAATTCGGCAAACTATCAGGTAAGGACATCTCCCTTGTGAGAACTTATGCGTAAATCAGTAGTATATATGGTCATGGGTGTTTGTATAGTAGCTGTTGTTATTGCAGCGGCTGCGCTAATCACCTTCTTCACCTCTGGCATCCGGGTAGATGATGTATTAGCAGTCTATCAGGACCAGGAACAATACAGCGGCTTGACGATTCTCTATCCGCTTAACGAGACCCTTTTCCCTCCGGAAATTGTTGCGCCTATATTTCGTTGGAACGATGAGAAATCCGGGTCTGACACATGGCTGGTCACCATCAGGTTCCGGGACGACAACGAACGTATGAATTTCCTCACCCGCCGGTTGCACTGGAAACCAAAAGCAAAAGAATGGGAAGCCATCAAGAAACGCTCTGTGGAAAAGGAAGCGGTGGTAACTATTGTTGGCGTTAATCACTCGGCCCCACGAAAAATCCTCTCGGGTGGACGAATCTCTATCAAAACATCCAAAGACCAGGTCGCAGCGCCCTTGTTTTACAGGGAAGTGGACCTGCCATTTCTAAATGCCGTCAAAGATCCATCACGCATCAGGTGGCGCTTTGGAGCGGTCTCTTCGCCGCGGAAGCCGCCGGTCGTACTGGAGAATTTGCCTGTTTGTGGAAACTGCCACTCCTTTACAGCCGATGCCAAAACCTTTGCCATGGATGTGGATTATGCCAACAGTAAGGGCTCGTATGTCATTACGCGGGTCGCAGAAGAAATGGTTCTGGCCACAAGCGACATCATAACCTGGAACGATTACAGGAAAGAGGATGGAGAGCAGACATTCGGCCTGCTTTCTCAGATCTCTCCTGATGGCAGGTTCGTTGTCAGCACGGTTAAGGACAAATCTGTCTTTGTTCCGATGCCACCTCTGGCTTTCTCCCAATTGTTTTTCCCAATCAAGGGTATTCTGTGTCTATATGACCGGCAAGCGCAAACCTTCAAGGAATTGCCGGGAGCCGATGACCCCAATTATGTCCAGAGCAATCCTGCCTGGAGTCCAGATGGCAAGTACATCGTTTTTGCCAGGGCCAAAGCCTACGACCTCAAGAACACCAAGGGTAAGGGCAAGGTGCTTCTGACACGAGAAGAATGTAAGGAATTCACCGAAGATGGAAGACCCTTCCTCTTCGACTTGTATGGGATTCCATTTAATCAAGGAAAGGGGGGCACTCCCGAGCCGATCGAGGGGGCTTCCAATAATGGTATGAGTAACTACTTCGCAAAATATTCACCCGATGGCAAATGGATTGTCTTCTGCAAGGCCAAAAGTTATATGCTCCTTCAGCCGGATAGCGAACTCTACATTATCCCGGCCGAGGGAGGCAAAGCCCGGAGATTGAGAGCCAACACAAAGCGGATGAACTCCTGGCACAGTTGGTCACCCAACAGCAGGTGGCTGGTGTTTTCCTCAAAAGCCAATTCGGACTACACTCAACTTTTCCTCACCCACATCGACGAACAGGGTAACAGCAGCCCTCCTGTACTCTTGGAACACTTTACCGCCCCCGACCGGGCTGCCAACATACCGGAGTTTGTAAACGCAAAACCCGCCGCGATCAGGAAAATCAGTGAAACATTCCTGAACGATTATTCCTATGTCAGGGCGGGAAATGAGTTTTTCAAACACGATGAGCCGGATAACGCCATAGCTGAGTACAACCAGGCCCTGAAGATAAATCCGAACAATGCCGAGGCCCACCGAAAGCTGGGATTTCTCCTGTATAATGTCAAGAAGCTGCATGAACAGGGGATGGCGCATTATTATAAGTCACTGCGGATTAACCCCGGCGATCCCTACATTCACTACGACCTGGGGATGGCGCTGTTGCACCAGGGAAAATTAGACCAGGCCATAAAGCATCTCTCACAGGCCCTGCCGCATATACCGCAAGGCCTCGACAAACAGTACGACCCCATAAACATGCGGTGCCAACTTGGAATGGCGTTGTTTTACAAAGGAAACTCGAACCAGGCAATGGCACACTTATCAGAGGCGGCAATCCTTGACCCTAATAACCCTGAAGCTCACTACAAACTGGCTATAGTCCTGGCTGACCGTGGAGAAATACAAAAGACACTCAGCCATTACGCCAAAGCTCTCTCTCTTAAACCGGAAATCGACACATCCCCGGTGCTGCACTACTTACTGGGAATGAACTATGCAGAAGCCGGAAAATTCCGCAAGGCCATTTTGTCTTCGGAGAAGGCGCTAAAGCTTGCTCGCGCTGCCGGCCAGCAGAAGCTTGCACTGCAAATCGCAGAACACATTAACCTCTACGAACAACAGGCCATCAGGGAGCGAATGGGCTCTAAAAAAAAATGAGCCCTCAACGATTCCTCAAATAAAGAGATGACAATTCAACCAATCTTTTCGGTCCGGGCCAAACATCTATAAAGTCTTCTGTTTTGAAAAATTTTAAATATTTTCTTCTCCGACCTGCTTTGTCCGATTCGGTCGCGGCCGGCCGAACTGGCATGGAACCTGGCGGTAACTGCTGATATAATATCCACACTTGACTTTGAAGGTTTTAGGATTGTGGCCGGGGAATACAAAAAACCAGATTATAAGGAGGATTTTCGCCATAAATTTCCCCTGCGCAAGGGCTTTAGCCTCGCGGGATATTCTTGACAACATGCTGTTTTGGCCTATGGACAGGAACATTTTTCCGTGTTAAATCTAATACTGTTCGGCTATTAGCCAGCATCAGCGACCTGGACCGACCTGCAAATGATTAAAAAATGGCCCTGGAACCACCATTTTTTAATAGATAATTAGAAACATCTGCTGGGCTGAATATTTTTAAGACTTTATTCTTGACGGACACCTGTTAAATTGATAATTGATAATTGATTTTAGCCTTTACTATTTACGCATGTAGAGGTTTACGGTTGTTGATTTGTATCCGTAAGATTGGGTTAAAGGTTGAAAGGAGGCCATTATGGCAAAGACAATTTTAACCGCGGTGCTTATAGTCTTATTGAACGTATTGATTGGCTGCAACGGTGTTGACGCCGGCAGAAGCCAGATTGCGCCCGCTCACCACGGACCGACTCCTGTAATTTCGCTTACTGATACCAGTGAGTCCGATCTCATCGAGCATATGGCGCTTAATCGGCAGGCATATCGGCAGGGTCTTGAATTGCTCATAAAGTTCTATACAAGGGTGGGCAATAATATGAAACTGGTGTGGGCCAAAAAGGAGTTGAAGGGTCTGGACTCTATGCCGCAATATACCTACTACGTTATAGGAGAGAAGGTGGATTTGAAAGCAAATACTTCCATCTCAGAAGCAGATGCTCTCTACGACGAAGCATTGCAGATTGAGAAAAATGCCTCAAGGTTCTTTCTTAAAGATGATAAGATGTTGAGGCTGGCTCTCACTAAATACACCCATCTCATAGAGAAGCATGGCTCCAGCGACAGGATCGGTGATGCCGCTTACAGGGCCGCCGGAATTTATGAGCATTTCAAGGACTATACGTTAGCTGTTTTGTACTACAAAAGGGTATATCAGTGGGACCGTTATACGGTACTTCCTGCCAGGTATAAGGCCGCAAAAATTCTGGATATGAAGCTGCACCAAAGAGCAGAGGCGCTGGAGCTTTATCGGCAGATTATCAGGGATGAAGCTGTGCCGCAGCATTACAGGGATTTTACTCAGACTCGCATCGATGTGTTGACTAAAAGCGAGAGAGGGATCCAATGACGTTGAAAAATGTTTGAGCTGAAGTGTCGTAATAGAGTCTCGGGCCTGGCTGCATATCAGGCCCGTTTTTTTTGTGTATAAAAATGCTATTGAATCTTGAAAACAAAGTAGCCGATTTTATCAAGGCAAACAGCCTCTTCGGCTCGGCCGACAGAATCTTGTTGGCGGTTTCCGGCGGCGCTGATTCGACAGCGCTTCTGCATGCAATCAGAACGCTGAAAAACCGGAACATTGTAAGTGCCGATGTGCTTTGCGCGCATTTAAATCATCAGTTAAGGCCGGCTGACGCACAACTGGACGAAGATTTTGTTATCGAACAGGCTCGCGCCCTTAAGTTTGCCATAGTTGCAAAGCGGTTGGATGTGCGCAGCTTTGCCCGCAAAAACAAACTATCAATCGAGACGGCCGCTCGGAAACTCAGGATTGAGACGTTGATTGATATTGCAAAGAACCGCAAATGCAACTCTGTGGCAACCGCGCATCATAAAAACGATAATGCCGAGACCCTCTTACATCGCCTGGTGCGCGGGACGGGCTTTAGAGGCCTTGCAGGTATCTGGCCCGCACGCGTCTTTGCCGAAGATATTCGGTTTGTAAGGCCCTTGCTCTCTGTAACCCGTGACGAGATTATCGAGTACCTCTGTGAACGAAATCTAAAATGGCGCCGGGACCATACAAATGATGATTGTACATACACCAGAAACTTCATTCGGCATCGACTGCTTCCGGCTTTACAAAAGGATTGCACAGGCTCTCTCGTGGAACAATTATCCGACCTGGCTGACTCGGCCGGAAAATTTTATACTCTGGTTTGCAATTGGGCTCAAAAGGCCTGGCCCCAGATGGCGGATTGCTCGGCTAACATGATAAAGCTGAACGTGCAGATGTTTTTGGCTCAGCCGCCCTCAGTAAAAGTCGAGTTGGTTCGCCGAAGTTTGACGGCTGTTGGCAGTGGCCAGCGGGATTTGACGAGCCGACATTTCAAAAGGATATTAAAGTTGGCTGAGCAAAACGTTGGCCGAAGGAAAATCGAGCTGCCGGCCGGTTTTGTCGTCCGCCGCGAATACGGAAACCTGTTGTTTACTCGGGAGAAAAAAACAACAACTCCTCGCGGGCAAATCAGCGAAAGTGCCGGAGTGCAAGTTCCTGGGCAGACCAGATTTGGTCAATATGTAATTGAAGCAACTGCTCTTGAAGCTGATGACTGTAGAATCGAGAAATTCAAAACCGAAAAAACAAATTTTGTTGAGTGGTTTGACTTGGAAAAGCTCAAATTACCTTTAGAGGTTCGTTCTCGCAAAGCCGGCGATAGGTTTTGGCCGTTGGGTCTGGATGCGGAAAAGAAGGTTGGCAAATTTCTGACCGCTGCGAAAGTCCCGCACAACCTCCGCCGGAAGCTGCTTATTATCCAGGATTCTGAAAAGATAATCTTGCTTTGGCCCATTAGGATGAGCCAACAAGCTAAGATTACCGGCCGGACCAAAAAGATTCTTCAACTGCAAATTACTGATACTAATCCGGCACATTAACAATCTAAGTATTCTCTTACTCCTAAAGAAAGGGACGATATGATAAACAGGAAAGATTTATTAGATCGCGCGAGGACCCTGCAAGCTACGGACATACATATTTGTGCCGGTGCTCCTATACTATTTAGAGTAGGAGGGAAGCTGGTTCCTATTTCAAAAGCAAAGCTGACCGTCGAGCAAAGTAAAGAAATATCGCTGGAACTACTAACAGAGGACCAGAAAATCCGATTTGAAAAGAATCTGGACTTCGACTTAATGTTGGCAGGTGGAGATGGAAGATACCGGATAAATATCGGTTATTTTGACGGCCATGTAGGAGCTACAATTAGAATCCTTCCTACAACCCCAAGAACGATGAAAGAATTGTTCCTCCCTGATATTGTCGGAAAACTGGCTCGCAGAACAAAAGGGTTGGTATTAATAACCGGAAGTACGAGTCAGGGTAAAACTACAACAATGGCGTCGATGATAGATGAAATAAACACAACTTGTAAAAAACACATAGTTACTATCGAAGACCCGATTGAGTACGTCCATACGAATAAAGGCGGGATTGTAAGGCAAAGAGAAGTCGGCAGAGACACCCAAACATTTTACACCGGGCTAAGGGCCGCTTTAAGACAAGACCCTGATGTTATTGCAATAGGTGAGATGAGAGATTACGAGACTATCAAGATTGCCTTAACAGCCGCAGAAACAGGTGTCCTGGTTCTTTCCACACTGCATGTTATATCAATCGACAAGATTATGGAAAGACTTTTGAGTTATGCTCCTGCTACTGACGAAAGCCAGTTGAGGTTTCTTCTGGCTGAATCTTTGCAGGGTATGATTCACCAGGAATTAATCCCAACAGTAAATGGTGAGCAAAGGGTGGCGTGTGAAGTATTAGTTGTGACTGGTGCTGCGAGGAATATTATAAGAAGGAGGGGTGGATTCTTCCTGAGAAGTATAATCGAAACAGGAAAAAAATATGGTATGATTACGATGGTGGAATCCATAAATGCACTTCTTAAAAGAAAGATAATAAGCGAAGGTGTTGCAAAAAGTATTCTGGTTAACTATACATAATAGCTCTTTTACCCTTTCAGTGTTTCCGGCCTGAAAAGTGGCGCAGGAAGGCTGAGCCGGATTAGAACAGCAAACAACAGCAGGAGCAAATAATCATGAGCATAACGTATTGCACACGTCGTGATTTTGTAAAAGCCGCCGGCCTGGGAGCGGCGACGCTGGCGATGCAGGGCTGCCTAAACGCCTCTGGCCTGATTTCGGAAAAGGCTTCTGACCGGAGACCAAACATCATTTTCATCCTGGCCGATGACCTGGGCTGGACAGAGCTGGGATGCTATGGAAGCACCTTTAATCAAACGCCCAACCTCGACAAACTGGCCGCCCGGGGAATGAGGTTTACGGAAGCCTACGCAGCGGCGCCGGTTTGTTCGCCGTACCGCGCAGCCCTGATGACCGGGCAATACCCCGCGAGGCTCGGGATAACCGATTACCTTCGCCCAAACGACCCAAACCACCTTCCGACTGACCATATCACCATCGCCGAGATGCTCAAGCGCGCTGGCTACACAACAGGCATCATAGGCAAGTGGCATCTAACCGGTTATGCCAACCACGGTGCTGAGGAATTCCCTCCCGGCAAATACGGTTTTGATGAAGTGATTGTCTCGGAAAACCGCGGCATCGGTGGAGGCAGCTATTTTCATCCATATCACTTCAACAGGCAAATCCAAAAACGTCTGCCCGGCAAAGAGTATCTTGTCGACCGGTGCAATCTTGAAGCAATAGAATTCATCGACCGGAACAAGGATGGTCCCTTCTTTCTCTACCTAAGTCATTACGCCGTTCATACCCGCCTGCAGGGCAAGCCGGAACTGGTCGCAAAGTACGAGAAAAAAACCGGCGCTGGCAGTGGGAATAAAGCCCGACAGAATAATCCACACCTTGCTGCCCAGCTCGAAAGCATCGATGAGGGTGTTGGTATGATTATGAACAAACTCGACGAATTGGGCTTGGCCGAAAACACCGTTCTAATCTTTACAAGCGACAACGGCGGGGAGGACCGTGTCACCTCCAACGCTCCGTTGCGGGCCGGCAAATCTACCCTTTACGAGGGAGGAATCCGCGAGCCGTTAATAATCCGTTGGCCGCCGGTAGTCAAACCAGGTAGTATTTGCAATACGCCGACCTGCAATATTGATTTCTACCCGACGTTTCTTCGGATAGCAGGCCTCGAAGCCGACGCACGCCGGCGCCTTGACGGAATCTCTATTTTGCCGTTGCTCAAAAATCCCGAGGCCAAACTTGCCCGCGACACACTCTACTGGCACTACCCGCTCAAAAAACAGCACTTCCTTGGCGGCCGTTCCTCTGGTGCTGTCCGGCAGGGCAGTTGGAAGCTCATCGAATTCTTCGATAACGGCTCGGTCGAACTCTACAATCTCGCCGACGATATAGCGGAGAAAAACAACCTGGCCCAAAAGCTCCCCAAAAAAACCGCCGAGCTGCAAAAGCGCCTGACAGCATGGCGGCTGGATGTTGGGGCCAAGACTTCCTGAAGTATGAGAAAAGGAAACTAAAAAATAGGAGAGATAGTTATGAAAAAAGTTGGTTACACGCGTCGTGATTTTCTAAAAACCATGGGTGTTGGTATGGCGTCACTGGCTCTGCCGGGTTGCACGGGTCAGGCCAAGCAAGTTTCTCACGGGGCATCTACAGGAAAGCCGAATTTCATTATCATCTTCACCGACGACCAGGGCTACCAGGACGTTGGCTGTTTTGGTTCGCCAAATATAAATACACCGAATCTTGACCGCATGGCCGACGAGGGGATGAAGTTCACGGATTTTTATTCGGCTGCTTCGGTTTGTTCGCCTTCACGGGCCGCTTTGCTGACCGGCTGTTATCCCCCACGGGTAAGTATAACTAAAGTACTGTTCCCGCGGGATAGTATCGGTTTGAATCCAAATGAAGTCACCATCGCGGACATTCTAAAAGCTCGAGGTTACGCCACCGCCTGCATAGGCAAATGGCACCTCGGCCACCTGCCTCAATTCCTCCCTACCAGCAACGGCTTTGATTCGTACTTCGGCATTCCATACTCCAACGATATGGATGGTGTAAAGGGCAGGAATCGAAATCTTGACCATGCCTGGCAGCAGAAAGATTTTTCTCCGTGGAACGTTCCGTTGATGCGCGATGAAAAAATCATCGAGCGCCCGGCTGACCAGACTACCCTGATTGAACGTTATACACAGGAGGCCGAAAAGTTCATCACAGAAAACAAAGACCGCCCATTCTTCCTGTATCTGCCCCACACCATGCCCCATGTTCCACTGTTCGTTTCTGATGAATTTTTCGTCGCCGACGCCCATAAGGCATACAAGGCAACTATCGAGCAGATAGATTCGTCTGTGGGCCGCGTTCTTGCAGCTCTTAAAAAGGCTGGTGTCGATAGAAATACACTCGTGGTCTTTACCAGTGACAACGGCCCCTGGCTCGGCAAGAAGCATCATGGCGGCTCTGCCCTGCCTCTGCGTGACGGAAAATTTACCACCTATGAAGGCGGTATGCGCGAGCCGACAATTATGCGCTGGCCGGGCAAAATCCCTGCCGACAGGGTTTGCCGCGAAATCTGCGGCACAATTGACCTGCTGCCGACGTTTGCAAAGTTAGCTAAAGGCCAGGTGCCGCCCGACCGGGTAATTGACGGAAAAGATATATGGCCGTTGATGTCCGGCAAGCCGGGAGCAAAGTCACCACATAAAGCGTATTTTTACTATAGAGGTAACAATCTTGAAGCCGTCCGTTGCGGCAGATGGAAGCTCCGCAGCATGAAAAAGACCGAATTGTATGACCTCAATGCTGACATCAGCGAAAAGCACAATCTCGCGGATAAGCATCCGGGAATCGTAAAGCGCCTGAACTATATAATGAAGGAATTTGACCGCCAACTAAAAGCAAACGTGCGACCACCGGGAAAGGCTGCTAAAAAGAAGCAGGTTTAAGGCAGGCAAACTGATCCGGATAAAAGCGGCAAAAAAAAGTAGGAGGAAAAAAATGAGCATGCTCAATAACACTCGTCGTAATTTTCTCAAGGCCACCGGTTTCGGTGCGGCGTCGCTGACTCTCTCTGGCTTGACAGGGGCTTCTCAGTCATTTGGAGCCCGCGCTGATAAGAACCGCCCGAATATCCTCTTTTGCCTTGCCGATGACTGGTCCTGGCCCCACGCCGGGATCGCCGGTGACAAAGTTATCAAAACCCCGACCTTCGACCGGGTGGCCCGTGAAGGTGTACTGTTTAACAACGCATTTGTCTCTTCCCCATCGTGCACACCATCGCGGGGTGCGATTGTGACCGGGCAGTGGCACTGGCGTCTGGAGCAGGGCGGCAACCTCTGGAGCACACTGCCGGCAAAGTTCGACGTGTACCCGGACATGCTGGAACAGACCGGTTACCATGTGGGCTTTACTCGAAAGGGCTGGGGCCCCGGCCGCGATCAGCCGGGCGGCAGAAAACGAAATCCCGCCGGCCCGCGGTTCAAAAACTTCCATCAGTTTCTAAAAGCCCGACCGCAGGGCAAGCCATTTTGCTTCTGGTTTGGCAGCACAGACCCGCACCGAGGCTATAAGTGGCAGTCCGGCGTCAATAGCGGAATGAAGATTGAGGATGTAGAAGTACCCGCCTGCATGCCGGACAGCGAACAGGTCCGCACCGATATTTGCGACTACTATTGGGAGGTCCGGCGGTTCGACACCGAAGTCGGAGAATTGCTGAAAGTACTGGAAGAAAACGGCGAACTGGACAACACGCTGGTGGCCATCTCCGGCGACAATGGCATGCCGTTCCCGCGCTGCAAGGGTAATCTATACGACCTTGGCACAAACGTTCCGCTTGCGGTCCGCTGGCCCGCCCGAGTCAAGGCCGGCCGGGTTGTGGAAGACTTTATCAGCCTCGCGGATTTAGCGCCGACGCTCCTCCAGGCAGCCGGATTGAAACCCACCCCCCAGATGACCGCAAAAAGTTTCCTCAATGTGCTGACCTCCGGCAAATCCGGGCGCGTGGACCCAAAGCGCGATCACATCCTGACAGGCAGGGAACGTCATGTCCCATGCCAGCAAATCGGCATGGCCGGGTATCCGATGCGGGCGATACGCACCCATGATTTCCTCTACATCCGCAACTTCAAGCCCAACCGCTGGCCCGCAGGCACCCCAAAAGCTTATGCCCAGATTACGGAAATAGTCGTGTCTCGTCCACGCGGAACATTTTATGGTTATAGTGATATTGATGCGTCGCCTGCAAAGTCTTACATGTTGAAGTACCGCAACGAACCGAAAGTTAAGAAGTTATTCGATCTGGCTTTTGGAAAGCGACCGGCCCGAGAGCTTTACGACCTGCGAAAGGACCCGGAGCAGTTAAACAACATTGCGGACAAACCTCAATATGCCGGAGTAAAACGCAAGTTGAACACCACCCTTATGTCCGAGCTGAAAGCGACCAAAGACCCGCGCGTTTTGGGCCGGGGTGATGCCTTTGACAACTATCCCTATTACGGCGGAAGGTGAGCGTAAAACCGGCCACGACCAACCGCTGATTTAAACCGTGATTTAGTAGTCTGTGCTCCAACGCATAAAAAAGGCCGAGCAAGAAAAGCCCGGCCTATGGGATAAACTTTATACTTACTCTCTATATTTACTTCGGTAGATTCTCTTGTTTTACCTCCTTTGCACTCAGGTCACCATAGATGACCCGGTACGTTTCTGAGTTCTGATCAATGCAGTTCCTGCCAAGCATACAGATGTAATAATCAATTCGCTTTAATTTCTGTTAAGGACTCGACAAGCTCCTGCAACTTTTCGTTGCTCATTTGTTTATTGGCTACCAAGTCCATAATTGCTCCGTCCGGCATGACAATCATCCTGGTAAATCTTTCTTCGCTGAGGTTTTCAATTTCAAAAAATTCTGGATTTGCCTCGGCAAAACTTTCCAGAAAAACGCGGGCAGCTACAAAGCTATTTGGATGTGTATACAGCTTTGCTCCAGTGGAAGCCTCAATAACAAGCTGCTCCTTGAGTATCCACCCCATATACCCCTCTTTATAATCACTGTGCATATTCGACTGATTGATTATTATATTATTGCCCTCATCGCTCACAATCCCGGTCAAATACGCTTTGCCAACTTTGGAAGAAGGTTCAACAACCTGCATAATTATCAGCTTCTCTAACCACGGGAGATTTCCTATGGTATACGCCGTATGATTGAGTCCACTTCGAATATCTTCAGCAGTGATTACCCTGGACTCAACCGGTCTATAATCCTGAATTATGGTCTTTACTTCGTATCCATCAGGGACGTCAGTACTGAAAGCCGACGGGTCCAGTTCAAAATCAAATTCAAATTCATCCAGAAAAATGGTTTGCCCTGCCTGAGTGTGTATAAGCTCTATTTCAACCGGTAGTTTCGTCTTCGGATCCACCCACACTGTAAAATCATTGTACTTATTTGGTTGATGTCTGAAACCGTGCAGGATTTTACCATTTTTCTTTTTTGTGCCGAGTTTTTCAGTAGATTCCTGCTCGAATCGCTTGACCATTTCAATTATATGCGGGTCACTTCTGGGACCAAACCCAATAAGCTTTGTAACTGTTGCCTTCATCTGATCGGGTTTAAGCTCTAATGTTATCGCATCGGTTCCACGCATATCGATAATATGTATGTCTCCGTTTTCAACTTCCTGCCGTCTTTGTGAAAGGTTCAGATGATACACATCCATCGTCGGTATTTCAGGGCCTTGTTCCCGAACAACTCTCTGACGGCATTTATATTTTGTATAATTGTTGATTTGCTCAACCACCTGAGCCCAGGCAACACTTGCTCCATCAATCGACCCACCAAAGTGATTTATGCCAATAAGTATTGCGATAATTACCACCGCGGCGGCAGCGACTCTTGTTATCTTACTTTTCATAATTATTCTCCTTATATTCGGCCGTGAGACAGCCGATTTAATTCTTTCTGATTCATCCAGCGCCTGCAAAACGTTGCCAAGAATCCGGTCATGCGTTTCGACGCCGGCGTCATAACGTAGTTTCCTGATTAGATTCTTCATATTGTTTGCTGGTCTCATTTTCTTACCTCACCATTTAGCAGCGACCGCAGTTTATCCAAACCGTATCGGTACCGACTTTGGGCTGTTTTGATTGAAATATTCTGCAATTTGGCTATTTGTCTAAATCTTAAGTCGCCATGCAAACGAAGCACTATTGCCTCTCGCTGCTCGTAAGGAAGATGAGTTATCGCTTGCTTCAATTTTTGCAGTTCTTCTGTGCATATCACTAACTGAATCGGACTTTTTGCATCTGACGTCATTTGTGCAGCCTCGTTGACTGCAACAGTTGGACGACGCTTTTTTTGGCGAATGTAATCACGCGCTCGGTTAGCCACGCACGTTGATAAATAGCTTTTTAAGCTTCCACGCAGACGAAACTTGTCCACGGATTTTACAAACGAGATGAAAACTTCCTGAACAACGTCTTCTGCAGTACTGCCGTTGCCCAAAAGGTTCGCTGCTAACGTTAGCAAGTCACCGGCATACTTGTCGTAGATAGCGCCGAAAGCATCTCTGCTGCCGCACTTAAATCTCCACAGAAGCAATCTGTCTTCCAGCATCTGCTACTCACTTACCTGATATCAGAACAATCGATTGTCACTAATATAACGATGAAACTATATATTTTACTCTAAATAAAATCACTCTTTTACAGGATTTTGCTTTCCAACCCCAAATTCCCGATTTCCCCCAAAGAATTGCACAAAAAAAGGCCGAGCGATAGTGCCCGGCCTCTGTGATAAATGTTATACTTACTCTTTATATTTACTTCGGAAGGTTCTCCTCTGACACCTCTTTGACGCTCAAATCGCCATAGATAACGCGGTAAGCTTCGGAGCCTTCCGGGCGGTACCAGAATATCGCCTTATCGGCATCGCCCAGTTTAACGCCTTTGCCGGCATAGTGATATTTGTCCTCGGTTTCTAATAATTGGAGGAAGAACATTCCTCGTGGAAGGGTCGTCCCAAGTTTCGCTCCGAGTTTCGCTCCTTCTTCCTCCGAGAGGCCCGATTGAGCAAGCTTTTCTCCAAGCAGGGGCATTTGTTTCATAAAACTTTCCGTCCCTACTGCCTCCGGGAACGTACCGTCCAGCAGAACCTCAGCCCAGATACGAAGGCTCTCAATAAAGTCTTCCTCGGTGCCTTTGGTAAAGTCGACTTCGGCCTCCTCTAACGTATATCCCTCCGGCACGTCCATACTAACCTCTGACTCCTCTATTAGCTCATCAAACTTGAAATTCTTCAGGATGACAAATAACCGTCCTATTTGAAGTTCTACTCGTATCGGAACGGCCGTTTTAGGGTTGGCCCAGATCTTCACTACTCCATCTCCAATTAGGCCCCGGCCTGCAAATCCGATAGCTTTTTGGCCTTCGATTTCCTGCTCGCCAAGCTCTTCAACCTTTTGACTATTTTTTAACTCCATAAGGACCTTCCGGACAAACTCTATGTAACCTCCCGTTCTTTCCTGGAGCTGGCCTTGGATATTAACGTATACTGCTGTTTTGTCTGTAGCCTGGAGCACTAACATTTTCCCAGTCTCCATGTCAATAATTTGGGTCATGCCCGGTATGTTCGATACGGTCCTTCTGATTCGTGAACCAACAACTATCTCGTGCATAATGACCGGATTGCTTTCTTCGTCTCCAATAATGAAGTCGTAGACTACAGTCCGCGCATTGAGGATAGGTTCGATGACTTGGGCAAAGGTCGGAGTGCCTCCACCAATTTGATGTATACCTATTAGCACCGCGACAACTAACACTGCCGCGGCAGCCAGTTTTGTAATTCTACTTTCCATAATTATTCTCCTTAGATTAAGGCTCTCGCCGGCTTTGCGCGCGGTTTTGAGCCTTACATTCTGCTCCTGAATAATCCGATTCAAGACCTCATCCTCAAGCCGGCTGTCAGATAAGGCCTTACCGTTCTTAACAAGACGCCCCTGAAGCGCCGTTAGCTCTGCCGATTCACTCTGACAGGCATGACAATCCTTAAGATGTTCTGTGACTTCCTCTTTTTGGGCGTCTTCCAAAAGCCCTTCGAAATAAGCAACCAAAATTTCTTTACATTCTGCGCAATTCATTTTTGCACCTCATAAATTTCTTCATTTTCTTGCTGCTTCAGAGAGTTACGCAGCATTACATACGCCCGTGAAAGTGTTTTGGTAACTGTGCCCAACGGCATGTCGAACTGCTCGACGATCTGACTGCACGAGTAACCGCCGTAATATCGAAGCAGAATAACTCTCCTGTACGCCTCAGGCAGCTCGGCGATTGCAGCTTCCAGTGCATAATCCTGCGACAGTTCAGGACTGCCGGCTTCCTCACTGTACGAACGGATAGCTTCACGCTGGTGGCGGATTTGCTCTTTTCTTTGTTGTTCCTTCGCCACCCGGTCGCTGATACCAAGCAGCCAGGAAAAGAATGAACTCGGCTTTTTGAGCTTGTTCAGATTGAAGTAGGCACGCACGAGAGTCTCTTGGGCGACTTCCTCGGCGCTGTTCCTGTTACCTAATTTCCCGGCAAGATGAGCTAGCAAAACTCCCTGATAGCGCCGCACAAGGTAACGAAAATCATCCGGATGGCCATCCAGGCAACGCTCAATATAATATTTATCAGTATCAGACATATTCACACCTCAAAAAACTCTTTCTTAAGGATTTGTGTTTTCACTATATAGTGTAGAATTGCCCGTTTTTGCGACATCAAAAAATAAAAAAAGTCGGCTCCAGGGAAAAATTCCCGCTTTTCTCTCCAAAAGCGCATAAAAAAGGCCGAGCAAAAAAAGCCCGGCCTGTTTTCGACCTCCATTGAAGGAGGACCATCATGTCACTTTTTCATAGCGCCTCAGAGGTTATTTCACTCCCTCTTCAACTACCTCTGGGATCCGAACAAGTTCGGCATCTGGAGTAACTTTGATTACGCCCGAATTTTCGTACCATTTTTCCCACGCCGCTATTGCCTCCTCGTTCTCCTCGGCACTTCCATCGGGATCATAGCCAAAGTTTTGACCGGTGATGATTCGCAGCCGGTTAATCATGTTATTTACAATCTGCTGTTCGCTGGGCCGATACTTGCCATACCTCAGAAGAGGATTGTCCGCATATTCGAAAATTGTCGCCGCTGATGTCTCCCGCAATGCGCTGAGCATCCCGGGCAGGCAGGTTTGCAGGTCTTGCTGAGCGGCATCGTCCATACCAATTTGGGCATAGGCCAGGCCCCGGTAATAGTTACAGTACTGGCAGGGATTGTCCCCGAATATCTCGAAGACTTTGTTGAATTTCTCGATTGCCTGTTGGTACTGGCCCTGCTTGTAGTATGCGCTGCCGAGCCAGAACCAGGCCCAGTTACGGCCGGATTGATGCTCCACGACATATTCGAACAGCTCAGCAGCTTCGGCGTAGTTACCGTCCGCAAGGGCATGGGTTGCCTCATTGAAGCGTTTGCCTGCAATCTCCTTGTCCTGCAGCCACTCAGGAATCGGTCCGGTTTCGCTGCCCGGACGCAGGTCGACCATCGCATAGTCTTCGGGTATCACGATCTCGAATGTCCCAGCCGGGGGCTGCTCGTAGCTCATCTCCGTATCTCCTATGGCGATAGGCAATTTTGTTTCGGGATCCACATAACATTCGGCGCCCGCCATTGGCCACCATACCCTGTGAGCGGGTTGGCCATAATAGTCGTCGTTTTCCTTTATGATTTTGCCTTTCTGAAGAAGGTTTTCCAGAAATTCACCCAGCGGGCCAACCCACTGGTACTGCTTGTCCTCTCTATCATATATTACCACGGTTTTCTTATCGTGGTGATATACGGCTGTCGATTCACCGTCTTCTATTGCGAAGGATTCACCGTGCTTACCCTGCCAATAACGTACTTGCCTTCCGTCCATTCCCAGTTCAATCCATCTTTCATCTTTGACCTGGTCCGCATCGTCACGTCGTATAAGATGAATGAAACGAACATTCCTGAAGGCCTCTACAGTTTGCACAATGGCATAGACTTTCGGCGTCAGTTTGTCTATAACTGTTATCGATAGTACCACTGCAATTATTATCACCGCCGCAGCGGCTAATTTTGTTATTCGACTCTTCATAATCATTCTTCCTATTGAAATAGTGTCACTTTGTTTGGATACATAAGAGCGGTTTATGGCTTTGACCGCACGCTCTTGCCGGCCTGACATATCCGCTTCAATCTTTGCAAAGAATTCGGTCAACAATCCATCTTCAAGTTTTAAGGCGCGAGCATATTCCCGGCAGCCTGCACATTCTTCTAAGTGTTGCTCAACTGTTTGTACCTGGGACTCAGACAACATTCTCGATACATGGTCTGCGATTTTCTCTTTTATATTGTCACATTCGCTGTTCATCCTGGCCCCTTTCTGTCAGGAGTTTATGCAGTTCTTTTCTTGCCGTTCTGATTTTCTGGCATGCTCCCGAGTGCGATATATTCAACTCTTCAGCAATGGTTTTTGCATTTTTTTTGTCGAAGTAATACATTACCAGCGGTATCCGAAGCTCACCGGGCAGCCGTCTTACTGCCTGCTCCAATTCATGGTTCTCTTGACTTCTTTGTCCGGCTTGCATCAGTTGCTCACCGGCAAGAGGCTTTACGCGTCTTCTCCTTCGGAGAAAATCAATGCTCAGATTTTTCGCAATTTGCAATATCCATGCCTCAAACTGTTCGCCCCTGCCCAGTTTCTTTATCTTTACCAGGCCCTTGAGCATAGCGTCCTGGGCAATGTCTTCGGCATCATGAACATTCCCTAAGACACCGAGGCAAAGTGCGAATACATGCCTGTAATGCCTCTTGACAAGCACTGCATACGCATCCGTATCGCCTTGCTTGCAGGCACAAACCAGGGTTTCATCTAAACGATCGTCCAATAGGAGCTCCTATTCTTGGTACCGTAATGTAGACGAATACCTGATGCCTTAAATGCAAAAAAATTGGTATGTTCTACTAATGACTGCAAATGATAGCGTTATAGAGGTTGAAGCTCAAAGAAAATACCGCATCCTCCGCAAGACCGCCTCCTCGCAAAACCAATAAAAAAGCCGGACCAAAAAGCCCGGCCTAAAAATATGATTCCCGTACATTTTTTGATAGAATTATTTTGCGGCCTTGCCGTAAACTTCCACTTCGACGTAGTGGTTAAACTCATCAAGGTCATTGCCGTTGCTGTATAGGCGAATATAGCGAGTGCGAACTCCTCCTGCATCAATGAGTTTACCTTCCGAGGTCTCGATGTAGTTCTTGTCTTTGCCGATTCCGAAGCCGGCAGAATTGTCATGGTCGTTATTGAACAAGGTTTTCACGTTAATAGTAAAACCGGGATCGTCAGCAGCTTGCAAGATGACGTCAAAATAGGCATGGATATCCCTGTGATAGTGCCAGAAAACAATCGCGTATATGTTATACTCAGCCTCCAGGTCAATTGTAATGTGTTGTAGAAAAGAAAACCCTAACTCAACAAAGCTGCCCTCAGCCGCCTCTTTGTCTCCATCTGTGATCATTTCCAGTTTGCCGATAATCGGGTCTTCATCCGTGCAGGTTACCGGTTTTCCGAAAGCTACATTTTTCGTTCCAACCGGAGCCAAAAACGGCGGACGTGGTTTTGTCGACAGAGGTTCCAAATTGGGTATAAAGTCACGAAAATTCGCAGACCTGTGACTTATATACATTGGCCTTGGCAGCTTAATATCCAGTGGCACTAATTCAGAGACGGCCACATCATCGACGGCAGCTTGCCCAGATACATCAGTGGTTTTCACCGTCGAAGCGTTCCGGTTACAGCAGTGCATGCCGCTGGTTATGACTATAACCGCGACCGTCGCTGTAGCGAGTTTTTTGTGGGTTTTCATTTTACGGCCTTGCCGTAAACTTCAACTTCGATATAGTGGTTGGCCTCGCTGCCCGTACTGCCATTGCTGCGAAAACGCAAATAGCGGGAGCGCACTCCCTTGGCATCGATAAGTTTACCCTCAGAAGTTTCCGTGTAGTGCATATGTTTACCCACGCCCTGACCCAGAGAGTTGTCGATGTCATTGTTAAACAGTGTTCTGACATTCATAATGAAATCAGGGTCATCGGCAGTCTGCACCACTACATCAAAATAAATCCACGCCTCTTTATGGTAATGCCAGACCACTATCGCATATATATCAAATACTCCCTCAAGGTCGATAGTAATGCTTTGTGGAAAAGGCCCCAACTCAACAAAGCTGCCGTCGGCTCCTTCTTTGTCTCCGTCGGTTATCAGTTCGATCTCGCCGATAATCGGCTCTTCATCCGTACTCGTTACTGGTTTTCCGAAAGCTACGTTTTTCGTTCCCACAGGTGCGTAAAATAGCGGACGGGGCTTGCCTAAAGGCTTCTCAAGATAGGGAACCTTTTTATTCAGCGGCGTGCCGACAAACATCGGTTTGGGAAGTTTGATTTGCAAAGGAACCATCCCGGTTTTTGGGATATTCGGGTCTGCTTTTTTAACTTCGCCATTATCACTTCTCCTCTCTTTCTTCTCGTCCGGCGCTGATATCGGCTCCTCTTTTGTGTCCTTTCCATAAACTTCCACCTCGATATAGTGGTTAAGGTCGTCGTGGGTATTACCCTGGCTGTATAGACGCACATAGCGACCACGAAAACCCTTGGCATCAATAAGTTTACCTTCGGACGTTTCGACATAGTGCATATTTTTCCCTACACCAAATTTCAAAGAGTTGTCAATGTCATTGTTGAACACGGCCTTCGGTTTGACGAAATTAGGCTCGCTTGAAATCTGCACAACTACGTCGAAATAAACACGGGCCTGCTTATGGAAATGCCATACCACAATCGCGTATATGTTGTGCTCGGAACCAAGGTCGATAGTGACGTGTTGCTTAAACGGCCCTAACTCTACATAACTGCCGTCAGAACCCTCTTTGTCACCGTCGGTTATCATTTCGATCTCGCCGATAATCGGCTCTTCATCACTGCTGGAGACTCGTTTCCCGAAAGCCACATTTTTCGTGCCCATCGGCGCATAAAACGGCGGACGAGGTTTGCCTAAAGGCTTCTCGAGACGGGCTACCTTGATGTCCTGAGGTGTACCCACGAACATCGGTCTCGGCAGTTTGATTGCCAGAGGCACCATTTCGGGACTTATTGTAGGCTTCGGCGTCGAGACCAGCTTGGGTTCATCGATGCCCTTCGCGATGGAAACATCCGTTTTATCAATTACTTTGGCTGTAAGAGGCACCCCAAGAGCATAGATGTCTTTCGGGCCGGTCTCAGGATAATCAAATGTGCCTGATATTAAGCCTTCGTATTGGTCCTTTAACCACTGTTTGGCAGTTAATTTCTTTGGCAAATACGTTTCAGACTCAACAATGATTGACATTTTGGTGCGCCGGCCGTAATCTGAGGTAACATCAATGCTTATAATTATTACAGGATAACCTTCATAAATCCCTTCTTCATAATTAGCTTTATTGCCTTGCTTCTCCCACTCAGAAATTTGCTTAAAATACATATCTCCAATGCCGGCATAATCCTGTTGAGAAGTGGAAGGATTTTTATATTCTACTATAGTTATCGTATTAGATTCAGGGTCATAACGTGATGTCTTACCTTTATATTCTTCTGTAAAATAAATTTTTCCATTGTTGTGCTTTTCGATGCTGCGTAAAGGATTTACTGATTCCCAGCCTTCCCATCCTATACCTGCATTTTTTGTAGCAATCTCCTCATCCACACCGGTAAAATCTGTGACAATATGACAATGTACCCATTCGGCATTGTGCATTGCTTCAATCACATCTGCCAGCGCAACAGTTTCAATTGAGTCGCCGAGTTGATGTATGCCGATAAGAACGGCAATAATTATGCCCGCTGCGGCGGCCAGTTTGGCTATCGGGCTTTTCATAATCGTTCTCCATAAAGAGCTTGATTCAGTTTCAGGTTGTTCCCCGCTTTTGTTAAAGACGGAAAGTATTTGCCCTCGCAGACTTTCGCGATGACCAGGGCTTGGTTTATCATCAATATTAAGCCGATTAACGATTGTTTTGAAATCATCTTCGTTCTTAAACATTTTATGCTTCTCCATCTGAAACGGCCAGCAGGTGTTTTCGCAACTTCTTAAGAATCCTGTGTAACGTTACACGCAAAGTTGCTTCTCTGCTGTCTAAAATTATCGCTATTTGTTCGTACTCCATATTCTCGAAAAACCGTAACGTAATTATGGTTTGGTGCTCTGGCTTAAGTTTCGAAATAGCCGCATAAATCCTTGGCCAGTCCGGCTCCGGGGACTCGTCATAGCTGTTCGCAGCCGGGGAACTCATCGAGCTTACAGCTTCTGCAAGAAGCCTTTTGCGGCGCAATGCCTTTCGTATATAAGCGTTTGCCTGGTTGGCTGCTATGGCGTACAGCCAGTTGCGAAAATCCGCTCATAGTACAGCTCATAAAGCTCCGAAAGGGCTCCAGCTTCCACGCCGGCCCGCCGTACAAGGCCATCGATGTCCGTTCGATCAAAAGTTTTCGCCATAGCACCAACCATCACCAAATATATAATTGCGCCGCAAGCCCTTATATTACAAAAATTTACAAAAAAAATCTCAAAAAATGGCTTTTGGCCCTGGAATGGCGGGCAATTCTCATGATTTACATTAAATTCTTGACAATCCACTACCTTGTAAATAAAGTAGCTCTTTCGTTCGCCCCGTAACCAAGACGGGAGCGGGATTAAAATAACAAAAACCGCATATACAGTATGGAAATCAAGGAGATTGATAAATGGCAACAAAGGTTGCAATTAATGGGTTCGGCCGAATCGGAAGAGCTGTCGCAAGGATTATTATGAAAAGAAAGGGCGATTTGGAATTAGTCGCCATAAATGACCTCTCGGACGCAAAGAGTCTTGCGCATCTGTTCAAATATGATACCGTCATGGGCAAATGGGATGGAACCGTTGAAGCTGGAGAAGGAAAATTGGTCATCAACGGAAAAGAGATAAAAGTTTTATCGGTCAAGAATCCCGCTGAGCTGCCATGGAAAGATATGGGCGTAAAGATTGTGCTGGAATCGACAGGCATCTTTCGAACGGCGGAATCATCCAGGGGCGGCTATGCAGACCATATCAAGGCTGGCGCAGAAAAGGTTATACTAAGTGTTCCGGCAAAGGATAATATCGATGCGACAATTGTGTTGGGTGTTAACGATGACGACCTCACCAGTGAGGTCAAATGTGTATCCAATGCAAGCTGTACCACTAATTGCCTGGCGCCTATTGCAAAGACCCTAAACGACACTTTTGGTATTGAGCAGGGTGTTATGACGACTATTCATGCTTATACAAACGACCAGAATGTCGCTGATATGATACATAGTGACCTGCGACGTGCGCGTGCTGCCGCGGTCAACATTATCCCAACTACTACCGGTGCCGCAAAGGCCATCGGCAAGGTTGTACCCGAACTTGAAGGCAAACTCGATGGTTTTGCTATTCGCGTACCTATTCCCGTCGGAAGTATCGTCGACCTTGTCGTTAATGTCAAAAAGGACGTTACCGTCGATAGTGTAAATGCAGCAATGAAGGCCGCTGCCGATGGCCCCATGAAAGGCATCCTGGTCTATTGCGATGAGCCCATCGTCAGCAGTGACATCGTTAATGACCCGGCTTCGAGTATCTTCGATTCTCTCTGCACAATGGTCATCGGAAGGATCGTTAAAGTCGTTAGTTGGTATGACAACGAATGGGGTTATTCCAACCGCACAGTTGATATTATGGAAAAGCTCTCGGCAATGTAATAAAATAGAGCGTAGCCGATAGAGTCTTATTGGGGCACGTAAAAAAATGGCTAAAAAAACCGTTGCTGATATCGAGGTAAAAGGAAAAAAAGTCTTGATGCGGTGCGACTTCAATGTGCCCTTGGATGATGACTGCAACATTACCAGCGATGACAGAATCACAAAGGCCCTGCCGACTATAAACAATATACTTCAGCGCGGAGGTGCACTGATTCTTATGAGCCATCTTGGCAGGCCAAAGGGTAAAAGGAACCAGAAGATGTCTTTGGCTCCGGTCGCTGAGAGATTATCTGAATTATTGGATACCGATGTTATTTTCACTGATGATTGTATTGGTCACCAAACAAAAGCCAAAGCCAAGGCACTCAAAAGCGGTCAGTGCATGCTGCTCGAGAACCTGCGCTTCCACAAGGAAGAAACCATAAAAGACGAAGCGGCCAGGGAGGATACACAACTGCGCCAGGCCAAAGACGACTTCGCAAGAGAGCTTGCAGACCTGGCCGATATCTACGTTGATGATGCCTTCGGCACAGCACACAGGGACAACGCTTCGATGTATACGGTACCCGTGGTTATGCAGGGCAAACCTAAGGTCATCGGCTTTTTAATTGAAAAGGAGCTCGAGTTCCTGGGTAAGACGCTCAGTGAGCCGGAAAGGCCGTTCATAGCAATATTAGGTGGGGCAAAGGTGTCCGACAAGATAGGAGTAATCGAAAATCTTATCGACAAAGTCGACTGCATTCTGATTGGCGGGGCAATGGCCTATACCTTCTTCAAAGCCGACGGCCGCGCCGTCGGAAACAGCTTGTGCGAAGATGGCTTTCTGGATAAAGCTACCGAATTGGTCAAGCAGGCAAAAGACGCCGATTGCGAAATGGTCTTTCCAATTGATACTGTCGTTGTCCGGGAATTAAAACCCGGTGCCGAGAACAAAGTCGTCACCGGTAATATTGATTCAGGCTGGAATGGTGTCGATATTGGCCCTGAAAGCAGACAACTTTTCGTCGAAAAACTAAGAGGAGCAAAGACAATTGTCTGGAATGGCCCCATGGGCGTCTTTGAGATGCCGCCATTTGATGAAGGAACAAAAGATGTCGCGCTCGCTGTTGCCGACGCTACAGTAAAAGGAGCACGAACTGTAATCGGAGGAGGTGACAGTGCAAGTGCCGTCACAAAATTGGGACTCGAAGATCAAATAAGTCATATTTCAACTGGTGGCGGTGCGTCACTCGAATTCCTCGAAGGCAAAAAATTCAAGTGTCTCGAAATCCTCGACGAAAAATAGATTTCACGATTCGAAATTCAAAATAAAAAAGTTCGATATCGAATAAAATAAACTCACCTTATGTCTGATTTGCGATTAGCCAAAGCCGGGACAATTGAAATTGTGCCCTCAATCCTCAATGCCGATTTCGCCCATATAGCGGATGAAATAGCTGAAATTGCCTCGGCCGGCGTCGGCATGGTGCACCTGGACGTTATGGATGGTCACTTCGTCCCGAATATCACAATAGGACCGCCTGTTATCGCAAAGCTTAGAAAATGCAGCAATCTTGTTTTCGATGCCCACCTGATGATAAGCGAGCCGGACAGGTATGCTCAGGCGTTTATTGAAGCAGGCGCCAACCACATAACGTTTCACATTGAAGTTCCTGCAAAACACGAAGACCTTATTGATAGCATCCACGACCTCGGTGCAACCGCGGGAATTTGCCTCAATCCCGAAACCCCCGTTGAAGCGATAGAAAAAATCGCCCCCCTTTGTGATATGGTCCTTGTTATGACCGTTCACCCCGGTTTTGGCGGACAGAAATTTATCCCCGAGGCCGCAAAAAAAGTTACAAGAGTAAGGGAGATTGTAGGCCCCGATATCAGGATCCAAGTCGATGGCGGTATTGATCCTGATACAACCCCGACGGTTGTCTCTTATGGTGCTGATACCCTTGTAGTCGGCAACGCAATTTTTTCAAACCCCGACCGCGTCGCTGCAATAAACGCAATTCGAAACGCCTGCCCCGTTAGATAATCACTCGCCTTCCAGTTTTATGTCCGGGTTTATCAAGAATCCTAACTGCAAATTTATTTCGAACTTTTTTTCTATCTAATGGGGCCTGCAAATAACTTCCCACAATTACCCTCTGGAGCCGTTACTGATTTTCGTCTCGAAGCCAGTGCAAACCTATAAACGCAAAATCTTTGTAATTGACAATGCAGTCCCCGTTTACATCACCTGCCACGATGATTTCACAAACTGGTCTTTATACGTTATCTCTGTAAGATGTATTACTAATTAAATACCGGAAGTTATCGGACAACTAATAGCTGTCGTTGTTCTTTCGTGTATTTTTTATACATCTGTTGTGTCCTCCGAATCCGAATCGGCAGTTAGGCCCGTATATTCATACAGGTTCCGATTGTTAAACGCTTTAAGAGGGTATTAATAGTTCTCGACGCCTCTAAACTCATTGGTCATTTCACTATTTGGTTTGCCGTTTCGTGCAAGATGTTTCTGAAAAAAGACTTATTGAAAAAATAGAAGTTATGTATCGGCTTCTGAGAACCGATAAAAAGCTTCGGTTGTAAGTCTGCCCGCGTGGGGCCGAGAGTAGTTGGATAGATCAGCTAAAAAAGAAACGAATTCGTTAAAAAAACCAAATTTAAATGGGAGGCATAAAAATGGCAAAAAGAAAAGCTACAACCAGAAAAAGGGTAACCCGTAAAAGCCCTGCAACAAAGGCAACAAGAAAAACCACTGCCAGGAAACGCACAACTGCTAAGAAAAGTGTAACACCCAAGGCAAAGGCAACCGGAAAAGCCACCGCCAGGAAACGCGCAACAGCTAAGAAAAGCGTAACACCCAAGGCAAAGGCAACCGGAAAAGCCACCGCCAGGAAACGCGCAACAGCTAAGAAAAGCGTAACACCCAAGGCAAAGGCAACCGGAAAAGCCACCGCCAGGAAACGCGCAACAGCTAAGAAAAGCGTAACACCCAAGGCAAAGGCAACCGGAAAAGCCACCGCCAGGAAACGCGCAACAGCTAAGAAAAGCGTAACACCCAA